>NZ_NMQW01000002.1 GCF_002234615.1 Paenibacillus rigui | reverse complement strand
TGTCTCGTTGGCTCGGGGGTTTGTATAAGAGGCTGCATTACAGGAATGGCTCCTTTATTTATTTTTTGAATAGGCAGGCGATTGTTTGACCGCAATTTAACAACGTTAAATTATAATTTAATACCGTTAGATTAATCGGATATGCTATAATTGTCAAGACAAAACGGAGGGTGAACATGGCAAGAAGAAGAATACACCAATCAACGGACGATACTTATAAAGGGCAATCTGAACCGCTTCACACCCCGCTGGACCGTCAACGGATCGTTAGCGCCGTACTGGACATGCTGCAAGCGGAGGGGATAGAGGGGATCCGGATGCGGAAAATTGCCGATGCGCTCGGAGTCAAGGCCGCGGCGCTGTATTATCATGTGAAGGATAAAGAGCAGCTGCTGCACTTGCTGGCGGAGCAAATCAGCTCGGAAGTGGCGTTCCCGGATGCGCAGCTTTCTTGGCAGGAGCAGCTTCGGCAGTGGGCATTGAACTTTCGCCGAACGCTCCAGCAATACCGGGATGCGGGACATATTATGGAAGCGACCATCGCCGCTAGTCCTCGCCGTCTGGCACACATCGAATTTTTATTTCGCCTATTGTCCGAGGCGGGATTTCAGGACCCGAACATACCGTGGCTTGCGTCCATGGTGAAAAGCTATGTGCTTGGCTTTGTGCAGGAGGAAACCCGGTTAACCGACCGCGCCAATCGGGGGGAGATAAACTTGGAAGAGCTGGGCAAGCACTATTCCGAGCAGTTTCAGTCGCTTCCATCCGAGCTTTACCCTCACATGGCCAGATTGGCAGTCTATACGACGTCCATTGAATGGGACCGTGAATTTGAGTTTGGACTGAGTGTGCTGCTGGAAGGGTTTGAAGCTAAATTATTACAAGCATCAGGCTCACACAGGGGCCGAGCTGCGATGATTCAGAAATAAAGGAATTGAGGGGAGGCGGCAGCCGGAGATGGAAGGGAAGACGGATGGGCTGTATAGAAAGCTGGTGGAGTGGAGGGGGGCTGAGAAGCATCGAATCGAAAAGGCTGGCAAGGAAACGGCGCGGCATCATGCCTTGCTGTGGATGACCAAGGGGAACGTCCAGCTGACTGTTAACAATATTCCGGTGACGCTTGCGTACCCGTCCGTGTTTCTCCTGCTGCCTGGTGCCACAGTGGAATGGGGGGCAGGTCATGAGGCTGACTTATATCGTATTTCATTCGATCTATATACCGCTGTGGAATGGACAGAGGCACGCAGGGTATATGAGAAACAGCTCACATTTCCTGTGCAAGGTGAAATCAAGCTTCATTCCCGATACTTGCTCCAATTGCTGCATTCATTAGCTGAGATGGAAGAAGCTTTCCCCTCTAGTGACGGCGGCGATACGGGGAAGAAGGCATTACAACGTCAATCCTTGCTCTTTGAGCTGCTGGAGCTGCTTCTTCAGGAGCCATCCAGCCCTGGAGAGCCAACAAGCTCGGGGGAAGATTGGTTCCGACGGACCGTTGAGTACTTGGATCAGCATTTTACGGAGGAGATCAAGCTGGGCAAGCTGGCTGATATGGCCGGTGTACACCCGGCGTATTATTCCCAGCAGTTTAAACGAAGGATGAACTATTCGCCTATCGAGTATGTGACCCGGCTGCGCATGAATAAAGCCAAAGAGCTGCTCCTGGCTCCGAATCCAAGCATACGCGAGGTAGCTAGAAGCGTCGGTTACCGTGATGAGTTTTACTTCAGCAGGAGGTTTAAGGAAAAAGTAGGCTGCGCCCCATCAGACTACTCCAGTCATCACATTCCGCAAGAGCCCTCGCCCCTTAAGCGGTTGAAATAGCGAATCTTAAAATAATCCATGGATAATACCTTAAATTATGTCATGGACGGCCTCGGAAGAGGTTTTTATAATGATAACGAATGATAATGATTATCAATATTATTGAGCGGAGCTGATTCCGATACAGGCTTTTTCCAGTACTTCACGGTTTGGGATCGTTCTGCTGCTAGCTGTATGCGGGTTGCTGCTATCGATGTTTGCCGCAGTTTCCCTGGGGGCCAAGGGGATGTCCCTGGGAACCGTGTGGACCGCGGTTGTTCAGTACGATCCGGGCTTGACGACGCACCAAATTATTCATGAATTGCGGCTGCCCCGAGTAATAGGTGCGGCTGCAATAGGCGGGGCCTTTGCTGTAGCGGGCGCTTTGATGCAGGGAGTGACACGCAACCCGCTAGCCGATGCAGGGGTGCTAGGCATCAATGCAGGGGCTACGCTTGTGGTTGCGCTTAGCTTTGCATTCATGCCGAACATCCCTTATTCGGGATTGATGGCTCTATCTTTTCTCGGAGCGGTGCTCAGCACGCTGCTGATATTTGCACTGGGTGCCGCAGCCCCCGGTGGTTTGACACCGCTTCGGCTCACCGTGGCCGGAGCGGTCGTGGCAGCGATGCTTCACTCGTTAAGCTCAGGTGTAGCGATTTACTATAATTTGAGCCAGGACCTCGCGTTTTGGTATGCCGGTGGCGTGTCCGGGGTGAAGTGGATGCATTTGAAGCTTCTTGTGCCGATCATTCTGCTCACTATCGCAGGTGCTAGCTTGCTAGGCAAGTCCATCTCCCTTGTTTCGCTTGGGGAGGAGGCAGCTTCCAATTTGGGTGTTCGCACCCAACGAGTACGTTGGATGGCGATCACCGCAGCCGTCATTCTTGCCGGAATATCCGTTTCGGCTGTTGGCGCCATCGGCTTCGTCGGGCTGGTCATCCCTCATATTGCCCGAAAGCTGGTGGGCGTCGATTATAGACGCATCATCCCGACATCCGCTTTATTAGGTGCCGTGCTGCTTGTACTGGCCGACCTGTGCGCCCGGATGGTGAATCCGCCGAAGGAGCTGGCCATTGGAGTGATGGTGGCGCTGGTAGGGGTTCCTTTCTTCTTATACTTGGCCCGTCAGGAAGGGAGGAGCCTGTAATGAGCTTCCATTCCACAAGCACCAGCAGAGGGAGAAAGGCTTGGAGCACCGGTATCGTACTAGCCCTCTTATGTACGGTTGTCGTGCTGATCAGCCTGAACACGGGAACGATCCGTCTGTCTCCCTTGGCGGTTCTCCGGACTTTCCTGGGTCAAGGCAGCCCGGATGAAGCCATGGTTTTATTCGATTTCCGGCTGCCGCGCAGCCTGGTTACGATGCTGGCGGGCATCGGACTCGGCGTTTCGGGGGCCATCCTGCAGGGGCTGTCCCGCAACGCACTGGCCGACCCGGGGATACTTGGGCTGCATGCAGGAGCGGCCTTTGGTCTGATCCTGTTCGTCACCTTCTTCCAAACGATGAAGGGGCCGGTTTCACTGTTCATCCCGTTGTTTACCTTCGCAGGGGGTGTTCTGGCGGCTTTATTGATTGTGCTGCTGGCTTACGACCGGCACAGGGGACTTATCCCTGTCCGGTTAATTCTGATCGGAATTGCCGTGGCCGCAGGCTTCGGTGCCGTATCCTTGTTTTTGTCGCTGCAATTGGACGAAACCACGTATGCTTTCACCTCCAGATGGCTGGTAGGCAGCGTCTGGGGCAGGGATTGGGTACATGTGATCGCGCTGCTTCCGTGGATTGCACTGCTTGTGCCGTATGCAATAGGGCAATCCCACAGCTTGAATGCATTCTCACTGGGGGATGAGCTGGCCGTCGGGATCGGAACGGCCGTCCGCAAGAAACGGCTGCTGCTGCTCGCAGCGGCCGTGGGATTGTCCAGCGCCAGCGTCTCGATGGCGGGCGGGATCGGGTTTATCGGTCTCGTCGCGCCTCACCTGGCCCGCCGCCTGGTCGGGCCCATGCACCAGCATTTCATGCCCATTGCCGGCATGATAGGTCTTGTCATTCTGGTGGGGGCCGATACGCTCGGCCGGTCGCTTTTTCAACCGAATGCCATCCCGGCCGGTATCGTTGTGGCTGCTGTAGGAGCGCCCTACTTTCTCTATCTGCTTGTCAGAACCAAATAAATAACAGTCATCCATGACAAAGGGGATCTCTATGAAAAAAACGATCGCATTGCTTATTACCATCCTGGCCTTGATGCTGACCGCAGCCTGCGGTCAAACGACTTCGCAGCCGCCAAGCACAGCTCCACAGAAGGGAGATTCCGCAGCCGCCAAACCGGAAGCCGGCCAAGCGCCCCGAATCGCCTCGCTCTCGATTCACTTGACCAATGAACTGCTCGCCCTTGGTATTACCCCTGTAGGCTCCGTCATCGGCGGCGAGCTGAAAGCATTTCTTCCGCACGTTGCGGACCGCTTGAAAGATACGAAACCGCTCGGCGTCGCGACGGATCCGGATATGGAGTCTCTGCTGGCCCTTAAACCGGATGTAATCTATGTAGATAAGCAGTATGCAGGCAAGGATCTTGCAAAGTACGAAAAGATTGCCAAGACGGAAGTATTCGATCTGAATGAAGGCACGTGGAGAGACACATTGAAAAAAGTCGCCAAGCTGGTGAACCGCGAACCGCAGGCGGACACCTTTATACAAGATTACCAGGCTCAAGCAGAGCGTGTGAAGAAGCAAATGCAAGGCCAAATTGGAGACGGCACGGTCATGGCGGTACGTGTGACAGCCAAGGAGCTGCGGGTGTTCGGTATGAGACGGCCAATGGGCCCGATGCTGTTCGAGGATTTGGGGCTAAAGCCGGCAAAAGGTGTGGACAAGATCAGCAAAGATAAGGCCTATGAGACGATTTCCCAGGAAGTGCTGCCGGATTACGATGCGGATGCGATCTTCCTTGTGCTGAACAAAGAGGATGGTGCGCAAAAGCTGTTCCAGCAGCTGCAGACAAGCCCGATTTGGCAGGGGCTAAAGGCGGTCAAGGCGAATCATGTTTATGTGATTCCAGAGCAGCCGTGGCTGGATTATTCAGCGATGGGAACCAAAATGGCTTTGGACGATGCCGAGAAGCGTTTGGCGAAGTAGAGGGGAATGGGAATACGGCTTGACGAGGAAGCTCGTCTCTCTTTAAGATAAGATTATCGTTTATCGACAATCTTATCTTTTTTCCCATACCCTACTCCGAACGGAGGCATTCATTCCATTGATGGATACCGCGCACACGAGCTCGCTCCCGACTTCTTTAAGCGAGCATGTCTACCTGGCGTTAAAAAAGAAAATTATGAAAGGGGAGCTAGCCCCGGGACAGCGGCTCATCGTATTGGATATTGCCAAACAATTCGATGTCAGCCAGGCACCGGTTCGTGAAGCGCTCGAGCGTTTGAAGCAGGAAGGCCTCATTGTCGGCAAACAGAACAAAGGCTCCGTCGTGTCCGAGATTACGCACAAAGAAATTCGGGATATTTATGAGCTGCGCCAGCTGATGGAAGGCCATGCGCTGCGGCAGACGATGAAGGTGCTGACCGCAGAAGATATCCGTTATCTGGAAGGTATACTTCAGCAGATGACGCAGGCGGTGGATGAACAGGATCCATACCGGCTGGTGGAGCTGGATATGCAGTTTCACGGTTATTTCTACGAACGCAGCGGCAACGAGCTGTTTCTGGATATTTGGAACCGGATTCGCACGAAAATTATGCGTTTTATTACCGTAACGAATCAAGACCATTCAGGCTACAGCATACCGAATTCGCATACGGAAATATTGGACTTGATAAAATCCGGGGATGTAGATGCAACCGAGGAGAAGCTGATCCGCGGTTTGGATTTCTATAAGCGGTATACGAGCTGATGCCTTCGACAAAACCTCCGATATTTTTCCCGTATCCAAATGGAAAGAAGCCCCTTATAATAACGATAGATACAAAATATCGATTATCGATAATCAAAACAAGAGTCTTGAAAGGCCTCGATAGAGGTTTTCTCATTCAAACTAAATTATCGATAATCGATAAAATGGAGCTAGGCATCGAATGGACTGAACCTCGTACTGACGCATGGCATCTCGAAATGTTAACCTGTTCAAAGGGGATATGGAGCATGCACAATCAGAAACGTTTTTTTGATGATGAGGAAATGCTGAAGCTGATGAGGGATCGTTTTTTAGTCGGACTGGTTACGAAGGATTCACAGCAAACGCACCCCGTACAAGAAATATTAGCCTACCTGAATTTGAATCCATACTTCACCTTTCCGGCCATTGCCTTATTAGAGCCTGTCATGACTTCGGTGGATGAGAGCGAGAAACGGAAATGGATGGAGATCCTTCGTGACGATTTGCAGCAGCAGGAGACAGGCGGAAGCGTTGTGTTCATTGATGGGGAGGGGAGACTCGGCGTACTCTTCTCGTGGGTATCCAAGGATTGGATCGAGACCTTGCAGCTTCGGGTGAAGCAGGCCTTCTCCATGACCGTGAATATGAGTGTAGGGAAGCCGTGCGGACAGCTGTCGGACATTCATAACTCTTATCGGCAAGCGCTTCTTGCCTTGAAGAACAAATTTTATAATGGTGTCGGAGAAATTGTTTATTTCAGCGAGCTGTCCAAGTTTCAGAAAATATCTGTCTATCCTGCTGAGCGGGAAACCCTGCTGTATGAACGGCTGAAAGCTGCGGTCCATCCTGAAATGATCAGGAACGCTGTAGAAGAATGGTACGGCTTTATCCTTCAAAACGGCCCTGTGGCTCCCAAGTCCATCTATGAATTAACGATCCGAATGCTCATAGGATTGGAAAAGCGGGTAACGGCATCGGAAATGGTAAGCGCTCTCAATCGTGTTGAGATGATGGCTGTCGTTGAAATGCGCTCGATTCAGGAAGTCCAATCCTTCGTCGTGGATTATTTGACCGGCTTGAGGGAAGTGATGCTGCAGCAGGAGAGGGAAAGTCTCCGCAGTATTATTAAGAAAACGATTCAATATATGGAGCAGGAATGCCAGCATGCCACACTGTACAGCGTGGCCCAGAAAGTATACATGACGCCTGCTTACTTGAGCTCCTTATTTAAAACGAATACGGGCAAAACGTTTATCGACCAGCTGACCGATATCCGGATCAATAAGGCGAAGGCTATGCTGAAGAGCACGCATTTGAAAAACTATGAAGTCGCCGAGCAGGTCGGCTATAAGGATTCCCGTTATTTCAGCCAAATTTTCAAGAAAAAGGTCGGTGTATCCCCAAGCGAGTACAGGGATTCCACTGGGCTGTGAGCCGTTCCCCTTCAGCAAGCATACAGGCTGCATATCGCCAAGCCGTATGCTTATTTGCTTTGCTCAGAAAGAGTTGTGATAGGCATTATCGCTTACTGGGCCGGTATTTTGCACCCCAAAAAAATCAAACAAATTCGTAAAATATTCACCTGTCCTTTTGAAAGCGCTTTTGTTAATTTTATATCCACAAGCTGTTTCCATTGTGAGAAGAGGAGGTTGAGTCATGTCGAACGTGTCCTTGTATCAAGAGGATGCAGGGGTCAAGCGCCAATCCTTTGCAGCGAGATTTGCGAAGTTATGGAGGAGGGACAGTAGGGAGACGAATCTGGCAGGCTACATTTTTATATCGCCATGGCTGATCGGATTTTTGTTGCTGACGGTGTGGCCGATCGCCCAATCGTTTTACTTATCTTTTACCGAATATTCACTCTTGAATGATCCGACCTGGATCGGGTCCCAAAACTATTCCAGCATTTTATTCAAGGATCAGCTATTCCGCACTTCCCTAGGGGTTACGTTCGCTTTCGTTCTGGCGGCCGTTCCGTTAAAGCTCTTTTTCTCGCTCATGGTGGCCATGCTGCTGAACAAAAACCTTCGGGGGATGAATTTGTATAGGACCGCGATATATTTCCCGTCCCTTATCGGGGGCAGTATAGCCGTATCCGTCCTCTGGCGCAATATGTTCAGTCTGGATGGCTATGTGAACCATGTGCTCGGCTGGTTTGGCATTCAAGGGGTAGGCTGGATCTCGAATCCGAATACGTCCCTTGGCACGCTCATCCTGCTCAGCACCTGGCAATTCGGCTCGACGATGGTCATTTTTCTGGCAGGTCTCAAGCAAATTCCCGGAGAATTGTACGATTCCTCGGCAGTGGACGGCGCGGGTAAAGCAAGACAGTTTTTTCATATCACGCTGCCGATGCTATCACCGGTCATGTTCTTTAATCTGGTTCTTGGGGTAATCGGTTCCTTTCAAATGTTTACATCCGCCTTCATTATTACGAAGGGAGGACCTGTGAATTCGACGTACATGTACGCCTTATTTCTTTTTGAAAAGGCATTCAAGCACTATCAAATGGGGTATGCTTCAGCGCTTGCATGGATTTTGCTGGTTATCATTGCGGTTCTGACCGGGATTAACTTCCTGGTGTCGCGTTACTGGGTATTTTATGAATCGGAAGGGGGGAAAGCCAAGTGAACCTATCCTCGCTGAAGGGCTCAAGGCTTGCCAATCACCTGCTGCTTACGGGGATTTCCCTGCTCATGCTGTATCCGGTAATTTGGTGGCTGGGAGCGTCGCTTAAGAAAACCGAGGAAATGAGTCTGCCTTCCATTTGGCCGCAGAGCCCAATGTGGGAAAACTATACGAAGGGTTGGCACTTTTCCGCTGATTTCTCATTTACTCATTTTTTTGCCAACACGCTGACCATGGAGTTTTGGAACGTACTGGGTGCCGTCATAACCAGCTCCCTCGTTGCATACGGGTTCGCACGGCTGCAATTCAAGCTGCGTGCCTTCTGGTTCTCCATCCTGCTGCTGACGATGATGCTGCCCGGACAAGTAACGGTTATCCCTCAATACATCATGTATAACCACTTTGGTTTGGTCGACAGCTATATTCCGCTTATTTTACCTCATTTCTTTGGCGGCGGCGCTTTCTTCGTCTTTCTGCTGGTTCAGTTCATCAGAGGAATTCCCCGGGAGCTGGATGAGGCTGCCAAAATCGACGGGGCCTCTGTGTACGGTATTTATGCCCGGATCATTTTTCCCCTGCTGAAGCCTTCTCTGGTTACCGTAGCTATTTTCACGTTTATATGGAGCTGGGACGATTTCTTCGGTCAAGTACTCTATTTGAGCTCCGTGGAAAAATATACGGTCGGTCTGGCGCTCCGCATGTTTATTGATCAATTCGAGATCCAGTGGGGACAGCTGCTGGCCATGTCGCTGCTTTCCATCGTTCCCTCGGTTATCGTGTTTTTTCTCGCGCAAAAGCATTTTGTTGAAGGGATTACCACCACAGGGTTAAAAGGATGACGGATGCCTGTGTGGTGCTTGTCAAGCTAAACAATGATAAAGGGGATGAAGGGTATGAAGCATGATCGCAGGTGGGGGAAAGGCATTACACTTGGTGTAGCGGCGGTTCTGGCTTTGACGGCTTGCAGCGGGGGGAGTCAAGGGACAGCAGGCAAGCCGGGGGAGGGCAAGGGCGGCGACGGCGGCAGCACGAACCTCAAAATCATGTGGTGGGGGCCCGACACCAGACATAAAGCCACGCTGGCGGCGCTGGACATTTACTCGAAACAGAAGCCGAGCATCAAATTCACCCCCGAATATCTCGCCTGGGACGGCTATTGGAGCAAGCTGACGACGCTGGCCGCCTCCAAATCGATGACGGACGTGCTGCAGATGGATGGCGCTTATATTCAGGATTATGCGAGCCGGGGGACGCTGGAGGACTTGTCGGATATTGATCTGAAGGGCATTGTTGATCCGAAAATTATCGAAAACTCGAAAATCAACGGAAAGCTGTACGGCATTCCGCTCGGCCATAACGGTCAAGGAATGGCTTTTAACAAAACCGATCTGGAGGCGGCGGGAATCATGCTTCCGGCCAAAAACTGGACATGGGACGATTACTTCGAATTTGCGAAGGAGGGCAGAGCGAAGCTGCCGAAGGGCAAGTATCCGATCGGAGACGGATCGAACATATGGGATAACTATCAATATTATCAAACCGCCAAAGGCAAAGGCCCGATCATGGTGGACGGCAAAAAATTCAATTTGAACAAAGAGCTTTGGTACGAGTACCAAAACAGGTTCGCACAGTTCCGTAAAGATGGAACCGTTCCTCCTCCGGATGTCACGAAGGCATTCGTGGACAACGATCCGAAAGGCGATTCCATGGCTTCCGGGGCGGTCATGACCAAAGGGGTGACAGTTGCTTCCGTTGCGGTGATGGAGCAGCTGATGCCCGGGAAGGTCGGGTTGACTACGATGCCGACCGGTCCGTCCGGCGGAGGCTGGGCGCAATCGACGCTGTTTTTGAGCGTTAGCTCCACATCCAAATACAAGAAGGAAGCGAAGGAATTTATCCGCTGGTTCATCACGGACAAGGAAGCGGGGAAGGCGCTGGGAACCTCGCGCGGTATTCCAATCAACAACGAGATTTACAAGGAGCTGGAGCCGTCGCTTCAGCCTACGGATTTAATGAGCAGAAAGCTTCTGGATACGGTTATCGAGAAGGCGCTTCCCTTCTATCCTGCTCCAACCGGTTGGTCGGAATGGGTGCAGGCATACCAGGCAGAGATGGAAGCGGTCTGGTTCGGCAAAAAGTCGTTGGACGATGCGTACAAAACGATCGAAACGATGGGTAAAGAGATCGAAGCGAAGCTTGGCGGCAAATAAGTTTTGTAAGCAAGAAGAATGTTGATGGTTTGGTTCACAATAAAGAATGAGGTGATCGAGAGTGAAGCTGGCTGAATTCTTCTCATCGCATCCGAATCAGCTGTGGCATCTGGCTAAGCAAATGGGTATAAATTATGCCGTGGGACCGCTGCCCAGAGAAGAAAATGGATTGAAGCCGTGGGACTATATCAACCTGATGCATATGAAGAAAAGATTCGAGGACTTCGGGCTGGACCTGGCGGTAATCGAATCCGCCCCACCCGCAAATCGGATCAAGCTCGGCCTCCCCGGCCGGGACGAAGAAATCGAAGTGATGCAGCAGTTCATCACGAACATGGGAGCCTTGGGCATCGGTGTGCTGTGCTACAACTTTATGGCGCAGTTCAACTGGTTCCGGACTTCGACCACAACCCGGACCCGAGGCGGTGCGCTCGTATCGAGCTATGATCATGAGGTCATGAAGCATGCTCCGCTCACAGAAGCAGGAATCGTAACGGAAGAACAGCTGTGGGATAACCTCAAGTACTATTTGGAGCGGATTGTGCCTGTCGCGGAAAAAGCGAAGGTACGGCTCGCGCTGCACCCCGATGATCCGCCGATCTCCCCGATTCGGGGTGTGTCGAGAATTTTACGGAATGCCGATGCGCTTCAACGGGCTATCGACCTGGTCCCAAGCGAATACAGCGGAATTACGCTGTGCCAGGGGACATTGGCCACGGCGGGGGAGCATATTCCTTCCGTTATCCGCAGCTTTGCAGCCCGGGATAAAATCTTTTTCGTTCACTTCCGGGATGTGCGCGGAACTCCTGAGAAATTCGAGGAAACGTTCCACGATGACGGGCAAACGAACATGCTGGAAGCGATGAAAACCTACTATGAGGTTGGCTATCAAGGCCCCGCAAGACCTGACCATGTTCCCACAATGGAAGGTGAAGATAATTCCCATCCAGGCTACGAGCTGCTGGGACGGCTCTATGGCGTAGGATACATTAAGGGACTAATGGAAGCTGCGGGCAGTTAATATCATTCAAGGAGGGTTAACGATGAGATACACCTCATTAGGAAGAACGGGACTGCAAGTAAGCCGGCTATGCTTGGGAACGATGAATTTCGGGCCTGCGACGGAGGAAAAGGAAGCTTTCCGGATGATGGATGCCGCCGTCGATGCGGGAATTAACTTCTTTGATACGGCGAATGTATACGGTGGCGCGGAGCATCCGGGATGGACCGAAGAAATTATCGGGCGCTGGTTCGCCCAAGGCGGGGGGCGCAGGGAAAAGGTAGTCCTTGCCACCAAAGTATACGGGATTATGAAGGACCCGAATGACGGGCCGAACGACCCCAGAGGACTGTCGGCCTATAAGATCCGCAGACATTTGGAGGCATCCTTACGCAGGCTGCAGACCGATCATGTCGAGCTGTATCAAATGCATCATATCGACAGGAATGTATCGTGGGCTGAGCTGTGGGAAGCCTTCGACGTCGCTTTATACCAGGGGAAGATTGGGTATGTCGGCAGCAGTAATTTCGCCGGATGGGACCTGATTACCGCGCAGTACGAGGCGAAGGCTCGCCACTCGTTCGGCCTGGTGTCCGAGCAGCATAAATACAGCCTGCTCTGCCGGCTGCCGGAGCTGGAGCTGCTTCCTGCGGCCGAGAGCCAAGGCATAGGGGTTATTGCCTGGAGCCCGCTGGATGGCGGCGTTCTTGGCGGCAATGTGAACCCCACGGCCGGATCACGCTCCGAACGGCAAAAAGCCCGTATCGAAAGCTTGCGTCCGCAATTGGATGCTTTCGCCGGATTGTGTCGGGAAATCGGGGAAAGCGAAGCGAACGTGGCGTTAGCCTGGACATTGCGACATCCGGCCATAACGGCGCCGATTATCGGCCCGCGAACGCTGGGGCAGCTGGAAAACACTTTGCGTGCGGCGGAATTGGATCTTAGTGAAGAGGTAATTGCCCAATTGGATGCCATTTTCCCCGGACCCGGCGGGGCAGGTCCGAAGGCTTACTCCTGGTAGGCATTTACCTTATACTGCAGCACCGTACCGTATGTAGGGATGTATCGTTGTGAATGTGCTTGTGTTTGGGTTATAGTGCATTTCCTCTTCAAAAATGATAAAGTAGAATCTATGTGATTAACGAACCATTAAAGGAGATTCTGCTTTCATGATCATACTTTTTATTTTGTTTATTTTAATTATGGGGTCCTTTTTCAGCGGCGCGCTTGTGTTGTTTCTCCAGCGGAAGAAGAACTGGGGCTTTCTGATGCTCGTTCTCGGAGGCATCTCCACATTCCTGTTCTATTATTCGATCTACCAAGGCTGGATTACAGTGCCGGCCCAAGGAGCTTAGGAACCGAGTCGGACAATAACACATTTGCAGTATGGCGGTGCAGTGACCCATGCCCTTTCCGCAAGCATCACATAAAATAATACAAGACTAGAATGTGATGATGCTTGGCTTATCGTGAAATGACACCATGATTGGGCAAAGGAAAGGGATCCGTATGAAAAAAAATGTGGGTAGACCGACTGTATCCAAAGCTATCCCCGCCAAATCCAATGCACTCAAAGCCAATTCGCCGAAAGCACAGCGGCCAGGTACCAAAAAAAACTCGTATCCGAAGCGGAAAAGAACAGCCCCAGGTTACTCCGGACCTGCGGACTACGAGAGCTACGTCGAGCCTTCTATCGCACAAAACGGCGGGGGAGCCGGACCGGGAGCAGGGGATTCGACGGCTGAAGCGGACCGTGCAGCGGCGGTTCCAGAGCAGGGCGCTTCGTTACTTTCCATGTTCGGCGGCATTGACGGACTTATTTCAATAATGGGGAAGGCGCAGCAGGTATTCAAATTAGTCCAGCAGATGGGACCGATGTTCAAAATGATCAGCTCGTTTACGTCCCCGAAAGCGGTAACGGCAAGCTTGAAGCCGGGGGCGGCCAGAGCCTTGAAGCAGCGCCGGAAAATACGCAGGTGATTCTTTGAAAAAGAGTGCAGGGATGTAACATGCCCTGCGCTCTTTTTTACCACAAATTTATCTGTCCAGAAGCATAGAAAAGGCCCTACAATTCATTTTCTTTTTCTTAATCGTTCACTTCGAGAGAAAAGCGGAAATGGAAAATTAGGGCCTTTATGTTTGTCAGAAGTACATCACTGAAATAGCTGGATAGGCCAGTCATTAAGATTGTTCTCGGTCTATTGGGGAGATATTACAGGAAAATTCTTGTTTAATGTTTTTTTTTTTTTTTTCGCATTACCCAGAAGAAGTGAGCTACGTAAGTTCCTAAGATGATTGAATGGCAACACACAAGTGTGAGCATTGCGGACGTGGATATAGAACCATCTGAAATATCGAAGTACGTTAAAAGGGCGATGACAAGCATGAATCCTTGGAATCCAAAATTAAGGAAGTTTGACCAAACATAAGCCCGATAAGGAGGATTACCACGGATAATTAAACCTAAAAGGATAAACATTGCCGCCCA
Source organism: Paenibacillus rigui (assembly GCF_002234615.1). Lineage (GTDB taxonomy): Bacteria > Bacillota > Bacilli > Paenibacillales > NBRC-103111 > Paenibacillus_S > Paenibacillus_S rigui. Next base: position 650,846 of record NZ_NMQW01000002.1, on the reverse strand, counting down.
AAGTATGTTACCTGTGAGATTGGTTAAAATCCCCGGAAGGTACAATATCCCGACTACAGCAGTCAATATACCAGCAAGATTGCGAAACTGATTTTCAAACATCATACCACCCCCCCTAATAAAATATAGAGGGGGTGTTAGCCCCTCTTGTTTCTTTTTCCTTAGTATTATATTACTCCTGTTCTTCTAATTTCCAAAATAGACCCAACGGCTCGAAGTTATTAGCGGCTTCTACGCTAAACACGGCATTATCATTAAGGAGCTTTTTATTTTCTGCCCCGGTAGCTACCGCATCGATTTGAGTAAAGCCCTTAAAAGTATATTTAGGATTTTCTTTTACTTGTTTTATCGCATCCTCATCAACTGATAGCGCCAGTGTCGTAATTCTGTTTCCCTCATTGTCAATACCACGGCCATATATCATAGGCTTGTTCAGATTTCCGGTATATGCCTTCAGCTCGTTTTCGGAGATTGGCTTCTTAAAAGTAACAATAAACTGGTACTCTGTATTGTCATCCAGATCTTTTACTTTTTGTTTAGATTTTTCTGCATATTGTTTCAATGTATCTTTAGAAGAGATTTCGAGATATTCTTTTTTATTCGGAGCTTTAGACGTTAGCGGAGTTACCTTTTTCGGTGACTTAATATCATCAGTCGCAGCTATAAAGACTCGGAGGTTATGTAAGCTATTTTTTAAAAAAATCTGCTTTTGACCGATTCCTACTATTAACGTCTCGGTTACTATATATTATGTTAAAATCGGACTAAAACTGAATGCATAGCGTTTACGTTCGTTAAGTATCCACAAAGTACCTATTGCATTGTTTTGCCCATGGTTCCCCTCCGCCCTGTATAACTGTTCATACGCATGTATGTACATATTTAAATATAACGTAGTTTCATCTTATATCCAACCAACTCAGCTTTCACGGCAACGAATGAACCTAAACACCTAGCCCCAGACCGTTAAGTACATAGGGACGAACAATGTCTACAAGCCCATCGGTTCGATCCTTTTCCTCGACATTTAACCAATAATGCGCAGCACCATATATGGCTGAACCTGTCATGGCCGCCATGATTTTTATACGATGCCTGTCCGGCCCGAGGTGGGTACCCCCTTTCAGAAAAATGCTTTCTATGGTTTGCTGCAGCATTTTCTTTATTTTTTCATCGACAAGCTTTGCCATCGAATTGGAATCCATTCTGCAGATCCGATAAAAATCCACGATATATTGGTGCGTCATCAAGATCAACTGGTCACATATTTCATCTGTGAACTCCTGTGCATCCGCCACTCGCTCAGGAATCATCTCATGAAAAGCCTGTTCTGTGACTTCGTCAAGCAAAGCATATTTATCTTCAAAATGGGCATAAAAGGTGGCGCGGTTAATGGTTGCTTCCTGAGCGATATCTTTGATTGTAATTGCATCAAATCCTTTTCTTCGCAGCAAAGCTCTGAACGCTGTTCTAATTAACTGTCGTGTTCTCAACACCCTCGGATCTTCCTGATTTACCATTTCAATATCTCCTTGTTAAACATCAATTATTACAATGTGTTGCCTATGCAACCTTTCCCTAACTCTGCCGGTTGAAATCATAAGCATGCGATACTATTATCTTAACAAACAGGTGTTGCTTAAACAATCTGTGTATAATTCTTCGAAAGGAAGGATTCTATTGAATACCAAACCCCCTAGACTTTTGATATTTGGCGCCGGCGTGATTGGCAGTCTATATGCACTCCGATTCGCACAGTCGGGACTTGACGTTACTATACTGGCACGAGGAAAGAGACTGGAGGCGCTGAAAAGGGATGGACTGAAATACAACGATAATGGAACGATAAAGCAAATATCGATCAAGACGATAGTAAAGCTTGATAACGACGACATTTATGATTTCATTTTGGTCCCAGTCCGATATGACCAGGCCGAATCTGCCCTATCTGCGATCAAGCATAATCAGAGCAAGACCATCGTCACCTTGACCAACACTATTGGATATGACTCTTGGCTTGAAATCGTGGGGGACCGCTTACTTCCGGGATTCCCGGGTGCCGGTGGAGACATCAAAGAAGATGTTCTATACGCCCAATTCGGTTCTGAAAAACATCAAGGAACCATGTTTGGTGAAATAAGCGGACTGATGACCGAAAGAGTGGAAGAGCTTGCCCAACTATTTGAATCAGTGGATTTGCATTATGAAATCCAAAAAGACATTAAGGCATTCCATATTTCGCATACTGCGTTGGCTATTATCAACAAGCATTTCTATACGAATGACGGAATGGTGGATATCGAGACAGCAAGAAGTGAAAGTATTCTAAGAAAGATTGCCGCAGATATTAAACAAAACATTCACCTGGTAGAGCAAGCCGGAATCCCGGTAATTCCAGCCGAAACGAAGGCAATGGGAGAAATGTCTGACGACGACATTATTTCCCGTTACCGCCAGATGCTGAACAATGACTTTATAATCGATGTAAAGCTTGGGAACCATGCCGTCAGCCAAAAAGCAGAAATAATGTTATTAGATGAGATGTTTCATAAAATGATATCTATCCGCCGATAACATCACCCTATGATAAAAATATGCTGTTCTTCTGCAAGAGGGTAAAGCAGTATGGACCGGGCATACGCATGAGGATCGCTTACCTCAAGGTAACTTAATGAAATCGTCTTCACTCCTTATATTTTCAAGTGAAATTTTATATGATGTAGGGAGGGCGAAGGCAGCCGTTTTCGTTCAACCCTGGAGGAGGCGAACGTTCCAAATGATCAAACGTATTGGGCACATTGCTTTGACGGTTCAGGACATGGAGCAATCTCTTCATTTTTACTGTGATCTTCTCGGTTTTCAGAGAGCATTTGAGCTGCATGATAACGAAGACAAGCCATGGATTCAATATATTAAAGTTTGCGAGGGCCAATTTATCGAGCTTTTCTACGGCGGTGAGAATAAACCGGGTCCTGTTCAAAAGCCGATCGGCTTTAATCATCTTTGCCTGGAGGTGGAGGATATTCACCAAATTGCTCATCATTTGAAAAGCCATGGCGTGACATTGGATGTGGAGCCGAAGCAGGGGAAGGACACCAATTATCAGTGCTGGGCGAAGGATCCTGACGGCAACCGGATCGAATTTATGCAGCTGATGCCGGGCTCGCCGCATTTGACCTGTTAAGCTGGCAAACGGACCGATTGAATGATCAATAATAAACGAACCCATAGGAGGCGGCTATGCAGTACAGAACGTTAGGGAAGACAGGTGTACAGGTTTCTAGCTTGTGCTTTGGTACGATGTCGTTCGGTGGGAACGCGGACGAAACAGAGTCCCGGGCTATGTTCAACCGCTGCCGGGAAGCTGGGATCAATTTTTTCGATACGGCAAACGTTTACACACAGGGCCGCTCGGAGGAAATTCTCGGAGGCTGTATCCGCGATGCGAAGTGCCGTGACGAGATTGTTCTAACCTCGAAGGTATGCTTTCCGACCGGTCAGGACAGAAATGCTAAAGGGCTGTCGCGCCGCCATATCCTGCTTGCGGTAGAGGACAGTCTGCGTCGTCTCGGGACGGATCGTCTGGACGTCTATTTCGTCCATCATTTCGATCCGCTCACGCCGATGGAGGAAACGCTGCGCGCTTTGGACGATTTGCAGCAGCAGGGCAAAATCCTGTATCCTGCCGTAAGCAATTGGGCCGCATGGCAAATCGCGAAGGCGCTCGGGATCTCGGAGCGAAATCATTGGGCGAGGTTCGAGTGTATTCAGCCGATGTATAATTTGGTGAAGCGGCAGGCAGAGGTTGAAATTTTGCCTTTGGCCGAATCTGAGCAGGTAGGAGTCATCACCTACAGCCCGCTTGGCGGCGGTCTTCTGACAGGGAAATACGGCAAAGACCGCAGGCCGTCGCAGGGCAGGCTTGTCGAGCAAAAAATGTATGCGGAGCGCTACAGCAAAGAGAGCAATTACGAAATTGCCGAACGCTTTACAGATTATGCGCTGGAGCGCGAGGTGCATCCGGCCTCCTTGGCGGTCGCATGGGTTATGTCGCACCCGGGCGTCACGGCCCCGATCATCGGCGCGCGCAGCGTAGAGCAGCTGGAGCCTTCCTTGGCTGCAGCGGATATTTCGATGACGCCTGAATGGCGCCAGGAAATTTCAGCGCTGTCAATCGCGCCACCGCCGGCGACGGACCGGACGGAAGAAGGATAGGGACGAGGTGAGCTCTGCGCAGCAGCATGAGTACAGAACAGAAAGTGGAAGCTAAGCAGATCCGAAATATCGGCATTGTGGCTCATGTGGATGCGGGGAAAACGACCACGACGGAGCATATGCTGTTCGAAAGCGGCCGCATTCGAAGTCTGGGACGGGTGGATGCAGGTACTGCCCAGACGGATTGGATGGATATCGAAAAGGAAAGGGGCATCTCCGTCCGTGCGGCGACTACCGTTTTTCAATGGAAAGGCTGCACGATCAATCTGATTGATACGCCAGGCCACGTCGATTTCTCATCGGAGGTGGAACGTTCCCTGCGCGTGCTGGACGGGGCGATCCTGGTCATCTCTGCAGTTGAGGGCGTCCAAGCCCATACAGAGACGTTATGGAATGCGCTCCATACCTTGGGAATTCCAACCTTGATGCTGATCAACAAGATGGACAGAGTCGGAGCGGATGCAGAACGGGTTCTTCAAGAAATCAGATCGGTGTTGACACCGTCTGCCATTCCGGTTCAATGGTATGATGGCCAGGGGGAAGCATTTGCCGGCGTGGAGCCGTTCTGGAGACCGGTGCCCACGGACTGCTCGAACGGCAAGTCGAGTCAATTCGCTCCGGGTCATCCGGGCTATGATGGACTGATCGGATGTCTTGCGGAGCAGGAGGAATCGCTGCTGGAGGACTACATTAACGGAATTGCCGTACCGGAGTCCCGATGGCTGGCCCAGCTAAGGCAGCTTACCGGCCAGGCTCTCGTCACGCCTGTGCTGTACGCGGCAGCGAATAGAGGGATAGGCGTCACGGAGCTGATGGATGCGATGACGGAGCTGCTCCCTCCGCCATCGGGGAGCGTCGGGGATGCGCTGTCCGGCGTTGTTTTCCGGCTCGAACGGGATAAAGTGATGGGCAGGCTGGCCTTGGTCCGGCTCTATGGAGGACGTATACAGAACCGTGATGTCATCCACAATGCCACGCTAGGGCTGGATGAGAAGGTTACGCAAATTCGAAAAGTCCATGCAGGACACCACGAGGATGTCGGTATGCTCGAGGCAGGAGATATCGCCGCCGTTTGCGGGCTGAGCCGTGTCAGGATCGGAGATGTCCTGGGCAATCCGGGGCTCATCCCGCCGGAGCACCGGCTGACTGTACCGCTGCTGACGGTTCAGGTGAAGCCGCTTCAGGATGCGGATTATCCGCAGCTTGTCGCTGCCCTCCAGGAGCTTGCCGACGAGGATCCCTTGCTGGATTTGCAATGGCATCAGACGGAACGGGAGCTTCATGTGAAGATCATGGGTCCTATTCAGCTGGAGGTGCTGACGCATGTGCTGTACAGCCGGTTCGGGCTGCATGCCGTGTTCGGACAGCCAAGTGTCATTTACAAAGAGACACCAAGCCGGCAGGGGATCGGCTTCGTCGCCTACACAATGCCCAAGCCGTGTTGGGCCATACTGAAGTTCCGTATTGAACCGGGAGTGCGGGGGAGCGGGCTGAGCTACTCCTCCATCGTCAAGCCCGAGAATTTGCTGCCTAGCTACCAGAATGAAGTGGCCAGGCGGGTACCGGAGTCGCTTCAGCAAGGTCTTCTGGGCTGGGAGGTAACGGATCTGAAGGTAACCTTGATCGAAGGGGAGCACCATGTATGGCATACCCATCCGCTGGATTTTGTTCTTGCCACGCCGATGGGCATCATGAACGGACTGGCACAGACAGGAACGACCCTGCTGGAGCCCTATGTTCATTTCCGCATCAGCGCGCCAGAGGAGTCAAGCGGGAAAATATTGCATGAGCTGACGCTGATGCGGGCGATCTTTGACTATCCGGTCATGACGGGGGATCGCCTCATGGTGGAAGGTACTGTACCGGTCGCAAGCTCTCTGGACTTTGCTGTGAAGCTGAGCACGCTGACCGGTGGACGGGGCACGTTCACCACACGCTTCGACGGCTACCGGGAATGCCCCGAAGGGATGGAGGCCGTTAGAACGCGAAGAGGCGTTCATCCGTTGGATACATCCAAATATATTTTAAGTATGCGCAACGCGCTCGGGTCTGCGAGACCCTAATCAAAGGAGGAACTAATGATGCTACAACGCGAAACAGGCCGTTTGGGCCATCAAAGCTCGGTCGTGATGTTTGGTGCGGCCAGTCTCGGAAATGTGACGCAGCAGGAAGCGGATGATTCGATTGCTTTTGCAAGAGCCCATGGGGTGAATCATTTTGATACGGCGGCAAGCTACGGTGATGCGGAGCTGCGGATGGGGCCTTGGATGCCCAAAATCCGGGACGAAATTTTTTTGGCGACAAAAACGGGTGAGCGGTCAAAGTCCAAGGCCAAAGAGCAAATCTATCGTTCCCTTGAACGGCTGCAGGTGGACAGCGTCGATTTGATCCAGCTGCATGCGGTCGGAACCATCGAAGAGCTGGATAAGTGCACGGAAAGCGGAGGCGCACTTGAAGCACTGCTTGAAGCGAAGGATGAGGGGGTGGTCAAAGCCATCGGGATCACCGGGCACGGACATTTGGCTCCGATGACCCACCTGGAGGCACTCCGGCGGTACTCGTTCGACACAGTACTGCTCCCGTTAAATTATTATTTATACTCGCTGCCGGAGTACAAAACGGCTTTTGATCAGCTGCTGGAGCAGGCAAGTAAGGAGCAGACGGCTGTTCGCGTCATCAAGGCGATCGCCAAAGGACCTTGGGCAGAGGGGCAGCAGAGGGACTATGCGACCTGGTATGAGCCGTTCGCCGAGCAGCAGGTGATTGACGCCTGTGTGCATTTTGTTTTGTCCTTCCAGGGCATTTCCGGCTTTGCCAGTGCAGGCGATGTCCATTTGTTTCCCAAGATCGTAGACGCGGTAGAACGCTACGGCTCCATGACGGACGAGGAGGCGCAGCGGATATTGCAAGGCATTAGCGGTTACAGCTCGCCGTTCGGAGCGCCAACCTCCATCGCTTAGTTTATCTTACCCGTGAAAAATCGCTCGGCTCCGGAGAAGGAGCCGGGCCTTTTTTGCTTCAGAAAAGAGATCCGTCCATGCAGCCGCAGCTTGTTCAGCGGCCTCCTTCCGAAGCGGGTTACTGACGTGTCACAACTTAGATATCGATGCCATCTAAGAAAATTGCGGGTTGACGCCCACTTTGCTACAATCATAGGATGGGAACGTTTCCATGATGAAGCATAGATCGGCTGTGAGCTTCGCGTCAGTCAGCTGTCACCGACTTATTAGTGTAGAGGCATTCTCCTGGAGCACAATAATAAGGTAAGATGGTAGAGGCGTCCAAATAGGATGGTCAGTTGGCCTGGACAAGGGTGAGCCGTTCCCGGAGGAGCGGAGAAGCCGTTTATCCTCGCAGCAGGTGAATTCAAAATAATGGGAATCGGAGGAGGTCCTTCTGGAAGCTTATGCATGTCTTTATGTTATCCGAGGTGAACCTCATCGGCCCGGAACGTACATTCAATTAGATGAAGAAGAATGGATTGTAGGTCGCATATCGAACGATGAGGTACCGGATCTTTCATTTTCGAACGCTTTTATTTCCCGCAGGCATGTGATGATTCGTAAAGAGAAGGAACAGGCCGTATTGTACGATATGGGGAGCAGGCACGGAACGGAGCTTAATGGCCAACGGGTCGAGCCCCATACACCGCACAAGCTGCAGTCCTTTGATATTATAAAGCTGGCCCGGGGGATGGTCGTCTTGCATTTCTCGTATTTGTTCGCCGACCAAACACTGGAGTTTGAACCGATCAGCCTGACGCAGCAATTTCATATGCTCGAAGAGCTGGAAGCCTACTCCATCAATTGGGAGAAGCGGGAGTGCACGGTGAACGGGCAGCGTATTGTGATGTCGGAGAAGGAATACGGATTCATCAAATTGCTTACGGACCATACGAATCAGCTGGTTCCTTTTGATGAAATTAAAAAGACGGTTTGGCCCGAACGCTCTCAGGATGCCGAAGGGCTGCCTGATGTCAGCATGGACGAGCTGAATGCGCTGGTTTATCGGATACGGAAGAAATACGGCAAGGACACGTTCATGATCAGCGCCGTGCGCGGCAGCGGTTATGTATTGGAGAAGGATTGACACGACAATCAAACCAGGAGAAAGTAGGAACTTTAGTGGATTACATACAAGTGCAAGCTGCGGGCCCCCTGCACGGCTCGGTACCTATTCAAGGCTCCAAGAACAGCTCGTTAGCTCTGTTGGCCGCTTCCTGCCTGGCGGATGCCGAGGTTACGCTGGAGGGGATTCCCAATATATATGATTTTCGCGTCATTCAGCAAATTGGTAAGGACATTGGTCTTGTGATCGAACGCCGGCCTAATGGACAAATGCGGATGGATCCCCGGTTTATTCATAGCGCAACGATTGATCCGGGCAAAGCCTCGGCCTACCGTGCTTCGTATTATTTTATCGGAGCGCTGCTCGCCAAGTTCGGCAAGGTGACGGTAGGGTTTCCGGGAGGGGATGATTTCGTTTCCCGTCCGATCGATCAGCATATCAAGGCATTTCGTGCGCTTGGCGCGGACGTCACTTTTTATAACGATCATTATGTGGTGGAAGCAAGCCAGCTGCGCGGGGCGGATATTTATTTCGATATGATCACCTCGGGAGCTACGATTAACGCGATGCTGGCTGCGGCCCGTGCGAACGGGAGAACGAGGCTGTTTAATGCGGCGATGGATCCGGAAGTAGTCGATACGGCGAATTTCTTGAACCAGCTGGGAGCGCGGATTGTAGGCGCAGGAACAGATAAAATCCGCATTGAAGGCGTGCCGTATTTAAGCGGGGGGACCTATAGCGTAATTCCGGACCGGTTGATTGCGGGTGCTTTTCTGATGGCGGCAGGAATCCGCGGCGGCAGCGTAACGGTCAATCAGATCATTCCCGAGCATTTGGGCTCCTGTCTCGCGAAGCTGCAGGAGATAGGAATCGAGCTTGATGTGCAGGATCAGAGCATCACCGCCTATTCGACGGGAAGGCTGCGGGCGACCCGGGTTCGGACGGGGATGTATCCCGGCTTTGCGACGGATTTGCAGCAGCCATTGACCGCGCTGCTGACTCAAGCGGGGGGCAAAAGCATCATTACCGAGCGCGTGTATCCGAAGCGGTTCGCCCATGTGCATCAGCTGAAGCGGTTGGGCGCGGATGTGGAAATCCGCAAAGAGAGCGCCTATATTAAAGGCGGCGTTCCGCTGCAAGGCAATTGGGTTCATGCGACGGACGTCCGTGCAGGAACGTGTCTCATCCTTGCGGGGATGGCGGCGGATGGTATCACCCGAATTACCGGGATTGAGCACATTGAGCGGGGATACGAGGATGCAATCGATATGTTCCACTCCTTGGGGGCACGTGTATCACGTCAATCCATGACGGACGATCAACGGCAAGAGCTGAACGAAATACGAAGCCAATGATAAATGGCACAGGAATAGACGCAGGGGAGGCGTGGCCAGCTGATGATGGAGACATTGGAAATGGCTGAGAAGATTGCCGTTGATGCTGCCCGCGCTGCAGGTGATGCTGCCCGGAAATTGTTTCGCCACGGCTTCGCCGTGCAGGAAAAGGACGCTTCCGGCGATTTGTTAACGGAGGCGGACCTGGCTGCAGAGGAGGCGATTCTTAGCCGCATCCGCAGTACCTTTCCGGATCATCAGATCCGCAGCGAGGAGTCCGGCTGGTCAGGTGTGGAGGGAGACTGGCTGTGGCTCGTCGACCCGCTGGACGGAACGAACAATTTTGCCATCGGACTGCCCGTATTCGGTGTATCGATTACTTTGATCTACCGTCAGGAGCCTGTACTGGGCGTCATTTACGATACGATCCAGGATGATATGTATGTGGCCCGCAAAGGGGGCGGCGCTACCTGTAACGGAGAGCCTTTGCACATGCGGCCCAAGCCGGCTTCAAGTAAGCTGACGCTCGGTTGGATTCAAGGGCATCAGGTGCAGAATGACCCGCCTGCGGTCCGGTTAAGAAGGCATATTGAAGCAGCCTCCAAAAGAATGCTTCGCCTGTGGGCACCGACGATGCAGTGGGCGCTGCTTGCGCGGGGCAATCTGGACGGCATTGTATTGTACAATTCCGAGGGTGACGATCTGTACTCCGGGCTTCTCCTCGTTCAGGAAGCCGGTGGTCTCGTGCTGCAGTTTGACGGCACACCTTTTACCGGCATGCATTCGGAGCCTTATATTATCGCTTGTCCTCCCGACAGGAAGGAACGTCTGATGTGTCTTGTCAACGAAGGACTCGAAAGCTCCGGGAAGGAGCAGGTGTAGCCAGCTGCATGGCAGATGGAACAGCTTGACTTCGGGCGGGACCTTCCTTCATGATACATATAACAAAGTATCGGAATCGATCCCGAATCTGTCCGGAGGCGAATGATGATGAAGAAAGTGCTGCAAGCCTTCATATTATTTTATCGTAAGTTTATCTCGCCGTTGAAGCCCCCTACCTGCCGGTTTTATCCGACATGCTCGGCCTATGCATTGGAGGCTGTAGAGCTGCATGGCCCGGGTAAGGGATCCTGGCTTGCAGTCAAACGGATTTGCAAATGCCATCCGTTTCATCCCGGCGGTATCGATCATGTCCCACCGGTTGAGGGGACATCGAAGCATGAGAAGCCCGCGGTATGAGCGGCAGGCATGTGCGTACGGAACAGCGGCCGCTGTAACGTTTTGTCGAATCCGCGGCTGTCACTTGACAGACGTGCCTTCTTTTCGCTATATTTGCGTTAATTGGATAAATCATTTCCCTATGAACGGATGAGTACTTTACGTCAAGTCATACAGAGAGCCGGGATGCTGAGAACCGGTTGACGGAGGGTAGAGGAATATGGTCCGGGAGGATATGACGGCAAGCATGCAGCCAGGTGAGCCGTTGTCGCGATTCCAGCGTTAATGGAAAGTCGCAATCGACTACTGAGCCTTGACTTCCTGCACAGGAAGAAGGGGGAAGTTGGGTGGTACCGCGTGAGCACAAGCTCTCGTCCCAAGCTGGACAGGGCTTTTTTTGCGTATGAGAAAACCTTTATCGAAGCCTTGCGATGATGAGCGACGTGGTAAAAAGGAAAAATATAGGCTACCTATTTGAAGGAGGACGTAACGATGACAGACCAGAACAAGCAGCCGTCGTTTTACTTGACGACCCCGATCTATTACCCGAGCGATAAGCTCCATATCGGCCATGCCTATACCACGGTGGCCGGCGATGCGATGGCCCGTTACAAGCGGCTTCGCGGCTACAATGTGATGTACTTGACAGGTACCGACGAGCACGGACAGAAGATCGAGCGCAAGGCGCAGGAGAAGGGAGTCACCCCTCAGCAGTTCGTTGACGATATCGTTAGCGGGATCAAGGAGCTGTGGGGCAAGCTTGACATCTCTTATGACGATTTCATTCGCACTACCGAGCCGCGGCACAAGAAGTCGGTCGAGAAGATTTTCGCTCAGCTTATCGAGCAGGACGATATTTATTTGGGAACCTATGAAGGCTGGTACTGTACGCCGTGCGAGTCGTTCTTCCTGGAGAACAAGCTGGTCAACGGCAATTGCCCGGACTGCGGCCGCCCCGTCGAGCTGCTGAAGGAGGAGAGCTATTTCTTCCGGATGAGCAAATATGCAGACCGGCTGCTTCAATACTATGAAGAAAACCCGGATTTCATTCAGCCGGAATCCCGCAAGAACGAAATGATCAACAACTTCATCAAGCCGGGGCTGGAGGATCTTGCCGTATCGCGCGCGACGTTCGATTGGGGCGTCAAGGTGCCTAACGATCCGAAGCATGTCATCTATGTATGGATCGACGCTTTGTCCAACTACATTACCGCTCTTGGCTACGGCAGTGAGGATGACAGCAAATACCGGACCTTCTGGCCTGCCGATGTGCACCTGGTCGGGAAGGAGATCATTCGCTTCCATACGATTTACTGGCCGATTATGCTGATGGCGCTGGGCTTGCCGCTCCCGAGAAAAGTGTTCGGACACGGCTGGCTGCTGATGAAGGACGGCAAAATGTCCAAATCCAAAGGAAATGTCGTAGACCCCGTAACATTGATTGACCGCTACGGCCTGGATGCGCTGCGCTATTATTTGCTGCGTGAAGTGCCATTTGGCTCGGACGGCACGTTTACACCCGAGAGCTTTGTAGACCGGATCAACTTCGATCTGGCGAACGACTTGGGCAACCTGCTGAGCCGTACTGTCGTCATGATCGACAAATACTTTAACGGCGTGCTTCCAGCCTATATTCAAGGGGCAACCGAATTTGACGGCAGCCTGCTCGATACGATTCATTCGGCGGTTCATAAGGTGGAGGAGTCGATGGAGCGGATGGAATTCTCCGTAGCGCTCGCTTCCATTTGGCAAATGATCAGCCGCACGAACAAATATATCGATGAGACGCAGCCGTGGTCGCTGGTGAAGGACGAGAGCAAGCGCCCGGTACTGGGCTCCGTTCTGTACTGCCTGGCGGAATCGCTTCGGATCGCTTCGGTTATGCTTCAACCGTTCCTGACCCTGACGCCGCACAAAATGTGGCAGCAGCTGGGCATCGAGGATGCCTCGCTGACCGCTTGGGACACGATCCACCAGTTCGGCACGCTGCCTAGCGGCACCCGCGTCGTTAAAGGCGAAGTCATGTTCCCTCGACTGGACGTCGAGAAGGAAGTGTCCGCTATTGCGGAGGCAATGGGGGCTTCTGCTCCTGCTGCGGCACCGGAAGCGCCGGCGAAGAAGGAAAGCGCTCCGGCGGCAGCCGCAGCCACAGAGGAGGGCGTTCAAGAAATCTCGATCGACGATTTCTTCAAGGTGGAGCTGCGCGTGGCTGAAGTGCTGGCCGCCGAGCCGGTGAAGGGCGCCGACAAGCTGCTGAAGCTTCAGCTGGATCTCGGCACGGAGCAGCGCCAGGTCGTCTCGGGGATCGCCAAGTTTTATACCCCGGAGCAAATGGTCGGACGCAAGGTGATCTGCGTAACGAACCTGAAGCCGGTCAAGCTTCGCGGCGAATTATCGCAAGGGATGATCCTTGCCGCATCGCACGGAGATCAATTAACTTTAGCTACAATTTCTGATGCACTTCCGAATGGATCTGTGGTAAAATGAGGATTGTTCACGTGAACAATTAATATCATTTTGCAGACAATACCCATTCCATTACCCAGGAGGCATCATCCATTATGCAAACCAAAGACGGTATGAACTACGCTCCACAAGGCAAACCGAATCCGGTCGTTGCCAAAGGCGAATTTGCATTCGCGGCCATAGCTTTGGACCATGGACACATTTATGGGATGTGCAACGGTCTAATCGAGGCGGGAGCCGACCTTGTAGCGGTATACGACCCGGATCCGGCGAAGGTGGAAGCATTCGTCAAAAAATTCCCGCAAGCCAAAGCTGCAGCTTCGGAAGAGGAGATTTTGAACGATCCGTCCATTCGTTTGATTGCCGGAGCGGCCGTTCCGTCAGAACGCTGTGCGTTGGGGCTGCGCGCTATGGACCATGGCAAAGACTATTTTACGGACAAAACGCCCTTCACATCGCTTGAGCAGCTAGAGCAAGCGAAAGCGAAAGTGAAGGAAACCGGTAAGAAGTACATGGTGTATTACAGCGAGCGTTTGCACGTGGAAAGTGCCGTGTTTGCCGGCCAGCTTATAGAACAAGGAGCCATCGGCCGCGTAGTACAGGTCATCGGCTTTGGCCCTCACCGTTTGAATGCGCCGTCTCGCCCCGACTGGTTCTTCAAATTCGAAAATTACGGCGGCATTCTGTGCGATATCGGCAGCCATCAAATCGAACAGTTCCTGTTCTTTACTGGTGCCAAAGACGCGAAGGTAGTCCATAGTAAAGTCGCGAACTATAAGAACAAGGACTATCCGGAGCTGGAGGATTTCGGTGACGCTACGCTTGTGGCCGATAACGGGGCGACCAACTACTTCCGCGTAGACTGGTTGACACCGGACGGTTTGGGCACTTGGGGAGATGGCCGGATGACCATTCTCGGTACGGAAGGGTATATTGAAATTCGTAAATATATCGATATTGCACGCGATCCTAAGGGCGATCATTTGTACCTGGTGAACCAAGAGGGCGAGAAGCATTTCTCCCTTCGCGGCCAAGTCGGCTTCCCGTTCTTCGGTCAGCTGATTTTGGACTGCATCAACCGTACGGAAAATGCGATGACCCAGGAGCATGCCTTCAAAGCGGCGGAGCTGTGCATTCAGGCGCAAGTGCAAGCGGTGCGTGTAGAATAGCAGTTCGTCAACCGCAAGAAGCATTGAAAGCTTCCGTAAAAATACCCTGCTTGGGCCAAGCTTAAAAGCCCCTGCGGGGTATTTTTTTGTTGAAATAAAGGCATAACCTCTGCAGTTTAATCGTAAATATTATTAACAGTTGACAATGCGCCGAAGGCCGCCGTATAATCAAACCTGTTGTTATTCTTAAAAATTACGATTTACAGTTTGAAGGAGTGTACTTTTCATGAAATTCCGTAAGTGGCTTACCCTGATGCCTGTGGCGGCATTGATTCTCCTGTCACTTGTTGCAACTGCCTGCGGCAAGCCCAAAGCTTCTCTGGTAGAGGATAAAGTGAACGTGGTAGCCAGCTTTTATCCATTGTATGATTTCACCAAAAAAATCGGCGGCGACCATGTGAACGTGATTAACCTGGTGCCTACCGGCGTAGAGCCGCATGATTGGTCCCCGAAAAGCCGGGATATGCAAAATTTGTCCAAGGCGCAAATGTTCGTATATTTAGGCGCCGGCTTCGAGGGCTGGGTTCACGACACGCTCGGCAGCTTGCCCAAGGACTCCAAGGTGGCTGTCGTAGAAGCAAGTAAAGGTGTTCAACTCCTTGCCTCATCCGAGGAAGAGCACAATCACAGCGAATCGTCCAAGGAAGAGAAGGGGCATGAGCACAACGAATCCGAATATGATCCCCATGTCTGGCTGAGCCCGGTTAATGCCAAGATCATTGCTCAGAATATCAAAGATCAGCTGGTTGCTGTGGATGGAGCGCACAAATCGGAATACGAGGCGAATTTCGCGAAGCTGGCCGCCCAACTGGATCAGCTGCACGCCAAGTACAAAGACAGCCTGACGAAGCTGCCGAAGAAGCAAATCGTCGTGACGCATCAATCGTTTGGCTACCTGGCCAAGGAATACGGCTTGAGCCAAATGCCGATATTGGGCTTGTCTCCTGATTCGGAGCCGACCTCCAAAGATCTTCAAGCAATTAATGAATTTATCCGCTCGAATCATATTCAATATATTTTCTTCGAGGAATTGGTTTCCGACCGGCTGGCCAAAACCTTAGCGAAAGATGCGAAGGTGGAGACGCTGGTATTGAATCCCGTGGAAGGCTTGACCGAGCAGCAGGCGAAATCCGGGGCCGATTATATATCATTAATGGAAAGTAATTTGAATAATTTAATAAAAGCATTACAATAGAGTAAGAACCTGCGAGAAGGAGCTTACATGATGGAGCCTAGCATGAATGCAGGATGTCACCAGAGTATCGTTACACTGGATGACGTCTTTTTTTTCTACGAAAATAAAAAAGTGATTGAGCATCTGAGCTTCAACATTTTGGAGCGTGATTTTGTCGGCTTGATCGGCTCGAATGGAGCGGGGAAGACAACGCTGTTGAAAATGATCGTCGGCCTGCTGAAGCCGTCTCAAGGCCAAATCCGTCTGTTCGGCCAACCGGTTTCGACGTTTCGCGATTGGGAGCGGATCGGCTACGTACCGCAGAAGAACGCGTTCAATCCATTGTTCCCTGCCACGGTTCGCGAGGTGGTCCTGTCAGGACTGTACGGCAAAAAAAATATGTTCCGCCGCATCGGCAAAGCGGATCAGCAAAAGTGCGAGGAAGCCTTGTATGTGATGCGAATCGAGGATTTGGCGGACCGCCGTATCGGCCAGCTGTCCGGGGGACAGCAGCAGCGTGTTTTCCTGGCCAGAGCGCTGATTAACAATCCGGAGCTGCTCATTCTGGACGAGCCTACCGTTGGAATCGATGCGGAGACGCAGGCGGGCTTTTTCCGGATGATCCGTCACATGCATCAGCACCATCATATTACGTTTATTATGGTGTCCCATGACATGGATATGGTACAATCGTATATCGGAACGGAACCGATCCAGAAGAGCGGCTCGCTCTCCTTTTATGTGAAGCATACGCATGAGCCGGAAAACTGCAAAGAAACGAACTTGACGCATTCGATGCAGCAGCTCAGAGAAAAAATCGAGGTATTAAGCTAGGAGCGAATCAGGTGGACATTTTTTCAGAATATTTTTTCCAACGGGCCTTGATGGGGGGCTTGTTGATCGGGCTGACGGCCCCCTTGATGGGGGTATTTCTCGTGCTGCGGAGATTATCGATGATCGGAGATACTTTGGCCCACGTATCGATTGCGGGCATTGCATTGGGCTTCCTCATCAATGTGTATCCGATCGGCGTCGGCCTTATTTTTGCGCTGCTGGCCTCGTTCGCGATTGAACGGCTGCGTAAGGCTTACAAGACCTATGCAGAGCTGTCGATTGCTATCATTATGTCGGGCGGCGTCGCTCTGGCTACACTGCTGTTCACGTTGGGAAAAGGCTTTAACATTAATGTCATGAGTTATTTCTTCGGCAGCATCTATACTTTGGATACGACGGATTTATGGGTTGTCCTTGGAGTTACAGTACTGGTTGTCGGTGTGATCGTATTTAATTATAAAGAGCTGTTTCTGATGTTCTTCGACGAGGATGCCGCAGGAGTGAGCGGACTGCCGCTGCGTTTTTATAATATTATGATTACGATGCTGACGGCACTTGTGATTACGGTCGCTATCAAGATTGTAGGCGCGTTGCTCGTATCTTCGCTGCTGACGATTCCTGTTGCCTGCAGTCTGCTTGTGGCCAAAAGCTTTCGTAACTCCATGTTCTGGGCTATTTTGTTCTCGGAAGTGTCGGTTGTGGGCGGTTTGGTTGCGGCCGGTACATGGGATCTGGCTCCTGGAGCAACGATTGTGCTGTTTCTTATCGGCTTATTGATCGTCAGTATGTTTGTAAAGAGAGGCTTTCGTTTGTAGTCAGGAGGCGAGTGGAAGAGAATGGAAGTTAATTTATGGATTGCGCTTTGGGCCGGGATAGCCTCATTTATATCTCCCTGCTGTTTGCCGCTGTACCCGTCTTATTTATCCTATATTACCGGCATATCCGTCACCCAGCTGAAAAGCGGCGAAGCGGCCGGAGGCGTACGAACGAAGACGGTTTTACATACGCTTTGTTTTATTTTAGGCTTTTCCATTATCTTTTACAGCTTAGGCTGGGGAGCTGGACTTGTATCTAATATTTTTATTGATTACAAGGACCTGCTCCGTCAAATTGCTGCGATCTTAATCCTGGTCATGGGGTTATTCCTGCTCGGTATTTTCCAGCCGCAGTGGCTGATGAAGGAACGGAAGCTGCAGTGGAAGTTTAAGCCGGCAGGCTACATAGGCTCTGTACTCATCGGAATGGGCTTTGCAGCGGGCTGGTCTCCTTGTATCGGACCCATTCTTTCGGCTATTCTGGCCTTAGCAGCGACGAATCCGGATTCGTGGTTTCCTTTAATTACGGCCTACTCACTGGGATTTGCGATTCCGTTTTTCGTGCTTGCTTTTTTCATCGGCTCGACCAAATGGATATTGCGGTATTCTTCCCGGATTATGAAAATAGGCGGGGGCCTGATGATCGTTATGGCCGTACTGCTTTATACGGACCAAATGACCCGAATCACGATTTGGCTCAATCAGATAACCCCCGACTGGCTGAAGTTTTAACAGAAGCTTGCATAAAGCTCTATGTGAAGTAATCAATCTTGGCCATCGGAAATTTCTCGAATATTTGCTCGGTAATGAATTCTCTCAACGCAGTGGCCTGTTCATCGGGGTAAACGTATTTTCCTTGCCCCCAGCGGCCCCATTTGTATTTGCGTTTCGTTTCATCCAGCTCCAGCTTGGTTTTGGGATAACGCTGCTGAATAACGGTTTTGGCCGTTTTCGTGAAGCGGTGCTGGATGAGCTCAAAGGTTAAATCAGAGGTGGCTTCTTCCGGAAGCGCCTCTTTTAATTTTTCCAGCAGCTGCTTGTAACCCGTTTCCCAGCCTTCATGCCAGATGATAGGGGCGATGATAAAGCCTAACGGATAACCCGCTTTGGCAACTTTCCCTGCGGCTGTAATTCGTTCGGAGAAGCTGGATGTAGCGGGTTCGAAGTTTTTGATCACATAATCCGCATTGACGCTGAAACGGAAACGGGTATGCTTGTTATGGTTCAAAGTGAGCAAGGGTTCCACATGGTGAAACTTGGTGACGAAACGAAGACGCCCGAGAGGTTCCTTAGCCATAAATTCAATTAATTCCTGCAGGGAACCGCTGATGTGCTCCAAACCGACAGGATCTGAAGTACAGGCCGCTTCGAATCTTGTGATTTCGGGTGCGCGTTCTTCAATATATTGTTTGGCTGCCTTCAAAATATCATCCGTATTGACGTAAACACGAATATACGGTTTGGCGCCTAGCGTCGTCTGCAAGTAACAATAATGGCAGTGCGCCATACAGCCTGTGGCAATAGGAATGGCATATTCGGCCGACGGCTTGGAGGTATCGAACTTCAGTGTTTTCCTAATACCTACAACGAGTGTACGCTTTGCGATGCGGTACTTTTCCAGATCGCTCTCTCCCGGGAGATTCGTGATCCGGTTATGGGAGGTGGTCATGTGGATAGGCAAGCCTTGCTGCTTCGCCCATTCCATAATCCTTTGCCCCTTGGGGTAGTTGAGCGCATCCGGCTCGAAATAAACCAGCTCCGGCACGAATACTTCCGTCTGGCGCAGCGGCGGTGTTAAAGTTTCTACGGACATATAAACCTGCTAACCTCCCTTTGAACGCCTACTTTGTGAGCATTTTGTTCAGTCACTTGCAACGGTTCTGCTTACTGTGTTATATTAAAAGGCGCTTGTGATGACCCTATTTTGCACACGTAAACTGCAGCTCACTCATGGGAAAATAAGCAGGTGCAGACGCTGGATCTCTTAGGATTTTACACGCAATCGCAATCGATTGTTGAATTACATATCAAGGTTTTTGATAATGTTCGGGAGGAAAGCGAATGGCTACACCGAGTATGGAGGATTATCTGGAACGAATTTATAAGCTGATCGACGAGAAGGGGTACGCCCGCGTATCCGATATTGCCGAAGGTCTAGAGGTGCATCCGTCCTCCGTTACAAAGATGATCCAGAAGCTGGATAAGGACAATTATTTGGTTTATGAAAAGTACCGTGGGCTTGTGTTGACCTCGAAGGGTCAAAAGATGGGGAAAAGGCTGGTTGACCGCCATCAACTGCTGGAGCAATTTTTAACGCTGATCGGCGTTTCCGAAGATACGATTTATCAGGATGTCGAAGGCATTGAGCACCACCTTAGCTGGGATTCCATTACTTGTATCGAAACCTTAATTGAGTATTTCCGGCGTGATCCTTCCCGGGTTGAAGAGCTCATGAAGCTGAAGCGGGAAATGGATGAAACCTAACAGAGAGCATTCGACTTTACCGTCGAGTGCTTTTTTTGTTGTGCCATTCATCTGCAGACATACGAACAGGCACTTCCCGCATACATTCGGATGAGTAGAGGTATCGGTCAGATATCAATAGGCGGGAGTGGGAGGGTATGAGAGTCAATGCGGTATTCGAGGGCGGCGGAGTGAAGGGTATTGCGCTGGCAGGAGCCGTTCAGGCAGCGGAGCGCAGAGGGCTGACCTTTCACCAGGTTGCCGGAACGTCTTCAGGGGCGATAGTGGCTTCCTTGGTGGCTGCGGGTTATACGGCCGAAGAAATGAAAAAGGTCATCATGGAAACCCCCTTCAGTGAATTTATGCAGCGGTCCAAAGTATTTGATACGAAAATCATTGGACCTGCACTGCGTTTGTTCATTAAGAAAGGGCTGTACTCGGGAGAGGCGCTGGAGTATTGGATGTACCAACTGCTGATGGCCAAAGGCATTCGAACCTTCGGCGACTTGAAGCTGAACCAGCTGCGGATTATTGCCTCGGATATATCCCAGCGCAAGCTGCTTGTGCTTCCGGATGATATTATCCAGTACGGTATTTCCCCGCTGGAATTT
Source organism: Paenibacillus rigui (assembly GCF_002234615.1). GTDB lineage: Bacteria > Bacillota > Bacilli > Paenibacillales > NBRC-103111 > Paenibacillus_S > Paenibacillus_S rigui. The sequence goes on along the minus strand of NZ_NMQW01000002.1, from coordinate 630,479 downwards.
CCTATCGCCAAAGCCGTTCGTATGAGCACCAGCATTCCCTACTTTTTTGATCCCGTCATCCTTCGTAAAGCCCCGGACAAACGTCAGCCTAACGAGAAGTTCGTCGATCAGTTTGTTTATATCGTAGACGGCGGTTTATTAAGCAACTTCCCATTATGGCTGTTCGACCAGGATAATGCGCCGGCACTTGACCAAATGATCCCTACGATCGGGTTTCAGCTGGTTGGACGGGGCAGCGGCAAGCCCAATCAGATTTATGGACCTCTATCTATGTTCAAAGCATTGTTCTCAACGATGATGGATGCCCATGACGAGCGATACATTGAAGAGATTAACCGGTTCCGTACCATTAAAATTCCGACGCTCGGGGTCAGTAATACGGAGTTTACCATTACCAAGGAAGAGAGCTTGAGGCTGTATGAGGCGGGAGATAAGGCAGGGGAGCTGTTCTTGAACAAATGGAAGCTGTCCGACTATAAAAATAAATATATAGAGCATGTGATCCGCAACAAGCAAGCAAATCCCTGATAAGGCAAAATAAAAAACGGCGGTAAGACCCGCCGTCAGAGGTTAATGATATTTGGGAGGCTCATCCGAGCTTCCCTTATTTCCGTTGATGACCCGAAACGTTGCGTTTCGCGTCCGTTTCCCTTGTGTTCTCGAATGGCTCGAACTCCCGCGGCCTGAAAAGCCGGATTTTTTCCATGTGCTTGGAGGAAATTTGTAAAGCAGGAATATGACCCCAAAAACGAGTATCGGAATAATAAGCGACAACGCTTTGGAAGCTACCCCAATTAAAGCAAGCCCAAGTATAACGTAGGTGGCAATGGAATATCGTTTTTTCAAACGCAGCCCCTCCTTTGATCCTAAATTAAGCTCTTGCTTGTCGATCGAGCTCTCTCATCCGGTTAAACGATGCGATGGATACCTCGACCTGGGAATCGTCAGGCTGTTTGGTTGTTAGCATTTGCAGCCACAGTCCCGGATATCCAAGATAACGCAGCACCGGTACCTCGCGCAGACTGTTGGTAAACCGCAGCACTTCATAGGATAAACCGATGACGAGCGGCAGCAAAATCAGGCGTTGTACAATCCGTTCAATGAACGAATCGTATTGGAAGAAAGAATATACGACAACCCCGACTAATACAGTGAACACGATAAAGCTGCTTCCGCAACGGTAATGCAGTGTGCTGAATTTTTGCACATTCGCAACAGTCAGCTCAACACCGGCTTCATAAGCGCTGATGACCTTGTGCTCGGCCCCGTGATATTGAAACAAGCGTTTAATCATCGGTGTGAGGGAGATAAAGTAAATATAGCCGACCAGTAAAATGATTTTGATAAGGCCTTCTAATAAATTATGGCCGATCTGGTTGGTGAAAAGCTTGGAGAACAGCAGCTGTTCAATAATCGGAGGAATCAGGGTAAATACGAATTTACCGAATAGAAAGGACAAAATCCCGACGACGGCAACGCCCAAAATCATCGAAATTTTACCGGTGACCGATTCCTTCTGCTCTGCTTTCGTTTGCTCATCTTCTTCGCCTTCGGCAAAGGTTTCGGCAGAGAAATTCAAATGCTGGGCTCCCTTGGCACTCGCCTCAACGATACCGACGATACCGCGGATCAACGGGATTTTCTTGAGGGCCTGCACCCAGCCGATTTCTGTCTTGGGTACCTCCAGGAAGTGAATCGAATTATCTTTTCGGCGAACAGCCGTTACATGAACGCTTTGCCCTCCAAACATGACGCCTTCGATCACGGCTTGCCCGCCGTAAATAGCACATGGCTGCTCCTTTTGCGACAATGAAAACACCTTCTCTTGTTAAGAATATATGTGCGGTTCTCCATTATTGTATCGGATTCAATGAGAGAAAGCTACCGTTTAGGGTACAAATATTTGCATATACTAACGGTATCCGGCATCGGCTATCACGGGTTGAAAGGGAGGTTCACATGGAAGAACAAAAGGAAACGATTCATTCTACAAATCGTTGGCGTTTTGCCGTGTATATCGGTCTGTGGGCGGGAATCATCTGGGGAGCCGTCAAAATCATGGAGCATTTTTTCAAATTTACGAGCCTGCCGCCGGGCTTTCTGGTCGAGCCTTTTTTTAAAAGGTCGTTTCTTCTGTCATGGCAGGGATATATCGTCGGCTGGGGCATGTTTATATTGTTTTCGATCTTCGCCTCGCTTCTCTATACACTGCTTTTGGCCAAAGCATCCGGGCCTTGGGCAGGAGTAGGCTACGGAGCAGGCTGGTGGGCGGTCATTTTTTTATTGGTCGGCCCTGTAACCGGGATGATGAACTGGATTGCATTTATGGACTGGAATACGATTGTTACGGAAATTTGCCTTTTTCTTGTATGGGGTTTGTTTATCGGTTATAGTATTGCATTGGAGTTTACGGATGAACGCATCCGCGAGCCGTTCGGCAAAAATGTGCACAGGCCGGAGCCGGAGTCTTAGGAAAACAGGCTGACAAGCAAAAAGTAGTTCTCAAACGAAAGAAAGTTATGGTAAAATAGCTGGGTGTGTGGATTCCACACCATTTTGTTTGTGACGGAGGGTCCTGTTTTGAAACGAATTTTGGTGTTAAACGGTCCGAATTTGAATATGCTGGGGGTTCGTGAGCCTGGAGTATACGGTACATTAACGCTGCAAGCGATTGAGGAGAGACTGCATAAGCTAGCTGCTGAGCTTGGCGTGGAGCTGGAATGCTACCAATCGAACCATGAAGGCGGCTTAATAGACAAGATTCACGAAGCTTTCGGTACGAAGGACGGGATCGTTATCAATCCGGGAGCTTTTACTCATTACAGCTATGCGCTCCGCGATGCGATCAGCACCGTTCAAATCCCAACCTTGGAAGTACATATTTCCAACATTCATAAAAGAGAACCGTTTCGGCATGTTTCCGTTATTGCTCCCGTGGCACTGGGCCAAATCGCCGGTTTAGGCGCGGACAGCTATGAGCTCGGTCTGCGTGCCATGGTTAACCACCTCAATTCGCTGGAGGGATGATCCTATGCATCAAGCGCGTATCGAAAAGCTAAGGCTGGCTTTGCAGGAGCAGGGGTTGAAGGCACTGCTCATTACGAACGCTACGAATCGCCTTTATATGACGGGGTTTACCGGTTCTTCCGGCTATGTGCTCGTGACCGAATCCAAGGCTTATTTGCTTACGGATTTCCGTTACATGACACAAGCTCCGCAGCAGGCCACTGCTTATGAAGTCGTAGAACATGCGCCGAGAGCGATGGATACCGTGAAGCAGCTGTTGGAGCAGCAGGGAATCCGGAAAGTCGGTTTCGAGCAAAATGATCTGACTTACGGCACCTATCTCAGTACAGCACAAGCATTAAGCGGCATCGAGCTTGCGGCAACCGATGGGGTTGTCGAGCGGCTCCGGATCATAAAAGATGCAAGTGAGCTTGCAGTGATGCAGGAAGCCGCAGATTTGGCGGACCGTACGTTTACACATATTTTAGGCTTTCTGAAGCCTGGTGTGAAGGAATTGGATATTGCGCTGGAAATTGAAATGTTCGTTCGCAAGAACGGTGCAGCTTCCACTTCATTTGAGACGATTGTTGCTTCAGGGGAACGCTCGGCCCTGCCTCATGGCAAAGCCAGCGACCGTTTGCTGCAGCCGAATGAATTTGTCAAAATGGACTATGGCGCTTATTATAAAAACTACTGCTCGGATATTACCCGCACCGTTGTGCTGGGAAAACCGACCGATAAGCACAAGGAAATTTACAACATTGTGCTGGAGGCGCAGCTGGAAGCCTTGGATAAAATAAAGCCGGGCATGACAGGCAAGGAAGCGGACGCATTGTGCCGTGATGTCATTACCCGTTATGGCTACGGCGATTATTTTGGCCATGGGACCGGGCACGGGCTGGGGATGGAAATCCATGAAGAGCCGCGGCTATCCAGACAAGGGAATACGGTTTTAACGCCCGGAATGACGGTGACGGTAGAACCCGGTATTTATTTGCCGGGCTTCGGCGGAGTTCGTATCGAAGATGATATCGTCATTACAGAATCCGGAATTAAAATAGTCACACAATCAAGCAAAGACTTCATAGTCCTTGATTAACATTACTGCTCGGCAGAGGATGGGGCTTCTTAGAGAGGTTTCCCATCCGTCTGCTCACATTTTTAGGGAGGTTTTTTGTAGTGGTTTCAGTTAACGATTTTAAAACAGGCTTGACAATTGAAGTAGACGGCGATTTGTTCACCGTTATCGATTTCCAACACGTAAAACCAGGTAAAGGTGCGGCATTCGTTCGCTCCAAGTTGAAAAACCTGCGTAACGGCAATACCGTTGAACGTACGTTCCGTGCAGGTGAGAACGTGGGCCGTGCTCACATCGAGAACCGTGAAATGCAGTATTTGTATGCAAGCGGCTCCGACTATACGTTCATGGATACAGAAACTTATGATCAATTCAGCCTTCCTGCAAAGCAATTGGAATGGGAATTGAACTTCCTTAAAGAAAACATGATGATCCATATCATGAGCTACCAAGGTGAAATTCTTGGGATCAACCTGCCGAACAGCGTTGAGTTGACTGTAATCGAAACCGAGCCGGGCGTGAAAGGAAACACAGCCCAAGGCGCATTGAAAAATGCGAAGCTTGAAACCGGCTTGAACGTCATGGTGCCTTTGTTCATCAACGAAGGGGACGTGCTTCTTATCGATTCCCGCGACGGTAAATATATTTCCCGTGCGTAGTCGTTTTACAAGTTTAAGATCCTTAACGTTTCGATCTCCAATAATCGAAGCGTTAAGGATCTTTTTTCGTCTTCGGGATCATGATAAGATATAGCTATTGGAATGGCAGGAAAAGAAAGGTTGCTATAATTTATGAGAACGACTCTAAAAACGGCTCGGCGGCAGCCAAGCAAGCCTTTTAAAGGGTTAGCCTGGGTTGTTTTTATCGGCTACTCCTTATTTATGATTTATTTGCTGTTTATCGGATTTTCCCGATCAAGCCGGTCCGATCATCGGATGTACAATGTGGTCCCGCTCAAAACGATAAAAGGATATATCGAAAATTATCAATATTACAACTTCGATATGTGGTTTATCAATTTATTCGGAAATGTTGCAGCCTTCGTTCCATTTGGTTTTTTGATCCCTCTTTTATTTCCGAAGGTTGCCCGGTGGGGGCAGGTGCTCAGGCTGTTCTTTGGTCTTTTGTTTATCGTAGAAGCTTTGCAGGTGGCATTCAAGGTGGGGAGCTTTGATGTCGATGATATTATTCTGAATGTGCTGGGCGGGCTGATAGGGTTCGCTATTTACAAGGCTAGAGCTCGCCTTCAGCTTAAACCTTAAGCCATCCTCTATGATTCCATGCTGAAAACCGCGGTTAATGACTCTTAAGTCTGCCGCGGTTTTTTTATTGTTCCCCTATAAAATTTATGTCATGGAAGACAGGCTGAGACAGCATAAAATGATAAAACAACATGAGGTGAGGTGACCGGCATGGAGTTAATTTTTGTATCCCATGGTCAGGCGGAGCATACGATGAACATTCCGGCAAGCTACGAGATCGAGGCTCCGGGTTTGACGCAGCTAGGGGTCCGGCAAGCGGAGAGGTTAAGGGCATCCCTGCCTTTGACAGAGCAGGATGCGGTGATTGCAAGTCCTACACGGCGAACGCTGCAAACGGCGAGGATCTGGTGCGAGGGTACGGATGCGCTTCGCTTCGCCCACCCAACGGTCGGACCTCGGCAGTTTCCGCCCCGGTACGATTTCTTCACCTATCGGTGTGATCATATCATGGAGCCGAGGCAGATCAAGGAAAGCTTCAGCGAGTTTCTTCCTGCACCGGATGTTCCTGAGTATATATGGCTCCAGGGAATCCATACCGCTCCCGCCCTATTGTTCGATAAGTGGTCCGCCGGGTTTCTGGCATGGTGTGGAAGGCTTGAGAGGAGAAAAGTGTATATCGTCTCCCATGAAGGAACGATATCTTCATATATACAGCGGCTTACGGGAACACCCTGGCGTCGCAAACAATTCATCGACGATCTGGACTGGATTCCTTTGTCGGTATAATCGACATTTTTCTACTTCTACGTGACGCGCTCTTATGCTATAATTACTAATTGTTATGTAATAGAGGTATGTTTAAAAAGTCCGATTTGATAACGAAGCTGATCTGGACGTATTTCGGCATCGAATCTTGAACAAACCCGGGAACTCCGGTACTCACGTAGGTTTCTCCTACGCGCCGTTCCTCCTTCTTCGGATTTCGTTCAACCTTCTCGGTTCTGAAATCGTACTTTTTAAACACGCACTAAAAGTTTCGGTAGGGAGTGAACAGCTTTGTCTCTTATAGTAATGAAATTCGGCGGCAGTTCCGTTGGTGATGCGGAGCGCATGAAACGTGTAGCCAATCGTGTTGTAGAGAGACAGCGGGAAGGCCACCAATGCGTGGTTGTCGTTTCCGCCATGGGGGATACAACGGACGATTTGATAGACCTGACGAAGCAAATAAGTTCTGCGACGCCTCCGGCGCGTGAAATGGATATGCTGTTGACTACAGGCGAGCAAGTTTCTGTAGCTCTGTTGTCTATGGCGATTCACAGCTTAGGTCAACCGGCAGTCTCGTTTACCGGATGGCAGGCGGGAATGTACACGGAAGCCGTGCATGGTAAGGCAAGAATTACGGACATTCAACCAGAGCGCGTTCTGAAAGCGCTGAAGGAAGGCAACGTCGTCATCGTTGCCGGTTTCCAAGGGATGACTACCGAAGGCGAGATTACAACCTTGGGCCGCGGGGGTTCCGATACGACGGCGGTTGCTTTGGCTGCTGCGATCGAAGCGGACGTCTGCGAAATTTTCACCGATGTGGACGGTATTTATTCGACCGACCCGCGTGTGGTCAAATGTGCGCGCAAGCTTCCTGAAATTACGTATGACGAAATGCTTGAGCTCGCGAATTTGGGCGCTGCCGTGCTGCACCCTAGAGCCGTAGAATATGCGAAGAACTACAATGTGCCGCTGGTCGTTAGATCCAGCTTTAACCATAATGAAGGTACTCAAGTGAAGGAGGAAGCAGCGATGGAGCAAGGAATCGTTGTTCGTGGAATTGCAAGCGATAAAAATGTAGCGAGAATCAGTATTCTCGGAGTTGAGGAAAAGCCGGGGCAGCTTGCGAAGGTGTTCACCGCTTTGGCCAATGCCCAAATCGACGTGGATATTATCGTTCAAAGCGGTGTCATGAATGGAGCGGCAGATTTCTCGTTCACGGTTGCTTTGACGGACAAGGATAAAGCTCTGGATGTAATCCAAAACATCCGTTCCGAAGTAGGCTTCCGTGAAGTTTCTTCACAGGAAAATCTGGTGAAGGTTTCGATCGTAGGCGCAGGCATGGTAAGTACACCGGGCGTTGCCGCAAAAATGTTCGAGGTGATTTCCGATCTGGGCCTCAGCATCAATATGGTCAGCACGTCCGAAATCAAAACCTCGTGCGTGATTGACAACAGCCGTTTGAATGAAGTGATCCAAGCGCTTCATACGGCATATGGCTTGGACACCGATCAGCAAGCATTTGTCGGCGGACCGAAGGACCGTCGCTAAGCAGGAAGCTATAGCCGTTACTTCAGCTTATCAAATACAAAGGTAAATACCTTTAACAAAAAAGCGGTAATTCCTGCGGCCATCAATGGACCGACAGGAATTCCTTTTAGAAATATAATACCGAAGATCGACCCTATGACTAGGCCCACAATTAATTGTGGGTCTATTTTTAATAATTCAAGCCCTTTGCCGTTCATATACGTGGCGATGGCGCCCCCGAGAAGGGCCAGAATACCGGGCCATGTCGTGACCATGCTCGCAATATCTTTATAAGTTATGCGCTCGCTGGCAAACGGCACCAACACCCCCATCGTTAGAAACAACAGCCCCAGCTCCAGCCCGCGCCGCTCAATGGTCGGTAAGTACCGGTCCAGGCTGATCAGCTTAATTACCAATAGTACACAGGCAGCCGTTGTGATAATGTGCGAGCGTCCGATCAGCCCGATAATAATGAGAACTACGAGAAGTATATCACCGTACATGGTTTGGTTACCCCTTGTCTCATGGATTCTCTTTATGTGTATGAGGGGGGCCGTGATTTAGAACAGCCGGATGGAACGGGTCCAGCTTTCATTTAGCCGGGCAGGACCAGCTTTCCGTCCCGAATGACAGGGACCAGGGAGAACAGATTCAACTGTGAACAGTAAAGGACGTCATCCTGGAAACCGAGCTTGCATAAGCGTTTACCGTTGCTGCACTGCATGAGTGCTTGCGTAATATTCGGTTGGATATGGCAAAAGGCGTGCCGCATGCTCAATCCGAAATCGTTGATTGTGAAATCAGTTGCAGATAAGGGCAGCAATTGTACCAGCTCATCGACCAACTGGCCTGCACAGACGCCGTCCTCAAGGGAGTATACGTCCTGCGTACCGGAGCACAGGATGACAATGTCTTTGCGCAGGGCAATGGCTGCGGTGGCGCAAGCTTTGCCGTTGAGCAGTGTACCTGCGAGGATGGTTCCGGCTTTATGTGCTTTTTGAATGGCACGAGTTCCGTTCGTTGTCGTAAAAATAAGTGATCTGCCGGCAATGTGGTCTCCCATATACTCAAAGGGGGAATTGCCTAGATCGAAGCCGGGTATTTTTTTACAAGCGCGTTCCCCGCCCATTAAGTAATGGGACTGCTGCAGCTGTTTAGCCTGGAGTACAGTCTCGACCGGGAAGATTTCCTTGCAGCCGTGGGCCAAGGCCGTCAGCATCGTGCTGGTGGCTCGCAGCACATCTATGACAATCACGGTTTTGTTCGTAAGGTCATCCGCTCGCGCTTCATTGACGCTGGGGATTACCATAATCTCCACTTTATGAAAACCTCCTATTGACTTTCCTCTGAAAAGTCAGCTCATCAGCATGAGCTGGTTTTTGCGAAGCAATTAAATTTCCCAATGATCCCATCCGGCCGTTTTGCCTAAATGCAGCGTATCGGAGCGAAGCCCTCTGCGCAGCGCTTCTAATGAAATCACATCGGATGGGGAGATATTCCCCAGATGAATGTCCGTACCAAGCATATTGAGCAGGTGTACCTGCTGGTCCTTGTGCGGTGCCTCCCAAAGCAGAAGATTGCTGCTCGGCACTCTCGTCAGCACCCTCTCGATATCTTTATCTTTGCATCCGCCCTGCTCGTCATAAATCCCGACGCCTTTCCCCGATTCCCGTCCCTCGATAGTGATCAGACTCGCTCCGAGTTCCGCGTCAATCACGACGGTCTCTATCAACTCTTCGATTTCGATCGACGAGCCCCAGCATTTTTTACCATATTCGGTTATGACCGTGAATCCATCCCTGACGCCACGCCGAATGAGCTCGCTCCGCTGGCTTCTGGGCACATCGATGGTCCCGTCTGAAATCTCCAAGCCATTAAATCCGAGGCAGCTGATCATATCAAAATAAGCATCCAGAGCATCCTGCTGTATTGCCACTTCAAGGAAAGTACCACCAGGGTATACGAGGATCTGATGCGATTTGATCATATCGATTTTTTGTTTGAGCAGCTCGGTGCTGTACAAGGGTGAGGTGCCGAACCCGATTTTCAACATGTCGATATGTGCGCCTGCCGTTTGCAATAAATCCTCTAATGCATGGATTCCCAAGCCTTTATCAATCACCATCGTCTGGCCAAGTGTCCTCGGTTTCAAACTGCGTTTGCCCGTTGGATCGCTGAGCAGGGGGTGCCACTTCAGGTGTGACTTTACCTCCATGTTTTATCGCCTCGCTGTTAACAATTTTGAATGATTTCTGTGTCATCATATGCATTCGATTTTGGGGTTGTGCCCACCATGCCTAAAATGAGACGAGCTTGCATAGATTGATAGAGAAGTGAAGATACCGAAATTTCATTCATAGGAGGAGAGCAATGTTAAACAAAATTGTGCTGAGTATGGCGTCGCTCCGATTATTATCCGGAAGCATTGAAATTATCGCGGCCTTGCTGATGCTCCGGCTGAATCAAATCGACAAAGCCCTGATGGTCAATACGGGACTGGCTATGGTAGGTCCCTTTGTGCTGTTAACTACTACGACGCTTGGATTGGTAGGGGTGGCGGAGAAGCTTTCTTATGGAAAAATGCTGTGGGTACTTGTTGGGGTAAGCTGCATTTTTATCGGCATTTTAAAAAAGTAATTGTCATATTAAAGTCGTCCAAGCATAGAAATGAGTATAAAAGATGGACAGCTTGGGGGGATCATGACATGCATTCGCTGCTCCGGCTTTTTTCTGTCCCTTTGCGGCAAAGCCTATCAACTCTATCAAATGAAGTAATTCAGGAAATACAAGAGATACGGGTCAGGGAAGGCAGGCCGCTGGAGATCGGGTGGAAGGATCGATACAGCTTTGTATCACTAGCCTTGGGACTTTGCGACAATCCCGCTCAGGCATACAGGCCTACCAGGGAAGACTGCGCTGTGCTTCTCGAAAATTTGACTCAGCATTCTCTTTACACGTTCGAAGAGGAGCTTCGCAGAGGGTACATTACCGTTCAGGGAGGCCATCGTGTCGGGCTTGCGGGCAGAGCCGTTCTGGAGCTGGGCAAAGTCAAGCTTTTGAAAGAGATCGGAAGCTTCAATATCCGGATTGCGAGAGAAAAGCAAGGTGCAGGTGCCAAAGTGCTTCCCTTTTTAATGGATGAAATGGGGGGTGGTGTCCATCACACGCTGATCATTTCTCCCCCGCAGCAGGGAAAAACGACGTTAATCCGTGACTTGGCTCGACTTCTCAGCACGGGACCGTCGGATGCTGGAGCGAGGGGGCTGCAACGGGGTTACAAGGTGGGCATTGTGGATGAACGCTCCGAGGTGGCCGCTTGCGTCAGAGGCATCCCGCGATTTGAACTGGGACCGAGAACGGATGTGCTGGACGCATGCCCCAAGGCTGAAGGGATGATGATGATGATACGTTCGATGTCGCCGGAGGTACTGATCGTCGATGAAATTGGGCGGCCGGAGGATGCGCAGGCGATTCGCGAAGCGCTGCATGCAGGCATCAAGGTGATAGCCACGGCACATGGAGGCTCGTTGGATGACATTGGAAAAAGACCGGTTCTCCAGTCCCTAATAGCGGAGCAAGTATTTTCCCGATTGGTTATTCTCCACAGCAGATTTGGAGTCGGATCGCTCGAAGGAATTTATGACTCCCGAGGCGCAAAGCTGAGTCGGCATGAGGAGCAGCCCTCGGCTAGTCCGAAGCTGACACACAGAACGCAGGTACCCCGTCCCGCTGGCTTAAGCGTTGCCGCTGCCGAGCGAATGGAAAGACCGGGACAAGGGGGCGCTGATCCATGCTAAAGCTGCTTGGAGCGATGCTGATCCTTATCGCCTTCACCTTATTCGGCTTTTATCAGGCACAGCAGTTTGCCCGTCGGCCGAAGCAAATAGCAGATCTGATTCGATCCTTTCAGAGGCTCGAAACTGAAATTACCTATGGCTTCACTCCTTTGCAACAAGCACTTATTAAGGTGGCCAATGCCTGCCCGGCACCGTTGAATTATCTGTTCCGCCGCGTGGCCGAGGAGCTGGGGGAAAGCGAGGGGCGTTCGGTCCAGCACATTTGGCAGGAAGTAATTCAGCAGCAATGGCATCGGACATCTTTGAAAAAAGGCGAGCAGGACATTGTAAGTCAGCTCGGCTTCACCCTCGGTTTATCGGATAGCACCGACCAAGTGAAGCACCTCCGCTTGGCTATCCAGCAGCTTCAGGGTGAAATGGATGGTGCGCTTGAAGAACGCAAGCGGTACGAGAGTATGTGGCGTAGCTTGGGGCTGTTGATGGGGGCTCTCCTGGTCATCCTCATGTACTAGTAAGGCATCGGCTAAGGGACTTGTTTAATGAAGGAAAGTTAAAGGCTAGAGGTGAGGTGCAACGAATGAACGTAGATGTGAACGCGATATTTCAGATTGCCGGCATCGGGATCATTATCGCGATGATACATACCGTCCTGAAGCAGATGGGAAAAGAGGATATGGCGCATTGGGTGACGGTCATCGGTTTTGTCGTCGTGTTGTTTATGGTCGTTAACCTCTTAGACAGCTTGTTCAAGGAAATCAAAACCATCTTTTTATTCCAGTAGATGTAGGTGAAGCGTCTTGGAGATCGTACAAATCGTAGGTCTTGGCTTAATCGCCACGATACTGGTGCTCATCGTCAAAGAGCAAAAACCGATGTTTGCGTTCCTGCTTACCGCTTTTACAGGGATCACCATCTTTTTGTTTCTGATCGGTAAAATTACATCCGTCATTCATGTGCTAGAGGACTTGGCGCTGAAAGCGAACATCAACCTGATATTTCTCAAAACCATTCTTAAAATCATCGGCATTGCCTATATCGCAGAATTTGGCGCACAAATTGTGAGAGACGCAGGGCAAGAATCCATTGCCTCCAAAATTGAGCTGTCCGGCAAAATTTTGATTATGGTGATGGCCATTCCCATCGTGTCCGTGATCATTGAAACCGTCGTGAAGCTGCTTCCAGCGTAATTCGCACCACCATAGTCTCAAGTACCAGGAGTTGACGCATATGACGCAGAACGGTTTCCCTGTACTATCCATACCGGCTCGATGGCATGCACTCCGTTTCATCGTCGTCCTGATGCTTTTCGCGGGCTGGACGGGGGCGGCAATCGGCGATGCAGCTGAAGCCTCAACACCGGTAGAGCAGTTGATCAAGGAGCAAGCCGAAAGGCTGCAGATGGATCCGGTGGAGCAGTATTGGAGCCAGCTGATGCACAAATACGGCGGTTATTTTCCGGATAACAAAACGCCGACTTTGATGGAGCTCTTAACAGGAACAAAGCAAATCGATATGTCTTCGATCTTTTCAGCTATCTTCCGTTACTTTTTTCATGAGCTGATGTACAACGGCAAGCTGCTCGCCTCCATCGTCGTTTTGACCATGTTCAGTATGCTGCTGGAGACGCTGCAAAGCTCTTTTGAGAAAAATACAGTCAGTAAAATTGCTTACGCCATTACCTTCATGGTGCTCATGATTATGGCGATCAACAGCTTTAGCGTTGCTATCGGATATGCGAAGACGGCGATTTCCGACATGATTCATTTTATGGTAGCCGTCATTCCGCTGCTGTTGACGCTGCTCGCCAGTATGGGGAATGTGGTGTCGGTCTCTGTTATGCACCCATTGATCGTATTTATGATCCATGCCGTAGGAACCGCCATTTACCTGATCGTGTTCCCGCTGCTTTTCTTCTCGGCCGTCCTGCATATTGTGAGCTCGTTGTCGGACAAATACAAGGTGACACAGCTTGCCAATCTGCTTCGGACAATCAGTGTCGGCTGCCTCGGCGTTTTCGTAACCGTGTTTCTCGGCGTCATTTCCGTTCGAGGAGCGAGCAGTGCGGTGGCGGATGGCGTGACGATCCGAACGGCCAAATATATTGCGGGCAATTTCGTGCCGGTCGTCGGGCGTATGTTCTCCGATGCTTCCGAAACGGTAATCGGGGCCTCGCTGTTAGTCAAAAATGCGGTCGGCCTTGTAGGGGTTGTAATCATCTTAATGCTGTGTGCTTTTCCCGCTTTGAAAATAATGGCGCTTGCCTTCATATACAATATTTCCGCGGCGATTATGCAGCCGTTAGGAGATAATCCGATGATTGCTTGCCTGGAAACGATAGGAAAAAGCCTGATATACGTTTTTGCCGCCCTGGCGGTCGTCGGATTGATGTTTTTCTTGGCCATCACCATCTTAATTACTGCCGGCAATCTCTCCGTCATGATGCGTTGAACCGGCAGCGAGGGGGACGATCACCTTGGATTGGCTTAGCGGCTGGCTTAAATCGATTGTTCTCATTATTTTACTTGCCACGTTTGTGGATATCCTGCTGCCCAGTCAAACGATGCAGAGGTATGTAAAAACCGTTATAGGCCTATTCATTTTATTAATCCTGCTGCAGCCGTTATTTTCCATATTTCAAAAGGAAGGAACCATAAATGAGCAGCTGGCAAAAGCGATGCGTCAAAGCAGCTCGAGCGGGCTGAATCTATTCGCATCGGATGCCAAACAAGCGAATTCAGCGACCATGCAGCCGCTGAGCACAATCCAACAGCAGGCGGAGCAGCTGAAGAATCGACAGGAAGAGCAATCCCTGAAGCTGATGCAGCAGCAAATGAGTACACTCATGAAAAAAACGATAGAGCAGCAGGCTGGGGTAAAAGTCCAGCAAATACAGGTTGAAACGGCAAAAGATGACCAGGGCCAGATGGTGATAAGCCATGTTTTTGTAAAGGCGGCTCCGCAGCATCCAGCCAAATCGTCTCCTTCCTCAGAGGGCAAGCAGAGCGCTGTGACAGTGAAACCGATCCAGCCTGTTGATATCCGCGTCGCGCCGCAATCGAAAGCGGCTGAAACGGATAAGGCGGCCGGGGCTCCAGCGTCAGCCGGCTTTGAGAAGGAGCAGACGCAAATTCGTATGCTATTACTGCAAGAATGGCAGGTTCCGCTGGATCGGGTAACGGTGGATATGATATCCGGCCAAATAAAATCGTAGCTTTGGATTGACAAGTGAAGGAGGTGAGCACATGGGAAATATGATGAAATGGCTGGAAAAATGGTTAGGCGGGGGCCCGAACGGCACGAAGCGGGTGACGACGTTTCGGTGGCTGCTGCTGATGGGTTTGGTTGGAGCGGCGTTTATGATCCTCAACTCTTTCATTACAGTGAAGGACGTTGATCCCATCAGCGAAGGGCGTGCTTCTCCGGACCCATCAGCCAAAGCTGTATTTAAGAATAGCCCGAATAAAGAGCAAAGCTCCTTTAAAGATTATGAGGATGCTTATGAATCGCAGCTCAAAGAGATTTTATCGAAAATCGTCGCAGTCGGAGATGTGGAAGTTCTGGTCACGATTGAATCGACGGAGGAAATTGCGGTGGAGCACAACTCGAAGGAAACGCAGCAGGTGACCAACGAAAAGGATGAAAAAGGGGCTACACGGCACATTACGAATGTGACGCGGGATGGAGAGGTTGTGCTGTACGAGGTTTCGGGCGGTAAGCAGCCGCTTGTGCTGAAAACCATTAAACCGAAAATCAGGGGAGTTGTCGTCGTTGCGACAGGGGCCGAGAATTTAACGGTCAAAAAAATGATTACGGAGGCTGTAGAGCGTGGGCTGGATGTTCCGGCGCACCGGATCTCGGTACTTCCGCGAAAGCAATAATTCATAAGTATATGAAATTTTATAAAACCTTAGGGAGGAATACAAATGAACGCGAAAAGACAAACAATTTGGCTGGTTTCCATGCTGAGCCTGATGGTAGTCCTGTCAGCTTACTATCTCTTTACGGAAGACGTAAACAACCTGCAAATCTCTTCCACAGGAGAAGTTAAAAATGCATCGGATGCAAAGACGGGCACATCCGTGAAGGAAATCGTTGTTAACACAAACGACCTGAACGGCAAGCAAACGCCTGTAGACACGAAAACCGACGCCAAAACTGGTGCTGCGACAGCGCCGGATGCGAAGCAGCAGCCTGCAGCCAACACCAAGCCTGAGCAAAAATCAAGCAGCACGAAAACAGATGAAGGCTCGAAAGCGAAGGCCGATGAGGCGACCAATGCCAAGCCTGACACCAAAAGCGATGCCAAGTCCGATCCCAAAGCCGCACAGCCTACAGCCGCAGCAGGTGCCGTCTCCGCCGCCGATGCCAAGGTGCTCCAGCAAGTACAGACGCAAGCAAAGCAAGGACAAAGCTACTTCGACAGCTTGAGCTTGAAGCGCAATGAGGACTTGTCTAAGCTTTCTGAAAAATGGCTGACCATTCTCGCTGATCCGAAGCAAACGCCTGAGGCTGCTGCCAACGCTGAAGCTGAGCTTAGAAAAATTCAGGATACGGAAGCGAAGGTCAGCAACCTGGAGGATGCTCTGACCAAAGACTTTGCCAATGCCATTATTACGCAGGACGCCAATAAATGGAAGGTTACCGTTCAAAGCAGCAATCTGCAAAAAAGCCAAGCCGTAACCATCGTTGAGAAAGTGATGCAGGAAATGAAAGTTGGGCCGGAAAGCATTGTTGTCACTTATGTTCCTTAAGCTCGTTGGCTGAATATCGTTTGAAAGCGAAGAGCCCGGTCCGCACCGGGCTCTTGTTTCATTTATCATCCTACCGCATCTGTCGGGCGATAGGGGTGACATTTGGGCGATTATCCCCATACAATGAAGAAGGAAGTCAAATATGAAGGAAGAGGTACTCCCATGCCTTCAATTGTCGGAAATATTAAAATTAACAGCGTAAGTCAGGGCTCGAACATTCAGATCGGCGATACCGCTTGCATTAACTTATCAAGTTCCTCGAAAAACTACGGTGGAGCCGCTTCGTTCTCTCCAGGGGATGCCTTCGGTGCCGTTTCGAACAACCAGGCCAGCAGCACCAACACATTGGACCCGGATGTTGTAGATGGTGCCAGTACAGCCGTTGTGTGATGTCGAAGTACCATAATACCCCTTAGTCAGATGGGGCTTCCAACATAGTAGTCAAAAAGGGCCTTTTTGTTAAGGGCCCCTATCTTTTTACAACCTCAAAATTGCTTTCAATTAACAACCAGTTTTGAGGAAAACGAAGCCCAAGTTTCCAGTAGCTGATGCCACGGAGACCTAGTTCTTTCACTAGATTAAACTTTGCCTGAATGGAACGCGCATCTTCAAACCACACAATGTGTTGTTTTCCACGATTATCTTGATACTGAAAATGTGGTGCCTGTGCAATATAATCATACTTTATATCTTGGTTTTCTCTTCTGGCCAAATCAATAGCCGACTGGGGGCTTATCGCCCTGGCAAATGGTCCCCCTTGAACAAAAGGGAGTGTCCAATCATACCCGTATAAATTTTGGCCCATCATAATTTTGGAGGCAGGCATTTCAGTTATGGCATATTCCAGTACTTTTCTGACCGGACCAATGGGAGACACCGGCATAGGCGGCCCTCCGCTATACCCCCACTCGTATGTCATAATGATAACAAAATCAGCAATTTGTCCATGTGCTTTATAATCATGGGCAGTATACCATGCCCCTGATTGAGCTGCGCTTGTTTTCGGGGCCAAGGCTGTGGACATTAAATATCCTTCCCGATGAATAACATTTGAGGCTTTCCGTAAGAATGCATTGTAGGCTTCCTTATCTTTTGGATGTAAATGCTCAATATCAAAATGGATATCCCGAAAATCGAATTGCTTTGCCGTACGCAGTATATTTTCGAGTAAAGCATTTTGGTGTTGTTCGTTATTTAATATAATGCTGCCAAGTTCTGCGCTAAATTGATTTTTTTCCAGATTGGTTACGACCATCATTAAGGTGACGTGATGTTGACCTGCAACGGTATAGAGATCATCCATTGGGGGCGCTTGCAAAGACCCGTCCCGCTGGATCCGGAAGCTAAATGGAGCTAAGTAAGTTACATGAGGGGCTGCATCGCTAGCCGATTGTATAAGGTGGGGTGAAAACTCATTTCCCGTAGGCTCGATATAAGCATTGATTTCCGCAGTACGGCGTGGTTTTTGGGGAACATAAAGCCTCAATCCGACCGGTAAAGTGTAGTTTAGATTCAAATGATTAACTTCAGCAAGGGTTTGCACATCGGTCCCGACTTTATGTGCAACACTATAAATCGTATCACCTGGATGCACCCAGTAATAACTTCCGGTAATAGGTATGACCAATGCCTGTCCTACGACCAATGTCTTATTTACAGGGACCTCATTCGTTGCTGCAATGGTCTCAAGGGGAACTCCATAAACGCGTGAGAGCTGATAAAGCGACTCACCAGATTGCACAACATGGATTTGCATGGCTTCACCTCCGTTTACTTTTTCAACAATCTAAGTTATTCATTGGTCAGTTATGATATTCTTTCTTTGATAACTGGGTGCTTGTCTGGTCGTATGCTGCTCTGTGGGAATGCACTAAGTTCGTGACGAAACAAAGGAATCATTTTTATTGAAAAAGCGTTAACAATGCACCTTAGCAAAGAATGAAGAAACTCTTTTATTAAAATAATATTGTGTTATAATAACAACGTCGTTGTTTCACCATCGTTGAAGGAGTGAATCTAGTGTTTAAACTAAGCGAGATTAAAGAATTGATCAAATTGATCGACGAAAGTTCTTTACAAGAATTAGAAATTGAAAACGAAGGCTCCCGCCTTTTTATTCGTAAACCTAATAAAACGGAGTCCGTTATTGTATCTTCAGTGTCTGCTCAACCCTCATATGCGCAAGCAGCCGTACAGCAAGCAGCTCCTGTCGTACAAGCTGCTGCACCTTCTGTTCCTGCAGCAGATAAACTTCCGGCTGTGGACAGCAACCTACATACCATCGCTTCCCCAATGGTGGGTACGTTCTACGAAGCTCCGTCGCCTGGTGCTGCGGCATTCGTTGCCAAAGGCAGCAAGGTAAAGGAAAAATCGGTAGTATGCATTATCGAGGCGATGAAACTGATGAACGAAATCGAAGCCGAAATCAAAGGTGAGATCGTTGAAGTGCTGGTAGAAAACGGCCAGCTTGTTGAGTACGGACAACCTTTGTTCCTTGTAAGACCGGAATAATTCACGAGCAAAGCTCAGAAGATGCTTACGAAGCCAGTTTTGCATTCGCAAAACTCAAGCATTACGCTTACGAAGAAAGCTTTTCCTACGGAAAAGCTCTCAGGAGGAGAACCCATTGAAGTTTCAAAAAGTATTAATCGCCAACCGTGGTGAAATCGCTGTCCGCATCATTCGCGCCTGCCGCGAGCTGGGCATTTCCACGGTGGCCGTATATTCCGAAGCAGACCGCAACGCACTGCATGTTAGATTGGCGGACGAGGCCTACTGCATCGGACCAACCCTATCCAAAGACAGTTACTTGAACCTGACCAATATCATGAGCGTCGCCACCCTGACGGATACCGACGCGATTCATCCGGGCTACGGATTTTTGGCGGAGAATGCTGACTTTGCAGAGATTTGCGAAAGCTGCAACATTACATTTATCGGACCGTCCCCGGACGCTATTAGCCGGATGGGTGACAAGTCGGTCGCCAAGCAAACCATGAAGGATGCGGGCGTTCCTGTTATCCCTGGCTCCGACGGTCTGGTTGAGGATATGGACGAAGCAATTCGTCTCGGACGTGAAATCGGATATCCTGTCATCATCAAAGCGACAGCAGGTGGCGGAGGTAAAGGGATCCGTATTGCGGATGACGAAGAAATGCTCATTCAACAGATTACTACCGCCCAGCAGGAAGCGCAAAAAGCATTCGGCAATGCGGGCGTTTATTTGGAAAAATATTTAACGGGCATGAAGCACGTTGAAATTCAAATATTAGCCGATAAGCACGGCAACGTGGTCCATCTCGGCGAACGGGATTGCTCGGTACAGCGCAGACGCCAGAAGCTGGTCGAGGAGGCGCCTTGTCCGATTCTGACCCCGGATATCCGTAAACGGATGGGGGATGCTGCGGTTCGTGCAGCCAAAGCTGTGAATTATTCCGGCGCAGGCACCCTGGAGTTTTTGCTTGGAGCCGACGGACAGTTTTATTTCATGGAGATGAACACTCGAATTCAGGTTGAGCACCCGGTAACCGAATTGATTACAGGTGTTGACATTATCAAAGAAATGATTCACGTAGCCGAGGGAGAACCTCTCTCTTTTACCCAGGATGAAGTGGAGATTGACGGTTGGGCAATTGAGTGCCGGATTAATGCCGAGGACTCGACACGTAACTTCATGCCGTCCGCGGGACAAATTCAATTTTATTTGCCGCCGGGAGGCTTTGGCGTTCGGGTGGACAGCGCGGCTTACCCCGGATATACCATCTCCCCGCACTATGACTCCATGATCGCGAAGCTGATCGTATGGGGCAAGACGAGGGAGGAAGCGGTCCAACGGATGAAACGGGCGCTATCGGAATTTACGATTGAAGGCATTCATTCGACCATTCCATTTCATCTGAAGCTCCTGGAGCACAAGAAATTTTTAGCAGGCGATTTTGACATCAAATTCCTGGAAGAGCATGACGTGGATGACCCTAATTCGTAATCCGTAATTTGTCATATTTTTTGGGAAATGGTATAGTAGAAGATAAGACAAGTTTTGTGGAAATGCGCATATGCATAGAGGTAAGCAGGTAACAATGCTTGATCACTCACAAAACTTCCAAGGAGGATCCGTTTATGACGATCGTAGCAGCCGATTATGAAAAAACCGATATGGGGACGATTCAAATTGCCCCGGAGGTTATTGAAATCATTGCAGGGATGGCTACAATTGAAGTGCCTGGCGTTGCCGGGATGAGCGGGGGATTTGCCGGCGGTATCGCGGAGCTGTTAGGTCGCAAGAACTTATCCAAAGGCGTGAAGGTGGATGTAGGTCAGAAAGAGGCCGCTATTGACGTATCCGTCGTCATTGAGTTTGGAACCCGAATTCCAGAGGTAGCTTCCGGTGTACAGCAAAATGTAAAGCATGCGATTGAGTCCATGACTGGATTAAGTGTAGTTCAGGTTAATGTGCATATCCATGATGTCATTTTCAAGGGATCGGACAAGGTGGAAGAAATCGAAGTCACGCCTAATCGAGTCAAGTAGACACGTTAATAGAACTTGGCAAACCCCCTTCGTTTGTAAGGGGGTTTCCTCTCATTTGGAAGGAGTCCGGATCGTGGTTAGAGTCATCGATAAATTGCTTCTATTTGTTTTCAGTTTAGCGGTCCTGGTGGCATGCGGTGTTCTGTTATTTTGCGCATTCGGTTGGATTTCTTACGAAACCCTCGGAACCTTTGCCCATAACGTTTATTATGATCTCAAAACTGCATTAATTTTTATCGCATTGACTGTCGTTGTCGCATTGATCAGCATCCGGTTCTTATACGTTTCGTTCCGCCGCGGAAAGGCCAACGTGCCTTCGATTGACCAGCGCACTGATTATGGGGACATCCGTATATCCATGGAAACGGTTGAAAATTTGTCCTTGAAGGCGGCGCGCCGCACCCGTGGGGTCAAAGATTTGAAAGCACGTGTAAAGGTGAGTCAGGCCGGTCTGGAAATCATTATCCGTGCCATTGTGGACGGAGAAAGCTCGATCCCTCAATTAACGGAAGAGATGCAGTCCGGTGTCAAAAGCCATATCGAAGAAATTACTGGAATTCCCGTTGCCATTGTGACTGTATTTGTGGCTAACATTCAGCAATCATCCCCCACTTTCAAAAGTAGAGTGGAATAAAGGTGGGCTCCGCGATGTGGAAACAACTGTGGGAGTGGCTGTGGGAGCATCATAGGGGGAAGACGGCAGGCGTTGCTGCAGGGATCCCGCTTGGCCTGATCTATTTGTTTTTCGGCTTCTGGCGTATGTTAATCTTTGTTTTAATCGTATATACTGGTTATTATATAGGGAGAAGAATAGACCGGGGGGAACCGGCTTTACCTATTCTCGAAACTTGGCGTTTGCTCTTGGACAAATGGAGATTGTTTAGATGAAAATCCCTGGTTGTTTCCAAGGATTTTTTTGTTTACCACATAAGAATTATAAGTTTCCGATGCATCGGATAACAAAATTCTTATTGAAGAATAGACCTTCTGCTTCACGCGGTCGCACATCTTCGAAAGACCAGGTAGAGGTTTATCTCACATGCTGGAGAAAAGTTTCCAACGCATGCTAATTGAAGGAGGAACATTCGTAAATGAGACGTAGATTGGCAAGGGAGCTAGCTCTCCAAAGCCTGTACCAGATGGAAATGAATGAAGTCAGTATGGGGGAAGCGATTGCTCACGTTGTAGAAGAAGCGCAAAATGACGATGAGGCACAGCTGACCAAGAGCCAGGACAAAATTGCTCCACAAGAAATTATTGAGCTTGTTCAGGGAACAGTTGAGCACAAGCAGCAGATTGACGGTCTTCTTACAGACTATTTAAAAGGTTATAAAATGGACAGGCTGTCCCGTGTGGACCGTGAAATTTTAAGGCTTGCTACATTTGAGATGGTGTTCAGTGATGACGTGCCTCCGAAGGTTGTCGTTAATGAGGCTATTGAATTGGCCAAGCATTTTGGTACCGACGAATCCGGCAAATTTGTCAATGGCGTCCTTGGCAAAATGATCAGGGAGCTGGAAACGATTAAATCCAAAGGTTAATGCATGAACAAAAGGAAGGGGAACCCGAATGCCAGCACAAGTGATTAACGGAAAAGAAATTGTTAGCGCCTACCGCGCACAAATCAAAGAAGAAGCAGCTCAATTGACACAGCAGGGCGTTCAGCCCGGGCTCGCCGTCATTATCGTAGGTGATGATCCGGCATCCCATGTGTACGTGCGCAATAAAGCCAAAGC
Source organism: Paenibacillus rigui (assembly GCF_002234615.1). Lineage (GTDB taxonomy): Bacteria > Bacillota > Bacilli > Paenibacillales > NBRC-103111 > Paenibacillus_S > Paenibacillus_S rigui. The sequence continues at coordinate 608,087 of NZ_NMQW01000002.1, read as the reverse complement.
TTGTGAAGAAGCGGGAATGTACTCGGAGGTACACCAATTAGAGGCGGCAACATCGGAAGCGGACGTGCTTGCCCTGATTGAAAGCTTGAATCAGAATCCTAAAATTCATGGCATTCTGGTCCAATCTCCGCTGCCCAAGCATATTTCCGAGGAAAAAATTGTTGAAGCCATCGCCGTACACAAGGATGCAGACTGCTTCCACCCGGTGAATGTCGGCAACCTGATGATCGGCAAGGAAGGCCCTGCTCCATGTACACCGGCCGGGGTTATTGCCATTTTGAAAAAAATCGGCTATGACATTGCCGGCAAGCACGCCGTCGTTATCGGGCGGAGCAATATCGTAGGCAAACCGATGGCTATCCTGCTGCTTAGAGAGAATGCTACGGTGACTGTAGTGCATTCCAAGACGCCAAATATGGCGGAGATTACGCGTCAGGCGGATATTTTGGTCGCAGCTGTAGGTAAAGCCAAAATGATCAAGAAGGAGCATGTGAAGCCGGGAGCGGTTGTGATTGACGTAGGGATCAATCGTTTGGATACCGGGAAATTGGCCGGCGACGTTGATTTTGACGATGTGCTGGATACGGCGAGCTACATTACTCCGGTTCCGGGATGTGTCGGGCCAATGACCATTACCGTATTGCTCAGAAATACGCTGGAAGCCGCAAAAAGAGCCCTTCAATCCCAAGTCAACGTGTAGGCTGACAATGAGCGATAAGCGGGTTCTTTCGATAAAGGATATCAACCGGTACATAAAGATGCGCTTGGAAAGCGACGACCGTTTGCAGGATGTGTGGGTGCGGGGAGAAATTTCCAATTTCACCCATCATTCCAGCGGTCATATGTATTTTACACTGAAGGATGCGGACAGCAGGCTGAAAAGCATCATGTTCGCTTCTTACAATCAACGGCTGCCGTTTATTCCGCGGGAAGGCGCGAAGGTGCTGGCCTGCGGAAATATTTCCGTTTACGAACGGGACGGGCAGTATCAATTTTATGTGACACAAATGCAGCCTGACGGTATTGGGAGTTTATATTTGGCTTTTGAGCAGCTGAAGAAAAAGCTGGAGGGCGAGGGCATGTTTGCCGTGGCTACCAAAAGACCGATCCCCCGTTACCCGAAGGCTATCGGTGTCATCACTTCGCCAACCGGCGCCGCGGTGCGGGATATCATTATCACCTTGCAGCGGAGACATCCGAATGTTCCGGTTCTCCTGTATCCCGTACTGGTGCAGGGGACGCAAGCCGCGCCATCTATCGTAAAAGCGATTGAGGCGATGAACAATTTGAACGAAGTGGATGTTCTGATTGTAGGCCGGGGCGGCGGCTCGCTGGAGGAATTGTGGGCTTTTAACGAGGAGGATGTGGCTAGGGCTATCCACGCATCGATCATCCCGGTTATTTCTGCTGTTGGGCATGAGACGGATTTTACGATTGCCGATTTTGTGGCGGATTTGCGGGCGGCTACCCCTACAGCGGCGGCGGAGCTTGCTGTGCCGCATCATATGGAGCTGAAGCAGCAGCTCAGCTTCCTGCGGCAGCAGCTGTACAGCGGCTTGTCCAATCAGGCGGCGATGAGCCGTGAAAGGCTGCGCCGCGCGCAGCGGTCACCTGTGCTTTTAAACCCGAAGCGCCAGCTTGTCATGCAGTCCGTAGAACGTCTGGACCGCACGAAGGAGCAGCTTGCCTATAAAATGCGCGCACGCCTGACGAAGCTGCATGAGCGGAAAATGAAACTGGATAAGCATTTATCCGTATTTAATCCGACGGAGCAAGCGATTTACGCCCGCAAGCGGCTGAGCTCCGTGGAACGACAGTTATCGCAAGCAATGCAGCAAACCAGGAAGCAAAAGAGCCAGCAGCTTCTTTCCATGATGAGACAGCTGGATGCGCTTAGTCCCCTGAAGGTTATGCAGAGGGGATACAGCTTAGTATATGATGAGAAGGAACAACAGTTGATTAAATCCATTGGCCAGGTGCAGATTGGGGATGTGCTGAAGCTCAGGCTGATGGATGGACGCGTGGATTGTCATGTGTGGTCAATGGAGGAGAAACGAGATGACAAAACAGGAAACGACGCCTAGCTTTGAGCAGGCAATGGATAAGCTGGAACAGATCGTAGCTCTGCTGGAAAGCGGAGATGTTCCTTTGGAGCAGGCGATTGAGCTTTTTCAAGAAGGCATGAAGCTGTCCCAGCTGTGCGGTCAAAAGCTCGAGCAGGTCGAACGGAAAATCGAGATTTTAATGGAGCAGGAAGGCGGGCTGGTGAAGAAGCCTTTCAATCCGTCAACCGATGAGAAAGGTGAAGGCAGATGAGCGTGGCAAGTAACTTGAAGCCTTATTTAGAGCAAAAAGCGGCACTGATTGAAGCGGAGCTTCTCGAATCCCTTCCCGGCATATGGAACATTCCGGACGAGTTGCGGGAATCGATGATGTATTCCCTGATGGCTGGCGGCAAGCGGCTTCGCCCGATCCTGGTGCTTGCAACTGTAGAAGCATTGAAGGGAAGTACGGAATCTGCGCTTCCGGTTGCCTGCGCGGTTGAGATGATTCACACCTACTCTCTGATTCATGATGATCTTCCAGCTATGGATAACGACGATTATCGCAGAGGGAAGCTGACGAACCATAAGGTGTACGGAGAAGCAATGGCCATTCTCGCGGGGGATGCGCTGCTGACCCATGCCTTTTACTCGATTGTTCAGTCGTATCGCGCTTACGATGTACCTGCTGAGCAGATTGTAGAAATTATCGAGGACCTTTCGAAGCTGTCCGGGGCACCCGGCATGGTGGGCGGACAGGCAGCGGATATGTTGGGTGAACAGGGAATCACAGGTCTTGAACAGCTCGAATATATTCATTTACATAAAACAAGCGACCTGATCGTGTTTTCCTTAAAAGCAGGCGGACATCTGGCGGGAGCGACACCGAAACAGCTCCAGGCATTGGAAAAGTTCGGCCAGCATATCGGTCTGGCCTTCCAGATTCAAGATGATATTCTGGATTTGGTCGGCGATGAGCAAAAGCTCGGGAAGCCGGTAAAAAGCGATGAGAAACAGCAAAAGGTTACCTACCCGTATTTCGTCGGTATCGAAGCGTCACAAGAGAAGGTGGCAGAACTGACGGAGCAGGGGAAACAAGCGATTATGAATGCAGGCTTCCCTTATCCGGACCGTCTGCTGGAGCTTGCCGACTATTTAACACAAAGAGACCATTGACAAGTTGTACATCTTTTGGTTCATGTTCCATTTGAGCACATCTTGACCTCTATGCTATAATGAGTTCAAGTATTTTGCGGGTGGTGCAGTATTCTAGTCAGTCCACCATTTTTGAAGGCGGGCCTAAAAATTCGCCAAAGGGCACATCGATGAAGTTCCTGGTGTTGGCTTCTAACGCCCAGTTGGGGGCTGATGCTGGGAGTTAAGGTTGGAGGGCGATCCGCAATGGCATGCGGGCGTTGACCCTCCTTCCGCGGAGGCCCAAGTGCGTGGTCTGATCCGCCCTCGAGCGGAGGGGCACGGCTTGGGGTATGAACCTGCAATAGCGAATCTCACCTGTATGGGATGGCCGACAGAAGGCCTGATCGTGCTAAAACGACTTGCGTGCAGCGTAGCCTGCCTTGAGTGAGTTAGAGGGGATTACGGAATATAGGAGCCTGTATTCTCGGCCAAGAATGCCGGGCGCCGGTTGCTGTATGAAATCTGACTTGCAAAAGAGGCTAAAAAATGGTTTCAGGGCTGTAGAGGAAAACTCCTAGACTGTTCGTTTCGTGACGAAACTTCTTGGGGATTATAGTGTGGACTAAGTGGTAATCTAGTCTGACCACCGGTGACGGCGTCAAGGCAGACATAAAGGGAAACCGCCTCCCCGGCGACGGGGAGGAGCACTGCCTGGGAAAACCTACTGGACCTAAGCCACAGCGTTTACTCAAGAAGTTACCACTCCACTTACTTGTGATGTCTTATTTCAGGAGCGTCTGAAGAATAGATGAAATTTTCGTTAATTCACTCCATACGATGGAGTATTTTTATATCTATTGTCACTTTTATTATGGCTTGTGTATTTACGGTAACGTCTACAACTGTGCTCGAAGGATTCCCATGGGGAATCGGCATGCTGATCGTTATATTTTTGATTTGTAACGGTATATTTTTTGATGTGATGGGATTAGCTGCCGCCGCGGCGAATGAAACTCCGTTTCATGCCATGGCTTCCGAGAAGGTCAAGGGCTCGCGGCAAGCGATTCAAATTGTTCGGAATGCAGACCGCTTCTCTAATTTTTGCAATGATGTGATCGGGGATATTTCCGGTGTCATCAGTGGTGCGGCGAGCACCTTGGTAGTGATTAAGCTGATGTCCGGGATCGGCGGGGATAACGAATGGCTGCGTACGGCAGTCAGTGTCATCTTTACGGCACTGGTTTCAGCCATGACGGTTGGCGGTAAAGCGATGGGCAAATCGTTCGCGCTTCATTATTCCACCGATATCGTATTATTTATCGGGAAAATTTTTTACTTTTTGCAAGATAAAGTAGGGGTCAAATGGTTCAATCCGAAAAAGAAAAAAAACAATCAAGGAAAGCGGGGGAACAAGCGTGCTGCTCGAACAAATCAATCAGCCTGAAGACTTGAAACGACTGTCGGTGGAGCAACTAGAGCAACTGGCCGCAGAGACCAGACAGTTTCTTGTTGAAAAGCTATCGATCACCGGCGGACACCTCTCGTCTAACCTTGGCGTCGTTGAGCTAACTATAGCACTGCATTATCTCTTTGACAGTCCCAAGGACAAATTTATTTTCGATGTGGGACATCAGTCTTATGTTCATAAAATGTTTACGGGGCGTAAGGATCAATTCGATACACTGCGCAAATATAAAGGCTTATGCGGTTTCGTGAAACGCTCGGAAAGCGAGCATGATGTGTGGGAGGCCGGGCACAGCAGCACCTCTTTATCCGCGGCTATGGGGATGGCGATGGCCCGGGACCTGAAGGGAGAAAGCAACCGTGTTGTAGCCATCATCGGTGATGGCGCTTTAACGGGCGGGATGGCCTTTGAGGCACTGAATCACATCGGACACGAGAAGAAAAATTTGATGGTGATTTTGAACGATAATGAGATGTCCATTGCTCCTAATGTCGGTGCGATGCACAATTACCTTGGTAAAATCCGGTCGGATAAGCATTATGTCAGAGCCAAGGAAGAAGTCGAGCATTTGCTCAAAAAAATTCCTGCCATCGGCGGGACATTGGCGAAAACAATGGAAAAGCTGAAGGACAGCCTCAAGTATTTGCTGGTCTCCGGCGTCATTTTTGAGGAACTGGGCTTTACTTATTTGGGCCCGATTGACGGGAATAATTTACCTTTGCTCCTGGAAACGTTAAAGCAGGCGGAGAAGGTCGAAGGTCCGGTCATGGTGCATATTCTCACGCTGAAGGGCAAAGGCTACACACCTGCGGAGAAAGATTCCTTCGCATGGCATGGTGCAAGCCCGTACAAAATTGAATCTGGACAAATGCTGAAGTCCGCCGGGCCTCCAATGTATACGGACGTGTTCAGCAATACGCTGATCGAGCTTGCCGAGAAGGATTCACGCATCGTTGCCGTCACACCTGCAATGCCCGGAGGATCCGGTCTGCTGAAGTTTGCCAAGCAGTTCCCGAATCGGATGATTGATGTCGGGATTGCTGAACAGCATGCAGCAACCTTATGCGCTGGCCTGGCAAGTGAAGGCGTCAAGCCGGTGTATGCCGTATACTCCACCTTTTTACAAAGAGCTTATGATCAGGTCGTACATGATATTTGCCGTGCGAACCTGAATGTCATCTTCGCAATTGATCGTGCCGGTTTTGTTGGTCCGGATGGAGAAACGCACCAAGGCGTATACGATACGGCTTACTTGCGCAGTATTCCTAATATGACATTGATGATGCCGAAGGATGAAAATGAGCTGCGTCATATGATGAAAACGGCTGTAGACTATGATGACGGTCCCATCGCCGTTCGCTACCCGCGTATCAGCGGACTAGGCGTTTCGATGGAGGAGCCGCTTAAAGCGATTCCAATCGGCAGCTGGGAAGTGCTGCGGCCGGGAGACAGCGCGGTTGTGTTGGCTGTTGGGCCGATGATTCCCATCGCCATGGAAGCAGCAGAGCTGCTGGCTAAAGAAGGCGTTCAGCTGCGTGTGGTGAATGCCAGATTTATTAAACCAATGGATGATGCAATGCTCCATCAATTGGCGAAAGAGCGTCTGCCTATGATCACCCTGGAGGAAGGAACGCAAATGGGCGGCTTTGGCAGCGGGGTGCTGGAATTTTACGCAAGTCAAGGCGTGTACGGACTTCAAATCAAAATTATCGGGATCCCCGACTACTTCGTTGAACACGGTTCCGTACCGGAGCAGCGCAAGGAAGTAGGCTTGACCGTCGAACGTCTCGTTTCCGAGGTGCAGTCGCTTGTGCCGCGTAAACGGCAGCACGCATAAATAGTTTGAATACGGTGAGGAGAACTGTGAAGACTGAAATTGTTCTTTCGAGTCCGGGAATCATTCCAGGGCCGGAATCATTGTTTCAGCTGACAGCGCTACACTCACTGCAGGCAGGAGCGTTTTAATTCATGGCATCAGATAAAGAAAGACTCGATATACTTTTGGTTGATCTAGGGTTCTTCGAATCTCGGGAGAAAGCCAAAGCTTCTATTATGGCCGGACTTGTCCTTGTGGACGATGTTCCTGTGGATAAAGCGGGCACCAAAATCCCACGCAGCTCCAGGATTATCGTCAAGGGGGCTCTGCATCCCTATGTAAGCCGGGGAGGCTTAAAGCTTGAGAAAGCACTGAAGGAGTTCCAGATTGATGTCCAGGGTGTCAACATGCTGGATATCGGGGCTTCCACGGGCGGATTTACAGACTGTGCACTTCAGAATGGGGCCGCTTATGTGTATGCGATCGACGTCGGGTATAATCAGTTGGATTGGTCCATTCGCAGCGATGAGCGGGTCAATGTCATGGAGCGAACCAATTTTCGCTTTATGCAGCCGGGAGATTTGAAGGGACCGGCACCTACTTTTGCGTCGATTGACGTATCCTTTATTTCATTGAAATTGATCCTTCCCCCTTTAAAGGAGCTTCTTGCAGAGGAAGGGGAAGTGGTTGCCTTAATCAAGCCGCAGTTCGAAGCTGGACGGGAAAAGGTTCCCAAAACAGGTGTAGTTCGTGAGCCTGCCGTACATACCGAAGTACTCGAAACGACGCTGAGCTTTGCTGCGGAATGCGGTTATATTTTGAAAGGGCTAACGTTTTCTCCGATCAAGGGCGGCGAAGGAAACGTGGAATTTTTGGCGTATTTCCGCTGCAATTCTGCAGAGCAGCCATTTCCTGCGCAGCAGATCGAGCAATGGATTCACGAAGCGGTTAGCGAAGCACAAAAGCTGCAAAACTCATCAGGCTGATGAGTTTTTTTTCGGTACATAAGCATTTCTGCCTGAAAAGGAAATGGAGGACATGTCTCGAATATATGGTTGAGGTGAAGAGGCCATGCAAAGCGGGGATGGAATCGTTATTTTTCTCATCTTGTTGGTACTGGGAACTTGGCTTTTTCTATACACAAGGGGTCGCATGAAAGCAACCCTTGAAAAAGATATGCGGCCCCTGCCTCAGCCGGAGGATGTACCTGAAGATGAGGCAACGCTTTTGCTTGAGCGGCAGGGGTTTACGGTGCTTCGGGGCAAACAGCGGATTCCGCTGGAGATCGCGGTAAACGATGATATCCAGCTGCAAAGCCGACTATTTATTGATTATTTTGTTGAACGGGACGGGCAAATGTATACTGTCAAGCTGGCCAAAGACAGGAAGCCATTGGAAATGACAGGGAGCTCTGTTCGCGATCAACTGCTCGTGTATCAGCTGCTGTACCCTCGAACGGCAGGTGTCATTTATTTGGATACTGCCCTGGGCAAAGCGGCAGTCTTAACATTTGCATTGGAATTGGATCAAGAAGCGTAATAACTTTCGGGAGGTAGCTAATGAAAGGCCAGAGGCATATCAAGATACGGGAGATCGTGACGAACAACGAGATCGAAACGCAAGACGAACTGGTGGAACAATTGCGATCGGCCGGGTTTCCGGTAACGCAAGCGACGATTTCAAGGGATATTAAGGAGCTTCATCTGATGAAGGTGCCTTTGGACGATGGACGCTACAAGTACTCGGTTCCTGCTGATCAGCGTTACAATCCGATGCATCGCCTGAAGCGGGCGCTCAATGATCATTTTGTACATATCGATTATACCGAGAATCTGGTCGTGATGAAAAGCTTGCCCGGCACGGCAAATGCCATCGGTGCGTTGATTGACAGCCTGGAATGGAGTGAAATTATGGGGACCATTTGCGGAGATGACACCATCCTTATTATTTGCAGATCGAAGGAGCAAAGTGGTACGGTAGTTAATCAAATTTTGTCTATGTTGAGTTAACGGGAGAGATAGCGATGCTGCTTGAAATGTCGATTCGCAATTTAGCGGTAATTGAATCCGTAGATCTTCATTTTCGAAAAGGGTTTCATGTACTCACAGGGGAAACAGGTGCAGGGAAATCCATTATTATTGATGCATTGACTTTAATCGCAGGCGGCAGAAGCTCAGCTGATCTGGTTCGTTATGGAAGTGACAAGGCGGCGATTGAGGCGCTGTTTCATTTCGATTCCGGACATCCGGTATGGGAAACTTTAGCTGGACTTGGTATTGAAAGCGATACAGAGGAGCATTTGATTATCCGGCGGGAAATTACATCTCAAGGAAAAAGCACCAGCCGTATTAACGGGCAGCTGGTGAACTTATCCGGTTTGAAGCAAGTGGGCGATTGGTTAGTGAACATCCATGGACAGCATGAGCATCAGTCTTTGTTTCATGTGGAGGAACACATTCGGTGGCTCGATATGTTCGGGGACAGCCAAATTGCACCGGTAAAGCGGGAATATTCCCAAGCCTTTGATACCTATACCCGTATTCGCAAAAGTCTGAAGGAGCTGGAAGAGAACAGTAAGCAGTCATTGCGGATGCTGGATTTGTACCGTTTTCAGGTTGAGGAAATTACTTCCGCCAAATTAATTAAAGGCGAAGATGAATCTTTAAATGAAGAAAAGCGCAAGCTAGCCAATGCAGGCAAATTGTTTCAGCATGCGGCTGACGCCTATGATTTACTGTACAGCGGTAACAAAGGTCTGGATGCGATCGGCAAGGCGGTGCAGAAGCTTCAGGATATAGCCGCACTGGATGCAGCGCTCGCTCCCATCGTTGAGCAAACGCAGAATGCTTTTTATCAGCTGGAGGATGCAGCCTATCAAATTCGGGATTATCGTGATGATATTGAATTTAACCCATCGCGGCTGGATTTTATTGAGCAGAGGCTGGATACAATTACCACTTTACGGAGAAAATACGGGGATACCGTTGAAGATATTTTGAAATATTTAACGAAGGTTCAGGCCGAGCTGGATTTGATTGAGAATAAGGATGAGAAGCTGCAGGAGCTTCAAAAGGAAGAGGAGCTTGCCATCGCGCAGTTAAAAGCGAGTGCACGGCGGTTATCCGATCAGCGTCAGCTTGTGGCCGAGCGCTTGGCAGGTGAAATTGTCGCGGAGCTTCGCGATCTTCATATGGAACGAACGCAATTCAAAGTCCATATTCAATATCGTGAAGAGCAATGGACGGCCGAGGGTGCTGATCAGGTGGAGTTTCTTATTTCGGCGAATCCGGGCGAGCCTTTGAGGAGTCTGAGCAAGATTGCGTCTGGCGGTGAGATTTCACGCGTCATGCTTGCATTGAAATCGATTTTCGCCAGAGTGGATCAAATTCCTGTTCTTGTTTTTGATGAAGTGGATACGGGGGTCAGCGGACGCGCCGCTCAAGCGATTGCCGAGAAAATGTCCAAGCTGTCACGCAGCTGCCAGGTGTTCTCCATCACGCATTTGCCTCAAGTGGCGTGCATGGCAGATGCCCATTACTTGATCCATAAATCGACGGATGGAGAGCGGACCTATACGCATGTGGATGATTTGACTGCGGAAGGACGAATTCGTGAATTGGCCCGAATGCTGGGCGGAGTCGAGGTGACAGGGAAAACGCTCGAGCATGCACAAGAAATGATCGATTTAGCGAATGAGAAGAAATCAAGGATGGAATAAGTCAAGCGTGGCATCATTTTCAGTTATAAAAGCGAGGGCGTGGGGTTACCTTAAAGGTACACAAGCGGCGGTAAGAAAGAAATTTACCGTTAAGCAAAGGAAGCAAGGGAGCGTGACACCGTGAGTTCTAACCCAAGAAAAAAATTGCTTGGTTTGATGCTCGTCTTCTTCGTTTGTCTAGGCAGCTTATCCACACCCTTTCAAAGCTTCGCCTCATTTCCTGAAGAGCTGCGGTTGTTTACCGGACAGCAGACAAGGCTTCAATTATCTATGCCGGTGATGGCACAGGTTACGGTGAATGATCCGGAGATTCTCAAAGTTAATGGTACCGCCAGGCACTCATTTCAAGTCGATCTTCATCATCCGATTTCACTCGAATCCTACAAAGCCGGACAAGCGGAAATGAAATTGAAGCTATTCGGCACCATTCCCCTCAAAACGGTTAAGGTCAATGTGGTCCCCGACCTGAAAGTAATACCGGGTGGTCAAACGATTGGCGTCAAGCTGAAATCTGCGGGTGTCCTTGTCGTTGGTCATCACTTGGTTTCCATTGCAGAGGATAAAAAAACGTCACCGGGCGAAGATGCCAAAATCCAATTAGGCGATTTGATTGTCAAAATTAACGGAAAACCATTGAGTGATATTTCCAAGGTTGCCGAGCTTGTAGCGGCAGCGGGTGAAGCCAAGAAGGCTCTAACGCTCACATTGAATCGGAATAATCAATTGATTGAGCTGCAAATTCATCCTGTTTATGATGTGGTAGACAAAGCCTACCGTCTTGGATTGTACATCAGGGATTCCGCAGCCGGTGTTGGGACTCTTACTTTTTATGCACCGGACCAAGGGGTTTATGGAGCATTGGGACACGTCATTACCGATATGGATACTCAAACACCTATTGTCGTGGGATCAGGCGAAATCGTTCATTCCAATGTGACTTCCATTTCCAAAAGCCAGAATGGCGAACCGGGAGAAAAACGCGCACAATTTTCAAAAGAAAGTAAAGTCCTTGGCAACATTGAGAAAAATACGCCGTTCGGCATTTTCGGTAAAATGAGGGAGCTTCCTGATCATAGCTTTACCAAAGAGGCGCTGCCTGTCGCCTTTGCAGAAGAGGTTAAAGAAGGTCCTGCCCAGATTTACACGGTGGTCAATGGGCAAAACGTAGAGAAGTTTGATATTGAAGTCGTACATGTGGCCAAGCAGGATTTTCCGGCAACGAAAGGCATGGTCATTAAGATTACAGACCCTAGATTGCTGGACAAAACAGGCGGCATCGTACAGGGCATGAGCGGAAGTCCCATCATACAACACGGGAAAGTTATTGGAGCAGTCACCCACGTATTTGTAAATGACCCAACCAGCGGATATGGCTGTTTTATTGAGTGGATGCTGCAGGATGCGGGGATTATGCTAAGGTCAACCAAAGAGCTGAAGGCAAGCTAGCCTTTAGCTTTTATTTTTTTGGTGTAAATGGATTGGGTTTTGAATTTGTCGAAAAATGTATATATTTGAAGCAAAATTTTATTATAGAATAAAACTTTAAAAAAATCCATAAAAATAATTTTCGACAGAAGGAATTTTGTTGGCATTGTCGAAAGTATATTCTAGGTAAAAAATGCTAAATCATTAATTGTCAACATATGAAGGAGGAAGCAACGTTGCAAACGATTGAAGTATTGCTGGCTGATGATAATCGCGAATTTACGAATTTACTCTCCGAATTTATCGATGAACAAGATGATATGCATGTAACAGGCATTGCATATAACGGTAATGATGTTCTACGCCTCATCGAACAAGGAAATCGGGTGCCGGATGTTTTAATACTGGATATCATCATGCCTCATCTGGATGGACTGGGAGTACTTGAAAAATTACGGGAGATGGATTTACAGCCACAGCCTAAAATCATCATGTTGACTGCCTTCGGCCAAGAGAACATTACACAAAAAGCAGTTCAGCTTGGAGCTTCCTACTACATATTAAAGCCGTTTGACATGGAGATTCTAACGAATCGGATACGGCAGCTTGTTTCTACGAACCAAAGCAATTCAGTTATGTCCAGTTCGGGCGGCGTGAAGGCGAATGTCGTACAACTGCCTAAAACGAAAAATTTGGATGCCAATATTACGACAATTATTCATGAAATTGGAGTTCCTGCACATATCAAAGGCTATCAATATCTGCGTGAAGCCATTACTATGGTTTACAATAATATTGAAATTTTGGGTGCAATCACTAAAACGCTGTATCCGGCGATTGCAGAAAAATATAAAACGACGCCAAGCCGCGTCGAACGTGCGATCCGCCATGCGATTGAAGTCGCCTGGACGCGCGGCAACATCGACAGCATCAGCCATTTGTTCGGATACACGATTAATATCTCGAAAGCGAAGCCGACCAATAGCGAATTTATCGCGATGGTGGCGGATAAGCTGAGAATTGAGCATAAAGTGTCGTGAAAGGGTAAGGATGAGTAAATAATATTGGGAAGCACCCGTTTCTCAAAGAAAAATCCTCTTATTCATCAGGTTCATTCTAGAGCCTGACGGATGAGAGGATTTGTTGTTTCTTAGAAGGACTTTAAGGATGGATGTCACATTTGTTTTTAATGAACTCAATTTGATTTTTCAGCTGGTGGATCTTGTCCATTGTTGCTTGGGGAGCATGGGGGCCAGCTTCAGCTTGGAGTGCACTCAGCTGCTGTTTCAGCTCGTGAAGGTCCGTGCCTGCATCGGCACAATCGTATTGGCTATTGATTTGGTTCGTGTTCGTCATAATGCAGCTTCCCCTCTCTAATGCGAATCAATTTTCGAACGATACTAGTATGTTTGGACTCGTACAGGTTTATGCGTTAAAATAATACCAATAGGAAAGCAAGGAAAGGTTGAAGCCGTACGATGGAATTTGACTATTGTGAATTGGAGCTTCATGAGCCGTCAGGCCTTCTGCAAATCAGCGTGGGGTGTCGTTTTGTAGATGAACCGAATGAGCTGTATGTTATTGTGTTGGATGCCGGAGAGGATGGGGCTGTGAACAGACTTCAGCTGATGTTTAATGGAATGGACTGCAGGTATGCTTTTAAAGCAGAAGAAAGCGAAGCGGTTCTTCAATATGTGCGAACCTCGATTGCTGAGACCGAGTATGCCTCGTGGTTTAAAAATAGTTTGATCTATTATGATGATAATAAAAAGTAAGCAGAGTCCGGGAAATCAATCCCGGGCTTCTTTTTTTTGAGTTTGGATGTATGAGAAGGGACGTTCCAACAAAAAATAAACAATAGCAGGGAAACTAGGGATACTATAATCTGAGCAAATAGAAAGCAGCGGTGCAATGATGGCCATTCATAAAGGCATGATTTCAGCATTTCCGGACCCGATTCCGGTCCTGATTTATGGAGAAATTGGGATTCATGAATCAACCAAGCAGCTGCTTCGTCAAATGCCTTCCGGTAGCATAGCGATTATTTGGCATGACGACTTGGATGAGCTGGCAGCAGAAGGGCTGCTTCAGGCTAACGTACGGGCTGTCATTAACGCAGGTCAAACGATGACAGGCAAGGTTCCTGCCACGGGCTGTCTTCTGCTGCTGGAAGCCGGAGTTCCTGTGCTGGAGATCGAGGCCGTCTGGTTTGCTGTTCTTAAAAGACAAACGGAGCTTGGCATCACGCCGAACGGGCTGATGGTTCGTGATCTGGAACAAATGATCCCCGTAACCTGGATTACAAGGCAGCATTGGCTTCAACGGTATCAGGAAGCACATCTGAACTTTCCAAAGCAGCTGCATGCATTTATTGATAATACATTGGCTTATGCGCATAAGGAAAAAGAATGGATTTTGCAGCCGTTGCTTTGTACCCATTTGAAAACGCAATTAAAACATAAACAGGTCCTTATTGTTGTAAGGGGGGCTGAGTATAAACAGGAGCTCACCGCACTGCGTGATTTTATCGCCAAACACGATCCGGTTTTGATTGGTGTTGATGGCGGGGCGGATGCCCTGCTGGAATTCGGCTATAAGCCCGAGTTAATCGTCGGGGACATGGACAGCGTGTCCGATAACGCATTACAATGCGGCGCAGAACTGGTCGTCCACGCCTATCTTGATGGACAGGCTCCTGGAATGAGCAGGGTACGGCAGCTGGACCTGCCGGCATGGATCCTGCCGGCCTGCGGGACCAGTGAAGACGTAGCGATGCTTCTTGCTTATGACCATGGCTGCGAACGGATTGTGATCGTTGGCGCTCATAGCCACATGGTTGATTTTTTACAAAAGGGCCGGCAGGGAATGGGAAGCACGCTGCTTGTCCGAATGAAGCTCGGAAGCAAGCTCATTGATGCGAAGGGTATTGTATTCCTGCAGTCACTGAAGCCTGCGGATTCCAGTCTGGAGGATAGCTGGGATCATGACTTAAGCAAGGCAAGAAAGCAGTTGCCCCGCATATTTTGCAAATTAAGGGCATGGTTTCGAGACGGATGGTTCAAGAAGGGGATGAGTACTCGTGATGATACCTGAAATATCTATTATTGTTCCTGCCTGGAATGAAGGGAACCGGATTGAGGAGACACTTGGTGCCATACGCAGGGGGTGTGCCCGCCTTCCCAAAGCAGAGCTTATCGTTGTAGATGATGGCAGCCGGGATGCTACCTTCGAGCTGGCGATTCCATGGGCGGATCTGGTCGTTCAACACCCGCAGTGCTATGGCAAAGGAACGGCGCTGAATACAGGCCGCAAAATGGCAAAAGGACAAATTCTCGTGTTTCTTGACGCCGATTTAGGGAGCACGGCCGAAGCTTTTACCGATCTGGTCGAACCGCTGGTCCGGGGAGATTGTGATATGGTCATTGCTGTTTTGCCGGAAGCAAAGACGAAGGGCGGAATCGGGCTTGTCAAGCAGCTCGCCAAGCGAGGCGTTTACCGGCTGTGCGGCTTTGAAACCACAGCCCCGCTATCAGGGCAAAGAGCCGTTCAGAGTGAGATGCTCGATCGCATCGGCAGATTGGCAGAAGGCTTTGGGGTTGAGGTCGGACTCACGATCGACGCAATTAAACTTGGTTATCGGGTGCAGGAGAAAACGATTGCTTTTTCCCATAGAGAATCAGGGCGCGATTTACTGGGCTGGTACCACCGCGGAAAGCAGTTTTGTGCGGTAGGAGGAACGCTCTGGAACCGGTGGAGGCAGCCGATATGTTAAACATATCGTTGGCATTGATTGCCGCCGAATATTTACTATATGCCCTCCTGCTGACGCTGCTTGGCAGCTGGCTGCTGTCCTATCTGAGTGTGTTTTTGGCTGAACATGAGGTGACTTGTACCAATTATGAGCAAGTGACCCTTCCGACGGCGGGAGGCTTTCTGGTATGGCTGCTCGTCATCATTCATTCGGCGTTGGCTGCTGCTGCAGCTTATTTTGGCTTGGATGCTGCCATATGGCCAGAGCCCGAGCGTTCTTTTGCACCATGCCTCAGCATAGTGGCACTGCTTGGGTTTATAGATGATGCTGTCGGCGCCAAAACCAATGTGAAGGGGATTGCAGGCCATTGGGGACTATGGGTGAAGCGCGGCCAATTGAGCACCGGGTTTATTAAAGCGGGGGGAATCCTGCTTGCTGCATGTCCTGCCGTTTATTTGCTGCAGCAGCACCGAGGGGCGGCACCTTGGTATATGGGGGCCCTGCAGGTTTTATTAGTAGCCTTGATGGCAAATGCGATCAATTTATTGGATTTACGTCCCGGTCGTGCCTTGAAAGGGTTCTTCATCCTGCTGCTGCTGTTAGCCGCTTCGTTAGCAGCTAAGTCCAATGAGGCGGCAATGCTGTACCCCTTTATGCCCGATATGCTGCCGGTCATTTGCGGGGCGGTTGTTTTATTCCTTCCGGATTTGCGGGGGAAGCTGATGCTCGGGGATACCGGAGCGAACCTTCTGGGCTTTGCTTTCGGCTGTTGGACCGTTGCGGCTGTGAGTGCGATGTGGCAGGGACTGCTGCTTATCCTGCTTGTGATCGTTCATGGATTCTCCTGGAGGCATTCGTTATCGGCTCTGATTGAATCCAATCGGTTTCTTCTATGGTTCGACAGACTTGGACGTAATGGAACGGGTAAAATATAGGAGCCTGACCCCTTTGGAATGGGCAGGCTCCTCTTGTTTGTGGCCGACTGAATGAAAGGTTTAAATGATTTGCCGCTTAGCTCCGTTTGCGTTTGGCTTTAAAGCGGGGAGCGACATAGTTGCGTTTGCGGTCACGGAAAAACGTCCAGCCTCCGATGAAGGCGACGCCAAGCAGGAACAGCACCGCGCCGAGGGTGAATTTGCCCCATAATACATGGGTATCCCCTTCACCGAATTGCGCAAACAGCGCATCCTTCATCGATAAAAAACCGTAAGTGGCCATAATACCGGGAATGACCAGCATCATCATAGCGATAAACCGATAGAACGTAGCTTTCATGTTTTGGAACCCCTTATCCTCTTTCTGCGTAAACTTACTTTGTACTTTTAAGGTACCATAACTGCGCTATTTTTTCATGTATGTTTCGTAAATTGTACTATATTTATCACACGTATTAGGGTTACAATAAAAGAATCATAGATTTTAGGAGGTTTACTGACATGACCCAAGCATTTGACATCGTCGTTCTCGGCGGAGGGACAGGCGGGTATATTGCCGCCATTCGCGCTGCCCAATTAGGAAAAACGGTAGCGATCGTGGAACGCGATAAACTGGGTGGAACCTGCCTGCACCGCGGATGTATCCCGAGTAAGGCGCTGCTGCGAAGCGCAGAGGTTTATGCCAATACGTTGGACGGTGACCGGTTTGGTGTTGAAACGGCATCCGTACAATTGAATTTTTCCAAAGTACAATCCCGCAAGCTCGGTGTTGTCGAGCAATTACATAGAGGCATTCAATATTTGATGAGTAAACATAAAATTGCAGTGTTTTATGGCAATGGAAGACTTCTTTCCCCGTCCATATTCTCCCCCCGATCCGGCCAGGTTTCCGTGGAGCTGTCGGATGATGAAATTGTTACCCTCGTCCCGGACAAGCTTATTATCGCCACAGGCTCGCGACCAAGAAATCTCCCGGGTCTAGAGACGGACGGACGGTATATTTTGAATTCGGATCATGCGCTTGAGCTTGAAGAACTGCCTGAATCGATGGTTATCATCGGCGGTGGCGTGATCGGTGTGGAATGGGCGTCGATGCTTCATGATTTTGGGGTCAAAGTAACGATCGTCGAATATGCTCCTCGTCTGCTGCCGACAGAAGATGCGGATATTTCGAAAGAAATGGAGCGTCTGTTGAAAAAGAGAGGCGTTGAGGTATTAACGGGTGCGTTGGTGCTTCCGGAGACGGTGAACATCACAGAAGGTCGTGTACAGCTGAATCTGGAGCATAAAGGCGAGCAGAAATCGCTTATGGCGGACAAAGTGCTGGTTTCCGTAGGACGTCAGGCCAATGTCGAAGGTATCGGTTTGCTGGAAAATACGGATGTGAAAATCGAAAACGGGGTCATCCGAGTGAATGAATTCATGCAGACAAACGTTTCCCATATTTATGCTATCGGCGATGTGAACGGCGGACTCCAGCTTGCCCATGTCGCAGGACATGAAGGCATTATTGCCGTTGAGCATGCAAGCGGACTCCACCCACATACGTTCAATGCCCATCAAGTGCCTCGATGCGTCTATACAAGACCTGAGGCTGCCTCACTGGGGCAGACCGAGCAGCAGGCCAAGGATGCGGGGCATGACGTCGTCGTGGGACGGGTTCCTTTTACAGCGATCGGTAAAGCATTGGTGCACGGAGAGGCGGACGGCTTCGTGAAGGTTATAGCGGATAAGAAAACGAATGATATCCTTGGAGTCCATATGATAGGAGCCCACGTAACGGATTACATCTCGGAGGCGGCATTGGCCCAGCTGCTGGACGCCACGCCTTGGGAAGTAGGACAGGCTATTCATCCGCACCCGACCTTGTCGGAAGCGTTAGGTGAGGCGATGCTTGCAATCGATGGCCGTGCTATCGGCATTTAATCGATCCGTCAATGCAAAAATTGTGTTCATTTTTAATTCAGTTTATAATATACTTATAGGGGCAAGTATTAGTACCTAGTATTAAATCCTGGTATGTATCAAATGAAGGGGGTTAAACCCATGTCCATTGGCCAGCTAATGAAACATCGCAAGCTTGGTTTGTCTGACGAACAGGCTGTTGAAATGTACACATACATGCAAAAGGCTAGAAAGTTTGACGAAAGGGGATTTTTGCTGCAGCGCTCCGGCAAAATCGGATTTCACGTGTCCGGCATCGGTCAGGAGGTGGCACAGGTTGCCGCTGCCTTTGCATTGGAGAAGAAGAAGGACTACTTTTTTCCTTACTACCGTGATTATGGCTTTGTTCTCTCCGTTGGCATGACAATGAGAGAGCTGATGCTGTCGGTCTTTGCAAAAGCGGAGGACCCGAACAGCGGGGGACGCCAAATGCCTGGACATTTCAGCCATAAGAAGCTGAATATCGTCACCGGCTCCAGTCCTGTAACTACCCAGGTGCCGCATGCCGTGGGGATTGCTTTGGCTGCGAAGATGAAGAAGCAGGCCTTCGTCACGTTCGCCACTTTCGGGGAAGGCTCTAGCAATCAGGGCGACTTCCATGAGGGCTGTAACTTTGCAGGCGTTCACAAGCTGCCTGTCATTCTTATGTGTGAAAATAACCAATATGCGATCTCCGTTCCCTTACATAAACAAATCTCGGGAAGCATTGCCGAGCGTGCGAACGGTTATGGTTTTCCAGGGATTCGAGTGGACGGCAATGATGCGCTTGAGGTTTACCGCGTGATGAAGGAAGCTCGTGAGCGTGCGATTCGTGGAGAAGGCCCGACGTTGATCGAAGCTATGATGTACCGTATTTCTCCTCACTCCACATCGGATGACGATATGCTTTATCGTACGAAGGAAGAAGTGGAGGAGAACAAGGCGAAGGACGGGATTCCGAAATACCGGCAGTATTTGGTAGATTGCGGTCTATGGAGCGACGAACAGGAAGCCGAGCTGCTAGAGCGAATCAAGCAGGAAGTCAATGATGCTACCCAGTATGCTGATCAAGCGCCGTATCCGCTGCCGGAGGATACTTTACTTCATGTGTACGGAAACGAAGGGGAGGTAAGGTAATGGCGGTCATTACGTATTTGGAAGCCATTCGCTCGGCAATGGCGGAGGAAATGGAGCGGGACGAGAACGTATTCGTCCTTGGAGAGGACGTCGGTAAGGGAGGCGTGCTGAACGCGACAAAGGGGCTGCGTGACAAGTTCGGCGAAGAACGAGTCATGGATACGCCGCTTGCAGAATCCGCTATCGCCGGTGTAGCTATCGGTGCGGCGATGTACGGCATGAAGCCGATCGCTGAGATGCAGTTCGCAGATTTTATTTTTCCGGCGACGAATCAGATCATTAGCGAAGCAGCCCGTATCCGCTATCGCTCCAACAATGACTGGAACTGCCCGGTTGTTATCCGTGCTCCTTACGGAGCAACAGGCGGAGGCGCGCTGTATCACTCGCAATGTCCGGAATCCGTGTTCTTCGGGACACCGGGTCTTAAGATTGTCGCGCCGTCCAATCCTTACGATGCTAAAGGTTTAATGAAAGCGGCGATTCGCGATGCGGACCCCGTGCTTTATTTTGAGCATAAAAAGTGTTATCTTGGCGTTACCGGTGAAGTGCCGGAGGGCGAAGTGCTTGTCGAAATCGGCAAGGCGGACGTAAAGCGGCAAGGCGATGATATTACCGTCATTTCGTATGGCATCACGGTACAATACGCGCTTCAGGCGGCGGAGGAGCTGGCTAAAGAAGAGGGAATCAGCGTACATATTCTCGATCTCCGTACGATTCAACCGCTGGATAAGGATGCAATTCTCGAGGCCGCGGCCAAAACCAGCAAGGTGCTTATCATCCACGAGGATAATAAGACAGGCGGTGTCGGCGCAGAGGTGTCGGCAATTATCGCCGAAGAAATGCTTTTTGACCTGGATGCGCCAATTATGCGCTTATGTGCTCCGGATGTGCCTGCGGTAGGGATGAACCCTCCGATGGAGAAGTTTTTCCTGCTGAACTCGGATAAAATCAAGGACGCCATGAGACAGCTGGCGTTGTTCTAAAGAAGCTTTACAGTAGCTGACGAGAGGTGCCTTACGGCGGATACGGGGCAGTTACACTGCCTGCCGGTCGGGTCCGTAAGGCGCTTCATTTCTTTGAAGATGAGGAGGAAATACAGGCATGACTCAAAACACACGGGAGACCGAGGTGACGGTTCCGCATCTGGCGGAAAGTCTCGTTTCGGCAACGATTGGCAAATGGCTCAAGCAACCGGGTGATTACATAGAGCAGTACGATGTATTATGCGAACTGATTACGGATAAGGTGAACACCGAGATGCCGTCGCCGGTCTCGGGAAGATTGGTTCGGCTTCTGGCAGAGGAAGGATATACGGCGGCCGTAGGAGAGGCAATTTGTGTCATCGAGGAAACGGTGTCCGGAGGCGTTCAGGTAAACGAAGCGCAGGCCGGCATTCAAAAGGCGGCCAATACAGGCAGCGATGCATTATCTTCAGATCAAGGGATGCGGAGCCGTTACTCTCCATCCGTGCTTAAGCAGGCAGGAGAGCATGGGATCCGTCTGGAGGATGTGCAAGGGACCGGACTGGGCGGAAGAATAACGCGTAAAGACATTGAAGCCTACGCGGCATCAGGAAAGCAGCAGCGTGCGGCGTCAACGCAGCAGACACCGGCGCCTGCAGCAAGCGGTCTGATTCAACAGACAGCCCCGGCAGTGTTGGACAATGATATTTTTGTCGCAGCGCCTTCCAAAGGACCTGTACGTTCTTCCGGTATTCACCTGTCCGAGAACCCTCCGATCCCGAATATCGAGGTGGAGGGGCAGCAGCTGGAGGGCCGCGGAGAATATTTGATTGATGTAACTCCAATCCGCAGCGCGATTGCCCGCAATATGCGTCAGAGTGTTTCCGAAATTCCTCATGCCTGGACGATGATTGAGGTGGACGTAACAAACCTGGTTCATTTACGCAATAAGCTGAAGGACGAGTTCAAGCGCCAGGAAGGCATTAACCTGACTTACCTTTCCTTCATGATGAAAGCTGTCGTTAGCGCGATTAAAGACTATCCGATCATGAACTCGGTTTGGGCGGTAGATAAAATTATCGTGAAACGGGATATTAATATTTCCCTTGCCGTAGGTACGGAAGACTCGGTCACAACACCGGTTATCAAAAAGGCCGATCAAAAAAACATTGCCGGCTTGGCCCGGGAAATCGATGAATTCTCCCGTAAGGCCAGAGCCGGCAAGCTGTCGCTTCAAGATTTGCAGGGCGGTACGTTCACGGTGAACAATACCGGCTCCTTCGGTTCGATCTTGTCCTATCCGATTATTAACTACCCTCAGGCAGCCATTCTTACGTTCGAGTCGATCGTGAAGAAGCCTGTTGTGATCCAAGATATGATTGCTGTTCGTTCCATGGCTAACATCTGCTTGTCCCTTGATCACCGTATACTGGACGGCGTCATTTGCGGCCGGTTCCTGCAGCGGGTGAAGGAGAATCTGGAATCCTACAATCAAGAGACAAAGCTGTACTAAATAAACAGGTTGACGGTAAATAATAGCGTCGAAAGCAGCATGCATGCGATCATCGTGTAAATAATAATTTTGAATATGAGCCTGTTGCGCATTCGGTTTCAACTCCTCTTTGGGCAATACGAATAGTACTATTTTAACTTAAAGCATGTACAGGAGGAAAGAGATGATTCAGGAAAAACGATTAGTTGCGGAATTTATCGAATTGGTGCAGGTGGATAGCGAGACGCGCTTTGAGCAGGAAATCAGTCAAGTATTGAAGCAAAAGTTTACGGCGCTCGGCTTGACGGTAGAAGAAGACGACACGGCCGCCGTGACGGGTCACGGGTCCGGCAACCTGATCTGCACCTTGGCGGCTACGAAGGACGCGAAGGTGCCTGGAATCTTTTTCACCTCCCATATGGATACGGTAACGCCGGGTAAAGGCATTAAACCGCAGATTGGGGAGGACGGAGTCATCCGCAGCGACGGGACGACGATTCTGGGCAGCGACGACAAAGCGGGCTTGGCTGCTATGTTCGAAGCGATCCGGGTGCTGAAGGAGCAAAATATCGCTCACGGCCCGATTCAATTCATCATTACGGCCGGCGAAGAATCCGGTTTGAAAGGCTCCCGTGCTATGGACGCCAAGTGGCTCCAGGCTGAATTCGGCTATGCCCTTGATTCCAACGGGCAAATCGGCGATATTGCCGTAGCCGCACCTACGCAGTCCAAAATTCATATCGCCTTTACAGGCCGTTCCGCTCATGCGGGTGTGAACCCTGAAGCGGGGGTCAGCGCAATTACTGTCGCCAGCAAAGCGGTAGCCAAAATGCCGCTCGGCCGCATCGACAAGGAAACGACTGCCAACATCGGCCGTTTTGCAGGGGGAGTGAACGGTGCGACCAATATTGTGGTCGACCGGGTCGAGCTGGAAGCGGAAGCCCGCAGTATCGTGCAGGAAAAGTTGGACCGTCAGGTTGAGGCCATGAGAAAGGCATGTCAGGAAGCCGCACAGGAAATGGGTGCGAAGATGGAGTTCGGGAGTGAACTCATCTATCCGGCATTTATGTTCGATGATGAAGCGCCGGTCGTCAAATTAGCTGTCGCTGCTCTAAAAAAAGCCGGGTGCACGCCAAAAACGTTTCATTCCGGCGGAGGCAGCGATGCCAACGTATTTAACGGCTTAGGTGTCCCTACCGTGAACTTGGCCGTAGGCTATCAAAAAATTCACACGACAGAAGAGCACATTGCCATCAAGGATTTAGTCAAGGTAGCTGAAGTTGTCGTTGAGATTGTGAAAGAAGCGGCAGGAGCATAAGCTGCGTTTCTTACCAAGCCCACGCCAGATAAGCTTTCGAGGGCATCAGATGTGAAAATTATAGTTGGCGATAAAACCTGTCGCTGAACGCGGTCGCTTATTTTCGTAAGGCTTCGATAGAGGTTTTTTCATTGAAGATCGTCTGCACTCGTGCGGGCGGTCTTTTTCTTTTTCTGGGGCGGGGTATGTGTCAGTTCATAGCAGCAGCCCAAGGCTCATACATTGAGAGGAAGAGAGTCGTGTCCGATCGGCTAAGAATAGAGGTGGGGACCTATGATGAGGTGGAGCATTGGAATCGTAACGGAAGCGGCCGAACCGGAGCAGGGTGTACAAGAGACGCTTGTCGAGCTTGCGGATGGCTCTAACGGTAAAGCTATATATTATTGCGAGGAAGGGATGAAAGCAAGCTTATCCCCGGGAGATCAAGTGCTCGTTAATACCACTGCAGCATCTTTGAGGCTGGGTACCGGGGGGTATCATTTCATTCATTCCATTATACCCTCCTCTAACAGTGCTTCCCCTGTCTCGTATGCTGAATACGACATTCGGGACGAGAATACCTCTGGCCATATTATGAAAATGCGGTATACGCCCTTGCAGAGGTCCGTATTGGCTGCGGAAGAGGCGGCAAGCGATTATCACCCGCTATTTCTTGAACATTTGAGCCTCGAAGGATTGCCGGTGCTTATAGGAGAGCTTCACAGTATGCTGCCGGCTGTTCTGTGCCGTCTTCGACAGCTTGAACAAAAGCAGGGTAAAAAATGCAAAGTGGCATATATTATGACAGATGGTGCTGCTTTGCCCTTGTCATTCAGCAGGCATGTGCGTTTATTGAAACGTTTGGACTGGTTGGCGGGTACCGTAACTTACGGACACGCGTATGGCGGAGATCTAGAGACGGTCAATAAATATACCGCGCTGCTTGCAGCCAAGCACGTTCTGCAGGCGGATATCGCAGTCGTGCTTATGGGCCCCGGCAGTGTAGGCACAGGCACTCTGCTTGGTTTCAGCGGCATCGAAACAGGGGAATTGATCAACGCAGCCGCAGCATTGCACGGAAAGCCGATCCTGATCCCGCGCATGAGCTTCACCGATCTGCGTGAACGGCATCAGGGACTCAGTCATCATGCTTTAACTGTGTTAAGCAAGGTTGCGCTTGCTGAAGCTTGTGTCCCCCTGCCGAAGCTGTCGGGCGTATGGATGCAAAGATTACATAAGCAGATTTGCGAGGCGGGTATCGAAGCCCGTCACCAGCTGCGTTGGCATGAACCGCTTAAGGCTGAGGAGTGGGATCAAGCTCTTGCAGCATATCCTGAGCCCATTTATTCAATGGGAAGGGAATTACACGAGGATCCGTGCTGCCTGGCTGGAATTGGGGCTGCAGCAGATGAAGCCTGGAATGCTTGGCAGTCTCTTTGTCATGAAGGGTAGACACAGCTTCTGCTGGCGGGGTGTTCATTTCTTCAGAAGTGTTCGCTTGAGAGAAAGAGCCATCCAGCCACAATCCGCGGCTTGGCTGCTGCTGATGATGATTGTGGCCGGTTTGCTCGGATAAAAATTGCAGTAGTCGAACGTCTGTCGTCAGCCGCTGCTGAGCCATTTTTAAATAGTGACGAATTTCCCACACGCGCCCGACCAATCGAATTTGATTTTCCGTCATATAAGTTTTCATAGACTTCTCGCTCCTTTTTGTACGCAAACCTGATTTGTAACACCTTATGCGTATTCGGGACAGGTTATGTCATGAAAAGCTATGAACATAGCGGATATGGTATAATAGAGCATAGTTATGCCAAGTACGCATATGCTGCCAGTTTTCCCAGAGAAGGCGGAGTTTATGCCTTATGAATCCGTTTTTCCATTGTTATGCTCATGCTTACGAAGTCAGTTTTCCTAAAGGAAAACTCAGCAAATGCTTACGATGCCAGCTTTCCAATGGAAAGCTTTGCTCATGCTTACGAAGTCAGTTTTCCTAAAGGAAAACTCTTAGGAGGAACCCCCATTGACCCATATTAACCGTAATAAATTCGAAGAAATCACCTTGTCCACCCAACCTGTTTTTCAAGGCCGCGTCATTTCACTTCAAGTGGATACGGTCCGGCTCCCGAACGGTGAGACGGCGACCCGTGAAATCGTCAAGCATCCCGGCGCTGTCGCGGTATTAGCCTTGCTCAATGACCGCATGCTCGTCGTAGAGCAGTACCGCAAGCCGCTGGAGAAAAGCCAGGTTGAAATTCCGGCCGGCAAGCTGGACGCCGGAGAGGATCCGCTGGATGCAGCGAAAAGGGAGCTGGAGGAAGAAACCGGCTACCGCTGCGGTTCGATAGAGAAAATCTGCTCGTTTTATACATCTCCGGGCTTCGCGGATGAGATATTACACTTATATGTCGCTCAGGATTTGACGAAAGGTACCGTCAAGCTGGACGAGGATGAATTCCTCGAATGCGAAAGCTTGAGCCTGGAGGAGGCTCAGCAGTACATTCGTGAGCAGCGGATCAGCGACGCCAAAACGATTACAGCCGTCTATGCCTGGCAGGCGTATAAGCTGACAGGGAGCTTTTAACAATGGATTTGCGGTCGTTTTACGCGGATTTGCATATTCATATTGGGCGAAGTGAAGAAGGGCAGGCAGTCAAGATTAGCGCAGCGAACAATCTCACTTTTTACAATATTGCTCATGAAGCTTCCGAACGAAAGGGTATGGACATCGTAGGTATTATCGATTGCCATGCCCCGTCGGTACAATCGGATATGCGCAGGTATCTGGACCGCGGCGAGATGCAGGAGCTGGAGGGCGGCGGCATCCGGTACCATCAGACCACCGTGATTCTGGGAAGCGAGATTGAGGTCCGCGACCCCGGCCTGGGGACAGCTCATTTATTGGCCTATCTCCCTACACTTGATGTCATGGAGCGGTTTACCGAATGGATGAGCAAGCATATGAAAAATGTCGGGCTCAGCTCCCAGCGCATCTATGTTCCTGCCAAGGTGCTGCAGCAGGAGGTCATCGGCAGGGGAGGCTTCCTCGTCCCGGCACATATTTTCACCCCGCACAAAAGCGTCTACGGAAGCTGCTCCGACCGAATGTCGGATCTGCTGGATCTGGATCAAGTAGCCGCAGTGGAGCTTGGGCTGAGTGCGGATTCGGAAATGGCAGGGTATATTTCGGAGCTGGACCGGTACACGTTTTTGACGAACTCGGACGCACACTCGCTGCCCAAGATCGGACGCGAGTACAATAAGCTCCAGCTGGCAGCGCCGAGCTTTGAAGAGCTCCGCCTCGCATTGGCCGGGCAGCAGGGACGCTCCGTCCTTGCCAATTACGGCCTGAATCCGCGTCTTGGCAAATATCACCGGACGTACTGTGCTGCCTGCAGCTCCCTGCTGGAAGAAGCGGAGACAACAGTAGAACGGTGCTTATACTGCGGCAGCAAAAAAATTGTTCGCGGTGTCCTCGACCGCATTCTTGATATTGCGGACCGGCCGCTCGAGGCACCTTATGTACCCGCGGACCGGCCGCCCTATTTTTATCAAATCCCGCTTGAATATATCCCTGGTCTTGGACCGCAGAAGCTGAATAAGCTGCTGGACGAATTCGGTACCGAAATGAACCTGCTTCATCGTGTTCCGAATGAGGACCTGATCCGGTCCGTTGGTACCGAGATTGCTGACTATATCGTTCAAGCCCGTGAGGACAAGCTGCAGCTTCAAGTAGGCGGCGGCGGAAAATACGGCAAAGTGACAGGGAAATAAAGGGCTTCAAGCAGTAGTGATGCTGGAAAATAACGTTGTGGTCATATCCTGCTTTAATTTCTCATATGCTTGTACTAATCGTGCAAGGGGTGAGGGAGGATAAGCAGCATGAATCGTAACCAGTCGTTACAGCTGTATGTGAAGGAAAACCTGTCGCTCTATTTATTCGTAAGCGTCATTTTCATTACAGGCGTCATTTTTGGAGCGGTTATGGTCAATGCGCTCTCCTTGGAGCAAAAGCAGGAAATTATGCGTTATTTGGGGAACTTTTTTTCGTCTGTGGATCAGGGCGGCTTTATGGAGACGAACGCCTCGTTTCAGCAGTCCTTCGCGATGCATATCAAGTGGATTCTCATCATTTGGATTCTCGGCATGTCCGTTATCGGTCTTCCGCTGATTCTTGTGCTTGATTTTCTGAAGGGGGTACTGATCGGATTTACTGTCGGCTACCTTGTCGGTCAGCTGTCGTGGAAAGGCCTCTTATTCGCCTTGGTATCGGTGGCTCCCCAAAATCTCATTATTATTCCTGCTCTATTAATCTGCAGCGTCACCGCCATGGCCTTCTCCATCCATATGGTGAAGCACCGTTTCATGACCCGTAAAGGCGCGTTCTATGAGCCGTTCATGCGGTATTCGGCCACGATCCTTGTCTCGGGGGTTCTGCTGGCCGGAGTCGCCTTGTTTGAAGCGCATATTTCTCCAGTGATGATGAAGTGGGTCACACCGATGCTGGTAACGATGTCTTCTTAAATGTTTGACTTTCCGGGCAACCTCAACCTATAATGTAAGATGAAGCCCAGCAGACCGTTTGCTGTGCAAATCTGGGCGCAGGCTTACGTAGCAGGTTTTGCATTGGTGCAAAACCCGTAGGGGGAGTAGCATGGAATCTCGCATTGAAAAAATAAAACAGCAGCTGCAATCACAAGGCTATAAGTTGACTCCTCAGCGGGAAGCTACCGTCCGCGTATTGCTGGAGAATGAAGAGGATCATTTAAGCGCGGAGGATGTCTTCATGCTGGTGAAGGACAAAGCTCCCGAGATTGGTCTTGCCACGGTATACCGGACGCTTGAACTACTTAGCGAGCTTCACGTTTTGGAGAAAATGAATTTCGGGGACGGCGTAGCCCGATATGATTTGCGCAATGACAGCACTCATCACCATCATCATCATTTGATCTGTGTGCAGTGCGGTGCCGTGGATGAAATTATGGAAGACTGGCTGACTCCATTGGAGGAAAGGCTGGAAAGCGAATTTCGCTTCAAGGTACTGGACCATCGCCTTGATTTTCAAGGGATCTGTCACCGCTGCATTGACAAAAATGATAAAAACAATCAATAAAATCAAAGAAAACCTTCTGCTTGTCAATTCTTCAATAGAAGAGAACAAGGAGAAGGTTTTTTGCTGTTCTTACATCTTGATGCCAAGGATGTGATCCAGCGGGACGGTACCGATATTACGGCTGTCCTTGCTGTTGTTGCGGTTATCCCCCATCACAAAAAAATGGCCTGCAGGGACGGTCACCTTATCAGGTGAAGTATAATTCATCGGTTCATTCAAGTAAGGCTCATCCAGTGCTTCGCCATTCCGGTACACTTTATGATTCTTAAACTCCAGTACATCCCCAGGTTTACCGATGACTCTTTTCACATAAACGATCCGGTCGTCTCCTCCCTTGAACAAGGAGATCAACGGGTGTTCCTCCAAATCATCCAAAAAGCTGCGCGCTCTGTCTACCCGACTGTCTACAATCACAATATCGCCGTATTTCGGCTCGTACCGGAACGTATGTGACAGCTTGGAAATAAAGATACGCTGGGTGTCATGCAGTGTCGGGTCCATGGAATGACCTGATACCTTGGTCGGCTGAATAACGAATACGCCGATTAATAATGCGCAGCCAAAAGCGATGACAATAGAAGTAACCCAGCTGCGGATTTCGGTCCCTATTTTTTTCATAGCTGCTCCCTTCGATCTTTCCTTACCAGTCCCTCGGCCTTTAACCAGGAACTGGTTGCTCAGCTTCTAGCCAGTTTCCAGTATACCATGCTCAGCCAGCAGTTCCAAGACGTGCAATGCGATGGCAAAAAGCGGTTAGAGATTGTGCTGTTGGGTGAAAATAGAATGAACCAGCAGCAGTCTTTTTTCATATGAATGAAATAGGGAGGCGGACAGGATGGCCAGCCAAATGATTGGAATTCCGAAAGAAATCAAAAATAACGAAAACCGCGTTGCGTTAACTCCTGGCGGGGCAGGCATGCTGACCCAGTCAGGGCATAAAGTGATTGTTCAGGAGGGGGCGGGAGAAGGAAGCGGCTTCTCGGATCAGGATTATGAGAAGGAAGGGGCAAGCATCCTTGCGGATGCGGCTGAGGTGTGGGGGCAGGCGAACCTCGTCATGAAGGTCAAGGAACCGCTGCCGTCCGAGTACGGCTACTTCCGCGAAAGCCTGACCCTGTTCACGTACTTGCATCTGGCCGCTGAGCCCAAGCTAGCCGAGGCGATGGTCAGCAGCAAGATTACCGGTATCGCCTATGAAACGATACAGCTTGCCGGCGGCAGCCTGCCGCTGCTGACTCCGATGAGCGAGGTGGCCGGACGGATGTCGGTCCAGGTCGGAGCGCAGTATTTGGAACGATTTTATGGCGGCAGAGGCATTCTGTTAGGCGGGGTGCCAGGGGTACCGCCAGCGGACGTCATCATTATCGGAGGGGGCATCGTCGGTACCAATGCGGCCAAGATGGCTTTAGGTCTTGGAGCCAACGTTGTCATCATCGACCGCAGTGCTGACAGACTGCGCTATTTGGATGATGTATTCCACGGACGCATCCGAACCTTGATGTCCAATCGGTACAATATCGCAAGCGCTGTTCAAAAAGCCGACCTGCTTATCGGCGCCGTTCTCATTCCCGGTGCGAGAGCGCCTAAATTGGTAAGCGAGGATATGGTCAAGCAGATGAAGCCGGGAGCCGTCATCGTGGATGTTGCAGTGGATCAAGGCGGATCGATTGAAACGGTGGACCGGGTGACAACCCACAGCGATCCGATCTACGTGAAGCATGGCGTCATTCATTATGCGGTGGCGAATATGCCTGGAGCGGTGCCACGCACGTCCACGCTTGCTTTGACGAATATGACCTTGTCCTATGCGGTGGAGCTTGCGGATAAAGGGCTCCTTCAAGCGATGAGGAGGCATCCCGAGCTGAGGCCTGGGGTGAATACGTATCAAGGTCATGTGACCCATGCGGCGGTAGCTGAAGGCTTAGGCATGCCGTATGCTTCATTGGATTCGCTTTTGACTTTAGAAGACGGCAAAAGCGGTTGAAAACCTTCATAAAACGAAATCTCGGATCATAGCTTATCCTAGAGGAGGGATTGGCTATGATCTTTCACGTTCGGAAATGGATCGAGCGAATGAAATTTATGCTGGTGTTTGTTCTGTTCACCTATGCTTTATACCATATGCTTGTCCTGCTGACAGGCTGGATTGAGCCCGCGCCGCGCTATAAGGAGCCGACAGGCAAAGCGGTAAAAGTGTTTCAAAATCATGTTTCCTTGACGGATGAAGGGCCGATGGGGGAGCGGCTAAAGCTGTTTTACTGGTTAGGGGAATAAACGTTTTAGTGAGATAAGCAGGATTCTACTACTTTATGTTGAATTTACCTATGGATTGCTTTTACTAGGAATCGGGCGATAGACATAGAAAGGGAAATCAGCATGAAAAAGGAACTGCATTCATTTATCCATTTTTTGTCCGACGAGCGGGGACTTGCCCAAAATACGTTAGACTCCTATCAAAGGGATGTCTCACAATATATTGACTATTTGGAAAGCACCGGAACCGCCTCGCTTCAGGAAACGAAAAAATTACAAATATCAAACTACCTTCATCATATGAGGCAGCTTGGACGAGCGGCGGCGACACAATCCCGTACGATCGTTTCCTTACGCGCATTTTACCAGTATTTAGTCCGTGAGCGCATGCTGGATCAGGACCCGACCGTCCAATTGGAGGCGCCGAAGCTGGAGAAGCGGCTGCCCAAGGTGCTGACAATTCAGGAGGTAGAATCTCTCCTTGAAGCGCCGCAGACCTCTGTGCCTAACGGAATGCGGGACAAGGCCATGCTCGAGGTGCTGTACGCAACAGGGATACGTGTCTCCGAGCTTATTTCTTTGGATGTGGAGCATGTGAATCCGACGATGGGATTTATTCGCTGTACGGGCAAAGGGGCGAAGGAACGCATCATTCCGCTTGGCGCTATTGCCTCCGAAATTGTCGGTACGTACATCGAGGTCATGCGCCCTAAGCTGTTGAAGCAGTCCAAATCGGAAGCGGCGTTGTTCGTGAACCATCTGGGTACGAGGATTACCCGGCAAGGCTTCTGGAAAATTATTAAAAGGTACGCGTCGGAAACGCAAATTGTGAAGGAAATTACGCCGCATACGCTGCGCCATTCTTTTGCAGCCCATTTGCTCGAGAACGGTGCGGATCTCAGGTCGGTACAGGAAATGCTGGGGCACGCGGATATTTCTACTACACAAATTTATACGCAGTTGACCCGAAGCAAGATGAAGGAAGTGTATGACCGGGCGCACCCCAGAGCCAAACGTTAGTCGTACACTGAAGGAAGTCTAATACATAGATTTAGAGCTTGATTAAGCTCCCCAAAAGCTGGTCTTGATTGCTCGGACGAGCTTTTTTTACTATATCCAAAATCTTATTGGCGAATAAACCTTCCGCTGAACGCGATCGAGCATCTTCGCCAGACCTCGCTGGCGGGTTACCTCGTATCGGCTCCGGCTGGGAAAGGTCTGGAGCAGAAGGTGCGGGACCCTTTGCAAACCTAAGAAGCTTTTGCGATAATAGCAAAAGATGGATGTATTCACAGGAGGTGCACGTTCTTGAAATTCAAACGCATTTGCTTAATCGTTCTGGACAGCGTAGGTATTGGCGAGCTTCCTGATGCTCCCTCCTTCGGTGACGCCGGCGCGCATACGCTGGGCCATATTGCCGAATCGAATGCTTCATTTTCACTTCCGCATATGCAGCGGCTGGGGCTGGGCAATATTGCACCGCTCGATAAAATCAGTGCGGTCAGCGATCCGCTTGCATTTTATGGAAAAATGGCGGAGGTATCGGTCGGAAAAGATACAATGACTGGGCACTGGGAAATTATGGGACTCAAGGTGACGATTCCTTTCAATGTGTTTCCCGATGGTTTTCCCCAGGAGCTAATAGAACGCTTTGAACAAGAAACAGGACGTAAGGTCATAGGGAATAAACCGGCTTCCGGTACGGAGATCTTGGATGAGCTCGGAGAAGAGCAGATGAAGACGGGAGCCTGGATCGTTTATACCTCCGCCGACAGTGTGTTTCAGCTGGCTGCACATGAAGAGATCATTCCGCTCGACGAGCTGTATCGAGCATGCGAAATCGCACGCAAGCTTACGCTGGAGGAGCCTTATGCAGTCGGACGTGTTATTGCGAGACCTTATGTGGGCGAGCCCGGGGCGTTCAAACGGACGCCGAACCGTCACGATTACGCGGTCAAGCCGCCCGAGCCCACTGTTATGAATCATTTGAAGGCAGCGGGGCTGGATAGTATCGCAATCGGTAAAATCAACGATATTTATTCGGGCGAAGGGGTAACGAAATCTCGTCCGACCAAGAGCAATCTGGACGGGATTCAGGCGACGATCGAGCAATTGGAGCAATCCTTTACAGGCTTGTTGTTTACGAATCTCGTCGATTTCGATTCCTTATACGGTCACCGCCGCGATCCTGCGGGCTATGCCAAGGCGTTGGAGGAGTTTGATCAATGGCTTCCCAAGCTGATGGAGCAGCTGGGACCCGAGGATCTTCTCATTCTGACCGCAGATCATGGGAATGATCCTATCCATCCGGGTACGGATCATACGCGGGAGTATGTGCCGCTGCTTGTGTACAGCCCGGGACTGACCGCGCCGGGCAATCTTGGGGTGCGGGCTACTTTTGCAGATATCGGTGCTACGGTTGCTGATAATTTCGGCACCGCCTCTACAGGCAATGGAGTCAGCTTTTTACAGCAGCTTCAATAAATATTGGCTTTATTTGATGAAGGAGGACATGATTCGATGGAAAACAAGAACTTATTAACCAAAATTCAAGAGGCGGCTGCCTACATAAAAGAACAGTATCCAACCGCTCCGGAAATCGGTTTGATCCTCGGCTCCGGCTTGGGGGTTATTGCCGACTTGGTGGAGAACGCAAAAGTGATCACCTACGACAGCATCCCGCATTTTCCGGTGTCAACCGTGGAAGGCCATGCAGGAGAACTGCTGCTGGGTACGATTCAAGGCAAGCACGTGCTGCTGATGAAAGGCCGCTTTCACATGTATGAGGGGTATGGCGTAGAAGTCGTATCCTTCCCGGTACGGGTAATGAAGGAGCTGGGGGTTCATACGCTGCTGGTAACCAATGCAGCGGGCGGTGTGAACACCTCCTATGAGGTAGGCGACTTGATGCTGATCAAGGATCACATTAACTTTACCTTCCGCAACCCGCTCATCGGTCCGAACTTCAATGAGCTTGGGGTACGTTTCCCTGATATGTCAGAGGCCTACAGCCGCAAGCTGCGCCAGGTCGCCAAAGATGTAGCTGCCGAGCAGGGAGTGAAGCTGCAGGAGGGCGTTTATATCGGTCTGCTCGGTCCTTCGTATGAAACCCCTGCTGAAATTCGTATGATGCGCACGTTAGGGGCGGATGCCGTTGGGATGTCCACCGTAGCCGAGGTTATCGTCGCCCGCCACGCGGGAATGCAAGTATTAGGCTTTTCTTGTATCAGCAATATGGCTGCGGGTATTTTGGATCAGCCATTGTCCCATGAGGAAGTCA
Organism: Paenibacillus rigui; assembly: GCF_002234615.1. Taxonomy (GTDB): domain Bacteria; phylum Bacillota; class Bacilli; order Paenibacillales; family NBRC-103111; genus Paenibacillus_S; species Paenibacillus_S rigui. The sequence continues at coordinate 574,341 of NZ_NMQW01000002.1, read as the reverse complement.
TGGAAACGACCGAGCGCGTGAAACCGAAATTTTTGAAGCTGATTCTCGGTATTGTTGCAAAATTAGGCTAGCATCTGCTGAAGAGAAAGCCTTCCCTTATTTAGGGAGAGTGTATGGCAGCAGGCATGGACGAAAGGGGAGCGGGTAAAGTTGGATATCCATTCCAAGCACCAGTTACAAGAAGCGGTTCAATACATACGGGAGAAGCTTGAGGGCTTTGTCCCTCAAATCGGGCTGATTCTCGGTTCGGGGCTCGGCGATATGGCGAAGCAGGTGGAGCAGCCTGTCATCATCCCATACGATGAAATCCCGCATTTCCCTGTGTCCACCGTCGAGGGGCATGAAGGGCAATTCGTTATCGGTACTTTGGAAGGCAAGCAAGTCATTGCAATGCAGGGGCGGTTTCATTATTACGAAGGCTACTCGATGAAAAAAGTGGTCCTCCCTGTTTATGTGATGAAGGGGCTGGGTGTGCAAGCCATGGTGATTACGAATGCGGCCGGGGGCATGAACCGTGCGTTTCAGGCGGGAGATCTGATGCTGATAAGCGACCATCTGAATCTGACCGGGGATAATCCATTAATTGGTGTGAATGATCCCGGGCTTGGCGTCCGTTTCCCCGATATGTCCGAGTGCTATAGCCACGAATACCGGACGATGGCCAAGGATATCGCACAAGCCATGCAGCGAGCCGGAAGTGTTATTCGTCTTCAGGAGGGCGTATATAGCGGGATTAGCGGACCTAGTTATCTTCCTCCCTCTGAGCTGACGATGCTGGCTGGATTGGGGGGCGATGCCGTCGGCATGTCCACTGTCGGAGAAGTGATCGCGGCCAGACATTGCGGAGTTAAAGTGCTTGGCATTTCTTGTATCACGGATATGGCCATAGGCGAAGAACTGGAGCCGCTCACACATGAGCAGGTTGTCGAGGTTGCGAATCGGACGAAGCCATTGTTTATTGAGCTGGTACGTACGTTTGTGCGGAATGTAACATTGGCGTCGTAAGGCGGATTTTCCGACACGAACCGAAAAGACTGCCCAACTCCTGAAGGGAGAGGGCAGTCTTTTTGGCGTTTACTTCGATGATTTTTTGGAACCTTTATCACTTGTGCGAGTTGTGGTGTTTTGGTTGGCATGACCTTGCTGTTTGTCAGACATGACTTTCACCTCCATCATTTCTTAGTCTGGATTACAGGGGAAGTTCATATACATAAAGAACAGCGTTACTAAAGCAGAAATGTGATATTCCTAACAGAACTTTAAGTGATGGGTCTTACAAACTAGAACATCTCGTGTTATAATTAGGCACAAGGAACTAATCATCGAACTGGACGTGATAAGCATGAGTATTCTGGCAGTGGCCAATTGTCCTTGCTGTGGTAAGGTATACCAGAAGAACCTGCGTAATCTGTGCATGGATTGCATCCGAGTTTTGGAGAATGAATACGATGAGTGCTACGCCTATTTACGTACCCATCGCAGAGCTACGACGGAGCAATTATCATCTGCAACCGGCGTATCTGTTCGGCAAATATTCAGTTGGATTAAGGCTAAGCGCCTCTCTATTAATGATTATCCGAATTTAACATATCCATGCGATAGCTGCGGTGACCCCATTAAGCATCAAAAATTATGTTTTGCTTGCAGTACCCGCTTGACTCGGGACATCCGTGAGCTTCAAACAAAAGACTCCAAGGTGTATGCCATAGGAATCGGATATCGCAGCCGGCTCGATCGATAGTAACATATAGAGTGGGATCTCCTTAGCGCGGATCATGTTAAGGGGATTTTTGTTTTTTGTGAAGTTATGATAAAATGGCTTAGGAAACGAACTGTGGACAAAATTGTCACAAATTTTTCACCGGAACACCCTGAAAAGGAATAGGTAAAGTCTGCATGATTATGTACAATGAAGCTATACGTCTGATGGTAAAACTGTAAGGGGGATTTTTCCAATGCAAAAGTGGATCATGTTTAGTTTGTTCATCGTTGCCTGTTTGTTGGGCGCAGGAGTGCTGTTCCAAAATATTAGTGTGCGTCAAGCCGAGATGGCCAAAGAAGCACATGCCGGACCTCAATTGAAATTCGTGGCTTCGAACTATCAATTCGACAAGCCTGAATATACAGTGAAAGCTGGCGAGAAAGTATCGGTTTCGTTCCAAAACAAAGAAGGCTTGCACGCTATGGAGATCGTAGGCTTGAACGTTAAGCTGGATGGTACGAACAAGTCTGCAGAAGTGACCTTTGATAAACCGGGAACTTATGAAGTACACTGCGTACTGCCTTGCGGACCAGGGCATGCTGAAATGAAAACAAAGCTGGTAGTTCAATAATAAGAATGAACGCGAAGCGGATACAGGGTTAACGAAACCATGGAATATAAGCTTCGATCGCCTGCCGGGCATGCTCGGCAGGTTTTTTGCGCAGCTAGGAATGTATAAGCTTGACAGCCTTCGTCTGCCTTGACAAGCGCATGCCATCCTGAAAGATGGCGAAGCCGGTTATGCTTGGTTGAGTTGGCCCATTCGGAAGGTTATGTTAAAATTTAATAGAAATGATGGTAAGAGGTACATAGGACAAAACATGCGATGCAGATGATTAACCTTGATGAGGAGGTTCACAATGAGAACAGTTGACATCATTCAGAAGAAGCGGGACCGGGAAACGTTGTCGACCGAAGAGATTGAGTTTCTCGTTCAAGGCTACAGTAACGGGCATATACCGGACTATCAGATGTCCGCATGGGCGATGGCTGTTTATTTCAATGGGATGACAGCCAGGGAAACTGCGGATTTAACGATGTCGATGGCTCGTTCGGGAGATCAAGCGGATTTGAGCTCTATCCCGGGCATTAAGGTGGACAAACACAGCACGGGTGGCGTAGGGGATACGACAACGCTTATTTTGGGACCGCTTGTGGCTGCGGCAGGTGTTCCCGTTGCGAAGATGTCCGGCAGAGGATTAGGCCATACAGGTGGAACGATAGATAAATTAGAGGCGCTGACGGGGTTTCAGGTGGAGCTGACGAAGGAGCAATTTCTTGAGCAGGTCCGTCGAATCGGCGTATCGGTCATCGGTCAATCCGGCAATATGACGCCTGCGGACAAGAAGCTGTACGGGCTTAGAGATGTTACAGCTACAGTCGAATCGATTCCATTGATTGCAAGCTCCATCATGAGCAAGAAGATTGCCTCAGGGGCGGATGCCATCGTATTGGATGTGAAGACCGGTAGTGGAGCCTTCATGAAATCCCTTGACGAATCCATTCAGCTTGCAAAGGCGATGGTGGAGATCGGAGAGCAGGTCGGCCGCGAGACGGTAGCTGTGATCACCAATATGGATGAGCCGCTTGGTCTGGCCATCGGGAACGCACTCGAGGTGCGCGAGGCCATTGAAACCTTGAAGGGTCAGGGCCCGGATGACTTGCTGGAGCTATGCTTGACGCTAGGATCTCATATGATCCGGCTAGGAGGAAAGGCCCAAACCTATGAAGAAGCCAGAGGCTTGGCGGAACGGCTTCTGAAGGAAGGTTACGGCACGGAGAAGCTGAAACAGCTGATCACTGCGCAGGGCGGCAATGAGTCGATGGTGGATCAGCCTGAGCTGCTTCCAACGGCTTCGTATCAGGTTCCGGTTGCTGCACCGGAGGATGGCATTGTATCCCATATCGATGCGGAGTCGCTAGGCTTGACTGCGATGATGCTGGGCGCTGGCAGAGCGACGAAAGAGGACCGGATTGATCTCGCGGTCGGCATCGTGCTGAAGAAGAAGGTCGGTGACCGCGTACAAGCCGGGGAAGCCTTGGCGGAAATGCATATGAACCGCAACGAGCCTATGTTTACGGAAGAAATGACACAGCGCATCCGGGATGCCTTCACATTCAGCTCCAGCGAAGTGCCCAAAGCCAAGCTGGTGTATGCTGTTGTTTCCAAGCAAGGCGTTCAAATGCTTTAGAATTTTTGCTGTAATAAGTGGTTCAAAAGAAGTTTCAATGAGTCGGAGGGCAAATAGCCCTTCGGCTTTTTTCTTTTTATCGCCTGAAATGGAATATTTTCCAATGAATTCGTCCAAACTGATAAGCAGGAAACTAACTTATTTTGGAGGGGAAAGAACAGCTATGCTCAATAAAGTCGTAAAGCTATGCATATCTATCCAGCTTATCACTGCAATACTCGTTCCGGCGGTGTTCGCGGAAGAGAAGAAGGCCTCGGAACCCACGGTGGATATGGCACCGAATGCAACTTCTGCGGTCATTATTGATGCGGACACAGGTACCGTTATATTTGAGAAAAATAAGGATGCCAAGCTGCCTCCGGCCAGTATTACCAAAATTATGACGATGCTTCTCGTGATGGAAGCGTTGGACCAAGGCAAGCTTAAGATGGATGATAAGGTTCGTACAAGTGAATATGCCGCTTCGATGGGCGGATCGCAAATCTTCCTTGAGCCCGGAGAAGAAATGACGGTTCAGGATATGCTCAAAGGAATCGCCATGGCGTCCGGCAATGATGCATCCGTTGCGATGGCGGAGAAGCTGGCCGGCTCGGAGAAAGCCTTTGTACAGCAGATGAATGACCGTGCACAGCAGCTAGGGATGAAAAACACGCATTTTGCCAATCCGAACGGACTACCTGCGGATGGACATTACTCCTCAGCCTATGACATTGCACTGATGTCCCAGGAGCTTCTGAAGCATGAGGAAATTACGAAATTTACCGGAACATACCAGGATTACCTGCGTAAAGATACGCCTAAGCCGTTTTGGCTCGTCAATACCAACAAACTGGTTCGTTTCTATAGCGGAGCGGACGGGCTGAAAACAGGCTATACGAGCGAAGCGAAATTTTGTTTGTCGGCGACGGCAAAGCGCGATAATTTTCGTGTGATCAGTGTAGTGATGGGTGAGCCGGATACGAAGACGCGCAATGCGGAAGTGTCCAGTCTGTTCGACTATGCGTTCGCTCAATATACGAATTATCCGATCTATAAAACCGGTGATGCGTTGGGTGAGCTCAAGATCAGCAAGGGCGAGCAGCCGGTCATTCCTCTGACAGCGAAGCATCAATACGGCATTTTATTGAAAAAGGGCGAAGAGGGAGCAGGCATCCGCCACGAAGTTCAGCTTAACCCGGATATCAAAGCGCCTGTCGCAGCAGGTCAGCCGATCGGCAAAATCGTCGTGTATAAAGGGGATCAAATGCTGAAGGAGTTCCCTCTGGAGGCGCCTGTCGATGTGAAAAAAGCAGGCTGGTGGACTTTGACGAAGCGGACGGCCAAGAAATTGTTCTTTATCGACTAAAACAGCGTCCGTTGTCGCATTTCTTCTGATTCTAGCGCATTTCTTCTAGTTTTGTCGGGAGGCAGGAAATGGCAAATCCCGTGTAGAAATGAGTGTGCATGAAAGGGAAGGAGTGAGCAGCTTGAGTCTGCATATCGAACTGGAGCATCATCGCAAAGCCTTAATCGTCCGACTGAAGGGCGAGCTGGACCATCATACGGCCGATGCTGTGAAGACGCGGATGGAGGAAGCCTTGATGAAGGGCAACACCACCCATATCGTCCTCAGCTTGAAAGAATTGTCCTTCATGGACAGCTCCGGCTTGGGCGTCATTCTTGGACGATACAAGCAAATTACGGCCCGGGGCGGGAAAATGGTTGTCTGTGACGTGAATCCGTCGGTATACCGCTTGTTCGAAATGTCGGGGCTCTTCAAAATTTTGTCCATTCAAGATAACGAAAGACAAGCTCTTACCAGTCTGGAGGTTGTATCATGAGTGAGCGAAATTTTATGAAGCTCGAGTTTGCCAGCCGTTCAGAGAACGAGGGCTTTGCCCGGGTGACAGTGGCAGCTTTCGTATCTCAGCTGGATCCGACCCTTGATGAGCTGACGGACTTGAAGACGGTTGTTTCCGAGGCGGTAACGAATGCGATTATCCATGGTTACAACAATCGGCCGGACGGGATTGTGACGATTGTCGCCGAAATGGACGGAGATACCATTTACCTGACGGTTGAGGATCAGGGCGAGGGTATTGACGATCTGGAGCTGGCGAAGCAGCCGCTGTTCACCTCCAAACCGGAGCTGGAACGTTCAGGGATGGGCTTTACGATCATGGAAAATTTCATGGATGAGATCGAAGTTTCGACGGCTGTCGGGATCGGTACAAAAATCAAAATGAAAAAGCGAATTGAATCTAAAAAAGCTTTATTCAATTAGGGGTCGATTCTTATGGATGTCGATTTGAAGCATGCCTCCCATAGCTATTTGGATGATACGGAAGTCAAGCGGCTCATTGCTTTAAGCCAGTCCGGAGATGCGCTCGCCAGAGAAACCCTGGTGAACTGCAATATCCGTTTGGTGTGGTCTGTTGTGCAGCGTTTCCTGAACCGGGGTTATGAAGCGGAGGACCTGTTTCAGATTGGCTGCATCGGATTGTTGAAATCAGTGGATAAGTTCGATCTATCGTATGATGTAAAATTTTCTACGTATGCGGTCCCTATGATTATCGGCGAGATTCAGCGGTTTTTACGGGATGACGGGACACTTAAGGTGAGCCGCTCCCTTAAGGAGCTTGCGAACAAAATTCGCAAGACGAAGGATGAGCTGTCCAAGCGGAACGGCCGTCTGCCGACCATTAAGGAAGTGGCCGAGGAGCTGCAAATTTCGCCCGAGGATGTTGTTTTTGCCCAGGAGGCAAACAAGCCGCTGTCCTCTATCCATGAGACCGTGTTCGAGAACGAAGGCGATCCGATTACTTTAATGGATCAAATCGCTGACGAGGGACAGGACAAATGGTTCGAGAAGCTGGCGCTGAACGAGGCGATCGGCAGCTTGAACGAAAGGGAGCGTCTGATCGTCTACTTGCGATATTTCCGCGATCAGACGCAGTCCGAGGTAGCCAGCCGACTGGGGATATCCCAAGTGCAGGTATCCAGGCTGGAGAAAAAAATACTGCAGTCGATCAAAGACCAAATAGCTCAATAGCTGTTTGGTCTTTTTCTTTGTGTCATAGCGAAGGGCTGCTCCTCATTCGTAGGGAGGCTGCTGGTGAAAATAATTCGGCTTCACGATTTCATTGCGGTACCCTTTGTGGAAAATACCGGTCGTTGCCGGTGAAACCGGTGGAATCAGCCACTTCCACTCACCGGTCAAATCCCGGCCGGCTTGTCCTTCGCTCTTCTCAAACCGCATGAATTGTTCTGCGGCTGTATGATGATCGACAATGCTGACGCCTGCTTCCTTAAAGGAGTGCAAGACGGCAATATTGAGCTCGATCAGCGCTTTATCTTTCCACAAGCTCGTGTTCGTATGGGTGTCTAATCCCAGCTGCTTGGCGATGACAGGCAGCATATTGTACCGGAAAGTATCCGCCAAATTGCGGGCCCCGATCTCGGTTTCCATGTACCAGCCGTTGAAAGGGGCGGCAACATAAGAAATGCCTCCGATTTCGAGCTTCATATCCGCGATCATCGGGACAGCGTACCATCGAAGCTGCAAGGATTCAAACCAGTCGAATTCCGGGTGGCGAAGCGGAACCTGCAGAACAATCTCCTCAGGGATCTCGAACCATTCCGGCTCCCCGCCGTTGATCTGGATGATCAGCGGAAGAATATCGAAAGGTGTGCCTGCCCCTTTCCATCCAAGCCGCAGTGCGATCTCCGTCAGCTTTAGCGAAGCGGGGTCTCCAACAACGCCTTCTTCTGTTTCATACCCTGCATAACGGAGCAGCTGATGGTTCCATATCCGGACGGGGGCCGAAGCAGGTGTGGGAATCGATGCGGATGAAGAAGCAGGTTCAGGTGCAAATAGGGAGATCGTTGGAACGATCTTGCCATGGTTTGTAGCTTGCGAGATATGCTGGAATAAAGCTTCGCAAACCTCTTTGGCCGTATGGAGATGACGCCGATCCACGACCTGCAGTGATTTCCAGAACAGCCTGCCGATACAGCGGTTACTGTTTCTCCAAGCCATTCTTGCTCCATGCTCCAGCTCTTCGAATGTATGTTCGTAGGTTCCATTTGAATGAATAGCTTGTTCTATTTGTGCAAGACGCGCTGTTACAAGCTCGGTTCGATCCAGCTCTGCATAACAGGATCGAATGAATTGCACGGCTTCTTCGTATAGGGTGGTTAAGGTTTGGTTCATCAGGTGTTCACACCGCTTTCCTTTGCTGTCCAACCATAGGTTACTCTAAAATTTTATCATAAAAAAAAGCTCTGCGTTTTGGAACGCAGGGCTTTTTTGTGGCATTTGTCGCACACTCCAGAGCTCCAAACAGCTTTATCTTGCTCTGGATTCGTCCATGAACAAATATTTTAAACAATACAAGCCGGACAGGCCGACCAATGTATACACGATTCGGCTGATGCCGGAAGATTCGCGATGAATGTCCCCACCAAGCAGTGCCGTAACGAGATCCCACTCGAACAATCCGACTAGCAACCAGTTTAGTGCGCCGATAATGACAAGCGTAAGTGCTACTTTACCCATTTAAAAACACCCTTTCTTGGTTTGTGTAAACAAAGAACCTCGAAGCCGCTTTTCCATGGAATGTCTTTAGGTTTGTACAGTTAATCTTCCTAAAGCTGTGAAAGGTTATACATGCTTTCAAGTGAATTATTGCCATAACGGGTTATGACTATGCACAGCGCTTTTTTTTCATACTATGGGATAAATGCACAAGGGAGGGTAGGCGGATGAACGCAACTATCAGCTCCACTGTTTACATTCGATTACGTAAACGAATTTCCGTACGAAGGGGAGAGGCGATCTATTTGGGGCGAATTGCCCAACTGCTCGTCGAACCGGAGTATGAAGAGGCATTGCATAAGCTGCTGCTGCATCAGCCGAAGGAGCGGGAGGGCAACATCGTGCTCGTCGATATGATGCTTATAGTGGAGAAAATAAAACAAATATATCCAAGGCTCCAAATTGAGCATTTCGGAGAGCCGCACTGTTTGGTTGAAGTATTCGAAGAACGAAAGCCGCCTAATTTAATTCTCATTACTATGGTTTGGCTTTTATTGTTCGTCGGTTCGGGGCTGGCCATTATGAATTTCCATGCGGATGTTAGTATGGCGGAGGTGCACCAGCGCATGTACCAGCTTCTTACAGGCCAGAGGATTCAACATCCATTGCTCTTGCAAATACCTTATTCCATCGGGATCGGGGTCGGGATGATTGTCTTTTTCAACCATTTGTTCAAAAAGAAATTTAACGAGGAGCCAAGTCCGCTGGAGGTTGAAATGTTCATGTACCAAGAAAACGTGAACACCTACGTTGTAACGGAGGAATACTGCAAGATACATGAAACGAGGGAGAAGCAATGACCTTGTGGTGGGCGGCGCCTCTCCAAGTTTTTTTGGGATTGGCCGGCGGGATCGCCGTAGGCAGCGGCATGGTTGCCTTTCTCGTGGTACTGGATATTATCCCCAGGCTGGCGCAAATTAGCCGTACATATCATCTGATTCGCTGGTACGAGGGGGCGGTGATTGGCGGCTCGCTGTTTTTTACATGTACCGATTTTTTTGATTGGTCCTTTTCCTTCTTTCCTATGGCTGCGGCCTTCTTCGGCCTGTTTGCCGGGTGCTTTGTCGGGATGCTGGCGGGTGCGCTCACGGAAGTGATTAACGTACTGCCGATTTTGGCCAAACGGATTGGTATGGGATCGTATATGATATGGCTGCTTATGGCAATGATTTTCGGTAAAGTTCTCGGTTCGCTGCTGGATTGGCTTCATTTTCTCGGTTAACAGGGCACATCCCATTCATGAAAGGAGCACAAATGATGCGTAAAATACCTATAAGACCCAAACAAATATTCAATGGTGAAAGAGCCGCTTCCAAGGAAGAGCCTAAGCTTGAGATCGATAAAGAAGGCAATATTTTGCCCCACGATGAACCGGCTGAGGAGCACAGGAGCGAGCACGAGGCGGAGCTTGAGCGGGAGAAGCGGACGAATACTCGGGAGGATCAGGCTGATGGGGATGACCGGGACGGGTCTCACCATGTCGGGGAGAGAGCACGGAAGGAAGCGCCGTCACAACAAACCGAGGACAAGCTTACCCGAGAAGAAATGAAGTACAAAAAGGAAGACCATATTATGCCGGATTTCAGGGAGCTGAAGAGAGCCCTGGAGGAACAGGTCGGGCTGAATAAAAGCTTTGACGTGGTATTCCGTGAGATGGTGTTCGGGGGAAGCAAGGTTGGAATCTTTTACTATAACGGCTTTGCCAAAGATACGGTCCTGACCGCTATCCTGGACAGGTTATCTTATGCTGATGGATTGGGAGATAGCCTCAATTCGAATCGAGCCGAAGAAAAGACTTTGAGCGATTCCCCGATTCATCATGCGATTACCGAAGAAAAAGGGGATAAGAGAGTGCAGCTGTTCATGGATGCGCTCATTCCGCATATTCAGGTAAAGCAGACGAACAAGCTGAGCGAGGTCATCGACAATGTGTCCATGGGAGCCTCCGCCTTTTTCTTTGAAGGCTCGAGCAGTGCTATTATTGTAGACACCAAAAACTTCCCGGTCCGCTCCACGGAAGAGCCCGATTTGGAGCGGGTTGTTCGGGGTTCGCGCGACGGCTTCGTCGAGACCTTGCTGACGAATGTGACGCTGGTCCGGCGCCGTATTCGCGACCCGCGGCTGAAGCTGGAGATCATGAGGGCAGGGAGGCGCACGCACACCGATATTTGCTTGGCCTACATCGATGATATTTGCGACCATGATCTGGTCGAAGCGATTCGCGACAAAATTAAAACGGTCAAGGTAGACGGCCTTCCCTTGGCTGAGAAGCAGCTGGAAGAAGCCATCGTAGGTACGGGATGGAATCCGTATCCGATGGTTCGCTATTCCGAGCGTCCCGACGTCGTTTCCGTTCATCTGCTGGAGGGACATGTCGCCGTCTTCGTGGATACGTCCCCGAGCGTTATGATCATGCCGACAACCTTCTTCCATCATGTGCAGCATGCAGAGGAATACCGCCAAACGCCAATGACGGGCAGCTACCTGCGATGGGTTCGGTTTATCGGGATTATGGCATCGTTGTTTTTGCTGCCTCTATGGTTTCTGCTGGTAACCTCACCTGAGCTGAAACCGGCCGGGCTTGAATTCATCGGTCCGCAAAAGGCCGCGAAGCTCCCGCTGCTGCTTCAGTTTCTGATAGCGGAGCTCGGGATCGACCTGATGCGAATGGCCGCAGTACATACGCCATCTCCTTTGGCGACGGCCATGGGGCTGGTGGCAGCCATTTTGGTAGGCGATGTCGCCGTCAAGACCGGGCTTTTTGTCAACGAGGTTATCCTTTACTTGGCTGTGGCTGCGGTCGGAACTTTCGCGACCCCAAGCTACGAGCTAAGCCTGGCAAACCGATTGACCCGGTTGGCTTTGCTATTGCTGGCAGCCGTGTTCAAGGTACCGGGACTTGTGATTGGAACCACGGTTTGGTTTATCTACTTAGCGACACGCCGGTCCTATAACGCTCCTTATATGTGGCCGTTTATTCCGTTTAATTTCAAAGCTTTGAACCATATTATGGTCCGTAAGCCGTTCCTGTCCGTGAAGACACGCATGAGCTTAACCAAAACTTCGGATAGCACAAGACAGCCTGAACAATAAGCAATCCTCATGTTGTCAGCATATCCTTTTCTATGGTACTTTAGATGTAATGCTTAGGGGGAAGAGGGATACGGACGATGTACTTACATGGAACAAGTATGATTAACGATAAAGGACACCTCCAAATCGGCGGTTGTGATACGCAACAATTGGCTCAGCAGTTCGGTACGCCGCTTTACGTCATGGATGAGGCATTAATCCGTCAGCGCTGCCGCGAATATGTTGAAGCATTTCGTGCATCCGGATTGAAATTTCAAGTGGCTTATGCCAGCAAGGCGTTTTGCGTCATGGCCATGTGCCGTATTGTAGAAGAAGAGGGCATGTCTCTGGACGTGGTCTCGGATGGCGAATTATATACAGCGATGCAGGCAGGATTTCCTGCAGAGCGGATTCACTTTCATGGCAACAACAAAACGCCGTATGAAATAGGCATGGCCATCGATGCCAAAATCGGCTGTTTTGTCGTCGATAACATGGTGGAGCTGCATATGCTGAATGCCATAGCGGGTGAAAAACGCCAAAAGGTCAAAATTTTATTCCGCATCACGCCTGGCGTCGAGGCGCATACGCATGAATATATATCCACAGGTCAAACGGATTCCAAATTTGGCTTCGATATCGATAATGGTTCGGCGTTCCGTGCCGTGCAGCAAGCTGTAGAGCTTCCGAACATTGAGCTGTTGGGCGTGCATTCCCACATCGGCTCGCAAATTTTCGAGGTTGAGGGCTTCCAAATGGCTGTGGACAAAGTGATTGGCTTCGCCGCTAACGTTCGTGACGAGCTGAATGTCGTATTCTCCGTCATCAATTTGGGCGGAGGCTTCGGCATTCGCTACGTGGAGGGAGACACCCCCTTGCCTGTGGCACAGTATGTCAAAGCTATAACCGAATCGATCAAGACGAATTTTACGAAGTTCAACTATCCGACACCCGAAATTTGGGTGGAGCCGGGCCGCAGCATCGTAGGGGACTCTGGCACAACGCTTTATACGGTTGGCACGTATAAAGATATTCCAGGCGTTCGCAAATATGTGGCCGTCGACGGAGGAATGACCGATAACCCTCGTCCGGCACTTTATGAGTCTCGTTACGAGGCGATGCTCGCCAACCGTGCGAACGAAGAGAATGAAGAGCTGGTCTCGATAGCGGGCAAATGCTGCGAAAGCGGCGATATGCTCATCTGGGATGTAGAGCTTCCTAAGGTAGAGTCCGGCGACTTGCTTGCCGTTTCCTGCACAGGCGCCTACAATTATGCGATGGCCAGCAACTACAACCGGATCCGCCGTCCGGCAGTTGTATTCGTCAAGGACGGTACGGCCGATGTGGTCGTCGAACGTGAATCGTTCGAGGATATCGTAGGCAACGATGTGATTCCCGCGCGGATGAAACAGGTTTCACCGACCGTATAGGCTGTGTTAGGAACACTGGACCTGCTAAAGGACCGGCTGCCGTGGAGAACATTCTGCGGCGGCCTCTTTTTACCTGTTCACATTCTGCATTTGTGCACAGGTCGGCATTATAGTACAATAGGACTCATTGAAATAATAAAGGAGTGTTCCCCGATATGGCAAAGCAAGCTCAAATTAAAATGGCAAACGGTGGCGAAATCGTCATCGATCTTTTTGAAAAGGATGCTCCGAATACGGTTGCTAACTTTGAGAAATTAGCAAACGAAGGATTTTACGACGGTTTGGTATTCCACCGTGTAATTCCTGGCTTCGTAGCTCAAGGCGGATGCCCGACTGGAACCGGAACTGGCGGTCCAGGCTACAAAATCAACTGCGAAATCAACCCGAACAAGCACGAGCGCGGTTCCCTTGCAATGGCTCATGCCGGACGCAACACAGGCGGAAGCCAGTTCTATATCGTGTACCAGCCGCAGCCGCATTTGGATGGACAGCATACCGTTTTCGGTAAAGTTGCATCCGGTATGGAGCACGTTGATGCATTCCAAGGCCGTGACAAAATGGAATCCGTTAAAGTCGTTGAAGTATGATTTAAGCTCCAGGCCAACGCTGGACAAAACGAAGTTTTGATTATATACTAAACAAAAGTAAGTTTCCTTCGGGGCAGGGTGAAATTCCCTACCGGCGGTGATACGTCAATGCGAGCTCTCGCATTGATGTTCAGTCCGTGACCCGTCCGCAGCTTTGCCGCGGCCGGCTGACTCGGTGAAATTCCGAGACCGACAGTATAGTCTGGATGGGAGAAGGAAAACGTAGATCACATGCTTATTTGCTATTGCTTGAATCAACAAGAGTTGAAAATGATATTCACGAGATGCTCAATGGGCACAGCGGAGTTGCGTACACCGTTTATTTGGGTTGCTGTGAGACAGCATTTTAACCTACGACATTCGTCTTGGTTTTCATGTCCGTCAGCGGCAACAGCTAATCGGAGGCCTTCCTTGTCACCTGAAGCGGCAGCTTTTCTTTTTTCGTGATGCTTTTTTTCTCATGAATGCTTCAAGCAAGCTGGACAGCAATAGGTATGTCCTTCATCACTCTGCGTTTACATAATCCTGTCTAGCCAAGCCCCTTTTTCTTTGGAAAAAGAGGGCTTTTTTTGTTACAAAAAGCATTAGGGAGGAGGAGGAAAGGTGGAACTGCTCAACGATGAGTTTTACATGAGACTGGCGATTCAGCTTGCTGAAGGAGCCAGCGGACAAACGGGAATTAACCCCGTAGTCGGATGTGTGCTTGTCAAAGACGGACGCATCGTCGGCATGGGAGCCCACTTGAAACGCGGCACCGCTCACGCGGAAATACATGCCCTGCAAATGGCAGGACCCGAGGCGGAGGGCAGTACCGCTTATGTGACGCTGGAGCCGTGCAGCCACTTTGGCAAGACACCTCCTTGCAGCGATCGGCTGATCAAAGAAAAGGTCAAACGTGTCGTGGTAGCATGCTCGGATCCGAATCCGTTAGTTGCCGGTTCCGGGTTTGAACGTTTGCGGAGTCATGGCTTGGATGTTGATGTCGGTGTTCTTCAAGCGGAGGCTTCGCAGCTGAATGAGGCATTTACCCACTTTATCCAGACGCGGCGCCCCTTTGTCACACTAAAGACCGCAAGCACGCTGGACGGCAAAATCGCCTCCCGGAGCGGAGACAGCAAATGGATCACGGGGCCGGCTGCCCGAGCCTATGTTCATACGCTTCGCCACCGGAATCAAGCCATTATGGTGGGAATCGGGACCGTGTTGAGCGACGATCCTTTGTTGACGACGCGTTTGGAGGTACCGGCGTTACATCCCATCCGCGTCATTGTGGATTCGGGTCTAAAGCTCCCGCTAACGGCTCAGGTTGTAACCGATCGTTCGGCTGAAACGATAGTCCTGACGACTGAGAACGCAGATGCTGCCAAGCGGGAGGCGTTGGAGGCGGCTGGTATCACCGTACTGCTGTGCGGCAGCGGACAGCAGGTGGATTTGAGGCTGGCGATGGTGAAGCTCGGTGAGCGGGACATCGGATCTCTTTTGCTGGAAGGCGGCGGGAAGCTGAACGGGGCTATGCTGGAGAACGGCCTTATCGACAAGATGCTGCTGTTTTATGCGCCGAAGATTATTGGCGGGAATGGGGCGCCCGGCAACTTCAGCTTCGGCGGGTTCGAGCTCATGAAGGATGCGATTGAGCTGGAGCGCCTGACCGTGCAGCAATTCGGCAGTGACGTATGCCTCACAGGGTACCCGCGTTACAGGAATGAGGTGAAATAAATGTTCACAGGCATTATTGAAGAAATCGGTACGATGCGCCGTATTACGAAGCAGGGACAGGCAATGATATTAACGATCGGGGCCAAGAAGATTCTGGAGGATGTTCACTTGGGTGACAGTATTTCTGTCAATGGTGTATGTTTGACCGTGGTTGAGTTTAACGACAGCTCCATTACAGTCGATGTGATGCCCGAAACGTTCCGAAGGACGTCTCTTGAGCGGCTTCGTGTCGGGGATCGGGTTAATCTCGAGCGAGCTATGGCTGCAGGAGGTCGATTCGGCGGTCATATCGTGCAAGGTCACGTTGATTCCATCGGGATGATTACCTCACGTAAACCCGAAGAGAATGCAGTTGTGTTCCAGGTAGAGCCTCAGGACCGCAGTATATTAAAATATTTAATTCCGCACGGCTCCATCACGATCGATGGGATTAGCTTGACCCTGGTTCAGGTGACGGAGCAGCGGTTTACGGTATCCATTATTCCTCATACGCTTGCGCAAACCGTGCTTCAGCAAAAGCAGCCAGGGGATGAAGTTAATCTGGAGGCCGACGTGCTGGGCAAATATATCGAAAAGCTGCTGCATTACCGAACCGCTGGGGAACCGGCTTCAAGCAAGTCCGGCTCGCTCACGGAGTCCTTTTTATCCGAGCATGGCTTTATGTAAGCAGCGATCCAAGGAAGGGAGTGCCAATATGACGAAATCGATTCAATTTCACACGATCGAAGAAGCACTTGACGATTTAATGCAGGGCAAGGTCATCATCGTGGTAGATGATGAGGACCGGGAAAACGAAGGCGATTTTATCGCCTTGGCAGATAAAGCAACGCCTGAGGTGATTAACTTTATGATCAAAGAAGGGCGCGGTCTGGTATGCGTACCGCTCACGGAGGAGCGTGCAAAGGAGCTCGATTTGCCTCCAATGGTGGCCAAAAACACCGACTATCACGGCACAGCCTTTACCGTCTCCGTCGACCATGCGGATACGACAACCGGGATATCGGCAACGGAGCGTTCCATGACTGTTCAAGCCTTGATTGATCCAAGCACGAAGGCGGAGCATTTCCGCCGTCCCGGTCACATGTTCCCACTGATTGCCAAAAAAGGCGGTGTCTTAAGGCGGGCGGGTCATACCGAGGCTGCGGTAGACTTGGCGAGACTGTGCGGTGCCTATCCTGCTGCAGTTATTTGCGAAGTGATCAAGGAAGACGGCGAAATGGCGCGTGTCCCTCAGCTGATTGAAATTGCCGAGAAGCATAACCTGAAGCTGATCACAATCCAAGATCTGATACAATACCGCAACCACAAGGAAAAGCTGATACAGCGCGAGGTGGAAGCCAAGCTTCCGACAGACTTTGGGGTTTACAAGGCTATTGCCTATTCCAATGCAGTGGATCAAAAAGAGCATGTGGCCCTCGTAAAAGGAAATATTGATGCCTCGAAGCCGACCCTGGTTCGAGTGCATTCCGAATGCTTGACCGGGGATGTGTTCCACTCTCACCGCTGCGATTGCGGGCCTCAGCTGGCTGCAGCCTTGAAGCAAATTGATGAAGAAGGCTCGGGTGTTCTGCTGTATATGCGCCAGGAAGGGCGCGGCATCGGTCTAATTAATAAGCTGAAGGCGTATGTGCTGCAGGAGCAAGGTTTGGACACGGTTGACGCAAATCTTAAGCTGGGTTTTGCCCCGGACCTGAGGGATTATGGCATTGGAGCGCAAATTTTGAAGGATTTGGGCATTTCACAAATTCGTCTGCTGACGAACAATCCCCGCAAAATTAAAGGTTTGGAAGGCCATGGCCTGGAAGTGGTGGAGCGGGTGCCGATCCAGATGGAGGAGAACGAGTCCAATTCTAATTACCTGCACACAAAGCAAGAAAAGCTGGGACATCTCCTCGAATTTGAAATATAATTATTAATTTATCTTGGTCAGATGATGGTTTATGTCAAAAAAAATAACCCTCCGGGAAGGATGTTGACGAATTATGGCGAAAGTATACGAAGGAAATTTAGTTTCAGAAGGCTTGAGATACGGTATTGTTGTGGGCAGGTTTAACGAATTTATTACAAGCAAGCTGCTCGGCGGCGCACTGGATGCATTAAAACGGCACGGTGCCAAAGACGATGAGGTTG
Source organism: Paenibacillus rigui (assembly GCF_002234615.1). GTDB lineage: Bacteria > Bacillota > Bacilli > Paenibacillales > NBRC-103111 > Paenibacillus_S > Paenibacillus_S rigui. Next base: position 556,876 of record NZ_NMQW01000002.1, on the reverse strand, counting down.
AGGTTGCATGGGTCCCGGGAGCATTTGAAATCTCCTTGATCGCCCAAAAAATGGCCGAAAGCGGCAAATACGATGCGGTAATTACTTTAGGAACCGTCATCCGCGGCTCCACACCGCATTTTGACTATGTATGCAATGAGGTTGCCAAAGGGGTAGCCGCGATTAATCTAAAAACCGGCGTGCCGACTATTTTTGGTGTCTTGACGACCGATTCCATTGAGCAGGCGGTAGAGCGTGCGGGCACGAAAGCGGGAAATAAAGGCTGGGATGCTGCTACTGCGGCTATCGAAATGGCGAATCTGACTAGACAATTGTCTTAATTCAATGATATCTTAGCATAAAGCTTTGGTTTTGCTCAGGCAAAACCAAGCTTATGCTTACGAAGAAAGTTTGCCTTGCAAACTCAGTAAAGCTTACGAAGTCGATTTTTCTACGAAAAATCAAGCTTATGCTTACGAAGAAAGTTTGCCTTGCAAACTCAGTAAAGCTTACGAAGTCGATTTTTCTACGAAAAATCTTAGGGGGAAGTACTGGTTGGAAAAAGTAACTTACAAGCTGGATACGTTCGAAGGCCCCCTTGATTTGCTGCTCCATTTAATTGATAAATCCGAAGTTGACATTTACAATATTCCGATCAAAGAAATTACGGATCAGTACATGGAATACCTGGATGCGATGCAGGAACTGGAACTGGAATTGACAAGCGAGTTTTTGGTGATGGCGGCGACACTGTTATCGATCAAGAGCAAGATGCTTCTGCCTAAACCCCCTGTCATCGAATTGGACTATGACGACTATATGATGGACGAGGATTACGATCCGCGTGCCGAGTTGGTAGCCAAACTGATCGAGTATCGTAAATATAAAGCGATAGCCGATCATTTGCGGGACAAGGAGCTGGAGCGCAGCCTTATTTATACGCGGGAGCCGGAGGACCTGACACCCTACATCCCTGCCGTTATTGAGAATCCTGTCAAAGGTCTGCATGTAGCGGATCTGGTTCACGCTTTCCAAAGAGCGCTAAGACGCATGTCCAGCCGCAACATGGTCGCCAAAATCCGCAAGGACGAAATTTCCGTTAAAGATCGGATGAAGGAAGTCGTTCATCTGCTGGAACAAGCCGGGGGCAAGCTTTTGTTCTCCAGGCTCATTGATCACGACGCATCCCGTGAAGGGATTGTTACGACATTTTTGGCTATGCTTGAGCTGATGAAGGTTAAAGTCATCGTTTGCTTTCAGCATCGTTTGTTTGAGGAAATTGTGATACAGGCAAGAGAGGAAGGAAATGCACATGGATTTTCAACAGATGAAATCAGTTATTGAAGGCTTGCTGTTTGTGGCGGGAGACGAGGGTCTGGATGCCAAGCAGTTAGCTGAGGTGCTGGAGCAGAATACTGATTTCGTCCGTGATCTTGTGCTTGACCTGCAGGGGGATCTGCGTGCGGGAAAACGAGGCTTGCAGATCATCGAGCTTGCCGGAACGTATCAGCTCACAACGCTGCCTGCACATGCACCCTATTTTGAACGTTTGGCTCATTCGCCTTCACGCTCATCGTTATCCCAGGCCGCATTGGAAACACTTGCGATCGTAGCCTACAAGCAGCCTATTACCCGCGTTGAAATTGAAGAAATACGTGGTGTAAAAGCGGACCGGGCTCTGCAAACGCTTGTTGCCAAGGATTTGATCCAAGAGGTGGATCGGGCCGATGCACCCGGGAGGCCGATTTTGTACGGCACGACGAGAGCCTTTCTCGATTATTTTGCCCTAAGCAGCATAGAAGAACTGCCGGAATCCTCCTTATTCCAAAACGACGAAAGTCTTGAAGAAGAAACCAGGCTGTTGTTTGAAAAGCTGGATGCCGAACAAACGGAACAGATTACTTTTGAGGATGTATCGGATTCGGAATAAGACGCATGTTTTACCATCGCTGGGCTATACTAACTCCTAAATGAATCGAAGCTGAAGGCTTCCTTTCATCATGGGGTTATTTTGCATTTAACGAAATGTCGTTATTCAGCGCAGTAGGAGGCAAACTATGATATGGGTCTGGGTAACTGTTGCAGTGGCCGCAGTTGTCATACTGGTACTCTCCAGCAGCATAAAATGCAGACTAACCTTGTTGCGCAGACATGCGGATGATGAAATTGTAGTGGATGTCCATGCAATGGGGGGATTAATCAAACAACGGGTTTCGATTCCGGTATTGAAGCTATCCAATTGGGTAAACTCCGTTCAGGTAACGACCGAAGTCGTGGATAAAACCAATAACAATCTGGAGCAGGGGCTTAAAGGTAACATAACGATGGAAAAAATAAGGAAAGCCTACTCAGATGTGAACCTGTTGCTGGAGCATTGCTTTCAATTTCATAAATGGGTGCTGGATACCTTGAAGCAAGTGCACTGCGCAAAGCTGTATTGGAAAACGAATGTCGGTCTTGGGGATGCGGCTGAAACCGCCATGGCCACGGGACTTGTGTGGAGCCTGAAATCGTCCCTTCTGGGATTCGTGTTTCAATTTATTCAATTGGATACCCGCCCCCAGCTGATGGTCGTCCCGCAATATAATGAATGGGCCTTCGCTACGGAGATCATCTGTATCGCCAAAATCCGGATATTCTACATACTGCTTTCCGGGATTCGGTTATTCGTTCGCATATTACGCGTCAAAGGCGGTCTGAAAACCTGGCAGCGTGTGCTGTTGAAACCGTCCAAAGTCTGAGGCACCCGTTGTTTAGTTCAGAGGACTGAGTGAACTTTTGACAATGAGTAGGCAGAATACCGCATTGGTTTGCAGGGCATCCTAACAAATGCTTAACAGAACCTTATTTCAAAAGGATATAAGGAGGACATCACGATGGCAGATCATCCGATACAAGGCTTGATGAAGACAGCGATGGAAAACATCAAAGAAATGGTAGACGTCAATACGATTGTGGGTGACCCGGTTGAAACCCCTGACGGAAGTGTCATTATGCCGATTTCCAAAGTAGGCTTTGGTTTCGCGGCGGGGGGAAGCGAATTCGGCGCGGAAGAAGGAACGAACGGCGTAAACCGTCATGACGGAATGAACGCGAACGTAGCGCTTCCTTTTGGCGGAGGAAGTGGCGGCGGAGTTTCTATTACACCGATCGCATTTTTGGTTGTAGGGAAACAAGGTGTGAAAATTGTGCCGCTGGACAACCAAACCCACCTGCTTGAACGGCTGATCGATTCAGCTCCGCATGTGGTGGATCGCATCCAAAGCATGATGAGAAACAAGGGTGCGGCAGATATGAACGAGCATGGGACTCAAGTGACGAACAATATAGAAAATCAGAACTTTATCGTCTAATTTTGCAGGATAAAGAGGCTGGGGCTGTCCATATTTACGGACGGCTCTTTTTTTCGAACTAGGACCTTGAATCTCATTGTTCTGGAATTAGGTGTTGCTCTGACTAAATATTTCTTGATATATTTATTCTGTGTCAGCAAATGTTACGATGAGAGAGGTTTTCACGTGAGATTGATTCCTACGAGGTCCTGTAGCCCCGGAATGCGTTTAGGAAAATGTATTTATAACGAGGATGGACTGATTTTACTTAATGAACAGGTAGAGCTAACCGAATCCTTGATTAAGCGGCTGCAGCAGCTTGGCGTGGATTTTGTGTATATTATGGATCCGGATACGGATGACATTGTCATTGAGGATGTTATTTCGGATGAGACAAAAATTAAAGCTTTGGGTGAGGTTCGGACACAATTTCGAACGATAATGGAAGGGAACAGCAAATCGAAGTTTTCCAAGCAGCATTTTATGGGTAAAGCCTTCGGGAATGTCATCAAAATGATTATGGATGATCTGGACTCCCGTGAAGGCTCAATGATTATGTTAATGAATATGAATGTGTTAAACAATTATTTATTTCAGCATTCGCTCAATGTTTGCATTTATGCGACGATGCTCGGAATGGTGCAGGGCTACAGCAAAGATGAATTAACGACATTGGGACTTGGCGCGCTTCTCCATGACATCGGGAAGACAAAGATTAATCAGGAAATTATTAAGAAACGGGGACCGCTGACGAACGAGGAATGGGCTGAGGTTCGCAAACATACCGAATATGGGTTTAAATTGTTAAAGGACGAGCCCAACATGCCGCTTTTGGCAGCACACTGTGCTTTTCAGCATCATGAACGGGAAAACGGCAGCGGCTATCCGCGCGGAATCAAGGGCGATGAAATCATTGATTTTGCCAAATGGATTGCCGTTGCGGACAGCTACGATGCAATGACAACGCACCGCCCGCATCGCTTGGCAATGCTTCCCCATCAAGCGATGGAGGTGCTGTTCGCTGGGGTCGGCACCTTATATGAGCATAAAAAGGTGGCATTGTTCCGCGACAATGTCGCTATTTATCCGTTAGGGCTCACGGTTGTATTGAGTACCGGGGAGAAAGGAGTCGTGGTCCGGATCAATCCGAATGTGCCTCAGCGGCCTATCGTCAGGGTGCTGGCAGATCCGGACGGACAGAAGGTAAGCCAGCCTTATGAGGTGGACTTATCGGAACGGCTGACGGTATTTGTCAGCGATGTGGATGATTGGAGTGAAGCGAATGTGCGGTAGGTATACCATTACAGTGACGCTGGAAGAGCTGATGCTGCGTTTCTTGCTGGGAAACGCACCTGTGGTCGGCGGCTATGTTCCACGTTACAATGTGGCACCCGGCCAATGGATTCCCGCGATCCTGGGTGATACCCCCGCCGCTGCGTCTCAGCAGCCCATGCCCCGCCGATTAGGGGAGCTTCGCTGGGGGCTCGTGCCCAGCTGGTCTCAGGAGGAGAGCAGCGGAGGCAAGCCAATGAACCTGAGGCTGGAAACGGCGCAGCAAAAGCCCGCATTCCGCAGGATGCTCGAGCGTAAACGGTGCATAGTCCCCGCCGACGGATTTTTTGAATGGAAGACCGGGGGTAAACAGAAGCAGCCCGTTCGTTTCATGTTGAAAGACAGGTCCCTGTTCGGGATGGCGGCATTGTATGATACATGGGGCATGGCCGATGGGACGAAGCTGCATACTTGTGCAATCTTAACTACGGAACCGAATGAAGTCGTTGCGAAGGTACATACCCGAATGCCCGTCATTTTGCGTCATGAGGATGAGTCGGTCTGGTTGAATCGGAGCATGACGTCAGCCGAAGAGCTGCTGCCGCTGTGCAAGCCCTACGCCGCGAAAGAAATGATCTCCTATGAAGTAGATCCGGTGGTTGGTAACGTACGAAACGACGGACCTGAATGCATCGCGCCGCTCCACGCTTTATGGTGAACAATCAAGACAACATTTCGGGCAAGTGAAAAATAAACAACCATGTCCAAGTGGAACCTATCGTTCTGCTTGGGCTTTTTTGTGATTGATCAGCAGATTCACAAGGAATCAAGTAATGAAGCAGCGCTGCTTATGGACATAACCCGGGCGGACGGGCATATACATGTACAAGATGCTCTTCAAGCAGTGCATTCGGTTTCTGTTGCTGCGGAGGAGGCGAAATTAAGTTCTAATTTCAGGAGGATTTCATGAAAAGAATCGTTCTATTCATGCTTGCGCTCATACTGTCGAGCTCCCTGCTGAGCGGGCCTTACACCGTACAAGCCGCTCCCTCCGTTTCAATCCATGCAGAAGCTGCTGCTCTTATTGACGTAAGCTCAGGCCGGATTTTGTACAGCACACAGGGGGACAAGTCCATGAGGATTGCGAGCCTAACGAAGATCATGACGGCGATCGTAGCCATTGAGCATGGAAAGCTGTCGGATCAGGTTACGGTAAGCCGCAATGCTGCCGGCAAGGAAGGCTCGTCGATTTATTTGAAGCTGGGCGAGGAAATGAGTTTGCAGCATCTGCTGTACGGCATGATGCTTCGTTCAGGGAATGACGCGGCAACAGCCATAGCGGAGCATGTCGGAGGCTCGGTAGAGGGTTTTGCTTATATGATGAATGAGAAAGCCAGACTGATCGGTATGGATCGCTCCAGCTTTAAAAATCCTTCCGGTCTGGATGAGGAGGGGCACTACTCCACTGCCAATGATATGGCCAAGCTAACGGCGTATGCGCTTCGGAATCCCGTATTTCGCGATATTGTGAAAACCAAAGTCAAAAAAGCGCCCAATCCGAATGAATCATGGGATTATACTTGGCTGAACAAAAACAAAATGCTTAACCTGTACGATGGAGCTGATGGTGTGAAAACCGGCTATACCAAGGTTGCGAAGCGATGCCTTGTTTCTTCGGCAACCCGTAATGGACAGCAGCTGGCGGTTGTTACCTTGAACGATCCGGACGATTGGTCAGACCATTCGAGGCTGCTGGATTACGGGTTCAAGAACTTTCCGCTGCTTCCCCTGGTGAACAAGGGAGATGAGATTCAAGGCACGCCTTATGTTGCGGGCAGCTCTTTCGGCTATCCTGCATTGGAATCGGAGAAAAACCAATTCACGTCGCAGGTCAAGCTGAATGACCAAACTTCGGCGAATTACAGGCTGGGGCAGGCCGGTGTGTTGAATTACAGTATGAATGGCCAGCTGATCGGCACGGTACCTTTATATATGAAGGGCAGTCCTAGGCTAAAGCTGGCTGATCATGGCGCGTTTTCCTTCTCCGGCTCTCTGGGCGGGACGTCCAGCGGAGCGGACAAGTGGCTGTTTATTGTGCAGTATTTATTCCGGATTGTGTTTACAGGCCGCAGTTCTTAAGCTTCATTGGAGAATTCCAGCCGATGTAACAGAGGGGGCCTTTACGAAAATGGTTAATTTCATATGGTTATTTTTTATCGTTGCTGGATTTATCGTTGCTGCATTGCAAGGCAAGATCGAGCTGGTCACCCAAGCGGCGTTTGACGGAGCGAAGAGCGGTGTTACGGTTTGCTTTGGCTTGATCAGTATTATGGTATTCTGGCTGGGCATGATGCGCATTGCAGAGGATGCGGGCTTACTTCAGGTGATGTCCAGGCTGCTGCAGCCGTTCATCCGCTTCCTGTTTCCCAGTGTGCCCAAGGATCATCCGGCGCTCGGCTATATCATGTCGAATATGAGCGCGAACATTCTTGGACTCGGCAATGCCGCCACACCGATGGGCATTAAGGCGATGCAGGAGCTGCAGCTGTTAAACCCGAACAAGGAGATCGCGAGTCCCGCCATGTGTACGCTGCTTGCGCTGAATACCGCAAGTATCACCCTCATTCCAACGACGCTCATCGCCATACGGATGAATTACAATTCAATGAATCCGGCGGAAATTGTGGGGACAACGCTGTTGGCCACCTTCGTGTCCACCCTTGCAGCAATCATCGTAGACAAGTGGTACCGCCGCAGGCATTTGATCTTAAGCGGACCGCCCCGGAATTTCAAAAGGAAAGGATGATCGAGCTTGTACTCCTGGGTGAATCTGATCTCGGCTTGGGCCATTCCCGTCATTATCGTGTTTATCCCGCTGTACGCGGCATACCGTAAAATCCCGGTTTATGAATCCTTTGTCGATGGGGCCAAGGAAGGGTTCGATACGGCCATCCGCATTATTCCGCATCTCGTTGGGATGATGGTGGCGATCAGTGTTTTCCGGGCTTCAGGTGCAATGGAACTGATGATCGGGTGGATTCGTCCATTTTGTGCGATGCTTGGCATTCCGAGCGAGATTCTCCCGTTAGCCATTCTCCGGCCCATTACCGGAGCGGGGTCGCTTGCTTTTACAACCGACCTGCTTCAGCAGTTCGGTCCGGATTCTATGGTAGGACGAATCGCATCAACGATCCAGGGAAGTACAGACACGACTTTATATGTCATCACGGTCTATTTTGGAGCGATCGGGATCCGGAAGGCGAGCTATGCATTAAAAGTTGGGCTCATTTCGGATGCCGTCGGCTTTGTCGCTTCCATCCTCATCTGTTATTTGGTTTTCGCCTAGAACCCCGGCGATCTCCGCACATATACTGTACCAGCAACCGAAGGAGGTGAGCTGCGTGCAGTATTATGGTGTTGTGATTCATCATTCCGCCTGCCCGTCCATTAACGGCAAAGGCTTCGACTTCTACATTACCCGCCACGGCTCCATCATCCCATCCCCGGATCAAACCGATCCGCACTATGTCCACATTTGCTTGGAGGGCAATTTTTCCGAGCCCCGCCACATGTATACTTCCGAAGAAAAAGAACAGTTTTTTTTGCTGCACAAGCTCGTCTTCCGTCTTGCCGGCACGTTCCGATTTCAACCGGATGATCTTTTTCCTCATACTCTTTCATGTCCCGGATCTTTTTTTCCGTGGTCCCAACTTGTGATTTCACCGGAGGATAGGTATCATTAGGGTTGAGGTGAATGGAGACTAATGGAACGATTACAGAAAGTATTGGCTGAAGCGGGAGTGGCCTCCCGTCGCAAGTGTGAAGAATTGATCACCGCAGGCCGGGTAAAGGTCAACGATGAAATTATTACTACGTTGGGGGTCAAAGTCGATGCGTCCAAAGACATCATTCAAGTAGACGGACGCACGATTAAACAAGAGCAGAAAGTATATGTGCTGTTTAACAAGCCGAAAGGGGTTATTACAAGTGCATCGGACCCGGGCGGCCGCAAAATCGTCACGGATTTTCTAAAGCCGGTCAAAGAACGGATTTACCCGATCGGTCGGCTGGATTACGATACGGAAGGCCTGCTGCTGCTAACGAACGACGGCGAATTCGCGAATTTGCTAACGCATCCGAAGCATCATGTGCCCCGTACTTATCACGCAACCGTCAAAGGGGTGCCGCACGGGACATTGCTGGACAAGCTTAGAGACGGCGTTCAGCTCGAGGACGGCATGACGGCGCCGGCGGAGGTCGATTATCACGACATCAGTGAAGACAAGAACGAGACCATCGTTTCCATCACGATTTACGAAGGACGGAACCGTCAAGTGCGCCGGATGTTTGATGCGATTCAATTTCCGGTTATCAAGCTGAAGCGCGTAAAGTTTGGTCCGATCTTTCTGACCGGAGTGCCCCGCGGCAAATTTCGCCATTTAAGCCCCAAGGAAGTGAAAGAGCTGAAGGACAGTGCGCTCTCGACACATAAAATTCAAAAAGGGAAATAAGCGCTGGCACTAAATTTCGATATAATGAGGGTAGGTTTGACTAGTTATCGATTGAGGTGTATTGCAAATGGGAAAAAATAAAAGATGGGTTCAAATCGCCATCTTTTCTGTAGTCGTACTGATCGGCGCCTTAACATTATTCAATAATTTATATGCTAAGGATAAAAAGCCGACGGAGGGGGCTAAAGCTCCTGATTTTACCTTAACGGCATTGGACGGTACGCAGCACAATTTGTCCGATTACAAAGGAAAGACGGTTATGGTCAATTTCTGGGGAACATTTTGCCCTCCCTGTAAGGACGAAATGCCGGCCATTCAGCATCAGTACGAGAAAAGAGACCAGCAGAATGTCGTATTCCTCGGCCTAAATCTAGGGGAAAGCAGCATAACGGTCAAAAATTTCATCGATCAATACAAAGTAAGCTTTCCGATTTTGCTTGACGATAACGAAGAGATTAGAAAGCGCTACGGAGTCATGCAGTACCCGACGACCTTCTTCATCGCGCCTAGCGGCAAAATTGCGAAGATACATATCGGTGAAATGGATGAAGCCCTCATTGAGAAGACCATCGCTTCAATTTCTAGTAAATAACGATCTTGCGTTTTTTGGTTTATTTGTATGCTTCCATCCTTGTAAAGGGGTGAACCAGGTAAAAGCTAACGGGTCTCACCGACTGTAAATATGCTTAAGGTTCACTTCTTTACATAATGAAGTACAAACCTTCTAAAACAACGCATTAGGAGGCACCATGATTCAGAATACAAAATGTGAATGCGGCCATCAGAATCATGTCGGTACCGTACTTTGCGAATCCTGTGGTAAGCCATTGTACGAGGACGATGAAACGACACCTCTGGAGATGCGTTATGATGGGGTGGCCAGACGTTCGCAGAAGGAAAATCCGGGATGGCTGGATAAAGTGTGGAATTTTTTCTCCTCTGTAAAAATCGCCATTTATTTGATTATCATAACATTGGCAGGTGCGGCACTCGGTACCGTTTTCGAGCAGGAGAGCTTGTTTTTGAATTTCGATCCGTCGACTTTCTACGAAGAAAAGTACGGTATGATCGGTAAAATTTACTATTTGCTCGGCTTGTCCCACACGTATGAGTCGTGGTGGTTTATTACGCTGCTTTTCATGATCGGCATCTCATTGGTTGTATGCAGTCTGGACAGGGTTCTCCCTCTTTACCGTGCGTTAAGCAAGCAGCAGATCCGTAAGCACGTTCAATTTTTACAGCGTCAAAAAGTATCCTACACCGGTCAGCTCCCCATGTACGTATCAGATGACGAACACGCAGAAGAGGCGTCAAAGGCCTGGGTTGAAGCCGCAGCCAAGAAGCTTCAGAAGCAGCATTACCGCGTACACACAGATGGTACGGCACTGCTAGCGGAGAAGAATCGCTTTAGCCGCTGGGGGCCTTATATTAACCATATTGGACTTATTATCTTTTTGATGGCGGTATTAATGCGCAGCTTGCCGGGCTGGAATATGGATCAGCATCTTGCTTTTCCGGAAGGGCAGCCGGTTAAAGTTCCGGGCACTTCCTTTTATCTCGAGAATGAGAAGTTTACACTTGAATTTTACAAGGAAGAAGAAATGTCTGAGGAATTCCGTGCTAAGCAGCAGGCTGTTCCTAAAGTTTATGAAACGCAAGCTGTATTATACAAATGTAAGGCTGACTGCGACGATCCTATGAAGGAGCCGAAGCTGGAAGAAGTATATAAGCAGGACATCCTTGTCAATAAACCGTTAAATTATAAAGGGTTCCTTGCTTATCAATATGACTTCAAAGAATCTCCCATGCTCATTTCGGTAAAGCCTTCATTGAAAAATAAACAAACCGGTCAAGTTTACGGCTCGATAGAGCTGTCGATGACTCGTCCGGCGGACAGCTATGAGGTCGGACCATATTCTCTGAAGCTGAAAGCGTATTTTCCCGATTTTGCTCTTGATGAGAAGAGCGTACCGATGACCAAATCCAATGAGCCGAACGTACCTGCCTTTATTTTCACATTGAAAGGGCCTGATATGCCGGCAGAGGGCAGAACGTTTGTCTACTTCCCGCGTCAAATTGACAAGGAAAACTTTAAGCAGGATCTGCTGAACGGGGACCTGGCTAACAAGCTGGAGCTTTCTGTTAATTCCATGAATGATGTGAAGCTCTCCAATTATGTGAGCTATTTGAATATCCGTATTGACCGTGCACTTCCGTTTATTTGGGTAGGGGCGGCCATATCCATGATTGGTTTGGTTATGGGCTTTTATTGGCATCACCGCAGAATTTGGCTGCGGATCGATGAGGGGCAGCTGGTTCTGGGAGCGCATACGAATAAGAACTGGTTTGGCATGCGAACGGAAGTGGCTCAATTTCTTCATAAATCAGGGATCGATGTCGATCCTAAGTCGCTAGAGGCGGGAGTGGTAGAGCAGTGAGCAGCAGTTCCTTTTTATTGATTGCTTTTATCGTATACAATTTGGCTTTTCTCAGCTTCGTCGTTGCTGTTTTAGGCAAACATTGGAACCCGGATAATATGGAAGGTCACGCAAAGAAATGGGGAAAAATAGGCTTAATCCTGTCGATTGTCGGCTTTGCCGGCCACGCTGCGTTCTTCTTCACCCGGTGGGCTGAAGCAGGGCACATCCCAACGAGTAATATGTTTGAATTTATGACCTTCCTGGGCATGATGATTTCCCTTGCTTTTATTATTGTTTATCTGCTCTATAAAGCGCCGGCTTTGGGCATCTTCGCGATGCCGGTCAGTATTATCATCATTGCCTATGCGTCCGTATTTCCTAAGGAAGTACAGCCGCTCATTCCAGCCTTGCAAAGCTATTGGCTCAAAATCCACGTCACGACAGCTGCCACAGGCGAAGCCTTTTTCGCTGTCGGCTTTGCAGCAGGCCTTATGTATTTGCTTCGCACGGTCAATTTCAAAAGTAAGGAGCGCCAGCACCGGAAAGAACAATTCGGTGTTGAAGTGACGATATTTTTTCTAGTGATGATCGTCGCATTTGTCGTTTCCATTTTCGGGTTTAATGCGTCGGGCTATCATGCGAAGTTTGCTACTTACACGACAACAGTGGATGCCAACAATGTTGAACAGAAGACACAGCAAAATGTAGACTACGTACTGCCTCCGATTGTGAAGCCGCATCAAGCGGAAATTATTCAAATGCAGCCGTTTCTAGGCATGACGGAGCCTCTCTTTGAAGCACCTTCCTGGATCACCGGAGCGAATGGCGGACGGAAGCTGAATACGGTCATTTGGTCTGTCATTGGCGGTTTAATTTTATATGGATTGCTTCGATTGATCATTCGTAAGCCGTTAGGAGCTCTTGTAGGACCTTTGCTGCAAGGTATTGATCCGGAGGATATTGATGAAATCAGCTATCGGGCGATCGCGATAGGCTATCCTATTTTTACCTTGGGGGCTCTGGTTTTTGCTATGATCTGGGCGGCGGAAGCATGGGGCCGTTTCTGGGGATGGGACCCGAAGGAAGTGTGGGCGTTAATCACGTGGCTGTATTACGCGGCTTACTTGCACTTTAGACTTTCCAGAGGCTGGCAGGGGAAGAAATCCGCCTGGTTGTCCGTGATCGGGTTTATGGTTGTAATGTTCACTTTGATCGGCGTCAATTTGGTTATTGCCGGGCTTCATTCTTATTCCGGTACGTGATGGCTATCCTATACATGAAAGGGTTGAAAAGGGATGACAGATATCAAAACTACAATCTTGGTAGTGGATGATGAGGAACGGATCCGCCGTTTGCTTCGGATGTATTTGGAAAAGGAAAATTTCACAATCGAGGAAGCAGAGGACGGGGAAAGCGCATTGAAAATGGCGATGGAAACCGACTACGACCTCATTTTGCTTGATTTAATGCTTCCGGGAATAGACGGCAATGAGGTTTGCTTGCGGTTGCGTCAATCCAAGTCCACACCGATCATTATGCTGACAGCTAAAGGCGAAGAGACCAATCGGGTACAGGGCTTTGAGATGGGGGCAGACGACTACGTTGTGAAGCCTTTCAGCCCTCGGGAAGTGATTTACCGGGTCAAAGCGATTTTGCGCCGCTCGTCCGTTACTGCCTATTTATCTAAAGAAGTGAACTCAAGCAACAACATCGTGTTCCCTAACCTGGTCATTGAGCATGACGCGCATCGGGTAACGGCAGGGGGACAAGAGGTTGCCCTCACACCTAAGGAATACGAGCTGCTGCATTATTTGGCTGTTTCCCCGGATAAAGTGTTTTCCCGCGAGGAGCTGCTGAAGGATGTATGGAATTACGAATTTTTCGGGGACCTGCGGACGGTGGATACCCATGTAAAGCGCCTTCGCGAGAAGCTGAACAAGGTTTCCCCGGATGCTGCTGCCATGATCACAACCGTTTGGGGCGTTGGCTACAAGCTAGAGGTGCCGAAGTAAGTGTTCAGTCTAAAAAGTATAGTCGGTAAGCTGTGGTTGACGATTATCGCTTTAGTTGCTGTCGTTTTGTTAGTCCTCAGTTTGTTTCTGGGGCAGTACATTGAAACGTCATTTCCTAAGTCTCAAGACCAGACGGAAAATTTGCGTAAGCTTGCGGTTAAAGTATCCAGCGGCATTTCCATTCATATGGAGGATGACCGGTATATTACTTTGGTTAACGATTTGCTGAGCGCCCAGGAGGCGACTGTCTTTCTGGTCAGCTCGGATTTGAAGCAGATGGATTTTCCAGTCGGTTCGGCAACGGGCGAGCTTCATTACGAAGACTTTTTTTCCAAAGAGGATTTACAGAGGGTATTTGCCGGTGAAATCATTGACAATCAGGTGACCGGTAAAATTGCGAGCAAGCATCGGACGAACAGCTTGTACTCTGCCGTAGCCGTTCCCTTGATGGATGCTTCCCAGAGCAAAACTATCGGTGCAGCGGTATTGTATCAATCAACCCAGTCTGTAGAAGCGTCACAGGCTTATGTGAAAAGGTTATTCGCTTATGTTTCGGTTATCGGCTTTCTGATGACTACCTTCTTCGCCTTCTTCCTATCGACTAAAATCACACAGCCGCTGCTGCAGTTGAAAAAAGCGGCGGATATGATCTCCCATGGGGAATACGGCACCAGGGTACCTATTGCATCTGTAGATGAGATAGGGGAGCTGGCCAAAACGTTTAATCATATGGGTGAGGAATTATCCGATACGATCAAGGCTTTGAGCCATGAAAAAGAGCATCTTTCCAGCGTGCTTAGGAGTATGACGGATGCAGTAATCACCTTTGATGCCGAAGGCAAAGTCATATTAACCAACCCTCAGGGAGATAAAATCGTTCGTGACTGGAGCCGGATTCAGTGGTCGGAGGATTCGGTCGATCCGAGGCCGGATGATCAAACTGCATTCGCACAGCAGCAGGAAATTCCGCCCCCAATCCGGCCGTTATTTGAAGAAGTCATTCAGGCTTCCCGGGATATGACGACGAACCTGCATGTGCAAAGCGAGGTATGGTCGGTTGTCATGGCTCCATTATATTCCAGGGAAGCAGTTCGCGGTGCTGTAGCCGTTTTGAGGGATGTTACCGAGGAGTTCCATCTGGATAAACTGCGCAAAGATTTTGTCGCTAATGTGTCTCATGAGCTTCGTACGCCGCTTTCCATGCTGCAGGGATACAGCGAGGCGCTGCTGGACGATATTGCAGGTACTCCGGAGGAACGCAAGGAGCTGGCACAAGTAATTCATGACGAGTCGCTGCGAATGGGGCGTCTCGTTAGGGATTTACTGGATTTAGCCCGGATGGAGACAGGGAATCTGGAGCTGCATTTCCGTGAAGTGGACGTTAATAGCTTCATGAAACGGATGCACCGGAAATTCGCAGTACTGTCCAAGGAACGGGGAATCACGATGATTTGCGACCTGCCGGAGGAAGAGCTTTTGCTGTATCAGGCAGATGAGGACCGGCTGGAACAAATTATGACGAATTTGTTGGATAACGCAATCCGTCATACCCCTTCACAAGCCGAAATTGTAATGAAAGCCACTTCGGATTCGTATCAGGGCAAAGACGCGGTTCTTATTGAGATTACAGACCAGGGACAAGGGATTCCAGCCGGAGACCTTCCCTATATCTTCGAGCGGTTCTACAAGGCCGATAAAGCCCGCACCAGGGGTGCTTCAGGCGGTACCGGGCTGGGGCTGTCGATTGTAAGCAATCTGGTTGAAGCCCATCATGGAAAAGTACAGGTGAGAAGTACGGTTGGACAAGGAACGACATTTTCTGTGCTTATTCCTTGCAATCCTGCAAGAAATTAAATAAAGAGCTTCCGATTCAATATCGGAAGCTCTTTATTTTTGTTGAAAAAGTGAGGCAAATCTTGTTGTTCGTGAAACAATTAAATGGAAAGCTCTTTGGCATTAATTAATTCAGGAAGCTCAACTAATTGCTGCAGAACTTCTTTTGGAGTCGATTTATCTGTCGTTAATACCATAATTGCGGAACCGCCGACGCCTTTACGACCGACCTGCATGGTTGCAATATTCACGTCATTGCTTCCGAGCAGCGTTCCTACTTTACCAATGATTCCCGGCTTATCGTTATGGGAAATCAGGAGCAGGTTGCCGTGAGGTGCAATATCGACTGGATATTGATCGATTTGTACAATCCGCTCGCCATAGCCTGCAAGCAAGGTACCGGCAACCAGACGCTCCTCATTTTTTGTTTTTAATGTTACGGATACCAAGTTAGTGAACGTTTTGGAAGTCGTTGATTTTTGGATGACAACATTCACATCACGTGTTTTGGCAAGGTGCATCGCATTAACGATATTAACGCCTTCCAGCTGGTTGGCAAGAACACCTTTAACGATATAACGGTTCAATGGGTTAACATCCACATCAACCAGGTCTCCGGAATAGCTGATGATGATTTCTTGCACTGCGCCTTCTGTCGTTTGACCGATGAATTGTCCCAGTTTTTCACCCAGGTTGAAGTAAGGCTGTAATTTATTCATAACGACTGCTGGAACCGGAGGCATGTTTACCGCATTTTTGAACGGTTCGTCGCGCAAGATGTGCAGTACCTCTTCTGATACGTCGATCGCCACATTCTCTTGTGCCTCTACGGTAGAAGCACCCAAGTGAGGTGTAACGATAATTTTCGGGTTGTTCAGGAACGGATGCTCGGCACGAGGCGGTTCTTCTTCGAACACGTCAAATGCAGCGCCTGCAACGATACCGGATTCAATCGCCTCTACCAAAGCCATTTCGTCAATAATGCCGCCGCGGGCACAGTTGATGATGCGTACGCCTTTTTTCATCAGCTCGAATTGCGGGCGGGCTATGATGTGACGTGTTTCGTTCGTAAGCGGAGTATGCACGGTAATAAAATCAGCTTGAGCGGCAATTTCGTTTACGGTGCCAAGCTTGACCCCGATTTTTTCAGCGCGGTCTTCAGTCAGGAAAGGATCGTAGCCGATGACATTCATGCCGAATACTTTCGCGCGTTTAGCCACTTCGCTTCCGATACGGCCCATACCGAGAATACCCAATGTTTTATTGCGAAGCTCGACGCCAACGAACGTTTTGCGGTCCCATTCGCCGCCAACTGTCTTTTTATATGCTTGAGGGATCGAACGGGCAACAGACATCATCATGGCAAATGTCAGCTCGCAGGTCGCAATGGTGTTACCGTCAGGAGCATTGATAACAACAATACCGCGTTTGGTTGCAGCTTCCAGATCAATATTATCTACGCCTACGCCAGCGCGGCCGACAACCTTCAACTTGCTCGCTGCTGTCATAATTTTTTCGGTAACTTTGGTTTGGCTGCGAACTAACAGCGCATCGTAATCTGCAATAATAGCGATTAATTCATCTTCAGACAATCCGATTTTCTTTTCTACAGTAACGTCTGCCGCATCATTCAATAATTGAATCCCCAGGTCGCTAATACCATCCATGACTAACACTTTGTACATTTCGCTCTAACCTCCAAGAAATTATTTGTGCGCTTTTCCCAAGTAAGATAAGCAGACACAATAAAAAAACCCTTTATCCCCATACGATTACCGTATACAAGGGACGAAGAGTTACTTTCGTGGTGCCACCCTAATTCGCTGCGCGTTCGCACGTACAGCCTCATGAGTCATCTGACCCAGAAAGTTAACGGTTTCTACCCGGCTGCGCCTACATGCGTAAAGAACGCCTTTCGGAACAGCAACTCTGGAGTGCTCCATGTAAACGATAATGTCCGATTCGCACCTTCCATCGGCTCTCTGCGCATTACTCATCTACACTGTCTCCGTCAATGTTTTGTTGCGATTGAAATTTTTCTTAGCGTAACATGCCGCAAAGGCCATGTCAATAGGTGTCGAATCGATTAGGATGAGTTGAAAATCTTAATAATTATTGGTCAACTACCCATAATCGTTCGTGTGTTCATGATCATATTTTAGGTGAATTCAGATATGAATGCAACGATTTTTTTGTGTATTATCTGTTAATTCTGCGGATGGCTGTCATGTCATCAAGAACTACAAAGGTTTTCTTAGTTATATCTTTTTTTACTTGATCAATACCTTCGTTTACGTTATTGTTCTAAACAACAAGAATATAGAAGGAAAAGGAGCTGGAACCACGTTGGATGACTTTGATTTCATTGATCCAAGAGAATTTGTGGCGAAATTAAACGATCATGATTTGGGAGACGCGTTAATTATAGATGTTCGCGAACAAATGGAATGGGATTATTATCATTTGGAGGAAGCGACCTTGCTGCCGATGAGCACAATTCCCGCAAGAATGAGCGAGCTGCCTGCGGATCGCAAATTGTATATCGTCTGTGCTCACGGAGTCAGAAGCGCAAACGTATGCTATTATCTGAAGCATCAGGGTTACGAAGATGTGGTGAATGTTGAGGGTGGAATGGCGGCTGTAGCTGCGCTGAAAGGATTTCAGTACGATTGACGTTAACGTCATCACAGAAAAAAAGCCGTTTTTCCGGGAGCCTTTATGTTAGGTCTCCTGGAAGAAACGGCTTTTCACATTAGTTTTGACTGAAAAAGAACGGTAATTGAGGCAGTACCTCGTTGGCATACCATTTGCTTTTGTTGCGGACGAAATCTCCAGAGCGTGTAGCGCCCGTTGCGTTTAGAATTTCAATGACCTGCTGCACATTCGCAAGGTTCATTTTGGCAGATTGCCCTGACGCGATCATTTCATCAATTCGCGTGGTCAGATCCTGCGGCGTGAAAGATGTAAAGTTTTTACTTGCGGCAAGAGCTGCAGCAATATAATCGTTTTTTACATTTAAAGAAAGCGCGCCCCAATCTTTTAAATTCAGTGGTTTATTGACATCCACATGCTTAAGCTGCGCATTTTCAGTTTCGTTCCATTTAATTATGGCATCGTAATAATTTTTTTGGGCGGCTAACGAAAACTTCTTTGCTTCTGTGAAATATGTATCCTTTTCCATTTCCGCCACCAGGTCGCTACCTTTGATGCTGTTGGCTTTTGCTTGGAAGTTGCCCAAAGCTTCATTAAAAAGCTTCAAACTTTTGGCATAGTTTTGCAAACCTTCCTGAAGCAGCGGAGAAGAGTCCGGCATCGTTTTAGAACTCAGTTCATCGTATTTTTGTTTGGACAGCTTGCCCAAATCCTTTAGAATTAGTGAAGCGTCTGCGGATTGATTGGACTCCAATTCACTCATTTTATCAAACCATTTCTTGTGAAATTCCCTGTAAGGCTGATAAATGGTATGATAGTAGGACACCAAATACTGTTGATGATATGCGCCGTACTGTTTCGTTTCTTCATTATGCTTGGTTAATAGTTCTTCGTATTTGGCTGCGGAACGTTCTTGTCCCATCTTTAAACCGAAGAAAAAGGTTCCAAGTGCGAAAACCAGCATAAAAATAAAGGTTACGGCAAATAAGTAATCTGAGCGTGTAAGCCGTTTGTCCATCATCAAGCTCCTTGTCGTCTTTTTCTAATTGATAGTATAGGTGATTTTGTCGAAAAAAGGAATCTATGGATGAAAAAAATTAACTTTAAAGGGTTCAAGCTTCAAAAAGTGGACATGAACAACATGAATGACCGTTTTTTACTCATCAATCTGTACTTAACCCAGCTCGGAGTTTTGGTTTTGGGTACAATCATCATGCTTTTTCAGAAACCCTCTTTAGCGCAAATGCTGTCTTGGAATAATACTTTTTCCATTGGTTTGTGGGGAGTTGCCTTCGCAGCAGCCGTTCTTGTCGTGGATCTGCTCATCTCGAATTGGGTTCCGCCAGAGGTGACGGATGACGGCGGGATTAATGAGATGCTTTTCAAAAACCGTCCGTTATGGCACATTATTGTCATGTCGGCTATTGTAGCTTTTTGCGAGGAATGGTTATTTCGTGGAGCGATTCAAGCATCCTGGGGCCCGTATTGGACCAGCATCTTGTTTGCAGCCATACATATCCGGTATTTGCAGCATTGGCTGATGACTGGCTTGGTGTTCGGTATTAGCTACGGGCTGGGATGGATTTATATTCAAACCGGTTCATTATGGACACCGATCGTTGCCCATTTTGTAATTGATCTCATCATGGGTTGTATCATTCGTTACAGGAGAGAAGAGGAATGAGTTTAGAAACAAGACCTTTGGAGACTGAAAATAAACAAGGACCTGTTGAAGCGGAGCCGGATGAGCTGTCCCTGCCGCCGCGAAAAGCATTGCATTCAACGGAAAGAGAACGATGGCTTCGAATTTTCTACAGGACCTTGCTGTGGTTATTTATTTTATTGGTCGTGGGGTTGCTCGTATGGGGCTGGAGAAGAGTAAGAGGGGAGATTTAACTAGAATTCTCCCCAAGTACGAATTTCCGTGTCATGGAGTGATATCAATTGAGGCAGGATCGACAAATCCGTACTGCTTCGCCTCTAATTCCGTCAGCAGCTTGTCTAACGCTTTATCCGTCCATGGCAGCTCATGCATCAAAATGTTGCTGCCGGGGCGCAGCTGCTCAAGCACATTGGATACAATTTTGTCGGGATTGTTATTCTTTGTAGTCATGTCCCAATCCAACGAGCCGTTGGACCAAGTCATAAAGAGCATTTGATTTTCCTTTACTTTTGCACGCACTTCATCACTGCCGGAACCGAAAGGAGGCCGGAAAAATTGAGGTGTAATCCCCGTTACATCCTTCACGATCTTCTGAACCTCGTCAATTTGTTGAGCTACCTTTTCCTTGCTTTCCTTCTTTAAATCGATATGGTCCCAGGAATGGTTTCCAATCGTTTGTCCGTGCTCCAAAATGAGCTTCAACAGCTCAGGCTTTTGCTTTACGCGGTACCCATTCACGAAAAATATGGCTTTGGCATGATGCTTGTCCAATGTAGTCAACATGGATTCGAGCATATCATGATCTTTAGGACCGTCATCAAATGTAAGCAGAACCACCTTCTTCTCCGTCGTACTCGGGTCAACGGGCACAATGTCATACGATTTCGGATTTAGCTTGTACAGCTTGGGTACGGACGCGCTTTGGCGAACGGTTTCTTTATTATCCGAAGAAGCAGGCTGCGCGGCAGGAGCTTGATTTGCACTGCTATCGGCTGCAGCTATCGGCTGAACCTTGGAATCGGGTGGTACCTGGGATGGGGCGGTATCATTCATTTGCGGAGACGTATCCCCTTTTTCGGTCTGCTGCTGCGCTGATGGCGAGGATACAGGCGGTGGGGCTGCACCATCCTTGTTCTGACAGGCGGCGATCAATAGAAGCAGGGCGGCAGATGCAATATATAATGCTTTCTTGTTCATTACAAATCTCCATTCTCTTGGTTGGTTTCCTTATTTTATCATGCATGGAACCCCGGTTCATAGCGGAAAATATGTTTGGAAACTTAACTGATGGAGGGATGGCAATGAAATTCGGTTCATTTTTACTTGGAGGCTTGGTAGGTGCGGCGGCCGTTGTTTATTTCAATAATAAAAGTAAATCCATGCTTCTTTCGGCCTTTACCAGCAACAATCAGTCACTCGGCCATGTAATGGATAAAGCGAAAGACCGTTTTACAGATCAATCTGCAGAAGATAAAGCGAAATCGAAAGCAGCTGCAAATACCTCTTTTAAAAAGGACGATCCATTTAACACGGCTGGCGGTGGATTGGAGAAGGTCAAGGATATCGTGAAGGAAGATCCTCAGCTAAAGAGCACGGTGAACGAGATATTGGCAGAAAATGATCAAAAAGAAGTTCACACGATTCAATAAGACGAATAAGGGTAGGTTTTGAAGGGCATAAGTGGAATCTTTCCGCTGATGTCCTTTTGTTTTTTTATCAGGCATTCGTACATTTTTGTTATGTTGTGTTATAATAGTCATATAATTGAATACAAGCTATTGAAGCTTACTCACCTTTTTGACCTTACTTCATAAGCTGTTATTATACGTGTCGGCAAGGAGGAATTCTGTATGAAAATGGAGCGTTTAAGTCAGGACAAGATACGGATTTTCCTCACATTCGACGACTTGACGGAGCGAGGCATTCAAAAGGATGACATGTGGAGAGAAATTCCAAAGGTGCATGAGCTGTTCAGTGACATGATGGACCAGGCATACACCGAGCTGGGCTTCGAACCTTCCGGTCCTTTGGCCGTCGAAGTGCTTGCACTTCCTGCCCAGGGTATGGTCGTCATTGTGACCCGCGGTAAAATGGACTTTCATCACTCCGTGGATTCCTTGGATGAGGAAGTCGAGGAAATGTATGAGCTTGAGGTAACACTTGAGCAAACAGACCAGATTTCTTATGTGTTCCATGACTTCGAAGATTTATTGCGTATGGCCAAAGTATTAAATCCGTTGATTACTGACGGAGGCATGCTGTTCTCTTACAAGAACAAATGGTTCCTGCAGTTAGATGCCGTTGATATGGACGAAAGCGGCTATCAAGCAGTTATTGCCGTTTTGTCCGAATTCGGGGAAGCAGCTTCCGTAACCCGTGCAGTACTGGAAGAGTACGGCAAGACGGTTATTGCAGCTGATGCTGTAAAGGTACTTTGTACGCATTTCAAATAAATGGTAACAGTTAGCATTGAATTCCTGCCAAAAGCATTCGATCCCGCCTTTCATGCTGGGTCGGTGCTTTTTTGCTTTAAGCGGCGGTTATTCCAGGCTCGTTCCTTCCAGCCAGAAAGATTCAATGGCAAAACACTTTGAAAATGTCTATAATAAATGAAACAGGATTTTATTAAGAAATGATTGAAATACCCGAAAACGGAGGGGGACACATGAGCGTCTTCTCAGTCTTAACGGCGGCGATTGCGCCAGGTGTCGCTTTGCTCATTTATTTTTATTTAAAAGACCGATACGATACGGAACCGATCCACCTTGTGACTAAGGTGTTTTTATTTGGCGTTATGCTTGTTTTTCCTGTCATGGTGTTGCAGCGGGCCTTTGTCCATGGGCTTGGCGAGAATCCGTTTGTCTTCTCGTTCGTCATTTCCGCCGGTCTGGAGGAATTTCTGAAGTGGTTTCTTGTATACTTCATCATTTACAAGCATACCTCGTTTGATGAGCCGTATGATGGAATCGTTTATGCCGTAGCCGCTTCCTTGGGCTTTGCCACACTCGAAAATGTGTTTTATGCGTTCCTGAATTCCGCGTCCATTTCCAGCTTGATCTACCGGGCGCTGCTTCCCGTTTCGGGGCATGCGATGTTTGGTGTCATCATGGGGTATCATTTGGGGAGAGCCAAATTTGATCCGCAGCGGAGGACAAGACACTTGATCTATTCATTGGCTCTGCCGATTTTCTGGCACGGCGTGTTCGATTATATTTTACTGACGACTAAGACTTATTGGGTCTGGTTCATGATTCCGCTAATGAGTTATTTATGGATTCGCAGCCTGTGGAAGGTGAACCGGGCCAATGCCAAGTCGCCGCTAAGGGTTGTTCACCCGGAGGAGCAGGTTAAAATTTAAACGGTTTGTCCATAATGACTTGTATTAGACCAACAAACCGGAGGACAGGTATGACAGGAAACGAACGGGTAAAAGTAACGATCCGCTGCAGGATGTGCGGAGAAAAGTTTGTTCTTAGAGGGCGCAGAGATAAAGGAAAGATCGATACGGGGTTTAAGCAGTGCATTTGCAACAATGACAGAGATTTCGAGATCGAGAATCATGATATGTAGAGCATAAAGAAGCCGCGCGGCTTCTTTTTTGTTTTTTTGCATAAGACTCCAATTCCGGGCAAAAACTACAACCAAGTTTGGCTGATGAAGGGAGAATGAAGGACATGTACAAAAGGTTAAGCATCGTCATGTTCCCTATTTTGCTCGTCGCCTTGGTTGGGGCCGGTGTATGGGGATATTTGGAGCATCAAGAAAAAAACTCGATATTGATTAAAGCGGAAAATTCGTATCAGCGAGCTTTTCATGACTTGTCCTTCCACGTGGATAAGCTACATACGGAGCTTGGCAACACGCTTGCAGTGAATACCACATCACAGGATGCGTACAAAAAAGGGCTGATTAATGTTTGGCGCATTACGAGTCAGGCACAAAATGAAATTAGCCAGCTGCCGCTCACGCTGCTGCCTTTTAACAAAACCGAGGAGTTTTTGGCGAATATGGCCAATTTCTCTTACCGCGCAGCGGTGCGTGATTTAAGTAAATCGCCGCTAACTCCGGAGGAAATGTCCACATTAAATGCACTGTACCAGCATTCTTCAGAAATTTCGACGGATCTGAGGGATATGCAGTCCAAGGTGCTGCAAAATAATTTGCGGTGGATGGACGTGGAGACAGCACTCGCAACGGAGAAGCAGCCGTTGGATAATGCGATCATTGACGGTTTTCAGACGGTAGATAAAAAGGTTTCGGAATACTCTGATGTGAAATGGAGTCCGACACTGCTTAATGTGTTTCAGAAAAATGATATGAACATGCTGTCCGGTGCCGAAATGAATGCGGATCAAATCAAGGAAAAGGCAGCTCAATTTCTCAACCTGCAGGATCCGTCAGCAATCCAGGTGGTTGAGAACGGTAAAGGCACGGAATACCAATCCTTCAGCGTTTCGGTTCCCAAGCAGAACACGACGGATGGGATTCATATGGATTTTGCGCGCAAAGGGGGAGAACTGCTGTGGTTTTCGTCCACTAGACCGGTCACAGAGAAAAAGCTGGACATACGTCAGGCGCGAGATGCCGCAGCTGAATTTTTGGATGCCCATAATTATAAGGATATGACAGCCGTAAGTTATGACGAGTATGGAAATGTCGGAAACATTATTTTTGCCAGCCGAAACCAAAATGTCGTTAATTTTATTGATAAGGTTGGGGTTAAGGTTGCCTTGGATGACGGCGAGGTTATCGGACTTCAAGCAACGGATTATGTGTTCAATCATAAAGACAGGCAGATGAAGGCACCGAAGCTGACAGCGGAGGAAGCACGCAAGTCGTTGAATCCTCAATTGAAGGTCAGCAATGAAACCCTTGCCTTAATTCGCAATGATGTAAAAGAGGAAGTGTTGTGCTATCAATATTTAGGAACGATCAACGGAGGCCTGTACCGGATTTACATTAATGCGGATAACGGAACGGAAGAGAAGGTCGAGCACTTGCGAAAAGAAGAAGCTCAGGTGAGTCAAACCTGATCCGGCATATGTTTGGGAGGGAGTCTTCTAAAGGCTCCTTCTTTTTGTGCTTCCCATATGTTGTCTACATGGTATAATAAAATGCAGGATTCTAGTACTTCAGTACTGGTTTCGACAACAATGTCGGGAGGTGCAGGTTTTTGTTGCCAAAAGTGAACGCAATCTTACATATACAAGTAAATTCCATTGATGAAGAGGAAGCCAAACAAGAGTATAAATCAAGAATTGCTGACGTGAAGGATAACTTCATCAGCATGGAAATTCCTATTAACGAGAAAACCGGCAAATTGAAGCGTCTATACGCCGGAGATGAGATTTCCGCTTATTTTATTACAGACGGCGGTGTGAAAAACTACTTTACCACCTCGGTTACCGGTTTCACGGATGACGTCATCCGACTGGTGCTAATCAAGAAACCTGAGCCGGATGCGATCACGAAGGTTCAGCGTCGTAATTTCCTGAGGGTGCCCGCAGAGCTTGAAATTGCTGTTCAATACTCGGACCAGCTAAAGTTTGTTGCGGTAACAGACGATGTCGGGGGCGGGGGCATTTCGTTCCTATGTGAGGGTTATGTCACCATGGTAACTCAGCAAATCGTGAGCTGCTGGCTGCTGGTTCCTTTTAAAAACGGACAGGTCGAGCATGTTCCCTTCAAAGGAGAGCTGGTCCGGATCAAGACTTTGGAGACAGGCAAACAGCAAGTGATGATGCGGTTTGCGGAAATTACGGACTGGGACCGGCAAAAGATTATTCGTTACTGCTTCGAAAGACAGCTTGAGTTTCGCAAGCGATAAACGCATATTTTGGCGAAAGATGGGTACACTACCACCCAAACCGATGTCTTGGAGTGGTAGCCATGAGGCATGACGAAGAAGTAAGCGAGGTTCATTCCGGGTACGAAGACCTATTCATTCAATTTTCCAAAATGGTGGAGAAATGGATTCTGCGCGCGCTGGCCCTTATTCTCGGGCTGCTCGTTATTTCGCAACTGCTCATTCAAATTCCTGTTATTCGTTATTATTTGGTTAAAGTAGAACAGCTGGAGGGAATCCGCTTCCAACGTTCTTCAGGATCCGACAGTGCCGGATAGCTAGGGGACGGTTTGCGTTTTGCAATCTTTCTCTTACCTATGGTATAATTTTCTTCGATCACAGGCAGGGTCTGTATTCTACAAAAGCATCATTGTTATTTATTATTGCTGGGAGGCCCGTGTTTTGGACAAATTTAATATTGCTATAGATGGCCCGGCAGGAGCAGGGAAAAGCACGATCGCCCGGCTTGTTGCCAATGCGTTAGGGTTTGTATACGTTGACACAGGGGCTATGTATAGAGCAGTAACCTGGAGTGTTCTTC
Organism: Paenibacillus rigui; assembly: GCF_002234615.1. Lineage (GTDB taxonomy): Bacteria > Bacillota > Bacilli > Paenibacillales > NBRC-103111 > Paenibacillus_S > Paenibacillus_S rigui. Next base: position 530,816 of record NZ_NMQW01000002.1, on the reverse strand, counting down.
GTTCCGGTTTGAGTCCGGATCAGGAATCGGAAGTGATCGCTCTCACTGAACGGTTGGATATCCGACTGGCGCCTGGCGATCAGGGACAGCAGGTTTTCGTGGATGATCAGGAGGTGACGTCCGACATCCGTTCGGCTGAAGTCACCGGGAATGTCTCCCGAATCGCGCAGATAGCCGAAGTACGTCGCATCTTGACAGATAAACAGAAGCGGCTCGCTGCTGATAAAGGCGTAGTGATGGACGGCAGAGATATTGGAAGTCATGTGCTTCCGGATGCCGAGCTGAAGGTTTTCTTGACAGCCAGCGTACGAATTCGTGCCGAGAGACGCTTTAAAGAAATTCAAGATCAACGCTCGGAAGTGACATTAGAGCAGCTGGAACATGAAATTGCTACTAGGGATCGAATGGATGAACAGCGGGAAACCTCTCCCCTGGTCCAGGCCGCCGATGCCATTTTGCTGGATACGACGAACATGACGATTCCGCAAGTCGTAGAGCATATTTTAGGGCTGTGCAGATCCAAGGTTGGCGGGGGGAAGTAGGATGCTTTACACTACGCTGCGCGCAACATTCCATTTCTTGTTCCGCGTATTGTACAGGCTGAGAGTTGTCGGTATGGACAATATTCCCGAAGGAAAGCCTGTCATATTGTGTGCGAACCACACAAGCAATTTTGATCCGCCGCTATTAGGAAGTCCGCTTACTCGACGGAGAGTGCATTATATGGCCAAAGCGGAGCTGTTCGATGTTCCGGTTCTGGGCTGGGTGCTGCCTAGAATATGTGCTTTTCCTGTAAAACGGGGCGGCGTCAGCAAAGAGTCCATCCGTTTGTCGCTGCAGCTGCTGCAGGAGAACAAGATTCTTGGTATTTTCCCGGAAGGCTCTCGTAACAATGCAGGAGGCATGGGGAAAAAAGGGGCCGCTATGCTGGCCATGAAGTCCGGTGCGACCGTTGTCCCTGCAGGCATTGTCGGCGGCTACAAGCTGTTCCGACGGATGACCCTTGTATACGGCAAGCCGGTGGATATCAGTGAATTCGCCGAGTTGGGATCAGAAGGCTTGGAACAGGCTACCGACAAGATTATGGGCGAGATTCGGGCCTTGGTAAAACAGTACGAATCGAAATGATAAATTGTGGAATACTTAAAAAAACAATTGACCGCGTATTTTCTATACGTTGGTAAATTATATACGATAGCAGCAATTGTAACTAATATTTCATTGGTTGAGGGTTGCTAATCAAGGAGGGTATTGAACCATGTCAGAGGAAACAAAAGTGGAACAAAACTTACAAGCAGAAGAAGCGCAGCAAGAGTTATCCCAAGAGGAATCCATGGCAAATGTATCGGTACTGAAAAAGGGAGATACCGTTAAAGGTAAAGTTATTAAAGTCGACGATGATCAAGCATTCGTTGACGTAGGTTATAAGTATGATGGCGTCATTCCTGTGCGCGAGCTTTCTTCCGTAAATCTTGGCAGTGCAGGCGAAGGTATTCAAGTAGGACAAGATGTGGAGTTGAAAGTATTGACTATTGATGATAATAAAGAAAAGCTCGTGCTGTCCAAGCGTGTAGTCGATAGCGAGAAAGCATGGGATCAGCTGCAAGCGGATATGGAAAACAAAACGATTCTTGAAGCAAAGGTTGCCGAAGTGGTTAAAGGCGGACTTGTTGTAGATGTAGGGTTGAGAGGATTCGTTCCCGCATCGATGGTAGAGCGCAATTTTGTTGAAGATTTCAGCGATTACAAAGGCCGTACACTTAGACTTCGCGTGAAAGAAATGGATCGTGAGAAGAACAAAGTTATCCTTTCCCAAAAGGATGTTCTGGATGAAGAGTTCGAAGCCAAGAAGAAGGATGTTATTTCCCAGCTTTCTGTAGGCCAGGAATTAACAGGCACTGTGCAGCGCCTGACTCAATTCGGTGCATTCGTTGATATCGGCGGTGTTGACGGCTTGGTGCATATTTCCGAAATGGCATGGCACCATGTTGAAACGCCTTCCGAAGTAGTTAAAGAAGGCGATCAAGTGAAGGTGCAAATCTTGAAGCTGGATCCTGCTAATGAGCGAATTAGCCTGAGCATTAAGGCTACTCAGCCTGGACCATGGCAGCAAGTAAGCTCGAAGTTCAACGTAGGCGATATCGTGACAGGTACGGTTAAGCGTCTTGCTCAGTTTGGCGCATTCGTTGAAGTAGCTCCTGGTGTTGAAGGTTTGGTGCATATTTCCCAAATCGCACATCGCCACATTGGTACGCCTCATGAAGTATTGAAAGAAGGACAAGAGGTTCAAGTGAAGGTGTTGGATCTGAACACGGATGAGAAACGCATCAGCTTGAGCATTAAAGAAACGGAAGAGGCTCCTGAAGCTCCGGCTCCATCTGCAAAATCCGACCGTCCTGCACGTCAACCGAAAGAAACTGTCATTGCCGAGGAATATCAAAACCAAGGCTTGAACCTGACGCTTGGCGAACGCTTTGGCGATAAGCTGAGTAAATTTAAATAAGTTATGCTGCGATGAAATGAGGAATCATGGTGCGAATACCTAGGAAAATGGAGCATGTTCATCATGCTCTGAATCTTGGGCAGTCCGGAGAACAAGGCTTCTCTGATATCAAGCCCGTTCCCAACTGCCTTCCTGAATCCTCAACGCGGCTCATCTCATTACAGACCATAATAGGCGGGCTCAATCTGAGCTCGCCTATTATTATTAATGCGATGACCGGAGGAGCTCACGAGACGGAGGAAATTAACCGGGATCTCGCTATTGCAGCCCGGGAAACCGGGCTAGCGATGGCGGTTGGCTCACAAATGGCTGCGATCAAAAACCCGGAGGTAGCCTCAAGCTACCGGGTCGTGAGAGAAATGAATCCGAACGGATTCGTATTTGGCAATCTGGGCAGCGAGGCTGCGGTGGAACAAGCCGAAAGAGCGGTTGAGATGCTCCGAGCCGATGCGCTTCAAATTCATTTGAATGTGATGCAGGAGCTCATCATGCCTGAGGGGGACCGTGACTTTCAAGGCATGCTGGAGAGGATCCGGCTTATTCAAGAGCATTTGAGAGTGCCTCTTATTGTAAAAGAAGTGGGCTTCGGCATGACAAGGGAAAGTATCTCGCTGCTGTGTCAGGCTGGAGTTCGCGTCATAGATGTCGGGGGCTCTGGCGGAACGAATTTTGCGGCCATAGAAAATGCACGCCGCACGTCGCCTATGGATTGGCTCAATGAATGGGGTTGTACGACAGCGGTATCCCTCATAGAAGCGACGAACGCTTTGGCGGCTTCGATAGGGAAGGGGACACCTGCTGCCATGTCGCTCATAGGCTCTGGAGGCATACAAGGAACAATGGAAGCGTGTAAAGCGTTGGCATTAGGCGCGTCGGCCGTTGGCATGGCAGGGGCTTTTCTTAGAACACTTCGTTCCAACGGAAGAGAGGCACTCATTCAACAAATTGAACGGATGCACGAAGAGCTTCGACTCGTGATGACTGCTATGGGAGCGCAGACTATTGCGGAGCTTTGGCAGCACCCTCTGGTGATTACCGGGCAGACGGCAGAATGGTGCAGTGCAAGGGGGATTTCAATCCAAACCTTTGCAAATCGAACAGGTTTGATTAAAACTACATAATCTAGCCATACTAAGAAGCGAGTAAAGCGAAAGGGAAGCTTACCTACAATTTTACGATGCTTCTTAGGTGGTGCGAATGAATTCAGGATATTTGTCATTAGTATTGATGGTTGTGACGTTGATTTTGTTCGCAAGCGGCTGGAAAGACTCCATTTCAAGAGGTATAACTAATAAGGTCATACTTCTTTTTTTTGTCTCATGGATCATTGGGATGAAATTTCCGCTTGTGTTTGCTTTCGGACAATGCAGTCCCATCATTTTGCTGCTATGCCTAGTTATTATTGGAGCGCTGTGGCGTGCGCATGGCCAAATGTATAGACTTCATTTGATATCCATCGGCATTTTATTGGGTTCCGTTACTTTTTTTATGCTGGAAGCCTTGCATCTGGTGCCTTTTCTCGTGATTATTAACCAGGATACTTCCATCGCACTTGTCGTTGCCCTTTTAGTCAGCTTTATGACACGTAATACAGCTGTCCAAATCGCTGTGGCGTCCATGGGGCTGCTGATTGGTGAAACTTATTACCGCTACCTGCATCGGGAGCACATTGGGTTTCAATTAGGCAATTTGGCATTTCAGGATCGTTGGTGGTTGACTGTTTTTTTGGCAAGGGGCATTTCACTGGTCTTAGCTGGCATTGTCACGTCTTGTAAAAAAAGCATTCAGTGGATTATTCAAGGAATTCGTCGCCGAAGCGGTGGCCGGGAATAAGAAAGGAACGAATCTATGCTGCATTGGATTATAGATCAGAAGTATACGGTCGGCATTGTATTGGGTGCCGTATTCGGAATGCTGGCTCGGCTTAGCATGCTGCGAACGGACTATCGCCAATACCCGACCTATCCTCACGGGAAAATTATACATATTTCACTCGGGGTCATTGCAGCGGCACTCGGCTCCGTAGCGGTGCCCTCTTTGCTGGATAAAAATTATACGGCGGTCACGTTTCTAACCGTTGCTGCGCAGCAATTTCGGGATGTTCGTAATATGGAGCGGCAAACCTTATCGAAAATCGATAGTATGGAGCTGGTTCCCCGAGGAGCAACATACATTGAAGGGATCGCGATGGTATTTGAAGGCCGAAACTACATGGTCATTTTCACCTCCTTCGTTACCGCCTTGTTCAGTATCATTCTCGCATGGTATTGGGGAATTGTTGCAGGGATCATTGCTATCCTGATTACAAACCACTTCAAATCGGGCAAAAGTATTCATCATATTGCGGATGTACAAACGGCAAACGTTCGGATGGACGGGCCGAACCTGTATGTGAATGATATTTATATTATGAATGTCGGTTTGGATGACACGCGTGAAATTATTCGCAAGCGGGGGATTGGTCTCATTCTCATCCCCAAAAATAAAAATTGCCGCGTGACTATCGCGAATATAGGCCAGCGGCAAGCGCTGCTTCACGATCTTTCGACCATCCTGGGCGTTTATCGTGACGAGGGTGAGCCATCCTTGCTCCCATTGGCGAAGCTGGATATGGCCGATGGCAGGCTTGCTGTGTTTCTGCTGCCTCAAGAAATGGACGTGGAGAAAGCCCGGAAGGTACTGCTGCAATCCCCTGTACTTGAAAGCGCAGTGAGGATGCCTTCTGAAGCGGATGTACAGCAAGCGGGAAAGGAAGGGGCATAACATGGGTAAAATCATGGCTGTAGTAACGGCAGATAAATCGCAGGTAGCCGGCGGGGCACCGATTTTTATCGTACAAAATGCGGAGGAGCAGCAGAAGGTCGCTTTTAAGCTGGAAAAAATTTTGGATGCGTCAGCGCATGATTTGCAGAACGGAACGATGATATTAGTTGATCATAAAGGCTCGCCGGAATAATAGGATGCAGCGCCATTCCATTGATTTCACAGCAGGCAAATGCTATGATGTAAGTTGTGTAATTTTTCAAGTTGTCGGTATGTGCGGTTTGTGCAGCCAGGAAGGGAATGAAGTCTAGTGGCAAGACCCGTTGTTGCTATTGTCGGTCGTCCGAATGTGGGGAAATCAACGATTTTCAACCGTATTATCGGAGACAGACTTGCGATTGTAGAAGATATGCCCGGTGTGACCCGGGACCGTTTGTATGGAGTAGGAGAATGGCTCGATCACCAATTCAGCGTGATTGATACCGGAGGGATTGAAATCGATGGAGAAGACGAGATTCTCAAATCGGTGCGCGTACAGGCCGAGCTTGCCATCGAGGAATCGGATGTAATTATTTTTATGGTGGACGGGAAAGCGGGGATCACCCCTAATGATTCGGAAGTAGCCGAGCTGCTGTTCCGCTCCAAGAAGCCTGTTGTTTTGGCCGTAAACAAAATTGATAATATCCAGCGTCAGGACGATATTTACGAATTTTACAGCTTAGGCTTCGGCACGCCATTTGGTATTTCAGGCTCGCACGGAACGGGTCTGGGCGATTTGCTGGATGAGGTAGTTCAGCATTTTCCGGACACCAAGGACGATGAGTATGGCGAAGAAGTAATTCGTGTTGCGCTCATCGGACGACCGAACGTAGGGAAATCATCCTTGGTGAATGCCATTCTAGGCGAAGAACGCGTTATTGTAAGTAACGTAGCGGGTACGACAAGGGACGCCATCGATACACCTTTTGAGAAAGACGATCAGAAGTATGTCATTATCGACACAGCAGGGATGCGTAAACGCGGTAAAGTATACGAAAATACGGAGAAGTACAGCGTGATGCGGGCTCTCAAAGCGATAGAACGCGCCGATGTGGTTCTGGTGTTGATCAATGGGGAAGAGGGCATTATCGAGCAGGATAAGCATATTGCAGGCTATGCGCATGATGCAGGGAAAGCGGCCATTTTTGTTGTAAATAAGTGGGATATCGTAGATAAGGACGATAAAACCATGCAGCAGTTTACACAAAAAATTCGCGATCATTTCTTGTTCATGACCTACGCACCGATCGTGTACCTTTCCGCATTAACGAAATCAAGGCTCCACAAGCTGCTTCCGGTCGTGAATCAGGTGGCCGAAGCTCATGCGATGCGTATCCAGACGCATTTATTGAACGATGTCATTTCGGATGCCGTAGCGATCAACCCGCCTCCAACGGATAAGGGAAGAAGACTGCGTATCAATTATGCTACCCAAGTATCGGTGAAGCCGCCGACAATTGTCCTTTTCGTAAACGATCCGGAGCTGATGCATTTCTCCTATGAGCGTTATTTGGAAAATAAAATTCGGGCTGCTTTCGGGTTTGAAGGAACACCCCTTCGTCTGTTTACACGCAAAAAATCTTCGGATGATGAATAATGATAGGAGAGATGACCCGTGTGGTTCGTCGTGCCCATAATCATAGGGTATTTAATAGGCTCAATCAGTTTTAGTTACTTGGCAGGGAAATTACTAAAAGGTATTGACATTCGTAATCACGGAAGCGGCAATGCCGGTGCAACCAACACCTTGCGGGTTCTTGGTAAAGGACCCGCCATTACCGTGCTTCTGCTGGATGCAGTGAAAGGCTTGGTTGCTGTTTGGATCGGCCGATGGCTGTCCGGCGGAGATGCGCTTGTTGAAACCTTATGCGGTCTAGCCGCTATTTCCGGACACAACTGGCCGATTTATTTCGGTTTCAGGGGCGGCAAAGGCATTGCGACGACAATTGGAGTCATGCTCTTCTTGGCTCCCATGCCGGTAGTGTATGCAGGTATTGTGGCGATTCTTACCATTGCATTGACCCGTTACGTATCCCTCGGATCTCTTTTACTTACTGCAATTTTACCTATTCTTATTTGGTTTATGGGGTATCCGAAGGAAGTATTCTGGTTAAGCCTGCTGCTCTTTGCATTCGCAGCATTCCGTCACAGGACCAATATTGTAAAGCTTATTAAAGGTCAGGAGAACAAAATCGGCTCCAAAAAATGATCGGGGGTGTTGAGATTTGGCCAATAAAGTATCGGTGCTGGTTGCCGGAAGCTGGGGAACGGCCATTGCCTCTGTATTGGCGGATAATGATTTGGACGTAACGCTTTGGTCACGAAATGAGCAGCAGGTTGCGGAAATCAACGGGGAGCATCGGAACCATCGTTTTTTGGCGGATGCGCTGTTATCTCCAAGAATTCGTGCCACAAGCTCAATCCAGGAGGCATTAAGCGGGAAGGATGCTGTCTTCGTCGTTGCTCCTTCTGCGGCCATGCGTGATGTAGCTGTACAAATTAGACCTTATCTTACTGAGAATACGCTTTTGGTCCATGCGACCAAAGGCTTTGAAACGGGAAGCCTGAAACGGATGTCATCCGTGCTTGCCGACGAGCTGCCCGATTACGACGCTTCCAGAATTGTCGTGCTTTCGGGACCAAGCCATGCGGAGGAGGTCATCCGGCAGTGTCCTACGACGGTGGTAGTAGCCTCAGCTTCAGAGCAGGCCGCCGATGCGGTGCAGGATCTGCTCATCAATAACTACTTCCGTGTTTATACGAATCCGGATGTCGTTGGGGTTGAGGTCGGCGGTGCTTTGAAAAATATCATTGCCCTTGGCGCCGGGCTGACAGATGGATTGGGTTACGGCGATAATGCCAAAGCCGCACTTTTGACACGGGGGCTCGCTGAGATTTCCCGGTTGGGAACGGCCATGGGCGGCAATCCCCTTACCTTCGCAGGCTTGGCAGGGATTGGTGATCTGGTTGTAACCTGCACGAGCAAGCACAGCCGCAATTGGCGGGCAGGTTATTTATTGGCGCAAGGGCATCCGCTGGAAGAAGTGTTGAAGCAGATGGGAATGGTAGTTGAGGGTGTGAAGACGACCCAAGCCGCCTATACCTTATCGCGTCAATACGATGTGACGATGCCGATAGCGGATGAATTATACCGGGTTTTGTTCGAAGGCAAATCGCCGGAGGCAGCTGTGGAGGACCTGATGGGCCGCGGGCGGACTCATGAGATTGAAGAGGTAGCCAAGCCTGTTCAAACAAAGTGGTTCGGTTAGACAACCGCCTACACGGCTTAGGGCTTCTGTTCATAAAATACCTTAGACTCATCAGCCAGTTTCTTGGCAGTTAGATGACTAAGGAGGGACAGGACAGTGACCAATAAAAACATGTCCAAGGACGTACTGAACGTCGTTAAGAAGAAAACCGGTAAAAGCGTCAGTGAAAAGGACATATACAAGCTGGCCAGTGGCGTGAAGCCTTCCACCATGCAAAGCGATGCCCAACTGAGGCAGTTGATTAAGCAGGTTTCCGGACTCGTGAATGTTCCGGTTTCTGAATCGACGATGAATGAACTCATTCAAGCGATCAAGAGCAGCAAAATGAACGGCAACAGTATGGAACAGCTTATGAAAATGATCAGTAAAAAGTAACAGTTTCATGGCACAGGCAGCCATACGGCGCGCTTGTGCTTTTTTTGTGCTATAATAGCTTAGAATATTTTGGGGATCGAAGAATGACCTTACATAAGTAAGGCGCTTCATTAGGGAGGTCGTTACATGTCACCGATGGATAAAATGTGGGCGTCGTTTATTGCGATCGGACTTATGGTGCTTGCATCTTTCCTGATTAGTTTTGCGCGCAGCAAAACCAAGGGAGTGCTCCGCATCGTGCTTTCCATGGTCGCGTTTATGCTGTTTTTACCTATTCTGCTTTATATGATTGTATCTATATTGTAAACCGGGGGCGCAGGGCATCGTGATTACTATTAAAGGACGTAAAAATCAAAAGCAGGTTGAGCCGGATACAGGGCTGACACTGCTGGATTTGGCAATGAAGCATCAGGTGGATTGGGCATTTTCCTGTACGAGAGGGACCTGCGCCCGCTGCCGCTGCTTGGTCACGGAGGGTATGGAATTCCTCAATCAACCTACGGACGCGGAGCTGGACAGGCTGGAGCCGGAGGAGATCGAGCAAGGCTTTCGTTTAGCCTGTCAGGCAGCTGTGAAACAATTGGGAGTGGTAACGGTGACGCATAAGCCTTATTTTTAACCACAATAGAATTTAAAAGCTTCCGAGGTCATCGGATGTGGAAATTATATTTGGCGATAAAACCTACCGCTTAACGCGGTCGCTCACCTCGAGAGGCCTTGATAAAGGTTTTCTCATTAAGGGTATGCTTTGCCTGGAAAAGGGGTTTCTGGTATGGAGATGATGGACAAGCTTATAGAAGCGCTGGCGACGATCCGGCGGCGGCTTGAACCGCTTGGTGTCCCCTGGTTGGTTGGTGGCAGCACGGGCCTGCTTCTGCAGGGAGTACCGCTTGATGCAGCGCCCAGAGATTTGGATATTTACGCTGATGATGAAGGGGCAAAGGTGATTCATGCCGCTCTAGCCGCTTATTCGATAGATGAGCAGACAGAGGATCGCTCCGGCTTGTATCGTTCTGTCTTAAGCCATTATGTAATTCATGATGTGAAAGTAGAGCTTGTGGGCGGTTTCGAGGTGAAGGCTTACGGCTGCTTCTACAAGGTGGAGGCGGCTTATTTGTTTCATCATTACGCAGGTTTACCTCATGGCACCGATTATTCATTAGACACAGTAAGGCTGATGCCTCTGGAGCATGAGCTTGTATTTAACGTATTAAGAAATAGGCCTGACCGTTATGAGAGTATTGCACAGGTGATCCAAGCGCGAAATCAGGAGCCGGGCCTGACCGGAGTCTTGGAAGAACTGTTGATTCGTCATTGCTGGACTGAGGAAATGGATGCCAGGCTAAGAGAACTTGTTGCGGGGAATGGGCCGGTCGGCAGGAAAGGAGTCGCCGAATGATGGGGGCAAGAGTGACCTTCGTGCCTGACGGCAAATCGATTGAAGTGAGACCGGGAACAACCATCCTGGATGCATCCCGCAAGGTGCGGGTTCAAATTCGTACGAGATGCGGAGGCAAAGCCGCATGTTTAATGTGCAAAGTGCGTGTGGCGGATCCAGCCGGGCTTGCACCGATGAACCAGAATGAACGGCTAAAGCTTGGCGGGCTGGAGGAACAAGGATACCGGCTTGCTTGCCAAGCCAAGGTTGTCGGTCATGTTATTGCGGAGCTGCCCGAAGACCCGCTGAAGGCGGCGGTAAGAAAGCAGCTGGAAAGACAGCAGGAGGAGGAAGGGATTTGAAGGGATGGAAAAAAGCAAGTGCAGCCTGGATGCTTCTATTGTTGTGTGTCCTAAGTGCAGGCTGCATGTATCCGAATGAAATGCGAAAAGAAAATCAGGTCGCTACAGGTGAATATGTTGTCGTCGTTCAAAACGCAGTGGATCAGTACCATGCCAAAACCGGTGTGCTCCCCATCAAAAACAGTGAGGAAACAACTCCTCTTTATGAGAAATACCCCATTGACTTCAAAAAGATGAAGGAGCGCGGCGTACTGAGCAATGTGCCGGCCAATGCGTTTGAAAACGGCGGCAGCGCCATGTACGTGCTTGTGGATGCTGAAACGAAGCCGACTGTAAAAATGATGGATCTGGCCTCTTTTCAGCTTACAGTAGAAGTGCAAAAGCTGGTCGACGAGTTTCGTTCCAAAAATTTCGGAAAACTTCCGTTAGGAGAGCAAATCGCGCCTTCTTATTATCGGGTCGATTTTGCCAAAATGAACAAAAAGGCTGTGCAGGCGCAAAGTATGTATACAAGGAATGTGATGCTTCCTTTCTTCATGGACGAGAATGGACAAGTATCGATAGATTACACGGAAGAGCTCATGCGACTAATTGATAAAAAATCGCTTCAAAGCGGGCTCAACGCCACGCAGGATCTAAGAGAGCTGTTAGTAAAGGAATCGTTTTTCGTTCCGGCCCGGACGGTGGCCTATCACTGGATTAACGGACAGCCTACACCTTCGCTGAAGTGAGAATGGAACCTCTATCAACCTGAAATAAAAGGGAGATAGAGGTTTTTTTATTTTGCAAAGAATAACCCCTCCTCTTGGTTCATATATTCTCATAGAGATGAACCTGTGGCGCGAGATGCCGCGATAAGCTAAGGAGTGATTCATAAATAAAAGACAATATTTCATCATAATTCGTCTGCTAGTACATATATTTTTACTAGTCCAGAAAGCATGGGTACGAGTTTCGTCTTAAACAACCTGTAGGAGGGATTCTCATTGGAAAAAGTGGATATCTTTAAGGACATTGCAGAGCGTACTGGCGGGGATATTTACCTGGGGGTCGTTGGAGCGGTCCGTACTGGGAAATCAACGTTCATCAAGCGCTTTATGGAGTCTATCGTGTTGCCTAACATTCAGAACGAATCAGATCGAATCCGGGCGACGGATGAACTGCCGCAAAGCGCTGCGGGCCGCACCATTATGACGACAGAGCCGAAATTCGTACCGAACAATGCAGTGCAGCTGCATGTGGCTGAAGGACTGAATGTCAATGTACGTCTGGTGGATTGTGTAGGCTACGTGGTGGAAGGCGCGAAGGGCTATGAGGATGAGAACGGCCCGCGCATGATTAACACCCCTTGGTTTGATGAAGCCATTCCGTTCCAGGAAGCGGCCGAGATTGGTACTCGCAAAGTGATTCAAGAGCACGCCACGCTCGGTGTCGTAATTACAACGGACGGTTCGATCGCTGAAATTCCGCGTTCATCCTATGTTGATGCAGAGGCAAGAATCATTAACGAGCTCAAAGAGGTCGGCAAGCCGTTTATCGTCATCGTTAACTCTACCAAGCCGAATGGGGAAATCGCCCAGGAGCTTCGCAGTCAGCTGCAGGCACAGCATGATATTCCTGTTGTAGCTATGAGCGTGGCCAATATGAATGAAGATGATATGACTTCCGTGCTTCGTGAGGTATTGTATGAATTCCCTGTCCATGAAGTGAACGTGAACTTGCCAAGCTGGGTGATGGTGCTTGAGGAAAATCACTGGCTTCGCTCCCACTTCGAAAATTCCGTACGCGAAACGGTTCAGGACATTCGCAGACTTCGGGATGTGGACCGTGTCGTGGCTCAATTCGAGGAATATGACTTTATTGATAAAGCAGCCTTAGCGGGTATGAACATGGGGCAGGGCGTTGCAGAAATCGATTTGTATGCTCCAGATGAGTTGTATGACCGGATTTTGATGGAAGTCGTTGGCGTGGAGATTCGCGGCAAGGATCACTTGCTCCAGCTGATGCAGGACTTCAGCCATGCCAAACGCGAATATGACCATTTTGCCGAAGCGCTGGAGATGGTGAAGACGACGGGCTATGGAATCGCACCTCCTACGCTTGCGGATATGGCTCTGGAGGAGCCGGAGCTTATCCGTCAAGGCTCCCGCTTTGGCGTGAGATTGAAGGCCACAGCACCGTCCATACACATGATACGTGTCGATGTGGAATCGGAGTTTTCGCCGATCATCGGTACGGAGAAGCAGAGCGAGGAGCTTGTCCGCTACTTGATGCAGGATTTCGAGGACAACCCGCTCAAAATGTGGGAGTCGGATATATTCGGAAGATCCTTACATTCCATCGTTCGCGAAGGCATTCAGGGCAAGCTTGCCATGATGCCGGACAATGCAAGATACAAGCTGCAGGAAACGCTCGGCCGGATTATCAATGAAGGCTCCGGCGGTCTCATTGCTATTATTCTGTAATACACGTCACAATAACCCCTTAAAATGCACTCCATCGGGTGCATTTTTTTGTTTTTACTTGAAAAAGTGGCACTGGTGTATTACTATAAACTTGATTTGTTCGGTTTTGCACTAGGCTTATGTATAATTTAGAACATTTCCGTTAACAAAGAGAGTAACGAGATAGCAATTTCTTTGGGGGGAGGTGAATGGCATGAATAAATCTGAATTGATTAACAAAGTGGCAGAAACAAGCGAGCTTTCCAAGAAGGACGCAACGAAAGCGGTTGAAGCTGTTTTCGAAGCGATCTCTGAAGCTTTGCAAGGTGGAGATAAAGTACAACTGGTTGGATTCGGAAACTTTGAAGTTCGTGAACGTTCCGCTCGTAAAGGACGTAACCCGCAAACTGGCGAAGAAATCGAAATCCCTTCCAGCAAAATCCCTGCTTTCAAACCAGGGAAAGCATTGAGAGACGGAATTCAATAATAGCAGCTTTTCTACATAACATGAACTGTTATACTTGAGTCGAACTACACCCGAGCCTCCTGAGGTTCCGGGTGTTTTTTATGAGCATAGACTCTTTACAAGAAACGGCTTCCAATTTATAATATGAATTGTTCGTAAATACGAATCGGGGTATGGCGCAGCCCGGTAGCGCGCACCCTTGGGGTGGGTGAGGTCGCACGTTCGAATCGTGTTACTCCGACCATGGAAGAGACATCGTTCAAGCGGTGTCTTTTTCTTTTGTATCCTCTGCTTACCAAAGGTCAATTCATGATTTTGCAGTGGCATTCCATGCACACAAATGTTAAAATTTTATGAAGCCATACGCCTTTTTTTTTGTTATACTGAGTTGACGATGATTTAAACGGTTTGACACCTTATGAGGGGGATTAACTAGAGTGAGAGAGAAAACAAAATTATGGCTGCAGTCTAACGATTGGACGATGTATGGAATAATCGTTTCGATCTTTTTAATTTGGCGCATCGGTGTTGCCGGAGGCTGGAGTTCCGCGTGCTGGGTATTATTATTGGTCTGTTTGTTAGGTGTCCGTAAAGATCAAATAGATGTGGATTGGAAACGTTTTTTTGTATTTGGTATTCCTATGCTTGGGGTATTTTATTATTTCTACGGTACAGGGAACGGTTTTTGGTGGAAAATTGCGAACTGGATGTTTGAAAATAACCGTCATCCGTGGACCTGGGATAACGCAATGAATAGCATTCCGCTCAATAACGCAGCCTGGGCGAGAGCTTTTAATACGCCTGCTCTTGATAAAGCATTCGTGTGGATCTACAATTACGGGTTCGTATTGTCACTATGGATTTGCATCGTTCGCAGCTTCTGGACAAAAAGCATGAAGAAAATGCTATCTTACGCTCTTTCCGGCCATTTGATGCAATTTCCTTTGATTTTGCCGTTTTATAATTTGATTTTGCTTCGTGAGGTATGGTGGGTGAAAGGCCAGCCGGACCTGCTGGGGCGTAATTTCGCTACGGAGAATGAAATGCTTGTCAACGTGATGAACTGCTTCCCAAGCATGCACACTTCGATCTCGTTTGCGATGCTGCTGCTGGCCTTGCGTGAAAAGGACCGCATTTTCAAATACATGATGGTTACTTATTGCGCATCCATTATTTTCTCCACCATGTATTTGCAAATCCACTGGGTGCTCGATGTGTTTGCCGGTATGGCGTTTGCCTATGGTACAGTGAAGCTGGCTGATCTGGTTATCAACTACGGCTCCAGGCTGCTGCCAAGCTGGTTCAAATCTTTTTATGAGGGCAAAAAAGATACTAAATATGCTACGGATACAATGGCTGCCTAAGAAGGCGGCCATTTTTCTTGGTAAATCGGTCAGGTAAAGTGCAGTGCCGAGAGGCTGGCCTGTTGACATTCCTTTTGTTTTTTTGCATCATAACTAATAAGTGACATTGGGACAGGAAGGAAGAGACACTATGGATGCTAACAAGCAAAATCAGGGCCAGAACGCAAACCAGGGACAAAACCAGAATCAAGGCGACTATTTTGTTATTAAAGCCAAGGAAAACGGGGTTCATGTTATCGGCATGACACGCGGGCAGGATACCCGGTTTCATCATACGGAAAAGCTGGACAAGAACGAAGTGATGATCGCCCAGTTCACAGCGCATACATCAGCCGTTAAAATTCGTGGCAAGGCTGTAGTCATGACGAAATACGGCGTGATCAATACAGAGGAATAATTTCTCAATCCGAGCAGGCATAGCCTGCTTTTTTTCGTTGTACAATGATAGAAGAGGGATTTTCGGTCAAGCATTCACCCTCGTGAAGGAGGAAGTTGTCCGATGAAATGGGTTGCCCGTCTTCTGTTAACCACTTTGCTGTCGGTTGTGCTCATCGTTGCGCTTTCCTTGCTGCCGCAGCTGGAGCGTATGGGAAGCTCATCGGTATTTCGTGCTGTTCAAGCACAACCGGTCACGGAAACCAATATTGTCGATGTGATGAGCAAAACGCAGCTGCACCTTCGAATCCGTAAAGTCGAGGTCAGTCATGCGATCATTTCCGTTGATTTGCTTGCCTCGCCTTCCAGCGGCAAGAAGGAAATTGTACAGGATTTGTATGAGCTGCCGCGCAGCTTGTTTCAACGTTCAACCAATGTCAATCAAGTGCTTGTGAGGGTGATGGATAGCTCCAAGGACAGCGGAAGGGCCGCTTCGCTGCTGATCGCAACGGATGCAAGAAGAGAGAAGTGGCTGCCCAGTGACAACCAGCCTTCCACGCAGAGTGAGGACGAAATGGAGGCCTATCTTCAGTCACACTTTCGGATGACCTACACCTCTAAATGGCAGGAACGTTATGAGATAAAAAGTTGAAACATCTATTATGCTTCATTCGTCCGATTGTGCTATAATAATTTGGATGGAGATATCGTGATTCTTTGTATGGGTTCGGAGGCTAACTATGAATTCTTATCGGATACCGGAAATGGCTCAAAAATATATGGAATATGACATGATTACCAAGCATACGGATCTGCCCCATTTTCCAGATTACAGAGCGCGGCTGTTATATGCCTTTCTAAGCAAGCACAGTACGTTTTCTAATTACAGCGAGCTGTTTACCCTTGTGACCACACTCGTTCAAATGGGACTCGACACCCATGATATGGTCAGCATTAACAATAATGTCAAAGAGATGAGGGCCTCTCGTTCAAGACAGCTCAAAGTGTTGGCAGGGGATTATTTCAGCGGCAGATTTTACTATTTACTCTCACATGCAGGGCATATACAATTGATCGGGATTATTTCAAATGCAATTTGTGAAGCCAACCGGTTGAAGATGAACCTGTACCAGCTGATGAAGCAGCTGAAGATGTCGGCGGACGACTACATAAAGCAAACGGTAGAAGTCAAAACGCAGCTTTTTATGGCTTTCGCCGGGTTTATGGAGGAATCCGTGCATGGCGTATGGCCGGAGATACTTCGGCTGTTTACACAGTGCGAGGTACTGATGCAAGAAATTAACAGAAGTGAAACGGCACAGCAATACAGAGACGGCTGGGGGTACTGGCATATTATGCAGCAAGCCTCCAAGGAAGAGAAAAAGCATCTCCAGGCGGAGGAAACAGACCCGTCCAAGCTAAGATCCATTTGGCTAAAATACAAAATTACACCACAGCTTTATCAGATGCTGAATGCAAGTATGAAGCAGCTGCAGGACAAGCTGCAGACGCTGGATTCGAAGGAATTGGGCAAGGAGCTTCTGCAAATTGGAGAACCGTTTATGCGCTACCTCTCGACACCTAAAGCGATGGAAGAAATATGAGGTGAACCCTGTGCAATCGAAAACGAAATCCAAAGAAGAGTTTGTACATTCGGTGTTTGAAAGCATAGCACCCAAATACGATTTGATGAATGACATCTTGAGTTTCCGCAGACATAAGGCTTGGAGAAACTTCACGATGAAGAAAATGCAGGTGAAACCGGGCAGTACGGCTATCGATTTGTGCTGCGGCACCTGTGACTGGACAATCAGTCTTGCAAAAGCAAGCGGTACCGGAGCGATGGTTGGTTTGGACTTCAGCCAACACATGCTCGAATATGGTGCTGTAAAGATTCATGAAGAGGGACTGGACCGACAAATTAAGCTGGTACAGGGCAATGCCATGCAGCTTCCCTACGAAGATAATACATTTGATTACGCTACAATCGGCTTCGCCCTTCGCAATGTACCGGATCTGGTGCAAGTAATCAAGGAGATGCAGAGGGTTGTCAAGCCTGGAGGGATGGTTGTATCCTTGGAACTGTCCAAACCAACCTGGCAGCCGTTTAAAGGCCTTTATTATTTTTATTTTCAAAACATTTTACCGCTAATGGGCAAACTGATTGCCAAACGTTATGAGCAGTACAGATGGCTGCCGGAATCGTTAATCCATTTTCCTGATCATAAGCAACTGGCCGACATTTTCAGAAATACAGGGTTGACCCATGTTCAAGCTTATCCGCTTACCGGAGGCATCGCAGCACTTCATATCGGCATCAAGAAGCAGGAAGCGGAATAGGAATGGGAGTGGGAGAGCAATGCTGTTGAAGAAAATGAAGATTTTTTTGGAAATGATCAAGGTGGAGCATACGTTATTTGCATTACCCTTCGCTTTTATGGGGGCGCTGCTCGGCTCGATGGTCATATTCCATAAGCTTCCCAGCTGGGGGCAGATCGGCTGGATTATTATGGCGATGGTAGGAGCCCGAAGTGCAGCAATGGGGCTGAACCGGGTTATTGATAAGGTGATTGATGCCAAAAATCCCCGCACAGCGATGAGAGCTATACCTGCGGGCCTGATTTCATCCAAAGAAGCCATCATATTTATTGTGATTTCCTTCACATTATTGTTTTGGGCGGCATCCAACTTAAGCGCGTTAGCTGTGAAACTGCTTCCGATAGCAGTCTTTTTTCTCGTTTTTTACTCCTATACGAAGCGCTTTACTTGGGCATGTCACATTATACTCGGGCTGACCATCGGTCTGGCACCGCTTGGCGGATGGGTGGCGGTAACGAACAGCATTACATTGCCCGCTATAGTATTCTATATTGCCATAGCTTTTTGGACCGCAGGCTTCGATATCATTTATGCTACGCAGGATGTGGACTTTGACCGTAAGGAAGGGTTACATTCCATTCCAAGCCGTTTCGGCGTGAACGGGGCACTTCGATTAGCCCGTTGGTTTCACACAATTACCGCTATCGGTTTCTTGACGTTGTTTTATTTGACCGATTTAAGCTGGCTCTATCTGACAGGTGTTATCATTGCGTTAGGACTGCTGTTCTATGAGCATAAAATTGTGAATCCGAAGGATTTGACGCGAGTCAATACAGCCTTCTTTACTTTGAACAGTACGCTTAGTATCGCGGTGTTTGTATTTACGCTGATTGATTTGGTGGTGCTGCACAAATGAGCAAGCCATGGGTTATCGGAATTACCGGCGCGAGCGGGGCGGCTTATGGAGTTCGACTTTGCCGCTTCTTGCTTTCTCAAGGTCTCCATATCCATTTGTTGGTTACGGATGCAGGCTGGCGGGTGCTGAAAGAGGAGCTGGGATGGGACGCAAGCCGAAGGAAAGAGACGCTTGAAGCCAACCTTGGAGGACAACCCGGTACGTTCGAATATCATCCGATTCAAGATATCGGCGCAAGTACGGCAAGCGGTTCATTTCGTACCGGCGGCATGGTCATTATCCCCTGTTCAATGGGTACTTTATCCGGGATTGCGAACGGTGCTTCGGATAATTTGCTGGAGCGCACCGCGGATGTCATGCTGAAGGAAGGCAGGCCTTTGCTGCTTGTTCCGAGAGAAACGCCCTTGCATGCGATCCACCTGGAGAACATGCTGAAGCTGGCCAGGATGGGTGTCCGTATCATTCCGGCTATGCCTGCCTTTTACCAAGGACCTCAGACGTTGGAGGATATCGTTGATTTTATGGTCGGCAAAGTATTGGACATGATGCAGATCGAGCATCAATTGTACAAAAGATGGGGGATGCCCGATGAGCAGCTTGGACAGAGCGATTCGCATCGGCCGGATTGATTTTACGAATGTGTGGCCGTTGTTTTATTATTTTCCTATGAGCCGGTTTGAGGGTGAACTGGAGGTTATAACTCAAGTTCCGACGCAGCTGAACGCTGCAATGGCTCGCGGAAAGATTGATATCGGTCCTATCTCTTCATTTGCGTATGGCGAACATTTCGAGCAATATATGCTGTTTCCCGATTTATCGGTCAGTGCTTTCGATCAAGTTCAATCGATTCTATTGTTTCATCGAAAACCGCTGGATCAGCTTGGTGATGCGACGATAGCGTTGCCTACAACCTCTGCTACTTCCGTCAATCTGCTCAAGATCATTCTGGAAAAGTTCTACAACGTTCGACCCTCGTACCATGATGCGGCACCGGTGCTGATAGATATGATGAGTTCTTCAGATGCAGCCTTGCTTATTGGGGATCATGCGATACGGGAAAGCTGGACAGAGCATGGATGGATGGTCACGGATCTTGCTCATGAATGGACCAAGCAAACAGGGCAGTGGATATCCTTTGCGGTTTGTGCCATTCGGAAGCAGCTTGTTGAAGAACAGCCGGACCGGGTACACCGTATTTACAATGCCTTTATCGAAAGTAAACAGAAATCGCTAAAAGACGTCGGCTCCCTTGTTCATGACGCACAACAATTGCTTGGTGGAACCAAACAATATTGGGAACGATATTTTTCAACCTTAGTCTACGAATTCGGGCCAGAGCAGTGGGCGGGTCTGAAGCTGTATTACCGCTATGCATGGGAGTTAGGCTTCCTGCACAAAGAAGTGCCGATACAATTATGGAAAGATAAATCTGTGACACAGGTGACGGAATGAAACTGATCGATTTGTACGCCAAATTAAAAAAAGACATCTCGTATATCGAGAAAGAGCTGGAACGCAGCATAGACAGCGACCACGCCTTGCTGCGAGAAGCATCCCTTCACTTGTTAAAAGCGGGAGGCAAGCGGATTCGGCCTGTTTTTGTGCTGCTTGGGGCTAAATTCGGTACTTATGATCTGGAAAAGATCAAGCATGTGGCGGTGCCACTGGAATTAATACATATGGCTTCATTGGTTCATGATGATGTAATTGACGACGCATTGACCCGCCGCGGGCAGCTGACGGTAAGATCGAAGTGGGATAACCGGATTGCAATGTACACGGGCGATTACATATTTGCCAAAGCACTGAGTGTTGCGACACAGCTTCCGAACCCGGCGGTGCATCAAATCTTATCTAAAGCTATCGTCGAGATGAGCATCGGAGAGATGGAGCAAATCCGATTCTTTTTTCATGCGGAGCAGACGGTTCGAGATTATTTGCTGCGCATCAAGAGGAAGACTGCGCTGCTTATTGCTATCAGCTGTCAGCTTGGAGCCATTGCGGCAGGCGCGGAAGATGCTATCGCCAGAAAGTTGTATTCCTTCGGCTACAACGTCGGAATGGCCTTTCAGGTGAGGGACGATTTGCTTGATTTGTGCGGTACGGAGAAAGAAATCGGCAAACCTCCCGGCAGCGACATTAAGCAGGGCAATATTACGATTCCGGTCATTTTCGCTTTAAGGGAACCGCATTTGCGTGAACCCGTACTCAAGGAGCTGAATCGAATCCAGGAGGCGGATGGCCAGACCGATGTAAGCTATTTTATCGAAATGATCCGGGGCAGCCGAGGAATCCAATTAGCGGAGCAGCTGGCTTCGCGCTATATTGATAAAGCGATTGCCGCATTGGACGGCGTTCCCAATATTCAGGCCAAAAAGGACCTGATCGGGGTGGCCCATTTTATCGGTAACCGATCCTACTAAAGACTGTTCTGCATACGAATGGTGTGATATATTTACCTTCAAAGGGGGAATGAAAAGATGAATAAGGAGCGTACCTTTCTGATGGTCAAGCCTGACGGAGTTCAACGGGGGCTGATCGGAGAAATTGTTAAACGTTTTGAACAAAAAGGATTCCAGCTTGTCGGTGCAAAGCTTTTGCAATTGTCCAGAGAGCAGGCAGAGCTTCATTACGGGGAGCATCTCGGTAAAGATTTTTTTGAAAGACTCGTAAATTTCATTACTTCAGGACCTGTTTTTGCCATGGTTTGGGAAGGGGACGAGGTGATTGCTTTATCCAGAGCCATGATTGGAAAAACGAGTGCCCTGGATGCAGCACCGGGAACGATTCGCAGCGATTTTGCGGTACATACGAATTTCAACCTGATTCACGGCTCGGATTCACCTGAAAGTGCACGTCGTGAAATTGCTAATTTTTTCAGTGACCAGGAATTGGTTTCCTATACAAAGGTGATTCAACAGTGGATTTAAGGCGGGGATAATGCATGGAGGATCAGGATTTTCTGCTTTTTATCAAAAAGGTGAAGGATTACACATCCATTGACCTGGCGCAGTATAAAGAAGCTCAAATGAAGCGCCGTTTAACGACGTTACGGACCAAAAAAGGCTACGATACTTTTGTTGCTTTTTTCGAGGCGATGACCAAGGATAAGAACTTATTTTATGAATTTCTAGACCGGATGACGATAAACGTTTCTGAATTTTGGCGGAACCCGAATCGGTGGGAAGTGTTGGAGAAACATTTTCTCCCTCAAATGCTCCGCAATAACCGCAGGTTAAAGGTATGGAGTGCAGCTTGCTCAACAGGGGAGGAGCCGTATACATTGGCTATGATCCTCGCGGAGCTAAAGGCGCTGCAGGATACCCATTTACTTGCGACGGATATTGACGACGGTGCGCTGGGGAAGGCGAAGACGGGAATTTATTCCGACCGTTCTGTCAGAGATGTACCTGCACTTTATTTGAAAAAATATTATAAGCAGGAAAATTTAACCTTTCATATTGCAGATGAGCTTAAACGGTCGATCCGGTTTCAAAAGCAAAATTTGCTGACGGATACGTTCGATACGCAGTTTGATCTAATCATTTGCCGCAATGTCATGATCTATTTCACAGAAGAGGCCAAGCATCTGCTGTATCAAAAGTTTGCGAATGCGCTGAAGCCGGGCGGCATTCTGTTTGTAGGCAGCACCGAGCAAATTTTCTCCCCGGGGCAGTACCAGCTGGAGCCGGCCGAGACGTTTTTCTATATGAAAAAGGGCTGATCAGGTATAACCTTTCCCAACATTTCCAATACTAAGAGGAGTAGATGCTTAAGCACGCTTACGCCAGTAACTCTTAGGAGGACGCAATGGACAAAAGAAAGGTTATCATGGCATACCGCAGAGGCTTTATAACCATGCAGGAATGCGCCCAAATATTAGGCATTGATTCCATGCAAATTATGGGGATGGTTAACGATCCGGAACTCGCTGACAGTGTGCGTGTGTTCTCTAAGCATTCGGTGAACGGATAGTTTGATGAAGCAATGCACGATCTAACTTCAAAAGGATGCGCCGCTGCGGCTTCCATGCTGCCAATGGCGCGTCTTTTTTTGTTGCCTCGTTTCTTGTCAAACGGGGGCACCTATACTATAATTACAAGAATGGAGTACATAAAAGCGCTAAAGCGTGCTGAAGGCTAGCCGATGTGCTTTTTGGATAGGAACGAAAGGGGACAACCAAGTGAGATACTTAACAGCAGGTGAAACCCATGGTCCGCAGCTGACTGCGATCATCGAGGGATTTCCGAGTAACGTAAACATTGATTTTGAAGAGATAAATTTTCAATTAGGACGTCGTCAAAAAGGCTATGGCCGCGGACGCCGGATGCAAATTGAGAAAGATACCGCTAACATCGTAGGTGGTGTTAGACATGGCAAAACAACAGGGGCCCCCATTGCTTTGGTCGTTGAGAATAATGACTGGAAGCACTGGACAAGCGTTATGAATATTGAACCGATTGAAGGCAATGACGAGACGAAGCGCCGTGTGAATCGTCCTCGCCCGGGTCATGCCGATTTGAACGGCGGCTTGAAATACAACCAAAGAGATCTGCGCAACATTCTGGAGCGTTCCAGCGCGAGAGAAACAACAATGCGCGTAGCTACAGGGGCAGTCGCCCGTCAGCTTCTTGCAGCATTTGGAATTAAAGTTGCGAGCCAAGTGATTCGCATCGGTGAAATCGAAGTGAAGAGACAAGAGCTGCCGATGGAGGAATTGATCCGTATTACGGAAGAGTCTCCTCTGCGTGTAGTTGATAAAGAAGCTGAAGCTCAAATGATTGCCGCTATCGATGCTGCCAAAGAAGACGGTGATACACTGGGCGGTATTGTGGAGTGTATTATTGAGGGTGTACCGGTAGGGCTTGGAAGCCACGTACAGTGGGACCGTAAACTGGACGGCCGGATCGCTCAAGCGGTTCTTTCCATTCAAGCCTTCAAAGGATGCGAGATCGGGATCGGTTTTGAAGCGGCGAAGCTTCGCGGCTCCAAAGTGCATGACGAGATTTTGTACAATGAAGCAGAGGGGTTCAAACGCGCTTCCAATCGTGCGGGCGGTTTTGAAGGCGGTATGACAACAGGAGAACCCATTGTTGTCCGCGGTGTCATGAAGCCCATTTCTACATTATATAAAGCATTGCAAAGCGTAGATATTGATACGAAAGAAGCCTTCACAGCTCAGGTTGAACGTTCCGATACCTGTGCAGTACCGGCAGCCGGCGTGATTATGGAGAACATTGTTGTTTGGGAAGTGGCGAATGCATTCCTGGATAAATTCGGCGGCGATTCGCTGGAAGAAATCCGCAACAACTACAACAGCTTTTTGGAGCAAGTAAAGAGCTATTAATTCTCACCTAAGCCTATAGGGACACTTATCATATAATTAAGGAGTGTTGGGACGGATGAGAGAACTTAAAGTGGAGTTAGGCGAACGCTCTTACCCGATTTATATCGGGGAGGGCATCTTGGAACAAATCGGGTCATTCTTTGCTAAGCATCATATTGGTAAGGCATCTCCCTTGCTTATCGTGACGGATGAATACGTAGCTAAGCATCATCTTGCCATCGTTGAAACCAAGCTTCGGGAGGAAGGCTACACAGTGGCTTCTTATATCGTAGCTTCAGGGGAAAAGTCCAAATCATTGAGCGTGTTGGAAAAGGTAGTAGCGGCTGCTTTGGAAGCGGGCCTTGACCGCAAATCAACCGTTATCGCCTTGGGCGGAGGTGTGGTAGGCGATCTGGCAGGCTTTGTGGCTGCAAGCTATATGCGTGGGGTTCGGTTCGTGCAAGTGCCTACAACGATTTTGGCGCACGATAGCAGTGTTGGCGGTAAGGTTGCTGTCAACCATCCTATGGCAAAAAATATTATTGGTGCATTTCATCAGCCGGAAATGGTTGTGTACGATACGGCAACGCTTCGTACATTACCGGACCGCGAGGTGCGCGCGGGCTTGTCTGAGATGATAAAGCATGGTCTCATCTGGGATGCAGACTTTACTGCCTGGATGGAAGAGAATGCATCGAAGCTGATTTCGCTCGATCAGGAAGCCTTGCAGTACGGCTTGTACATGGGCTGTAAAGTGAAGTCGATTGTGGTTTCCCAGGATGAGAAAGAAAACGATCTTCGCGCTATTTTAAATCTTGGCCATACGATAGGCCATGCATTGGAAGCCGTTAGCGGATACAACGAACTGCTTCATGGCGAGGCGATCTCGATCGGCATGGTCGGTTCAGCGAAGCTTGCCTTGAGATTGGGGTACCCGGAGCATATATATACGGTTACCAAAAGAATACTTCAGGCCTACGGATTGCCGACACGGCTGTCGCAGCATTTGAATACGGATGACATTATGTCTGCAATGCTGCATGATAAGAAGTTTATGGAAGGTAACATGGTTTTCATCGTACCAACCGAGATCGGCAAGGTGGAGATCAACAAGAACATTTCTTCAGCTTGGGTGAGAGAAATCGTTGAGGAATTGAAACAGGAGGCATAGCGCATGTTTGTTCGTGGAATTCGCGGAGCAACAACCGTTGAGCAGAATGATAAGGAAGAAATTTTGGCAGCTACGATAGAACTGTGGAATCAAATTATTGAGCAGAACGGTATTGTTCCGGAAGAAATCGGTGCTGTGTATATCACAGTCACTCCCGAATTAACGGCGACATTTCCCGCGAGCGCAATCCGTCAATTGCCGGGCTTTGAGCTGGTACCCTTGATGTGTTCCGTCGAAGTACCGGTTGTCGGGGCATTATCGAATTGCATTCGATTTATGCTGATGGTCAATACGGACAAGAAACAGAACGAGATCGTTCATGTTTATTTGAAGGAAGCCATGCGTTTGCGTCCGGATTTATCGAAATTGACAAAAGCATAAAGCCAATAGTATAGTTACAGTAGTGAGTTGTAAGATCAGTTGAGCAGAGTAGAGCGAGCATTGCAGTTGAGCAGAGTTGAGATGAGCCGAGTAACGTGTCCAGACCCCGTGCGCAGAATTTTTCTGCACTTATGTTTATTTGATGTTGTCTTTTTCGGGCACTTCAAGGGGACTGTTACGGTAATGATCATCTGCGAAACCACCTCTACTTTGACGTAGAGGTTTTTTTATTTTATCAGATATAGAGAACAGATTGAGGTCATTTTGAGACGAGAAGAGGAGAGTTGTCTATGTACACACCGGAAGCGAAGGAAGTTATACGTTTATCGAAGGATTATAATCTGATCCCTGTTGCCAGAACTTTGATGGCCGATACTGAGACACCGATTCGGGTGTTCCAGCATTTTTATCAGGAGAGCAGAGCCTTCTTGCTGGAGAGTGTGGAAGGCGGCGTGAAATGGGCTCGGTATTCCTTTATCGGAACGGATCCGTTTCTTATGATAACCGCAAAAAACGGTGTGACGAAGATCGAGACAAAGCAGGAGACAACCCAAACCCCGGAAAAGCCGATTGATGTGCTAAAAGGGTATTTACGCGCTTATTCCAGCCCATCCTCGCCGGATTTACCGAGATTTACAGGTGGTGCAGTTGGATTCTTCGGCTATGATTTACTGCAATATTATGAAAAATTGCCGGCACATCGGGTAGATGATCTGCAAATGAATGATATCCAATTCATGTTCTGCGATCAGGTTATTGTGTTCGATCACTTTAAACAACAGCTGAAAATTATTGCCAATGTTCATATCCCTTCTCAAGGAACGGACGCTCAAATTGTGAAAGCTTATGAAGCTACCTGCGCGAAAATCGAGGAGACGATTGAACGGTTGAAACGGCCTCTGCCTGCGTTGTCCATGACACAGCAGCCGATTCCATCCGATGTGGAGTTGGGTGAAGTGAAATCGAACTTGACCAAGGAACAATTTATTAGCAATGTGGAGAAAGCGAAGGAGTACATTCGGGCCGGCGATATTTTTCAAGTCGTGCTCTCGCAGCGCTTTGAAATTGCAACGGATGTGTCTCCTCTTCACGTTTATCGAATTTTGCGGACTTTGAATCCTTCGCCTTATATGTATTGCTTGAAAATGGACGACGAAGTGATCGTCGGTACCTCTCCTGAACTTCTTGTTCGGGTAGAGGATGAGAAGGTCGAAACCCGTCCTATTGCTGGAACCCGTCCTAGAGGAAAGACGCCGGAGCAGGATCAAGCTTATGAAGTCGAGCTATTGGCTGATGAGAAGGAACGTGCGGAGCATCTAATGCTTGTTGACCTGGGGCGCAATGACATCGGCCGCGTATCCGAATTCGGTACCGTCAAATGCGATACGTTTATGCAGATTGAGCGTTACTCGCACGTTATGCATATTGTGTCCAATGTTTCTGGGAAAATAGCGAAGGATAAAGACTTCTTCGATGCATTTCTTTCGTGCCTCCCCGCAGGCACTGTATCTGGAGCGCCCAAGCTAAGAGCTATGGAGATTATTGCGGAAGTGGAAAATGAATCGCGCGGCGCTTATGCAGGAGCGATCGGCTATCTGGGTTTCTCAGGGAATCTGGATACATGCATTACGATTCGCACCATCATTTTCAAGAACGGTAAAGCCTACGTCCAAGCGGGTGCCGGTATCGTATGGGATTCGGTACCTGAGAGCGAGTATCAAGAGACGATCAATAAAGCAACAGGGATGCTCAAAGCCATTCGTACGGCAGAACAGGTTTTTGAACAAAAATCGATGGCGCACGCGATCAATCACGACTATTAATCTTTTATAGCTTTTAACAACTATATGTTCCGACAGCCGCTTCGCTTCGGCCTTTGGAGCTTTATATCGGCTGCTTAAGATACTTTGGGGAGGCAGTATTCATGGACAAACAAATGACGGTTCAGCAAGCAATTCAGAAGGTGATCGGAAATCAGCATTTGACCCGTGTGGAAGCGCGGGAGCTGATGTTGAGCATTATGGACGGCAATGTAACGCCTGCTCAAATCGGGGGGATTTTGACGGTACTTCGGATGAAAGGCGAAACGATAGAGGAAATAACAGGCTTCGCAGAAGCAATGCGCTTGAAGGCGAATCATGTTCAAACGGAGCAGGCCAATCTGCTTGACACATGCGGTACGGGCGGTGACGGAGCGGATACGTTTAATATTTCCACGGCGTCTGCGATCGTAGCGGCTGCAGGCGGGATTCGGGTAGCGAAGCATGGCAACCGTGCGATGTCCAGCAAAAGCGGCAGCGCAGATGTGCTGGAAGCGCTTGGTGTGAACATCGAGCTCGATGAGGTCCAGGCGGCAAGATGCTTGGAGCAGGTAGGCATCTGCTTCATGTTCGCCCAGCGCTTCCATCAGTCAATGAAATACGCGGCTGTCCCGCGGAAGGAGCTCGGAGTTCGCACCGTGTTTAATCTGCTGGGACCTTTAACAAACCCGGCGGGAGCAGATCGGCAAGTATTGGGTATTTTTGACCGCGGCTTGACGGAAACGATGGCCCATGTATTGCAGGCACTCCAGGTGAAACGGGCTTTGGTGCTGGCAAGCTACGATGGTTTGGATGAAATCAGCATTTCGGACGCTACGCAAATTACTGAACTCAAAGACGGTCAAATCGTCACTTATGATGTAACCCCAGATGTGTTGGGCCTCAAATCTTACAGCGTCAAAGAGGTTGTAGGCGGTGACCCTGTAGTGAATGCACAAATTATCCGTCATATTTTTCAAGGCGAAACCGGAGCGTGCCGGGATGTCGTGCTTGCTAATGCAGGGGCTTGCTTCTACGTTACAGGCAAGTGCGGTACTCTGCAGGAAGGCGTAAAGTATGCCGCTCATATTATCGATTCGAAGCAGGCCCTGTCGAAGCTGCAGGAACTAGTCCAATGTACGGGAGAAATCAGATATGTTTCTTGATAAGATCGTTCAAACCAAGCAGCGTGAGGTTGCTGTACTAAAAGAAAAGCTGACTATTGCAGCGATGGAGAAGACGATTGCCTCCTTGCCGGCGTGTCTGGGCTTTGAAAGTGCGCTGTCTTCGAGACGTCATCGTCCTATGGGGCTTATTGCCGAGGTGAAAAAGGCTTCGCCTTCCAAAGGCCTGATCCGTGAAGATTTTGAACCGGTTCAACTGGCTCAAGCCTATGAAAGAGCGGGTACGGACTGTATTTCCGTTCTAACGGATGTAGATTATTTTCAAGGTTCCAATAATTTTTTAAGTCAAGTACGTCAAGCGGTGAACGTTCCGATTTTGCGTAAGGATTTTACGATAGATGCTCATCAAATTTATGAAGCCCGTTGTATTGGGGCGGATGCTATATTACTGATTGCTGCAATTCTGACAACGGATCAGCTACGGAATTTTTCCGACATCGCGAAGAGTATCGGCTTGGATGTGCTCATCGAGGTTCATGATAAAGAAGAGCTAGATCGCGTATTGGAGCTGGATTCCAGACTGATCGGTATCAATAACCGCAATCTAAAAACGTTCGTCACCGATCTGAAAACAACGGAAGAGCTTATTTCTTACATCCCAAATGAGGTAACGGTAGTCAGTGAAAGCGGAATTTCCCAGCCGTCTGAAATTGAATACCTGCAATCGATCGGCGCCAAGGCCGTATTGATTGGTGAGCATTTCATGCGTCAGCCCGTCGTGGAACAAGCAGTGCATGATTTACTAGGCGTTTACGCTGCGAAAGGGTAGAATAAACTATGGGAACAACCCGTGTTAAAATATGCGGCCTGCGCGATCCTGAGCTGGTCCGGGCCATTCTGCATTTACCGATAGATTATATCGGATTCGTGTTTGCAAAAAGCAAACGGCAGGTAACGCCTCAGCAGACAGCGGAAATGATTCGCGTAATGGAAGAACGGCGGGAGTCTGGTGAGCAGACCCCGCTTTCTGTTGGTGTTTTTGTTGATCCCAGCCGCGAGGAGCTTCAGGCTTTAATGCAGGTGGCCAAATTGGACGTAATCCAGCTGCACAGCCATGAGAGTGCCGAGTTGTGTGCATGGATTAAGAATACTTTTCCGGGCGTTCAAGTTTGGAAGGTCATCTCGGTCGTGCAGGCAAAGGCAGCCAACGGGGGTAATGTATCACCTGCGGAAGCAAATGCTGGGAACGCGCACGAGCAGCATGCTATTGCCTCTGTGCTTGAGCCGTACAAGCATACAGTCGATGCAATCCTTCTGGATACATTCGATCCGGTATATGGTGGTGGTTCAGGCAAGACGTTTGCCTGGGATACCATTCCCCCTTACCAGCAATGGTGCAGAAACGCAGGTATTCAACTGCTTGTAGCAGGGGGCTTGGAGGCGGATAATGTATGGGAACTGGTTCAAGCTTATGCTCCGGACGGTGTAGATGTGTCGAGTGGTGTTGAAACGAATGGCGTTAAGGATACAATGAAAATAACAAGCTTTGTCGAAAGGGTGAAGCAACAATGAATCAGGTCCCTGATGAACTGGGCCGCTTTGGTAAATTCGGAGGACGGTATGTTCCCGAAACGTTGATGAATGCGCTAATTGAATTGGAAGAAGCTTATAAGAAATTTTCCAAGGAAGAAAAATTTCAGCAAGAGCTGAGCTACTTGCTTCACCGTTACTCCGGCAGACCGACTTCGCTCTACTATGCAGAACGTCTGTCTAAGCACCTGGGCGGGGCTAAAATTTATTTGAAGCGTGAGGACCTAAACCACACAGGTGCTCACAAAATCAACAATGCGCTTGGTCAAGGCTTGCTTGCCAAATGGATGGGGAAAAAGAAGCTGATCGCCGAAACGGGAGCGGGCCAGCATGGCGTTGCGACTGCAACTGTAGCAGCTTTGCTCGGTTATGAATGTAAGGTATTCATGGGTGAGGAAGACACGAAGCGTCAACAGCTGAATGTTTTTCGTATGAATCTTCTGGGGACGGAGGTTGTGCCTGTAACTTCGGGGACGAAAACATTGAAGGATGCTTGTAACGAAACACTTCGTTACTGGGTAAGCCATGTAGACGATACGTTCTACATTCTAGGCTCTGCAACCGGTCCACACCCCTATCCAATGATGGTAAGAGACTTTCAGCGAATTATCGGAGATGAGTCCCGCAGACAAATTATGGAGCTGGAGGGACGTCTGCCGAATACAATTATTGCCGCTGTAGGCGGGGGAAGCAACGCGATCGGAATTTTCTACCCATTCGTTCAAGATGAAGGTGTCCGCTTGATTGGCGCCGAAGCTGCAGGAAGTGGCATTGATACGGATAAGCATGCGGCAACCATGACGAAGGGAAGCCACGGCGTATTCCAAGGGTCAATGAGCTATTTGCTGCAGGATCCTTATGGTCAAGTACAAGAAGCGCATTCCATCTCTGCCGGACTCGACTATCCGGGCATCGGGCCGGAGCATGCGTACCTGAAGGATACAAATCGTGCTGAATATTATCCGATTACAGATGCAGAGGCATTAGAAGCGCTGCAGCTGCTTAGTCGGACCGAGGGGATTATTCCTGCTTTGGAGAGCGCGCACGCTATAGCACAAACAATGAAGGTGGCACCGACGATGAGTCAGGACCAAATTATTGTTGTGAGCTTGTCAGGACGCGGAGACAAAGACGTGGAAGCGATCATGAAATATTTGGGAGGTACGCCGAATGAATCGCATTGATCTAAAATTCGCTGAACTGAAGGAAAGCCGTCAGCCGGCCTTCATTCCTTTTTTAACCATAGGCGATCCGGATGTGCGCACCTCCATTGATATTATGAAGCAGTTGGAGACATCGGGTGCGAGTATGGTGGAGCTGGGCGTTCCCTATTCCGATCCGTTGGCGGATGGGCCTGTCATTCAGCGTTCTTCGCAAAGAGCGCTTAAGCATCATCAGGTGTCCATTCAAGATGTAATGGACGCCGCGCGGCAGGCCAGAAGCGAGGGCTGCAAGCTTCCTTTTATTTTGTTCACTTATTATAATCCAGTGCTGCAATACGGCTTGGAGCGGATTTTTGAAGTGCTGAAGGAAAGTGACATTAGCGGCCTTATTATTCCGGACCTTCCTATGGAAGAAGATGCAGAGGTTCGTGTTCTGGCCGAGAAGAACAACATACATTTAATCCCGCTTGTAGCACCAACCTCCAACGATCGGATCAAGCGCATTGTAACCAGAGCGTCAGGCTTTGTATATTGTGTTTCCTCCTTGGGGGTTACAGGGACGAGAACGCAGTTTCATAGCGGGATCGATGAGTTTTTGACTACGGTAAAAGAAGCAACGAACCTCCCAATAGCGGTAGGCTTCGGGATTTCTACTCATGAACAATTTGCTAGATTCTCAGAGTCTTGTGACGGCATCGTCGTCGGAAGTGCATTGGTTCGCCAGGTGGAGGAAGCACTTCCATTGTTTGAAAAGGAATCGACGCGCCCGCAGGCTCTCTTGCAAATTCATAATTTTGTGAGAGAATTAATAGGGAACTAACTGGATAACGAACATACCAAACTTTAAATGAGGTGACCTGGGTGCAACCAAAGAAAAATATTGTCCACCTGCCGGTCTATAAGCCGGGCAAACCTATGGAAGAAGTAAAGCGTGAGTTGGGACTTACGGAAGTTATTAAACTGGCTTCCAACGAAAATCCGTTTGGCTGCTCTCCAAAAGCGAAAGAAGCTATTATTGCGCATGTTGATCAAGCCAGCATCTATCCCGACGGTGGTGCCGTGGAATTGACGAATGCCGTAGCGGAGCATTTCGGAGTGGAGACCAATCAAGTTATTTTTGGTGCGGGCTCGGATGAAATTATTTTAATGCTGGCGCGTGCCTTTTTCGTGCCGGGCGATGAAACGATCATGGCCACGACGACATTCCCTCAATACAAGCACAATGCCGAGATTGAAGGGGCCGTATGCATTGAGGTTCCGTTGAAGGACGGAGCTCATGATCTTCAGGCTATGCTGGCCGCCATTACGGAGCGCACCAAAATCGTGTGGCTGTGCAACCCGAACAATCCTACAGGTACGATGCATTCGCATCAGGAAGTAGAAGCTTTCCTTAAAGCTGTGCCTCCACACGTACTTGTCGTTTTGGACGAAGCTTATGCGGAATATAACGTGAGCGGGGAATACCCGGACAGCATCGCTTTGATCAATCAGTTCAAAAACGCCATTATTCTCCGTACCTTTTCCAAAATCTATGGACTGGCTACATTACGTATCGGCTACGGCATCGGACATGCAGATGTGATCCGTTCGATCAACCAAGTTCGTGAACCGTTCAATACAACCGGTTTTGCCCAAAAAGCGGCTTTGGCAGCACTTAAGGACAATCAGTTTATTGAAGACTGCCGCGAAGCGAATGCTCAAGGCATTGCGTACCTGTCGGAGCAATTCAAAAAGCTGAATCTTTCTTACTATCCTGCACACGGCAATTTCATCATGGTGGATGTGCAGCGCCCGGGTGCGCAAGTATTTGATTCCTTGCTTTGCAAAGGCATTATTATTCGCCATGATGCGGGTTGGGGAGAGCCTACCAAAATTCGTGTTACAGTCGGCAGCCGGGAACAGAATGAAAAATTCATAGCGGCTCTGGAAAAAGCTTTGAATGAGGTGCCCGTTGAGGCTTAATGGCTGTGTATGCCAGGAAACTTTGTGTTACAAAATGAGATAAAAGGAAACTTTGGATGATAAAAATTGCTATTTTCGGCGTTGGGCTGATCGGCGGTTCTCTTGCGCTCTGCTTCAAAGGCAAGCCGGGAGTGACCGTCGTAGGTCATTCGAACAATCCCCATTCGGTACAAAAATACATGAAGCGTGAAGTGGTCGACCATGCGACGACATCGATGGAAGAAGCGGTTCAGGATGCGGATTTTATTTTTTTGTGCGTTCCCGTGGGGAATCTAGAGGAATATTTGGTTAAGCTGGCTAACCTGCCTCTGAAGAAGGGTTGCATCATTACAGACGTAGGCAGCACGAAGGCGTCCGTGGCGGCTTGCGCATCACGCCTTCAATTGAAGGATGCGCATTTCATCGGAGGTCATCCTATGGCCGGGAAGGAGAAGTCAGGTGTAGAGGCGGCTACCTCTCATTTGTTTGAGAATGCTTACTATGTGCTATCTCCTGATGAAACGACCCCTGAGGAAGCGTATCTTCGCCTAACGGAGCTGCTGCA
This sequence comes from Paenibacillus rigui, assembly GCF_002234615.1. Taxonomy (GTDB): domain Bacteria; phylum Bacillota; class Bacilli; order Paenibacillales; family NBRC-103111; genus Paenibacillus_S; species Paenibacillus_S rigui. Next base: position 497,183 of record NZ_NMQW01000002.1, on the reverse strand, counting down.
ATGGACCCGTGCTATTCTGGTCAAGGTGGACCCGCGTTTGCATGATGATGTAGTAGGGGCCATCAGTCATTTACCGCATATCATTGCCGTTGCTTTGGTAAACCAAATTGCGAAATATAATGAAACCAACCCATTGTATCAAAATTTGGCCGCCGGCGGTTTCCGTGACATAACAAGAATCGCCTCCAGCGACCCCATCATTTGGCGGGATATTTTGATAAATAACCGGGATGTTATGCTGAAGCTTCTAACCGATTGGAATGATGAGGTAGACCGTTTCGTAGAGCTGCTTCAAAGCTACGATGGGGAAGGCATCCAAGAGCAGTTTCGCACAGCGAGTGAATTCCGCAGCAGCTTGCCGGAGCGGCGCAAGGGCATTCTGACATCTGTGTTCGAAGTATATGTCGATGTACCGGACCACCCGGGTATTATTGGACAGATCACCATGCTGCTCGGCAATCATAAAGTAAATTTGAGCAACATCCATATTATCGAAAGCCGCGAGGGGATTCATGGTGCTTTGAGACTATCTTTCCGTGATGAAGCTCATATGGATAAAGCGATTGAGCTCTTAAAAAAGGAGAACTACACGGTCCATGTGTAGTTTTCTTTTTTGTTACATCTTTTTAGGAAACGTTTTCAAAAAAACCGTTGACATTTTGTAACCGTATACATATAATAAAAGTACAGTATGGTTTCTCTCCACTCCTATCCGAATAATGGCACTATGTGCAGCCACCTTTTTATAAAGGTGGTATTTTTTTTGTGTTTTTATCCTGAATTTAAGGGTGCTATCGTACACTAGTAGTAGAAGTTTACACCTTTTTTTGGAAATTCTTCTGAATCATGTCGATTAAGCAGGAATTTTGACTCATTTCTCGAATATAGAATAGAAATCGTTAAAAGGATTATAAATTTTTTAAAATATGCCGCAACTTTTTTACTCCCCTGAGGTAATACATTTAGAATCGCTGGGAGTAAGCAGGAATCACAAGGAGGGTCGTATTGAATGACCGATTCCCAGTTGATCAGAGAGATCAAGGACGGTAACGTCCAGCTTTACGACGAATTAATGCAGCGCTATGAACGCAAAATATTAGCATTTGTATACCACATGCTGAAAAGTGCGCAAATGGAATCCCTTGCGGAGGATTTGTGCAATGAAACCTTCTATAAGGCGTACCGGAGTCTGCATTCCTTTAGAGAGGTTGAAGCTACTTTTTCAACATGGCTGTACACGATTGCAAGAAATACGGTTCTAAGTGAGCTGCGTAAAAATAAGAATACCAAGGTTTCCTTAGAGCAAAGCGGTCTTGAACCTCATGCAGGAGCAGATGCGATGCCGGAATTGACCGTTTTGCGTAACGAGAAAGTATCGATGGTTCGCGATGCCATTAACAATTTGCCTGAAAAACAGCGGTCAGCGCTGATTTTGCGTGAATACGATCAACTTGATTATCAGGAAATTGCCAATATCCTTGGGCAGACCGTAAGCTCGGTTAAATCCTTATTGTTCAGGGCGAGAGCGAGTGTTAAGCTCCAGTTGGAACCATACTTTCTTGATCCGATTTTTGAGGAGTATGAAGGGATGAATCGATGATGAAATGTGATGAAATTCAGGAATGGTTCGGTGACTATTGGGATCTTGCCGAACATGATTTGAAGAGACAGCGGGTAGATGAGCACATCAGACATTGCCGCGCTTGTGCATTGGAATTTGAGATGTGGAAAGAAAGCATGGGGCTTATTCACTCTGCGGCTGAAGCAGAAGAGATTGCTGCGGAGATGAGGCCCATCTCGAAAAGTGTGATGAATCGAATTTATGAGGATGAAAGCTGGCGCGTTCCAGTAACGGACCGGCTGTACTCTATCACGTATAAATTCAGGAGAAATGTGACAGCCGCCATTGCTGTATGTCTTGCATTATTTATCTTTTCGTTTGTTTATTCTGTAATATATCAACCAAAGGCCGAGACAGTTGCCTCTGCTGCAAGTTCATCCGTTTTCGGACGTATTGAAGAGCCGGTTGTCGTTGCAGGTAACAAGACAGAATCGATGAACGTGCATTCCATGCCATCGGCCGTTGCCAGTCTCAAGGGATTCAGTGAACCGTTTATGTACCAGGCGGGACCTATTCATACGCTGAAGGATTATTTGATCTTTGTTTCTCTACTTGGCTTGACCTGCACACTGCTTATCATGAATTGGTTATCACGAACAAGATCGTAGTATAACACACATAGAGCATAGTTGTGACGAGGCCCCTATGGGGTCTTTTTCTTACTAGCCGTGTATTATCGGAAAGAGGGGAACGCTTTGATCACCTTAGGATTTATACGACATGGCACAACAGAATGGAATTTGGCAGGGCGGATGCAGGGGCAGATGGACACAGAGCTGGCTGAGGTGGGGGTGTTTCAAGCGCAGCAGCTAGCGAAGCGGCTCCAAGGTGAGTTATGGAACGGAATCATCTCTAGTGATTTGATACGTGCAAAGCAAACGGCCATGACCATTTCCGAGATTACGGGAACTCCATTATTAGGAACGGACAAACGTTTGAGAGAACGGCATTTTGGAGAATTGGAAGGAACTACGCTGGAAGATCGAATCGGTCGTTGGGGCGAGAATTGGCGAGAGCTGGAACTCGGAATGGAAAGCGATGAGCTGCTGCTGGAACGATGGGCTACATTTCTGGAGGAGTTAGAGCAAAAACATCGAGGTCAACGTATTCTTCTTGTTAGTCATGGCGGGTATATTGCGCCAGTATTGGAGCGACTGCTGGGTAAACCGGTGGATTCACATCTTCATAATACTTCGCTCACAATCGTAGAGCACGTAGAGAGTGAGTGGTTATGCAAGCTTTTAAATTGTACGACCCACTTGCAAGAGATATAAATAATATACGGAAGTCTGCACCCAAGTTAGGGTTGCAGGCTTTTTTTTGGCATATTTTTAGGGCGGCCCGTTTAAATTTGCTATATCTTCCCATAATGGTAGTAAGCAAGTAATGGAGGTGGGACCATGAATTTAGCGGATATGTTAAGCTATGCGGATATTCACGATCTGAGCCGAATTGCCGATACGTACAACTGTGAATGCAACGGCCACTCCAAGAACGAGTTGATCCAGTCCATCCTGACCACTGTGAATCGGAGAGAAGTATTCGAGCGCCAAATGGTTGATTTGTCCATTGAAGATGTGCGTTTTTTGAATTCATTAATTTTCGATCAACGCGGTTCGTTTAGCTTGGAGGAGCTGCTCGCACGAGTGCAGCAAAGCAAGTTCGTGAAAGATGATAAGGAGGAGTGGAATCCTCGGGAAATGATTACCCGTTTCAAGCAGCGGGGCTGGTTATTTAACGGATATTCCAGAGATACGAAGTATTTGTTTCAGGTTCCGAATGATTTGAAACGCAGGTTCGGAGATGCAATGACCAAACAGTTTCAGCGGTCCTTAATTCTTACAGTAGAACCTGGTGTATACAGGGACGAGCAGCAGCTTTTACTCGACGATATCTCTCATTTTTTGCAGTACATCTCTCAGCAGGAAGCGGCTCTAACCACAGAGAATTTTATGTATAAGCGGCAGCTGCAGCAAGTGCTGGATCGCCTGTCCGTGAAAGAAGAGCCAGTAGGCAAAACAGCATGGCGTTTCGGATATGGACGGATGTTTAAGGAGTATCCGAATCGGTTCTCGCTCATTTATGATTATTGCTATTTTGCCGAGCTGATTCAAGAGCTTCACCAAGTTCTGGTCTTATCGGAAAAAGGCAGAGAGCGAGTAGCGGCAAAGCAGCATGAGGATGTTATGCAAGTTTACCGCTTCTGGCTGCGGCTTTACAAAAATGCAATTCCTAATCTTCAATCACTCGTGTTTTGGCTGGATCGGTTGGCAAGAGACTGGGTCACAGCGGCATCTCTCAAGGAAGTGTTGGTCCCGCTGATTCGACCGTTTTATTACGACACACCCGAATCCATATTGGAGCAGCGAGTGCTGCAAATGATGATGCATCTGGGTTTATTACGAATAGGTGAGCATGAGGAGCATGGAACGGTAATACAAATAACTAAACTGGGTAGCCGAATCATCCAAGGCAATTATGTTGCCGAAGAGGACAAGATATCGATTCCGTTTGACAACAGGTAAAGCGATTGTTAAAATCACACCACCATCTATTGGAATAGGAGTGAATTAATAAGCATGCTGCACAGTTTTAACGGAATATATCCACAGATCCACGAATCTGTGTTTTTGGCGCCCGGGGTACAAATCATTGGAGATGTTGTGATTGAGGAAGGTGCAAGCATTTGGTACAATACCGTCCTTCGTGGAGATTTAGCACCGATTCGAATCGGGCGCAACAGTAATATACAGGATGGATGTATTGGACATGTCAATGTAAATCAGCCTCTTCTTGTTGAGGCGGAGGTTTCAGTCGGACACGGCGCTATCATCCACGGCTGCCATATAGGTAAAGGCACATTAATCGGGATGGGGGCTATTGTACTTAACGGAGCCAACATTGGTGAATATGCTTTAGTAGGGGCAGGTTCGCTCGTTACGGAGAATAAACATATTCCCCCCTACACTCTTTCACTCGGTTCCCCTGCCAAGGTTGTTCGTGATTTACTGGAAGCTGACTTGCAACGGATGCAGCGAACGACGGAAAGCTATGTAACAAAAGGAAGCGAATATCGGCAGCAGGCGTAACCCTTAGCTCTATTCTAAATCTAAATATGAAGAGAGACCCGGTTTGGAGGTAGGTTCAATGGGCAAAATGAACGTTTCTAATGATATGATGCTGAGCTTATTTGCGGAAATGGTCTGGGATGAGGCCTTACGCAAGTATAGGGAACAGTATTTGTACAAAGAGATTGATTTGGCTTTGGCCAAGGGAGATGAAGAATCGTTTCTTGCCCTGACAACAGAACTAAGATCGCTCTACACTCATGGAAACAACCGAAGTTCCGAGGCCTAAATTATGACATTTTGATGAAAGACATATGAAACTCCTTCATATGTCTTTTTTTTGTGTTACATTGGGTTCATCAGAAATGGATGGAAAGGGAGAAAACAATGAAATTTAGTGATGTAGAAGCCTCTTCTTGGGAAGAGTTGCAGCCCTATGTGGATACCTGCTTGCTTCCAGTGACGGGTTTAACAGGGGACGAACAGCCCTGGGAGGCGACCAAATGCTTGGAAGATTTGCGTGATGCTCTGGACCTTCTGGAAATACCTTATAAAGGTAGAGTTTTGACTTATCCGGCTTTTCATTATGTTCCTGCGGATACGGGAATGCCGCAGCTCCAGCAAATCTGCAAGAAGCTGAAGTCAAGCTTCCGCTACGTTGTTCTTGTCTCAGCTCAGCAAGGGGCTGCAAGCCAGATGGATTCAGCTGATGCTGACGCAGCATTCGTCATAACGCCTGAAATATTGAAGGAAGCAAAGGCAGCCGTCCAGTCTAATATTGCAGAGAAACTGCAGCAAATATGGGCAGGAAGGTAACGTTTGCGAAGCGTGTATGTTCAGTGGCATTTTTGCTAATTCTATCTACTGGACATACAAAATCACCTTGTTCACAGATGTGACAATTTCGTTAAATGTTACCACCGGGACAAGAGTTGGGGCCTTGAAAAGCAAGGCAAAATTCTTGACGCACCCTAACTCGTAGGCTATTATTAGTAATGTCCTAGTATGTGGTGTAAAGTTATGTCGAACGACGTGATATATGTTGCAAAAGGGGGTAGAACGAGAATGAGCGAGCACAATAATCAGGATGCGCAACATCAGGGAGAAAAGCCGGTTAAACGTCGAGAGATGTCCCGTCGACAGTTTCTTTCCTATACCCTGGGTGGAGCTACAGCTTTCATGGGAGCCGGTATGCTGGTACCTATGGTGAGATTTGCTGTTGATCCTGTACTTCAACCTAAATCAAAGGCAGATTGGGTTAAGGTTGTGGAAACAGGGCAAATCACGAACGAGCCGAAATCCTTCAAGTTTAAAGTCCACCAAGTGGATGGCTGGTTTGAAAATGATGCGGAATTGGAAGCGTGGATTTCCAAGGATAAGGACGGCAATCTGTTTGCATTGAATCCAACCTGTAAGCACCTTGGTTGTACGGTAAACTGGAATGCCAATCCGGAGTATAAGGATCAGTATTTCTGTCCTTGTCACGGTGCGCATTACACGGTTGACGGTAAGAACCTTGCTGTAGCGCCGGCTCCTTTGGATCAATATGATCTCAAAGTGGAGAACGGCTTCGTTTATGTAGGACAGCTCGGTCCGAACAAGAGGGTCAAATAAGGAGGCGTAACATCAGATGTTTAAAAATATGTATAACTGGATTGATGAACGTCTAGATATCACGCCAATGTGGAGAGATGTGGCCGATCATGAGGTTCCTGAACACGTGAATCCGGCGCACCATTTTTCCGCATTTGTTTATTGTTTTGGTGGATTGACGTTTTTTATCACGGTTATTCAAATTCTGTCCGGTATGTTCCTGACCATGTATTATGTGCCGGATATTATTAACGCTTACGCAAGCGTGGATTACCTTCAGCACAAAGTGGCATTCGGCGTTATCGTTCGCGGTATGCATCACTGGGGTGCGAGTTTGGTAATCGTTATGATGTTCCTACATACACTGCGCGTCTTTTTCACAGGTTCTTATAAAGCACCGCGTGAGATGAACTGGGTTGTCGGAGTATTGATTTTCTTCGTCATGTTGGGTCTTGGTTTTACTGGCTACCTGCTGCCATGGGATAACAAAGCTTATTTTGCAACCCAAGTTGGTATTAAGATTGCTGCATCCGTTCCTTATCTGGGTGACTATATCAAAACCTTCCTGCAAGGTGGCGAGATTGTCGGAGCGCAAACCTTAACCCGTTTCTTTGCCTTGCACGTATTCTTCTTGCCAGGCGCATTGCTTGCCTTGTTGGCAGGACACTTCTTCATGATTCGTAAACAAGGTATTTCCGGTCCGCTTTAAGAAAACGTTGTACGACGTCATTTGAAGTTAGCGTCCGCAGTAAGAAAGGTATTTTTTCTTGCGTGCAGAAAGTCAATGTCCCTTTGCTGTCATGCAGGGGAGCTTTCTGACACTATAAGAAGTAAGGAGGGGCAAATAGGTGGCACACGGTCATAAGTCTGATGAAAAAATCGTTTATGTTGGAGATTCACGCGTTCGTGCTAAATCTTCGCATATTCCCCAGCCGGATTATTCCGCGTTTCCTGGGAAATCTGAAGTATTTATTCCTAACTTTCTATTAAAAGAATGGATGGTTGGGGTTGTAGTACTTGTAGGGATACTCGTACTCGTTGTTTCCGATCCGGCACCTCTTGGTTACCCTGCCGATCCAACGAACACTCAATTTATCCCAATGCCAGACTGGTACTTCTTGTTCATGTACCAATTGCTGAAGTATCCGTATACATCTGATAAATTCGTCGTATTCGGTACGGTTATCGTTCCAGCCATCATGTTCGGTGGATTGATGGTCGCTCCTTTCCTAGATACAGGAAAAGAAAGACGTTTCTACAGACGTCCGATCGCATCACTGCTCATGATCTTGACTTTGGTTGCTTGTACTTACCTGACTGTCGTTTCTTGGACGCACTATGAGAAAGAGCTTGAGGAGAAGAACATTATCCCTGAGCATATCAAGCGCGAAGAAGAGCTTCATGCTGGTAAAGGCAGTGGCGGAGAAGGCGGCGGAGCAGCTAAGAAGCCTGCTGCAGCAGCTGCAATTGTTGCTGCGGATGATCCGGCTGCAGAAATTTACAAAAAAGCGACTTGCGTTTCCTGCCACGGTGGAGAGCTGAAAGGTATGCCGTCTTCCGGTATTCCAGCGCTACGCGGCGTAGGCGATAAGCACAACAAGGATGAAATAATGAACATCATTAAGAAAGGCCAAGGCAACATGGCTGCTCAATATGATGACAATATCAAAAAAGGCTTAACGGATGCGGACATTACCAAGCTCGCGGAATGGTTAGCCAAACAGAAAAAAGAGTAGTCTGACTTACAGGACCTGACCGTACTAACGGTCAGGTCTTTTCTCACCACAATACAATTTATAAGCTTCCAAGGTCGTCGGATGTAAAAATTGTATTTGGCGATAAAACCAACCATAGAACGCGGTCGCTCATCTTGAAAGCCTCAGTGGAGGTTTTTTCAATAAACGTACGAAGGGAGCATACTTGCTGAGGATGTCATTACGATACTATGTTTCAAAAGCTTTTTTATCGAGCAGGTTCATGCTCTGGAGTATGTTCTGGGTAAACTTTTTAGGTACGATTTACGGTTATATCTGGTATGGCAAGCAGTTGGAATTTACCGCCCAAAAGCTATCTTTTGCTTATTTGCCATTTGTACCCGACAGTCCGACCGCGAGTCTATTTTTCATAGGCACCTTGGTTTATTTGCTTGTCGATTCGTATAAAGGTACTCAAAATCCCAAAACGAGCTGGTTTAGAGGCTTTGTTGAAGTCTTTGGGGTTATCACTTCATTTAAGTACGGAATTTGGGCTGTTTCAATGATTTGGGCTGCTGCCTATCAAGGAGACGGCGTGAGTTGGCAGGATTGGATGCTTACGATATCCCATCTGGGGATGGCTGCAGAAGCTATTTTGTATGTTTCTCTTTATACATATCGAAAAGGGGCTATTCTGGCTGTAGCGAGTTGGGCATTTGCTAACGATTATATGGATTACGGGGTTGGCGTCTTCCCTTGGCTTCCTAAATCGTTGTGGGACGAGCTGCCCGGCGTTGCTGCTTTTACGATCGCGTTAAGTATTATCAGCATTATTGTCTCGATTCTTTTAATGAAAGCACGGATAAATCTGCAAAAGCAACAGGTCTAAATACGGACATCCTTCCATAAATTTATTCATAGGAGGGATGTCCGATGTTGTTAAGAGGTGCTTGGAGAGGTACAAGCCTAATCATGGCAATCCTGTTAGGCACACAGCTTTTGATTGGCTGCAGCCAGCGAGAAAGCTCTTCGTCCAAGAGCAATGAGACGCTGCCGAGTCCCGAACAGGTACAACGGGTGGAGCTGCTGAATCAAACCGCTGATGACATGTATAACAAAGTGATGCAGGGAGATATTACGGGCGGTCGAATGGTTTTACAGCAATTAGGGGATCAGGTAACTCAAATTCAGTATTATGGTATTGCCTCGGTGGAGGGGATGAATGCTTTAGCGGAAACCGTAACGCAGGCCAAGAGGGCTTTTAACGCGGCAAAGTACTCACCGGATGAGGGACAAGTCTATGTGGCCAAAATTCGGCTTGCGACCGATGCCTTAACGCATACGAATCAACCGATGTGGCTGCAATATTATAAGCTCTTGATCGAGGATGTAAACGGCATTGAACGAAGTGCAGTAGATAAACAAAAGCAAGGACTGACACAGTTCATCAATCAATTAGCACAGCATTATGCTGTTATTCATCCCAGTCTGCTTATCAGCAGAAATCCTGGTGACGTGGAGCAGGCTGATTCTTTAATGGTATTCCTATCTAACCAGCTGCGTTCGGACCAGGATCCGTATAGTCCGGTAACAAGTGTCATTACTCCTTTGCGTCAAATTATTGACAAGCTGTTTTTGAAAAAGGATGCGGCTGCCTATTTACCAATTGTAGATCAACAAAATCCGATTTATTGGACTCTGGTACTGGGTTCCTTTATACTAGCTGCTCTCGCATTTGCGGGTTGGAGACTTTCGCGAAAAGATAACGGGCTCGTCCCGGTTCGTAAAAAAGATGAAGCCTAGAACCCTGCTTCGGACATAGATTATTCAGGCTTAAAGCCTTCTCCCAATACGTCTTGAACCTCGTTAATGATAATGAACGCCCGAGGATCGACGGAACGGACAAGATCTTTAAGCTTTTTCATTTCCTGGCGCGCCACGACGCAGTAGAGAACTTTTTTCTGTTCCTTGGAATAAGCACCGATGGCAGGCATGAGGGTTGCACTGCGATCCATTTGTTTCGTAATTTGAGAGGCCAGTTCTTCGGCATGATCTGAGATTACTGTAAAGGCCCTTGCAGCATATGCTCCTTCAATAATAACGTCAATCACCTTTGTCGTGATAAAGACTACAACGAAGGTGTATAAGATCTTTTCCTTGTCAATAAAAAAAAGTGACGATCCAATAACCGTCGCATCGAACCAAAGAATAACCTGTCCCATACTCCAGCCTCTTGCTTTTTGTACGATACGGGCAACGATATCCCCTCCTCCTGTCGTGCCGCCGTAACGAAATACAAGCCCGAGCCCAACCCCCAAGGTTAAACCGGCGTAAGCTGTCACCAAGAAGTAATCCTTATTCGTTCGAAACGGCTCAAGCCATTGGTGATGAATAAGCCATTCCATAATCCATAAAAAAAACGACAAGGCCAAGGTACCGAAAATCGTATAGGCCATAGATTCTTTTCCTAAATGCCTCCAGCCCAAGTAAAATAGAGGGATATTAATAAGCAAAGTGGATAAAGATGGTGGGAGATGGAAGATGTAATTTAAAAGCAGTGCAATGCCAGTGACCCCACCCTCCATCAACTCGTTAGAGATGATAAAATAGTGTAAGCCGAATGCATAAATGGCGGTTCCTAGCAGAATGGGGGGAAGGTTCCGCAGCTTGTCCCTTGTCCATACGTCGGTTTTCATAGTAGCATTCTCCTCAAAAAGCATCTCATTGTAACGGCTGTTGCAGAAGCCGGGAGTGTGCATTTTTTGTAGTATGCGTCATTTCAGGCAAAAAAAATTTGTCATGTCTGCCTGTTTTGCGATAACATGGTATTCAGACGGTACATTTCAATAAAGGATTGATGTCTATGGCAGAACGCTCGCTTAAAGAGCTTCAACAAGAAGTGGATCAATACATATCTCAGTTTAAGGAAGGGTACTTTCAGCCCTTGTCCATGCTGGCCCGCATGTCTGAAGAAGTCGGGGAACTGGCCCGGGAAGTGAATCACCGCTTTGGCGAGAAGCCCAAAAAACCTACTGAGGCCGATAACTCGATTGAGCTAGAGCTAGGTGACATTTTATTCATAACCATTTGCTTCGCTAATTCCCTTGGGATCGATTTAACAGAGGCACATGATAAGATTATGCATAAGTTTAACACCCGAGATGCGAATCGTTGGACAAAATTGAACACCGAAAGCGAGTAAAAATCATATGCTGTACCATCACCCTTTTACAAAGGAGGATGGGCAGATGGATGGAGAAGGGCTTATCAAGAAGGCGTATGAAGCCATATTGAACAATGATTTTGAGCAGGCGATTGAATGGTTCGAGCGCGCAATTGCGATGAACCCGGATAATGCCACCTTCCATTACAAGCTTTCGATTACTTATTCCAGAAGCAATAAGCTTCATAAAGCGATTCATCATGCAACTCAAGCGATGAAGCTGGATCCTGAAGAGGACCATTATATATTTCACCTGCAGCATCTGCAAGCAAGGCAAACGATCCGGCAGGCGGAGAAATATTTCAACGGGTCCGAAGAGCAGTTGTGGATGGCCGTGGCTTTATTGAAGCAGGCGATTATGCTCGATTCATTGTCCTGGGAAGCCTACCTTATGCTCGGTCTTGCCTACTCCCGGTTAAAGGAGTATAGTCAAGCCATCCAGGCGATACGGGAGCTGTTGAAGCTGGACCCTGAGCATGAGATTGGCAGGCAGCTGCTTGATGAATACCAGCTTAAGCTGAAGCAATTATTGCGGTCATGATCCATTTATATTAGCAGGTAATGAAAGGAACGATAAGGTATGAGTCGAATTCGTGTAGCAGTAGCAGGAGCAAGTGGCCGAATGGGCCGAGAAGTAGTAAAGATGGTACTTGGAGACCCGGAGTTGGAGCTAGCTGCAGCTGTAAGCCGATCCGCAGACCTCACGATTGACGCGGGTCGGCTTGTTGGGCTGGAGGCTTGCGGAGTTCAAATGAGCAGCGATCTTGAGCTGGCGCTTGTAGAAGGCAAGCCTGACGTGCTGGTAGACTTTACAACTCCCCATTCCGTCGTAAGCAATACGGCCCTGGCCATTAAACATAAGGTTCGTCCGGTTATCGGAACGACGGGGTTCACACCGGAGGACATCGAGAACTGGGACAAGCAATGCAAAGAGCTCGGGATCGGAGGCATCATTGCTCCCAATTTTTCCATTGGTGCTATTCTTATGATGAAATTTGCGGCTCAAGCGGCAAAATATTTCCCGCATCTTGAGATTATCGAATATCACGGTGACCAGAAGCTGGACGCTCCTTCAGGCACCTCGATCAAAACCGCGGAGCTTATTTCTGAAACAAGACAGGAGCTGCGTCAAGGTAATCCGAAAGAGGAAGAAACGATCGAAGGTGCACGCGGCGGTTTGTACGACGGCTTCAGAATACATAGCGTTCGTTTACCGGGCATTTTTGCTCAACAGGAAGTTATCTTTGGCGCCTTTGGTCAAACCTTAAAAATACGTCATGACTCGTACGACCGTGCAGGTTATATGCCTGGAGTCAATGTCGCTATCAAAAAAGCGATGGAGCTAAAAGGAATTGTTTACGGCTTTGAGCATTTTATAGATTAAATCAAGTGAAAATATAAGGGGTTCTGTACAATGTCTATGAAAATCGCATTGATTGCACACGATAGAAAAAAAGATGAGATGGTAAACTTCGTAATTGCCTATGAGCCCGTGTTCCAGCATCACGAATTGTTTGCAACAGGTACAACAGGGACAAGGATCATGGAAAATACGAAACTGCAGGTTCATCGCTTCATGTCAGGTCCGCTAGGCGGCGATCAGCAGATCGGAGCCATGGTAGCTACCAATGAGATGGATTTTATTATATTCCTGAGAGATCCGTTAATGGCGCAGCCTCACGAGCCGGATATTATTGCCCTGCTTCGTTTGTGTGATGTGCAGGGGATTCCTGTAGCTACCAACATCGCAACCGCGGAAATTCTGGTGAAGGCTCTGGATCGCGGAGACTTCGCATGGCGGGAGCTAGTCCATAAATATAAACCGGGGTTGGATGACAATGAGTAACTCACTGGACATTCTTATTTTCGGTGCGCATCCTGATGATGCGGAAATAGGTATGGGAGGCACGATAGTCAAGCACACCTCCCAAGGTTATCGTGTCGGGATATGCGACTTGACGTATGCAGAGATGTCTTCTAACGGTACGGTAGAAACCCGTCAGGAAGAAGCAGCCAAGGCTTCGGACGTGTTAGGCTTGGCTCTTCGGTCTAACCTGGGTTTACCAGACCGCGGCTTATGGATAGGACCTGAGCCTATAGCTTCTATTACCCGAGAAATTCGGAAGCATAAGCCGAGGATAATCTTTGCGCCTTACTGGGAGGATCGTCACCCTGACCATATTGCATGCAGCAAGCTGGTTCAAGAAGCGGTGTTTAATGCAAAGCTTCGCAAGTACGAACCGGATACCGAGGCGCACAACGTCGAGCAGACCTATTTTTATTTTATTAATGATGTCGTTGAGGCGGACCTTTTGGTCGATATATCGGATGTTCATCAGCAGAAGATGGACGCTTTGAAAGCTTATCGAACGCAATTCGAAAGTGCCGCTGCCGGCAACAATTATGTAGCGACTCCGTTAAACCAAGGTTATCTGGAAAGGGTGGAAGCCAAGGACCGGATGCTTGGACAAAAAAGAATGGTTCCTTATGCAGAGGGCTTTATAAGCAAGCTGCCGTATTTGGTCCATTTATTTTAAATTCGCAGGATGCCGCAGGCAAATTATCCTTGAGTAATTGGAATATACTATGGGCAAGGGAGGGAGCCGTATGAAGGAACGGTTGAAAATCGGCATTACCTGTTATCCTACCCTGGGTGGTTCAGGTGTAGTGGCAACCGAGCTCGGCAAGCTGCTTGCCGAAAAAGGACACGAGGTCCATTTTATAACTCATAGCATGCCTTTCCGACTGGGGAAATTCGATAAAAACATATTTTACCATGAAGTGGAAGTCAACGATTATTACGTGTTTAAATATCCTCCTTATGATCTGTCATTGGCCAGCAAATTGGCACAGGTAGCTCAGCTTGAAGAGCTGGATCTGCTGCACGTTCATTATGCTATCCCTCATGCCGTATGCGCACTGCTGGCCAAACAAATGGTCGGAGATAAATTGAAAGTGGTTACCACGCTGCACGGAACCGATATTACGGTATTGGCGCAGGACGAGTCGCTTAGCGACCTGATTCGTTATGCAATTAACCAAAGCGATGCCGTGACCGCCGTGTCCGATGATTTGATTCATGAAACACGGAGATTGCTGGATATCACTAAGCCGATTGATTTGGCGTACAACTTTGTAGATAAAAGAGTGTATTACCCTCGCGAGGTGCAGGCTCTTCGAAAAGAGTTCGCCCATCCGGATGAGAAAATTCTTATACATATATCCAATTTCCGGCCTGTGAAAAGGGTTACCGATGTCGTCGAAATATTTGACAGGGTGAGCCGCGATATTCCTTCAAGACTATTGTTTGTGGGAGAAGGTCCGGAGCTGTCCAAAGTGTTGTGTAAAGTAAAAGAATTAGGATTGCTCGACCGGGTGACGTTTTGCGGCAAACAGGACGATGTGGCCCAGCTGTTATCTTTATCGGATGTTATGCTGCTGCCATCAGAGAAGGAAAGCTTCGGTCTTGTCGCGCTAGAGGCAATGGCTTGCGGTGTTCCGACGATTGCGTCCAATGCAGGTGGGATTCCTGAATTGATAACGCATGGAGAAAGCGGTTTTTTGGCTGAGATCGGTGATGTGGAAATGATGGCAGAATACGCTAGAAAGCTGCTGTCGGATCAGGATGTATACGAAAAGATGAAAGCGGCCTGTTTGCATCGGGCTCGTTTTACATTCTGCAATGATGCAATTACACGACAATACGAACAAATTTATTACCGGGTGCTGGAACGGCCGATGCCTGAAGAGCTGAAGCTGAAGCCACTCAACTGTTAAGGCGGGAGGAAGGCATGAAGGAACCGTTGGAAAACGGAGCGGTAAAGGTGCTCCACGCGCTGCAGCAGCAAGGCTATGAGGCTTATTTGGTCGGCGGTTGTGTTCGCGATAAAATGCTTCAGCGGCCGGTGAAGGATTATGACATCGCTACTTCTGCACGTCCTGAACAAGTTCAGAAGACCTTTAGCCGTACGATTCCCACGGGACTGCAGCACGGGACGGTTACCGTCATCGTAGACGGGTTTACTTACGAGGTAACGACGTTCCGCAAAGAGGAAGGCTACGAGCAGTACCGCAGACCTTCAGAAGTGCACTATATTGACAGCTTGCTGGAGGATTTGCGCCGCCGTGATTTTACAATGAATGCAATGGCATTGGACGCGGACGGCTTGCTGATGGATCCGTTCCACGGGATGGAGGATCTGCGTCTGGGGGTTCTTCGTTGTGTCGGTGTACCGGATGAACGATTTGAAGAGGATGCATTGCGAATGCTTCGCTGCATCCGTTTCGCTTCCGAATACGGCTTGCAAATTGAGGAACAGACATGGGCTTCCCTATGCAGTCACGCGCCTTTGTTAAAGCATATTGCCATGGAACGGGTGCGGATGGAACTCGAACGTATGATAGGTGGGGCAGCGCCGCACCGGGCGATTTGCCTTTTGATTGAAAGTGGGCTTTTACAGCAATCCAAAGAGCCTTTAAGACTTGCACAGCTGACACATGAAAAGGCGACGACTGCAGATCTGAATCCTTTAATGAAAATAGCTGCTCCTGCTGCCCGCTGGGCAGCTATTTATTTAACGATTGCCGGCGATGCTGACAGTGTAGAGGAAGATTTGAAGCGGCTGACCTTTTCCAAGCAGCAGATCAAAGATATCGTATGGATTGTGGCTGCAAGCATTTATATAGTAGAACAGGCCGTAATATATAATAAGGGTGCAGATGAGAACTGTGACAGCCTGGAGCGTTCATGGAAGCTTGCTGCTCTGCAATACGGTACGAAGTCGATGTGGGAATTGCACAGCCTAATTTGTTTGGATAGTGCAGCAGCGCTGCTTCCGTCTTTTCCAAGCGGATTACTTGAGTCTTTGGCTGCCAACGGAGCTGACTGGCTTGAAGAACTGCAGATCACATCGCTTTCCGAGCTGCAATTGTCCGGCAAGGATTTACTTATTCATTTGAATCGTAAGGGCGGACCCTGGATGAGTGCTGTTCTGCAGCACTTGCTTGAACAAACGGCGCTGGGACATATTGAGAATCAAACGGAACCACTTCTTGAGGAAGCCAAACGATGGGTTCTATATAATGAACCCGCGTAAAATTTGCAGGAAAGCGGTACATGCACAATGGATGAACAATTGCTTCAAATATTTGAAGAAAATACGGACAAGTTTCTCTCAGGCGAGCAATTAAGCGTGAAATTAGGCTGCAGTCGAACTGCGATATGGAAGCACATTGAGCGTCTTCGACAGGAAGGCTATGTATTTGAAGCGGTTTCCCGCAAAGGGTATCGTATGATATCCAAGCCGGAAAAGCTGGATATTCCGAATATTTCATCGCGGCTTACGACGGAGACCTTCGGCCGCCATATTCGCTATTTTGACGAGGTGGATTCAACGAATAATACGGCGAATGCACTGGTTAAAGAAGGTGGAGTGGAGGGGACACTCATCATTGCAGAAAAGCAGACGGCCGGACGTGGAAGAATGGGCCGCCAATGGCATTCCCCGAAAGGGAAGGGCCTTTGGATGAGTTTGATTTTAAAGCCGCGTATTCCACTGCACTTTACACCGCATCTTACTTTGCTGGTCGCCGTGGCGCTTTGCCGAACCATACGCCAGCTCACTCAATTGCCGGCAGGAATCAAATGGCCGAACGACCTTCTCATCGATGGGAAGAAAATCAGCGGCATTCTTCTCGAATCCAGCGCGGAGGAAGAGAAGCTGCATCACGTCATCGCCGGCGTGGGCATTAGTGTTAATCTGCAAGCAGAGGATTACCCTGAGGAGATCAGAGGAATAGCTACCTCCTTAGCCATTGAAGCGGGGAAGGAAGTCAATCGATCGGAGCTGCTTGTACACTTTTTACAGGAGCTGGAGTCGTTGTACAAAGTTTATCATGAACAAGGCTTTGCTCCCATCAAACTGCTCTGGGAGGCGCTCAGTGTTTCATTGAACAAAGCAGTTCGGACCCAGTCCCCCCAAGGCTTAAAGGAAGGCTTCGCTGTGGGTATAGACGATTCCGGGGCGTTGATTGTCCGGCAGGAGGACGGGTCACTAACCAAATGGTACTCCGGTAACATTGAGTTTGGCGCCTCCAGCTAAATTGATATTTGATGTCTTCCCCCTAGATGAAAAGTTTGGTATAATGAAAATCGAGGCGATATCTGACAAGAATCGTACTCCCATTGTAGATCTAGAATGTAACGTTTCCAACTGAACTGAATATCCCAATTGGAATATGTCGGATTCTGCTCTGAGCCTAACGGACCGAGACAGAAGGATCATATGATGGATTTAACATGTGAACCTTTTAGCTTTCGTGGGCTAAAAGGTTTTTTTGTCTATACTAAGGCTAACCATAATTTATTGAAAGCAGGTGTTGCTATGCAAGCAAGAAAACCGGCCACGACCTCGAAGCTGAAAAAAATGAAACAGGACGGAACACCGATTACGGTAATGACGGCTTATGATTACCCTTCTGCGATGCTTTCGGAGGAAGCGGGCGTGGATGTCATTCTCGTCGGCGACTCGCTGGGCAATGTGGTACTCGGATACGATTCAACCATCCCTGTAACCATTGAAGATATGATTTATCATACCCGCTCTGTCGTACGCGGCGCTCCCTCTACCTTCGTCGTTACGGATATGCCGTTTATGACCTATCATGGCAGCCTGGATTTGACCTTGCGCAATGCGGCAAGAATTATGCAGGAAGGCTTGGCCAAAGCTGTTAAGCTGGAGGGCGGGCAAGAAATTTGTGCCGCGGTCGAGGCCTGTACCCAGGCGGGCATTCCGGTCATGGGCCATATCGGTTTGACTCCGCAATCGATTCACCAAATCGGGGGCTTCAAAATTCAAGGGAAAAATTCGGAGCAGGCACAAAAGCTTCTCGACGACGCTTTGGCACTGGAGAAAGCAGGTGCGTTCGCTATCGTACTGGAGCTGGTAACGGAGCAGCTGGCTCAGCATATTTCGGAAGCCTTGTCGATTCCTACGATCGGCATTGGTGCCGGACCACAATGTGATGGTCAGGTGTTAGTGTTCCATGACGCTTTAGGCTACGGCTCCAATATTGCACCTAAACGATTTGTCAAAACGTATGCCGACATTGGAGCTCAGATTCGAGAAGGCTTGAAGCAGTACGTGGATGAAGTAAAGGGACGTTCGTTCCCTCTGCCGGAGCATTCGTTCCGGATGGAGGAAGACGTAGCTGATTTTTTATACGGAAGTAAAAAATAATCATTTATGCAAAGGGGAGCGAGAGTCCATGCCAATGGTACATCAGCTGCAAGTCATCCGTCATATTCAACAGCTTCGAGCTGCTATTCGTCAAGCCAGAGCAAAAGACAGCACGTTACGGGTCGGTTTTGTACCGACGATGGGGTATTTGCATGAGGGTCATGCAAGTCTGCTTCGAGCAGCCCGCCAGCAGTGTGATTTGGTTGTATTGAGTATCTTCGTCAATCCGCTGCAGTTCGGACCGAACGAGGATTTATCGAGATACCCTAGAGACGAACAACGCGATCTTGCCCTTGCCGAGGCGGAGAAGGCGGATATCGTGTTTTTGCCTTCCGTGGAGGAAATGTATCCTACCCCTACTCAAACCGTCGTGAGTGTTTCTGGTGTGACGGAGCGGTTGTGCGGGGAATCCCGTCCGGGTCATTTTGACGGGGTAGCTACGGTTGTAAGCAAGCTGTTCCATATGGTACAGCCGGATGCAGCCTATTTCGGTCAAAAGGATGCGCAGCAAGTAGCGGTTATCCAACAAATGGTGCAGGACCTGAATATTCCGGTACAAATTGTCCCCTGTCCTATCGTGAGAGAAGCGGACGGACTTGCGTTAAGCTCACGAAATGTGTACTTGGAGCCTGAGCAGCGGCGCCAGGCATTAGTGCTATCTTCATCATTGAAATTGGCTGAGTCACTTGTAGCAGAATCTAAAGGAGCCATTGACGTGTCGGAGCTGCATAAGGCCATAATAGAGCACATTCGGCAGTCGCCTTTGGCAGAGATCGATTATGTTGAGATTGTCGCTTATCCGACGCTCCAGCCCGTAGCAAGACTTCGTGATGCTTCATCTGTCCTTATTGCTCTGGCGGTCAAATTCGGAAAAACCAGGCTGATTGATAACACACTCATTTCATTTTAAATTCAAGGGGGACATCCCATGTTCAGAACGATGCTGAAATCCAAAATTCACCGGGCCACCGTTACGGAAGCTAATCTTAATTATGTAGGAAGCATTACCATTGATGAGGACTTGCTTGATATGATCGATATGCTGCCGAATGAAAAGGTACAGATTGTGAATAACAACAACGGCGCCAGATTCGAAACGTATATTATTCCCGGTCCCCGGGGGTCCGGAGTTATTTGTCTGAATGGCGCTGCTGCGAGGATGGTTCATGTCGGAGACACGGTTATTATTTTGTCTTACGTCATGCTGACCGATGAGGAAGCTCGAAAGCACCATCCGCAAATTGCTATTATGGGTGAGAATAACCAAGTAGTCAGCGTACTGAAGGAAGAAATTCATTCCACCGTAATGTAACGAATGAAAAGCACGCCGGGAGCGAAAAATGAGTGTATGCTCAGGTTAAGGTGAGGTGCATACATGTTCAAACATTTATTTGCTTCTATGAACGAGATGCTCGGGGAAGTGAGTGCACAGTACGCAACGGCTAAGGGTTCGGACAAGAAAGAGCTTCAGGAGAAGCTGCAGGCACTTAAAGCCATGAGCGACACGTTTATCGAGGAATGGCTGCTTTTTGAAGAGAAGCTGGCTGCTTTTTATCAGACACATCATCCATTGTTTGCAGACAGTGTGCAGGACCCCGAATTGGCAGGCAAGCATTCTGAAGATTTTGCCAGAGGACAAGGCTTTTACAAGCTGCTGATGTTTGATGAAGCGATAAAAGAGTTCTCTACCTTGGTCCGTCATGATCCCGAATTTACATTAGCACGCGTATACCTGGCTATGAGTTACTTGCGTAATGGAGAAGAAACGGAAAGCTACAGTCATTTTCATTTTTTATCGCAAATTACGAACAATAATCAGATGAAGGCTATTTCTTTTAATGCAATGGGCTGCATTCAAGCATATAAACACAATATGGATAAGGCGCTGGAATATTTCAACATGGCTTTTCGGAGTGATCCGTCCAGCGTCCAGCCACTTGTGGAGTCCGGAGTATGCTGCTGCTCTAAGAAAGGAGAGCTTCAATTTTTCCACAGCCCGGTGAGAAAATGAAGCGTAAGGATGAAGTTTACTATTCCCTTTTCCCTGGAGTATTGGTATGCTTAGTAGGAGAGTGGGTATGAAGGGATTGACATACGGGTAATGAAATTCGCGGTTTTAGATTTTGAAACGACCGGGAGCCAGTCTACGGACCGCATTATTCAGGTTGGCCTCGTTATAATAATGGACGATCAAATAACAGACAGGTATACTTCCCTGGTAAATCCTGGGATTGGTATACCTTCTTCTATAACAACCTTAACGGGCATAGACGATGACATGGTCAAGGATGCTCCGGAGCTGGATACCGTCATTGCCGAGATGGTTCCGCTGCTGCAGGACAGCGTGCTTGTCGGACATAATATTGCTTTTGATTTAGGATTTTTGCAGCGTGCGCTGGATGAGAACGGGTACTTCCCTTTTGACGGAAAAGTATTGGATACAATGGATTCGCTTCGCGTGTTATTCCCTTCTTTGTCAAGCTTGCAGCTAAGTATGGTATCGCATGCCTTCAGCATTCCTCATGAGCGGCCTCACCAGGCTGATAGTGATGCAGAAGCAACGGCACTTATTTGGCTTCGTTGTTTAGAGCGGTTTCAGGGCCTATCCTTGCTTACGCTGCAGCGGTTAACGATTATTTTTGATGAATCCTTGTCTGATTTCGGCTGGTTTATACAAGAGATGAGGCTGTATAAGGAATCCTTCGGAACAGCGGACGAGAGCGGTCAGTTTTTTCGCCAGTTTGAATTGAATGTAGAGGATTGGGGCGAGGAAGAGCCGGTTCGGGAAGATGGGGAAATCAAAGCCCTTCCGGAAGACTTTGCTGCATTTTATGAACAATTGAAGGCTGTACTCCGGCAGCGCTTTGCTTCTTATGAAGACCGTGAGGCACAGGTTCGGATGCTGAATGAGGTTGAGGCTGCGTTCGAGCATGACCAGCATCTGATGATTGAGGCGGGAACCGGGACAGGAAAATCGCTCGGTTACTTGATTCCGTCTTTATATTACGGGCTGAAGAAAGACAAGAAGGTGCTCGTCAGCACGCACACCATCAATTTGCAGGAGCAAATCCGAGAGCGGGATATTCCCCTGCTTCACGATCTGTTTCCGGTCGATTTCAAAGCCTCGGTGCTAAAGGGACGCAGTCATTATCTATGCTTGCGTAAATTTGAGCAAAAGATGAATATGCAGGACTTCGAGCACGGAAAGGAAGACCGGATTACTGCCGGTCAGATGGTCGTTTGGCTGAGCGAAACGAAGCATGGGGACGAAGAGGAGCTGCATTTTGGCAATAAAGGGGTTTCGTTCTGGCATACGGTCGCAAGCGATACGGATTCCTGCTTGAATCGGGCGTGCCCATGGTTTAAAAAATGCTTCTATCACCGTGCACGCCATGAGGCGAACACAGCCGACGTTGTAATAACAAACCACTCGATGTTGTTTACGGATACGAAAGCGGAGAATCGGCTGCTGCCAAACTATAAGCATTTGGTTATTGATGAAGCGCACCACTTTGAGGAAGTGGCAAGCAAGCATTTGGGTATTGAGCTGTTCTACGGTGCATTCGTAGGTACGTTGTGGTGGCTCTTCAAGGATAGCCGCAGCGGACAGCTAATGTCGCTTAGAGCCCGGCTTCAGCGGGATGAATCCGAGCGGGTTCAAGGCTGGAGTCATACGATTGACGGCCTGACACCCAAGCTCGTTGAGATCAAGGAACGGTGGGATGAGCTGGCGGAGGTGCTGTATCAGCTGTTAGCTTCAAAAGCGGATCCAACCTCAATGGAGGGCGGGCAGCTGGTATTCCGGATTAAGAAGGACGATCAGCCTCAAGGCTGGGATAAGCTGTTGGTACTGGAGGACAGCATATTCCTGCTGACAAGCGAAGTGCTTAAAAAGCTGGATAAGCTGCTCTCTGAAATGAAAGAAATGCAGGATGAGCTTGACCTTCAAGGGATCTTAACCGATATTACCGGGACCGTGAAGGAATTGTACCGTCATCGGGACAATCTCCACTTTTTCATGACGATGCCTGATGATAACTACGTATATTGGCTGGAAGCAGGTCAGTTTAACAAGAGCAAATCACTGCAGCTTGTGAGTGTCCCCATAGATGTAAGTCCGATGCTGCAGCAGCACTTTTTTGATGTGAAGGATAGTATTATCATGACCTCGGCTACGTTGTCGGTCGGCAAATCGTTCGATTATACATGTGAGCAGCTGGGTCTGGAAACGGGAGCAAAAGAGGAAGAAGCAAAGCTGAAAACCGTCCAGCTGCCATCGCCCTTTAATTATCGTCAGCAGGCATTAGTTGCGATTCCGAGGGACTTTCCAAGCATTCGAGGGAATGCGGGCGAGAAGCAGTTTCTGGAGCATTTGACGCAATCCTTGGCCGAGGTGGCATTGGAAACGAAGGGTCGCATGCTCGTATTGTTTACGTCTAACCGGATGCTGAAGCTGGTTCACGGCAGCCTGAAGGACCGTTTGTCGCCATTTGGCATGCAGGTACTGGGGCAGGGGGTAGACAGCAGCAACCGCAGCAAGCTCACCAGGCTGTTTCAGAACAGCAGCTCGTGCGTGCTTTTAGGTACGAGCAGCTTCTGGGAGGGAGTCGACATTCCCGGCGATGCGCTGACTTGCCTTGCTATCGTGAGACTGCCGTTTCAACCGCCGAACCATCCGTTGGTAGAGGCGAAGACGGAAAAGCTCAAGAAGCTGAACCAGAATCCTTTCATGAAGCTATCGGTGCCGCAAGCGGTGATTCGGTTCAAGCAAGGGTTCGGCAGGCTTGTTCGAACAGCGAAAGACAAGGGGATTGTTATTATATACGATACCCGAGTGATTGATACGACGTACGGGAAATACTTTTTGTACTCACTGCCCGGACCGAAGATTGAGCATATGCCAACCAATCAGTTGGTTCCGCGAATTAAGCAGTGGATGGGGGAAAACGGGGAATGAAGACGCTGAAAATATCCGAAGCGGTAGTTCGCAGGCTTCCGGTATATCTTAGATTTCTGAATGAATTGAGCAAAAAAAGTGTGCATACAGTGTCTTCTCAGGATCTCGGGCAAAAGCTGGACTTGAACCCGGCTCAAATTCGTAAAGACTTAGCTTATTTTGGGGAATTCGGCAAAAAAGGGATCGGGTACGATGTCGATTACCTGATAGAGAAAATTCGCCAAATTCTCAAATTGGATAAGCTGATCCCCGTAGCTTTGGTAGGCGCGGGGAACCTAGGCAGAGCCTTGTGCAACTATAACGCGTATTTGAAAGATAATATGAAGATTGTAGCTGTTTTTGATGCTCATGAGTCCAAAATTGGAGAATCGATCAACAATCTGCATGTCAAGCCAATGCGTGATTTAAAGGAAACGATTGAATCCTTACATGTGCGGATCGGGATCATCACGGTTCCGGCTGCCGAAGCGCAAAACGTAGCTAACGAATTTGTAAGCGCCGGAGTGGAAGCGATCCTGAATTTTGCGCCGATGATTATAAAAGTGCCGAACGAGGTCAGAGTCCATCATGCGGACTTTACAACCGAGCTCCAAAGTCTTGCCTATTATTTGGATTAGATTTCCTCACAAAAAAAAGCCTGCAATCCTTGAAGGAATGCAGGCTTTTGTCGCATTTGCGAAGCTGGACAACCATACTGGTTAAGAAGTAAACTGAAATACAATTTTGTATATCAGGAAAGCGAGCACCATACTGATGGGTATCGTAATAACCCAGGTCATGACCATCTTGGTCACCGTTGCCCATTTTACATCATGAAATCTCATGACAGAGCCGGTGCCTATGATCGATGAGGAAATAACATGTGTCGTTGACAACGGCATACCTAATGCAGTCGACGTTTGAATAACGATGGACGAGTTCAAGTCCGAAGCAAAGCCGTTAATCGGTTCGATTTTCATAAGCTTCTTACTCATGGTTTTGATGATTCGCATTCCACCGACGGAAGTACCTAGGCCCATTGCGGTTGCAGCTGCTACTTTAACCCACATAGGGACGTCCAGATTGGTTTGATACCCTAAGGAGACAAGGCCGAATACGATGATCCCCATAGCCTTCTGGGCATCATTACCGCCATGAGACAAGGAGAGTAAACCAGCCGAGAAAATTTGAAAGAAACGGAACAAACGGTTCAACCGGGACCTGGAATGATTGCCACTCACAATAATCAGCTGTCGGATAATCCACATCAAAATAAAGCCCGTTGCAAAGGCAACGATGGGAGATAGCACCAGAATCAATATAATTTCTTTGAACCCGGCCCAATTCACAGCATTGAATCCCGCACCTGAGATAACCGCACCCGCCAGTGACCCAATCAGTGTATGAGAGGACGAGGACGGAATACCATAGAGCCATGTTAGGAGATTCCATATAATAGCCGTAATCAGAGTGGCAATAACGATTTCCACGCCGTGATCGATGGTAGCCGGATTGGCCACTTTACCTCCGACCGTCTTCGCGACCCCAGAAGAATAAACAGCTCCGATGAAATTCAATACCGCTGCATAAAAAACAGCGAACCTAGGAGTTAAAGCCCTAGTGGAAATGGATGTTGCAATGGCATTAGCCGTATCGTGAAAGCCGTTGATAAAATCAAACAGCAGAGCCAGTCCGACGACGATGAACAAAAGGGTTAGCATAATTTCCTCCTACGGGTATGAACCAGCTTACGAATAACGCAAAACGACGCTTTCCAAAATATTGGCTACATCTTCACAGGCGTCTGTCGTTTGTTCAAGCCTTTCATACAGCTCCTTAATTTTGAAATCATGATAAGGATCTTTCGGATTCGTGAAAATTTCCCGAATACCTTCGCGCATCAGACGGTCGGCTTCATTTTCGAGGCTGTTGATTTGTACCGTATGCTCGGTAATTTGTATGTATTTCTTTTTGGCAAGCAGCTTGAAGGCATCCAGGATATGCTGGCAGCTGGCTACGATTACTGCGGAAAATTCTTTCATATATTTATCGCTCATCGTAATATTCAAATAATCGAAGCGAGCGATGGTTGCTTCAATTCCGTCAATGACGTCATCCACCTTGGAAGCAAGCTCCATAATATCTTCACGATCCAACGGGGTGATAAATACTTTGTTCAAGCCTTTGAAAATTTGATGCGTAATTTGATCCCCCTTGTTTTCCAGATCCTTCAGCTGTGGATAAAATGCCGCAGGCGGTTGATCTCCCATCACGGCATTACGGAACATTTGTGCCGCATGCAGCGTGTTTTCCGAAGCTTTAATCAGCAAGAGAAGAAAGTCGGTATCATTTTTTTTAGCGAAAAGCATGAAACAGCCCCCTTAAAGTATCTTAACGATAAATTCACAATGAGCATCGGTTATTGAAAAACGGATCGTGAAATTTAACACAAAATTAAAAATAACACATCCTGTAGCTGGATTGCAATCATAGTTTATCCATTTCAAATGAAGTTCATGAAAGGTTGATTATGTAAGTACGACACTAATGGAGGTCTTGTGCTTACTTGATTTATATAAGATGAAGATGTACAGTAAAATTTAATGTCAGGTAAGAGAAAGGAAGGAATGGAAAGTGAAAAAAACAATTATCACTAACGGTACTTTTATTACATTAAATGAGGTTCAACCGATTGTTCGCGGCTGCATGGTGTGGGAGGACAATCAAATTACATATATCGGTGAGCACGCGCCTCTGCCGCTGGAACAATATGACGAGCATATCAATGGGAAGCACAAGCTGTTTATGCCGGGACTGGTGAACACCCACGGTCATGCGGCCATGTCGCTGCTTAGAGGCTATGGAGACGATTTGGCTCTGCAGGTATGGCTTCAGGAAAAAATGTGGCCGATCGAAGGCAAATTTACCGCTCATGATGTACGTGTCGGTACGGAGCTCTCAATATTGGAAATGATTAAGGGCGGAACGACGGCTGTGGTCGATATGTATGACCATATGAATGAAGTCGCCCTGGCAGTGGAGCAAAGCGGAATGCGGGGCGTACTAACGCGCGGTGCAATCGGACTGTGTCCTCCGGATGTGCAGGATGCGAAGCTGGCCGAGGCTGTACAGTTTGCCAAAGATTGGCACAATAAAGCAGGCGGACGGATTACAACGTTGATGTCCCCACATGCTCCTTATACTTGCCCGCCTGATTTTATTGAGCGCTTCGTGCAGGCGGCTCACGATTTGCAGCTCCCGATGCATACTCATATGTCGGAAACGGCAAGGGAGGTTCAGGAAAATTTCGAGCAATACGGCTCAAGACCTGTTGCCCACTTGGAGAAGCTTGGCATGTTTACAAGACCCACGCTTGTGGCGCATGCCGTTCATTTAACCGACGAAGAAATTCAAATTTTGAAAAAATATGATGTCCGCGTGTCTCACAATCCCGGCAGCAATTTGAAGCTGGCTAGCGGCGTGGCGCGGGTTCCCGAGTTACTAAAGGAAGGCATTAAGGTTTCGCTAGGAACGGACGGACCTGCAAGCAACAACAATCTGGATATGTTCGAAGAAATGCGACTGGCCGCCTTGATTCATAAGGGTGTGACTGGAGATCCTGTAGCGGTTCCGGCTGAAGCTGCTTTGCGGATGGGGACGTTGGAAGGTGCGCAATCGATCTGGCTTGAACAGGTCGGTGCTTTGCAGCCTGGCATGAAGGCGGACTTTATCGCACTCGATATTGATCAGCCTCACTTTTTCCCGAAAACGAACTATATTTCTCATGTGGTGTACTCCGCATCGGCGAAAGATGTAACGGACGTTTGGGTCGAAGGGAAACAGATCGTCAAGAACAGCGAATGCCTTACATTAGATGAAGAAAAAGTGTTGTACGAGGCACAGCGCTGCTTTGAACGGCTTACCGGCCAATAAGCACAGAAAGTAGAGGATGGGCTTTCATGAAAATTAAAATTGCGGTTGCGGCGGTCGCTGCAGCTGCTCTTCTTTTGTTTTTTGGCGTACGCTTCTTCAATGCCGTACATGAGAAGGAATGGCAGATACAACGCAATGCGGTTCAAACCGCTTATCAGAAAACGATTTTAACCAAAGCGGACAAAGTGGACCGCTTCGTCGGAGACAAGCCGTTTACTATTATTCAAGGTGAAAACAAGATTGGGCAAAAGATGATTGTCTGGGTGGCGGAAGACGTCATCTATTCACAGATGGCCTCTGACGGGGTTAATGCCGAGCAAGTGAAGGCGGCTGTGCTTGCTCATCAAGCGGATGCGGATATCGTTCGGATGATGCCCGGGGTGTTGAACGGAACGCTGGTCTGGGAAGTGTTCTATAAAGTAAAAGACGATGCGGCCGGTGAGCGGTATTATTACGATTACTATTCTTTTAAAGACGGAGCTATGCTGGATACGTACCGATTAAGCATTCAATGACCGATTTACCACAGATTACATCCACATTGAGTATATATCATGTGATATACTATTTATATATTACAGATGATATACTATAGAAAGGGGGACGTTAGCATGAAGTTACGTCTCTTGCCTATCTCTTTGAGTGTTGTAATCTCGGCGACGGTATTATTCGGCGGTTATTTCGTTTACCAAAGTGTTGCCATGGAGAATCCACTGGCTTCCGTAGTGACTAGCACCCCGGGAGTCGTAGAGCTGGTCGACACGAAAATTACAAGTACGGAAACGACGATTGAATTGAAGCTGAAGCCTGGTGCCAGCTTGCGTGAAATATATGACCGTATTCAGAAGGACGGCTCATCCGTAATCGGGCAGAAAAAGCTGAAGCTTAAAGTGGATAGCGACTCTTCCGAACAGCTGGATGCCTGGTGGTCCTCCGCATTGTTTGATGTAGCACAAGCTATGGAAACGAAGAAATATTCCCAGATACCGACTACTCTTCAGGCGCGTGCAGCCAATTCGAATCTAAAGGTATCGACGGAAATGGACGATAAGTTTGTATACGTGACGATGAGTGACGGAGCTCAAAGCAAATATGTCATGCTGCCGCGTACGCCTGATAAAATAGGGGTGTGGCCTAATGAGTAAGATCTATAAGGAAATTGCCATTGGCTCGGTTCCGGTTCTTTTAGTATTCCTTTATTTTATCGGAGTAAACGTTGTTCCCATTCTTTTTATGGCGATTATTTTAGGTTCTTTGTTCTATATGAACCGTGCGCGTACAGCAGGCGGCGGCTTTGGGGGCTCCGACCGCAAGGCACGCAGTCAGTCGCCCAGCTATTTGACCTTTGATGATATCGGCGGGCAGCATCGCGCAAAGAATGAGTTGAAAGAAGCACTTGATTTTCTGATCAAGCATGAAGAGATCAAGAAGCTGGGCATTCGTCCGCTCAAAGGGATTTTGCTCACAGGCCCTCCGGGAACGGGCAAAACTTTGATGGCCAAGGCAGCGGCACATTACACGAATTCGGTATTCATGGCCGCTTCCGGCAGTGAATTTGTCGAAATGTATGTTGGTGTAGGTGCCAGCCGGATTCGGGATATGTTTAAAGAAGCACGCACACGTGCGGTTAAAGAAAATAAAGAGAGTGCGATTATTTTTATTGATGAAATCGACGTCATCGGCGGTAAAAGGGACGGCGGGCAGCATCGTGAATACGATCAGACGCTGAACCAGCTGTTAACGGAAATGGATGGGATTCATACGGCGGATAGCCCTCGGGTTTTGATTATGGCCGCAACAAACCGTAAAGAAATGCTGGACAGCGCATTGCTGCGCCCGGGGCGTTTTGACCGTCATATCGAGGTGGATTTGCCTGATAAAAAAGGCCGCCTTCATATTTTGAACATTCATGCGAAGAACAAGCCCCTAGCAGCAGATGCCCAATTGGAGTCGATTGCCGAGGAAACGTTCCATTTCTCGGGCGCACAGCTGGAGAGCGTAATGAACGAAGCCGCAATCTACGCAATGCGTGATGAAACGCCGTTTATTGAGCAAAGACATTTGTCTCAAGCTGTTGACAAGGTAATGATGGGTGAGAAGACAGACCGCGAATCGACGAAGGAAGAACGGGATCGTGTTGCTCTGCATGAGCTGGGACATGCTATCGCAGCCGAAACCGTACGACCGGGCTCCGTTTCGCAGGTCGCTTTAAGCCCTCGTGGACAAGCGTTAGGCTACGTGCGTCATAATCCTCAGCAGGATCAATACCTGTACACGAAGGAGCACATTGAGCATCAAATTATGATCGCTTTAGGCGGTTCGGTCGCGGAAGAGATGTTTTATGGAGGCCGAAGCACAGGATCGCGCAACGACTTTGAACAGGCTCTTAACCTGGTAGGGACGATGATGGATTCCGGATTAACGGATTTGGGCATTATTGATCGGCAAATGGTAACTAAGGAAGAGCTGATGAAGGAAAATGCGAAGATTTTGGAACAGTTGACGGAGAGCACAAGAAGGATGCTGGAACAGCACAGACCGGTTTTCGAACAGTCACTGCACATCCTGGTGAAAGAAGAAGTTCTCTCCGGAGATCAGTTCCGTGAACTGCTGGAACAATCACGTATGCAAATAGCTTAGTTCTTGAATCTTAGCCTGAAATGACGGGAAACGCCTGTCATTTTGGGCTTTTTTGTCGTTTTCCCGCAACTTTTCGCCGGTTAAGACGTCTATTATATGGTATGATTCGCCATTTTAAGCCTTTATTTATGAAAGCGATCCCGAAACCTATGATTTTATATTATATAAGCTGAGGTGTATGATGAGAGTTATAACTACGTTGATATCCATGCTGCTCATTTCTTTGTTATCGTTTCCTGTCATGACTTTTGCCGCGGAGTCGCCCATTCATTTGTTTATGAACGGCAAGCAATTGGCTGCTGAAGTGCCTCCCCGCATCGTTAAGGGGAATACGCTGGTGCCGATCCGGATTATTGCCGAAACACTCGGCTCCAAGGTACAGTGGGAAGAAAAGAGCCGTAAAGTCACCGTAGTCAAAGACGATGTTACCATTCAATTGTATATTGATAAGAACGAAGCGGTAGTTAACAATAAGAAAACACAGCTTGAAGCAGCACCTCAATTGACCGACGGAAATACTTTACTCCCGGTGCGCTTTGTTAGTGAACAGCTGGGTGTCAAAGTAACCTGGGACGAGCTTACCCGTTCCGTATTTTTGTATCAGCAGGAGAAAGAAGCTTCGAACACCAATGACAAGCCGGCGGCAGAAGTAACGGATTCGCCTAAAGATACGGGGAATCAGCCGGAAGCAGCCGTTGCAACGATCAAATCCATTTCTCTTGATGGAGATGTGCTTTCGGTTCAAACGAACGGACAACAGAAGCCGGAGGTGAATGTAACCCCGGCTGCAAATACGAACCAGATTATTATTGACCTCCCTAACAGCAAGCTGGATCCGGCTCTGAAGCTGAACTCCAAAGGCGAGGGAGTAGTGAAAGAAAATAACGAGAAAGTGTCCCAAATACGTTATTTGCTATTTTCAAAAGAATCCTCTATCGTTAGAATAATAATAGATTCATCTCAAAAGCTAGATTTGAAGCCGACTTCTGTTAAGCCTTCATCCGACTCGACATTGTTAGCATGGAAGCTTACAGCGAAGCAGGACAAGTTCAAGGTTGTTATTGACCCTGGACATGGAGGCAAAGATACGGGAGCCGTTTCAGTGACGAAGCGCTATGAGAAGGATTTTGTTCTTTCGCTAGGCATGAAGGTGTACAAGCTGCTGGAGCAGGAACCAAGAATCGACCCGCAAATGACCCGGGATACCGATGATTTTATTGAATTATCGGGCAGAACCGCGTTCGCTAACGAAATGAAAGCCGATTTGTTCGTATCGATCCACGGAAACTCGGCAGGAAAAGAATCCATTTCCGGAACGGAAACGTATTATTACACGGAGCAAAGCCTGGATTTCGCCAATATTATGCATGATGTCCTGATCCCTGCAACGGGATTTACGGACCGTAAGGTGAAGCAGAACAATTTCTATGTTATCAAAAATACCACCATGCCATCTCTATTGCTCGAGATCGGGTTCTTATCCAACAGATCGGATGAAGAAGCAATGTACCAGGAACAATTCCAAAATCGCGTTGCCGCTTCCATCGTTGCCGGGATCAAAAAACAGTTGAACATCGATTAAGGAGGAGATAACGATGCAAAAAAGACGACTCCAAATAACAGTCATCAGTATGACGCTCATTGCATTGCTATCGGCCTGCGGACAAGCCAAAACACCGGATCAAACGTCTCATGGACAAACAGCACCCAAGCAGGAACAGACGACAGGTTCACAACCAGCGTCATCATCCACAAGCCAACCCGTAAATGAAAGCAAGCAAATGAAAATCAAAGCTTATTTCGGGGACGAGAATGGTGAAAAGCTTGTGGAAAAGGAAGTTTCCATTCGTTACAAACAAGAAGACGAAAAGTATTCAGAAGCATTGAAGGCTCTTGGCACGTCACCTGATCCTAAACAGCTGGCCTTACTGCAAGGCTTCACGGTCCGTTCGGTCGTACTGAAGGATAAGACGCTGACTGTAGACGTTTCCATGTCCCCGGAATCCCGCTTGGGCTCAGGTGGGGAAGCTCTACTTCTGGAAGCTTTGAAAAAAACATTATTCCAATTTTCAGAGATTGATAGCTTTGATGTATTATTGGACGGCAAGGCAGTTGAAAGCTTGATGGGGCACATGGATCTTCCTCACCCTATTCAAAGAAACTCATAATTTGTTATTGATCATTTACCAAGAACACCGGGAGGAACCGACGCATGTCTTACAAACATAAGAATAGCAAAAAAATGGCCGCAGGCATCATCGCTTTATCCGTACTTATGAGCAGCCCAGCCTACGCTGCCGAATCAACGGCGAATTCAAGCACCAATCCAACCACTCCAATCAATACGACTTCAGTCACGGATACGAGCTCCCGGTTTACGGATGTTCCAGCTCAGCACTGGGCGTTAAAGCATATTACAAAGCTGGCCGCACTTGGAATTATTCAAGGGGTTGATAAAGGTAAATTCAGCCCGGATACCCAAGTATCCCAGCAGGACGTTATCATTATGGCCATCCGTATGATGGGTCTTGAATCCGAAGCGCTGAAAAACAAATCCGAAACCATTCTGCCTGTTTCCGTTGACAGCTATGCCAAGCCGTACGTAGCGTATGCGTTTGATAAGGAATTGATTAATGTGAAAGAAGAGTCCGATGGAACGGGGACTTCCAAAAGCTCGTGGGGCTCCCGTCCAGCCACAAGGGAATGGGTGGCTAAGCTGGTGATCCGGGCCATCGATAAGCAGGATTTGGCGAATTTGAAAAATGCCGATCCATCCATTTTCAGTGATGCGAAGGATATGTCTTCCTGGGCTGTCGGTTACATTAATGCTGCTGTAAGTCTGAAGATTGTCAATGGCGTGGACGACAACAATTTTCAGCCGAAAGGGAACGTAACGCGTGCCCAAATGGCTACTTTTCTCAGCCGTGCGGATAAAGAGCTGACGACTCGCTCTGACCGTGTCACGATCGGATATTTGATGGAGCTGAAGGACCGGAAGCTAACGCTTCTGTCCAAGGAAGGCAAAGGCAGCCAGTATACCGTTGCAACGGATGTTGTGATTTACAATGCGAAGGATGACAGCCGTATTCCAGCCAGTTCATTGAAAGAAACGAACGAGGTCTACGTGATTCAGGAGCAGGGCAATGTTACATATATTGAATTAACGAACGATGCAGAGCAAATGGAGACGCTCGAGGGAACGTTAAACAAGGTTTACGTAGATAAAATGCTTGTAGACATCACTCAAGGCGGAGAAGAATCGTTGAAGGATCTTGAAGCCAATGTTGCCGTAACGGATAAGGATGGCCGGGGCTTGAGCCTAAGCTCGATTCAACCGGGAAGCATGATTGTGTTAAAACGGAACTTGCTTATTC
This sequence comes from Paenibacillus rigui, assembly GCF_002234615.1. Classification (GTDB taxonomy): domain Bacteria; phylum Bacillota; class Bacilli; order Paenibacillales; family NBRC-103111; genus Paenibacillus_S; species Paenibacillus_S rigui. The sequence goes on along the minus strand of NZ_NMQW01000002.1, from coordinate 463,863 downwards.
CTGGCGCCAAGTACTCCAAAATTATCGTAAAGCAGGTACCTGTCAGCAAAACGGCCGAAGGCAGCGTAGCCACTATCCAGGATCAGGATAATACGATCACTTTCCTGGAGCAATCCACAACACAAAACGAAACGTATCCGTTCGCAGCACGGGTAGCTGTCACGCTACCGGATGGTACAGCAGGTGATTTGTCCAAAATCAGAGTCGGAGACACCGTGAAGTACACGGTGAAGGCGAATGAAGTGACAGCTGTTACGATCACCAAGCAAGCCGACATCGGGGCTACGGTTCAAGGTACGCTGATGACGGATACGAAGGAAGATACCAAGACGATTACCATCACGAAATCCGATGGCAGCCTGGGTGCCTATTATATTGCGGATAATGCTTCCGTTTCCATTGAAGGTCTGGCCACAGCAGGTGTATTGGATCTGGAAGTCGGAGATATGCTTCAGCTGGATTTAGTCAACAACAAAGTGGTGAAAGCAACTGTAACGAGCCGTTCCATTGTTGAGCAGTCCTTTGCTACGATCGATTATTACGATGCGACGAAGAAGCAGCTGTACGGTACGCTGACAGACGGAAAAGGATTTGCTTACAAATTAACAACGTCTACAGCAATCAGCTCATGGGATATTCCTGTGGAGCTTGACGATTTTGAGAGCAAGTTTATGCGGACCAAAGGGACCAAGGTGGACCTAAAGGTTTCAACGGATAAGGTCCTGAGCGTGAAGCTGTCAACGCAAGCTGTCGGTACGGTATCCCAGGTAAACGCTACGGCAAATCAAATTACGATTCGTACGAACGGCGGACAAAATATTACATTTAATGTTGTAAGCGGGGCTACCGTCAATATTTTCTCCAAGTCCGGCTCAAAGCTGAGCGACTTGCAGGTGGGCGATCTCGTTGTCGGTGAAATGAACCGTGATCAGGATGTCATCAACATGGTTTCCGTGAAGAAAACAGCGGTGTACAAAGTGTTGCGTACAGACACGTCCGCCAGAGAGTTGGAAGTGCAGGATGAGAATGGTGCAACCTTGAAATTCAGCATTGCGACCGATGAGAGAATTGTGAACCCTGGCAAATCAACCCATGCCTTTACGGACATTGCGGTTGACGATTATGTCAAGGTCGCTTATACAGGAATTACCCTTAACAGCGTGGAGCTGCTGAACACAGTTCATGGTAAAGTTACGAATGTGGATAGCGCCAAAGGTATTGTGACTGTACAGGATTATGCGGGAACCGTTCAGGCGTTCTCCGTCGGGAAGCAGTTTACCGTGAAGCAGAACGGCACAAGCTCGGCCGTGCTGGGCAATATCAAATCGAATGACCGTGTCGAAATCGTCAATGCGGGCGATAAGATGATCATTTCGATTGCAGCTGCATCCAAAAGGACTGTGGCAGGCTATGACAATGTATTGAATCGATTGCAGATGAAGCCGAATACAGCCGGCGACAAGACGAATTATAATTTGTATGCCAAAGCTTACATACACCAGGGAACGACTCCAGTGGCGGTAAGCAGCTTTGTTGAAAATGACGAAGTCACGTTGTATGTGTTGGATGATAAAATTATCGAAATTGAAAAATAATTTTTTCCACACCTGATTTGGGGTAACATTTTGAAGCCATCTGCCGTCTAAAAGGTAAGGGGAGTTTCTTCTCAAGCCGATTGGGCGGCTTTTGTTTCTTATCAAGTAGAAGGGGTGAAAAAATATTGGCGGAATTCGTGAAAAGTTCGGATTTTGTCAAGTAAAGTCATTGATTCCTTGTAAGGGATTCGTTAAACTGAAATTTATACTACTTGAAAAAAAGGATGCTTGTACTGATGAACAAGAAGCAGGTTCGCAGCATACTTGATACCATTGCCGGTATGTTTCCGGATGCCCATTGTGAGCTGAATCATTCCAATCCTTTTGAACTTACTATTGCTGTTCTGTTGTCAGCACAGTGTACGGATGAAACGGTGAACAAAGTGACAGCTTCCTTGTTTCAAAAATACAGGCGGCCGGAAGACTATCTTGCCGTACCGTTGGAAGAATTGGAGCAGGATATACGCCGGATCGGACTCTACCGGAATAAAGCCAAAAACATTCAGGCCTTGTGCGCTATCATATTGGACAAGTATGACGGTAACATCCCGGAGCAGCATGAACAACTCGTAGAGCTGCCTGGTGTGGGCCGGAAGACCGCCAATGTCGTCGTATCCAACGCTTTCGGGGTCCCTGCAATCGCAGTAGATACTCATGTGGAACGCGTTTCGAAGCGTTTGGGCATAGCGTTGTTGAAGGATTCTGTGCTGGAAGTGGAAAAGAAGCTCATGAAGCTGGTTCCGCGGGAGGAATGGACGGATACGCATCATCGGCTTATATTTTTCGGACGTTATCATTGCAAGGCTCAAAATCCGCAATGTGACGGATGTCCGCTGGCGGAATCATGCCGTGAAGGAAAAAAACGTATGAAATCCGGTAGTCGTAGGAAACCTATACAGTAGCAAACATTACCACAGCAAACAATAAGGATGGGATCGACATGAAATGCATTTCCGTGTACACAAACGATTTTGAGGTTTTCTCCGATATTTATGAGAAAGTGCTGGAAACGCCATTGGCGGAAAATGAAGAAACTCAAGTTGAAGGCGTAACCGTGATGGAATCTGGGGATGTGCCTGAAAATTACTTGGATAAAATGAAAACGAAGCCTGAGGTTGTCGTTATGAAAGTCAAGGATAAAGACATTACGATATTGCAGCACCGCAATTTGTTCGAAATTTTCATTCCAGTGAATGAAAGTGTGGTACACTAAAAGCCGAAGCGATTCGGTTTTTTTTGTGTTCAAAGGTTAATCTAGAAGCTATTTATACAGTGTGTATGGGGAGAAAAGGGAATGAACCAGACTAGCTTACTTGAGGAAACAATGGTAGACGTCATCCGCTCACTACGGCAGAAAGTCGTAGAGTCAGGTGATGCTGAGAACAGCGCCAAATTGAAGCAGCTGCTGCAAAAGGCGGAGAAGGGCAGCTTGTATATTGCTTTTTGCGGTCATTTCTCCGCAGGAAAGACGAGCTTGGTCAACAAGCTGTGCGGGCACATGCTTCTCCCGTCAAGTCCGATTCCGACGAGCGCTAATATCGTCAGTATCCGCGATGGTGAAGCGGGGGCAGAGGTAATTCATCGAGTTCAGAAAGAAGGAGAAGCTCCTAAGGTGCAAAGAGTAGCCTTAGAGGAGCTTCCCGCATACGCGAGGAACGGGGAAGATATCGAAACGATCGAATTAAGCTATCCGATCCCGTTACTTGGGGACCATACGATCCTTTTGGACACCCCGGGAATCGATTCAACGGATGATGCGCATCATCTGGCCACAGAGTCGGCGCTGCATCTGGCGGACGTGGTGTTCTATGTTATGGATTATAATCATGTCCAATCGGAAATCAATTTTGCGTTTACGAAAAAAATGCAGGAATGGGGCAAGCCGCTTTACCTGCTGATAAACCAGGTAGATAAGCATCGCGATCAGGAGCTTTCCTTCGATGCTTATCAGGCTGGTGTTCGGGAAGCGTTCGGCAACTGGCATATTCAACCTAACGGTATTATTTATACTTCGGTCAAGGTGCCGAATCACCCGCACAGTGAGTGGGAGAAGCTGGATTGGCTGTTAAAAAGGCTTATCGATATTCGGGAGTCTCTAACCGAGCTTAGTTTGGAAAAGTCGGCAAAGCATTTGGCACAGGCGCATGCGGAGAAGATGGCCGAACGCAACGATGCTGTCAAGGAGCAGCTGCGTGCCGCCCTGGAGGCTGATGAAGGGGCAGAATCTGCCCAGCAGCAGTGGGCGGAGCTGAGTGATGCGCTGGCTCGTTCCGAGGGAGAGCCGGAAGCTTTGCGGGCCGAGCTGCGCAAGGAGACGGCTGCCCTGCTGGATAACGCCAATATTACACCGGCGGTTACCCGTGATCTCGCACATGACTATTTGCAAAGCCGGAAGCCGGGCTTTAAAGTTGGATTTTTTGCCGCTGCCGCGAAAACGGCCAAAGAAGTGGAACGCAGGCTAACCGCTTTTCATAATGATTTCGCCGGACAGCTGGCGACACAGATTGAACGGCATTTGCAGCAGGCTTTGAGTAAGGCGATGGACGACTACTCTCAAGTGGCTGCGGATACGGTAAGGGAGCAAGTAGAGAGGCTCCATCTGGAGATAGAGCCGCAATGGCTTGCCGAGCAGGTTAGTACATCGGCTGGTTTTGGCGGTGACTACACGCTGAATTATATGAAGCAGGTGGCTGGGGAAGTCAAGCTGCGCTACCGCAAGCTTGCGTTCGAGCTGATCGACGCGCTCTCTGACGCGCTCGCAGCGGCACGCCAGCCCGAGCTGGCGGGCTACCGCGCCCAGCTCGACGCACTGCAGTCGCGCCTCGGCAGCCTGCGCGAGCTTGAGCGGCTCGCGGCGGCGGAGGCCGCCTATGCGGCTGCGTTGCAGGCGCCGCTTGCGGCCGTGCCTGCGCCGGTGCCGGCGCTGCCGGACCCTGCGGCCGCAGGCCCCGGCACGCCGCGCGCAGCTGCGCCGCAGGCCGGCGACAGCGCGGCCCTGAGCGCCGACGCCGCACGCGAGGCGCTTGCCGCGGTGGCTGCGGCCGCAGGCCGTGCGCCGCGCACGGGCGCCGCGCCGCTCGCGCAGGGCGCGCACCGCGCCCGCTTGCGCGAAGCGGCGGGCCAGCTCGCCGCAGGCGCAGCGGAGCTGGCGGGGCTCGCGCAGCTGCAAAGCATTTGCCGCTCCCTGCAGGAGAAGGCGGAGCGGCTGACGAACAACCGCTTCACGATCGCGCTGTTCGGCGCCTTCAGTGCCGGCAAATCGTCGTTTGCCAACGCACTGATCGGTGAAAGGGTGCTTCCCGTGTCGCCGAACCCGACAACGGCGGCAATTAACAAAATCATGCCGCCTGAGCCAGAGAACGGGTGGCCGCATGGTACGGCCAAAATTCGAATGAAAAGTCTCGACCGGCTCGTAGACGACGTCCGTTACTCGCTGGAGGTGCTGGGCATCTCCGTAAACGACATGGAGCAGGGACTTGCGGCGATACGCCGCTTATCGGCGGAGCAGGTTTCTCCCAAGGGCAAACCGCACTACACATTCTTAAAAGCGGTGGAACGGGGCTGGAGCGCAGTTAAAGATGTCATCGGCACCGAGCTCAAGGTGGATACCGAGCAGTTTGCTCTGTATGCCGCAGATGAATCCAAATCCTGCTTTGTCGATCTGATTGAGCTGTATTATTCGAATCCTTTGACAGATCAAGGGATTGTACTGGTGGATACGCCGGGTGCCGACTCCATTAATGCCCGCCATACAGGCGTCGCGTTTAACTATATTAAAAATGCGGATGCGATTTTGTTCGTAACCTATTACAACCATGCCTTTTCACATGCGGATAAAGAGTTTTTGCTGCAGCTCGGACGTGTAAAAGACAGCTTCGAACTCGATAAAATGTTCTTTATCGTCAACGCAGCGGATCTTGCATCCTCAGAAGAGGAGCTGCAAGGGGTTGTAGACCACGTTCAAGCCAATCTTCAGCAGCATGGAATACGGAAGCCGCGTATTTACCCGTTATCCAGTTATTACGCCTTGGAAGGCAAGCTGGCTGCTTCGGAAGAGACGGTGCAGGCATCCGGTATTGCTCAGTTCGAGCAGGATTTTGTCCGGTTCTCGATTGAAGAGCTGACGGAGATTGCGATACGGTCCGGTGAGTCCGATCTGGCCCGTGCTGCCGATGTGTTGAAGCGCTGGATCGCCAGTGCGCAAGCGGATGAATCGGAGCGCAAGAGCCGCGCCGCATCTTTGCGGAAGTCATTGTCCGAGGCCATTACTATGCTTGGCGGCATATCGACCGCTCCGGAGGAGCGAGAGCTTCGCAAAGAAATCGACGAGCTCTTGTACTACGTGAAGCAGCGCTCCGTTTACCGCTTCGGTGAGCTGTTTAACTTGGCCTTCAACCCGGCTGTGTTTCGCGAAGAGGGGAAAGACACAAAGACACTTATTCAAGAAGCATGGGACGATTTGCGCCGGATGATTTCGTTCGATCTTTCTCAGGAAGTGCTGGCAACAACGTTACGGGTCGAGAATTCAATCCATAAGACGGCCAAGAAACGCAGAGAGCAGTGGGTTCAAGCCATTGATGGCGATTTAGCCGATTTCGAGCCTTCGCGTTACGAGCCGGCTTCTTTTGAGACACCGGATGCATCTGAAATGTTCACGACGGATGCCGTAACAGGCAAATGGCTCGCAGGCTTTTACAAAAATGCGAAGCATTTCTTTGAAGGCGAAGGGAAGCAGACGATGCGTACCGAGCTGGAGGCCCGTTTGCACGAGCCGTTAGGCAGCTATGCGGACCAGCAGGCGAATCGGCTCGAGGAGGCCTATCGGGTACAGCTGCAGAACTGGTACCGTGTTTTGTCCGAGCAGCTGCAAACCGAGCTCAAGGAGTATGCTCAAGGCCAATTGGATGCGCTGGAGATGCAGGTAGATCTCAAAGAACTGCAAGCCAAGCACGACAAATTGTTGAAATATTTTGGTTGATATGACAGTTTTACAATGAATCCTGTGAACGGTTGTCCCAAGGCGGACAACCGTTTTTCATGGGTTGATAAGAAAGTATAAGTTTCACAACCTTCGTCTACCTTGATAAACGCATGCCATCTGGAGAGATAGCGAAGCCGTTTATCCTTGATTTATTGAAAGGGTTTACATTTGGCTGAATTTGGCATCATTCGGGAGAAATAAGTGGATTGTATATCCTTTTCGTGGAGATACGGGGATTTTTATCGTTAGAAGGATGATTATGGAAGGGTCGTTTGTTGCCGCACCTAAGGGATGGTGATAATATTCAAAAAAGCGAACGCTTTCGAGTGCAGAGCCACTGCACCGAAAGCCATTTTTGCTTTTACAGCGTTTTAAATGTTCAAGAAGCCAGTTTTTGCTGGCGCAAAAACTCAGTTTATGCTTACGAAGTAGTTTTGCCAAAAGGCAAAACTCACAGCAACAGCTTACGAAGCCAGTTTTTGCTGGCGCAAAAACTCTTAGGAGGGTCCCATGGAAGTTTTCAAACAACTGAAAGAGTTTTACTGGTCGGAGAAGAAATACTTGTTCGGATCGATTTTCTGTCTCATGACCGCCACAGCCTTAGGCTTGGTGTATCCGAACCTGCTGCGTTATTTGATTGACGATGTGATATCAAAACAAAATTTTTCCGTGGTGCCTTCCTTGTCTTTACTGGTAGTAGGGGTTGTCAGCTGTAAAGCGCTATTTCAATTTTTGCATGGTACGTTAAGCGGTAAATTGGGAAACAATACGGCGTTCAATCTCCGGAATGCGCTGTACAAAAAGCTGCAATACCTTTCCTTTCAATATTACGACCAAGCGCGGACGGGGGATTTGATGTCACGTCTCACGGCCGACTTACAAGCGGTGCGGGATTTTGTCGGATTCGGCTTTGTTCAAATTTTAAACGTTTTCATGATGTTTACCTTCGGCACGCTGATGATGTTATCGATTAACTGGAAGCTCACGCTTCTCACCATGCTCACGATGCCTTTTCTCGTGTTTACAGCGATCCGCTTTGAGAGTAAAATTCATCCAGCCTTTCGTTCCATCCGCAAATCGATGAGTACGATGACAACATCGGTTCAGGAAAATATAACGGGGGTACGGACGGTGAAATCGTTTGCCAGGGAGCCTCATGAGATCATTAAATTTGCCGAGCGCAATGAAGATTACAAGGAAAATAATGTGACGACCTCCGGCATTTGGGCCAAATATTTTCCGCTCATGGAGCTCTTTGCGAATTTAAGCGTCGTGCTTCTGCTGGGGATCGGCGGTTATATGGTGATCCAGCAGAAGATCAGTCTGGGCGAGCTCGTTGCTTTTTTCAGCCTGATTTGGTACATTATCGGTCCGTTATGGGGCATAGGTTTTCACATTAATAACTTTACGCAGTCGAAGGCGGCAGGCGAGCGGGTTCTCGAAATACTTCACCAATATGTGCATGTCAAGGATAAGGAGAAGGCAATTGCGCTTTCTGCGGATCAAGTAAAAGGGCATGTCCGGTTTGAAAACGTTACATTTGCTTATACGGATAAGCAGCCTGCACTGCACAAGTTTGAATTGAATGCTCCGGCAGGCTCCGTTATTGGGCTGCTCGGGGGGACAGGATCGGGGAAATCTACCGTGATTCAACTGCTGCTTCGGGCCTACAATGTAAAAGAGGGACGCATTCTTTTGGATGGCCGGGATATTCGGGATGTGACACTGGAAAGCCTTCGTGATCAGATGGCCATCGTATTCCAGGAGACGTTCTTATTCTCCTCGACGATCCGCAATAACATTGCTTACGGTGTACAAAATGTTTCAATGGAGCAGATTGTGGAGGCGGCTAAGCTGGCTAAAGCGCATGACTTTATTATGGAGCTGCCCCTTGGGTACGACACCATTGTCGGGGAGCGGGGCATGGGGCTTTCGGGCGGTCAAAAACAGCGGATTGCAATCGCAAGAGCCTTGATCAAAAATCCGAAAATATTAATATTGGATGACGCGACAAGCGCGGTCGATATGGAAACGGAACATGAAATACAGCAAGGGTTCCAGGAGGTTATGGCAGGGAGAACGACCTTCATCATCGCCCACCGAATTTCATCCTTGCGGCATGCTGATGAAATTATCGTACTTGACGAAGGCCGCATTGTGCAGCGGGGCACACACGAGCAGCTGATGCAGCAGGAAGGTCGCTATGTCGAAACGTACAAAATTCAGTTTGCCGATACGCCGGTAGCTGCTGCGGAGCATGAGTCAGGAGCGCTGCAGACGGATCGGGAAGCGGATGTACCGATACCGGATCAGGAAAAAGCTGCAGGGCAGGTGGCCGCAGCGCGTCATGCCAAAATAAGGGGGTTCGCACAGTGAGTCGAACGGAGCAAGCTAACCAATCAAGCCGGCTGAATGTAGAGGAAGGCGGGCAAACGGGAAAACGGTTCGTCTATCAAGACGATGAGGTATTGGACAAAGAATTTGATTGGAATCAGGTCAAGCGGCTGGGTCATTATTTGAAGCCTTATTCAAGACAAATGCTTCCTGTCATCATCATCATGATGGTTGTTGGTGCTTTAACGAAGCTGATCAATCCTTTGCTGATTGCATTTGCGATTGACCACGCCCTCAAGGAAGGCAATACGCGGCTGCTGCTGCTCTGCGTAGCAGGGATGTTAGGTTTGTATCTCATCCAGTGGGCCGCTAATAATTATCGGATTCGTTATACCAACAACATTGGTCAAAAGGTCATCTATGATTTAAGGCACGATTTATTCAGTCATATTCAGCAGTTATCGTTTAAATTTTTTGATAAACGTCCTGCAGGGTCCATTCTGGTTCGGATTACAAACTATGTCAACTCCTTACAGGACTTGTTTACGAACGGTGTCGTCAACCTGATGATTGACTGTGTTCAGTTGGTTGGGATTATACTTATCCTGCTCTTTTATAATATTAAGCTGGGTACCGCCATTATCGTTACGGTTCCCGTCATGTTCCTGATTTCGACCAAGCTGAGAATACATATCCGCCGCGCGTGGCAGCTGGTCCAAACCAAACAATCGCGCATCAATGCGCACTTGAATGAATGTATTCAGGGGATCAAAGTCACACAGGCTTTTACGCAGGAAAAAGAAAACATCGATTTTTTCCATGACATGAATATGGATAATCACAAATCATGGAATCGGGCGACGATGCTCAATCAATCGTTCAATCCGATTATTGAGGTAACCGGTGCGGTAGGGTACTGTATTTTGTTCTGGTTCGGGGCGTATTTGATTCAGCAAGGCGAGATTACGGTAGGTCTGCTTGTTGCGTTTGCTACCTATATCGGTCACTTCTGGGAGCCTATTAACCGGCTTGGGCAAATGTATTCTCAAATGCTCATTGCCATGGCTTCGTCGGAGCGTATTTTTGAATTCATTGATGAACAGCCAAATGTGGCTGAAGCGTCGAACGCGAAGCTGCTTCCGCGGGTACGCGGGGACATTGAGCTGAAGCAGGTAGGGTTTGAGTATGAGCCGGGCCGACATGCACTGAAGGACATTCATCTTAAGGTACAGGCTGGGCAATCCATCGCTCTCGTCGGTCATACAGGATCCGGGAAGAGTACGATCATTAACCTGTTATGCCGGTTCTATGACATCACGAGTGGAAGCATAACGATAGACGGTCATGATATCAGGGATGTGACCATTCCGAGCTTGCGCTCGCAGGTCGGGATTGTGCTTCAGGATACATTTATTTTCTCGGGCTCGATTCGCGATAATATTCGGTTCGGACGGTTGGATGCTACGGATGAAGAAATTGAATTTGCAGCCAAAGCCGTCAGAGCGCATGATTTCATCGTTAACCTTCCGCAGGGCTACGAAACGGAGGTTCAAGAACGCGGGAACGTGCTGTCTATGGGACAACGGCAGCTCATCTCCTTTGCACGTGCTCTGCTGGCCGATCCGCGTATTTTGATTCTGGATGAAGCGACAGCCAGTATCGATACCGAGACCGAGCTGAAAATTCAGGAAGCGCTGAAAACGCTTTTGGCAGGCAGAACTTCCTTCATCATTGCACATCGCTTGTCAACGATTCGTAATGCAGACAAAATTATCGTTCTGGATCACGGAACCTTAATGGAAGAAGGAAACCATGACGAATTAATGCGGTTAAATGGCATTTATTACGGTCTGATCCAGGCCCAATATCGTTTTTTACGCGAAGTTGGCTAGTCTCACAAGCTCCCCCTCACGAACCCATGGAGAGGCGCCTTGGAAGGCGTCTTTTTCTATGTGGCAAGGATGGTGATATTCGAAGACTAGCTCGAATAGACTACAGAGTATGAACTTCAAGCATGCAACGCGCACTTGTATGATTCCGTCCGCAGCCTTCAGAGACGATAACCTCGAGGAGGCTCGGCTTATCCATAAATATCCACCGACATACCGGTAAACGGGAGGCTCACGTGGAACATTTAACAAGCTGGAAAAAGGACAAGTGGCTCATCGTCGGCGCAAGCTTTATGACCGTTCTCGCTTTACTCTTCAGTGCCCTGTATTATTATATGCTTCAGCATATGGTGACTCGATATCATGTATGGGTCGGCACGGAAAGGGTCGGTGTCGTCAGCAGCCCTGGAATCGTTGAGGAATGGCTGCGGCTCAAGCAGGAGCAGGTAAAGCAGCAAAATCCTGAAGTGCAAACAAATGTTCTCATTGGTGATTTGCATTATATCACGGAGCAAGCTTATAAAGCAACTTATGATAACGAAGCCATAAAGTCGGCATTGGAGCAAAAAATAAGGATTGTGCTTAGTGGGATACAAATACGTATTGACGGCAAACCGCTGGGACAAGTGAAGGACGAATCGTCCGCTCTTCAGCTTCTGGAACAGTACAAACGAAAGTTCGCTTCAGGAGAAGACGTGGTATCCGCGGAGTTCACACAGAACATTGAGCTGGCGCCAGTAGCCTTGAATGCTGGTCAGATCTCTGGCAATGAGGAGCTGCTGGATAAAATTGAGGCGGGAGCCGCCCAGCCGATCCGCTATCAGGTACAGAAGGGCGACTGTCTTTCCTGTATTGCCCACAAGTTTCACGTTACGCAGCAAACCATTTATGAGCTGAATCCAAGTTTGAAGGGAACGTTAATTCGGGCAGGAGATGAGCTGATTCTTTCAGAGATCCAGCCGCTGCTTACTGTGAAAACGGTTCAAAAACGGACGGAAACGAAAGAGATCCCATTCGATACCCAATACGTCGATGAGCCTGAGCTAAAAGAAGGCACAAAGCAGGTAATGACACTTGGTGAAAACGGCCTGAAGCAGACGACTTATTTGACAACAAGGATGAACGGAAAATGGGTAGAAGAGCAAGCGGAAAACGAAACGATTGTTCGACCGGCTGTTCAAGCGCTGGTAAAAAGAGGAACAAAAGTCATTCCGGGTGTCGGTACAGGCTCCTTTGCATGGCCTGTCTATCAGGCGAAATTAACAAGTGAATACGGAAAACGATGGGGGACATTCCACCCTGGGACGGATATGGTTTCGGAGCAAAGTGCGATTCTGGCGGCAGACCGGGGAAAAGTCATATTTGCCGGCTGGAAAAGCGGTTATGGAAATTGCATCATTATTGACCATCAAAATGGGTATAGTACACTTTACGGACATATGAGCCAAATCCTTGTGTCTGACAAGGAAGCAGTAGAAAAAGGAGAAAAAATCGGCATCATGGGCAGAACAGGCAATGCCACAGGAGTGCATCTGCATTTTGAGGTTCGCGTAGGAGAAAGACAGGAGAACCCGCTGCGCTTTCTTAGGCCGTCCGCAGAGTAGGAACGTATACAATTACATAGAAAATAGCGCCGGGATCGCATGTCGATGACCGGCTTTTTTGAGCGCAGTCACTCATCCCGGTCAGGTCGGAAATTTGCAAATGAAACCATAAAGCGATACTCTAAAATGGATGCAGAAGCAGATGTCGAAAGATGGAAAATGAGGAGGAGTCTTCTTGCTGTCAACGCGTTTTTTATGGCGAACCGTTGGTTCGGCCGCGTTACTATCTACGCTGCTGTGCGGCTTCGGGTTCGTCTATGGGGTCAACCAGATCATGTTTCCAAAGGCAGTGACGCCGCCGGCTGATACGGCTCCCCCAACGGAAGCAGCTAAACCGAAAGAGTCGTCTTTAGCGGCCAAGGACAAGATTCAAATCGTTGCGCTTGGCGATTCGCTCACAGCGGGAACAGGCGATTTATCCGGCCGCGGTTATGTTGGCCAGGTGAAGGAAAAACTTGAGAAGCAATGGGGCAAGCCTGTTTTTATTTTTAACAATTTTGCAATCCCCGGCTTTAAAACTTCCGATGTGCTCGCAGATATGGATGCCAAGAAGGATATTGGCACAGCATTGGCGCAGGCGGATCTTATTTTGCTGACGATCGGGGGCAATGATATTTTCGCAGGCGGACAAGGTGTTTTTTCCGGTGAAGCGGGAGAAGGGTTTAACACGACGGAAGCGGAGCAGCGCGTTCCGGCAGCGATGAAAAGACTGGAGCAAATTTTGGATCGTGTCGCCAAGCAGAACCCGAACGCCGTTATTTGCTACGTAGGGCTGTACCATCCTTTTCTCGATTTGGATACGAAGAAAGAGGGATCTCTTGTCGTGCAAAAATGGAATGCTGCGGCATTTGAAATTGCCAACCGCTACCCGAACATGGTCATCGTGCCGACCTATGATTTATTTGAGCTGAACCTGAACAAGTACTTGTACACGGATCATTTTCATCCGAATCAGGACGGCTACGAGAGAATCGCAGAGCGTATCGCTCAAATCGTGAAGTAACCTGAACTTAGGAGAGATGCGGGAGATGACAATTCGGAACGGACAAGCCGAGGTCGTGCTGTCGGTCAGCAATGTGAAGAAAAAAATTAAAAATAAAGAAATTATTAAAGGGATTTCCTTTGATGTATATGCAGGAGAAATATTCGGTTTTCTAGGTCCGAACGGCTCCGGCAAAACAACTACAATACGCATGCTTGTGGATCTGATTGCACCGACGGAAGGCTCCATTACGATATGCGGCTATGATGTGCACAAGAATCACAATCAGGCGCTGCAATATGTTGGCTGCATTGTGGAAAATCCGGAGCTATATGCTTATCTAAGCGGTTGGGAAAACCTGGAGCACTTTGCCCGTATGCTGCCCGGGGTATCGGATAAGCGGATTGCAGAGGTTGTGAATATTGTCGGTATGGATGAGCGCATTCACGATAAAGTGAAGACGTACTCATTGGGAATGCGGCAGCGTCTCGGCATTGCGCAAGCCTTGTTGAATAGTCCGAAGCTGCTTATTCTTGACGAGCCCACCAACGGATTGGATCCTCAGGGCATCAAGGAAATGCGCGAATTTATTCAACAGCTGGCAAAGACAGGCTTGAGCCTCTTCGTGTCCAGCCACTTACTCAGCGAGATACAGCAGATGTGCGACAGGGTAGCTATTATCACAAGCGGTGAAGTGATTAAGGTGGGTAAAGTGGAGGAGCTGATGGACGAAGCGGCAAGCAGGGTCATTTGGCGTGTAACCCCGGTGGATAAGGCGCTGCAGCTGATGAGGGAGCAGGGGGAAGTGCAGGTGCTGGATGTCATGGCTAGCTCCTCAGACCTGGAAGAGGTGCACTCTCAAGCGGCACTTCACGAAATTGTTACACAGCTGAATTCCGAGCTTATTCCGTCGCTCACCAGGCAGCTGGTGCAGTCTGGAGTGGAGCTGTACGGCGTGGAAACAAAGAGTCCTACGCTGGAGGATTTATTTTTGAGCTTGACGGAGGGGAAGCGAATTGGTTAATTTATATCCGTTGGTCCAAAATGAATGTATCAAAATTATTAAAAAGAAACGGCTGCTGGTTGTCCTGCTCATATTGGCTGCACTTATTCCGATGTTTACCTATGCCCAGATGAAAGTATCGCAAAACAATCTGAAGCAGTTCGGTACGTCCGACTGGCGAGCGGAGCAGCGGCAGAAAATTGTCGATTATACCAGAAGCATTGGCAGCGCCAGGGTTCCTGAGGAATGGAAGCAGTTCCGAAGGGTCGAAGTGATGCTGGCCCAATATTATTTGGATAAAGATGTGAATCCGGCGGCGCCGAACGGGGTAACCTTTACTAGAGAATTCATAAAAAACGCTGTCGGGCTTTTTATCCCGCTGATGGTGATGGTCGTTGCATCTGATCTCGTGTCTTCGGAGCATACAACCGGGACGATTAAGCTGCTGCTTACCAGACCTGTTCCCCGATGGAAGGTGCTGATGAGCAAGCTGATCAGTCTGATCCTTTTTACATCGTTAATCGTCATCAGTACGGCGTTGCTATGCTACCTGATATCAGGGATTGTCTTCGGGTATGGAGGCTGGGACATGCCGGTGTTTTTCGGCTTTAAAATCGTAGGCACGGAAGTGGATACGAGCTTTGTCCGGCCCGTCGACCAATGGCTGTATCTCATCATGGAATTCGGGTTGGTTTGGTACTCGGCTTTGATCGTCGCGGTCATGTCGCTGATGATTTCTGTTCTGATCCGCAGCACGGCGGCCGGGATGGGATTGATGCTGGCAGTGCTTATTTCCGGCACAATTTTGACAAATATGGTATCATCCTGGGAAACGGCAAAATATTTATTTATGGTCAATTTGAGGCTGACCGACTATTTGACCGGAAGCCTGCCGCCCATTAAGGGCATGGATTTGCCGTTCTCTTTGGCGGTCTTGACTATATGGGGAGGACTCTCCATCCTAGCTTCTTTTGCCGTCTTCACGAAAAAAGATATATTGAACTAACAGCACGAGATGTTATAATGCACAATAGAACTAGAGCTTAGAGAGAGCTTCATGATTAAGGGGAGGCTGCGATGGCGGAACAAGTCGATTTGTTTGCTAACACAACAACCACGCGGACGGATTACGACGCTGACGACATACAAGTGCTTGAAGGGCTTGTGGCGGTTCGAAAAAGACCGGGGATGTACATAGGGAGCACCAGCACGTCTGGGCTTCACCATTTGGTGTGGGAAATTGTAGATAATGCCGT
Organism: Paenibacillus rigui; assembly: GCF_002234615.1. GTDB lineage: Bacteria > Bacillota > Bacilli > Paenibacillales > NBRC-103111 > Paenibacillus_S > Paenibacillus_S rigui. Next base: position 448,219 of record NZ_NMQW01000002.1, on the reverse strand, counting down.
CGATGAGCATTTGGCCAAATTTTGCTCGAAAATTGACGTGATCATTCATAAAGATCAATCCATTACGGTACAGGATAATGGCCGCGGTATTCCAACGGGGATGCATAAAACGGGTATCCCGACGCCGCAGGTTGTGTTTACGATTTTACATGCCGGAGGCAAATTCGGCGGCGGAGGATACAAGAAATCCGGGGGCTTGCATGGCGTAGGGGCATCCGTGACCAATGCCTTGTCCGAGTGGCTTGAGGTTCAAATTTACCGTGACGGTAAAATTCACCGCCAACGGTTTGAATATTGGGTAGATGACCAAGGTGTCGAGCATGTCGGTGAACCGACTACCGGACTTGAAATCATCGGCAACACGAGGCAGACCGGTACGAAGGTTACGTTTAAACCGGACAAAAGAGTATTCCAGGGCGGAACGGCGGTGAATTACGATACGCTGCTGGAGCGCTTACAAGAAATAGCCTTCTTAAACTCGGGGCTGCAGGTGACGATAAAGGACGAGCGTGCGGACAAGCAGGAGTCGTTCCAATACGAAGGCGGCGCGAGCCAGTTCGTCCAGTTTTTGAACGAAGAGAAGTCCGTTCTCCACGAAGTCATTCACTTTGTGGCGGAAAAGGACGATATTGAAGTCGAGGTTGCGCTGCAATATAACGACGGGTATACCGAAACGCTCGTCTCGTTCGTCAACTCGATCCCGACACGGGGCGGCGGTACGCATGAGACCGGATTCAAAACCGCTTATACGCGGGTAATGAATGATTACGCCCGTAAAACCGGTGTTTTGAAAGAAAAAGATAAAAATTTGGACGGCCAGGATTTACGCGAAGGCATGATGGCTGTCATTAATATTAAGATGGGCGAGGTCGAGTTCGTCGGGCAGACGAAGGATCAGCTCGGAAGCGCGTCCGCGCGAAGCGTAGTCGACTCCATCGTGTCTGACAAAATGGCTGTATTCCTTGAGGAAAACCCTCAAACCGCGCAAATGATCATGAAAAAAGCGGTTCAATCGGCCAAAGCACGCGAAGCGGCGCGCAAAGCCAGAGAGGAAGTGCGCAGCGGCAAGAAAGGCAAAAGCGAAAGCTCCAACCTGGGCGGTAAGCTGACGCCGGCACAGTCCAAGGATGCGACGAAGAACGAGCTGTTTATCGTCGAAGGGGATTCTGCGGGAGGATCGGCCAAGCAGGGCCGTGATTCCAAGCATCAGGCGATACTGCCTTTGAAGGGAAAGCCGATGAATCCCGAGAAGTCCAAGCTGATTGACATCATGAAAAATGATGAGTACAAAGCGATTATCGCTACGATAGGCGCCGGAGTAGGACCTGAATTCGACGTTAGCGAAAGCAATTACTCGAAGATCATCATTATGACGGATGCCGATACGGATGGCGCGCATATTCAAGTGCTGCTGCTGACCTTCTTCTACCGTTACATGAAGCCGCTTCTGGATGCCGGCAAAGTATACATTGCTCAGCCGCCGCTGTTTAAAGTAACGAAAAAAGCCGGCAAGAACAGCACGGTTCAATATGCCTGGACGGATGATCAGCTGGAAGCGGTCGTCAAGGAGCTTGGCAACAAAAACATCGAGCTGCAGCGCTATAAAGGCTTGGGTGAGATGAACCCGGATCAGCTGTGGGAAACGACCATGGATCCGGCCACGCGCACGCTGCTTCAGGTGCAGATTGAGGACGCGGCCAAAGCCGAACGGCGCGTATCTACGCTCATGGGGGATAAGGTAGACCCGCGTAAGCGTTGGATTATCGAGAATGTCGACTTTACCGAGTTCGAGGAGTAGATAAATCGTGAGCATATTGGAAAGCTTTTTACCCGCTTTTTTAGAAGAAATTGTCGGCGACCGGTTTGGTCGTTACTCCAAATATATAATTCAAGACCGCGCGATTCCCGATGTGCGGGATGGCTTAAAGCCGGTGCAGCGGCGTATACTTTACGCAATGTACGATGCGGGGAACACGCCGGACAAGGGGTACCGCAAATCGGCAAAAACCGTCGGTGACGTGATGGGTAACTACCATCCGCACGGTGACGCTTCCATCTATGACGGCATGGTGCGGATGGCTCAGCCCTGGAAGATGGGGCACATGCTGATCGACGGCCATGGTAACTGGGGGTCACAGGATGATGATCCGCCTGCGGCGATGCGTTATACGGAAGCCCGCCTATCGGAAATCGCGATGGAGCTGCTGCGCGACATTGAGAAGCGCACAGTACAATTCAAGGATAATTTCGATAACACGACAAAGGAACCGGTGGTTTTGCCGTCCCGGTATCCGAATCTGCTTGTCAACGGCGTCAGTGGGATTTCTTCCGGCTTCGCCACGGAAATACCGCCGCACAATCTCCGTGAGGTCATTGATGCCTGTATTGCTTTAATGGATCGCCCCGGCATGGATGTCGAAGAGCTGATGCAGGTGGTCAAAGGACCGGACTTCCCGACCGGCGGTATTATTATGGGCTCGGATGGCATTCGTGAGGCATTCCGTACCGGTAAAGGTCGGATTTATATCCGGTCCCGCACGGAAATCGAAAATGTCCGCGGTGGTTTGCAACAAATCGTGATTACGGAGATTCCTTATCAAGTCGTAAAATCCCGTCTTGTGACGGCGATGGAAAATATCCGGCTGGAGAAGAAAATCGAAGGCATCTCGGTCGTACGGGACGAAAGCGGGCGCAACGGTTTGCGGATCGTAGTCGAATTGAAGCGGGATGCCGATGCACAGGGGATTCTTGCGTATTTGTTCAAGAAAACCGATCTGCAGGTAACCTATAACTTCAATATGGTCGCCATCGTCAATAAAACGCCTAAGCAGCTCGGGATCAAAGAAATTTTGGAAGCCTACATCGCTCACCAGAAGGAAGTGGTCACTTACAGGACCCAATTCGATCTCGCGAAGGCGGAGGATCGTGCGCATGTACTGGAAGGCTTGGCGAAGGCTCTTAACATTCTGGATGAAGTGATTGCAGCGATTAAGGCTTCCAAAAACCGCCAGGATGCACAGAACAACCTCGTCGCCCAGTTCGGCTTTACCGAACGGCAGGCGGATGCTATTTTGACATTACAGCTTTATCGTTTGACGAACCTGGAGATTCATTCCATTGAGAAAGAATTGAAGGACGTTCAGAAAACGATTGCGAATCTGAGAGCGATTCTCGGCAGTGAAAAGAAGCTGATGCATGTCATCAAGGATGAATTAACAGAAATCCGCGCTAAATACGGCATCGAACGCCGTTCCGATATTCAGGACGAAGTGGAAGAGCTTAAGGTTAACCTCGAGGTTATGGTGACCGCGGAGGATGTATTCGTTACTTTATCTAACGAAGGCTACATCAAGCGCACCAGTAAGCTGTCTTTTACCCGCTCGGGCGGGGAAGTGGAGAAAACCGGCTTGAAGGAAGGGGATTTTGTCCGCTACCTTCTGGAGGTGAATACGCTTGAGAACCTGATGATCTTCACCCAGAAGGGACAATACTACTTATTGCCGGTTCATCAGGTTCCGGAATACAAGTGGAAGGATAACGGGACGGCGATCGTCAACGTCATTCCGATTCCTAAGGATGACCGCATCGTCAATGTCATTCCGATCAAAGATTTTGATGAGCCAGGAAAATCACTCGTCTTCATCACGAGAAGAGGCCAGGTCAAGCGTACGGAGCTGAAGGAATATATGACCAATCGTTCCAACGGTATAGTGGCTTGTAAGGTTGGGGAAACCGATGCTGTTCTCGATGTGAAGGTAAGTAAGAATGATCAGGATATTATGCTGATCACCAAGCTTGGCAATGCGATTCGTTTCCGGGAGGACGAAGTCAATCCGATGGGACGCGCAGCGGCAGGTGTTCGCGGGATTCAGTTGAAGGACGAGGATGAAATCATCAGTGCCGAATGGATCGGCAGTGAAGAGGGCGAATTGCTCGTCATCTCCGATCTCGGTTACGCGAAGCGTTCCCTCATCCTTGACTATCCGGTACAGGGAAGGGGCGGCAAAGGGATATTTACCTTTGAATTCCGTGATGGCAAACGGGTAAAGCCTAACGGCAGCGCACTTGTAAAAGCCTTTGTCGTGAAAGAGGAAATTTTAATTACGGCTGTCCTGCAAAGCGGTGAAAGAACGTCCTTCTCATCAGAGAAAACACCGATAGAGCAGCGGAAATCCACCGGAAGACAAGTGGTTCCGGTAACGAAATCGGATTTGATTCAAGACATCCTGAAGTCGGATTAGCCGCACGCACCAAGGCTGCTTAAGCTGACTTAATCGTAGCTGTTATACTCGGGCTCCATCGACTCAAGCAATTGAAGAAATAATTCCAGAACGGCCCATACTGGCATCGGTTCATCGAGCTTCTCGAGCCAGCGTGGGTCGTTTATTATGCCTTTCTCCAATGCCCTTTCCCCTATATGCTGTTTCCACGCTTCCATCGCCGCATCACTCCATTTCAAATATTGACAAGCTCCGCCACTGGTTATTTGCCCATACTGCATTATATGTTGAATGGAGTCAAACGTGCCTGATTTTTATCGGTTAATGTCTTAAAATATTTACGGTATTAATCTTTAAACTGTTCGAAGACGATGGTATAATAAGGAAAGCGCAACTCGTTATGGAAAGTCCGTAGGACAAGTTAAATACGGGAGTGATGGGCTTTGATTACTCAAGAATTTGCGAAGCTGTGGTGGAAGCTGTCCAAAGATTTACGTCATCATATGGAGACGGAGCTGGCTCCGACGTTGACAGAAGGGCAATTGACTGTACTTGAGCTGCTCATGAGTCAGGAGAGGATGAAACCATCCGATTTCATCAGTTTTCTGGCGACAACCCCTGCAGCGATTACCACATTACTGGATCGTATGGAGAAAGCGGAATTGGTCATTCGAGAGCGGGACGAGAAGGATCGCAGAATTGTATGGGTTTTGGTTACCGACAAAGGGAAAGAGGAATGCCAACGGGGCATTCAAATTAGAGAACGCTTTCTGCAAAATTACTTGAGTCGCATATCGTCTCATAACCAGCAGCTGTTGGTGTATTTGCTAGGGAAGGTTGCCAACGCATAATCATATGCTAGAGGAACGGTATACATACTATAAATAACAATCAGCTGGTGAGGCTGATCCGTGAAATGAAGGCCCTCATTAGCCGTAGCGCTATAGAGGGTTGTTCTATGTGCAGGACTATCAACGGTCCGGCTTTGGTTTACAACGCAGGATAGATTAATTGAAATGGTCTTGTGCAGATATCAGTCCATCCGTGCCCCGCTTTCAACAGAGGAGAGCTTGCGTAGAAGCGGAACATTCCAAAAACAGCCTTCCTGTCAGTTGTTCACGCTGACAGGCAGGCTGCTTCTATTGCGGGGGCTAAATGCAATTGGTTCTATGATTCGCCCCATAAAAACCAAGGGTACGCCTTTGGAGGCTTGGACGTAAAGCTGAGCGTCTCTTTGGTCGTAGGATGCTCGAAGCTGAGCTCAGTCGACCATAAGGCAATCTGCTGTCCGGGCTTGGTCAAATGTGCCCCATAGCGCTGATCTCCGACCAGAGGGCAGCCGATGGAGGCGAATTGCACGCGGATTTGATGCGGTCTGCCTGTGTGCAGCTCTACTCGGACAAGCGAGAGTCCTTCCAGGTGATCGGTCACCTGGTAGTCCAGAATCGCTTCCTTGGCACCCGGTTTGCCAGGAGGGACGACCGAAACCATGTTCGTCTTGGCGTCCTTCAGCAGGTAGTGCTTCAGCGTGCCTTGCGGCTGCTTGGGCTTGCCGTTCACGACGGCAGTATAGATTTTACGGATGCTGCGCGTGCGCACGGCATCCGAGAGGCGGCTTGCGGCCTTCGATGTCTTGGCGAACACCATCACGCCGCCGACGGGCCTGTCCAATCGATGGACCAGGCCCAAATACACGTTGCCGGGCTTTCCGTGCCGGTGCTTCAAATCCTGCTTGATCATCGTCAGCAGGTCGGGATCGTGCGAGTCATCCTCCTGTGTCGGTACATTAACGGGCTTGACGACCACGATCACGTGATTATCCTCGTACAGCACCTCGATGGAAGGGAGAGAGACTTGCGCCATGGCCTAAGCCTCCCAACGACCCAGGATGCCGCAGGGCAGCATCAGCTTCGATGCGGTGATGGGCAGCCCGATTTCTCCGCATGTAATATTGCCGCCATGAGCTTTGCCCATCGACATGGCAAGAATATTCTTCAATACGGTGGCGGAAATCCCGGTTGTGTAGGAGTTGATCAGCATAAACAGAGGCCTGTCCGACATAATTTGCATGCACGATTCCACAAAAGGATACAGATTCGTTTCCAGCTTCCAGGTTTCTCCGTTCGGTCCGCGCCCGTAGGAGGGGGGATCCATAATAATGGCATCATATTGACTTCCGCGGCGCTGCTCGCGCTGTACGAATTTGAATACGTCGTCCGTAATGAAACGAACGGGACGGTCCCCGAGACCGGACAGCTGCAAGTTTTCTTTGGCCCACTGGACAACCCCCTTGGAGGCATCCACATGTACGACCTCCGCACCTGCAAAAGCGCACGCTACACTGGCTCCGCCTGTATAGGCGAACAGATTCAGTACCTTGATTTTGCGGCCGGAGCCCTTAATTTTATCGATCATCCATTTCCAGTTGGCCGCCTGCTCCGGGAACAATCCGGTATGCTTAAAGCTGGTCGGTTTAATATGAAACGACAGCTTATCGTAGCTGATCGTCCAGCGCTCCGGGAGATCCTTCTTATACTCCCATTGTCCGCCGCCGCTGGAGCTTCTATGATAATGAGCATCGGCAGTCCGCCATTGCCCGGTTTCTTTGGCAATTGGCCAAATGATTTGCGGGTCCGGCCGGCGCAGCACAATATTACCCCAGCGCTCCAGTTTTTCTCCATCGCCCGTATCAATTAATTCGTAATCTTTCCAATCGTGTGCAGCAAACATGAACTAACCTTCCTTCTAACGTTTTACCGTTGATCTTGTCTTCATAATATCAATACCACATTTTACACTAATTATGGACGTTATGCCATGTGAGGGCAAAAGAAAAGACCGGAACAGGTTCCGGCCCTTACGCACTCGTGATTATTTGGGTAAATCGACTTTCGTCATCAAGGATGGTACTTCCGTGGACATAAACTTTTGGACGAGCTCGGTTTTCAAATTCGCTGCGATCTCCGCTTTGCTGTCCTCAAAGGAAACGTTGCTTCTGGATTCTACACGCATAATGTGATAGCCGTAATCGGTTTTGACCGGATCGCTGATCTTGTTCAGCTCAAGCTCGATCGCCGCCTTCTTGAACGGCTCAACCCAATCGGTCACCGCGGCGTTCGTGTACAAACCGCCATTATCCTTGGAGCCAGGATCCTCGGAGTACTGCTTGGCCAAAGCGGCGAAATCCTCACCGTTTTTCAGCTTATCCTGAATTTCCTTCACTTTCTTGTCGAGCTCCTCTTGAGTTCGGGTATTGCCTTTGTCGTCCTTCAATTGAATCAGGATGTGGCGAACCGAGGCGCGAATGAGGCTCTCATCTTTACTGCTTACTTTTTGATCGTAAACGGCTTTGGCCTTTTCGTCGGTCACCTGGCCTTTAAACCAAAGGTCGGAGCCCATCGCCAGCTCAAGATAGGAGCGGTAATCCGCTTCCGTCAAACCGCTTTTCCCAAGCAAGGACGAGAGCGTCTGGCCGTCTGTTTCGACATTTTTTTTGACGGCGTTGATTTGATTATCCACTAATGCGGGTAAGGAATTTCGTTCGTCCTCTGTTAAGCGGGCTGCGGACAAGCGGTAGCCGACCAGCTGATCGATAACAAACTTCTTGTATTCGGCTTCATTTTCATGCTGTGCATAGCTCGGGTATACTAACCCAAGCACAGATACGAATTTTTGATATTCGCCCAAGGTTACTTGGCCGCCTTGATATGTAGCAATGACAGCCGACAAATCCACCTTCTTGCCGACCCAGATCGTATCGGTATCGCCGTCCCACTGCACTTCTTTACCCAAAGCTTCCGAAACGAAGCGAAGCGGTACATACGTCGTACCATTGTACACGAAGCCTTGCCCCTGCTCGGCGGTCGGAGATTTCTCAGTTCCGTCAAACATATATTTGAGGTTTTTAAAATATACTTCAATTTGTGTCCCGGCTCCATTGGCAAATGCTACGGATCCTGTCAGCATGACACCTAGCGACAGCCCGAGCACGAGCCCTTTTACTTTATCATTCACTTGCTTCATTCCTCTCAGGGTAGTTTCCTAACCCTTATTCAATTCCACCTAAATTGACAAATTCCTGCAATCTGCACAGCCTTGTTTGCTGCACAATTTGTAGAAAAAACACTATTTTCTGAATTGCCGAAGAATTTGGATAAAACAAGAGGAATTTGAGGTCCGGTGTAGTATTTGTCTTTATGAGACCAAAAAATTGAGCAAAAAGGGGATGTTTAACAGATGATGAGTGTAATCCCCGGTTCTCAAGACCTTTACCTGTTTCACGAGGGGAGCTTGTTTCAAAGCTACAAGGTGATGGGGGCGCATTTTACCGAGCATGAGGGCGTCCGTGGGGTCCGTTTTACCGTATGGGCACCACATGCCCGCGAGGTTCGGGTCATCGGTGATTTCAACTTCTGGAACGGAAGCGGCCACGTGATGAACCGGGTCAGTACCTGGGGCGTCTGGAGCTTGTTCGTGCCCGGAGTGAAGGATGGCGAATACTACAAATACGAAATTGTCACCACGCACGGAACATTGGTGTGGAAGGCCGATCCGTATGCATTTTATTCGGAGCTGAAGCCGGGTACCGCTTCCCGCATCTATGAGTTGAACGGCTATGAATGGAAGGATCAAGCGTGGCAGGCCGGCAAGCAGCAGCACTCTTCTTACAACCGCCCGATGAATATTTATGAAGTGCACATGGGGACGTGGAAAAAGAAGGCGGAAGGCGAATACTATACGTATCGCGAGCTTGCTGACGAGCTCATTGATTATGTCGCACACATGGGGTATACCCATATCGAGCTGATGCCGTTGGCGGAGCATCCGTATGACCGTTCCTGGGGTTATCAGGCAACAGGGTACTATGCCGTAACGAGCCGTTTCGGGACCCCGAAGGATTTTATGTATTTCGTGGATCGTTGTCATCAGACGGGAATCGGCGTCATTATGGATTGGGTGCCAGGTCATTTCGTGAAGGACGATCACGGCCTTCGTCAATTCGACGGACAGCCGCTATACGAGTACAATGATCCGCAGCGTGCGGAGAAGCCCGAGTGGGGGACGCTATCCTTTGACTTCACCAAGCCCGAAGTGATCAGCTTTTTGATCTCAAACGCTTTATTCTGGTTGGACATGTTTCATATTGACGGGCTGCGGGTAGACGCAGTGGCGAGTCTGCTGTACCTGAATTTCGGCAAGCCCCGCGAGCAATGGATTCGCAATGCGCACGGAGGGGACGAGAACCCCGAGGCCATCGAATTTTTGAAAAAGCTGAATCAAACCGTGTTCGCTCAGTACCCTCAGGTGCTGATGATGGCGGAAGATTCCAGTGATTGGCCGCTGGTTACGGCTCCGGTATATGCCGGAGGACTAGGATTCAATTATAAGTGGAATATGGGCTGGATGAACGACATGCTGAAATATATGGAGATGGACCCGCTGTTCCGCAAAGGGAGCCATAACCTGCTCACGTTCTCGTTTATGTATACCTATTCCGAAAATTACGTGCTGCCTCTATCCCATGATGAGGTGGTGCATGGCAAAAAATCGTTATTAAATAAAATGCCCGGTGATTACTGGCAAAAATTTGCTAATCTGCGTGTGCTGTACGGCTATATGATGGGGCACCCCGGCAAAAAGCTCCTTTTCATGGGCGGCGAATTCGGCCAGTTCGATGAATGGAAGGATCTTGAGGATCTGGAGTGGGAGATGCTCGGCTACGACAGCCATCGCGGAATGCAGTATTATGTCCGGGATTTAAACCATTTATATTTGCAAGAGAAAGCGTTATGGGAGCTTGACCATCAACAGGAGGGCTTCTCCTGGATTGACGCTGATGACAGCAGCCAGAGCATCACATCTTTTATACGAAAATCAAGCGATCCAGATGATTTCCTGATTATCGTGTGCAACTTTACTCCAGTGACCCATATCGGTTTTCGTATTGGCGTTCCGAGAGCGGGGGAATATATTGAACGGTTCAACAGCGACATTCCGGTATACGGCGGTTCCGGCCAGATGAATACAGGGCCTTTGAAAACCGAAACTTTTTCATGGCATTATCAGCCATACAGCGTCCGGATGACGATTCCCCCCTTGGCAACCGTCATATTGAAGCCATCCAAGCTTCGTCGTAAAGCGAGCACCGCAAAAAGAGAAAGGGGATAGGACCCATGCGTAAAAAAGAATGTGTAGCCATGCTGCTCGCGGGTGGCGAGGGGAGAAGGCTGGGGGTTTTGACAAGCAAGCTGGCGAAGCCTGCAGTACATTTTGGCGGTAAGTACCGCATCATTGATTTTACGCTTAGCAATTGCACGAATTCAGGAATTGACACGGTCGGCGTGCTGACGCAGTATCAGCCTCTGGTCTTGAATACGTATATCGGCATTGGAACCCCTTGGGATTTGGACCGTAAAAACGGCGGCGTCACGGTGCTTCCTCCTTATATGGAGCAAAAGGGCGGAGACTGGTACCGGGGAACAGCCAATGCCATTTACCGCAACATTTCATTCATCGAGCAATACGACCCCGAATATGTGCTGGTTATATCCGGAGATCACATTTATAAAATGGATTACGACCAAATGCTGGACTTCCACAAAGCGAAGGATGCGGATGCAACGATTGCAGTCATCGAGGTGAAGTGGGAGGAGGCAAGCCGATTCGGGATTATGAGTACCGATGAGAATGAACGGATTACCGAGTTTGCCGAGAAGCCGAAAGAGCCTAAGAGCAATTTGGCTTCCATGGGAATTTATATTTTCAACTGGAAGGTGTTGAAGGAATATTTGACCAAGGATGATGAAAATCCCGATTCCAGCAAAGATTTCGGTAAGGATGTCATTCCTCTGATGCTGAACGATCAGCTGAATATGGTTGCTTACCCTTTTCAAGGCTATTGGAAAGACGTTGGTACCATTGAGAGCTTGTGGGAAGCGAATATGGATTTGCTGGAAAGCGAGCCCGAATTCAATCTCAATGACCGGGAATGGCGCATTTATTCGGTGAATCCGTGCCAACCCGGGCAATATGTAGCGCCTACCGCACAAATTAAGCGTTCGCTTGTGAATGAAGGCTGCTGCGTATTCGGCGAAGTGGATCATTCCGTTTTGTTCTACGGCGTGGAGGTCGGCGAGGGAAGCTACATTAAGGATTCCGTCATCATGCCGAATGTGCGCATCGGGAACAACGTAAAAATATATAAGGCTATCATCGGTGAGGGTACGGTGGTGGAGGATGGCAGTATCATCGGTCAGCCGGAGGATCAGCCGAACATCATATTGATCGGCAGCAACGAGCACATTACTATGTCTACCATGGCAAACTTGAAAGGGTGAGTTCTTATGAAACGGATGATGGGCGTTATTAATCTGGTCAACGAGCCGGATGATTTGGAAGAGCTTACCTATTCACGCTGCGTTGCATCCGTACCTTTCGGGGCGAGATACAGGCTGATTGACTTTACCTTGTCCAATATGGTCAATTCGGGTCTTGAGAACGTAGCGGTATTCACCCAGCACAAGTACCGTTCCTTGATGGATCATCTCGGCTCGGGCAAGGAATGGGATCTGGACCGCAAGAGGGGCGGCTTGTTCTTATTGCCGGCTGTACTTCATGAAACGACAGGGATGTCGCGCGGGGACCTGTTTCAGTTTTACAGCCACCGGGATTACTTTTACCGGGCGCGTGAGGAGTACGTGGTCATTTCGCGAAGCCATATGATATGCAATATCGATTTGAACGATGTGCTCGACTATCACCTGGAGAAAAACGCTGACATTACTGTCATTTATAAGCGTGCGGAGGAAGAGGAATTCGCCAGGTTCCGCCGTCTTGCGGTGAAGGATGACGGACAGGTAACCTTGATGGAGGATCATTCGGGGCGCCTGCGTACGGACAATATTTCAATGGAAATGTATGTCATGAGCAAAGAGCTGCTGCTGGATATGGTCGAGTCCTGCCTGGCACAGGGCTATGATCATCTCGTACGTGACGGGATTATGAAAAATATCGGCAAGCTGGGCGTATACGGTTACCTGCATGAAGGGCATACGGGCATTGTGAATACGATTCAGAGCTATTACAAGCACAGCATGCAGCTATTGAACCCGAAGGTATGGCGCGAGCTGTTCTTCCAGAAAAACCTGATCTTCACCAAGGTAAAGGACGAACCTCCGGCCAAGTATACCGACAATGCTCATGCCCGCAACTCTCTGATTGCCAACGGCTGCATCATTGAGGGAAAGGTCGAGAACAGCATTTTGTTCCGCGGTGTCAAAATTCGCAAGGGAGCGTATGTGAAGAACAGCATCATCCTGCAAAACTGCGAAATTGAAGAAAATGTCATTATCGAAAACGCGATTTTGGATAAGGATGTATTCATCAGCCGCGGGCGGGTGCTTACCGGTGATAAGCAAGCCCCGTTTATCGCATCCAAAACGAAGGTAATATAGTAGAGAGACTTGCGTGCCTGAGGCTGATTTCTGGAAAGGGGGCCTCACACGCCTAACCTAAAAGGGGTGGCAGGAGCCAATGAAAGTATTATTTGCGGCATCGGAAGCGGTGCCCTTTGTCAAAACGGGAGGCTTGGCCGATGTGATTGGCTCGCTGCCAAAGGAGCTGGTCAAGCAGGGGCTTGATGTTAGAGTCATCCTGCCGAAGTACGAAGACATTCCGGTACATTGGACGCAGCGAATGGAGACGGTTGCCACTTTTACACTGCAAATGGGCTGGAGACAGCTGTACTGCGGAATCTTAAAGGTAGTTCATGAGGGAATTACGTTTTACTTCGTAGATAATGAGTATTATTTCCGCAGGAAAGGCTGCTATGGATACGGCGATGACGCCGAGCGGTTCGCATATTTTTGCCGGGCGGTCATGGACTCGATGCAGCATATCGATTTTATTCCGGACTTGATCCACTGCCACGATTGGCAGGCAGGTATGATTCCGGTGCTATACCGGGCCCATTTCAGCTACCAGCCGAAGTATGCGCATATCAAGACGGTTATGACGGTCCACAATCTGAAATACCAGGGTGTGTACGGCAAAGAACAGTTTAAGGATTTCTTTGCTCTGGGTGACGAGCACTTCACAGGCTACGCGCTGGAGCAGTATGGCGGGGCCAGCTTTATGAAGGGAGGTCTGCTCTATTCGGATTACATTACTACCGTCAGTCCTACTTATGCCGAAGAGATTCAGACGCCTTTTTACGGGGAATATTTGGACGGGCTGCTGAGAAGTCAAAGCCACAGGCTGCAGGGTATCATCAACGGGATCGATTACGACGAATTGGACCCGATGACCGATCCCCATCTGGAAGTTAACTATCTGGATTCTCTTGAGAAAAAGCAGCTGAACAAGCTGAAGCTTCAGGAGAGACTCGGCCTGCCCGCTCGGCAAGACGTTCCGTTAATTGCTCTCGTAACGCGGCTGGTGGAGCAAAAGGGCTTGGCCCTGATCGATCGAGTCATTGAGGAGCTCATGCAGCTGGATGCGCAGTGGGTCATTCTTGGTACTGGAGAGCAGCGCTATGAGCAGCTGTTCAAGTGGGCAGCCGACCGTTATCCGGATAAAATGTCCGCATGCATTACGTTCGACGAAGGACTGGCAAGGCAAATTTATGCCGGCTCCGATCTGTTCTTAATGCCTTCTCAATTCGAGCCGTGCGGGATCGGCCAACTGATTGCCATGCGTTACCGCTCCGTACCTATCGTTCGGGAAACGGGTGGCTTGAAGGATACGGTACAGGCTTACAATGAGGTGACCGGGGAAGGAACCGGCTTCAGCTTCGCTCATTATAATGCCCATGACATGCTGTATACGGTGGAACGGGCAGTGCGTTATTACAATAATGAAGAGGCATGGACGAAGCTGCACGATAATATTAAGAAAAAAGACTTCAGCTGGCGCAGATCGGCTCAGCAGTATGCCGACCTGTATGAGCAGCTGGTGAACGAATAAACCCGTAAATAAAGCAAAGTGCAGAGCCAACGGCGATACGTCGTTGGTTTTGTCTATAATGAAGCAAAGATAAGCTGCAGAGGAGGAGCGGAATTGAACCCTATCTATGTTTTGACCGATCTGGACGGTACGCTGCTGCACCCTGATGCAACCCTTTCGAAGCTGAGTCGAGAGGTTGTCACGGATGCCATCCGCGACGGACATGTGATCAGCTATGCGACGGCCAGAAGCTATATCAGCTCTCATGCGGTAGCAGGGGAGATTCATTGGCGGCATCCGGTGGTTTTATATAACGGAGCGCTTCTGTTCGATCCCGTTGCCAAGGTGAAGCTGGATGGCGCCTTTTTGAATACAGGGATAACGAATCAACTGATCGCCTTTGGCAAATCGTTCGGATTGTGCCCACTGCTGTTTGCTTTGGACCATAGGGATGCGGAGCGGGTGCTTCATGAGCCATTGAGACGCAGCGGGGATCAACAGTTTAGGGCCAGCAGGCCTGGAGATCCGAGATTTCAAGAGCTCGATGAGCTGCAATGCCCGGACGATTTTCAAACATTAATTTTGACCTACATCGGGCATTTCGAGGAGCTGAAGCCTCTTTATGAGGCTGTAAAAGGGAAGCATGCGGATCAGGTGCATATCCACATGATGCCTGATGGCTACCTACAGGATCATTATTTCCTGGAATTGAGCCATCCCGAGGCAAACAAACGGCACGGCTTGAGGATGTGGGCAAAGCAAGTCGGGTGTGAGCCGGAGCAAATCATCGTTTTTGGAGATAATTTGAATGATATCGGGCTATTTGAGGCGGGAGGGACCAAAATCGCGGTTGGCAATGCACAGCCGGGACTTAAGGCCATGGCGGACCGAATTATTGAAGCGAATTCAGAGGACGGCGTCGCCCGTTATTTACAAGAGGTGCTGGAGGGAGTTAAGGAGACAGGCTGATAGGACAAACTGAAAAGAAAAGACGAAGAAGCCTGCCTGGGGTTGGCAAGCCGGCTTCACATTGGGTGAAACGTAACGTTCCCTTTGCAATGGAAGGGCACGATTTGTCTGCACGCGGCAGTCATTTATACGGGATCGGTCTCCAGGTCATCATAATACATCGTTTCGTTATTGAATGACCGGTTGATCGATAGAAAGGTATGCAGCAGCTCGAACAGCTCCGATTGATCAAGCTCCAGAAAGATGCGCTCTTCCTTCGTCTCACTTGGATCCACGTGGATTTGAATCGATTTGTTGTCCGGATTCACTTGAATTTCCCAATGTTCCTTCTTCAGCACGCTTTCCCACATGTGTGATTCATCCTCCCCTGAACGCGGTGTCTTATATTTGGCTGGCATTGGACACGTAATTCTAGTGTATGTCCGGTTGGGACAAATATGACTGTTTTTGAGTTGATATGGAAGGAGAGTGCCGGGCAGGACATTAGTTAGGAAAGCATTGAACTCTGAGGAAGACCGTGTTAGAATTTGGTTCATAGACTTGGGTAAATGAGGATTAGATGCATGAACAAAATGGAAGCGGAGTTTAGCAATTTGGTGAAAGCGTTTCGCAAACGCCACATGGGCAAAGGGCCTAGGGAAATTCGAACCACCTTCTGCAATCATTGGGCGATTTGTGAGATGGAAGGCAACCTCTCTCCGGTTGAGAAGTTTATCGCCTCCGGCAGCGAGGGCAAGCAGGTGCTTCGCACGGCCAGAACAGAAATGGTCAAGGACATGTACCGGAACCATCCGCCTGTGGAAATGGAAGAGCTGCTGGGTGCCAAGTTCCTTGAGCTTTATCTCGATATTGATCTGGAGAAAGATTTCGGGATGTCCATTTTTGTATTCGATCAAAATATTCAACGCAAATTTGCGCCGCAATAATTGTATACAGGTGCCGTTGGCACTTAGCAGCGAACCTGCTTAAGACTAACAGCCGCAGTAGACACACTTTCTTTTTTGATGAAAAGGAGGTAGGTCTGCTGCGGCTTTTTTGTTGGAAATTAAACGAAGTGAGCTTTCAGTACGGAAAGCTTAGCAAATGCTTACGAAGTGAGCTTTCCTAAAGGAAAGCACTTAGGAGGAATTTAACATGGGAAAAACGATACATACCGGGCCGATCCGTTTGCCCAAAAAGCTGGACCCCAAGCTATGGGTCAATAAAGTTCCGTTCGGCTTAGGGCAGGTCAAGCCGCACCACATCAAGGAGACGCTGAAAATCGCGTGGGATAATCGCGACCAATTGCCTTATGCTTACCGCATCTTAACCCAAGGTGTGTGTGACGGGTGCGCTCTGGGCGTATCCGGTCTGTATGACCGTACTTTGGAAGGGCCGCATTTGTGCACTACGCGGTTGAACGTGCTGAGGCTTAATACGATGCCGGCGATCGAGCCCGCGACACTGCATCAGGAAATAGAGCAGCTTCGCAAGCTGGACAGCACCGCGCTTCGCAAGCTCGGCCGCATTCCCTACCCGCTGATTCGGCGTAAGGGGGAAGCCCGTTTTACCCGGCTGACCTGGGAAGAGGCGCTAGAAACGATTGCGGCCAAAATCCGTTCGATCGATCCGATGCAGCTCGCGTTTTATTTGACGGCAAGGGGCATCACCAATGAGTCGTATTATGCTGCTGCGAAGGTAGCCCGGCTGCTTGGGACGAATCACATCGACAATGCGTCACGCATATGTCATTCACCGTCCAAGACGGCGCTGAAGCGTTCTGTCGGGATTGGAGCGTCCAGCTGCAATTACAAGGATTGGATCGGCACGGACGTGCTGGTCTTTTGGGGGAGCGTAGCGGCGAATAACCAGCCGGTATCGACCAAATATATGTATGCGGCCAAGCGGAAGGGAACGAAGATCATCGTGATCAATCCGTACTATGAGCCGTCGATGGAGCAGTACTGGATTCCGTCCATACCGGAGTCCGCGTTGTTCGGCACCAAGCTGGCCGATGATTTCTACCAGGTAAACATCGGCGGCGATATTGCCTTCATGAACGGAGTCATGAAGCATTGGTTCGAGATGGAGGAGCAGTCCCCCGGCAGCGCGATCGACCATGCTTTTGTTGAAGAGCATGCGAACGGCTATGAAGCGCTGAGAGCGCATGTCCTACAGCAGAATTGGGCACAGCTGGAGCAGTCTTCAGGCTTAAGCCGGGAGCGGATGCTCGAATTCGCCCAACTGCTGGCCGGAGCGAAATCGGCGGTGTTCGTCTGGAGCATGGGCTTGACCCAGCACCGCTTCGGCACCGACAACATCTCGCAGGTGGCGAACCTGGCGCTGCTCCGCGGCTTTCTCGGGCGGGAGCACTGCGGCTTAATGCCGATCCGCGGCCACAGCGGTGTTCAAGGCTCGGGGGAGATGGGAGCGGATCCGTTCAGCCTGCCCGGCGGAGAATTCAAGGACGCGGACCGGAAGCGGATAGAAAAGGAATGGGGCTTTAAGCTTCCGGAGTGGCAGGGGGATATCGTGGGCGTGTCACTCGAGAATGCGCTGCTGCCCGAGGAGCATTCAAGGAAGCTGAAGCTGTTTTATACGTCAGGCGGTAATTTCCTGGAAACGATGCCCGACCCTGACTTTGTACGGCGGTGTTTGGAGCAGGTGGACATTCGGGTACACCAGGATATCGTATTGAACACCTCCACCCTTGCGGACGCGCAGGAGGCGGTGATCGTGCTTCCGGCGATGACCCGCTACGAGCAGCCGGGCGGTGGGACCTCCACGTCTACGGAACGGATGGTGTATTATTCCCCTCAGATTGAAGGAGGGCCTGTCGTCGGGGAGGCTAGGCCGGAATGGGCGATATATGCGGAGCTAGCAGCACGGGTGAATCCGGCCAACGAACGACGGGTCGCTTTCCGCAGTGCCGACGATATCCGAAAGGAAATCGCAAGAGCCGTACCCTATTATGACGGCATTCAGCATTTGAGCAAACGGGGGGATGTGTTTCAATGGGGTGGAGCCTGGCTGTGTGAAGGGGGCGTCTGTCCGACACAGGATGGCCGCGGTCAGCTGATTCCTATCGAGCTGCCTGAGCTGCGCAAGCCTGAGGGTCATTTTCTTGTGACGACTCGTCGCGGCAAGCAGTTCAATTCGATGATTTACAGCGAAACGGATCCATTCAACGCCGCGGACCGTTACGACGTGCTGATGAATGCAGACGATGCGCAATCGCTGGGGCTTAAGCCGGCCGACGCCATTGTCGTCTACAACCGGTATGGCCTAATGCATGGACGGGTTAAGCTTGTACCTGTTCAACGGGGCAATCTGGAGGTGCATTGGCCGGAGGGCAACTGCTTGATCCCCAAGGGAGTCTATGAGCCTCATGCAGGAATACCGGAGTACAATACGGCAGTTGTCGTCGAGAAGGCCGAAACGTTCCATGCGTTCAAGGACACCAAATATGTGGAGAAGCGGATCGCCGAGCTGGAGACGGAAATGGGGTGAGTGACGATGGATCAAGAGGCTACCGTGAAACGAGGCGTCTGGAAATATAAGCACGGCCAGTTTATCCGACTGGAGGACGACATCGTCACCGAGGTTCCTTTGACACTGAAGGTCGATCGAGAAGAGTTCGCTACCATGGTGTGCACACCGACCTATATGGAGGAGCTGGTGATTGGTTTTCTTGCCTCCGAGGGACTCATTCGATCGATGGAGGACATCAGGAGCTTGTCGTTGAATACGTCCCGGGGCTTTGCCGATGTCGAGCTGACGGCGCCGCAAAATACCGGCAAAGACTGGCATCAAAAGCGGTTTATCGCTTCGTGCTGCGGAAAAAGCAGGCAGTTTTATTTGCACAACGATGCCCGTACAGCGAAAACGATTGTATCGCGCGATTCCCTTTCAGCTGAGCGATGCATTTCTTTGATGCAGGAGCTCCAGCAGGGCTCAGCGGATTTTCATAAAACGGGCGGTCTGCACAACGCGGCCTTAGGCGGAGCGGATGGGCTGCTGCTCACCCGTTCCGACATTGGACGGCACAACGCCATTGACAAAATTTATGGCCACTGTATTCGGCACCGAATATCGATGAAGGGCAAAGTATTGGCGATCAGCGGCAGGGTCTCCTCTGAAATTTTGCTGAAGGCGGCCAAAATCGGCGTCGGCCTTCTTCTTTCCAAGTCGGCTCCAACGGAGCTGGCATTAAAGCTGGCTGAAGATTTAGGCATCACGGTCGTCGGTTTTATTCGTGGCCATTCCTTTAATGTGTACACGCATCCCGAGCGAATTGTGCACGATGGTTCGCCCTCGTAGTTGCATAAACAATCCATTGCGGAGTAATATAGCCGTTAGGAAGTGGGAACCTTCGAATTTACAGACAGAGAGTAGTTGGACAGCATGAATAAGCGTACGCTGCTTCAGGAAAGCAGCACTAGAAGCTGGAATGTATGGGGGATGTTGCAATGGTTTGTCTTTCTCCTGGCCAGTTCTATTGCACTGCCTGTTGTCATCGGGCAAGTATTTCAGTTAACGACACAGGAAGTGTCGGAGCTCATGCAGCGCACCATTTTTGTGGTCGGCCTGAGCGGATTTATACAGAGCTGGCTTGGTCATCGCCTTCCCATAGCGGAGGGGCCGGCAGGCTCATGGGTGAGTGTGTTTGTTATTTTCGCCGACATGGCTGTGCGTCAGGGACAAAGCGTCCGCGGCACACTGCAGCTGCTGGAGGGCGGTCTGCTGGTGGCCGGAGCCATTCTATTCGTGCTTGGCATCACAGGTCTCATGCAAAGGCTTCTTGCCTTATTTACTCCTCTGGTGACAGGGTCGTTTCTTCTAATATTGGCCATTCAGCTGAGCGGCGTCTTTTTAAAAGGAATGCTTGGGATCAGCGGGCAATCCCTCAGGGTGGACTATGCATCCGTGTGGATCTCGTTCGGCGTGTTCATATTGGTTATTCTCCTGTCAACCGCTGGGAAAGGCTGGATGAAAAGCTATGCCGTATTTATTGGTATCATGGCCGGGTGGGCTGCCGCGGTCATCGCCGGCTATGGTGTGGGACACCCCTCCGATGCCGGAAGCTGGCTGAGGCTGCCTATGCCGCTGGCATGGGGAACACCGAGGCTGGACTCCAGTGTTGTTATTACTACCGCTTTATTCACGCTGACCCTTGTCTCCAACACGATCGCAGCAGTGGCGGGCGTGGGGCAGGCGGTAGGAGAAGAAGCGGCGGCGGACGCGAACCGGGTCAACCGGGGCGGCTGGGCCGGCGGCCTGACGCACATGCTATGCGCGGTCTTCTCGACGGTAGGCATCGTGCCGCTGCCTGTCACAGCCGGCTTCATTCAGCTTACAGGCCAAAGAAAGACACGGCCTTTTCTCATCGCATGTGCCCTGCTTGCCTTTGTTGCACTGTTTCCTTCCGCCGTTGGCTATCTGGCACTGCTTCCGGGTCCTGTCGCCTATGGAGCGATGATGGTGACTTTCGTTCAAATGATGGGCATCGCCATGCGTTCGCTGGTCAAGGAGCCGCTGGATGAAAGAAGGCTGACCATTTTGGGCATTACGCTTATTTATGGCGTAGGCTCTATGTTTCTGCCTGCAGCAGCACTGAACAATATTCCGGTGTTCGTTCAATACGTTATCAACAACGGACTCTTGGTCGGTACGCTGCTGGTCATTATTTTGGAACGGATTTGGAAGCCTCTCCCGTAACGGGAGGAAACCAGATCCCCTGCTCCCAGGCAAGGACAAAGCTTTCATACCGGCGATGCTCGGGAAAAGAGGCCAGGCTGCCGAAGTAGCGTTCGATAGCCAGCATTTGAGAGTCATGGGCACGAAGCGCAGCTGCTTTAACAGCCCAGTTCGGTTCTGTATCCACCGAGATGGCGGGGGAGAGCCCCTGGGTCAACAGGGTTTCGGAAGCGACATAAAACAGCCTGCGAACGGATGGGCATCGCCCGCTGGTAGCAGCTGAGGTGGTAAGCTTCGAGATGGCGATATGATCGGGGTGCCCGTTGCCCCCGTCCTCGCCGAAAGTGAATACATTTTCCGGTTGATGGGTGTTGATAAAAGCCAGAATGGCTTCCACCGCAGCCTCTGTAGGGACGGTGTTCAGTTTCCCGTCGGGATAACCGAGATGCTCTACCAGAGACAGGCCTAGAATGTGTGCCGCCTTGTCCATTTCCTTCACTCTTACGGCAGCCAGCTCCTCATTCGTTGCCTGTTGCAAGGAACCGTTCTTTTTCCCGGCATCACCCTTGGTTGCCAGCAGCAAGATCGGCTTCGCGCCACGGTCAGCCAGCTGTCGGATCAGACATCCGCTTAGAAAAGTCTCATCATCGGGATGGGCATAGATAAAAGCAGCAGTTTGGTTCATTGTTTGAATTCGCCTCCTCTATCCAATAGTATACCTTATCTTAGGGATGAAGAAAGAGCAGCAAATGCAAAGCAAAAACGCCGGAGGCTTGTGTTGAACCCTTCCGGCGTTTTTTGCTTTTTTTCAAAGGAATCCGTTACTCTCGGTGAATCCGATCAAATTTGATTGTGTGCTGGAGGCTTGCAGCGGCAGGTTCAGGCAGAATGCTGGAAGAGGGTACGGGATCGCATATGCGTCCATTCACGGAGCTCGTCCAGCAGCTCGGTCAGCTCATCCTGCAGGGCATGCAGCTCAGCGTAATACTTGGTTTGCATCGATTTCAGTTCAAACTGTGGCATTTGTCTAAACTTGATGTAATCGTTGTAGCAGCTGTTCGTGCTTGTCACCACTGGCATTATGATCCCTATTGAACTCATCCGCTCCACCCCTGTTTCTTCATCTATTTATCTGTACGAAAAGCGTAAAGCAGTAAGCATTTTCAAGTCAATACATTTTATTAAAAATTCAGAAAATTCACTCATATTTGATTGGTCATGGACATCCTTCCTAAAGAAATGTATAGATCTGTCAGACAGGGTGACAATAACGTTTGTCTATGAAAGGAGGGGACAGGATGTACGAGGAAGAGAACTCAACAGAGTCCGAGCAGCTGGAGGAAAGTAACACTGAGACAGGTGCACAATCTTTTGCGGAGTCCACAGCCGGGATCGATTATTCCAAGGATTTTATTTGGGGCAGCAATCAAGACGAATACATTGATGAGAGCTGAAGCCACCCCGGCAGCCGCCCTTCGGGGCGGTTCTTTTTGGTTTAGAACAGCCACAGCTTCAGCCTCCCCGCAGCCCTTTGCACTTGCAAAAGGGGAGAAGGATAGTGCATAGTATGAGAGCGGGGCAGTCCGCTGTCCATCCATCCGGTAATGTTATCCTATTTCCGTTACTCCAACCATGAATGCTATAATAGAAGCGGCTGTCGGCGTTCAACCGCTGGAATCCAAAGGGAACGAGCCGTGTTAGGGCGGAAGGATAAAGAACAAAAGTACAAAAGGCAGCGGTACTTGTGGTACTATTAATTTGATATGGAACCAGGAATATGATAAAACGCAGCATGGATTGATCCGATTCCCAATACATTAGACTAAATGGGTGCAGGATGCAGATTTAAAATTTAAACAACGGCTGTTTGACAGTATACATGCATCAAAGACTGATCTAACCGGTGTTAAGGGGGTTCGCTGGATGAGTAATGTCAATCCGCGTGTCTTGATTCTAACGGCTAGTTATGGCAACGGACATATACAAGCCTCTCAAGCGATACAACAGCAATTTATCAAGCAAGGGGTGGATCAGGTTTCCGTCATCGATCTGATGAAAGAAGGCCATCCTTTTCTGAACAAGATTACGACGTCTTTGTATAAAAAAAGTCCGCAAAGCTCCAGAATCGGACTGGACTATTACGGCTGGAGCTATTATTTGACCCGGGAAACGAAGCATACGGCTTTGTTCAACCGTTCCATGCAGGCATTGGGAAGAAAAAAATTGACGGAGGTCATTCACCAGATCCGTCCCGATGCGGTCGTGAATGCTTTTCCGTTCGGGGCGGCACCGGAGGTATGCAGCACACTCGGCATTCAAAATTTTACCGTCATAACGGATTATGCGCTGCACTCGACCTGGATTCATCCTTATGTGGATAAATATTATGTGGCAACGGATGATTTGAAGGAGGATATTATTTCAAAAGGCTTCGCCAAGGATCGCGTGAAGGTGAGCGGTATCCCGATCCGCAAGGACTTCGACGAGCTGTCGTCCGGCAGGGCTGCATCGGTCAAGCAGGCCCATAAAAAAACGGTTCTTGTCATGGCCGCAGACAGCGGTGCGGTAAGCTATATCGAGGAAATGCTGCAGGTGCTTCTCTTTATGGGGGAATATCGGGTCGTAGTGGTATGCGGACGCAATGAGAAATTAAAGCAAAGGCTTGAAATTCAATTTGCTGCTTATTTTAACCTTGAGGTCCTTGGATATATCGAGAACATCCATGAGCTGATGTCGTTATCGTCCTGTATTATTACAAAGGCCGGTGGCCTTACCCTAACGGAAGCTATTGCGCTGCGGCTGCCTATATTTATTTACAGGCCTTATGCGGGGCAGGAAAGGGAAAATGCATTGTACTTAACCAGCCGGGGCGTTGCCTCCATGTCCAATAATGTGGAGGAGCTTTCCGCACAAATTCGGTTTGTATTGTCCAATCCCGGATTAATTGAAGCGATCAAGAGCCGGATGGTCAGTTTGCAAAGAAAGCATGCTTCCGCACTCATCGTCAGTGATATTATTCAGTCGATCGATCAGCAGGTTCCCGTGTCGATGTAACAAGGAACGGGGGCGCCAGTATCAAGCAAATCCCACTTGGAAAAAGCTCCAGTTTGCAGCGTAGCTGCCGACTGGAGCTTTTTTATTCTGTGTCCCTCGATTGACGCTCTTGGTTGTACCATTGAAAGCACCAAACACATAAGGCAAACCAGCTTCCGCTGGCTAGGAAGCCGCCAACGACGTCACTCGGATAATGGACGCCCAAATAGATACGGCTTAAACCGATACAAACGGTCAATAGAGCACCCAGGACCCCAACGGAAGCCCGGGCATACTTATTAGGCATATGTCTCCAGAGCAGAAAGGTGAGGGCCGCGTAAAAGGCGAAGGCTTGCATGGAATGGCCGCTGGGAAAGCTGAAGCCGGTCTCTTCAATCAAACGGTGCAGCGAAGGCCTGTCCCGGTGGAAAGCAAGCTTCAGCAGCAGGTTGAGGAGGATGGATCCGCCTAGGATGGTGATGAACAGCAATATTTCCAATCGATGACGCAGCCAAATGCAGCTGTAAAGTAAAATGACGATAGAGAGGCAAGCTAACACCTCGAATGAACCGCTAAGAGTGAAGAGCTTCATAAGCTGTGTCAGCTGAGGCCCTTCCCAAAGCCGGATTGCGGAAATGAGGGCTTGATCCCATTGGACAACACGGGGAGTGTTGAAAAATATAGCGACGGAAATAAAGCACACAAGTGAGAGAAAACTGAATATAAGTACATAAGACACACGCAGACGGTTATTCATAGGGGCACCCGGTTCATTTTTTTTGAAATGTCAAAAATCAGGCTGAAAGCTATATTGTATCTTAAAATTCCGTAAAGGGATAGACCCTGTCAGAGTCGGATGATGTGAGAGAATGGAGGGCAAAGGATGGGAAACGAAGCGCTGGCCGACGTGGACCGTTTTTTAACGATGATTTCTTATCTGGAAAGGGAGGTGGCCAGGCTGCTTGCCAAAGCAGCGCTGTCCGAGGAGGAAAAGCAGTTTATTTGGGATCATATAGTTATCGTTCCTGGGAAAGCCGATCGTATGTAAGTGCCGCCCCATCGGGACGGCGTGGTTTTTTTGGACGGATTATAAAACTCTGCGTGCCGTTGCATAGTGGGACTTCCACCAGCTTGAATTCAAATCCGTAATGGTAACTCCCGGGCTGCCATACGTGTTGATCATTTTGCCGTTTCCGATGTAGATGCCCACATGATGAATGGGAGAATAGAAAAATACGAGATCTCCAGGCTTCAGCTGATTCTTCGGTACGTAAGTTCCGACCCTGGATTGCTGACGCGAGTCCCGAGGCAGCGAAATACCATTCTTCTTAAACACGTACTGGGTAAAGGAAGAGCAGTCAAATGAGCTGGTGATGCCTGACGGTGCGCCGTATTGATACCGAACGCCCATATAATGTTTGGCTGTAGAAATAATGTCGCTTGCTTTGGATGATGCCGATGCGGAAGCTGCATATGCGGTTGAATGAGGCACGAGGGCATTACCGGTCATCATCATGGTTAGACATAGGCTTATGCCCATTACCGATTTACCGAGACGGTTCATTGTTAATTTCATGATGTTCCTCCCATTGGATCGTGTATTGGTGGCGTTAACGCCTGTCCTTACAATACCACAACTATTTATTCCACAATTTGCTTGCAACCTTTGGAGACTTACTCCGATCTAGCATAACAAGCCTATATTAGAAATTCATGAGAAAACTAAGAGCGTTTCTTATTGACATGGAAAAAGGAGTCTGCCGGATGCCAAAAAGCGCTGATCAGCTTTAGGAGAGCTAACCAGCGCCTTTATCTTTTATATCATACGGACAAGCCCTTCATGCCGGACCGTCCAGGAGCCGTCTTGAGGAAACCCGGGGGCGTGCGTGTCCGGACCATTCTCCCAACCGGCGGCCATCATGGCTACAGCAGTCAGTAAGCCGCCATTACCCGGAAGGTAAACCGTCAGCGGCTTCCTTTGATAATTATGGCCATTGGGCAAGTAGGAATTGGTCGTTTTCTCCATCAGCAGCGTGTCGACGGCCAGGTGCCCTTCACCGAGTCGGGCCGCGGTCATTGCTGCCATCGGATAATCCCAGCCCCAGGTAGCATCCCAATCCCAAGCGTTCATCACTTCTTGGAACGTTCGCCGCATCGTGTCCGGGTCCACTTTTACGCCGGGAAGGATACCGAGCGGTGCGAGCATCGTCGGATGATCCTTCGTGCCGGCTTTGGCCGTGAACGTGTCCAGTGCTGTCTCTGCGGCCACATAGAGGCCTTCTACAACAGGAAGCTCCGCTAAATGTTCCACAATGTGATCCCATTGCTCCACGCGCGGCTGTCCGAGCCGTTCCTTCCATGTATTTGCGACGGATAGTCCGAATGCCCAGTAGGCCAGCTCAAAGGTCGGATTCATCGTCGTGGCGTGGTCGTATATTTCCTGCGCGGGCGCGACAGGCGGGCCTAACACATAACGCTTGCCCTCTTGATCCCACTCCGCGAAGGATGCCATGAAGGCAGCCGATTCAAAAACAAGTTCGCTGTACCGGTCTAACGAAGCGGGGTCGCGCCGGATTTTATAAATGAGCTCCGCGTAATAAATCGGGTGAGGCTGCTGCCAAATGAGGAATGGCTCAATGTAGCAGGGCGCATTGATACCGTCCGGAGCTATACACTTGGGCCAACGGGCCCCCTCATAGCGTTGGGAGGCGGCGAGCCTCCGGGCCTGGGGCAAGATCGTTTGGTACCAGCCCAGGTTGTTCTCAAGCAGCTCGGTACGGTTCCAGAGCGCAAAGTGGACGGAATGCCACCAATGCATCTCCAGGTGGAACTTGCCGCCCCAGCTGTTATGGGTCAATCCCGATTCCTGGGGCGGAAGGCAGCCGGACGATTGAATCGCGGTCAAATATTGAGACAGCACAATCCGGCGTTCGAGCTCCAACGCTCTCGGATCCTTGCTTCCCGCAAGCTCCACAGCAGCTCCCTGCGTCCAGAACTGCTCCCAATGCCGTTCGCTTGCATTCAGAACCGCCTCACGGTCGGGCAGCGGCTGGGTCGGTTCATGCTCTGTCGGCGAGAACCGGATACGCAGATCGAAGCTAAAGTCGTCTGAGGAGGGGGTGTACACAAGGAGATGGGGATCCTCCGCATCCCGTTCAAGCACTCCGTTCGACCATTCCGCAGCCATCGCATAGCAGTCTTGATCCAATGTCCGTCGGATCAGGGCCCTGTTGCTGCCGCTGTATTCCAGCTGTGTCAAATGACTGTCTGGCTTGCCCCATTGAACGGCGGCAAACTTCCATGTTCCATATGGGAAATGAAACTGGATTTGAAGGCGCCCCTGCCGGATCAATACGGAGCTGACCTGAACCGAAATCAAATCCTGCTCGGGATGACAGCAGGTGGTAACGGTAACCTTTTCTCCGGACAAGGTGAAGCTGCTATCGATCGTTCCTGTCCACAAATCGAGCGTTTGACGAATATCACTGAGATCCGCTGCGGCGGCTTGCTCTCCGGTAGGCAGCGTAAACCGGAACCCGATCATGCCCAGATGGAGCTTGTGCGGGTTGAACTTGAGCCATTTGTATTCGTCGTTAATTTGTCCCGGGGCCATATAGGGGAACCCGACGCTTCTTCCGTTGAATGTGCTGTAATGCGTCAGCGGAAATTTGTCCAACGTATAGCCATTCGGATTGGGCGAGGTGTGCCAGGCCCAGTTGGATAAATGACCCAGAGGGACGCCGCCGTCCGAATAAAGCTCGGGGAAGGTTTGCAAACCTGTTGCGTCTACGGTAAAGGCATAATTGCCGTTGCCGACAGAGAGGGAAGAAAATTTGTCAAATCCGGTTATGACCGGATTGTGACGTCTGACAAGGGAAGTCCGATCAATCATCGCCAAGCCTCCTGCTGTATTTGGTATGGATACTGTTTTCGTTATTTTGATTCAATAAATCGGTTGAAGCGATACTGTCCCGAGGTGATCCCGATAACCGCATGATCTCCCTCCCAGCGCACCTGCTGTATGCCTGGTGCCTCCTCAAGGCTTGCTCCGCTTTCGGTTATAAAGTGCAGAGCCGGGGCAGGGACATAGACTACCGCTTGGCTGTTGGGCGGAATGTCTACCTCCAGCGTCAGCTGATCCTGGGCGTCACGCTGCCAACGGACCTGTACGCACCCGCCGGGATGGCGGTGCTTTGCCGAGACTTGGCTTAACCCTTCCGGCAGGAAAGGGCGAATGGTCACCTGGAATGCCTCCTGCTCAGAATCGTACTGGCAGTCGATGCCGGCCAAATACCGGTACAGCCATTCTTCGAGGTGTCCCAGCATGAAATGGTTTTGCGACTTGCCTACGGTCGGACCGTCCCACGCCTCCGTTAACGTCGTGGCACCATGTTCGACCTGATAGCCGTAGCTTGGATAGTCCGTTCGGCATGCCATCTCGTAGATGATATCCGAACGGTTGGCTTCGGCAAGAGCGAGCAGGACATAGCGGTGGCCGATATCGCCAGCGGTGGTGTGGTATCCGCGAAGCTTGATGTCATCGATCAGATGCGACAGCACCTGCTCTCTGTAGGGTTCATCTACCAAGCCAAGTACTAGGGGCATGGCATGGGAGGTTTGGCTGCCTGTTGCATACTGAACCTGCTCCGGGTCGAAAAATGCAGCGTTGAACGCAGCTTTAATTTCATTTTTCAACCCGGCATAGCCGACGCTGTCCGAATGATGGCCGAGCAGGCTTGCGATTTGGGAAAATACATCGACAATATGGTAAAACATGGCGGTTTCCGTATGGGAAACCGGCGTATTTTTGGCAAATCCGGGAACTTCATCCGTCGCATCGTACCAGTCTCCAAGTCCCGTATGAACAATGAGCCCATCGGAGTTGGCGGCGATGTAATCGATATAAGCTTTCATGCCTTCAAAGTGTTCGGCCAATATACGGGTATTGCCATATTGATGGTACAGGTTCCAGCCGATAAGCACGTAAGCACCGCCCCACGACACCGAATCGCGGAAGCATTCCCACGGCTCGGCGAACACGACGTATTCGGGTGCAGTTGTAGGCACCATGCCGCTCGGCAGTTGCGCGTCCCGGATATCCTCCATCGATTTGACGAGCAGCGGCTCGATATGCGTGTTATAGGCAACCGCCGGACCCATCAGATGGATTTGCTCAAGCCACCCCAGCTTTTCGCGGTGGGGACAGTCGGTGAAGATGCTTTTCATATTGCTGAGCACCGCCCAGTTGATGATTTCATGGGTGCGGTTCAATAGAGGGTTGGAGCAGTCGAAGCTGCCCGTTTCCGGCGAATCCGGATAAATCATTTGCCCCTCAATATGAAGAAGGACGGGGGCAGCGGGGGGGTGGTCAGCCCGATGATCAGTCCACTGGGCGGGAAGGGCCCCTTCAATCTGGACATAGCGAAATCCGGAATAACTAAAGCGAGGGGACCAGCTTTCTTCCCCTTGACCGCTTAATGTATAGCTGAAGCGGGTCGGGGAGCCGGTCCACTTCTGGTTCACCGTTCCATTATCCTTCAGCAGCTCGGCAGGGGATAGCCTAACCTGCGAGCCACGCTCGCCTGTAACCGTGATATGGACCCAACCGGAAAAGTTTTGGCCGAAATCGGCGACATATATGTCGGGTTCAGGCTGTGTAATAGATACCGGCCGGAACGTTCTCATGACCTTGAGCGGGGAGAGCGCCTGGGACTTGAGCTTGCCCATCGGGGCAGCAACCTCTATGGCTCTTCTCCAGGACGATAAGGCAGCAGGCTCCAGGTCAGGCAGGTCCCAGCCGGCTTGTTCCAGCGCAAGGCCCGCATCATAGTCCTCGCCTCCGTAAATACAGCTGAAGGTGAGAGGGCCGTCCGACATGAGCCATCGGTTGCTGCTGGCTATGGTAACCACGGTGCCGTCGGTATGGGTGACCTCCAGCTGGACAAGGCATTTGGGCGTGCCGAAGGAGCCTTTGAATTTACTGTAGCGGCCTCCCGGGACATGGTAAAAGCCGTTGCCCAGCATGACCCCTACCGCGTTCATACCTTCCTGCACCTGATCGGTAATATCGTAGCTGCAGTAGAGACACGTCTTGTCGTAGTGCGTCCATCCGGGCTCCAGGACATGGTCGCTTACCTTGGAGCCATTCAGACGAAGCTCGTAATGCCCTAATCCGCAGATATAAGCTCTGGCGGAAGCAACCGGCTTATACAGCTCGAATTCGTTACGGAATAAAGGAAGCGCTTTAATATTGTCGGAGCCTTCATCCACCGCCTCTCCGATCCACCGGGCCGACCAGTCCGAATCGTGAAGAAGTCCCATTTCCCACCAGGATACAGGGCTTTCCGTCATGCTTCCGTCAGAGGCCCAAAGCTGTACCCGCCAGTAGTACCGGGTCCGGGACTGAAGCGGTGCTCCATCATATAGAATATGCGCTTGCTTTCTGCTTTCCGTCTTGTCGGTGTCCCACTGATTCCCTATGCCACGTCGAATCAACTCTTCCCTGTCGGAGACAAGGATCCGGTATGCGCTCTGGGTTTGGCGGCGGGTGACGGAGGGGGCGTAGCTCCAGCCCAAGGCGGGGTTGCTTACATCGACACCCAGGGGGCATACTTTGCTTTCCGCATACAGGTGCTCAATCTGCATCGCCTGCATTCTCCTTTGCTAAGGTTAATGGGGCAAACAGGTTGCGGGAAGCGGCTACACTGATGGTTCGGAATTCTTTTCCATAATTAACCGTCGGATCCCCTTCCTGAACAAGTCTGCATGAGCAATAAAAATGGTACAGTACGCCTTCATGGGTGATGACTGATGGTTTATGGGCAAAAATAGAGTCGATTGTGCCTTTTTCCCCAACCGAAATAATCGGCTCAGGGTATTTTTCCCAATGAAGCAGATCTTTTGACAGGGCCAAGCCTTCCTGTGCTTGCTTGTAGTTATACCCGAAGTAATACATAACCCACTCATCCTGATGCTTCAGGACGCATGGATCGCTGACAAAGCCGCTGTCCCAACGGTCCGGCGAAACGCGCAGCACGGGGTTATGCTCGTATCTGTGCCATGAGATTAAATCGGTCGAGAACGCGACACCCGTCTGCTCTATCCATCTTTTGTCTGTATTCTTGGCATTGTAGAACAAATAAAACGTGCCGTCCTCCTCAATCAGGCATTCCTTATACAATCCGCCCTTCTCCCAGTCGGCGCCTTCCTCCGGAGTGAGGATCGGTTCCGGCAGCCGATGCCATTCCAGCAAATTTTCATCTTCGGTCCAGGCCAACCCGATTTTGGCGGAGCCTTCCTCATACCCGAATTCGGGATAGGCATGATATACAAGCCAGTATTTATTGTCCCATTTCTTCAGAACAGGTGGAGCGTCCAAATCATGCTCTTTCAATATCCATGTACCGGCAATGTTTTTGGAGTCCCAGCCCGAGCCTTCATTCCGCCGCAAAATCACGCTAAGGTGCTCCCAGTGCAGCAAATCGCTGCTGGTAGCCAATGCGGTCTGGTATCCGGTATCGTCAAAGCCGACGTACATCATATAGAACCGGTCTTGATGCTGAAATACAAACGGGCAATCAACGGCCCGGTAATCAAAATGGCCGGGTATCCCGGAACCGGCCAATACAGGTTTTCCTAACTTATACGGAGTGACATAAGGCTGAATATTCATCAGGAGGCGCCCCTTACGGTTTGGATTTTCAAATAGAGTACTACAAGATGAAAGCAGGATGTGGGGGGAATCGTATCCGAAATATGGGTTAAATGCACTTTTGCCGGAATAGCCGCTATAGAATGTGCTGAAATAGGTCGGATTCACCTAATGGATGATGGAATGGTCAAATTGAAAGCACACTGCCGCTGGATTAAGATGGGCTCATGAGGAGGGGGAGACATACTTTGGATCAGTACTCAGTACCTTATTATGGCTTTCAGACGGCCGGATCTATTGTAGCCGGACGCAATACGATGATACAGCTCGTACCACGTATCCAACGAATGGGCTTATTCCGGCAAGTCTTCATTGTTGCCCAGCCTTCGCTAAAGGCCAATGGCATTGTCGATCAAATTGCCGGCGAGCTGTCGCAGGCAGGCATGCAAGTTCGCATCACGACAGAGGTGCGACCGGAGCCGACTGCAGATCAATTGCGGGAGGTATTTCAAGCTGAGGTCAGTCCGGCACAGCCGGATCTGCTGATCGGCATCGGCGGCGGAAGCGTGCTTGATGCAACGAAGCTTTTTTCCGTGATGCTGACCAATGAAGACGATGTGGAAAGCATGGTCGGCACCGATCTGGTGGCGAATCCCGGTATGCCAACGGTTCTTATACCTACAACCTCTGGCACAGGCTCAGAGGTCACACCCAATGCGATCGTTACGCTGCCGGAGCAGCAGCTAAAAGCGGGGGTGGTCAGCCCTTATTTGCTGCCAAAGCTGGTCATTCTCGATCCGGTATTGACAATCAGTCTGCCCAAACCGATTACGGCGGCTACGGGAATGGACGCTTTCACCCATGCGCTGGAATCGTATATTTCGAATAAAGCGAATCCCATCAGCGACATGTTCGCTCTGGAATCGATTCGACTTATTGCCGGCAGTCTGCTTCCATCCTATAGCGATGGATCGGACATTACGGCGAGGGAGAAGATGCTTTTGGGATCGATGTACGGCGGCATGGCCTTAACCGCAGCGGGCACAGCGGCTGTTCATGCACTGGCCTATCCGTTGGGGGGCCAATTCCACATTCCCCATGGGGTAGCGAATTCCATGCTGCTGCCTCATGTAATGGCTTATAATCTGGATGCTATTGCGGAGCGGCTTCAGCCGGTTGCCCGCGCCATGGGGCTGTCTGGGAGCGGAAGCCGGGAAGGCGGTTTCCATGCGGCGGAAGCGGTCATTGAGCAGATTATCGAATGGACCCGGGAGTTGGACATTCCGCAAAATCTGCGCGTGTTCCATGTGACGGAAGGGGATGTCGAGCCATTGGCCCTGGCGGCTTCCAAGGTAACACGGCTGATGAATAACAATCCGAAGAAGATGGATCTCGATGCGATCCAGGAGGTATACCGCAAGCTGCTGCCGTGATGCTTCGGAGCAAGGGCGGCAGACAGGAAGCAAAAGCCGTTGGTTGCAAAGATAGAACTTGGCTTCCTGTCGATCACACCAAACTTATAAAGGGAGTGTTGATATGTTTAAGCCTGCAGGGATTATTCCGGCAATGGTGACTCCGTTCGATGCCAATCACCATGTTGATGAAACCGCTTTAAGACAGCTGGTTCGAAGGCTGGTCGAAGCACGGGTACACGGATTGTTTTGCTTGGGGACGAACGGAGAGTTTTTCTACTTGACGGCAGAGGAGAAGCTTCGTGTCGCAGAGATTGTCATCGACGAAGCGCAGGGCAAATTGCCCGTTTATGTAGGAGCAGGGTGCGCCGGTACGAAGGAGACGGTATGGCTGGCTGAACGGCTGGAACGTCTTGGAGCGGATGCACTGTCTATCATCACCCCGTATTTTCTGACCTTTACGCAGCAGGAGCTGATGGGGCATTATCAGACAGTAGCAGCGGCAACAAGCCTACCGCTCATTATGTACAATATCCCGGCCCGGACGGGGAATTCGCTTCAGCCCCGAACGGTAGGGGAGCTGAGCAAAGTGCCTACGATTGTTGGAATTAAGGACAGCAGCGGCAGCTTTGATACGATACTTCAATATTTGGAGCTGACCGGACCGGACTTTGCCGTATTGGCAGGTACGGACTCGCTTATTTTGCCCACGCTTATGGCCGGGGGTCATGGTGCAATCGCGGCCACAGCCAATGTTTTCCCTGAGACCGTGCGGTCAATTTATGAATTATGGCTGCAGGGCAAGACGGAGGAGGCGGAGCTGGCGCAGCGTCACCTGCGTGCGCTTCGCAGCGCTTTTTCACTGGGGACACTGCCTTCCGTGCTGAAAGAAGCGATGAAGCTGATCGGCCTGCCTGCCGGGGAGTCGAGGCTGCCTGTCCAGCCGCTGTCGCCAGAGGCAAAAGCCGTTTTAACAGGTGTCATGGAAAAATACAGGGAAGCTGGGCTTTTTGATGCCGCCGGTCTTCCCGGTAACTCAATTTAAGGAGGAGCACGCATGCCATTCCAAGCGAAGGACCGCATTGTTTTTATTGGAGACAGCATTACGGACAAGGGGAGAAAAAAAGACCCGCTGAAGCTCGGCAGCGGATACGTCCGCATGATTCACGACTATCTTTCACTGGAGTATCCGCAGCTAGCTTTGAAAATTATTAATGAAGGGGTATCGGGCAACCGGGTCATCGATTTGGAAAAAAGATGGCGCATGGACGTGCTGGACCATCAGCCGCAGTGGCTCTCGATTTCTATCGGCATCAACGATGTATGGCGCCAGCTGGATAATCACGACGTTGAGCAGGTGTATCCCGATAAATTCGAGGCAGTATACCGTCATTTGCTTGAGCAAACCAAGGAATTACCGGATTGCCGTCTGATTTTGATGGAGCCGACGGTGATTAAAGAATACCCCGATTCCACGGGAAATGGCTTGCTGAAGCCGTACGTCTCGATTGTGAATCGGTTGGCTGAGGAGTATAACGCAATATTGGTACCAACACATCAAGCCTTCCTTACGTTCCTCGGGTATGAAACGGGCAAGGACTTAACAACGGATGGCGTTCATATGACTCCGCTGGGAGATACCTTAATGGCAGCAACGTGGATCAAAGCCCTAAATGGTACCACAAAGTAAGCTTAATTGTAAATAAACTATATCGCCAAACAGCACATCCGAATAAAAGTTGTGTAAGAGCTATCGATGGCAATGAGAATCTACGGAAATGATTATAGACGGTTATGGGTTTTATTCCTTATGTTATAGGTGAACCAAGCTGCTTTTGCGCCGATCCACCTATATCATCTTATCGGAAATGGTTCATAGTGCTAGAAGCGCCTATAAAAAGGATGAATTCGACCTATAATCAGAGAAAACACTTCCTATACACTTAACAGCATGTCGCTGCGGCACACGTTGTTGCAAAGCATAATACCTGAAACGCGGAAAGAAGGAGGGGATTGGTGTGACTTTTGAGGTTGAACCGACAGTAGGAAATAGCGAATGGTTTACAGAGGATCGATTTGGCTTGTTTATTCATTGGGGCCTGTATACGTTAGGGGCAAGACATGAATGGCTGCAATCCAGAGAGAGATCGACACCGGAGCAGTACAGTAAATATTTTAAAAGGTTTGATCCTGATTTGTATGATCCCGAGCTGTGGGCACAGCTTGCGGCGGATGCAGGGATGAAGTATTTCGTCGTGACCACGAAGCATCATGAGGGCTTTTGCTTGTGGGACAGCAAGCTTACCGATTACAAGGCGACG
This sequence comes from Paenibacillus rigui, assembly GCF_002234615.1. Lineage (GTDB taxonomy): Bacteria > Bacillota > Bacilli > Paenibacillales > NBRC-103111 > Paenibacillus_S > Paenibacillus_S rigui. The sequence continues at coordinate 412,995 of NZ_NMQW01000002.1, read as the reverse complement.
AACACGCCGGCAGGACGTGATGTGCTGCGGCCGATGGTGGATGCGTTCCGGAACCGTAACATGAGAGTAGGCCTGTACCACTCGCTGATCGACTGGCACCATCCGCATTATACGGTGGATACGAAGCATCCGCTGCGAATGGACCCGCAATTTATTGAAGCAAGCGCGAAGCGGGATTTTTCAATTTACCGGGATTATTTGTTCGGCCAAACGAAGGAATTGCTGACAGAATTCGGAGATATTGATCTGTTGTTCTATGATTTCTCATTTCCTTCCGAGAACGGTCTGCCGGGAAAGGGCAAGGAGGATTGGCACAGCGAGGAGCTCATCCGGCTCATCCGTTCCTTGCAGCCGGGCATTTTGTTGAACGACCGGCTGCAAATCGGTGGGGATATTACGACGCCGGAGCAGTATATGCCGACCCGTTGGGTGCAGGTTAACGGCAAAAGAGTTGTATGGGAAACATGCCACACGTTCAGCGGCTCCTGGGGATATCACCGGGAGGAGGAATCCTGGAAAAGCGTTGACCTGCTGATCAAAATGCTCATAGATGTCGTAAGCAACGGCGGCAACCTGCTTTTGAATGTCGGGCCGACCGGCCGTGGTGAGTTCGATGAGCGGGCGATAGACCGGCTGAAAGGGATCGGCGAATGGATGAAACGGCACAGCCGGTCAATTTATGGCTGCACACAGGCGCCTGAAGCGTTCAGCTGCCCGCAGGATTGCCGGCTGACCTACAATCCGCAGACAAACCGGATGTATGTGCATGTATACAGCTGGCCGTTCAAAAATATTCACCTTCACGGCTTTGCAGGCAAGGTGGAGTATGCGCAGCTTTTGAACGATGCGTCCGAAATCCGCTTTAAGCAGGGCTTTGTCGCCAGCGGAATCGATAACGGAGCATTCAAGGAAGGGCGCGATGAGGATACACTTGTGCTTTCCATTCCGGTCAAAAAACCGAATGTCACGGTTCCGGTTATCGAGCTTTTCTTAAAATAAGCTTTTGCGAAAAGGAGGTTATCGGTCACATGAATACCGTTATACTGGGTTACGATCTTCATCCTGCCCCGCGTGTCCAATATGCGATAGAGCTGTTGAGACAGTCGCTGCAGGAGAACGGGTATGAGGTCCGGGAGGAGTCAGGGGGCTGGACATGGGACGGCTATCGCTCACCGGACCGGAAGCTTTTTGTAGGAAACCGCTTGGAATCTGCGTTTCTCCAGCAGCTGGAGGAGCGGGATGTGCTGCTGTACCACTCGGAGACGCCGCAGGGGGAAGGCTTTTATTTGGCATCGTGCCCCGGAAGCTTGACGATCGTTTCCGGTGGAAGCGATTCAGGCTTGTTGTATGGCTGTTTGGAGCTGGCACAGCGAATCCGGACCGCTGGGAAGCTTTCCGATCATATCGCATACGGGGATGCACCGAAATTTGCATTGCGCGGACCGGCCATCGGGCTGCAGAAGACGACCGTGGAGCCGCCGCGGCTGACGTATGAATACCCCATAACACCGGGACGGTTTCCGTGGTTTTACGACCGGGCGCTCTGGCTTGATTTTCTTGACATGATGCTGGAGCAGCGCTGCAATATTTTTTACCTGTGGACCGGTCACCCGTTTGCTTCGCTTGTGCGTCTGGAGGATTACCCGGAAGCGCTGGAGGTTACGGATGAGGAGTTTGCACTCAATGTGGACACGTTCCGTTGGGTAGCGGAGGAAGCGGATAAACGAGGCATTTGGGTCGTGCTCAATTTCTACAACATTCATATTCCGCTGCCGTTTGCCGAAAAGCACGGTCTAAAGCAGCATCAACCGAAACCGCTTCCATTGACGAGTGATTATTATAAAAAATCGATTGCAGCCTTTGTCCGGTCCTTTCCGAATGTCGGGCTGATGGTTTGTCTCGGGGAAGCACTGCAAGGGCAGATCTATGGTGTGGAATGGTTCAATGATACGATTCTCGCCGGCGTTTTGGAGGGCCTGAAGGATCTGAACCTGAAGGAAAAGCCGCCGATCATTCTTCGCTCCCACGCGATCGAGCCGCAGAAGGTCATTGAAGCGGCGCTGCCGCTGTACCCGAATTTGTATACCGAGGCGAAATATAACGGGGAGTCGCTTACAACGTATACTCCGCGGGGCAAATGGCTGGACATTCATAACAAGCTTGGCTCCATGCAATCGGTGCATATTGTGAATGTGCATATTTTGGCGAATTTGGAGCCTTTCCGCTATGGCGCGCCCTCCTTTATTCAAAAAAGTATGCAGGCCGCCAAGTATCGGCTGAAAGCGAATGGCTTGCATTTGTATCCGCTCTTTTTCTGGGATTGGCCTTTCGCACCGGATAAAGTGGAGCCGAGATTAAGACAGCTCGACCGCGATTGGATCTGGTTCGCCTGCTGGTTCCGCTACGCTTGGAATCCGGATCGGGATCCGCAGGCGGAGCGGCATTTCTGGAGCACCGTACTGGCTGGACGGTATGGCAGTGTAGAAGCAGGAGAAGCGATTCTGGATGCGTACGAAGCCTCCGGCGAGTGTGCGCCGAAGTTGCTGCGCCGGTTCGGCATCACCGAGGGGAACCGTCAAACGATGAGCCTCGGTATGACGATGAGCCAGTTAACGAATCCGGAGCGTCACATGCCGTGGCCGGATTTGTGGGAATCCCAGGCTCCCCAGGGGGAACGGCTGGAGGAATACGTGGTCAGGGAGCTGGCCCGCGAGCCGCATGTCGGTGAAACGCCGCCGGAAATCATTGCGGAGGTGGAAGCCCATGCACGTCAGGCCGTAGACGCCATCGAGCGCGCACGCGGTTCTGTCGTCAGCAATGTGGAGGAGTTTGAACGGTTAGCCGCTGATATGCATGCGCTTCAATATATGGTTGATGTTTACACTCACAAGGTTCGCGCAGCCATGCTCATATTGACCTATAAGCATACGGTGCGCGGGGAGTTTTTTGAACAGCTCTCATTGCTGGAGCAAGCCGCTCTCCATCTGGAGCAAAGCTTATCCAGCTATCGCAAGCTGACCGAGCTGACGGAGACGACGTATTTGTTTGCCAACAGCATGCAAACTCCGCAGCGTAAAGTGCCGATCCGAAACGGGCTGGAATTCGGACATTGGAAGCAATGTCTGCCGGTTTACGAAGCGGAGCTGAATCAATTCCGCCTTCATCTTCAGGAGCTTCAGCAGGGGACGCTGCCCGAAGCGCTTAAACATGTAAAGGAGCCGATCCTCCCTTACCGGCAAGCTCCATTCAAGCTGCTTTCGGACAATGCAGAGCTGTTCCGTGTGGAAAAAGGCAGCACCGTCTTTACGGACGGCGACATTCACATCGTCAGCGGTGCCGAGGAGCTGCACGAGCTGACCGGCATTCGGTTCAGTCAAATGCAGGCGGGACTGCAAGGGATTGCCATTGAGATTGAGCTGGAGCAGCCCTCGCAAGTTTTGATCGGATACTTCAATAACAAGGATCAGCAATGGCTGCAGGCACCGAGCCTGGAAGAAAATACGCATGCGGATGATATGGGCGGCTACGCGCCGATTCTCCGCAAAGGGCTTCGCTTATATGCATATCCTTCCGTCAATGTGCATGCGTTTCAATATGAGGCCGGCCGGCATACGCTCGATTTTGGCCGGGGCGCTTTCTTGATTCTGGGCGTCGTTTCTAACGATCAGGTGATGAAGGTACGGGACGTCGAGCATAAGAACGACGGGATCGATACTTTGGATTGGTTGTATGAGTAGTACGAAGCAGAAAGTAGAGCAAAGCAAGGGAGAGGTGCGGGGGACCTTACAGGAAAGCTCGGAGGAGGAATGTTGATGACCAACAATAAGCTGGCGCTGTGGTATAACCAGCCCGCCCGCAATTGGTTCGAAGCGCTGCCCATAGGCAACGGCCGGCTGGGCGGCATGGTGTACGGCGGTGTTCAGCGGGAACGGATTGTACTGAACGAGGATACGCTGTGGTCAGGGGAGCCGCGCGATACGATCCGTTATGATGCGGTACGTCATTTGAACCCTGTCCGACAATTGATTTTCGACGGGAAGCACGCGGAAGCCGAAGAGATCATCGGGCAGCATATGCTCGGCCCAGAGATTGAATCCTTCCTGCCGTTAGGCGATCTGGAGCTTGTCTTCGAGGACGAGGGCGAGAGTGAGGGTGAGATCACCGGGTATCGCAGGGAGCTGGACCTGCAGGAAGGCATCGTTCGCACCAGTTACCGTCGGGATGGTGCCCTGTGTACGAGGGAAATGTTTGCGTCGGCGCAGGATCAAGTGATTGCGATTCGACTGTTCTGTGAAAGCAAAACCCGGTTTTACGCGGTGCTGCACAGCCAGCTGCAATATGCGGTGCGCCGTTTGACCCATCAACGGCTGTCGCTGAACGGCCGGGCACCAATTCATGTGCTGCCGAACACGGTGAAGTCTCCCGAGCCCGTACAATATGCAGACGGCAAAGGCATGAGCTTTGAAATTCAAGTGCAGGCTATCGCAGAGCAGGGCAAGGTCGAAGTGAGCGGGGGAAGGATCACGGTCACCGGCAAAGGCTGGATTACGCTGCTGCTCACTGCAGCGACCAGCTACAATGGCTATGGCCGTGATCCCGTCGCCTTCGGGAAACGGACGGATGAACCGTGCGGTTCCTGGCTAGCCGAGGCCGTTCGAGTCGGCTACGAAGGATTGAAGGAACGTCATCTCAGCGATTATAAAAGGCTGTTCGACCGGGTTGATCTTCAGCTCGGCGGTGAGGATAAAAGCCTTCTGCCGACGGACGCCCGAATTCAGGCGATACGCAAGGGGGAGGCAGACCCCGGATTGTCGGTATTATTTTACCAATATGCAAGGTATTTGCTGATATCAAGCTCACGTCCAGGCACACAGCCTGCCAATTTGCAGGGCATTTGGAATGATAAAACGCAGCCGCCCTGGTGCAGCAGCTGGACGACCAACATTAACATCGAAATGAACTACTGGCCTGCCGAGGTCGGCAATTTAGCGGAATGCCATCTGCCGTTGTTCGACCTGTTCGAAGGGCTGCGCGTGACGGGGCGCAAGGTGGCAAGCGTGCACTACGGCTGCCGGGGCTGGACGGCTCATCACAATATTGACATCTGGCGTACCGCAACGCCTGTGGGCGGATCGCCGAGCTGGGCGTTTTGGCCGATGGCCGGGGCATGGCTCTGCCAGCATTTATGGGAGCATTATGCTTTCGGCCAAGATGAAGACTTTCTGAAGCAGGCTTACCCTGCGATGAAAGAAGCGGCGCTCTTTTGTTTGGATTGGCTGATCGTCAATCCGCAAGGAGAGCGGGTGACCAACCCGTCCACTTCACCGGAAAATTATTTCTTTACGGCGGACGGTCAGAAAAGCAGCGTAACCCAAGGGGCTACAACGGACTTGCTGCTCATTCGGGATTTGTTCGAGCATTGTATACAAGCGTGCCAGGTTCTGGATTGCGATGTGAGCTTTCAACAACAGCTTCGTGACGCCTTGGATCAGATGCCTCCGCTGCGTATCGGTTCCCATGGGCAATTACAGGAATGGGATCAAGATTATGAAGAGGTTGAGCCGGGGCATCGGCATACAGCCCACTTGATTGGGCTGCATCCGCTGGATCTGGTTACACCGGATGGGCAGCCGGAGCTGGCGCAAGCGTGTAGACGCACGCTGGAAAGGCGGCTTGCCCATGGCGGAGCCCATACGGGCTGGAGCTGCGCCTGGACCGTCAACTTCTGGGCAAGACTGGGCGAGCCGGAGGAAGCGGTTCATTTCTTGCGGCTTCTGCTTGAGGGGCTGCATCCGAATCTGATGAATGCGCACCGGCACCCGAAGGTCAAAATGAACATTTTCCAGATTGACGGAAATTTCGCCGGGATGTCAGGGATGACGGAAATGCTGCTTCAAAGCCATGCAGGTGCGATCCGCTTGCTTCCGGCGCTGCCCTCGCAATGGGACAGCGGCAGGGTGAAGGGACTCAGAGCCCGCGGGGGCTTTGAGGTGGAGCTGGCTTGGCGCGAGGGGATGCTGCAATATGCGAGGATTCGCTCCTTGGCGGGTCAAGTATGCCGGATTCAATCCAGGCATCCGGTCCAAATTAGCCGAAATGGTGAAGCCGTAGATACCGTCAGTCCGGCACCCGGATGTATGGAATTTGCGACCGAGGCCGGCCAGTGCTTCGAAATCGTTCCTGTAATCGGCCGGCAAGCCGAAGATGAGGCTGTGGACAGCCGGAAAGCTGTTGGTTCCCCGGCCCTAAACCCAAGACAAGGAGAATAACAGGTATGAAAGGCATCATTACGGCAAAGGAGTTTATTTTTGAGGATGACAGACCGTTTCTGAGCTGTCACGCCTCCACCTTGGAGCTGCTCCCTAATGGGGAAGTGATAGCTGCCTGGTTCGGGGGGACGAAGGAGAAGGCGGGGGACGTAGCTATCTGGACCGCGCGCAGGGGGAGCGAGGGCTGGACACCCCCCTGCAAGGTTGCGGATCAGGAAAGGATTCCGCATTGGAATCCCGTGCTTTTCCGAAGGCAGGATGGCATCCTTTTTCTGTACTATAAAATAGGGAACGATATCGCGGAATGGCAAACGATGGTCATGCAATCCGGTGATAACGGGCATTCCTGGACGGAGCCGGTTCAACTGGTGGAAGGCGATCGTGGCGGAAGGGGGCCGGTCAAAAACAAGCCGATCACCCTCCACGACGGTACAATCGCCGCTCCTGCATCCTTGGAGCCTGCTTGGGATGCATTCGTCGATCTGTCGACGGACGGAGGCAAGACATGGACCTGCAGTGGAACCGTACCCTTGGATCGAAGCCATCTGCAGGGCAAGGGCATAATCCAGCCTGCCTTGTGGGAATCTGCACCGGGTATGGTACACATGCTCACCCGAAGTATGGAAGGCGCGATCTACCGCAGCGATTCCACCGATGGAGGGAAAACCTGGTTTGAGGCCTATCCGACCTCGCTGCCTAATAACAACAGCGGCATAGACCTTGTTAAGCTGGAACAAGGAGGGCTTGCGCTTGTCTACAATCCTACCCGCCCGGAGGAAGGGAAGAAGAAAGGTCCCCGTACTCCGCTTGTTGTCCGCTTTTCGGAGGATAATGGTCTGACGTGGGATCATGAGCTGCTGCTGGATGAAGGAGAGAAGCAGTACTCTTACCCGGCAGTTGTTGCCAGAGGCAGCGAGCTGTTCATAACGTATACTTGGAAAAGAGAGCGCATCGCGTTCCAAAAAGTAACAGTACTGTCGGGAGAGTGCAATTGACCTATAGAATGGATGAATAAACACCATTTATTGATCAAGGAACGTGAATTATACTAGATGAGAAGGTAATTTACACCATCATTTTTTATAAGTTGGAGGGGAATTCATGCTGGTTGAGACGAAACTGGATGATGAATTGCGGGCGGGTACCAAAATGCTGCGCACGCAGCCCCGCGCTTATTTGCTAGGCCCGACAGGAGCGAGGCTGTGGGCTGATTATTTAAATCCGGAGCCAGGCTTTGCCGGACGGTTTGATTTCATCCATAAGGTGAACATCCCATTGCTGTTCCAGGTAACCGCCAATTTGACGGACAGCTTCGAGCCGTGCCGGACGGAGTGGCATCCGAGTCACCTTCGTATGGTTTATGAAGATCACCGGTTATCGTTGGTGGAACAAAAGTTTATTACGTGGGACGATTGCGCGGTTTCCTGCCAAACCTGGACGAACCGGAGCCAGCAGGAGCTCGTGCTGCGGCTAGGTACGGATGAACATCGGTTCCCGAAGCTGGATGGGGATTTTATCCACGGACGCATTGAGCTGGAGCATTACAGCTTTATTATAGAAGGTGTCATCGCTGTCAGCGATCCGGCACTGCTCATGGAAGTAAGGGTCAAGCCGGGAGAGACCAAGCAGTTGATCGTGGCTGCAGCTTACGGCATTGAAGGCCAAGACCTTCGGGAAACGCTGATTGAGCGGGCATCGGTGTATACCCGGGCTGGAAGGACCGTGGAGGAAACAGTCCGGCATCAGCAGCAGACGTATGAGCGCTGGTTCAAGGAAGCGCCTGCTTTTCACAGCAGTGATCCCGTGTTGAATAAAACGTGGACGTACCGCTGGTTCGTCCTCCGTTACAATGCGGCGGATCCGAAATACGGGCATTTGCAGCATCCGCTTTTTTACGAAGGCAGATCCCACAAGAAAAGCAAGAAGCCCTTCGGCAAGGGCGGCTGGGAGTTCAGCAAGCTGATCAATTTATCTGTACCGCTGCACATTATGGATGCAAGATGGCATCACGATCCGGCATTTTGCGAGGGCGCGCTGCGGAATATGAAGGATTCCCCGGGCGAGGACGGGATGTTCCGCTGCTTAACGGTGGATACCATCATGCATTCCTTCGCGAATTTCTCCTGCTGGGCGGCGTACCAGTTGTATCTGGTACACGGCAATGATGCATTGGCGGCGGAGCTTTTGCCCGCTATGAAGAGCAATATAGCAGCTTGGAACGAGGTTCATGGCAGCGCTTCCGATCATCTGATGATCGAGCATAAGCATACCCGTACAGGGAAAGAGTACCAACCCAGCTATTGGTACTTTCACGATTTTCCGAAAAATCCGAAGGACAAAACGACCTATACCCACCTCAAAAGGGTCGATCGGGCCGTATATCACTACTTAAACACGCTTGCCGTTGCCCGGTTGTGTGATGCATCCGGGGATCCCGAAGCAGGAGTTTATGCCAAGCAAGCCGAACTTATCAAGCAGGATATTCTTGACAAAATGTGGGATGAAGCGACGCAATATTTCTATGATCTCCATTATGAGACAGATGAAATGGCGATGGTGCGAAACATCGTAGGCATTTATCCCGGATGGGCGCAGCTCATTGATGACAAGCATAACGGGATGATTGAGCATTTGCTGAGTGAAGAGGCATTTCTGACGCCGTGTCCGTTCCCTACGGTCTCGATCGATTGTCCGGCCTACTCGAAGGATGGCGGCTGGAGAGGGACGTTCGTCAAAGGGCGTAACGGTTGCGTGTGGGACGGTCCGAGCTGGCCTTATACCAATTCCATCGCGCTGGACGCGCTGGCGAAGGAAAGCAAGCGGAGAGGTCATATATTCGACCGATCGTTCGGACACTTGCTGCGGGAGTATTCATTCCTCCACTTTATGAACAGAGACCTGTCGCAGCCGGGGATCGTTGAGCATTACAACAGCGAAACGGGCGAGCCGTTAAGCGATGAGCAGGAATACAACCATTCCTATTATATTGATTTAATTATTTCGCATGTCGCGGGCTTAAGCATCGGTCAGGAGGGCATTGTTCTGGATCCGATACATATCGGACTGGATTACTTTAGTCTGGATCGGGTCAAGGTACAGGGAAGCGAGCTGCGCATTACGTATAAAAGTCCGGGCACGGCAGCCCCGGAATTGCCGGAGCTGGAAGTAGGCTACTGCCTCTATGTGGACGGAAAGCTGGTTTTCCATCAAGAAACGCTAGGCCGGCAAGCATGGACATGGGAGCAATGGAGAGGAGCGATAGCGAGTGCAACGATTTAATGGGGTTGTCACCTCATCCGCGACAGAGCCGATGTGGAGGGAAGCTTTTTTACCGGTACCACAGCCGAGTGATAATCATGCCTCCAATTTACTGGAGCTGGATAACGGCGATCTGCTCTGCGTTTGGTTTACAGGAAGCGGGGAGGGCAACCCGGATACGAATATTGCGATGTCCAGACTGCCGTCGGGATCGGACCAGTGGAGCCAGCCGGCGATTTTATCCGATGACCCGGAGCGGTCGGAGCAAAACCCGGTATTGTTTCAAGCGCCGGACGGCAAAGTATGGCTATTCCATACATCCAATGAGCCTCATAATCAACGAACCTCACGGGTTGCTTACCGCATTTCGGAGGACCGGGGGTTCACATGGGGACCTACTCAGGTGTTGTTTGACCGCACAGGCATTTTTTTAAGACAGCCTCTGCTGGTGCTAAGCAACGGGGATTGGCTGCTGCCGGCTTACTACTGCACGTTGGATGGGCATTACAGTGTTGTGCAGATCAGTGAGGACCAGGGGCAGACCTGGCAGCAGTATGAGGTGCAGGACAGCTTGCACAGTGTGCAAATGAGCGTAGTCGAACGCAGCGACGGTTCGCTGTTTGCGGTATTCCGCAGCCGTCTGTCGAAGCGGATTTATACGAGCATCTCCACGGACAAGGGAAGAAGCTGGACGGTGCCTGCGAAGAGCGAGCTGCCGAACAACAATTCCTCGATTCAAATGACGAAGCTAGCGAACGGACATCTGGCGCTGGTCTACAACAATTCCTCCTTGGAGCGGGATCAGTTCCGATGGGTGCAGAGGAAGGGCGAGTTTCGCAAAAAAACGCTGCGTACCCCGTTGACCTTGGCCTTATCGGAGGATGAAGGCCACACCTGGCCGTATTATAAAAACGTGCAAATGGCGGATTTGGAGCACAAAGAAAGCGGAGAAATCGGCTATTCGTACCCGTCGATTATTTCGACAAGAGATGGGAAGCTGCATATTGCCTTTTCTTATTTGCGAAAAGCGATTAAATACGTGTGCATTTCGGAAGAGCAGTGGGTTAAAGAGGAATAGAAAAAATCAGCAGGCGAGGTGTTGGTTTTGCGGGAGAGAATTAAACATTTAAGAGGCGATTCATTCTTTGATGAGAATTTGAATATTTTCTTAAATCGTGAATTGGAATCGTTTACAACGACACAGCATACGCATGATTTTGTTGAAATTAGCTATGTGGGGGAAGGATGCGGGTATCACTATCTGGAGGATCAAGTGATTCCTATCAAGCAAGGCGACCTGTTCGTTATTCCCATCGGTACTTCCCATGTGTATCGGCCGTCATCTCCCAAACAGGATAAAACGCTTGTCATCTACAACTGCATTTTCCGCGTCGAGCTGCTGAATGACTGGAAACACCTGCTGCAGAATGATTCTTACACCTATAATATCATCTACGAACCGAGCCAATGCTCCGAACGCTGGCTGCATTTCCAAGACAAGCACGACACCTTTTCCACGATGATTCAAAGCATGTATACGGAATATTTGAAGCGAAATGTCGGTTTCGAAACGCTGCTCATCGCCATGGTTGTCCAAATGCTGGTGCTGCTGCAGCGCTTCGAATTAAAGAATGAGGCGGAGCCGGCAACCTTCAGCAAGCTGGATGAGGTCGTCCATTTCATCAAGTTCAACTACACGCAGAATATAACGGTACAGCATGTTGCGGACTATTTCTATTTGAGTGCGAGCCACTTCCAAAGGCTGTTCAAGAAAACAACCGGCTTAACCTTTACCCAGTATTTGCAAAATGTCAGAATACAAAAATGCTGCGAGCTGCTGAAATCAACGGATATCCCAATTTATCAAATTGCCAATCAGGTCGGATACCTGGATATGAAGTTTTTTCATGCGCTGTTCCGCAAAAAAACAGGGATTACGCCCCGGCAGTACAGGCAAAACTTTCAGGAATTTGAGGATAAAGCGACATCATACTAACTTTTTGGAGCTGATCAGGGATTTCCTACAGCTCTTTTTTTGTAGAGACAGGAGGGATTCGCATGTGGGGACCGGAGCATTATTTGGATTATTTGTATGAGCAGGAGGAGGCATCGGAGGCCATCACAGGTCTTCACAGCAAGCCGTGGCAGGAGCGGAAACACGACGTGCGGGCCGCCCTGCTGCGCAGCTTAGGGCCGCTTCCGAACGAACGGGTGGCATTGAAGCCGACCGTTCTGGAAACGATGGACCAGGGCGAATACACGATGGAGCGTGTCTCTTATACTACGGCGCATGCGCTGCAAGCGACTGCCTATGTGCTGATTCCCAAAGGACTGCAGGGGAAAGCGCCGGCCGTAATGGCATGGCATGGACATGGGTACGGGAGCAGGGAGGTCGTAGGATTGCTGCCGGATGGGAAGGTGGATGAGTCGATTCCCGGCATTCATCAGCATTTTGGCGTGCAGCTGGTCAGAAGGGGGATGGTTGTGATTGCCCCGGACGTCATCGGGTTCGGCGACCGCCGGCTGCCTTCGGACCGGGTGAAGGATCCGCGGAAAAACAGCTCCTGCGCTCCGCTTGCTGCCAGGCTGCTGCTGTACGGCAGAACACTGGCCGGGCTTCGTGTCTACGAAGCGCTGCGGGCCGTCGATTATGCCGTCACCCGGGAAGAGGTCGATACGGATCGAATCGGCAGTATGGGCTTCTCGGGAGGAGGGCTGATCGCGTCGATGTCGGCTGTCTTGGATGAACGTATCCGGGCCACGGTGCTGAGCGCGTTTACGAGTACATTCCGGGGAAGTCTTCTGGCCATGAGCCATTGTATTGACAATTACTTTCCTGCAATCCTTCCCGGGCCGGACCTGCCTGAACTGATCGGACTTGCCGCTCCAAGGGGGTTGTTCGTCGAATCGGGAACGGAGGACCCTTTATTTCCGGTTGCTTCCGTAAGGGAAGCGATCGATTGTCTGGCAGCCATATATGATGCGGAGAAGGCAGCAGATCGGTTTGGCACGGATTTATTCCAGGGGAAACATGAGGTATCCGGGCGCCATTCCTACGATTGGCTGGTGCAGCAGCTGAAAGCATGATTACCCTATAAGGTAAGTAAACATCACCTATAATCCGTTATGCGGCGAGAGGTATAATGAATGAAAATAAAGGGCGATTAGTCGGTATTGGGCCTTTTGCAGCACCAAATTGAGCTGGATATGTAAACGTTATCAACCGGAAGGACTAATTATGGAGGTGCTATCATGGGACGCATTCTTCTGAATCATGTAGAAAAGCGTTACGGTAAAGATAAAGCATATGTGGTAAAAGATTTCCATCTGGAAATCCAGGATGGGGAATTTCTTGTGATGGTCGGACCTTCCGGCTGCGGAAAATCGACGACGCTTCGTATGATTGCAGGCCTGGAGGACATTACCTCGGGCGAGCTGTACATCGGGGACCAGCTCGTCAATCATTTGCCGCCGAAGGACCGGGACATTGCGATGGTATTTCAGAACTATGCACTGTATCCGAATATGAGTGTATATGAGAACATTGCCTTTGGCCTGAGGCTGCGTAAAATGGCCAAGAATGAAATCGATCAAGCGGTCAAAAAAACGGCACGGACGCTGGAAATCGAACCGTACCTGGAGCGCAAGCCGAAGCAGCTGTCCGGCGGCCAGAGGCAGCGGGTTGCACTGGGACGTGCCATTGTCCGCAACCCGTCCGTGTTCCTGATGGATGAGCCGTTGTCCAATCTGGATGCGAAGCTTCGGGTGCAGATGCGTACGGAAATCATTAAGCTGCATAAGCAGCTTGGCGTAACCATGGTCTATGTAACCCATGATCAGGTGGAAGCCATGACGATGGGGCACCGTATTGTGGTCATGAAGGACGGAATCATTCAGCAGGTGGATACGCCAAGAGTCATTTATAATAATCCGAGAAATATGTTCGTCGCGAGCTTTATCGGCACGCCACCGATTAATATGCTGGAAGGCAAGCTTGAAGAACGTTCCGACGGCTTGCTGGAGTTTCATACGAACCGGTACTATTTGCGGATTCCTGCCGAGCAATCGGAAGTGCTGAAGAAGAAGAAGAAAGTGAACCGGACCGTCGTTCTTGGCATTCGCAGTGAAAACATTCACTTGGATTCGTCATTCGAGCAGGCACGGCCTCATGCACAAATCGTCGGCACCCAGAAGATCAGTGAGCTGATGGGGGCGGATATGTATTTATACATGGATATCGGGGCACCGCAATTGTTCATTGTTCGTGCACGCTCAGATCATGCCTTCGGGGAAGATGAGAAGCTGACGCTGACGATCGATATGCAGAAGGCACTCTTTTTTGATAAGGATACTCAGGAAAATCTTATGTACTAATTGTTCAGCGGAGGGATGAAGTTGAAGGCGTTGCTGCGAACCAGGCGATGGATGGTTTCCGTGCTGGCCCTCGTCTTCATGCTCAGCCCCGCACTTTCCGGCCTGGCTGCCGACAGCAGCCTGCCGTCGGACGCACCAACGAAGGCGGCGGGCGCTGGTATGGAAGCGAGAGGGAACCAGTCATTGGATCCTTATTATGTAGATGTGTTGGAACAATGGAAAAAGGATGGGGCCTCGGCAGCACACACGGGCAAAATTACGATTCCGGGTACCAAGCTTTCGGGCCGGTCGGATCAAGCCAGTGCCACAGCCGGGTCCTATCAGGGTAAAGACAATGTGCTGGTGTGGAACCCGCAGCGGGACGAATGGATTGAGTATACGTTTGATGTGGAGCAGGGCGGCTTGTATGGCATCGAGCTGTCGTACCACCCTTTCGTGGACACGAGAAACCGGAAGCCGATTGCTTTAAACGTTTCAGTCGATGGCGGTCATCCGTTTCTGGAGTCGAAGTCCATCGAGCTGTACAGGCATTGGAAGGATAAGTTTCCGATCCGCAAGGACGACAAGGGCGATGATATCCGTCCGATGTCCGAGGATATATCCGGCTGGCTGTCTTGGCAGCTGCGCGATTTGACCGGGGCCTATGAGGATCCGCTGCTCTGGTATTTGAAGCCGGGCAAGCACACCATAAGGTTCTCGGGCAGCGATGCAATGGCGCTAGAAGCCATTACGCTGCAGGCGCCGGCCGTAACAGACAGCTACGCCAAAGTGAGAAGCGGGCAGCCGGCCGCAGCATCTCCTGTACAGGCAGAGCCGATCGTGATTGAAGCGGAGCAGGTTCAATGGAAGAACGATTCCTCGATTCAGCTTGCGTACGATAACGATATTGCCTCGGTGCCGTATGAGTTAGGCCACATTACTTACAATACGCTGGATGGCGCCCGTTGGTCATCAGGCAATCAGGAGGTCAGCTGGAGCTTCGATGCGCCGGAAAGCGGTTACTACAAAATCGCAATGCGCTCGCAGCAGGCGTTTACCTCGAACCGGTCTTCTTTCCGGACGATCATGATTAACGGAAAGGTTCCTTTTGCCGAGCTGAAGGCTTACCGTTTTTTATATGCCTCCGGCTGGAAAGGGATTACGCTCGGGGATGAGCAAGGAAAGCCCTATGAGTTTTATTTGAACAAGGGGCCGAACACGATCTCGATGAGGGTAACGCAGGCACCTTTGAAAACGATTGCTTTTGAGCTGGAGAAAACGATCGGGGATATCTTTAAGCTGTCCAGCGATCTGAAAACAATGACAGGCGGCGTCGATGACAAAAACCGAACCTGGGATTTGGAAAAGGATTTACCCGGATTCGTCGAGCAATTGCGAGGCGTGAAGGATCATTTGCAAGCTACGCGGGAGCGTATGGAGAAGATCAACGGACGCCCGGACGCCGTAACGCAAGGCATGGTGACGGTCGGGAAGGATATGGAAGCGCTGCTCAAAAATCCGGACGATATCCCGTATCAATCCAGCCGATTGTTCTCGCTGCAGGGCAAGGTCGCCGAATTCATTAAGCAGCTTAGCTATCAGCCGCTGCAGCTGGACCGGATCTACATCGCGCCTATCGATAAACCGTTTCCGAAGATGGAAGCGACGTTTTGGGAGAAACTCGAGGGCTCTGTCGTTACCTTTTTCAACTCGTTCAAGTCCAAGGAAAAGCTGAGTGAAATGGACGACAGCGTGCTGAATGTATGGATGTACCGGGGGCGGGACTATGTGAATTTGCTGCAGGGTCTGGCGGATGAGAGCTTCACGGCGAAGACCGGGATCAAGGTAAAGGTCAATCTGCTGCCGGATGAAAAGCTGCTGCTGCTCATGAACGCAGCTGGCATTGCGCCGGACGTGGCCTTGGGGCTTCCGCAGGATTTGCCTTTTGACTATGCAATTCGAAATGGCATTTATGACTTAAAGCAATTTTCCGATTTCGATGAGTTTTATAAACGATTCGCTCCCGGCTCGTGGACCCCTTTCTATTATAACGGAGGTTATTACGGTGTGCCGGAGACACAGACGTTCCAGGTGCTGTACTACCGTAAAGACATTTTGCAAAGCTTGGGCTTGCAGGTGCCGAATACATGGGATGATTTGTATAAAATGCTCCCTGTTCTTCAACAGAACGGAATGAACTTCTCGACCATTGAGCATAATGCGTTCTTTCAGCAGAACGGAGCCGAATATATTACGAAGGATGGCTCCAAGTCGGGCCTGAATTCGGAAAAAGGCTTTGACGCCTTTAAGAAATGGACGGATTTGCAGAACAAATATGCGGTCGATCAAAAGGTAGACAGCTTCTTCCAGCGCTTCCGCGACGGCTCGATTCCGATTGGCGTTGCCGATCTGAACACGTATTTACAGCTGACCGTGGCCGCTCCGGAGCTGAACGG
This sequence comes from Paenibacillus rigui, assembly GCF_002234615.1. Taxonomy (GTDB): domain Bacteria; phylum Bacillota; class Bacilli; order Paenibacillales; family NBRC-103111; genus Paenibacillus_S; species Paenibacillus_S rigui. Next base: position 396,659 of record NZ_NMQW01000002.1, on the reverse strand, counting down.
CTGGTGGGGCGTCGCTCCGATTCCAGGCGTACAGCAGGAGGATGGGACCGTGGCGCGCTGGCTCGGCGGGGGCATGCAATCGTCGGCAATTTTCAAGCAAACGAAGAAAGCGAAGGAAAGCTGGGAGTTCCTCAAATGGTGGACCTCCGCAGAGACACAGGAACGATACGGAACAGATCTTGAAACGTTGAACGGCGTCACCTTCCGTTGGTATACCTCCAATATCGAGGCCTTTGTAAAGCTGCCTTGGAAGAGTGATGATATCAAGGCGATCTTGGAGCAGTGGAGATGGTTCAGAGAAATTCCGAATTCGCCGGGAAGCTATTACATGGACCGGGAGATTCTGAACGCGTGGAACCGGACCGTAGTGGACGGGATGAATTACCGAACCTCACTCGAAATGGCGATCACCGAAATTGACCGTGAAATGAAACGTAAAATGCAGGAATTCCATTATATTGATTCTAATGGCAACGTCGTTAGGTCCTTGAATTTGCCGACCATTACGAGGCCTTGGGAAGGAGTGGATAAGTATGTTAAATCATGAAGCGCCTGTGCTGCAAAATGCGCATACGTCCACGATGAAATTGAAAAAAAGATGGGTTGACGCTTTGAAGACGCTTTGGGCTTACCGGGCTTCGTATTTATTCATCGCGCCCTTCATGGCTTGTTTCATTATCTTTATTCTCATCCCCGTCTTATCAGCTATTGTACTGAGCTTTATGTACTATAACGCACTGGAAACGCCCCGGTTTATCGGCTGGGACAATTTCAGATATATGCTGTCGCAGGACCTGCTGCTGATCAAGTATGCGCTGCCGAATACGATCACATTTGCACTGATTGTCGGCCCGGGAGGCTATGTATGCGCCTTCCTGCTGGCTTGGCTGATTTCGATCCTGCCGGGGATTTACCGGAAGTGGTTTACATTGGCATTGTACACGCCTTCCTTGGCCGGGTTGGTGGCGATGAGCATTATTTGGACGCCGCTGCTGTCGAGTGACCGGATCGGTTATCTGAACAGCTTCCTCCTCAATGCCGGTCTCATTAGTGAGCCGGTGCTGTGGGTGACGAGCAAGGAGCATTTGATGCAATCGATGGTACTCGTTACTTTGTGGAAAAGTATGGGGATCGGCTTTCTGGCGATGTTGGCTGGTATTCTCAATGTCAATCCGGAGCTTTATGAGGCCGGAAGACTGGACGGCATTCGCAGCAGGCTGGAAGAAATATGGTACATTACGATTCCGTCAACCAAGCCGCAAATGCTGTTCGGCGCGGTTATGGCGATCGTCGGGGCCATTCAATCGAGCGGGATCGGGTCCAGCTTATCTGGCATGAATCCAACGCCGCAGTATGCGGGCCATATGATTGTCAGTCAAATAGACGATTATGGCTTTAAGCGGTTTGAGCTCGGCTATGCGACGGCTTTATCCGTAGTTCTGCTGCTGATTGTGTATTTGGCCAACAAGCTGGCGAATAAGCTGTTCGGCACGAAGGAGGGCGAATAGATGAGCGCGCTCGGCAAGCTCCTTCCTTGGCGGCGACGGTCGAGGCTGAAACGGCTCAGTACGTTCGAGAAGGTATCGGCAGTGTTCCTTGTCTTACTCAGCATCTTTATGCTCCTGCCGATTGTGTACATTTTGAACCATGCGTTTAAGCCTTATCAGGAACTGTTCGTTTATCCGCCTAATATTTTTGTACGGCATCCCTCGGTCCAAAACTTTTTGGAGCTGCTTGCCATTACCAAAGGGACAGCCGTTCCGGTTACACGGTATATGTTTAACAGTATTGTCGTGACTGCCTTGGGCGTATTTCTTATCACATTGGTCAGCGCGATGTGCGCTTATCCGATATCCAAGCATAAGTTTCCAGGCCATAAGCTGGTGTTTGCCACCATTCTGCTTACTTTGGTCTTCGTGCCGGAAACCGTTCTGATTCCGAGGTATTTGGTCGTCAGCAAGCTGGGGATTATGAATACGTACTTAGGTCACGTGCTGCCTTTGGTCGCAGTGCCGACCGGGGTCTTTCTAATGAAGCAGTTCATCGATCAGGTACCGGACGAACTGCTGGATTCGGCCAAAATGGATGGTGCGAGGGAGTTTACCCTATTTGTCCGGATCGTTATTCCGGTCATTATGCCGGCAATTGCGACGATTGCTATTATTGCATTCCAAGGTGCCTGGACCAATACAGAAACCTCCAGCTTATTCATGCAGGATGAAGAAATGAAAACCTTTCCGTTCTATATCGATACGCTGACGACGGGGATGGCCAATAATGTGGCGCGTCAAGGGGCCGCAGCAGCGGCAGCGATGCTGTTGTTCCTGCCCAATATGATTACGTTTCTCATGTTCCAGAGTAAGGTTATCGCCACCATGGCTCATTCGGGCATTAAGTAACGGCAACCCATCGGCGGTGTAAAAGGAGTGAGGAACAAATCATGAATCATTCTGAAGTGAAACGGAAAGTGGAGCAATGGGGAAGATGGGAGCTGACCCTGGAGGGACCCTCCGAGGGCAATCCGTTTCAGGAAGTAACGTTCGGCGCACGATTTCAATTTAAGAACCGGGTTGTAGAAGCCGACGGCTTCTACGACGGAGAAGGCAAGTATCGCATTCGATTTATGCCCGACCGGACCGGAGCCTGGAGTTATGTTACACGGAGCAATTGCCCGCAGCTTCATGGCCTGTCAGGCGAATTTAACTGTGTTGGGCCGTCAAAAGGCAACCATGGTCCTGTCCGGGTGAACCTGCGGTTCGGGTTTGTCTATGAGGACGGCAAGCGGTACCTTCCATTCGGTACGACCTGTTACCATTGGACCCATGACATGGATGAGCAGCTGGAGGAGCTGACGCTGCAAACCTTGCAGACGTCGCCCTTCAATAAAATCCGGATGTGCCTCCTGCCGACCCGCGACATGTGTCCTCCAGCAATTGCTTTTGCGGGAACGTGCCCCGAGGACGTGGATAGGACACGGTTTAATCCTTCGTTCTTCCGTCATTTGGAAAGGCGGCTGGACGATTTGCAGCGGCTCGGCATCGAAGCCGATCTTGTGCTTTTTCACCCGTACGATAAGGGGCATTGGGGCTTTGACGGCATGAGCTGGGAGGAAGACACGTTTTACTTGAAATATGTGATCTCTCGGCTGGCCGCTTACCGGAATGTATGGTGGTCACTGTCGAATGAATATGATTTTAACAAAAATAAAACGGTGGACGACTGGGACCGTCTGATCCAGTACGTTCGGCGTAACGATCCTTATGAGCATCTCCGCTCGATTCATAATGGAACGAAGATGTATAAATCGTCTATGCTGTATGATTTCAACAAGCCGTGGATTACGCACCAAAGCATACAGCATTGGGACCCCGAGCTGACGACGGACTGGCGTGCTGCATGTCCCAAGCCTGTCGTCATTGATGAAATCTCCTATGAAGGCAACAGCTCGAGACGATGGGGCAATATATCCGGTCAGGAATTGACTCACCGGTTTTGGGAGGCGATGTCCAGGGGAGGAAGCGTCGGTCACGGCGAATCGTTTAACGGCATGGCGACAAGGGCATGGATTTCAACCGGAGGGGTTTTGTACGGGGAAGCGGTGGAACGTATAGCTTTCTTGCGACGTTTCATGGAAGAAGGCCCTGCGGATTGGATACAGGCAAAGCAGGATGGCACTTACGGGCTTTATTATTTCGGACGGCGCCAGCCTGTTTATTACACATTGGAGCTTTCTGAGGATCAAAGGTACAAGCTGGAATTCATCGATACGTGGAACATGACTATCGAGCATATGGAAGGGACCTGCAGCGGGAAAGCCCGTATCCGGCTCCCTGGCAAGCCTTATTTCGCTTTGCGTGTGACGATCGCTTGAACCGGCGGCCATTTAGGGAGAGTATGGCATGAGAAAATCATAGGATGACTGCGAACCAGTTACCATGAGAAGGAGGGGATACGACTGAACTGCAGCAAGGCAGTGGAGCGCTGGGGAATATTTGAATTGAAGCTGAAGGCAAATGAGGCGTTCCTTGACAATCCGTTTACCGGGATTCAGCTGTCTGCCCAATTCCGGCATGGAACAGCTTTTGCAGAAGCGGAAGGCTTTTATGATGCGAATGGGAGCTGGCTCATCCGGTTTATGCCAACGGAAGAAGGGACTTGGACATACATCACCTCCAGCAGCCATCCTGATTTGAATGGGATCGGAGGAACGTTTGAATGCACCACGGCGTCGCCTGAGAATCATGGACCCGTCCGGATCGGGGACGCGGTTCATTTTCAATATGCGGACGGTACGCGCTTTATCCCTTTCGGGACGAATTGCTATGAATGGCATCGGCAAAGCGATCGGCTTCAGGAACAGACGTTAAATTCACTTCAGCGTTCTCCTTTTAACAAGGTCCGGATGCTTATCCTTCCCAGACAATACCATCTTCTTCTAGAGGGCAAGGTGCTGGAGCCGTTCGAACGCATGTCAAGCAAGGACAGAGACTTGGATTGGATGAGGCCTTGTCCGGACTATTACACTCATTTGGAGCAAAGGGTACAGCAGCTGGCTGCAATCGGGATCGAGGCGGAATTGCTATTGTTTCATCCGGGCGGAGAGGCAGGGTATGGCTGCGAGCTCATTCCTCCCGAAGCGGCGGAGCTTTACCTGCGTTATGTCATTGCCCGGTTTGGGGCCTACCGCAATGTTTGGTGGTCGCTTGGTTATGAAGCGGAAGCAATGGAAGAGAAGACCCCGGAGGATTGGCATCGGCTGGGACGATGGGTGCAGGAGCTGGATTGCGGTGCTCATTTGCGTTCTATCCAACATACCGGTTCACGTTTCGATTACGGAGCCCATTGGATAACCCACGTTTCTCTTCGCACCCCCGAGGTCCGGATCGCTTCGGAATGCGCCAAGCAATTCGGTAAGCCCGTTGTTATGGAAGAATGCGGCTGTGAAGGCAATCTGGAGAGCCGATGGGGCAGCCTGACAGCGGAGGAAATAGTGAGCCGCTTATGGGAGGGCTACTTCCGCGGCGGTTATGCAGCCTACTGTGAATCCTATGTGCGTGAAGATACGCCGTTATGGCATGAACAGGGCGGTGAGCTGAAGGGGGAGAGTATACCCCGGATTCAATTCTTGCGGGAGCTTTTGTACGAGGCCCCGGAGTCTATGGCATACAGCAGCGGCCGGCTGGATGCCGCTACACTGGAAATACGGGGCGCGTACTATCTTCAGTATTTCGGTCCGCACCAGTTTGCCTATAGGGAATTCGCACTGCCTGAGGGGAAATACAAGGCCGATGTCATCGATACATGGAATCTTACGGTTACTCCGCTGCAAGAAAGCTTCGAAGGCCGTTTCCGTATTGAACTGCCAGGGCGGCTCTATTATGCGTTACGCCTGCGAAAAGTGTCAGAGCATTCATAAAAATTACTTGTACGAGGAGAGATCGACTCATGGAACAAGTGCGCAAATCCGTTGGAAGCTCAAAGTTATGGTATGAGAAGCCGGCCAGAGCGTGGACTGAGGCAATGCCAATCGGCAACGGCCGTCTAGGTGCGATGATTTTCGGTAAAGTGAATCAGGAGCGTCTGCAGCTGAACGAAGATTCCGTATGGTATGGAGGGCCGGTCGCCGGGGATAACCCGGATGGGGCAACCTATTTTCCGGAAGTCCGCCGGTTGTTAATGAAAGGCAAGCAGATTGAGGCCGAGGAGCTGGCCCAAATGGGCTTGATGTCGATCCCTAAATCTCTGCATCCATACCAGCCTCTTGGGGATCTGCAATTTTACCATGACGGCGAGAAGAAGATGATCTCGAATTATTATCGAGATTTGGACATCGAACAAGGCATTGCTCATGTCAGCTATTGCTTGAATGAAATGCTGCACGAACGGGAGCTGTTCAGCAGTGCGGTCGATCAAGTTATCGTCATCCGGTTGACTTGTCAATGGCCAGCCAAGCTTAATATCCGGCTCAATTTGAGCCGCCGGCCATTTGACGAAGGGACACAGTTCATCTCACCTGATACGATCGCAATGAGCGGGGAATGCGGGAAAAACGGGGTTATGTTCTGCACGGCGGTTAAAGCCGTTCCAGAAGGCGGTTCTGTCCAGGTCATCGGCGACTTCCTCACGGTTCGTCAAGCGGATGCGATAACCTTCTACGTGTCTGCGGCTACGACCTTCCGTTATGCCGATCCGCAGGCGGAATGCATTAAGCAGTTGGATGCAGCGGCTGCCAAGGGATATACGAAGGTGAAGCAGGACCATGTATCCGACCATGTCGGTAAATTTCAAAGGGTGAAGCTTGAATTAGGCAAGGATGATGGCGAAACGGCGTTTCCAGCGACCGATGTCCGGCTGCAGCGCTTTAAAGAGGGAGGCGAGGATCCGAAGCTCATCGCGTTATATTTCCAATATGGGCGTTATCTGCTTATGGCAAGCTCTCGTCCCGGCTCCAATCCGGCGAATCTGCAAGGCATATGGAACGAAAGCTTCACTCCTCCATGGGAGTCCAAATATACGATCAACATTAATACAGAAATGAATTACTGGCACGCCGAAATATGCAACTTGGCCGAGTGTCATGAGCCCTTGTTCGATTTAATCGAGCGAATGCGGCCGAATGGGAGACGAACCGCACAAACGGTATACGGCTGTCGCGGGTTTGTTGCCCATCACAATACCGATATGTGGGGCGCTACACAGATCGAAGGGAACTTTATGCCGGGCTCGATCTGGCCTATGGGAGCGGCGTGGCTGTCACTTCATCTATGGGAGCATTACCGGTTCGGCCTGGACAAAGGCTTCCTCCGGGATAAAGCCTACCCGGTGATGAAGGAAGCGGCCGAGTTTTTCCTCGATTATTTGTTCGAGGATGACAAGGGGCGCCTGATTACAGGTCCGTCGCCATCGCCGGAAAATAAATTTATAGGTGCTGACGGCAGTGTGGGCTGTCTCAGTATCGGGGCTTCGATGGATACACAAATTGTCTATTCCTTAATCCGGGCATGTCTTGATGCTTCCGAAATTGTTCAACCGGGCGACCCGGTTCGGGAGCAGTGGGAGCAAGTGCTGAAGAAGCTGCCGAAGCCGCAAATCGGCAAGCATGGGCAGCTGCAGGAATGGGTAGAGGACTGGGATGAGGTACATCCGGGTCACCGCCATATCTCCCATCTATTCGCATTGCATCCGGGGGAAATCATTCATGTTCGCGAGACGCCGGAATGGGCGGAGGCGGCCAAGCGGACCTTGGAGCGCAGGCTGGAGCATGGTGGAGGCCACACCGGCTGGAGCCGGGCCTGGATTATCAATTTCTTTGCCCGGCTTGAGGAAAGCGAGCAGGCGTATGAGCATCTTCGGCTGCTGCTGACGAACTCCACGCTGCCGAATCTGTTTGACAATCACCCGCCGTTCCAAATCGATGGTAATTTCGGAGGGGCCGCCGGTATTGCCGAGATGCTGCTGCAGTCGCATCGCGGGCAGCTTACACTGCTTCCGTGCCTGCCTGCCGCCTGGCAGACAGGCAAATTCAGCGGGTTGCGCGCACGAGGCGGCTTTGAGCTCGATATGGAATGGGAGGATGGGCAACTAATCCGTTGTGTCATTAGGGCAAACCGCACACAGCAGTGCCGGGTTACGTGCCGGCATCCCGAGGCTCCGCTTTCTGTGAAAACGGAAGCGGGCCAGCAGGTTGCAGCCCGGATTGAGGAGTATGTAACGGAATTCGAAGCGGTTCAAGGTCGAACGTATGTATTGATAGCCGAGAAGCAATCGTTTAGTGCAGAAACGAAAGTTGTGGAAACGATATAATTGAAGCGGAAGCAAAGAGAGGCCATTGTATCTGATGGCCTCTTTGTTATCGTACAATTCGGGAACCCCGTACACCTGATAACGATAGTTCAATAATCCCTTAAAAAAGCATAAACAACCTATACATGATTTTTGGCACTGGTGTAATCTAAAGGTGCAGATAACAACCTAGAAATAAACTGGAATCATTATGGCGAAGCGGCATCTTTCATGACGGCCCAGATAAGGGGGGGAACGTAGTATCAATGCCGCTTGACCGAGAGAGGTGAAATGATGGAATTTATTAGACCTGAACAATATTTGCCGAGAAAATCGCACATCAGCGATGTGAACAAATATGGTATCGGCTTAATCGGCTGCGGAAGCATCGCCAATTCGGCACATTTGCCCGCATACCGTAAATATGGATTGCGTATCGCGGCCTGCTGCGATGTAAGCGAGGAAGCAGCGCGGGCGACCGCAGAGAAATTTGATATCCCGTTCTGGACGACGGATGTCAATGAGCTGCTGGAGAGGGAAGACGTTGCCGTCATTGATATGGCTATTCATCCGGCTCCACGGCTTGAGGTGCTTCGGCAGATCAGCAAGGCTCCCCGTCCGGTATTATGCCAAAAGCCTTTGGACCTGGACCTTGAGCATGCGAAGGTGCTGAGCGAGGAGGCGAGTCGCCTCGGTATTACGCTGGGGGTAAATCAGCAAGCCCGCTGGGCCCCGGCGCACATGGCGTTAAAGCTGGTGCTCGAGCAGCAGCTGCTCGGGGACATTTACAGCATTCATCATCATATGCGTTCGTTCCAGGATCAAGCCGGCTGGTGGTGGACGAAGATGAACCATTTCAATATCGTCGATCACGGCGTTCATTATGTCGATTTGTGCCGCTACTTTAACCCTACCGGGCAGGAATGGTCACGGGTTCATTGCACCACGGCGCAGCTGAAGGAACAAAATGCGATTGATCCGCTGATCTATTCGGCGAATGTGGAATTCGGGCCGAAGGGCGGAAGAAATCCATTGATGGCGGCGCTGCATTTTAACAATATTGCGAAAGCGAACCGCTCCCACGGCAACACCTGGTGGGTGGACGGAACCGAAGGCAGTGCCTGGTGTACCCAGGATACGTTATATATGGCACTGACGAAGCACAAGAATGTCGTTCACGAAATCAAGCTGAAGGGAAGCTGGTTCCCGGACGCATTCGCAGGCTCCATGCTTGCGTTCATCACCTCAATAGATCAAGGAACTCAGCCCCCGGTCACACCGGAGGATAATCTGCAAACGGTAGCGATGACGACAGCGATGGTCATTTCGAGCCAAGAAGGCCGCGTTGTGGAGAGAGAACACTTGCTAAAAGGAAGTGAGCAGGGATGAATCCGTTAGGGTTTATGAGCTATGTTTACATGGGATGGTCAGCCGAAGCCATGGCCGAAAACGCTTGCAAGCATGGCTTGACCTCAATACAGCTTGATCCGAAGCAGAAATTGATGGTTATGGATGAGGAGCCCTTTTCACCGGTGCGTGTACAGAAGCTTCGCTCCATTTTTGAGGATAAAGGGATTCGCATTGTAGGTCTGTCCGGCTATACGAATTTGATGAATCCGAATTTGGCCAAACGGGAAGACAAGCTGCTGCAGCTCGAAAAGATGATTGACCTATGCTCTGAGTACGGAACGAGGTATATTGCCACGGAGACGGGAAGCCTGCATCCGACGAATGCTTGGCGGGATTTCGAAGGGAATCGTTCCCCCGAGGCTTGGGATGAACTGCTTCGTATCGTTGACCGGCTGAGGAGCAGAGCGGTACGTAACGAATCGGTGCTGTTGATTGAAGGCTTCGCGCTTAACGTATTGGCAGAGGCGGAGCAGGCGGCACGCATGATGGAGCAGCTCGGCTCCGAAGGGCTCGGGCTGATTATGGATCCATTCAATTATTTGAAGGAAGAAGAGCTGGTGCGGCAGGAAACGGTGATGGCGAGCATTTTTGACTGCATCGGCTCGTACAGTCCGATCGCCCACGCCAAGGATACACTGTATGACAAAGAAGGTTTCACGACGCCTCGGGTTGGTGCGGGGCAGGCGGATTGGAACGTATATGCCTCCCTTTTGGCCGACAGGATGCCGCATACGCCGCTTATACTGGAGCATGCGAAGCCGGAGGAGATTGCTGATTGCTTGCAGCTGATTCGAAATGCCTTTGAAGCGGCCGAATCGAGCGGGAAAGCGAAGGATGCCTATGGTGCGTAAACCGAAATTGGGCATACAAGGACCGGTTGTAGCTTGGCAGGATCCATGGGCGGGAGAGGCATCCGATCTCGTAATGCGTACGGGTACAGGCAGCATCTGTCCTTCCCAGGATCCGAAGCCGGAGCCGGGGGCTTTCGTTCAAGCGTTGCTGGAGCTGAGCGCAGATTTCTATGTACATCATGTCATCCCGGGGCAGGAGGATCAGCAGCACCTATGGGAGGATATCGATCGCGCAGGTCTGGATATATGTCTTGGCAACGAATACGGGAACATTAACGGACCGTGGGTGGAAGGAACGAACCGTTATGATGTTCCGGATGCTTTGATCACCCGGGCTGCCGAATCCGGAAGATGCATCGGGTTATTGTATGATGAGCCGGAGCATTTGCAAATCAACGCGGCGCAATACCGTAAAGACGGTTGGTTTCCGCACTGGGGCGTTACGGACGGCATGAGCCTGGAAGCTGCGCGAAGCAAGGTGGAGCGGGCCGTACAGGAACAGGTGAAGCACGTACAGCATGTGTCCGGGCAAAAGAGTGTGACGGCTCCATCCATGCCGCTGATTACAGAGCAGGTGTTTCCGACGATGTTTCATACCCTTGCGAGAGCAGGCATGGATGTATGCCCCAAAGTAATGAAGGAGTCGTTCCAGTCCCTTCAGCTTGCTACCGCGTTAGGCGCAGCAAAGCAGTACGGAAGATCACTCTGGATTTGCGCCGACTTATGGGGGCCGGATACAGGAACTTGGTTTACCCGGTTTCCTGGATTTCCGGGGCATTCACCCGAGGAGTTTGCTTCGGCCTTGCGGATGGGCTATTTCATGGGCCCGACCCATTTATTTGCGGAAAACATAGACGTACTCATGCAATATACGCCAAGTGGCTTCAAGCAGACGGAGTTTGGCGATGTATGGATGGAATTTACGAAACAATTCATTCCCGAGCATCCGTTAACCTGGAAGCACTCGGAGGCCGACCCGGACATTGTCGTCATTCATTCGGATGACAGCAATTACGGCCAGAATGAAAGGCTGTTCGGAAACAGGGAACCTGTGACATCGGAGACGAATCATAGCGAAAGCATTTTTCATATATGGCATTTGCTCAGCAGAGGAGCCATCCCGGCCCACGGCAGCTGCATGCATATTCCGGGCTACGATTTCCCGAGGCACAGCTTGAAGCGGGATGTACCGCTTGAGAAATTCCCGCTTGCCGGAGGATATGCGACGGAGAACGGGCGCGGGGTGCACCCGTTGTTTTACCCGGTGAATAACGTTGTTGCTTATGACGATCGGGTGAGCAGGGAGCGATTGGGCAAGCCGAAGCTCATCTTGGCCGGAGGCTCCTCGCTATCGGCGGAAAGCTTGGCAGCTATTTTCGATGCAGCCAATCATGGAAGCGTTGTCGTAATTGCAGCTTGGCTGCTGCCAACGGATGCGCCGCAGGAGATGCGAACCAGCGGACGCAAAGGTTTCGGACAATGGCTCGTGACGGACGATTTCTTGGATGAAACGATTCGTACCGCAGTAGAGCCCTTCTTAGGAGAAGCTGACTGCTGGATACAGCGCTTCGGTGCAGCGGAAGTGAGAATGACGCCGAAGGACAGCCTGGGCTTCACGCTAGATTTTGAAATTCATATGTTAAAAAGATAATCTATGGCGGGCAGCCGGTCTGCCTGGTTCATTTTTGAGTCGTGAGGGGGATATTAGTTTGGAGCAAGCCAAGCATCAGGATCCGTTTGCGGAAATAGCGTTCCGCGAACATCCGGGAAATAAGAATGAAATGCGGGAGCTGCCTCCCGTAGTCTACGAGAAACAATATTTCGCCCCGGGATCGGAGAAAGCGGTCAGCGCTGCACCACTTTCCTATGAAGCGCGAATGGCTCTTTTTCACGAGGAATTGATGCAGCTGCGAGAAAAGTACCGGCCTTATATGCGCAACCTTACGCCGCCTGCCGAGATCACCCGCAAAAGGCAGCCGTGCAGCCAATTTCAATTCCGGTATTACGAGGAGGCGGATGCCCGGTTCTCCCGGGTGCTGGAGGGTGAGGGCGACTGGGAGACGGTGAACGTCCCCGATTTCCGCGGACCTACGGGAGAGCAGGGCAAATGGACGGGTTTTTACCGGACGGAATTCGGTTATGAAGGCCTTCGCGGTGATAAGAGAATGTATCTTGTGTTCAAAGGAGTCGATTACAAAGCGACCGTGTATTTAAACCGCAAATGCCTGGGCAGTCATGAAGGCTTCTTCGCACCGTTTGAATTTGACGTGACGGATTATTTGCAGGAGCAGAATACGCTTGTTATCGAAGTGAACAACGACTATTCGATGATGGGTGTGGGCGGAACGAAGCTGGATGGGGATAAAATGTACGCGGCGACCGGTCCGGGCTGGGACGATCCCTACAGCGGATGGAATCATTGCCCGCCGGGTGCGGGTATTTATAACAATGTGTATTTGGAGGAACGCCATCCGTTGTTCGTCCAGGACTTATTTATCCGGCCTAACATCGATGAAGCGTTCGTGGAAGTATGGATCGACGTGATTAACACAACGAACAGGCTGATGGAAAACTTTGAGCTGTGTCTGGAGCTGCTGCCCAAAAACTTTGAAGGAGAAGGCATTGGTCCGATCCCGTTCCAGGTCGCTTATGCCGGCCCCGGGATCAACTATTTCCGTTATAAGGTGGATTTTCCTTGCAGCCATTTGTGGTCGCCGGAAACACCGTACCTGTATACGGCCCGGGTGAAGGTGCGCAATGAAGACACCTATGTTGATTTGCACGACAGCCATTTCGGCATGCGCAAGTTCCATATGGATGAAGAGAATACACCCAAAGGAACGTTATATTTGAACAATGAGCCTGTATTGCTGAGGGGTGCCAATGAAATGGGCCACCTGCAGCAGTGCGTGATGCAAAATGATTACGACCAGCTTATTGACGATATCCTGATTGCGAAGCTGGCTCATATGAACTTTTACCGTATTACGCAGCGTCCGGTTCAGGAGGAAATCTACGATTATTTCGATATGCTCGGCATGATGCACCAATGCGACCTGCCTACCTTCGGCTTTATCCGCCGCAATCAGTTCGTTGAAGGGGTTCGGCAGGCAGCGGAAATGGAGCGGCTGATCCGCAGCCACCCGTCCTCGGTCATCGTGTCATTGATCAATGAGCCGTCGAGAACGGAAAAACGCCGCAAGGGTCATCGCCATCTGCACCGGAACGAGCTGGAAGCTTTTTTTGTAGCCGCACGGCAGGCCATTTTTGTTGAAAACCCCGATCGCGTTGTCAAAAATGCCGATGGGGATTATAATCCGCCGACCCGGGAAGGACTGCCCGATTTTCACTGCTATAACATGTGGTATACAAACAATGGCATTTCCGTAGGGAAAATGCACAAAGGATATCTTCCGCCGATCCGGGACGGCTGGAAAGCGGGCTGCGGGGAGTATGGAACAGAGGGACTGGACCATTACGAGCTGATGATGAGCCGATATCCTAAGGAATGGCTGCCTGCGGAAGATTCGGAGCCATGGATGCCGAACCGGATTCATGGCGCACAAACTTATGGCTTGCATGGGGATTGGTACACCGAGCAGCGAACGATTCGGACATGGATCGAAGCAAGCCAGAAGCATCAATGTCTGGCGACAAAGCTCATGACGGATGCTTGGCGGAGAAGAGCGGATTCAGTGGTGTCCACGGCGATTCATTTGCTGATCGATGCCTGGCCGTCCGGATGGATGAAGGCCCTTGTTGGAGCCGACCGTATTCCTAAGCCCGCCTATTTCACCTATAGGGATTGTCTTGAGCCGGTACGCGTTCATCTAAGAACCGATCGTTGGAAGGTGTATACGGGGGAGACGATCGACATCGAAGCCTGGCTGTTGAACGATACGGTGAGGGCTTACGATAAATGCCGCGTTATTGCGACACTGCGTGACGATACGCGCGAATACGGAAGCTACGAGCTCATGAGGACACTTCCGGCGGCCTCATCCCTCTATGCGGGCACAATTCACTTTTCCGTCCCTCAGATGGAGGACAGACAAAGCCTGCATGTCGATGCCTGCTTGATTAGCGAGAAGGGTGAAATCGTCAATCGCGAGCGGTTCACATTGGAAGTGTTCGTCAAATCGAAGGCGCTTACGCCGGATCAGGTCATGGTTCTCGATACCGAAGCGGAGCTGCTTTGCTCACTGCTGGAGATAGATGGAAAACCGTTCTCCGAAGAAGAAGACCAGACCGGACCTCTCGTTATTGCTTCGAAGGATATGTATCAGCAGCATCAGGCTGCGATTCTCGAAAAAGTAAAGAACGGCGCCACAGCTTTGTTCCTGCTCGATCGCTTCGATAGCGAGCCTTGGGATATAGATGGTACCAGCGTGCAGACAGCAAAGCTTCGTGAGGTTTACACGCTGTCGCTTCAAACGGAGCTTATGCAGGCTATCGGGCTGAGGCCGGACGATTTATCGTATTTGTACCATCTGACGACAGATCGGATCGACGGTATTTCGAACTGCCATCTGCTGGGAGAAGGGCTGGAAGAGCTGGTGTTCGCCTATCTTCCAAACAGCGAGACCAGCGGCAAACGGAAGCTTCCTCTGGTTGCTCGAACAGCGGTAGGAAAGGGGCAAATTGTCTTCTCCTGCATTCCGTTGTCGGGCCGGTTAGGATTTAATCCGACGCTGGACCGGTTGTTCATTTCGATATTGAATGGGAAAGGGGGGGACACCACTTGCACCTGTACACCCTCACTAGCAGAAATAAGCAAAAACGTGTTGAACTGACAGAATCGGCTGAAGGGATTCAGCTTGTCCTAAAAAATGAAGGAAATGCAACCCCTTATTTTGCCGGTCGCTTGAATGAAATGCTGACGTATTCAAGCGGCAGGCCCTGGAATCATGGGGAAGTCAGACTGGAGTCAACTCAGGTTTCCTTAAGCTCCGGCGCGATTCGGATTCAGGGCAAGATCGCCGTGCTTTCCTTTCGGATGGAGCTTCGGTTCGATGAAAGGAACCTAATGAGGCTGGATGTGGAATGGGAGAACGGGACGGAGGATACCCTTCGCGATGCGGCGGCCGGCCTGCTGTTCCCCCTTCCAAGATACAGCGGTGAGAGGATCACCATCCCTCACATGATCTACAACAACAATCCTTCCTCCGATCCGTCCCGAATCGTACCGAAGCTGGGTATCGGAGAAGGACTGGGCTTGATTTGTGAAGAACACCGGCTGCCGATTCCCTGCGTGAATATGGAGTGGACGAAAGATAATGAGTCCCGCTATTTCTCCTTATTTTCCGTTCCTTCGTATGTGGAAGCATCGGACGGGAGCGTGCATTACGGTTCGATGGGGGCGATTCAGGAGGAGCAGCGCCTTGTCATTGCTGCCATGAGCGGCGTCCTCATGTTTAATGGGGAGAAGGATACGGTCTACATGGGCAAAAGCAAAACTGCCCCGTATGACGGCGGTTATACAGACTTCACTCCGGGCTTTATCTTGTCCAAGGAGTACGCGCTGGATTGGGGCCCTGTAGCCGTTTCGGGTCAAGGCTTCAGGGAGATTGTTCGAGCCGGGCTGCAGCTGTTCGATTCGGCAGGAGCCAAGCCGCACACGCCTAGCGAGATGATCGGCCTCAAGGCGAACGCGCTGGATGACCGCTGGAGGACGAATGATGCGGGGGCAGCCGGCTATATAAAGTTCTCCGATTCCAACACGTTCGGCAATGTTTCCAAACGGCCTCTGCATTACATGTATGGCTGGACGGGACAATGCTTGAAGCTGGCCTGGTGCGATGCCATGCTTGGGGTAAAACGCGAGGAAGAGCGCCGTGTTGCCCGTTGCCGGCAGGCCGTTGATTTCTATGTGCGGGAGAGCCGCACGGCTATACCGGGACTGCGCCATGGGGCGTATCGGCTGGAGGAGCAGCAGTGGGACGATTTCAGCTGGAACAAGCAAACCGTCGTCTCCAGCCGTGCAGCCGGTGAAACCGCAGCGGACCTTGCCGAAATCATCCTGCTGTTTCAAAGCAGCGGGATAGAAGTCCCGTTATCCTGGACCGAAGCGCTTCGAGAATCGGCGGATTTTTTCCTGAAAGCAGTTCTGCCGTCGGGTATTGTCCCATCGGCATGGCAATTGGACGGCGTACCGGCGGATGAAATGATCAACGCGGCAGGCCTGCCGTGCCTGATTGCCATCTTAAAAGCCTACCGTGTCACGGGAGAGGCATCGTACCTGAAGCGTGCTGAAGCCATGATGCAGAAGTATGCTGAGCTTCACGTGGAGACGTTCGAAAGGCCGTTTGCCCGTTCCACGCTGGATGCCAAATGTGAGGATAAGGAAGCGGGGATGTACTTTTTTCTCGCGGCTTACGAGCTGTATCTTGCAACGAACGAGGACAAATATGCGGCCTGGGCGGAACTGTCAGCCGATTGGCTTTTGACATTCGTCTATGTTTGGCAGCCCGTTTATAACCGGGGAACGCTCTTCAGGGAGAAAGGCTTCAATGCTGTCGGATGGCCCGGAGTCAGTGTGCAAAATCATCATCTGGACGTATTTTTTCCTACCTATGAAATGTGGAATTTTGGCAAACGGGCCGGCAAGCCGCGCTATGAGCAATGGGGCCGGGTATGCTTTGACGCAATGGGACAGGGCATTTGTGCCGGGACAGGAGATTGGAATTTCACGATTGTCGGTGAGCAAGGAGAAGGTTTTTTTCAGACGAATTGGCACCACCGCGGACATAGCAACAAATGGAACCCATCCTGGGTTATAGCGGCCGTTCTAAGCAATGCACTGCGCTTTCAAGAGGAGGTGGAATGATGAAGCATCAACAGGAGGCGAATCAAATGCAGAATAACCCGATCCCGGATTGGGAAAATCTTAATGTACTGGGAAGAAACGTGGAGCCGCCGCACGCGGACTTCATCCCTTTTGCAGATATCGAAACCGCCCTTCGGCGGGAGCGCGGGAGCTCCTCCTTGTTCCAGTCGTTGAACGGCAATTGGAAATTTCATTATGCGGAGAGCCCGGAGCTGGCGCCGGCTGGTTTTTATGAAGATTCCTTTGCGGCAGACGACTGGAACTCGATACAAGTACCGGGCAATTGGCAGATGCAGGGCTATGGACCCCCCCTTTATTCAAGCAGCTACTATCCGTTTCCGATCGACCCGCCGCATGTTCCGATGGAGAACCCGGTGGGTTGCTACATCAGAAGCTTTTACATTCCCGAGGATTGGGACCAGCGTCAAGTATTCCTTGTTTTCGAAGGTGTGGATTCCGCATTTCATGTATGGATTAATGGACAGATGGCGGGATACAGCCAAGGAAGTCATCTGCATTCGGAATTCCGGGTGACCAAGCTGCTTCGGGCCGGAGTTAATCGGATTGCGGTTCAGGTGTATCAGTGGAGCGACGGCACTTACCTGGAGGACCAGGACAAATGGCGGTTAAGCGGGATCTTTAAGGATGTGTATGTTTATGCAGCGCCAGAGGTGCATGTACGGGATATATCGGTACAGACACGGCTTGACGAGCAGCATGTGAATGCTGAGCTGGACATTCGATTGCATGTCAAAAATTACGGGAAAGCCGATTCCGATAAGCATCGTTTGCAGCTTCGGCTGTTGGATGAGACCGGGCAATCCGTTTTTGAAGGCACGGCTGGAGAGACGTACCGTATTCCATCCATTGGAGAACAAACACTTACAGTGAACATTCCGGTTGCCGCTCCTCGCCTGTGGTCGGCTGAGCAGCCTTACTTATATACATTGCTCTTCACTTTGGAGGATGAGCACGGACAGGTACTCGAAGCAGGAACGGTTTCCGTCGGGTTCCGCGACATCGCAATCCGGGACGGACAGCTGCTGGTCAACGGCAAACCTGTCATTCTGAAAGGAGTAAACCGCAATGAGTTTCATCCGGAGCTCGGGTTTACAACGCCTTACGAATCCATGGTGGAAGATATTCGCCTGATGAAGCAGCACAATATGAATACAGTTCGCTTGTCGCACTATCCGAACGATACACGGTGGCTTGATTTATGCGACAGTTATGGAATGTACGTCATTGATGAAGCCGATCTGGAAACGCATGGATGTCACTTTATCGACAACGAAAGCTATTTGGCTGAGCATCCGGATTGGAAGCATGCGTTCCTCGATCGGGCAATTCGTATGGTGGAGCGGGATAAAAACCATCCGTCCGTCATTGTATGGTCGCTGGGTAACGAATCCGGGTATGGCCCTAACCATGATGCTATGGCGGCATGGGTAAGAGAGGCCGATCCAACCCGCCCAATCCATTACGAACGGGCTAAAGACGCCCCTGTCGTCGATATTGTCAGCTCGATGTATCCTTCACTTGCGGCACTGATCGAAGAAGGTGAGAAACCGGACGCTCGCCCTTACTTGATGTGTGAGTTCGGCCATGCGATGGGTAATGCGGTAGGCAATTTGAAGGAATACTGGGATGCAATTTATACGTATCCCCGGCTGCTGGGCGGTCTCATCTGGGAATGGACGGATCATGGCATTGCGCGGAAGCAGGAGAGCGGGGAGTCATGGTATGCGTATGGAGGGGATTTCAACGATCATCCGAACAGCGGGCATTTTTGCATCGACGGCTTGTTGTTTCCGGACCGGCAATTAAAATCCTCTATCCTTGAGGTGAAAAAAGTCATCCAGCCCGTCATTGCGGAACCGGTCGATTTGTTATCAGGTCTTGTTAAAATTAGCAACCGTTACGATTTCTTGACGCTGGAGCATCTGACAGCAACCTGGACGCTACTGTGTGACGGAATCGTACTGGAGCAAGGGGAGCTGCCGGAGCTGGATATTCGTCCGCGTGAGGAAGCCGCTTTGTATATCCCGTGGCAGACGGTTGTTGGGCAAAAGGCCGGAGAGTACTGGCTGCATCTGCGCTTTACCTTGAAGCATGATGCAAGCTGGGCGCTGAGGGGACACGAGGTGGCTTGGGCGGATTTACCGATACCCGGAACGCCCAATGGCAAAGCCAGCGGCAGCCTCCTTCCCCTGCAGGCCATGCGGGGTCTTCAAGCGGTCGAGACGGCAGGAGCCGTTGAGCTGCGAGGCGTTGACTTTTCCATGAGCTTTGATAAAAAGAAGGGACGCCTGTCCTCCTTCGAATACAACGGTATTCCGCTGCTGGCGTCGGGTCCGCAGGTCCAATTGTGGCGGGCTCCGATAGATAATGATACGCGTCAGTCCAAGCAATGGAAGACGCTGGGCTGGGATCGTTTGCAGCAAAGAGTGCATACTTGCGAATTCACCCAGATCACCAAGCAGGCTGCGCAAATCCGGGTGAAATCCACCTTGGGAGCCCCAGCGCTGGGCATTGATTTTACGGTCTGGACGACATACGACCTATATGGTTCAGGAGATATCGTCCTTTCGGTCAGGCTGCTTCCCCATAAGAAGGAGCTTCCGCCTTTACCGCGCTTTGGCATGCAGCTGGTCATGCCATCCGGCTTCGACCGGTTTACCTGGTTTGGACTCGGTCCCCATGAATGCTATGCGGACCGCAAGGAAAGCGGCAAACTCGGGATATACGCAGGCTCCGTACAGGATCAATATGTTCCCTACATTATGCCCCAAGAGAATGGGAACAAAGCGGATGTGCGTTGGGCGGCGGTTACGAATAAGCTCGGAACCGGATTTTTTATCGGCGGTATGCCGACGCTCAATGTTGGAGTGAGCCATTATTCCACCGATGACTTAACCAAAGCGAAGCATACTTACGATCTGCAGCGGCAGGAAGCAACCTTCCTGAACCTGGATTACGCTCAGGCCCCGATCGGCAATCACAGCTGCGGGGAGGCGCCGCCGCTTGACAGTTACTTGCTGCACGCGCAAGAAATGGCGTTCACGTTCCGATTGAAGCCTATCTCAACAAGAGAACGATCGCCGGTATCGATTAGTCAGCTGCAGCCTGAGCCGTTAATCGAACACGCGGGTGCGTCGATGGGCCGAGCTGGACACATGGGTCAGGGGGAACCCACAGCAGACCGGATAGACGGGGAAGAAGCATGCATCGAGAAACAGGAGGCGGGGCGATGAGTAGCCGCACATTTCCAAAAATTATGTTCGGCGGCGATTACAACCCCGAGCAATTTCCCAGGGAAGTCTGGGAAGAGGATATGCGATTGTTCCGGCTCTCCGGAATAGATATCGCGACAATTAATGTTTTCTCCTGGTCCTTGAATCAGCCGGATGAAGAGACATATGCATTCGGCTGGCTGGACGAGGTAATGGATAAGCTGCATGAGAATGGCATACGTGTCTGCCTGGGAACAAGTACAGCCGCGCATCCGGCATGGATGGCCAAGAAATATCCCGATGTGCTGACGGTAACGTCCGACGGGAAGAAAAGAAAGTACGGACGGCGGCACAATTCGTGTCCGAATAGCCCCACCTTCCGCCATTATGCCGGGCTTATGGCACGCAAGCTGGCAGAACGCTACAAGGAGCATCCGGCACTGCTGCTGTGGCATGTGAACAATGAAATCGGCAATCGCTGTCATTGCGAACGGTGCGAGAAAGCGTTCCAGGAGTGGCTGGAGCGGCGTTACGGTACTTTGGAGAAATTAAACCAAGCTTGGTACACCCGGTTTTGGGGGCACACGTTCTATGATTGGGATGAAATCGTCATTCCCAGCGCACTAAGTGAAGGTTTGTCCGGTGGCAATAGCGACCAGACAGCTTTTCAAGGCATCACCCTCGATTTCTACCGGTTCACCTCCGACAGCTGGCTGGAGTGCTACCGTATGGAATACGATGCGATCAAGCAGGTCATGCCCGAGGCGATCGTGACGACGAATTTCCAAGGAAACGGGACCTATAAGCCGTTGGACTACTTCCAATGGGCACCGTTTCTGGATATCGCGGCACTTGATATTTATACGGAAAACCATACGCCGGAAAGCTATATGGCGCTTCGATACGACTTGATGCGCGGGTTGAAGGACGGAGCACCGTTCATGCTGATGGAGCAGAGCCCGAGCGTAATTAACTGGAAGACGGTGAACCCGACGAAAAGACCCGGTGTGATGCGGCTGAGAAGCTATCAGGCGGTGGCAAGAGGGGCGGAATCGGTGATGTTTTTCCAGCTTCGCCGTTCACTTGGCGCTTATGAGAAGTTCCACGGCGCAGTCATCGACCATGTCGGGCATGAGCATACCCGGGTATTCCGCGAATGTGCAGAGCTTGGCAAGGAGCTGCAGCAGCTGGGTGACCTGCTGTTGGATTCCAGAATGACCAGCCGAGTAGCGATCCTGTTTGACTGGGAGAACTGGTGGGCGGTGGAGCTCGGAGGCGGACCGTCGGTTCATTTGAAATATTTGGAGCAAATCCAAGGCTACTATGACGCATGCTATGCCCATGGCATTCAGGTCGATATGATTCATACCGGCACGGACTTAAGCCGCTACGATCTCGTGCTTGCACCGCTGCTATATATGACGAAGTCAGGGTACGCAGCGAAGCTGGAGCAATATGTGGCGAATGGCGGGACGCTCGTCACAACCTTTTACAGCGGGATTGCGGATGAGAACGACAAGGTGATTGCCGGCGGTTATCCGGGGGAATTGCGGCCTCTGCTCGGGATTTGGGTGGAGGAGATTGATGCGATGTTCCCGGATCAAACCAACCAGCTGGTGCTGGAGCAGGAGCTTGGCTCTATGCAGGGAGCCTACCCTTGCAGGCTGGCCTGCGAGGTTGTCCATCTGGAGGGAGCGGAAGCTATCGCCACCTTCGGCAGCGATTATTATCAAGGCGGACCTGCCTTGACGCGCCACCGGTACGGTCAAGGCGAAGCGTGGTACGTTGCTACTGATCCAAGCGTCGGATTCAAAAAGCAGTGGATCCAATTCTTGTGCGGATCCAAAGGCATCACCCCGATCCTGGAAGTGCCGGAGGGTGTCGAGGTGACGCAGCGTGAGAAGGAAGGCGTACGCTATACTTTCCTGCTCAACCATACGGGGAATGTTCAAAAGGTACATATAGGAAACGAGCCGCAACGCGAGCTTCTCACTGGACTCGAGGTTCGCGGGGAGCTGGAGCTCCCGCCGAAGCAGGTTAAGATTGTTGCATTGTAAATCACAATGCCTGGACGGGGCACAGGAAGCGAAGGCGCCTGACTTGCATTGAAACGGATACATGGAGCAGGTGTCCCCCGCTCGCAGCGGAGGGCGCCTGCCAAAGGAGGCGATGGTTTATGCCGGAAAACGGGCAGCTGCGCAGCAGGTTTGAACGGCCGCCGGCGGCATACCGGTCGGTGCCCTTCTGGGCATGGAACGATGAATTGCAGGAGGAAGAGCTGATTCGGCAAATTCATCAAATGCAGGAGCAGGGCATGGGTGGTTTTTTCATCCATTCCCGGGACGGACTCGAAACGGATTACATGGGCAGGGAGTGGATGCAGTACGTCCGGACAGCGGTCCAAACTGCCGACAAGCTCGGTATGCAGGCTTGGCTGTACGACGAGGACCGTTGGCCATCCGGTTTTGCCGGAGGGCTCGTCCAGGCCCGCGGAGGCGATGCTTTTCGAGCCAAGGGGCTGACGTTGGAGGTATGCCGGGAAGGGGTATGCCTGGCAGTTGGAGAAGCAGCAGCCTTGTTCCGGGCCGTCATAGACGAGAGAAGTCTGCTGCGGTGCGAACGGCTTCAGGTCCCGGCCGGAGCGGACGATCTTGCGACGCTTGCGGAGGATGAAGTGCTGCTGGTATTTCGGGTTGAGGTATCGGAAGCAAGCGAGTGGTTTAATCATGAGGCACCGCCCGATAATCTGAACCCTGATGCAGTCGGTGCATTCATTGACATTACCTACGAAGCCTACAAGCGGGAGGTAGGAGACTATTTCGGGAAAACGGTGCGCGGCGTATTCACGGATGAGCCCAGCATCCACGACCGCCACTGCCGGTTTACCGAAGGACGGGGCTGGCTTCCCTGGAGCGGCACGTTTCCGGCGTTTTTTCAAGAAAGAAGAGGGTATGATCTCTTGGATCTGATCCCGTATCTTTTCTTCAATGGAACGTTCTCGCCCCAGGCACGGCACGATTATTGGCGGACGGTGACCGAGAGGTTCAGCGAGTCCTACTCCAAGCAGATCGGCGAATGGTGCGAAGCGAACGGAATTGCTTTTACAGGGCATTATTTATGGGAAAACAATATGGGCACAGCTACCCGCGTTTGCGGTGCTGTTATGCCCAATTACCGTTTTCAGCAGGTTCCCGGCATCGACATGCTGGAGGAGCAGACGAATGAGTATATCACGGTAAAGCAGTGCACCAGCGTGGCTAACCAGTACGGGAGGACGGAAGTGCTCACGGAAACGTACGGGTGTACCGGTTGGGGCTTTACATTCGAAGGACAGCGCTGGATCGGCGACTTTCAGTTTGTGCTCGGTGTCAATCGCAGGTCACAGCATTTGGCCCTCTACTCAATTAAAGGATGCCGCAAGAGGGATTATCCACCGGTATTTAATTACAATACGAGCTGGTGGAAGTACAACTACGTGGCAGAGGATTACTTCGCCCGGCTTTCGGCTGTGCTGACCGAAGGAAAGCCGGTACGCGACGTGCTTGTGCTGCATCCGTCCACCACGGCCTGGAGCCTTGTCGGAACGGGGCCTTACGGCTTCCCCGCTCGGGGCAAAGATAAAGATGTGTCGGCGACGAATGCGTTTGGACACGAATTCAACGCCTTTCTTGGAAAGCTGCTCAGAGCCCACTACGATTTCGACTTGGGCGATGAAATCATCATGGCGGAAACAGGGGCCGTACGGGGGGGCCGGCTGGTTGTCAATTTGGCTGAATACCGCATTGTGGTGCTTCCACCGATCCGGACCCTGCTCCAAAGCACCTACGAGCTGCTGTCCGATTTTCTTGAAGCCGGCGGCAAGATCATCTCTGTCGGACCGCAGCCGGTTTGGTTGGAGGGAAGGCCGGAGGAAGCCAAGTTAAACAGGCTGTACGAACACCCCAACCTGACTGTGGTGGAGGATACTCCAGCCGTGGTCAGCGTATTGGAGCAGTTGCTGCCTCGACAGGTCAGCGTGACGTATCCGGAGAGCGGAGAGGAGGCGCCAGAATTTCTCGTCATGCTCCGGGAGCTGGACGGGGGGCGCAAGGTACTGTTCGTTGTGAACAACGACAGGCACGCCTCACATTTGGTGCGGATCCAGCTGGAGGGGCTTGGAGCCTTGGAGGAATGGTGCGCGCTGAGCGGAGCGGTGAAGACGGTGCAAGTCGATCCTTTATCCCTGCAAATGGGAAGCCTGCACTTCGAGGCGGAGTTCGGACCTGCCGACTCGAAGCTGTACATTTTACAAACTGCGTCTGACACGGCCCGGTTTCATGAAGCAGAGCATATCAGAACAAAAAGGACACGGCAGGTAGTTCAAGAGCTGGCTCAGGTCGGCCGGGTTTCCCGTACGATGCCTAATGTGCTGACATTGGACACCTGCTCCTATCTTATGCCCGGCCATGAAGGCTGGTCCGAGGAAACGGATGTATGGCAGGCGCAAAGGGATGTCCGTGCTGCCCTGGGAATGAGACAGGTGTATGGCAACGGTCTGGAGCAAAGGTACCGATGGATTCATGATCCGCATCCGGGCAACGGGAGGCCGGTTCAATTCCGGTTCCGATTCGACGTTTCGGTCATACCGGAGGGAGCCGTACACCTGGTCGTGGAAAATGCGGCGGCATATGACCTGCATTTGAACGGTAAGGCCGCTCAGACAGAAGCGGACGGCTGGTTCCTTGACCGTTCCTTCAACACCATTCCGCTGCCTGAGCTAAGGTTAGGGATGAACGAGCTGGTGCTAAACTGCAGCTACCATAACCGTATGGAAGTGGAAGATATTTATCTTATCGGTCCTTTCGGCGTGGATATGGACAGAAGGCTTATAGCCGAGCCGAAGACGTTGACTTTGGGCGACTGGTGTACGCAGGGATACTTTCATTACTGCGGCAGCATGGTATACCACTTCGAGGCGAATGTCTGTCAGCCTGCTGCCAACAAGCGGATGCTTGTGGAGCTGGGGGAATATTCTGCTGTGACGGTGGAGATCCATGTGAACGGAGTATCAGCCGGACATGTGCCCTGGAGAGCGGCGAACCCTCTCGATATCACATCGTACCTTTCCGACGGGAACAATGAGATTGCGATCGAAGTCATGGGAAGCCCGCGCAATATGCTAGGGCCGTTCCATCATGTGTCTGGCGAGCCATCCTCGACAAGCTGGGCTTCTTTTCGCAAAACAGGCACTTACTACTCGCCTCAATATAAAGTACTCCCTTACGGGTTGTTCACTCCAATCCGACTAATTGAAGAAACGGAGGTTCAGGCATGATAAAAATAAGCAGGTGGAAGCGGTTACTTGTGTCCATTCTTGTGTGCACTGCGCTGCTGCTGCCTGGAACTGCTGACGCTGCAGTGAAATACTCCACCTATACAAAGGACAGCTACAACAATTTAATCTGGCTGCAGCCCGCTTACTACCCGATCGGAGTCATCGGTCAGGATTTGTACACGACAGACCCGGCGAAGCCGACGGTCAAGGTAAAATCATCCATGAAAAATCCGAAGGACATTTTTGTGGATGCCAAAAATGAAATTTACATCGCGGATACCGGCAATAACCGGATCGTTCATATGAACGAGAAAGGGCAGCTGATCCGTTATATTACGATTCCGGACAGCCCACTGTCAAAGCCCGAAGGTGTGTTCGTGACGAAGGAAGGCAATATTTACATTGCGGATACGGGCAATAAGCGTGTCGTAAAGCTGGATAAGGATGGGAAGAAGCAGCAGGAATTTGTGCGTCCTGTATCTCGTTACATTCCGGAGACGTTCGTTTATGATCCGGGCAAGGTGATGGTGGATGAACGCGGCTTCCTGTACATTGCCGTACATGGCGGCTATGAGGGCTTGCTGCTGCTGGACCCGAACGGCAAGTTTCAAGGATTTTTTGGTGCGAACCGGACTGCGCTCTCGCCTCTGGATGCGTTAAAGCGATGGTTGTATACGAGGGAAATGTATGCAAATGAGGTTGCGAAGCGGCCTGAGACCATCAACAGCGTCGCTACAGATAAAAACGGCTATATTTATACTGTAACCGGCGGCATGGCCAAAATCGATCAGCTCAAAAAGCTGAATATTAAAGGGGACAATTTGCTTCGCAGCTCGCAAAAAGCGTTCGGTGAATACCGGCCGATGGATGCGCAGCTCACTGCTGCGGGGAAAGCCGGGGCAAACCTGCCGCAGCTGATCGATGTCGCTGTAGACCAGCACGGAAACATGATTGTCGTAGATCAGCAATTCAAATACATTACGAATTATGACGCTTCGGGTAATTTGCTGTACTTCTGGGGAGGACCATCCGCGGTAGGCTCTTCGCAGGTCGGCCTGCTCAAAAGCCCGGTAGCTATCGACGTGAATGCAAGGAATGAACTGTTCGTGCTTGACGATCAGGAGAACATCGTTCAAGTGTTCCGCTTATCGGAGTTCGGCCAAAAGGTTGACGAGGCCAACCAACAGACTCTGGCAGGATATTATGAGGCGGGAGAGAAGCCATGGCAGGACGTGCTGCGGATGAACGCCCAGTTTACTCCAGCCATACTCGGTTTAGCCAAATCGGCCTTCAAAAAAGAGCGGTATGAGGAGGCGGAGCGTCTGTTCCGGGAAGCAGGCGATCAGCAGGGCTTCTCCGATGCGTTCTGGCAAATCCGGATGAAGTGGTTCCAGGATCATTTTTCACTGCTTGCGAGTCTTGTGCTATTCGGTACGATCTTCTACTTTATTGCCGATAAGCTTACGGAGAAACGGGCATTCCGCACCCGTTGGCGGGAGCGGAGGAAGCAATCGCGGGTGAATTTTCTTTCCAATATACGACATGCCTTCTACACGATGAAGCACCCGATCGACGGGTTTGTTGCGGTTCGTTACGAAGGAAAAGGGAGCTATCTGAGTGCGGTCATTGTTCTCCTGTGCGTATATGGCTCCCTGTTAGTGAAGGAGCTGGTAACCAGCTTTTCCTTTAACGCTGCCACCAGCATTGATATTTATTCCATATTCACTCAGTTTTTCATCGTATGGATCGCCTGGATTGTATCGAATTACTTAGTTAGCTCCATTTATCGGGGCGAGGGGCGGTTCAGGGATATTTTTATCGGCAGTGCGTATGCGCTGGTTCCTTATATTGTCATCGGGGTGCCGCTGGCTTTCCTATCCAATGTGATGACGATGTCTGAAGGCTCGCTGTACGGCTTTGTATCCAAGGGAATGATCGTATGGATCGGGCTGCTCATGTTCTGGAAAATACAAAGCATTCACAACTACAGTGTCGTTGAAACCGCGTTGAACATTATCCTTACCTTGTGTACGATGCTGGTGATTGGCGTGCTGCTGTTCCTTACCCTCGGGTTAACCAGTGATATGATTTCGTTAATTTATGAAATGGGCCAGGAGTTGATCTTAAGATGACATGGATAACAAAACTAAACAAAACAGCGACCATCGTGACGGTCCTTCTCTTGGCAGCCATTTTGCTTATTTTGACGAATGTTCAATTTCAGTTCAAAACCGCTCCGCAGGAACGAACGGCTGCCGCTGCCCAGAACGATGCCGCTCCCCCGCAAAACAGTGTGCAGGCCCAGCTGCCCAAGGACGGCGATTTCAAAAATGTGGCGGAAACGGATACGCTTCGCTTAAGTATGGACGAGAAGACGGGCCATTTCATCGTGGAGGATAAACGCAACGGCAATGTGTACCGCTCGTATCCGAACCCGGAGCATTGGAGCAAGGAAACCATTTCGGAGAACTGGAAAAAGCATCTGAGCTCTCCGCTGATGGTGCAGTACGTCGACTTTTCCAAAACGATTCTGCAAGCCAAGGAAACGAATTTCGCCGCAGAAGGCGGAAAGGTGACGCAAGTTCAATCCATTCCAGGCGGCTTTTCCCTGGTGTATGAGCTCCCGGCTTCGGGATTTACGATTCCGGTTCAGGTCAAAATTGAGAAGGACTATATTGAAACGAAGATCGTTCGGGAAGGGATCAAGGAAACGAAGATGGGGCTAGTCTGGGTGCGCTTGTTTCCCTTCCTTGGCGCAGACTACTCAGCAGGCCAGGACGGCTATCTGTTCATACCTGATGGAGCCGGCGCGTTGATCCGCTTCAAAGAGAATCAGCTGAATGTCAATAAGCTGTACGATGAAAGCGTTTATGGTCAAGACCAGGCCTTCGGAGGCATGAGCAACAACCGAAACCGTATCATGATGCCAGTGTTCGGGTTGAAATCCGGGCCTAAAGGCTTTCTGGCCGTGCTTAATGAAGGAGAAGAATATGCCGAGGTCGTCGCGTCTCCTTCAGGCGTGCTCAGCAACTACAACTGGGTAACCGCCCAAATGAATTTCCGGGCCAGCTTCCTGCAGTTTACGAGCCGGAATTCTCCTGATGAATGGGGCTTTGCTGCCTATAACAAAGATGAGCTGTTCGGCGGCGACCGGTCGGTTCGCTACTATATTCTTGATATGGCCAAAACAGATTATGTCGGCATGGCTCAAACGTACCGCGATTACTTGATGCAAGTGAAAGGCATGAAGCCGGTTGCCGCTGCTGATCCCAACCTGCCGATGCATGTCGATTTTATTGGCGGGGACCAAGAAAAGGGTGTGGTCAGCGACCGCTACATTGATCTGACGCATACAGGGGAAGCGGAGCAAATGATCGATAAGTTATCCGCTAATGGGATCAAAAATATGGCGCTGACCTTCATGGGCTGGCAGCAAGGCGGCTACAGCTCTCTGGGCAAAGGATTGCCGGTAGACTCCCGCATCGGCGGAGATCAAGGAATGAAGTCATTGATCGACCGCGCCCATCAATCCAAGTACCGCATTTATCTGGATACCGAATACGCTGCAAACAATACGGGCGGTGGAGGCTTTGACGAGAAATTCCACGCAATGGTTAATCTGGCGGGCCGGAACATTACGCAAAACCTGCTGTACAACAATACACGGGTTGCGATGGCCAGCGAGAAATTCGTTGAGGCAGCCGTGAAGAAGGATTTAGTCGAATATAAAAAGCTGGGTGTGGACGGACTATCGGTCAATCGGACCGGACAGCGTTTGTTCAGCGATTATAATACGGGCTACGGTTCTCCGAGGAACGAAGCCAGGAAGGTTCAGGAAAGCATTCTGAAGAACATCAAGGAGACATTAGGCGGCGTGCAGGGCAAAAGCTCGAACAGCTACGCATGGCCTTATGTGAACCATATTCAAACGATGATTTACGACCATTCCTACGATCTGTTTACGGATGAAGCGGTTCCTTTCGCACAGATCGCCGCGCATGGGCTGCTTACTTACTCCTCCGAGTATGCGAATAACCGGCAGGAGGACGTCAAGGACTTTTTGCGGGATATCGAATACGGGGCGATTCCCTCGTTCATTTTCACCCGAGCCGCTTCCAAGGAATATGTGAACGCCTATGGGATCCGCTACTACAATACGCATTTTCCGGATTGGGAAACGTTTGCCGCGGAGCAGTACAAGGCATATAACGCGGCGCTCGGCGATGTGCAGAATCAATTTATTACCGGGCATCGGACCTTGGCGGACAATGTCAAAGAGACGACTTACGCGAATGGCAAGCGCATTGTCGTAAATTATAATTTGGAGCCTTACCGTGACGGGGGATTGGATGTTCCCGCTCAAAGCTATCTTGTGATCCAGGGAGGAGGAAGCCGATGAAAAAAACACTGAGACTTCGCTCGTCACTGGTCGAATACCTGGAGGGTTCTTTATTTATTGCTCCTTGGTTTATCGGTTTTCTTGTGTTTATGGCGTTCCCGATCGGTTATTCCTTGTTTATGAGCTTTCAGAAGGTGACCATTACGGCGACCAAAACGACGACGCAATATGTAGGCTTAACCCATTATCGTTACATTTTGTTTGAGAACGGGAGCATTTTGTACAACGATTTGCTTCCGTTTCTAAGGCAAGCGCTGTTCATGATACCGATTATCGTATTGTTCGCACTGCTCATCGCCATTATTTTGAATCAAAAATTCGCAGGCCGTACCTTTTTCCGCGCCATCTTCTTTTTGCCGGTTATTCTTTCCACAGGCGAAGTGGTCAAAGAGTTTTTGACGCAGGGGGAAGGCGACCTTGCCTTTATGTCCAAGTACAACATTTCCGGCATCATTAAAGCTAATCTTTCGGCTACCTGGTCCGGTCCCTTGGTAGGGATTCTCGACTCCTTCGTTCTGATCCTGTGGTACTCCGGCGTACAAATTCTTATTTTCCTCGGAGGCCGGCAGACGATTTCGAACTCAGCATACGAGGCGGCGCGTATTGATGGCGCAGGGCCTTGGGAAACGTTCTGGAAAATTACGCTGCCTGCGATGACGCCGTTTATATTCTTGAATCTGATTTATACGGTCGTCGATCTGTT
Organism: Paenibacillus rigui; assembly: GCF_002234615.1. Lineage (GTDB taxonomy): Bacteria > Bacillota > Bacilli > Paenibacillales > NBRC-103111 > Paenibacillus_S > Paenibacillus_S rigui. Next base: position 366,141 of record NZ_NMQW01000002.1, on the reverse strand, counting down.
TACTTTCCCTACTAATCCGATTTTGCAAAGGGTCCGGGACAGTGAATATGGGCAGTACAGTGCCTTGATATGGTTGTATTTTCTAATCATCAGCTTCTTTCTGGCCATTATTTTCATTGTATTCAGCAGGGCTACCAAATCGCAAAGACAATCGGATTAACAAGAATGCTTACGAATCAATGCCTTTCCTGATGGAAAGGGGATAGGGGTGAGTGACAATGTTAGATTTGAATCAATTGAAGCTGAAACGAAGACGTGAGCAGCTGCCGCTGCTTCTCTGGCTGAGCAAGGCGCGATATGTGATTCTAGGGCGGGAAGCCGATAAGGGCCTGCTGTTTAAATTATTCATTTATTTAATTTTGCTGGATACCGCCTACATTTACCTGAAGCCGGTCCTGCATATGGTTACGACCATGGTCAAAAATGCGGACGATCTCCTGGATCCTTCGGTCAACTGGTTTCCGAGGACGATCTATTTAGGCAATCTTCAGGAGGCCTGGGAGTGGCTGAAATATCCGAAAGCACTCAGCCTGACGCTGATTATGTCGTTATCTGTTGCTTTATTGCAAACGGTGTCGTGCGCGGTGACAGGCTATGCTTTTGCAAGATTGAAGGTTCCGTTCAAAAACCTGATGTTTTTTTTCCTTCTCCTCACTTTTATCGTGCCGATGCAGGTAACGATTTTGCCTAACATTATTTACGCGAGAGAACTGGGACTGCTGAATACGATTTATCCGATTATCGTTCCCGCATTTTTCGGCTTGGGACTTAAAGGCGCCCTGTTTGTCATCATCTACCGCCAATTTTTCTCGACCCAGCCGAAGGAATTGGAGGAGGCGGCCCGGATTGACGGAGCCAACGTGTTCAAAATTTTTTATAAGGTCATGATGCCGCTTGCGAAACCGGCGATTCTGGTTGTGTTCCTGTTTTCCTTCGTTTGGACGTGGAACGATTTTTATTTGCCAAGTATGTACTTGGCCGATATTGAAACCGCGCCCTTGTCGATGGGCATCTCCCGAATCGCGAATGCGCTCAAACAGCAAGCCGAGCAGTTCGGACCATCCGTCAATGACGAAGCGATTCGTATGGCAACGACGTTTCTCATGATTATCCCGCCTATGCTGCTCTACACCTTCACGCAGCGCTGGTTCATTGAGGGTGTGGAGAGAACGGGCCTGGTCGAGTAAGCGGAAAGTCATTTAAGAGAAGGTTCAATCAGCATAGCGATGTCACTTATTGAACGTACTCATTGATATCGAAGGAGGAACGCAGACCATGAAAAAATGTATGGCTTTACTGCTTGCGATTGTGATGGCGCTCACCTTATTCGGGTGCTCCGCATCGACGCAGGGAACGGCCGCTGACGCGAACGGGGCCGTCTCGGGCAATGCCAAGAAAATCATGCTGATCCGCAAGAAGGAAGGAGGCGGCGATCCGTTTGTCATCAACCACCTGAAGAAACTTGGCTATCAAGTGATGGATGTGGTGGATGCAGATTTCACCGTAGAGAAAGCTGCCGGCTACGGCGTCATTTATGTCAGTGAATCGGTCAACTCTTCCAAAATCGATACGAAGCTAAGGCAATCTGCCATTCCGGTCGTCTATGCCAAAACACAGGCAGCCAGCGATGCGGGCTTGGTCGGTCCACAGCAATTCGGACAAGATGAAGGCGTGAAGACGGTGCAAATTATCGATTCAAAGCATCCGATTGCAGCCGGTCTGAAGGATACGGTTGCTTTGTACAAGGAAGATGGGAAAATTTCGTATGGACTTCACCCGGGCAAGGAGGCAGCTATTATAGCTGAATATCCGACGAGCGGAGACAATAAGAAGGTAACGGTGTTCGCTTACGAGAAGGGCGCAAAAAATATTTCCAATTCGCCGGTACCGGCACGCCAGGTGTTCTTCTCCCTTCCGAGCGGTGAGGAACCGAAGCTGACGGATAACGGGTGGAAGCTGTTCGATGCGGCGATCGAGTGGGCTGCGCAAAATGGTAAGAAATAACTTAATCCAGGAGGGAACTATCGATGAAACGATTGCTGGGTTCTATCTGTATTGTGATGATGCTTTTCACTCTAATGGCTTGTAATACCGTACCGGCGGACGTCAATAAACTAGCACAGCAGCAGCCTTCCGGAAACACCGGTAAAAACCAGAATAGCGGGAAAAAGGTGCTGTTCGTCGGAAGAGACAGCGGTGGCGACGCCCTGGTCATTAAGCGTTTGAAGGAAAAGCACGGTCTGGAAGTAACGGTTGTAGCCGATAAGGAGCTTAAGGTGGAAAATGCCAATGGTCATATGCTCATTTATGTCAGCGAATCCGTCAACTCGGGTAAAATCAAGGATATCTTCGTAAAAACACCGATTCCCGTTATTTATGCGGAGCCTCAATCGACAAGCGATACGGGTATGACCGACGTCGATAGCTTTGGTTCCCTGGTTGGAGCCAATGCAGCCAAAACGATTCAAATCAAAGACAGCAAGCACCCTCTGGCAGCCGGCTTGCAGGGCAATATCGATGTATACAAGGACAACGGGAAAATGGGCTTTGCCATTCCGGGCAAAGAAGCTATCGTCATCGCTACCGTACCGAACGAGGAGCAAAAAGCAACCATTTTTGCTTACGAAAAAGGGGTTAAAAATGTTAAGGGAGACCCGGTTGCTGCGCGGGAGCTTTATTTTTATTTATTCAACGGGGAAGAAATCAATCAAACCGATGAGGGCTGGAAGCTTTTCGATGCGGCTGTAAAATGGGCGACAGGGAAGTAGCACGATCCTTAAGGGGCGATATGGATGATGTTCATTAAAAAATCAAGCTTCATGATTGCCGTTGTGATTTTGCTGTTCATGGCGGCCTGTTCCTTCTCCTCCCCGGCCCAAACGAAGCCTGTGAGCCAAAAAGCGCTCTTCGTTGGCCGGGAAAGCGGCGGGGATGCCTTAGTGATCAAGCATCTCAAAACGATGGGGTATCAAGTCGAGGTGATTGCCGATAAAGAGCTAACGGCTGAGAAAGCCGTTGGACATACGCTTGTATTTGTCAGCTCTACTGTCAATTCCGGTAAAGTCAGCAATAAGCTGAAAGCTTCTCCTGTCCCGGTCATCTATGCCGAGTCGCAAAATATAGGTGACCTGGATTTGTCAGGCAGGGAAACGGATACGGACAACGGCGATTTTGCAGGCAAATCCGTTGAAATCCAAGCCCCGGAGCATCCCATAGCGGCCGGTTTGAAGGGGCAGGTGGATATTTATAAGGAGAACGGCAAAATCGGCTTTATTGTCCCGAGCGCCAAAGGTACGATCGTAGCAGCAGCCCCTGACAATAAGCAAAAGGCGGTGATTTGGGCATTTGAGAAGGGTGGACGCAACAGCAGTAACGAAGTATTGCCGGCCCGGCAAGTCTACTTTTACTTGGTCGGCGGAGAAGAGATTAACCAGACGGAAGCGGGCTGGAAGCTGTTTGAATCAGCAGTAGCATGGGTGGCAGGGAAATAGTGAGGGTGGATTCTCTCATTTTGGCGTCGAAAGATGGAATAAACAACCTATAAAAATGAAATCCACCCCCAATGAAAATAGAGTCGATCCGTAATAAAGTAAGATTAAGAATTAACTGATGAAGATGTCCATTCATTTTTGTTTATCGCATTTACAAGCGCTTACAAGAAGCGTAAGGAGGTGCACCTTTTTCTGCAATCCGATGATCATGCATTGTTACTAATTGAGGGAGGTTTCAAACGAAACATGAAAAAATATGTGAAGGCATCCATGCTTACGGCATTAACCTGTTCAGTAATGGTAGGCTGCACGGCCGATCCTGTGGCAACGACAACGACGGAACCAAACAAAACAACGAAGGCACCGGACAATGAAATTTTTATTTACACATCGTATCCTGCATTTTATGCCAAAGAGGAAAATTGGGAAAAGCAAGTCGGCCAGTATTTGAAAAAGAAATTTCCGGACCTTACATTCAAGCACGTTCACTGGGATAAGGGTAGAGAATATAAGGATTTGATCGCAGCTGGGACGATTCCGGATATTGTAATTGATAATGCGAGAATGAACTATGAAAGATATATTCTTAAGAATGACCTTCAGTATGACATGACCGATTTAATCAAAAAATTCAATTTCGATACAAGCAAACTAAATCCGGCAGCTATGGCGCAGATGAAAAACATGACGCCGGAAGGGAAAATTTATGGCTTGCCGTTCCAGTTGAGCGATTTCGTCCTGTTCTATAACAAGGATATTTTTGATAAATTCGGTGTTGATTATCCGAAGGATGGCATGACCTACGACGAAGTGTATGAGCTTGCCAAGAAGTTGACCCGAGTTGAGGGGGAAAATACCTATAAAGGGTATCAGCAGCACCCAGGCTTGTACATGACGTACAATCAGCTATCATTGCCCCCACTTAGCTTAACGGAGGATAAGGCTCAGCTGAATACCGAAGGGTGGAAAAAGGAAGTCGACAACCTGAGACGGTTCTACGAAATTCCTGCAAACCAGTTTACTTCCGTTGATGACTTCCCTAAAGGAAAAATGGCGATGGCTGTCCATGTCTCGGAGAAAATTATCCAATGGTATGAGCAAAATAAAAACCTGAACTTTGATATTGCTTCGATGCCTTCCTTCGCAGATGTTCCGAAGACGAAAGCACAGCCGAATATGTATGCTACCTATATCACGAAGCAATCGACGAAGAAGGATCAGGCCTTCCAGGTTATCGCGTACATGTTATCCGAAGAAATGCAAATTAACTTTGCTAAAGAAGGCATTATCGGACCGCTGGAAAGCCAGAAGGTACAGGAGGCGTTTGGCAAAAACCTGCCGCAAATGCAAGGGAAACATACGCAGGCTATTTTTTACAGTAAAAATGCGATGCCGCCGGCAGCTCGTGCCAATGGCTTGACTTATGTGGACGTGCCGCTTCACAACGTGTTCTCGCCATTGATTTTCGGTGAATCCAAAGATTCGGCTACCGCCCTTCGGATGATCGAAGAGCAGACGAACAAAGGGATTCAAACGGAGAAGGCTGCCAACGCAAAATAGATTCGATGCTTCTGCATCTAAACGTGAATAACAAACCTCCAGAAGCACGAATCCTGTGGAGCTGGAGGTTTTGTTTGTAGATGCTGTGCTGAAACTAACGACTAGGGGGAATTTAAACTATGAAACGTCTGCTCATCTTGCTTTTCGCTGCAATGATGGCATTTACTATGGCTGCCTGCTCATCAACTAAAGAAACCGCTGCTCCGCCTAAAGCCGTAGACTCCGCAGTAAAGTCGCAAACACCGGCCCCGACACCCACACCGACGCCTTCGCCGTCCCCTGCTCCGGACACGGTCAAGGGCACAGAGGTGAATCCTCCTGCGGATGCAGCGAAGCCCGAAGAAGCCAAGACCCCGGAGGCATCAACCAAACCGGAGGAGTCAAAGTCCTCTGCGGATGCTCCTAAGGCTGCAGATGCGAAGCCGACGGAAACACCAAAAGCAGAGGAGCCTAAGCCTGCGGCCGAGACGCCGAAGCAGGCTGAAGCCCCGAAAGCGGAAGCGCCTAAGGCAGAGCCTGCCGCCCCGGCACCTGCACCGGAAAAGCCGGAGATTTCGGCTCAAGGGAAAAAGGTGCTGCTGGTGGGCCGGGAAAACGCAGCCGAGGACATTTATGTTGCCGGCCGGTTGAAGGCACTTGGTTTTAAGGTAACGATCATGATTGACAGGGAATTTACCGCTGCCGAAACGAAAGGCTATGACTTGATTTATATCAGTCAAACACTGAACTCCAAAATCATCAAAGATGGCGTTATGAAAGACGTAGCGATCCCTACGGTTTATGTGAAAAATCACGGCATGTTTTATTTAGGCCTTTCTTCCATTGAGGAAAATGCGAATATTATGAATGTTAAATCGATCGATATTGTAGATAGCAAGCATAAGGTAGCCGGCGGGTTATCCGGTGCGGTTGAAATTTACAAGGAAACCAGCTCAAGAATCGGTATCGGCTATGGACTTCCCAGTAAAGAGGCCAAGATTATCGCTACGGGTCCTGGAGACAAGTCCAAGGCGACGATTTATTACTACGATAAAGGCTCTAAAGCCGATAATGGCTATGAAGCGAAGGCACGCATTTCCTTCTTCTTCTTAAATAACGGAATGCAGGAGAATACAACCGAAGCAGGCTGGAAGCTGTTGGATAATCTCGTTCTATGGACATTGCAAAACGGTTAATCCCAAATTCAACCTTTGGAGGTATTACGTGAGCACATCCGGAAGCAAGTTTCTAACGATTGCCGTCTCTCTCACTTTATTGGCAGGCTGCGAGCAGGGCTTAGGAGCTAACCCTGCTGCAGGTGGAGTCGATAATAAACCGTCCAATGCATCACCAGAAAATGAGCTGTTTATTTACACCGTTAATCCGCCTTTCTATGCAAAAGAAGAAAATTTTGACAAGCAGATCGGACAATTTTTGAAAAAAAAGTTTCCCGATATTACGATCAAGCATGTCCACTGGGACAATCCCGGCAGACAGTATAAGGACCTCATTGCGGCAGGGACGGTACCGGACCTTGTATTTGATAACACCCGAATGAATGTGCAGCGATGGATTATTGATAATGATCTTCAATACGACATTCGGGATTTGATCAAAAAATACAACTTCGATACGACCAAGCTGAATCCAGCCCTTATGGCTCAGATGAGCAATCTGAGAAAAGACGGGAGCATTTACGGCTTGCCGTTCAATAACAACGATTTCGTACTCTTCTACAACAAAGATATTTTCGATAAATTCGGCGTCGACTACCCGAAAAACGGGATGACGTATGACGAAATTTATGAGATGGCCAAGAAGCTGACTCGTGTTGAAGGCGAGATTACGTACAAAGGCTTTTCTCAAAATCCGGGTCACTATATGAATTACAATCAGCTTTCTCAATCTCCGCTCAGTTTGACGGAAGACAAAGCGAGCCTGAGCTCGCCGGAATGGAAGAAGATCGTTGACAACTTGCGTCGGTTCTACGATATTCCTGCAAACCAGTTTGACACGGTAGAAACTTTCGCTACCAAAGGCAATATCGCTATGGCTGTGGCGACGGTGGACCACCTGGTTACGTATCATGAGCAGAACAAAAGCTTGAATTTTGACATCGTCTCTGTGCCGTCCTTCAGTGAAGCGCCGGACACGAGGTACCAGCCGAACGTATACTCGATGTACATTACCAAGCAGTCGAAGAAAAAGGATTTGGCCTTCCAGGTCATGGCGGCGCTTCTTTCCGAGGAGCATCAGATTGAGCTTGCGAAGGAAGGCGTGATCGTGCCAATGGAATCCAAGGCGGTTCAAGAGGCTTTCGGTAAAAACCTGCCTCAAATGAGAGGCAAAAACACGAGCGCCATTTTCCATGGGAAAACGGCTATGCCTCCGGCAGCCAGGGCTGATGGACTGCTCTGGTATGATGTTCCAATGCAGAATGTGTTTGCCCCGCTTATTTTCAAAGAATCGAAGGATTCGGTAACCGCATTGCGTATGATTGAAGAGCAGTCTACTAAAGCGATTGAGACGAATAAAGCAGCTAAGGCTGATCTGGACAAAGCGGCTGCGAAGAAATAGTCGAAGTATTTGAGAAAAGACCATCCATATCGTAGGGAATCGTACTTACATTATGGATGGTCTTTTTTTTCTATGTTAAATAACAGCGATTATAACTAGGAGGTAATGAATATGCGGAAATCTGCGGGAGTTGTGGCGTGTATGTCGGCATTTCTTCTATTTGCCGGGTGCGAAACCGGTCCAGTCGGAGGGATCGTGAAACAGGAGGAGACCTCTAACGATAATGAGTTGTTTATTTACACCGTGTGGCCTGCTTATTATGTGAAGGAAGAAATTTTCGAGAAGCAGATCGGACAATTTATAAAAAAGAAGTTTCCAGATCTGAAGTTTAAGCATGTGCATTGGGATAATCCAGGAAGGCAGTACCAGGATTTGATTGCTGCAGGAACGATTCCCGACATTATTATGGACGATTCGTTTTTGAATGTGAACCGGTATATTATTGATAACGACCTTCAATATGACATGAGGGAGCTGATCAAAAAATACAATTTTGATACCTCCCGATTAAATCCGGCGATGATGGACCGAATGAAGAACATTGCATCAGACGGGTCCATTTACGGTTTGCCGTTCCAAACGAGTGACTTTATTCTTTTTTATAACAAAGATATTTTCGATAAATTCGGCGTTGAATATCCGAAGGCAGGTATGACCTACGACGAGGCTTATGAGAAAGCAAAGAAGCTGACTCGCGTAGAAGGTGAAATTACGTATAAGGGCTATTCGCAGCACCCGGGCCATTACATGAATTATAATCAGCTTTCATTAAATCCGCTGCATCCAACCGAAGATAGGGCGAGTATGACCTCGGAGGGCTGGGTGAAGATGGTTGACAATCTAAGACGTTTTTACGATATTCCTGCAAATCAGTTTGACACAGTAGAGAAATTTCCGCTCGGCAATATCGCTATGGCTGTCGCCTCGGCAGATAGAATTGTCAAGTTTCATCAGGATAACCCGAATCTGAACTTCGATATCTCGACGCCTCCGGTCTTCATTGATCATCCGAATAACAGGTATCAACCGAATGTTTCTTCCGTCTACATTACCAAGCAATCGAAAAAGAAGGATGCCGCATTCAAAGTCATTGAGTATTTGTTAAGTGAAGAGATGCAAGTCGAGCTTGCGAAGGAGGGGAATATAGGACCGCTGCAAACGCAGGCGGTAAAGGATGCCTTTGGCGCCAATCTTCCTTACATGAAGGGGAAAAATATCGCATCCCTTTTTTATGGGAACTATGCTCCTGCAGCCCCTGGCCGTGCGGCGGGATTAACGTATCATTTGGTGAATACGCCGGGGGTGTTTGCACCGCTTATTTTCAGCGAGTCCAAAGATTCGGTAACGGCTCTCCGGATGACGGAGGAAAGAGAGACCAAGGCCATAGCTGCTGAGAAGGCTGCCAAAGCTGAGCTGCAAAAGGCTGTGAAGAAATAGGGCTTGACTACGCATCAAGGAACAATGACCCTATAATGTCGAGTTAATGCGCCTATAGTTTGTACTCCATTTCGTATTATTTTTAAAGAGTAGGATAAAATCATTATGAATTACGGAATTGTGAATGGAGGTGTTAATTTCGTTCTGCAAGCGGTTACTATAAAACCGAATCGATGTGTTTTTTATTTGCTTCAGTAGGATGACTAAATTTAGGAAGGTGTGCTGGATGAAAAAAATTACGTCCCTTTTATGTTTTTTCCTTTTGGCTCTGACCATGTTTTCGTTTAGCTTTGCAGCAGCAGCAGATTCAAGTCAATTTAAGGATCTTGGCAATCTTCCGCAGGAGCAAAAGGTCAAGTTTGACGAGCTGATCTCCTCTGGTGTGTTTAGCGGCTTATCTGACGATACGTTTGGTCTGGATGCACAAATGGATCGCGCCCAGTTTGCCAAAGTGGCTTCGCTCATTTTTTCACTGTCTGTCGATAAAACGCTTACAAGTTCAACCTTTAACGATGTGCCTTCGGACCACTGGTCTCTAACCTATGTCGAGGCGCTGAAAAAAGCCGGACTAACTAACGGCTACGACTCCGAAGGCAAAACTTATAATCCTTCCGGTGCCGTATCACGCCAAGAGCTGGCTGCATTCCTCATTCGCGGTATCGGCTTGGATGATGCTGCCAAGAAGGCGACACCGGTTACAGACTCCACGGTTGACGACTGGGCTAAAGGGTATGTAGCGCTAGCTTTGGAGAAAAACATCTTGACCAAGCTGGACGATGGCAGCTTCGGAGGCAAAGCACCGGCAACACGTAAAATGCTGGCGCTAGCTAGCTTCGAGTCGAAGAAGCTGTTCGCAGAGGTCAAGAAACCGGCGGAGACGCCTGGAACGCAACCTGCAACGCCTACACCTGCTCCGACAACTCCTTCTAAGGGTGGAGATGTTTCGGCGAAGGGGAAGAAAGCAATTATTACAAGTGACGTGAACACTGGTAATGCCAAGTTACGTGATGAAGAGAAACCAGTGGTAAGTCGTCTGGAATCACTAGGATTTGAAGTTACTCGCCTAGCTAGTACTAAAATTACTGCAGAAGCTGTTGAAGGATATGATTTGGTTGTAATCGGAACCTCTACCAATTCGAAATATGTACAAAAGAAACTTAAGGGCCTTAAAGCCCCAATTATCTACATTAAATCGATTTCTTTCGGCGATGCGGATTTCTCTAAAATTTCTGAGAAATCGGATATTTTGAAACAGACAACGGTAACTATTCAAAATAGCGATCACCCACTTGCGGCTGGCTTAAAAGGAGATGTACAAGTGTTTTATGAGCCAGCAGCTCTTTCCTATGGCTTTCCAAGTGGTGATGGGAAAATCATTGTTGCATCCAAGGACGATCCAGCAAAAGGGATCATTATTGGTTATGAGAAGGGTTCGAAAAATATTTTAAACGAACCTGTAGCAGCACGCACTGTTTTGTTTGGCTTAAAGGACGATGCTGTTATGAAAGAATATGCAACCGACGAACTTTGGAAATTGTTTGATGCATCCGCACTTTGGTGCATTCAAAATCCTTAAGTAGTTCCCATCTAAAATAGCAGCATCGACTAAGTCCCAGTTTCCAAACTGGGGCTTTTTCATATTCATAAACTGTGAATCCCATCATGAATGCCAGAAACAGCCTATAAAATTGAACTAAACCGCCTACTCCCACGCAAAGGTTTCATAGTATGGTGGGGGTAGACTTTTTGATTTCGAGGCAATTATTCCAACAGGAAAGCGCTTAGGAGAGTGGTTCGGGTTGAATAACGAACAAGTGATTTCTACGGCCCCCCTTCTCACAGCCGAGAGGGTCACAAGGGTATTCGGACGAGGTTCGGCAGCGGTGCATGCATTGAAGGGGGCTAATTTATCGATTCCTCCGAAGCGGCTTGTTGCTTTGAAGGGAAGATCGGGCTCCGGCAAGACGACCTTAATTAATATATTGGGAGCATTGGACCGACCTACGGAGGGTAAAGTGTTTTTCAATGAGACGGAAATCAGCGGGCTCTCGGAGAAAGCGCGCAATGAGCATAGAAGGGTGCATATGGGGCTCATTTTTCAATCATTTGCCTTAGTTCCTTTAATGACGGCTTACGAAAATGTGGAGTTTGGCCTTCGAATCGCCGGTATCCCCGCCTCACTTCACAAGGCGTATACAGAAAGAGCGCTTGAGCTCGTAGGTTTGAAAACCCGGATGCAGCACCGGCCATTTGAAATGTCAGGGGGAGAGCAGCAGCGGGTAGCCATTGCCAGAGCTATTGCGCACAAGCCATCCCTTATTTTGGCGGATGAACCTACTGCAGAGTTGGATAGCAAGATGGGCATGCAGGTCATGAAGGTGTTTCGCGATCTTGTGCAGCATGAAGGTATGGCAATTATTCTTACTACGCACGATCCTGCAATTATGAGTGTAGTTGACCAAGTATACGCATTGGAGGATGGTCTAATTGTTGAGGAAGCTTAAATCCCATCTGCTACTATGGGGCGGAGTCACATTGCTCTCAAGTGCTTTGACAGGCTGTTCCCTGCTCCCTGTGGAGGAGGAGGCCCTGCAGCCGCCGTTAGTGCAACCGGTAAAAGAGACATTGAATGTTGTGGAAGCCAAGCGGGCTGCTATTTCGAAACAAATTACCGGTGTCGCTACCTTTGCTTCGGACAAGACGAACTACCTGTATTACAAAACATCGGCAGGCAAGCTTATTGCAATCAATGTAAAGCTGGGGGATTACGTTAAAGCGGGTGATGTCGTTGCGACCACTGAAACCAGCGAGCTTGTTACGAAAATACGAGTTCAAGAAATTGCAATTGAGAAGGTTAAAATTTCATTAATGCAGGAAGTGGCTGACAAAGGTGCCGAAGACCCTTCCGTGAAGCTGAAGATGCTGGATATGGAAAGTGCTCAAATTCAATTGAAAGCGCTTCAGGACCAGCTGCAAAATTCCAGACTTGTAGCTGCCTCCGATGGCATAGTAACTTTCGTTGAACCTATAAAGCCCGGTGAAGATGTTGCGGCATATAAACAATTGGTAACGCTTTCTGACCCTAAGCAAATGAAATTGATTTATACAGCTTCAAGCCAGAACGACCTTGCCGGGGTTGAAATTAATATGGATGTCATTGTGAAAATAAAGGACAAAACCTACAGCGGCAAAGTTGTCCAGACGCCCATGTCAGCCGCGCCCAGCGACAACAAAACGGTTCAGGACAAGAACAATAAATCGCTTGTAATCAATGTCTTGGACTTGCCGCAGGAGATAACAATCGGATCCCAGGCAGACATTACAGTCGTTACGGAGAAAAGAGACAATGTCGTCGTCATTCCTCGTGCCGGACTGAGAAGCTATATGGGACGTGACTATGTGCAGGTGCTTGACGGCGAAAGCCGTAAAGAAATCGATGTGGAAAAAGGAATCGTTGCTGCAACCGAAGTGGAAATCCGTAAAGGCATCACGGAAGGCCAAAAAATTATTTTGGCCAATTAGGAGGCTAAGACAGTGGCATTATTTATCATGATCCTTCGCAAAATGGTCAATAATAAATGGCTTCAGCTTAGTCTGTTATTCGGGTTGGTTTTATCCGTCGCCTTAACGAGCAGTATGCCTATTTATACGAATGCAATATTGCAAAGGCTGCTCATACAAGAACTGAAGCAGCTGCAGACGACGAATGCCCAATATCCCGGCATTTATTGGCTGTCCGTTAACCTGCCTGCGGAGGAGAAGGAAAAGTCTGTTAAAATACCGCAAACCGACGCGTTTTTGCAAAAGAACGGGGATCGATTCGGCCTACCGATGCAATATTTTGTGCGTGAAAGAGCAACGCAGAGATACAATTTAGCTCCGGCCGAAACGGACAAGGTTGATATCAACCGGCAGCGTTCCGCAGACATTACCGCTATCGACGGAATGGACGGGCATCTCCGGCTGGTCGATGGCCGAATGCCTGCCAAAGAAGCCGTTAACGGAATCTATGAAGCATTGGTTATACCCGAGGCATTAACGGAATTGGGCATGGTGCTGGATACCGTGTTCGTCATTCAGGACGATACAAGGAAGGACCCTGTACTTATTAAGCCTGTGGGGGTGTTCGACCGCAAAGATTATTCGGACCTGTTCTGGTATAACATCCCAAGCAGCTACAAGAACAGTTTCGTGATTGATTTTGCCTTGTTCGAGAAGGATTTTACAACGGGGGATAAACTTAACGTCCAGTCCAGCTATTGGTACTTTGCATTGGATTATACACAGATGACGCTGTTAACGATCGGCAGCTTTATTTCGACCCACTTTATGATAGATAAGCACTTGGATGATCGATATGAGAACCACAATTATAACGCTCCGGCACTGCAAACTTTGGGAGCTTATTATGTAAAAGAAGCCAATTTAAAGATGATGCTCTGGTCATTAAATGTACCAGTGGTTCTCATGCTTGGATTTTATTTGTACATGGTGGCCAATCTTATTACCGAACGTCAAAAGACGGAAATCGCCGTACTTCGAAGCCGTGGTGCCAGCCGGACTCAAATTATTATGGGATACGTGGCAGAGGGCTTGGTGCTTGGCACAATCGCTTTTCTAATCGGCCCCTATCTAGGGATGCATCTGACAAGAGTGCTTGGTGCTTCAAGCGGATTTCTCGAGTTCGTACAGCGGGCCAAGCTGGATGTTTCCTTGAACCGGGAAGCCTTCCTGTATGCTTTGGCAGCCATTGCCTGCTCCTTGGTTATGACACTGATCCCGGTATTTCTCGCAACCAAGGTTACGATTGTCGGCCATAAGCAGCAGTCTGCCAGACAGCAAAAAAAATCGTTCTGGCACACGTATTTTATTGACGTGATCTTAGTTGCCGTTTCCCTCTATGGCTTATACAACTACAAGACGCGTATTAAAGACTTGCTAGCGTTAGGTCTTAAATCCGGCGATTTAAGGGTAGATCCGCTGTTGTTTCTAATCCCGGCATTTTTTATACTTGGCTGTGGCCTGCTCATTCTCCGTTTGTATCCATTGTTTATGCAGCTAGTATACAAAGCCGGTCGGCGGTGGTGGTCGCCTGCCTTGTATTTTACTTTAATTCAAGTCAGTCGTTCCACCATTCAATATCAATTCATTATGGTATTCTTGATTATTACGATTGCAACAGGACTGTTCAGTGCAAGCGCAACGCGCACGATCAACAAGAATACTTCGGATAAAATTCGTTATTCTGCCGGGGCAGATATTACGATGCAAATTCGATGGGAGAATGATGCACCTCCGGCGATTTTAACCGGTATTACCGGTGAGGATGGAGTGGAAATAACCGAGGAAAATACCGATCCGGCAGCCTCGAAACGTAAAACACAGTACACAGAGCCGTCCTTTCTCCCTTTTACTCAACTGCCAGGCATTGAACACGCAGCCAAAGTATTCATCAAGAAGGATGCGACCTTTACTCGCGGGAAAACGAAGGATACCGTTCAGCTTATGGGGATCGATACACAGGAATTCGGGCAAACGGCTTGGATTCGTCCTGGCCTGCTGGGGCATCATTTTTATGATTATTTGAATCTGATCGCACCAAGCCCATCGGCTGTATTAATATCGAGATCTATGGCGGAGGAGTATAGCTTAAAGTCAGGTGACACGATCACTTTGGGCTGGAATGGAATCGAGGGCAATCAGTTTACTGTATTCGGCATTATCGATTACTGGCCTTCATGGAACCCAAACCCGGGTGCGAACGATCAAGTGACGGTGACTACCAAGCAAGGCACGAGTACTAAAGTCAAGAAGCCAATGCTGGTCGTGGGGCATTTGCCTTATATTCAGAACAATTTGGCGTTGGAGCCGTATGAGGTTTGGTTGAAGCTGAAGCCGGAGGCGAGCAGTCAAGCGGTGTACAAGGCTGTTGCTGACCATGGCTACGATATCGAATCGCTTCGAGATGCCAAACAGGAGCAAATTAAAGCGATCAAAGACCCATTCCAAATGGCTATCAATGGGGTTATGACGTTGGGCTTCCTCATTTCCATTGTAATCTGCTTTTTCGGTTTTCTGCTCTATTGGGTGTTGTCACTTCATGCAAGAACACTTCAATTCGGCATTTTGCGCGCGATGGGGATTTCTTTCTTTCAGCTGCTTGCGATGCTGCTTGGAGAACAGGTGTTAATATCCGGAGCCGCCATCCTTATAGGGCTCGGTACGGGGAGCATGGCGAGTCAATGGTTCGTACCTTTGTTCGAAATGTCCTTTGATCCCAAAACACAGGTGCCGCCGTTTAAAGTCACCTTTGATCCTCATGACCAGGTAAGGCTGTATTGGATCGTAACAGTGATGATTACATCAGGTCTGGTCATATTAGGTCATATTGTGTCACGTATCCGGATTCATCAAGCCGTTAAGCTGGGGGAGGATTAGCATGATTCATTGTGAAAATTTAGTTAAAATTTATAAAATTGCCGATCTTGAGGTTGTTGCCCTTCAAGGCCTTGATTTGCATGTGGATACCGGTGAACTTATGGCCATTATCGGCAACAGCGGCAGTGGTAAATCGACCCTATTGAACATGCTTGGTGGGCTGGATCGGCCGTCTGCAGGACGTTTAACTGTGGACGGTAAGGATTTATTGCACATGTCCGAGAAGGATCTGGTCACTTACAAAAGAGAAACAGTAGGCTTTGTTTGGCAAAATAACGGACGGAATCTGATCCCTTATTTGACTGCGTTGGAAAACGTAGAGCTGCCGATTCTTCTCAAAGGTCAGCGGAAGCGGGCGAGGGCTCTGGAGCTACTCGAGGCGGTAGGATTAAGCCATCGCTTGAACAACCGCTTGAATCAGCTGTCGGGTGGAGAACAGCAGCGTGTAGCCATAGCTATAGCGCTTGCCAACCATCCCAAGCTGTTACTTGCGGATGAACCGACCGGTTCGGTAGATACGAACATGGCGAATCAAATTTTGGATTTGTTTCGGCAATTAACCAAGCAGCTCGGCATTACGATCGTTATCGTGACACACGACCCCTTGCTTGCGAAAAAAGTGGACCGTGTAGTCGCAATACGAGATGGAAAGACGTCGTCTGAGATTTTACGCCGGAAATCGTACGATCAAGAGCAGCTTGAGATGGAACAAGGGCAGGAGACCGGTGTTCTTGAAGAAGAGTCCCATGTGGAGTATGCCGTGCTGGACCAAGCCGGAAGGCTGCAAATTCCAACAGGCTACCTTGAAGCGATTGGTCTCAAAAATTCCAATAAAATACAAGTTACCCTCGAGGAAGGGAAAATTGTGCTGCTTCCTCCCGATTAAGAAAAAATGTGCCTATAAACATGCCGTAAAACGCCTATAAATTTTTCACTATTTCGTAATACTTTAGAGATATCACGAAATCTATTAAAAACAAAGGAAAAGAAGGTGCGAAAAATGAAGAAACACATAGCTTGGTCGTTATCCTTTTTGCTTGTGGCGATGTCGCTTCTTCCTGCTGCCTATGCTGCGGAAGAAGCGGATGGGGCGGTTGCGACGGAAATTAAAGCAGACACAAATGAAAGCGCTACCCAGGTAGTGAAACCGGATGTTGCATCCCAAATTTCTGATTCAGAAGTAAAGCTTTCAGAAAATTACAGTGATTTAACGGGTTTACCCGAAGATTTAAAAGAAAAATTTGATTTTTTTATTCGAAGGGGAGTTTTTGTTCCTGAGTCGGAAAACACATTCGGCCCCGACAATTTGATTACTCGCGAGGAATTTGTCAAGGCGGCAAAAGCTGGTTTTACATCAACTTCCGATGAAGCGCTTACAAATCCTGAGTTAATTAAATCTTTTGAGACACTGGGCCTTATTAATCCAGATGGCGGAGTAATCGATTACGAAGATAATCTGAACAGGCAGGATCTTGCCAAATATTTAGTTTATGCCTTGGGTAAGGTAAACGAGGCAAGAAATGTTACCCCCATTGTGGATTTGAGTATTGCCAATGAAGATAGAGTTGACAAAACTTCCGCCCGGTTTGTTACCTATGCATTGCAGTTAAAAATAATGCAAAACCAGGATGATGGTCGTTTTCACGGATCGGACCGTAAGGTTACGAGAAGAATGTTAGTAGAATCTGTATATGATGCCATGAATGTTATGTCAGATTTAAAAGATACTGCAAAAGTTTCCATCGAGGAGGTTAAGCCTGTAGGAGCGAAGAAAGTATCGGTAACTTTTAACAGAACCTTGGATTCCGAAAAGATGGAAAAAATTATATTGGCTGTAAAGAAGGAAGGGACCGCCTTCAGTACTACAAGTTCCTGGTCTGACGATCAAAAGACAGTAATATTGACATTGGATCAAAAGCTTATAAAAGGAAGCTACTCTGTTGAGCTCTCAGGCTTGGCTGAAACGGTGATGGATAAAAAAACAGCTGAATTTACTGCCGAGGATGAACAAATTAGCAAGCTGGAATTCACGAATACTTCGGGCGAGCTGCCACGGGGCAAAGTCATTGTAGATTTCAAACAATTGAATCAGTATGGAGAGCAGACAGATTTAGGTGCTCATCGTTTTGAAATTCGGGCCGGATCGAAGCTATCACCACAAAACATTACAGGTAAACAAGCTTTTCGTCTGAACTTAAGCGATGAAAAAAGAGGGAGTGCTATATCCATATCTATTTTTGATAGGGAGCACAATATGTCAGCGAATAAAGTATTTACCGTAGGGGACCGTGTTATGGTATCCAAGGTGGATTTTGGCGATGTAACATTTAAGGAAAAAAAGAAATATTTGCAGCCTGGTGATAAGGTCTACTTGGCTTTTACTGCATATGATCAGTATGGAAACCGACTCGATGATACGGAGACATTAAATAAGGATATGCTGATTAGCTACGATGGGGAGCAATTGTTCGAGGATAGAGGGGATATTGTTTTCTTTGATAATGATTATGATGGGTATCCTGAGATTGAACTGGAGGCACTTACAGATATAGAGAAAGACACATCTGCCACTTTACGTTTAATGTCCGCAGGCTCAGGACACATTGCAACTAAGGACTTCAGCATGGTCACTCCTAAAGTGCCGGCAAGCATTGAAATTAAAGATCTCAGTTCTTCAGTCATTGCCGAAGGCGATGTTAATATTCCGGTCGAGCTGGCCATTCGAGATGCGGAAGGGTATGAATTTTCACCGGATGAAAGAGTTGAACTCTTCAAAGCAGGTAAAATCAAGGTACGGAGCAGCAGTGCATTGAAATTAGGCTCAATCATTGGAGGAGAAGAGGGGCCAATTGAATTATCCGGAGCAAATAAAGGAAATATTCGCATTTTGGAGGTAACAGGAAAAGGTAAAGAATCGATTGAGGTAAGCGTAGACAATGTGAGCCAAAGAGCAACGGCTGAATATACAGTTGAAAATAAAAGACTTCCCGCGGTTCTTGAAAAGTCGGGCTTTGAACCAAGTCAAACCTATACAGTTATACAAGAAGCCAAAAGAGGTGTTCAACCGCAATTTATTGTAAAAGACCAATATGATACGTCCTACAAGGGAATAAAAAACGATGAATACCAGATCGAATACAAATGGGAAAAGTTAAGTGGAGATACCGGCGCATTCACTGGAACATTTTCAGGATCTCCGGCCTTTAAGTTGGATGACACCAATAATATTGCAAGAAGAACAGTTATGGACGCCAACGAAAAAAATATTAACATGGCTCCGGATAGTATTAAAAAAGGAACTTATCAAGTAACTGCAACGTTAGTCAAAGCAAAAAAAGATCCTTCCATTTCGGATCCTACCAAATGGCCTATAGAGACCCGCATGAATTCTATTGTAGCCAAAGCAAAAATGTATACTTGGAAAGAGATGGATGCAGATGACGACGAATTAAAATATTATTTAAATGCTGATACAAGTTTGTTTGCCGTCGGTAAATTTATGGTCGACTCCGGCCTGAAAGTAAACAAAAACGAAAAGGACAAAAATCCTATAGCAGATGAGACAGATGCTGCGAATATTTTTAAAAACAAAAGTGACTTCACCAAAGGCTTGAGTATTTCAGCTAAGAACAAAGACGGGAATGAAACAGTGATACCTACGGCACAAATTACGAGCATGAGTTTTGCTGATTCACGAATTGTAGCGGTAGATAAAAAAGATTCCCCAACGAAAATGGTAGGTTTAAACCCAGGGAGTACTAGCGCAAACATTGTATTTAAAACACCGAACGGTCAGAAAAGCATTAACGTTAATTTTACTGTATTCAGTTCTGATCTAACATTCAGTGAATTAAAATTTGGTAAAACTAGCCTGATTCCTAAGCTGACGGAGCTTGACGGTTATTATATCTGGGATACGAAGATTGCCAACGGCATAAGAATAATTGACGATATGAATAACGCTTTTATTAACAGCGCAGATAAATCACAAAATAAAAATAGCGAATCGCTCACACCTTTTCTGGGGAGGTTTGGAGCCACCCTTACTCTATCAGATGTTACTTATCTAGCCGGTACGACGGAAGCAAATAAAGATACGTTCTATATGACGGATGACTACAAGCTTGTTTTCAAACCTAAAAGCGGCAGCTATACTTCAGGTAAAATTAACTTGCAAAGCTTTAAAATCAACGGAACGGGACCGGATAAAAGGACAGTTACACTTACTGTTACCCTAAAATAAGGATGTTCCACTTTAAACCCTGGCGATTCTGGTCAGGGTTTTCTATTTACACCATCCCAGCGCAATCAACCTATATTTCAGATTGGATTTACTAATTTTCCACCATCGTTTCATTTGTATACTTACATTATGATGGGAGGGAGCACCTTGGCAACAAAAAAATACGTCATTTGCGGTGTCAGCACAAGGGCTAACGGGATGTTTATCAAGCCCATGCTGGACACGTTCCGGTCGCACTGTGAGATCGTTGGGCTGCTGGATGCAGATCCCGGCCGATTTGCAAATTGCTTTAGAAAATTTCCGACCTTAAGCGGTCTGCCGGTCTATAGGCCGGATCAATTTGATCAGATGATCAGGGAGACGAACCCCGATACAGTGATTGTCGCCGGGGCGGATCATACCCATGCGGAATATATCGTGAAAGCGCTAGAACACGATCTTGAGGTCATCTCGGAGAAACCGATGGTGACGACAGGAATCGATTGTCTGCGAGTTATTGAAGCGCAAAAGCATAGCAAGGGAAAGCTTCATGTAGCTTTCAATTACCGGTATGCCCCCATTCACACCCGTATCAAGGAGCTGGTTCGGGAGGGGAGGATCGGCAGAGTAACATCCGTTGATTTAAACTGGTACCTCGATACATATCACGGCGCCAGCTATTTCAAAAGGTGGAACCGTAAAAGAAGCCATTCCGGCGGGCTATCCATACATAAAAGCACCCACCATATCGACTTGGTCAATTGGTGGATTGATCAGAAGCCTGTGGAAGCGTTTGCTTATGGGGCGCTGAATTATTTTGGCCCGGACGGGGAAATGAATCCGTCAAAAGAAGACGGAAGGTATTGCGGTGCTTGTCATGTCAAGCAGCAGTGCAGCTACTTCATGAGATGGTCCACCCGAAGCAAGGAGGTCGTGCCGGAGGATGACCATCTTACTGGAATAGAGACGAAACCGAGCGCTTATACCGGGTATCGAGCGGATGCCTGTATTTTCGATTCCGAAATTGATATTGAAGATACTTATGCAGCCGTCATCAAGTATGACAAGGGCGCGTTTATGAATTATTCGGTCAATTTTTCTTTGCCTTATGAGGGCTACAGGCTTGCAATCAACGGCACGAAGGGAAGGATCGAAACGAAGGAGATGCTGTCCAAACGTACCTTTCCTCAAGAAGTCGAGCAGACGATTGATTACTTCCCGTTGTTCGGGGGCAAAGAAACCATTCATGTCGTGCCGAGACAAGGGGGGCATGGTGGAGGGGATCCGCTCTTGCTGGAGGATTTGTTCCTCGGTCCCGATCCAGTCCGGTCTTATGAGATATTGGCCGGGGCAGAGGCAGGGGCTGCCTCCGTATTAACCGGGGAAGCCATATGGAAGTCAGTACAGAGCAACCAGCCTGTTCGCATTGCGGATTTATTGGCTGTGGAGAGCCGTGCTTAACGATAGGAAGGAGTCGAAGGAAGCCGTGTTTGAAAAATTCGAACAAGTGGGCGTTGCCCATTTTGATGTAAAGAGCCAGCTGCCCCGCTGGGTGTATGAGTCCGCTATGCGCGCTGCGGAGAGAGGTGAGAAGGCAAGACGGGCTGTTACGAACATAGACGAATTGAAACAGAGACAAAGGGATATCAGAGAGGGGATAGAGTGCTGCGTTGGAGGGCTCCCGGGTTCCGATACGCCACTTAATCCGGTGATTACAGGGACAGTTCAGGGAAATGGGTTTCGGGTAGAAAAGGTCATTTTCGAGCCGAGACCGCATGTTTACGCAACGGCGAACCTGTACATTCCGGATAACACGACCCGACCTACGGGAGCGGTGCTTTTGTTGTGCGGACACCGGGAACAAGCGAAGCATTGTGATGAGTACCAGACGGTATGCCACTATTTGGTGCACAGCGGCTTGGTTGTTCTGTCACTAGACCCGGTAGGGCAAGGAGAGCGGTTCGGATTCTATGATCCGATCCGGAAGGAAGCGCCCATGACCAGTGTTACCGAGCACGAGAATGTCGGCCGTCAATGTATGCCTCTGGGGGATAGTCTGGCCCGCTATATGCTGCATGATGCCGTTCGGGCCATCGATTATTTGTCCACCCGTCCGGAGGTGGATCCCAAGAAAATCGGCGTTACCGGGCATTCAGGGGGCGGGACGCAAACCTCTCTTGTGATGATGTATGACGAGCGGATTGCTGCCGCAGCTCCAGGGGGCTTTATTATGAACAGGCCCTACTTCCTGCTGACAGGCAAAGCGCAGGATGCCGAGCAGAAATGGCCGGGCTTCTCCGCCCTTGGCTTCGACCATGAGGATATCGTGATGGCGATGGCACCGCGTCCGGTCCGCATACTGGCAACCACGTATGATTCCGTGCCTATTGAGGGACCGAGGCATACGGTTTCGGTCAACCGCAGGTTTTGGGAGATGCATGGAGCAGGGGAGCGGTTGGATATTTTCGAGGATGAAAATGTCCACCGCTTTACCGTGCCGTTGGCTAAAGCTGCGGCCGAATTTTTCGCCAAATATTTATTGGGGCATCCTTTGCCAGCGTCCGTCCCGGAAACGGAGATTCAATTAATTCCGGCTGAGGAGTTAAAATGCACGCGCAGCGGTCAAGTGATCGGGGAGCTCGCATTTGCCAAAAGTACTTTTGTGGAAAATACGGAACGCTTGGCGGAGATCGAGAAGGCACGTCAATCGCTGTCCAACTCCGAGAGAAAAAAACGGGCCCTCGATTGGCTTCGCAACCGTGTGATTGCTAACCGTCCGTATTGCGATCTTAATCCGCGCCCATCCGGCGGCGGAGAGGTTGGATCGCTGTGGCTCATCCGTTCGGTCTGGTGGAGCCAGCCCGGACTGCTGAATCATGGGATGCAAATTTTCGAGTCCAAGCATTCGGGACGCCGATTGCCTGTAACAATTGCGGTGTGGGACGGAGGCTCCAGTCAGCTTGACGCTCACGCAGAATGGATTGAGCACACGTGCTCCCAGGATCGCATTGTGTTGGTTTTGAATCCGACGGGAATTGGCCCGCTGCTGCCGCACCTGAATTCTCCAACGGAAAATGCATTTAAGCGATTCGGAATGATGGATCGATTTTCCGATGAGCTTATGTGGCTGGGTGACAGCATGGCGGCGTTGCGCACCTACGACGTGCTGCGAGCGGTTGAGGCGGTAGCAGGCATGAAAAATGTGGATAGCTCCGATATCCAATTATATGGAAGCGGTCGTTATGCGGTATATGCAGGCTTGGCCGGACTCTTGGATCATCGCATTCAGAATGTGCTTATGGAAAATCGAATGAACAGTTTGGCTGATTGGATCCGGGAGCCTTTTTATAATGAGACGGATTCCTTAAGCTATATTATACCCGGCATGCTGCACTATCTGGATCTTACGGATGCGGATCGCTGGCTCGAGGACGAGGGAAGGCTTGGCAGGGCCGTGTCCTCCTCCATATCGGAAGCAGAAAGGAAGATACTATGAGTATTGTGCTGAAGGGGATTACATGGAACCATACGCGTGGTTACCTTCCCATGGTGGCAACCTCCCAGCGCTACGCAGAGCTTCATCCGGGCGTTTCCATCCAATGGGAGAAGCGTTCGCTGCAGGAATTCGCCGACGCGCCGATTCATCAATTGATCGATGCTTATGATTTGTTGGTTATCGACCATCCGTGGGCGGGCTATGCCGCCCAATCGGGTGCACTGCTGCCACTAAATAAGCATGTGCCGGAATTGTTTATTACAGATCAAGCTGTGCATGCGGTGGGCCAATCCCATGCCAGCTATCAATTTGACGGGGTGCAGACGGCATTGGCAATCGATGCTGCCACACCTGTTGCTTCCTGGCGGGAGGACTTGCTGCAGCGCAAGGAGGCGGAAGTTCCAAAGACATGGGAACAGCTTTTGGGCTTGGCCGCCAAAGGGTGTGTGGCATTTCCAGGAATTCCGATCGATAGCCTGATGAATTTTTATATGCTCTGTTTGGCCCATGGGGAGGAGCCTTTTCAACAAGAGGAAAGGACAGTATCGGCGGAAATCGGCCGGGCTGCACTGGAATCGCTGCGTGAGCTAGCGGCTCTTTGTCCTCCCGATATGTTTCATTGGAACCCGATTGCAGTCTATGAAACGATGTCGCAAAAGGATACCATAGCTTATTGTCCATTTGCCTATGGCTATTCCAATTATGCTCGAGAGGGGTATGGTCTCCATAAGCTTGCCTTTGGAGATTTAGTCCATTTCGGCAGCAATGAACCTCTTCGATCCACCTTGGGAGGCACAGGGCTGGCTGTTTCCTCGGCCTGCAAGCATTTGTCCGAAGCGCTGGATTACGCACAGTTTGCTGCAGCCCCCGAAGTTCAGAGAACACTTTATACGATCAGCGGAGGACAGCCGGGGCACCGCTTGGCTTGGACGGATGAGGAGAACAACCGGCAGACGGGCAGTTACTTTATACATACGCTACCTGCACTGGATCGGGCTTACGTACGCCCACGGTATAACGGGTATTTGCATTTTCAAGATCATGCCGGTCATTTCGTTCGTGAATATATGATGAATGGCGGCAATCCCGACCATATACTGGATCAAATGAACCTCTTGTACAGGGAGTCCTTGAAGCTTAGGGAGGAGGCTTGCAAATGAGTGCTGCCGGAGAAGATGTGAAACCGCTGGAAGGCTTGCTGGTTCTGGACTTTGCGCAGTTTTTGTCCGGGCCGTCCGCTGCATTGCGGCTTGCGGACCTTGGGGCGCGTGTAATTAAGGTAGAGCGGCCGGATGGCGGCGATTTGTGCCGGCGCTTATATATATCCAACATGGAGCTGGACGGGGACAGCACGTTGTTTCATTCCATTAACCGCAACAAGGAGAGCGTATCGGCCAATTTGAAAAATCCGGAGGATCTCAAGCTGATCCGCTCCTTGATCGAGAAGGCGGACGTCATGATCCAAAATTTTCGTCCGGGTGTCATCGAACGGATGGGCTTGCAGTATGAAGCCGTCCGGGAATGGAACCCGCGCCTCGTCTACGGGGAAATTACCGGTTATGGAAAAATGGGGCCGTGGTCCGGCAAGCCAGGCCAGGATTTACTGGTGCAATCACTCTCCGGGCTTGCATGGCTGAACGGCAACGGCGACCAGCCTCCTGTGCCTTTCGGCTTATCCATTGCCGATATGTTCGCAGGGGCGCATTTGGTGCAGGGCATCCTCGCTTGTCTGGTCCGGCGCGGGATTACCGGAAGAGGCGGGCACGTGGAGGTCAGCCTGCTTGAATCGATCCTCGATGTTCAATTCGAGGTGCTTACAACCCATATGAACGACGGCGGCAGGCTGCCTGAGCGAAGCATGGTCAATAATGCGAACGCTTACCTTGGCGCACCATACGGCATTTATAAGACAGCGGATGGCTATATCGCCTTGGCGATGGGCTCCGTTGTACAGCTCGGTCAGCTACTCGAATGCACCGCGCTCGCAGCATTCGAGGATGCATCGACCTGGTTTAGCCGAAGGGATGAAATCAAAGGCATCTTACGAGATCATTTATTATCCCGGCCGACGGCCTATTGGATTGAGCGCTTGGAGCCTGCGGACTACTGGTGCGCGGAGGTGCTGAACTGGCACCAATTGCTTGAGCATGAGGCATTTCGTTCATTAAACATGACACAGCAAACAGTGAATGGCAGCGGGGCGCAGCTCACGACGACCCGGTGTCCGATCCGGATCAATGGTCAAGTGCTGACTTCTTCGATCGGAGCGCCAAAAATCGGGGAACACAATGACAAGATTAAAGCGGAGGTGTTCTCTATATGATTCGAGCGCAGTATTTCGAACAATATGACCTTGACTCCTCCCGTGAATCATTCGGCAGGACAATTACTGAGGCGGATATCGTCCTGCACGCGGGGCAGACGGGTGACTTTTATCCCCATCATATGGATGCGGAGTGGTGCAAGACGCAGGATTTCGGGCAGCGGATTGCTCACGGTACACTCATATTTAGCGTTGCGGTCGGCATGACGGCGACGGAGATGAACCCCGAGGCCTTCTCTTATGGCTACGATCGGTTGCGCTTTATTAAGCCGGTGTTTATCGGCGATACAATCAAGGTTCGGGTTACGATCAGCGAGAAAAAGGATCATGCGAAGCGGCCTCAGTTCGGTATGGTTACCGAAAAGTGTGAAGTATTCAATCAGCATGGAGATATCGTGCTCGTTTGCGAGCATATCTTAATGGTTCGTAAAAAGGAGGTCTGATGCCATGGAAACCAGGCAGCAATCACAAGTTCAGCAATTGAAGCTGATTTCCCGGGAGTTCTCCGGCTTCGAGGCCTCGTTCGGTGTACAGGCTCAGCATTTTGAACAGCTGACGGGCTGGAGAGTCGAACGGGAATTCGAAGAAATTCACCGGCTGTATGATCGTATGATTGCGGACAAAGAAGCACTGAGCACGTCGCATGACTTATTTCTTTGTGTAACGGATTGGCTGCCTGAGGCGATCCAGCAGAAGCTCCTTCTCCCCCTGAATGACTTCCTTCGCAAGGACCCGCCCGATGGCTGGCCTGAGGCTTGGGCTCCCAGCATGCGCGGATTGCAGACGGCTGCGGACGGAAGCATCTATGGCATCGCTTACCACGACGGGCCCGAGATGTTTATTTACCGTAAAGATTTGTTCGAGGACCCTGCCGAGCAGGATGCTTTTATTAAGCGCTTCGGCTATCCGCTTCAGGTTCCTGCGACCTGGAGCCGTTTTTTGGATGTGGCTCAGTTTTTTACCCGGCCGGAGCAGGGGCTTCATGGCGCATTAACCGCATCGTATCCGGACGGACACAACAATGTGTATGATTTTCTTATCCACCTGTGGAGCCGGGGCGGGGAGCTGGTTACGCCCGATTGGAAGCCCGCCTTTCATCACGAGGCAGGTCGGGAAGCGCTGCAGTATTTGGTGGATCTAATACATAAGCATCAAGTTGTTCCTGTTGAAGCTTTAAGCATGGACAGCGTGAAGAGCGGCCATGTTTTTGCGCAAGGGGGCATCGCCATGATGTGGAATTGGGCGGGCTTTGCAGCTGTTGCGGAAATGCCGGACATGTCCCGTATTGTCGGGAAGGTAGGTACAGGCCTCATCCCTAGAGGGGACGGGATCGACGGACGTCACATGTCACTCAACATTTATTGGGTGCTGGGCATACCGGCAGGCAGCCCGAATCCTGAAATGGCTTACCGTTTTATGAAGGAGACGGCTTCTGCTGCAATGGATAAGGCCACTTCCACATGTGGAGGGAACGGTACCCGCTTGTCCACATGGAGAGATGAGGAGGTGCGCAAGCAGTTTCCTTACTACCAACAGATCGAGGCCGTGCATCAACAGGTGAAAAGCCCCTTGCCTATCCCTGAATATCCGGCCATTAATGAAGTGCTGTCCGAGATGGTGAATGATGCGCTGAATCAAAGAGTGCAAGTGCAACAGGCGCTGGAGCAGGCAGCTGAGCGAGTGCAGCAGATTTTGGTCCGGGCTGGATACAACGGGCACGGGCAGATGGAGGCGGAATCGTATGGACTTGAATGAACTGAACGGAAACGGAATTCTCCTGCCGATAGAGTATAAGCCGCAAATGCCACAAAACAAGTCCAGAGGCATTGCCATTGTAGGAGCGGGTGAAATTGTGATGCATGCGCATCTGCCGGCCTATCGAATGGCAGGCTTCCACGTTGTAGGCATTTATGATGTGAATAGTGCCAAAGCAGCCGCAGCGGCAGCAGCCTATCCCCCGATGAAGGTATTTGCTTCTCTCCAAGAACTGTTAGAGCATCCGGACGTCGAGATTGTAGATATCGCGGTACCTGCTGCTTTTCAGCCGCAAGTAGCCAAACAGGCAGCAGCGGCAGGCAAGCATCTGTTATGTCAAAAGCCGCTTGCCCAAAGCTATGAGCAAGCGAAGGATGTAGTGGATTTCTGCAAAGCATTCGATATCAAAGCAGCGGTGAATCAGCAGATGCGCTGGTCGCCGGGTATTCAAGCCAGCAGATATCTAGTGAAGAATGGGTGGATCGGGACGCCATTGCAAGGAACCATCCAAGTCAATGTACATACGGCTTGGGAGAACTGGCCTTGGCTTGTCACGATCCCCACTTTGGAAGTCATGTACCACAGCATTCATTATGTCGATTCCATCCGTTATGTGCTTGGACTGACGCCGGATTTTGTCTATGCCGATGGAGCTCGTTACCCGGGACAGCCTTATGCAGGAGAAACAAGGACTTTGATTCATTTGAAGTTCCCGGGCGAGGCCAGAGGGCTCATTCACGACAATCATAACAACCACCAGCCTCAAGAGGATTGGTTTGCAACTTTCCGTTTCGAAGGGACGGAAGGGAGCATCAGCGGGACGAACGGAGCGCTTTACAATTATCCGGAAGGGCGAGAAGATACGATTCGATTTTACAGCAACCGATGGTCACCGGGGCAGCCTCATGCTCCAGCATTGGAGGGAAGATGGTTTCCTCACGCCTTTATGGGTACGATGGGAGAGCTCATGCGCTCGATTGAAGAGCAGCGCGAGCCCGAGAACAGCATAGCAGATCATCTGATCACACTGCAGACGGTGTTTGCCGCTTACCGTTCCATGGCGGACAATCGTCCCGTGCAGCTTCAAGAGATTGCTTCAGAATGATCACTTTTTCCCGTGAAAATGAGGCACATACATTCGCGTCTTCCCTGCTTAGGGGAGGGCGCTTGTTTCATTTTGTTCTCCATCTGACAATTATGGGCACGATTCCTCACAGTTGTCCCTTTCAAATTGACCCACGCATGAATCTATTGTAGTAAGCATTTCTAAACATGATGGGACAGGGAGGTCAATATGGCAATTCAAGCGGGTACATGTGTCGGAGTCCTGTATTATAAGGTGGTTAATGGGAAATGGAGCGTTGGGGTTCATAACGGTATTACACGAAATGTGGTGACGGCAAATTCGATTCTAATTCTTGGACATGTAAGCAATGCGAAGCAATTCAATCAAGCCAAACCGACGGCTTTGCTTTTCTACCCATCACTGGCATCATACCAGGCTGCTGTGAAAAATCCGCCGAAACCAAGTGTAGGCGTCCCTTTTGGCGTGAGAATCGCTACAAAGGTGACGGCACCGGAATCGAATCACGCCTGTGCCGCCTTTTTGCAAAGTATCACTGTGATGAACAAGAATGGAACCGGCACAGTGACGAACACGATTGCACACAATGGAAAATTTATCCAGTATACATCACCAAAAGGGGCCGTATTCAAGACGATGGCAACGGCGATACAAAGTATTAAGGATGACCCTGGCGGTACCCTTCTTTATTTTCACTATAACCTTGTAAGCCGTGGTGGCGGTGTATATGATCTGGTCCAGGAAAAGGCAATTAAATCCGGGATCACGGCGCTCCGATTTCTGAAATAAGGAACAAATCAAAAAGGGTTCTCATCAACGAGAGCCCTTTTTTGCCGTTTGTCCTTTACCTCAATATTCCCGCTGCCTTACAGCTGCCAGCTGATAGGTACCTTTTTCGTTGTGATATTGCCGTTACGAACGGTCAGAATGAGGATATGGTTAATCTGATTTTTGTCCAGCGCTGCACCGGCTCCACCGGAAATGATGGCGTCTTTCCCCTGATATTTAAATTTACGATAGGCATGAACGTGGCTGAAGATCAACAGCTTCACATTATTCTTTTGGATCAGCTTGTTAAATTGGGCACGTCCTACTTCCCAATCACTAGGCGGCACGTGTGTAGTAATGATGATATTTTTTACGTTGGTGTTTAACTCTTTTTTTAGAAAGTTAAGCTCGCTTTGGCTAAGTCCGTACGGATGCCCTCCATTGGCACTGACGGAGCTTAAAGCAATAACCTTGACGAATGGAGTCCGTACTACAAAGTGAAGCTCTTTGGGGCCGATGATGTTTTTGAAATTGGTTAAGGAGCTGGTTCCATTCTGAAAGGTGGCTTCGTGGTTACCGACCGAAACGAACAAAGGAATCGATGGAATCTTGCTTTTCACTTTTTTTACAAAAAAATTCAACTGTTCCTTTGATCCCGTAAATACGGCATCGCCTCCATGTAAGGTATATAACGGCTTGGTTCTGCCGGTAACGTTCAGAGCCTCGTTTAAAACTGCAACGCCCGTGTTATTCCCCTCGGCAGCCCAGCTGTCACCC
The DNA here is from genome assembly GCF_002234615.1 of Paenibacillus rigui. Taxonomy (GTDB): domain Bacteria; phylum Bacillota; class Bacilli; order Paenibacillales; family NBRC-103111; genus Paenibacillus_S; species Paenibacillus_S rigui. The sequence goes on along the minus strand of NZ_NMQW01000002.1, from coordinate 336,234 downwards.
ATGTAGACAATTCGATAATGGTTTGGATCAAAACTTGAGGAACGAAGCTTTTGGAGCAGCAATTTCTTGGATTGAGTGTAGAAATTCCCGTTACTGCGTGCTGTAGCAGCAGTCCTTGCCTTTCTGGCTTTTATCATCGAATATGTTCACCTGTCCTTCGGTATGGTTGCGGAGGACTTAGTTTCGTTCCATGCCCTCCATCTTTACCAATGTATTGAAGAACTTTGAAATCGCAACGTCGAATGCCTATAATTGGAAAATACACGTCATAAACGGTGCGCGAATCATCGGATGAGAACTCTCTGTTTATGTTATCTTGAGCTAAGGAAGGGAGGGAGGCCATGAATTTGCTTGAAGGTTTGAACCAGTCTTTGGCCTATATCGAAGAGCATCTAACGGAGGAGATCGATTTTAAGGAGGCAGCTAGACATGCGGCATGCTCCGAATATCATTTTAAAAGAATGTTTTCGTTTCTTGCCGGTCTTTCATTATCAGAATACATTCGCCGCAGGCGACTCACGCTGGCTGCATTTGATCTTCAGAGTAGCAAGCTCAGAATCATTGATGCGGCTGTAAAATACGGTTACCAATCCCCAGATGCGTTTACCAAAGCGTTCCATTCCTTTCACGGCGTAACGCCTTCAGAAGCGAGAAACAACGATCAGTCTTTGAAGGTGTATCCGCGGTTATATTTCCAGTTGACCATGCGAGGAGGCAATGAAATGATTTATCGTATTGTAGAAAAAGAGGCATTCCGGATCGTCGGCATTATGAAAAGGGTGCCTATTCAATTTCATGGAGTCAACCCTGAAATTGCAGCAATGTGGAGGAATTTGGATGAATCATCGATTGCTCTGATGAAGAGTTTATCCAATAGCATACCGTCTGGCATCATTAGCGCTTCCACGAAACTTTTCCGAGGAGCGGATGGAAGAGAAGGGGGAGCTGGATCATTATATCGGGGTCGCTACGACACTGGAGAACCCGGCTCCCTTCGTTAAGTTAGAGGTTCCTCCGATGACTTGGGCGGTATTCGAGGTGGTTGGGCCTTTCCCGGCTGCACTTCAGGAGATTTGGGGACGTGTTTATTCGGAGTGGTTCCCTGCCTCTCCTTATGAACAAGTGGAAGGACCGGAGATGCTGTGGAATGAAAGTAAGGAGGTGTCATCACCTGCCTTCAGGAGTGAAATTTGGATCCCCGTGAAGAGGAAGCCCAACCTGTAAACAAAACATAAAATAATATAAAAAAGCCCCTGGTTGAAACCGGGGCCAATGATAAGCTGGCGGGGTGGACGGAATCGTTCTGTAGAAGCGTAAACGTTCGCCTTTGTCCCCGGATGTTGACCGCAATAAGCGGGATGAAATTGAGAAAATCCGCGGACAACAGCGATCGAAGAATGATCCGTCCTTGCAGCCGTAACTTTTTCAGTGGCCTCGCTGAAACCAAAGGCTGCGCAATAACACAGCAAGGTTTCGAATGCCAAGGGGCTGTTTGTTCCTTCAGAGTCCTAGACAAAAGAAGGAATTACTTTTTCTGAAGCATTGCTTTCCACAGGTCAGTTGAATCATACCCAAGACGCCAGGCAGCGACACCGACCAGCTGATATTTCTGCGCGATGTCCAAGCGGGCACTTACCGTATCCTCGTTCTCCAGCCAAAATACGTAGGTGTAGCCATCCTGCGAGTACTGAACCTTATACTGCTTGAACTGCTCGTCCCAGGTTTGGGTCGCATTTTTGCTTGTGATCAGTGCTGGAATATCCTTCATTAGAACGGCACGGTTGCTGACGAGCTTGCCGGAGCTGTCGATTTGCCACTCTCTCACATAAAAGGGGATCCCCATAATGAGCTTGTCCCGAGGAATTCCATAGGCGAGAAATTCTTTAATTCCTTCTTCGGCCCATTGAAGACCGGCAACGGAGCCGGCTTCTGTGCTGCCCTTCCAATATTGGTCATAGGCCATGGTGATAATATAATCTACGATGCCACCCAGCTTTTCATGATCAAAGGCAGTCTGTGCATTCCATTTGGCGCTTCCGCGCGGCAGATCAATCGAGAGCAGCAGTCCTTTTTCATGAGCGGCATCCGTCAATTTTTGAATAAAAGCTGTGTAGGCGGCACGGTCTTTTCCAGACAGACTCTCAAAATCAATATTGAGCCCATTTACACCAAGAGAGACGCCCTTACTCACCAGTGCATCGATAAACTTGGTCTGCGCGTCGCTGCTGCTTAAAAACTGTGACGTCAAGGCTGCGTCGAATTGATTGTTGACAAGAGGCTGTACATTGTAGCCCTGAGCTTTGAGCCATGCCACGGTATCTTTGTTGGATGTGTCCGTTAAGGTTCCGGCGGCATCCGCCAGGGTAAAATAAGTAGGCGAAACGACATCCAGCCCGCTTGTCGTGCTCACTTGATTGCGGATCGTTGTATCGCTCGAGCTTCCATTCCAGCCCCAGAACTGAAGCTTCCGGAAGTTGTCCCACACATTCGGCCCGCCGTCAAGCAGTCGAACCGAAGCATTGCTGTAGCCCATCGCGTAGCTGACTGCATTCAACAGATTCGAGAAATCACCGATCCACCGGTCGCTCTGGTACACTTGGTAATACGGATAATTCGTCCAAAGGGAGAGCTTTGAAGCGGAATTGCTGTCCAAAATTTTTGTATGATCGAATTGCTTGGCATAGGCGATGGCATCGTCCATATTCAGAAAAGATTCCAATGCGGTATCGTACTGGTAAACCTGGTACGCTTTCATATTGGAGAAAACAATCTGATTGTTTTTCTCCGTACTGACGATCGTCGAGTTTTCCCATTGCAGAGAAGCTTTGACCGCATCCTCGAGATAAGCATAAGCCCAATCACTGGCTGTATAAGTTCCTTGATAAATTCTGTAAATTTTGTCGCTGGATGCGCGCAGCTCCGCTTTACGCGTTTCCGAGATGTTATCCCATACCCAATTGTTGCTGTTCAGGTCGATGATATGAGCATTGCCCCATTTACTCGCTTCCGCTTTGGCTTCGGCAAGAGAACCGAAGGCCCACGAATCGAGGGTTACATCCCCTTGATATACCTGGTATTTGGGATAATTGTTCCACACCCATCCATCCGACTGCAGATCCCGGACACTGGCGTGCCCCCACCGGGATGCTTCCGCTATCGCTTGATCGAGTGTTGTAAATTCCCAGGAGGAGTTACTGCTGCCGTTCTGATATACTTTGTACCTGGGATAATTGTTCCACAACCATTTTCTCGATGCGATTTCCTCCACGTGGCTGCTTTTGAATTGCTTGGCGTAGCTTTCTGCCGATTTGTAGTCTGCCGTTTCCCATAGGATGCGATCATCCTGATAGACACGGTATTTGGAAGTCTTGTCCACTGCGGCCATGACCGTACCGGAGGAGGTGAAGAACAAAGCCATCGCGGTAACGAGCAGCGCGGTTTTACGTTTCAACATGCATCAGCCTCTTTCTACAAATACTAAAACTATCCTATTAAACTTAAACGCACCAAGTTAGCAATAAGTTGCATAGGAAAATAGTAGAAGTATGCTAGAGTCTGAGATTCGGATGCAAAAAAAGCCCCCTTACCTCTCAACTGAGGGATAAGGGGACCTAAGAAGAAGCCCGATATTATGCGATGTCTGCGACGATTTCTTCCTCAAGCTTCAAGTGAATCTGGTCTCGGAAGACACGCATATTCATTTGATTCAATAAGTAGCGCTCTACCGCTTCCAGAATATTGGCGGCCACGATAATTTGACTGCGGCCCTCGGTGTGCACCTCAGCGGAGAATCCATAGTCTTCGTCCCACATCATTTCGACCTCGACTTGATTGGGCTGAAGCTGCTTGCGTTCGGCCATATGCAGGCAAATGGCATTAATGATATCTTGTTCGGATAATCTCATCGTACATGACCTCTTTTTAAGCTGAATTAGTAGCGTTTAGGCTGCTCGTTATATTTGCGCTTCTCTCTGAAATATTGAACGAGTTTCACGACGATCGCAATGACAGCTACGATAGCCATAACATTGATCAGCAGACCGAGAATGTTGCCCAAGGCGCCCATATTACCGAACAAGCCTCCGAAGAGCATACCGGCCAGTCCGCCGATCAGCATGCCTTTCATAAAGCCGCCGCCGCTGAAAAATCCGGGCTTTGTCGCCGTAGTCGGGTTGGTGGTTCCGGTAGTCGGTGTAGTCTTGGAAGCAGCCGGGTCCGTTTTGACACCGCTGTTCGTGTTCGGCGATTGTGTCGATGTGTCCGGGCTGTAGCTTTTCTTAGGAGCTTTATAGGATGCTTTTGCATCGGCTACACCGACAGCGCTCACGGCACTGAAGGATAAAGCGACTAGACAAGCCATAAGAAGTAAAGACATTTTTTTCAACATGCTTGGACCCTCCATAAATGTTTTGAGATTTCGGTTACATTCGTTTACTACGAATAATCTAGACAAAGGTTTCAGTTTTTATCCCTTCTTGTTACAATAATAATGAAACAGATTTTGAACAAGCAGAGGCGGTTTGAAGTTTATGTCGGCATATCCCCAGCCTTATATCGATTATTTAATCTATTTCCATGCGGAGCGGGATTTTTTTGAGTGCCATGAAGTGATGGAAGAGTTCTGGAAGGCCCATCCCGGCGATGTGCATGCGTCTACTTATGTGGGGCTTATTCAAATAGCGGTTTCCTTGTATCATGAGCGAAGAGGCAATAGGAATGGCGCTGTCAAAATGCTCTCGCAATCGCTCGTTAATCTGACGGATGCAGGCATGACCCAGCTCGGTTTGGATGCAAGCATCATGCGGCAGCGCTTGGAAGAGAGACTTCGGCTTCTACATGAGCCGGGAACTGTCTATACCGATCTTGATTTGCCGATTGCCGATCCGAAGCTGGAATCGTTATGCCTGCAGCATTGCAGGGAGCAGAAGCTGGTGTGGCGAAGCCCAAGCGATCTGCAGGACGATTATTTGATCCATAAGCATACGCTGAGGGATCGGAGCCACGTGATAGCGGAACGGGAAAGAAGCCGGAGACAGAAACAACACTTAAGAGGGAATGGCCATGAGTAACGTAAAACTCGGAAAAGTTGTCGTCGTCGATGATGAACCGAATATTGTGGAAGTCATCCGTCTGTATCTGGAGCATGCGGGGTATGAATCGATTATTGCATACCGGGGCAATGAGGTGCTGCAAACGGTGAAGGAACAGGCTCCGGATCTTGTGCTGCTGGATGTCATGCTTCCGGACCGGACGGGCTTCGAGCTGTGCTCGTTGATTCGAAATGAAACGGGGCCTGTAGCGGGAACACCGATCATATTCTTAACGGCGAAGGGTGAATCGATTGACAAGCTCAGGGCATTTAATTTGGGTGTAGACGATTATATCGTGAAGCCGTTTGACCCTAACGAGCTGATTGCCAGAGTCAAGGCCGTGCTTCGGCGTACGCAAAACCAGAACGGAGGAAGCACAGCGGCCCAGGTGAAGGTGATCAAGCAGGTTCAACGCATCGGCTCTCTGATTATCGATCCTGAGCAGTACAAGGTGACGCTGAACGGAGCTCGTGTGGATTTGACTCCCAAGGAAATTGAACTGCTCCATTTCCTGGCATCGAATCAGGGAAGAGTGTATTCCCGTGAGGATTTGCTTGGTTATGTGTGGAACTTTGATTTCAGCGGAGGCACCCGGACCGTGGACGCCCATGTTAAAAACCTGAGAAAAAAACTCGGGGCAAGCGAAGACTGGGCGATTCAAACCTTATGGGGCATCGGTTATTCGTTTGAGGTAACACAGCATGATTAAGCGGTGGTACAGCAGCTTTTATATTAAGATCTTTTTGTCCTTCCTAGCTACCTGTATTTTGTTTTTTATCGGACTGGCGGTTTTTTGGAATTATTATTTCACAGATATGTTTTATAAAGATAAAAAAGAGCTTCTAACCTCGCGGTTAAGTGAGGTAAACAAAATATTGGCTTCCTATCAGGACGGTACGATTTCAACGCGGGAGCTTCGCTTCGGTGTCCGTATTATTGCCCGCAGCTTCAATGGACATGTATGGTTAATGGATGCCAAAGGCAATATTCTGAACGGCTCGTCGGAGAAGGAAGGCTCGCTGATTCCGACATCTATGGATGGCTTATTCATCGACGGCTTGAAGGGACATACCGGATTTGTCGCCGGTCAATACAAGCTTGGTGCGGTCGATCAAATCGGGCTGCTGACCTATTATGCACCGGCGCAGCTGAATGGGGAGCCGATCGTCATCTTCATGAATGTGCCTGCTCTTGAAATCAGTCAGGCGCTGACCGCCGTTCGCTGGAACATTGTGGTGCCCCTGATTTTTTCTTTGTTTGCGGTAGCTATCATCCTGTACGTCCTTTCGCGCAAGCTCGCCGGGCCTTTGCAGCAAATGAACCGCGCAGCACTGGAAGTAGCCGGGGGCGATTTTACCTCCCGGGTTCCGGTTACATCAAACGATGAAGTAGGGGAGCTCGCCAAAAGCTTCAATTTCATGGTCGATCAATTGAACGAGTGGGAGGATGCGCGGCAGGATTTTCTTGCCAATGTCTCTCATGAGCTGCGATCCCCTCTAACGACACTTCGCGGCTTCATCATCGCAATGAATGATAAGATCATTCCCGAGGAGAAGTACGGACACTACCTGCGCATCTGCGATGAGGAGGTTCAGCGGCTGCAGAGGCTGGTCAATGATTTGCTGGACCTGGCACGCATTCAAAATGGAGTGGATGTGTTCAGGACACACCCGGTTGAGCTAAGGGAAGTCATTCATGAAGTGCTTGAGCTGGTTAGAACACCGATGGCCGAGAAGAACCTCATCTTGCTGGATGCGCTGCCGTCACCTGAGGAGGGCCCTATTGTGGTGGAGCTGGATACGGATCGTTTTTCACAAATCATGCAAAATTTATTGTACAATGCGATTCAGTTCACGCCGCCAGGCGGCAAGGTGACGGTCTCCTTGGATTTCGACAATGAACACGCCATCATTCATGTGAAGGATACCGGCATAGGGATGGCTGACGAAGAGCTTCATCGGATATGGGATCGCTTCTACAAAGTAGAGCATGCCCGAACCTCCGCCGCGGAAGGGACAGGGCTGGGATTAACGATCGTGAAGCACTTGGTGAGCGGGCTCAAGGGAACGATTAGCGTAGCCAGTGTGCAGGGAGAGGGAACACAGTTCCAAATCAGCTTTCCATTATATCCGGGTTTTACTGATTTTTATGAACGCGGTTGCTCATCGTCATAAGGCCTCGGTAGAGCTTTGCTTATTTTACACATTTTTCACAATTCACTCATAGTTTTATCAAAGTTAACAAGTATGCTGTCTCTAAGCAACAGGGGCGGCCTATTTGTGTGAGGGAAGGGTGGGAAGGCTGTGCGCTATCGGCGAAATCCATGGTTACGTATTTTTTTAGGCATGACCGTTGCGTTAAGCGGTTGCAATGTAACGAAGGCGACGGAGCAGCCTCCTGTCCCTTTAACTGTGAAGCAGGAAGAAATTCAGAGCGCTCAGGAGCGCGATATGGTCATTTTGTTCCAAAGCCTTGTGCAAATGGACAAAAAGGACGGTCTCATGCTGAGTAGACGACAAGCGGAGGACATGCTTCCGCTGGTAAGGCGGAACAGTACAGACGGCGAGCTGTCCCAAGCAGATCAGCAGCTGATTGTCAGTCTTCTTTCCAAGAAGCAGAAGGCCTATGTGGATGACTTTCAAGAGCATTTATTGAACCGCAAGCAATCACTAACGGAACGGAAATACATGGACGATTTAACTATAGAGCAAAGGGAACAGATGATTAAAGAATTTCAAATGCGGAGGCAGCAAAGGGATCAAGAGCAAGGGCATCAGTCCACCCCGGAGATGAACATCATAACGGACGACGAGGATTTAAGTTCAACGGGTGCTTTTTTCATACCGGGAGGGAGCGGCGGAGGGGCCAATAACGTCGAACAGCAATTGATTGAATTGTTGGAAGGCAGATTGGTAAGCGAACCGACTAAATAAATGGACAAAATGATGATTTTTCAGCCCAAATGGCTGGCGTTCCCGTTCTATTTCAATTAAAATATATAGAGACCATACAATTTAGTATATAGAGACTTTATTTTACTGGATGAGGAGGAATTTACTTGAGTAAATACCTGGATGACATTATGAATTACAACCAATCTTTCGTGGAGCAAAAAAAGTACGAGCCTTACTTAACGTCCAAATTCCCTGATAAAAAAATTGTTATTTTAACCTGTATGGATACACGCCTGATCGAGCTGCTGCCTGCCAGCATGAACATCAAAAACGGCGATGTTAAAATTATTAAAGCTGCTGGAGCCATGGTTTCAACCCCGTTCGGAGGCATTATGCGGAGCATTATCGTTGCCATCCATGCGCTGGGGGCAGAAGAAGTGTTCGTAATCGGGCATTACGATTGCGGCATGAGCCATGTGAACACCGAGAAGATCCGAGAGAAGTTCATTGAGACGGGAATTAAAGAGGAAACGCTTATGACCCTCAAGCATTCCGGATTGGATATCGATCGCTGGCTCAAAGGCTTCGATGAAGTAACGGAGAGCGTTCGAAGCAGCGTGAAGCTGATCCGCAATCATCCGTTAGTACCGAATATTCCGGTTCATGGACTAGTCATCGATCCGGAGACGGGACATTTGGATATTATCGAAAAAGGCAGCAGCAGCAGCTAAGCTTGCCGAAATCATAGGAAGAAGAGGCTGTCCGATATGTAGCATTTACAGATGTTGGGGACAGGTCCCATCGTTAATAAGCGAATATGATATGAAAAAGGAGCTAAGCGGCTTGTATTCTCCGCTTAGCTCCTTTTTGTTTTGCACCCACTGCTGCTTTCTCGGCGCCGGCTCGATCATAACCCATCAGCATGCAGCTAAGCTGCAAGCCAGCAGGCTGTCTAAGACAAATGGAAGTAAAGCCGGCTGCCCTTGCTTCGGTAAAAGACATTAGGCCAATGATTGTACTTCTCTTTTGTCAATCAGCCGCATGTTGGCGTTATAAATTTGGCCGCTGCTCTTCAGCACGAAGCCGCTTGATTGATAATCGAGGGACATACGGTCCTCGAAAAAAATCTCATGCTTTTGCTCGTATAGCAGCTCAAACGGCGTACCCTCGGCACGTAAGTCTTTGTCTCCCGCCTGATGAACGATCCATAGCGTGGGTACGCCGCTTACCGAGCAGCCGCAGCCTTCCGAGTCGAAAACAAGCTTCACTTCGCCGGGCTGATGACCCAGCCTTTTCGTTATTTGTTCAGCCGCTAGGGCTGTGAATGTAATATGCATTCGGTATCCACTCCTCTCTGTATAATTTCAGTTTACCATAAGTGGCTGGAGATTTGCTTCTCTTTTCCATACCAAGTATGATCAAATTAGGATATGGAAAGGGGTGCTTACCTGTTGACGACGAACACGTTTGAGCAGAAGCTGGCTGAATTCAAAGAGTATTTGAAGACGATGAAGGGTTATGAGGAAGCGATTGGCTTGATGTATTGGGACATGAGGACAGGTGCGCCCAAAAAAGGAATCGCAACCCGCTCGGAGGCCGTAGGCGTACTTTCAGGAGAGCACTTCAAAATGTCCGTGTCGGACAAAATGGGGGAAATGCTCGAATATTTTTCCGCAGAGGCTGCTTTCAGCCGGCTGGATCGCGTCGATCGCAAGATCGTGACCGAGACGAAGAAGGAATACGATCGCAGCAAAAAAATTCCTCCTCAGAAGTACAAGGAGTATGTCGTTCTTACTTCCAAAGCGGAATCGGTATGGGAGGAGGCCAAGGAGGCTTCCGATTATGCCAAGTTCCAGCCGTATTTGGAGCAGATTGTCGCTGCGAATCTTGAATTTATTGAGCTGTGGGGCTATGAGGGGCATAAATATAATACGCTGCTGGATATGTATGAGCCCGGCATGACAGTCGATAAGCTGGATCAGGTATTCGGCGCGCTGCGCGAGAAGGTAGTTCCTTTATTAGCAGCTATTCAAGCGTCGCCTTACAAGCCGAACACCCAATTCCTGAAGCAGACGTTTGAGAAGGAGAAGCAGAAGCAGTTCAGCTTGTTTATTTTGAAGCAGATGGGCTATGACTTCGAAGCGGGCCGGTTGGATGAAACAGTGCATCCGTTTGCGACAGGGCTGAACCCGGGGGACGTGCGAATTACGACACGCTATTTGCTGGACGATGTGAACAGCGCATTGTTCGGTACGATTCACGAGGGCGGACACGCGCTATACGAGCAGAACATTTCTGCTGATTTGATCGGTACACCGCTGTGCACGGGCACCTCTATGGGAATTCATGAATCGCAATCGCGTTTCTGGGAAAATATGATCGGACGCAGCCGTCCCTTCTGGAACCATTATTATGGGGATCTGCAGAGGCAGTATCCGGGGCAGTTCGATCAAGTGAGTGTAGAGGACTTTTACAGAGCGTCCAACGAGGTGAAGCCGTCTTTAATTCGTATCGAGGCGGATGAATTGACGTACAATTTACATATTATGGTTCGTTATGAGATTGAAAAGGCGCTGTTCAGCGAGAGTGTTCGTGTCGCTGACTTGCCGGAGCTGTGGAATGAAAAGTACCGCGAATATTTGGGTGTGACGCCTTCGAACGACGGGGAAGGGGTTCTGCAGGATGTACACTGGGCCGGTGGGGCATTCGGATACTTCCCGTCGTATGCTCTTGGAAATATGTATGCAGCCCAAATCACCCGCACCCTCCGCAAGGAGCTGCCTGCCTATGATGAGCTGATCGGCAGCGGCAACCTGATTCCCGTGAAGGAATGGCTGTCAGACAAAATATATCAATATGGAAAGCTGCTGACCCCGACTGAGATTATGACGGAAGTCACGGGAGAAGAATTAAATCCGGACTATTTGGTGCATTATTTCCGCGAGAAGTTCAGCGATATTTATAAGCTGTAGGATGCTATCGCAAAGTTTTTCATATAGCAAGCCTGCAGCTGCATAAAAAGGAAAGCCCGGCCGAAGAGATCATTTATCTGATGTCTTCGGTCGGGCTATTATTTTGCAGGATTCGGGCAGTGCAGCCGATCAGCCTATCGTTACGGCCTCAGGCTTTATGTTCAGGACAGGCTGAATGCCTTTGCCGAAAGGAACCACCATCGGCGTGGCGAACAATGGGTCCTCGATAATCCGGCAGGGCAGATCGAAAACATCCTGGATCAGCTTTTCGCTGATGATGGTGTTGGCGGGCCCCTCCGCATATACCTTACGGTCCTTGATAGCGACTAGGTTATGTGCATAGCGGCATGCGAGGTTGATGTCATGGAGTACCATCACAATGGTACGCTGCTCCTTCACATTCAGATCATAGAGCAGGTCCAGCACTTCGATTTGGTGAGCCAAATCCAGATAGGTCGTCGGTTCATCGAGAAGGATCGTCGGGGTGCCCTGAGCCAACGTCATCGCGATCCAGGCCCGCTGCCGCTGTCCGCCCGAGAGTGAATCTACCGTACGCTCGGCAAGCGGCTCCATATGCGTCAGCTCCAGCGCTTGACGGACCGCGGCTTCGTCCTCTCTGGACCATTGCTGAAGCCAGTTTTGATAAGGATACCGTCCCTGCTTCACCAGCTGCAGCACGGTAAGTCCTTCAGGCGCTGCGGGACCCTGCGGCAAAATGGCCATCCGGCGCGCCACTTCTTTGGTAGACAGCGAAGCGATATCGCTTCCGTCAAGCACCACCTGTCCGCTTTTGGGGCGAAGCAGCCGGGCGAGTGAGCGCAGCAGGGTCGATTTTCCGCAGCCGTTGCTCCCGATAAATACGGTGATTTTGCCCTTCGGTATCGTGATATCCAGGTTATTGAATATGCAAGTATCTCCATAGTAGAGGCATAGTTCTTTGGATTGAATGGCTGGCATAAAGATTCTCCTTCTTGATGACGGTAGGTCAGACCCGCCGGATTCGGTGGAGCGCAAGGACAAAGCTAACTAATTCCGGGCGCGATACAATAAGTAGACGAAAAAGGGTGCACCGATACATGCGGTAAATACCCCCGCAGGTATATCCAGCGGAGCAAACAGGCTTCGCCCGACCAGGTCTGCGAGCAGCAGGACAATGGCTCCCATCAACGCAGAGACAGGAAGCAGCGCCCCGAAGCTGGGCCCGACCAGCTTGCGGGCGATATGCGGAGCCATCAGGCCGATGAAGCTGATGGCTCCGCCGAACGCGACAGCGGCGCCTGCGAGAGCTACGCTGAGCAGCAGAAGAAGAAACCTTTGCCGCTGGACGGCGCTGCCCATGCTGCGGGCCACATCCTCGCCGAGCTCCTGGATATTGATATGCCGCGAATAAACAAAGATAAGCGGCAGAAGGACGATCATCCAGGGAAGCAGTGGTACGACGGCTTTGGCCCAAGAGACCCCATAGACGCTGCCGGTCATGAATGTCATCGCTTGATTGGCAAGGATGATGGGACCGGAAATCATCATCATATAAGACAGAGAGCTCATCGCGGCGGAGAAGCCGATGCCGATCAGCACGAGCCGAAGCGGCGTGACCCCCTGCTTCCACGACAGGATATAAACGAGCAATGCAGCCGCAAAAGCGCCGGCCACCGCGAAGATCGGCAGCACATGGATGCTCAGCTTATCCGAGAAGAAGAAGAAAAATGTTACGGCTCCGAGCGAGGCGCCTCCTGTGATTCCGACCGTGTCCGGAGAGGCCAGCGAGTTGCGTACAACCCCCTGCAGGATGGCTCCGGATACGGCAAGCGCTGCCCCTATCATGACGGCGACGACAATACGCGGCAGTCTAAGCACACGGACAATCATGTCATTCGTCCCTTCACCGATGCCTAAGATCGCCCGGACGACGTTCGCGGGTGAAATGAATACGCTGCCTATGCCTGTGCTGATTACCATAATCGCAATAACAGCCAGCAGCAGAAGAAGCGTGACAGCTACCGCTTTTTTATGAATGAGAAAAGAGAACAGTTTTCCTCTTAAGACGAGATGCTCGCTGTGCGGTTTCATTTGGCTTTGCCTCCTTTTCGCGCGATGTAGACAAAGAAGGGAACGCCGATGAGTGCGGTAGTGACGCCGACAGGCACTTCTTTAGGCATAGCGATGTAGCGGGCTCCGATATCCGCGCTGACGAGCAGAATGGCTCCCAGGACAGCGCTGTACGGAATCACCCAACGATGATCGATGCCGACGAAAAATCGGGTAATGTGGGGCACGATAATCCCGACAAAAACGACAGGTCCGGCCATGGCCACTGAACCGCCGGCAAGAATAACGATGACGACAGCGGCCGCAGCCTTGATGATCAAGGTGTTTTGCCCCAGTCCTTTGGCAACGTCGTCTCCCATGGAGAGCACGTTCATATGGGAAGCAAGCAGGAAGGAGCCTAGAAGTGCAGCCAGCATATAAGGGAAAACCGCTTGAAATGTTTCCATGGTGCGCCCTGCGACGGAGCCGACGAGCCAGACCATGACTTGATCGAATGCTTTGCCGTTAGACAGCAGCAGCCCTTGGGTTAAAGAAGCAAAAAAAGCGGTTAATGCGGAACCGGCAAGCGTAATTTTGATCGGAGTCAATCCGTCACGTCCGATCGAGCCGAGGAAGTAAACTCCCGCTGAGCTAACAGCTGCACCGAGAAAGGCAATCCACGTGAACTGTAGAGAACTTGTTACATTGAACAGAACGACAGATAGGACAATAGCGAAGGCCGCTCCCGCATTGACGCCAAAAAGGCTTGGTGAGGCAAGCGGATTCCGGGTAATGGCTTGCATCAAAGTCCCGGCGACAGCCAGACTTGCGCCGACCAATGCGGCGATGAGCGCGCGGGGAATGCGGGTTGTTTGAATGATGAGGTGTTGATTGGAGCTGTCAAAGCTTGTGTAAGAGGCAATAATTTCATTCCAGCTATAATTGTTGATACCGAACATGACACTGCTTACGCAGGCACCGGCCAATAGTAAAAGAGCGGCAGCCAAGCCGATCGTTTTGTAGGTACGCTGCTGAACTACGTTACTCATAAAATAGGGGCCTGCTTTCCGTCGATAGAATAAATGAGGCACACCGTCCGAGGCATGCGGTTAGCTATAATTGTAAAAGCGGGGGTACATCTTGTCAATGATTGTGAGAATCATTATCAAAAACATTGACAAGGTGCCCCGCTCTCTACTAATATGGTGAATGATAATTGTTATCATTTACAAAGAAGCTCATTCCGGGAGGCACATCATGTTAAATCGAAACCGTTTTTTACGATTGAAACCGGCAGCAATGATCGCGGCAATTTTATTATTGTCCGTCTGGCTGACGGCTTGCGGGGATAAACCGGCTGCTCCGTCGCAGGCGGCGGATGCGAAGCAGGGAGCTGCTGCGGAAGGCCCTCGCAAAATCAAGCATATTATGGGTGAGGCGGAAGTGCCTGCGCATCCGGCACGTGTCGTGGCTTTGACGAACGAAGCGGCGGAGGCGCTGGTTGCCCTTGGAATTAAGCCGGTCGGCGCTGTCCAAGCTTACTATGGCGATACATGGTACGAGCATGACAAAGCCGATATGGAAGGGGTTAAGCCTGTCGGCCTCGAATCCCAGCCGAATATGGAAATTATCGCTTCATTGAAGCCTGATTTGATTGTCGGCAACAAAATGCGTCATGAGAAAATTTACGAGCAGCTGAAAGCTATTGCTCCGACGGTATATACCGAGACGCTGCGCGGCGAATGGAAAAGCAATTTCATGGTATATGCCGATGCCGTCAATAAAAAAGCGGAAGGCGACAAGGTTGTAGCCGCATTCGACAAGCGTGTAGAGGATTTCAAAGGCAAAGCAGGCGACAAGCTGAAAGAGAAAGTAGCCGTAGTCCGCTTTATGGGCGGCAAAACGCGCTTTTACTATGGAGATATGTTTGCAGGTGTGATTCTGAAGCAAGCTGGAATTATGCGCTCCGATCCGAAAAACGATGAGAAAGCGTTCGAGGATATCACGAAAGAACGTTTGCCTGAACTGGATGCCGCAGACCGTGTCTTCTACTTCACCTATGATACCGGAGACGGCAAAGGGAAGAAGCAGCAGGAAGAATGGATGAAGGACCCGCTATGGCAAAACCTGAAGGTTGTTAAAAACAACAAGCTGACCGAGGTCAACGATGCGATTTGGACAACTGCCGGCGGCGTAAAGGCAGCCAATCTAATGGTGGACGATCTGTACAAATTATACGATGTGAAAAAATAAACCGGCCCAGGCCGCAGATTCCAACCGCCTGGTCCTTTATAAAAGCTATTCCTATACCTTCATGGTATGGGGGTAGCTTTTTTTTCGTTAGCAATCACAGGGGGGATTAACCTTTTTCTGGGCGCCCGCATACAGTATCGTAACAAATCACAATCTTGTGGGTGGAGGGACTGGCTTATGCGTAGCAAATGGGTGAGCGGGGCGATAGCCTTGCTGGTGGCCACGGCGTTATTGCTGACGTCTTGCGGGCCGAAGAAAGCGGAGGAAGCGGTGAAAGTGAGGATCGGAGAGGTGACGAGATCCTTATTCTATGCGCCCGAGTATGTGGCGGTTGCCAAAGGCTTTTTCAAGGAGCAAGGGCTGGATATTGAACTGACGACAACACCGGGCGGGGACAAAACGATGACGGCATTGCTGTCAGGAGGAATTGACGTTGCGCTCGTCGGATCTGAAACCTCGATTTATGTACAGCAGCAGGGAAGCGGAGACCCGGTTATTAACTTTGCGCAGCTGACCCAAACGGACGGTACCTTCCTGGTGTCGCGCAAGGCGATCACCGGCAGCTTCGATTGGAACAGCCTCAAGGGGAGCACCTTCCTTGGCCAGCGCAAAGGGGGGATGCCTCAGATGGCCGGAGAATTTACGCTCAAGAAACACTCCATTAACCCGCAAAAGGATCTGAATCTGATCCAAAATATCGATTTTGCCAATATTGCTACTGCGTTTGCTTCCGGAACGGGCGAATATGTTCAATTGTTTGAGCCGCAAGCGTCGGTGTTCGAGAAGCAGGGCAAAGGGTATGTCGTCGCTTCCTTCGGTGTGGAGAGCGGGCATTTGCCTTATACGGTGTTCATGGCCAAGAAAAGCTACATCGATAAGAACAGCGCCGTTGTGCAGAAATTTGCGAATGCCTTGCAAAAGGCCCAAAACTGGGTGCAAGCGAGCAGTGTAGAGGATATTACTGAGGCGATAGCTTCCTATTTTCCCGACACGGATAAGGAAATTATTAAAAGCTCCGTGAAAAGATATAAGGACCAAGGCTCGTTTGCAACCGACGGGATCATCGATGAGCAGGAATGGAATAACTTGCAGGATGTCATGCAGGCGGCAGGCGAGCTGAAACAGCGGGCGGACTATAAAGCATTGGTAAACAATCAATTTGCAGAAAAGGCGAAGCAAACCGTGAAATAGCGAAGCTGAATTTTATGCGGACCAGGGGGGAGGGGGAACAGATGAGCAACGTCGTAGAGATCGACAATCTATCTCATGTGTATGTGAACGAGCGGGGCGCCTTTCTGGCCTTGGAGCATATCCGCCTGAATGTGGAGCAGGGTGAATTTATCAGCTTGATCGGGCCCAGCGGCTGCGGAAAAACAACTCTGCTTTCGCTGATCAGCGGCTTGTTGAAGCCTGCTGCCGGGACGATTCGCGTCTCCGGGGAGGAAATTCATCAGCCTACGCCTAAAGTCGGTTATATGCTGCAGCAGGACTATTTGTTTCCTTGGCGGACGATCTACGATAACGCTTCTATCGGTCTGGAGCTGGTTGGAAAGCGCGATGAAGCAGCCAGGAAGTGGGTCATGGAGCTGTTGGATGATATGGGACTGGCGGATGTGGCGGACCGCTACCCGCATCAGCTGTCCGGGGGAATGCGGCAGCGGGTGGCACTGGTTCGGACGCTGGCGGTGGAGCCGGATATATTGCTGCTGGATGAACCGTTCTCTGCACTTGATTACCAGACTAAGCTTCAACTGGAGGATCTCGTGGCGATAACGTTGAAGTCGCGAGGTAAAACAGCGATACTCGTTACGCACGACATCACGGAGGCGATTGCCATGAGCGACCGTATCGTTGTGCTGCAGCCTTACCCCGGTCGAGTGCTGACCACGGTAGACGTGCCAGCGGGGATTCGGGATGCGCTGCCGTTGAAGGCTAGGGAAGCTGACGGCTTTCACGATTTGTTTCATCGGCTATGGGGGTATTTCGAAGCAATGGATACGAAAGGAGGGAGCTGAGCGATGGAAGAAGGGGACCTGCACATTCATATGGGGAAGGCGAGCCGCTACAATGAGAGACCCGATATTAAGGAGCTGGCAGACCGTGAATATGACCTGTTTTTGGAATTCCAGCGCAAGACGACGAGGCAAGTCCGCCTGACACAGCTGGCGCTCCTCCTGCTGTTCCTCAGCTGGTGGGAAGCAGCTGGACGGCTGCAGTGGATCGATGCGCTGCTTTTCAGTTATCCGAGTAAAATCGTAGCCTTATTGTATGCCAAATCGATGGATGGCTCTTTATGGGTGCATATGGGGGTCACATTATGGGAAACCGTGATCGGATTCATTCTCGGGACGTTATTCGGAACCGCCGCGGCTGCGTTGATCTGGTGGTCTCCTTTTTTATCGCGAGTGCTGGATCCGTATATCGTCGTGGCGAACAGCCTGCCCAAGGTTGCATTAGGCCCCTTGTTCATCGTAGCGCTTGGACCCGGCGTGATTTCAATCATAGCTACGACCCTGTCGATAACGGTCATTATAACGATTCTGGTCGTGTATAACAGCTTCAAGGAAGTCGATCCGAATTACACCAAGGTAATTCGGGTGTTCGGCGGGAACAAGCGGATGATTTTTCAAAAAGTAATTTTGCCTGCATCGTACCCGACCATCGTATCGACGTTGAAAGTGAATGTGGGCTTGTCTTGGGTTGGGGTCATCGTAGGGGAGTTTCTCGTGTCCAAGGAAGGGCTCGGTTACTTAATCATCTACGGCTTCCAAGTGTTCAACTTTACATTGGTCATCGGCAGCGTGCTCTTGATCGCCATTGCCGCAACCTTGATGTACCAAGCTGTCGCCTATTTGGAGGGAAAGCTGATACGAAAAAAATAAAGGCTGCTGGGGCATTGCTCCCCCTGGGACGACTCCAAGCTCAATGAGGGTAAGCATTCGTGCGATAGCGTGCGGATGTTTATTTTTTTGCGATGGGGGTGCATCCAAATATCTATTTGTGGCTTAAATGAAAAAGGGATAAAATAAGTAGACATTGTTAATGAAAGGGAAATTTGGCATGGGGATTCGAGTCATTAAAACCGCTGCAGCCGTTTTTGCCGCTATTACACTATCGCAACTGCTTGGGCTTCAGTCCCCGCTATCGACCGGCTTACTTGCTATTCTGGGCATTGATGTAACCAAGAAACGCGGACTGCAAACCTCCTTTCAGCGTTTGGTGGCATCGATAGGAGGCCTGCTGCTGGCCGTGCTGCTGTTCTGGCTGTTTGGTTTTCACATCTGGGTTATCAGTCTGTATATCCTCATCCTTTACCCGCTATTGAACCGGTTTCAGTTAAAGGAAGGCGTAGTTACGGGCTCCGTGGTCATGTTTCACGTCTATTTGGCGGAGAGGCTGACCACAGATGTAATCCTGAATGAGATCGCGCTGCTGGTTGTCGGTTTGGGTACGGCTTCCGTTATAAATATCATTTATATGCCCAGTGAAGATAAACGTCTTGTTGGGATGAAAGAACAATTAGAACAATTGTTTTCACGGATTTTTGTCGAGATCTCGAAGCATTTGAAGGATAACGGCTACATATGGAGCGGCACGGAGCTGTTGGAGGCGGAGAATCTTCTGGAAGAGGCATTGGCGCTTGTCCGGCGTTCGAATGAAAATATGCTGTTCCGGGAGGAGACGGCGTGGGCGGCGTACTTTTACATGCGCAAGCAGCAGCTGGAATCCATCGAACGAATGATGCAGCTTGTGGCCCAAGTATACCAAACCCTCCATCACGGAGAGCTGCTGTCGGGCGTATTCATCGAACTGAGTGAGGATGTGAAGGGGGAATATTACACGGGGCGTGCGGAGCAAGAGATTGCTGCGCTGGAAAACAGATTCCGGCGGATGAAGCTTCCGGAAAGCCGGGAGGAATTCGAGATCCGGTCCGCGTTGCTGCAGCTTATGATGGAGCTGAAAGCTTTTGTTGCCGTGGCGAAGCGGGAGAAAAAACAAAAGGAGACCGGCATCTCAAATCCGGTCCCCCCATCTTCACATCCGTAGGAATAATTCGCAAAAAGATGGAAAAGTTTTTGTCACCCTAGACGAATGTCCTGCATACAATTGTAATGAATGATTGTATGGAGGAGGTTGAAAGGATGTCATTAGATAAAGATTTGCAGAGCAGAGAGATCTATACGAAAGCTGTCTGCGGCAAAGGTCGCAAATTTTCACAAATCACCAACACGGTCACGCCGCCTCATAATCCCACGAGCATTCTGGGTGCCTGGATTATTAACAACCAATATGAAGCGGTGAAGGCGGGAGATCACGTCGAGGTAGTAGGTACTTACGACATCAACATTTGGTATTCGTACGACCGGAATACGCAAACAGATGTCGCGAAAGAAACGATTTCTTACGTCGAGTCGGTCGGGCTTTCTTACTTGGATAAGAAGCACAGACCGGGAACGGCGGAAGTATCCGCCGTCTGCACTCAGGAGCCGAATTGCGTAGAGGCCAGCATTTCCTCCCGCGGGGACAGTGTTGTTATTCGCGTGGAGCGTGAATTCAAAGTGGAGATGATTGCTGAGACGAAGGTTTATGTTTTGGTGTCTCCACATGGCGGCGATGATTACGACGATAAGCATGTGGATTTCGACAGTGCCGATGAAGGAGATTTCGAGGATCTCGACCCGGATCTGTTGGACGACGATTTGAACTGATTTCCTGCTATAAGTATATGACAGTTAGGTTCAATCCGGCAGAGGGCGTCAGCCCTCTTTTTTGTTTTAAACGGTTGTCCGCACAAAATTAGGCATTCGACTAATGAATCGAGGGGGGGATCATCATGAGGGTGTTCTTGCTGCACTCCAACGAACCGACGCTGCATTTGCTGCTGGAGCGGCTCCGTATCCCCCATGGAACCCAGTTGACCGCGCAGCAGGAAAAACAGCAACCGTGCATCATCCATTGGGGATGCTATCACGCGGAAAAAGCGAGCCGGCTGCTGGTGCAGCCGATCAAATGCCAGCTGCGGGCGAACAATCCCCGAAAAGCAGCGGTTGTCCTGAAGCTTCACGGGATCCGTTGGGAGTCCGCCCGGCAGCAGACGGCTGAACAGGAGCTTGTAGACGCTGAGGTACAGCAAGAAGGCCGTTTGCAGCCGCCTCAGTATACTTACGAGTACATTGTGCCTGTTTTTCATCTGCAAGCGTTGACTCTGTTCCAGAGAAAGCAGGGAATATTTTACGGAGCCCCTCACCCCATGCAAACACAGCAGCCACCAGATGATTTCACGGAGGTAACAGAGGAGACCCCTTCCTATCATGCGATCCGAGCGAAGCGGGAAGCAGTGAAGGCAATCTATGCATTGGGACTTGATTTCGGCGTCGTACGTATCGGTGTAGGCAAAGGCGGCGAATTATTCATCACCGAGCTGGAAACGGCTCCCACACTGACCGCGCGGCTCGCAGAGCTTTTCTCAGATGCGCTGCACCGATTCGCAGAAGAACAGGAAGCGGAGGACTATACGCCGCGTCCTGCGGTGATGCTCGGGGCCGACCCTGAGTTTGTGCTGCGTAATCCACAAGGGAAAATCATTTTCGCTTCCAGGTTTATGGAAAAAGACGGACCTGTCGGCTGCGACGCAATCGTACTGCCGAGCTTTCGCAAAATTTACCCTTTGGCGGAGCTTCGGCCGGAGCCGAGCCGGGATATTGGACAGCTGCTCAAAAATATTCACCGTACGATGCAGAACGCTTCGAGGAAAATCTCCGATGAGTCATTGGAATGGTTGGCTGGCGGTATGCCGGTGAAAGGCTTCCCCTTGGGCGGACACATTCACTTCAGCGGCGTTCCCTTATCCAGCGAGTTCCTGAGGGTGCTCGACAATTACTTGGCGCTGCCGTTGGTATTGCTGGAAGATACGACTACCGGCCTGCGGAAGCCGAGGTATGGGTTTCTCGGGGATTTTCGCAGACAGCGTCACGGGGGTTTTGAATATCGGGTGCTGCCCAGCTGGCTCGTATCGCCAAGGTTAGCGAGAGGGGTGCTTTCACTTGCCAAGCTGATAGCAGACCATTACCGCCAGCTGCGGTCCCGGCCATTGGATGAACCTCTCGTTCAGGAAGCCTATTATCTTGGGGATAAACAACGAATCCGGCCGCTGCTGCCGGGCCTTTGGAACGATCTGGTCCGGCTTCCTGCCTATCGGACGCATGAACGTTACCTCACTCCTTTAAAAACGATGATGCTTCATATGGAGTGCTGGAAGGAGCAGGAAGATATCCGTGTGCGATGGAAAATCGGGCCTTTTGCCAGAAAAGAAGTATCGTCTATTAATTCGTGATATAATAGCGTATAAGTAGTAGGATGACACACAATCAACGTTCCTGCTGCCGGGAATGTGTATTCAAGCCGCTGTTGAACATAGATTGGCTGTTATGGATTGGTTTCAAGCAGAGGGCCTATTTTCAATGGCGGCAAGAAAGCTTTGAACGGCAGTCCTTTACAGAAAGAACGATGCATGGGGGTTTCAGCATGGCCAAATATACGCCGATGATCGAGCAATATCTTGCCATCAAGGCGCAGGTGCAGGACGCATTTTTGTTTTTCCGCCTGGGTGATTTTTATGAAATGTTTTTTGAGGACGCCGTTCAGGCATCCAGAGAGCTGGAAATTACGCTGACCGGACGCGAAGGAGGAGCCGAGGAGCGTATTCCTATGTGCGGCATTCCCTATCATTCGGCGGATAACTATATTGCCAGATTGATAGAAAAGGGCTTTAAGGTTGCGATTTGCGAGCAGGTGGAGGACCCGTCCCAGGCTAAAGGCGTCGTACGAAGAGAAATTGTCCGGATCGTGACGCCAGGAACCGTGATGGATGCCAGATCCCTCGGCGAAAGCAACAACTATATGGTTTCCGTGACCGAAACACGGGAGGGCAGCTATGGCTTTGCGGCAAGTGACATTTCGACAGGAGAGCTGTTCGTCACCTGCCTGGAGGGAAGCTTGACGCTCGTCGCCGATGAAATCAATGTTTACCACCCATCGGAGCTATTGGCGCCGCAAGATGTTTTGACCCGTCTGAGGGCACAGGCAGCGGCAGGCTGGGCCAGCACGACCGTTATGACGCCCCGGGAAGAAACGATACATACGGCTGCGGATGCGGCTGTGCGCTTGGAGGATTACTTTGCCGAGCAGGAGCTGGCCTCCTTGCCGCCGCAGGCGAAACAGGCAATACAGCAGCTGATGGGCTATTTGGTCGAGACGCAGAAGCGATCCTTGACCCATCTGAAGCACATTCGGCTGTATGAGCAAAATCAATACATGATTATGGATCCGTTCACCCGCCGCAATCTGGAGCTGGTGGAGACGGTCCGAGACCGGACCAAGAAAGGAACCCTGCTCTGGCAGCTGGACAAAACGGTAACGGCGATGGGCGGCCGGCTGCTGCGCCGCTGGATCGAGAAGCCGCTGATGAGCGCATCGGCCATTCAGGAGCGGCTTGAAGCCGTTGACCGGCTGTATCATCAGCTGATCGTCCGCGACGAGCTGAAGCAGTCGCTCAAGGAAGTGTACGATCTCGAGCGGCTCGTTGCCCGCATCGCTTACGGCAATGCCAACGCGCGCGATCTGATCGCGTTGAAGGCCTCGCTTCAGCAGGTTCCCCTGCTGAAGGAGATTTGCGCTGCGTCGGGCTCCGCGACGCTTGAGCAGCTTACGGCACGGATGGACCCGTGCCACGATGTGATGGCGTGGATCGACGACGCCATCACCGAGGAGCCGCCCGTCTCGATCCGGGACGGCGGGATGATCAAGGCGGGGTACCACGCCTATCTGGATCAGCTGCGCGAAGCGAGCACGAACGGCAAGCAGTGGATTGCTGAGCTCGAGCGCCAGGAGCGGGAGCGCACCGGCGTCAAATCGCTCAAGATCGGCTATAACAAGGTTTTCGGCTACTACATTGAAGTAACGAAGGCGAACCTGCCTTCCTTGGAGGAAGGCCGTTACGAGCGCAAGCAAACGCTGGCGAATGCCGAGCGCTTCGTTACACCGGAGCTGAAGGAGAAGGAAGGCCTCATTCTCGAAGCGCAGGAAAAAATGGTGGATCTGGAATACCAGCTGTTTATGGAGCTGCGGGACAGGCTATCCGCCCACATTTCACGTCTCCAGCTGCTGGCGGAGCGGATTGCGACAGTGGACGTGTATCAGTCGTTGGCTGCGGTCAGCGCAGCCAACCGATATACACGGCCCGAGATCGGAGATTTCTATGAGCTCCGTATCGAGGAAGGACGACATCCCGTCGTCGAAGCGGTGATGGAGGATGGCGTCTTTATAGCCAACGATACCTCGCTCAGTCGAGAAGAGGGCAGCATGCTGCTGATTACCGGACCGAACATGGCCGGGAAGAGCACCTACATGCGCCAGGTGGCCATGATTTGCCTCATGGCGCAAATCGGCTGCTTCGTGCCGGCGTCGAAGGCCCAGGTGCCGATTCTGGACCGTATCTTTACCCGGATTGGGGCGGCAGATGACTTAATCGGCGGCCAAAGCACGTTCATGGTCGAGATGATGGACATTCAGGTGATGACGGAAAAGGCGACGGAACGAAGCCTTGTCATTATCGATGAGCTGGGCAGAGGCACCTCCACAGGCGAGGGCATGGCGATTGCGCAGGCGGTCATCGAGTTTTTACATGACCGGATCGGCTGCAAGACGCTCGTATCGACTCATTTTCACGAGCTGGCGCATCTGGAGGAAACGCTGGGAAGCTTACGCAACTGCTGTATGGCGGTGAAGGAGAGCGGCCGTCAGGTGACGTTTCTGCGCAAGCTGATTCCCGGGGCGGCGAGTACAAGCTATGGCATTTATTGTGCTCAGATTGCCGGTCTCCCGGCTGGGATCATTGACCGTTCTTACGAGCTGTTGAATGCCTTCGAGGCTCGGGCCGAGCTGCTGCAGGGGCAGGAGCAGACAGCTGTGAGCCATTCACGGACCGCCGTTGCCAAGCAGGAGCCAGGGAATGCGCCGGGTGACTTCTCAGCAAATCATCTAGGGGAAGCGCCAGCTGCACCCAAACCGCAGCCGGAGCAGGTCAAAGAAGCCGGAGTAGTCCAGCTGAGTCTGTTCCAGGAAGCCGAGCCTCCGGCGGACAAGCATAAGAAGAAATCTGATCCCCGACTAGAACAGCTCGCAGAGCAGGTGAAGTCGGCGGATTTGATGAATATGACGCCTATGATGGCAATGAACTTTTTGTATGAATTAAAGAAGCACTTATCTTAGTTTTTCTTATGATGAAAGGATGACAATGTTTATGCAAACAAACGGCTATCGTGCCATCTGGCGGAGCACTGCCTCGGTTGTGCTGACCCTTACTCTGATGTTCCCTTCCGCCTCGGCAGCATTAGCCGCTGATGCCAATGATGCAACAGCTGCCCGGACGAAGGAAGTCATGGAGTTAATTGAAAAAAATCACGTGAGTGCACCGACGAAGCAGCAATTAACCGGCAAATCGATTGAGGAAATGATCGAGACGCTGCATGATCCGTATACCGTCTATTTTACACCGGAGGATTTGAAGCGGTTTGAAAGCTCGCTTGAGAACAATTATGTCGGCATCGGCGTCCGGATCAGCAATGAGAAGGAAGGCCTGTTTGTCTCCGAGGTGTTCGATAACGGACCTGCCCAAAAGGCGGGCATGAAGCCGGGGGATCAAATTACAGCCGTAGAGGGCGAGCCCATCGCCGGTTTGAAAATTGATGAGGTCACCAAAAAAATTATGGGCCCGGAAGGCTCCAAAGTGTCCGTAACCGTCAAACGGCTTCAAGACAGCCTGGTGCTGAACATGAGTCGTCAAACGATTCAACTGCCAGTCGTTACGCACAAAAAATTTGATCCAGGCGTAGGCTATATCCGCGTCACCGGATTTTCCAGCGAGGCCGACGAGGAAACGGCAGCACAGCTTGCAGAGCTGAAGCAGCAGGGCATCAACAGCCTGATCCTGGACCTTCGCGACAATCCGGGCGGTTTGGTCGATACGGCGCAAAATATGGCCAAATTGTTCGTCAAGGAAGGCATTCTGATTCATACGAAGGACAAAAACAATGTAGACGAGCCTGTCAAGTTTTCCAACGGAACGACTCAGCCGTTTCCTGTTTATATTCTGGTGAACGAGAACAGCGCCAGCGCTTCGGAAGTGCTGACGGGTGCACTGCAGGACTACAATGCCGTAACCAAAGTTATCGGCATGAATACGTACGGCAAAGGAAGCGTACAAACGCTGATTCCGCTAACCCAAGGCGGGGCGCTGAAAGTAACCATCGAAGAGTACTTGACGCCGAAGCTTCGCAAAGTGAACAAGGTAGGCTTGAAGCCGGATATTGAAGTGGACGGGGATGTGCCTCAGCTTGTTACAGCTCTTCACGAAACGGGTATCCAGAAGGTTAGTGTCGCTTTGAATAAACTGGGTGTAACTGTCAACCAAATTCCTGTGGACGATTATTTTAATGTCATAAAAGATAACGGTCAGCTGTATGTGCCGACCCGATTGGTCAGTGCACTGCTTGGCGGTGGCATCGCTTGGAACGGCGAAACCCGGTCGGTTGAAATTTCAGCAGGCGGAACAACCCACACGTACCAGGAGGGTGCAGGCGAGCTGCTGCTGCAAAACGGCTCCAGCTATATCAATGTCGGTAAATTCGCGGAAAGCTACCCGCAGCTGGAATGGTCTGATAACGGAGAACAGGTAGTTTTGACCGCTTCTAAGGGGTAAGTTATATGGGCAAAATCAAAATTTTGGATGAACATATTGCCAACCAGATCGCAGCGGGGGAAGTCGTAGAACGCCCTTCCTCCGTTGTGAAGGAATTGGTGGAGAATGCAATTGATGCGGGAAGCAGCCGAATTGATGTTGCCATCGAAGAGGGTGGGCTCGAGCTGATCCGTGTCAGCGATAATGGCTCAGGCATGGAGCGCGACGATTGCGAGGCCGCTTTTTTTCGTCATGCAACAAGCAAAATATCCAGCAGTCAGGATTTATTCTCCATCCGTACTTTAGGGTTCCGCGGCGAGGCGCTTCCGAGTATTGCAGCGGTGTCCAAAGTAACATGCGTGACCGCTACCGAATCCCGGGGGCTAGGCTATCGTCTTGTCATCGAAGGCGGTACAGTCAAGGCTCTGGAGGAAACGGCGGCATCCCGCGGGACTGACATTCAGGTTCGCGAGCTGTTCTATAATACGCCGGCCCGGCTCAAATATATGAAGACAATCCAGACGGAGCTCGGTCATATATCCGATTTCATCTATCGGCTTACACTCGCTCATCCGGACATTGCATTCTCGCTCAAGCATAACGGAAGCCAGCTGATTCAAACGCTTGGCAATGGAGATATGCTGCAAGTCATCGCAGCCATTTATGGCACCGCGGTGGCTAAAAGTATGCTGCCGATTCAAGGCGAGCATCTGGACTATACCATCCGCGGCTTCATCGCCAAGCCGGAGACGACACGGGCAAACCGCAACGGGATTTCTACCGTCATAAACGGCCGGTACATCCGCAACTATACGCTGATTCACGCACTGCTGCAGGGATACCATACCCTGCTGCCTATCAACCGGTTTCCAGTGGCGGCGTTTCATATCGAGATGGACCCGACGCTGGTCGACGTGAACGTGCATCCAGCCAAGCTGGAGGTTCGATTCAGCAAGGAACAGGAACTGATTCAGTTTGTCGAGCAGCAGGTGCGGCACGTGCTGAATCAGCAGGTGCTGATCCCGGCGGCAGCTCCGGCGAAACCGAAGCAGGAAGCACTCATCCAAGAGCAGATGGAGCTGTACCGGCCCTCATCACAAGGCTTGCCAGACCATTCCGCAGCCGTCGCTTCATTGGATGCGACGACACCGCCGGAGAAAGCACCGGAGGCTTATGCGGGTGAAGCTTACCGTGTACGTGAACAGCTGCCGCAAACCTCCGATGCCTTCGGTTATAACGCGAGCCCGGGAGCATCATTCGGACCTGATCGGAAACCGCAGAAAACCGATGATACGGTCTTTCAAGAAAGGTCTAGTGTTCGATCCAGCGGAACGGGTTATGCCTCACCGCCGAATTCGGCCAACCTCCCAAACACATCCTTGCGTCCTTCTTTGGACCGAGCCGGCAGCCGGGAACAAGCCGCGGCAAGCGCTGCCTTGCTTCAGACGCTTAAAGCGGATGAGACGCTTGCTCCACCGTCACTTCCTGCGTTTCCGAAGCTGACGCCGATCGGGCAAATGCACGGTACTTATATCGTGGCGCAGAACGAGGAAGGACTCTTCTTGATTGATCAGCATGCAGCGCATGAGCGGATCAATTACGAATACTATTATGAGAAGTTCGGTAAGCCGGCGGTAGCCAGTCAAGAGCTGCTGGTACCGATCACGCTTGAATTCACGCCATCCGAGGCGGAGCAGCTAAAAGACAGAATTTCGCTCTTGGAGCAGGCAGGGGTATACATGGAGCCTTTCGGTGGCAATGCTTATTTGGTTAGAGCGTATCCGCACTGGTTCCCTCCGGGCGAAGAACGGGTTCTCGTTGAGGAGATGACGGAGTGGCTGCTGACGGAACGCAAGGCGATTGACCTCGGTAAGCTGAGAGAGAAAGCGGCGATCATGTGCTCCTGCAAAGCGTCAATTAAAGCTAATCAAAGCTTAAGCACCCTAGAGATGGAGGGGCTGTTGGACAGGTTAGGCGCTTGCCGCAATCCTTACACATGTCCTCACGGCAGGCCTATTGTCATAAGCTTTTCTACCTATGAATTGGAAAAAATGTTTAAAAGGGTGATGTAGATTTGCTGATTACAACCTCGTACGATCCGCTTCCAGAGCAACTAGAGCAAATCGCCCTGCTTCAACGGCAGCTGACCCTGCTGAAGGGAGTAGACGCGCCCCCACGAATCATAGAGCGGCGCCGCTACTCTATGGAGCAGCTGTGGGAAAGGTATGAGGACCCTGACATTCTGCTTGTAACCCGAAGGCGAATAGAGTATTATCATGAACAGCAGCCTGCCCTCTTTTTCCATCCGAGTACAGCCGCCATTCGCGTCAAAAGACTGCGAAACGGTGAGCAGGATACACTGATGGAGCTTGCGCAGACCAAGCCGGGTGACCGTATATTGGATTGTACGGCAGGGCTTGGGTCGGATGCGATTGTTTTCTCCTACGCTTCGCAGGCGACAGGGGCGGTTGTGGCTTTGGAGAGCCAGCCGCTGCCGTATTTGCTGCTGAAGCAGGGACTGGCGGCGTATCAATCCGATATTGACGGGCTGGATGAAGCTCTGCGGCGAATTCAAGTGCTGCAGCAGGATTACATGGATTTCCTGCACGAACAGCCGGATCGTTCCTTTGATGTCCTATACTTCGATCCTATGTTCCGCAAGCCGATCCATGAGTCCAGCTCGATTAAAGCGATCCGCAAATTGGCCGACCCAAGGCCGGTAACCGATGAAGCGATTCGCGAAGCTTGCAGAGTGGCTAGTCGAGCCGTTATTATGAAAGAGCACCGTGATAGCGGAGAGCTCGAGCGGCTTGGCTTTAACGAGCTGCACCGCTCAACTACGAAAATTGCTTATGGAGTGATACGATTGTGACACAGGCTTCCATTAAGCCGAAGCTGCTCGTTCTGGTCGGGCCAACGGCCGTAGGCAAGACGAAGCTGAGCCTGACGCTCGCGGCTGAATTTGGAGCAGAAATTATTTCCGGTGATTCCATGCAGGTATATCGCGGTATGGATATCGGAACCGCCAAAGCGACTCTGGAGGAACAGGCCCAGGTACCGCATCATATGATCGATATTCATGATCCGGATCATCCGTTCTCCGCAGCTGAATTCCAGGAACGGGCGCGCGGGTACATAAGTGACATTCATTCCAGGGGAAAGCTTCCATTTCTCGTCGGGGGAACGGGGCTTTATGTGGAATCGCTTTGTTACGACTTTCAATTCAGTGAAGTTGGTTCCGACGAAGCATTCCGTGAGGAACAGCTGCGTTATGCGGAACAGTTCGGCAACGATGCGCTCTGGGAGCGGTTAAAATCCATCGATCCGGAATCGGCTGAGCGTCTGCATCCCAATGACCAACGCAGACTGATTCGGGCGCTGGAGGTGTACCATCTGACGGGAGAACGGCTTTCCGATCAATTGAAGGTACAGAAAAAGGTATCGCCCTACGAACTATGTATTATTGGTCTAACGATGGATAGAGCGCTCCTGTACCAACGCATTGAGCAGCGCATCGATCAGATGATTGAGGAAGGCCTGGTGGAAGAGGTTAAACAGCTGCTGAAGCAGGGCTACACCAAGCATCACATCTCGATGCAGGGGCTTGGATACAAGGAGATCATCGCCTTCCTGGAAGGAACGATGACATGGGAAGAAACCATCGTATTGCTTAAGCGGGACACCCGTCGATTTGCCAAACGACAGCTATCGTGGTTTCGGCATATGAAGGATATCGAGTGGGTAGATGTTACCGATATGGGAAATTTTTCTGCCCATTTGCGTCAAATTCATGCTATAATAGCAGATAAGTTAAAATTCGAACGTTAATACAATTGAGGGGGCCCACGATGAATAAATCGATCAACATTCAAGACACATTTTTGAACCAGCTGCGCAAGGAAACGATTCCGGTAACCGTCTATTTGACGAACGGGTTCCAAATCCGCGGGGTCATCCGCGCGTTCGATAATTTTACAATTATTATTGACAGCGAAGGGCGCCAGCAAATGGTGTATAAGCATGCTATCTCCACTTTCACACCGCAGCGTTCGGTTTCTTTAATGCAGGATAACAGTGCAGACAACTGATCTTTCCGCAGATCGGAAGAGAGATCAGGGACGCAACATTTCCGGCTCTCGGTTCGTCTAATCGAATAGCATTCATAAGAACAACCCGAACGTAAGGGTTGTTCTTTTAGTTAGCACATAAGAATGCCTAAGTTTCTGATGAATCGGAAAACAAAATTCTTATTGGATTGACGAATAAACCTTCTGCTTCTTCGGCAGACAGGGTAACGGCAAACAATCGAGGTTTACAATACTTGGAAGCCATAGCATGTTTAGCTTGGGTTCTACTTTGGGTATAAGAGGTTGTTGTTTCTTGCGGAATCAACTCTGCACGCGGTTGCACATGGGAGCTGCCGCGTCGGGAGACGTTTTTTAAAGAGATAAGGGGTGACGGAGAGTTGTCTACTAACAAAAAAGCACCTGCCACGAAACCGAAACAAAAAAAGAAGAAAAGTAAATTTAGTGCCGGCAAAGCCGTATTATTCGCCTTTATAGCAGGGCTTGTCGCACTTATCTGCGCACTGGGCGTGTACATTTTCATCATTATTAACGGAAATAAAATTTTGAAGGAAAATGCGGATAAGCTGGACATGAACGAAGCTTCCCACGTCTATGACATATCGAAGAACGAGGTAGCTGTGCTCGCCCGGGAGAATCGGGAGGTTGTAAAGCCTGAGGAGATTCCGCTTAAGCTCCAGCAGGCGTTCATAGCTACAGAGGATCGCCGCTTCGGTCAGCACTCGGGAATTGACTTTCTCGGGATCGGCCGGGCGCTTGTCAAAGACGTGGTTGCCCGCAGCGCCGTAGAAGGCGGCAGTACGATTACTCAGCAGCTAGCCAAAAATATTTTTCTGAACAATAACAAAACATTTTTCCGTAAAGCAACCGAAATGTCCATTGCCGTTGCGCTTGAGGACAATTTCAGCAAGGAAGAGATACTGACGATGTATTTAAACCGTATCTTTTTCGGGCAAAATTCATTCGGCATTAAGGCGGCAGCCAAAAAATATTTTGGCGTGACGGATCTTAACAAGCTGGAAACATGGCAAATGGCCACATTGGCCGCAATTCCGAAGGCACCGAGCACGTATAATCCGATTTCTCATCCGGACAAATCCAAGGACCGCAGGGCGGTAGTCCTCAAGCTGATGCAGGACCAGGGCTACATCACCGATGATGAGCGTGTGAAGGCGGCAGCCGTTGATTATGTGGCACCGAAGACGGCAACCGGCAAAAAGGACTACTTAACCTACATCGATTATGTATTGGAAGAAGCCAATGACAAGTACGGATTGTCTGAGGAAGATGTGCTGACCAACGGTTATAAAATTTACACAACGATGGATGCGAATGCACAAAAAATTATGGAGCAGACGTTTGCCAACGAGAAGTTTTTCCAAAAGGATGGTCCGGAGCAGAAGATGCAGGGAGCGATGGCCATCGTTAACCATAAGGACGGCGGGCTTGTCGGAATTATCGGGGGCCGCGATTATGTGGAGCGGGGGCTGAACCGGGCAACGATACCGCAGCAGCCAGGCTCATCGTTCAAGCCTATTATTGCTTATGCGCCGGCATTGGAGACTGGCAACTATACGCCGTACAGTATGCTTCAGGATAAAGAAATGAATTATAACGGCTATACCCCACGAAATTATGATGGGGTGTATCAAGGGCAAGTGTCCATGTTCGATGCCGTCAAAAAATCGATCAATGCTCCAGCGATATGGCTGCTGAACGAGATCGGTCTGACGAAGGCGATGCAATTTTCTGAGAATATGGGGATTCCTCTTGATAAAACGAAGGACCGCAACCTTGCGATTGCATTGGGTGGTTTGACCAAAGGGGCTACACCGGTCCAAATGGCACAAGCGTATGGTGCTTTTGCAAACAATGGCGTCATGAATTCGACGCACGCGATCATTCAGATTGTAAATGATAAGGGTGAACAGGTTGCAGCTTACAAGCCTGAGCAAAAAACGGTCATGAGCCCCAAAACGGCATGGTATATGACGCTGCTTATGCAAGGCGTCGTAGAGCCTGGAGGTACAGGGGCCGCCGCGAGGTTCGACCGTCCGGTTGCCGGGAAAACAGGCTCTACGCAAAATGTCATTAAAGGCTTGGAGAAATATAACCGCGACCTGTGGTTTACCGGGTATACGCCGGAATGGAGTGCGGCGGTATGGATCGGCTTCGACAAGCCGGACGCGAAGCATTACGTTTCGATGAGCAGCGGTGCGCCGGCTGTCATTTTCAAGGAAGTGATGTCCAAGGCGTTGGCGAAGACGCCGATGACGCAGTTTACAAAACCAAGCGGAGTGGCCGATCCGGTGCAGCCTCCTAAGGGTGTGACGGATTTGAAGGCAGACTACGCGAAGGAAACGCGTGCCGTTGTGTTGAAATGGAGCGGTATGGGAGAAGGAATGACATACCAAATCCTGCGTAAAGAGTCAACCGATAAGGACTTCCCGAATGAACCGATGCTGACGACAGCGGTGACGGAAGTACGAGATATTACAGTCAAGCCTGGCGTCACTTACGAATATGTTGTTGTTCCTGTGAACACGAACAATAATTCAACGGGGGATCGTTCGAATGCTGTTTCGGTGGCTATTCCAGCAGATTCGGGAACCGATCCGTTGAATCCGCAGCAGGGCGGCAAGCCTGGAAATGGCACCAGCCCGAACGGTACGAATGGCGGACTTAATGGCAGCGGTAATGGCGCGGGTACCGGCAATACGGGCAACACCGGAACCACTGGGAATCCGAATGGGAATTTGAATGGGGGTACGGGAACGGGCTCGGGCACCGGGGGCACGAGCGGCACAGGCACCGGCGGCACGACAACGCCGCCGAACAGCGGTACCGGTACCGGAACAACGGGTACCGGAGGAACCACAAGCGGTGCCGGCAGCACCGGCACCGGCGGCACAGGTACCGTTGCGCCCGGCGCCGGTACCGGAACTCCCGCTGCCGGAGGCACCGGCAGCGGCGGCGGATCGGTCACAGGGGGCGGCACCACCGCCCCGGGGACCGATCCGGCTGGCGCGGGGACGCAGACCTCCCCGCGGAAGACGACGGTGCCTACGGAGACCGGCACCGATGCGGCGAAGCCGGCCGGCACGCGCTAGCGGCCGAAGGCTTCGCGGCGGCTGCGCCGCGTGGCCCGGCACATGGCCGTGCGGCACATAGGACATAAGCCTCCAGCGCGTCAGCTTGGAGGCTTTGTTAATATTTACCCGTTCGTAGTATAATAAGGGTATGGACTTGTCCATAAAATTTCGTTAAATGGAGTTGAAGGATGGACTATGAGAGCAACGTTTGCAGCCAAGACTTTGAAATGGGCTTCCATTGCGCTGATCTGCGCTTTAGTGTTATCTGCTTGCGGAACGAAGTCAGCTGATAAGCAAAGCGCACAGCAAGGTACGCAGCAGGGAAGTCAAGGAAGTGCACAGCAAAGCGGTAGCCAGGGCGGCACAGGTCAAACATCACCGCAGCCTGCAGCCGGCTCAAGCTCGGGACAAGCTGCTTCTAAGAGCTGGACCTCTCCGCCGGAGATGAAGATCGATGCCAGCAAAACGTATCAAGCTACCGTAACGACCTCTAAGGGAACGTTCAAAATTGATTTGTTCGCCAAGGATGCTCCCAAAACAGTAAATAACTTTGTGTTCCTTGCCAAGGAAGGCTTTTATAACAATGTGGTGTTTCACCGGATCGTCGAATCCTTTATGATTCAGACCGGAGATCCGACAGGCACGGGACGTGGAGGTCCGGGCTACAAATTTGCAGATGAACTGAGCAAAACATATAAGTATGAACCGGGTATCGTAGCGATGGCTAATGCCGGGCCGAACACAAATGGCAGCCAATTTTTCATTTGTACGGGTGAAGACAGCAAGGGCTTGAACAACCAGCCCAACTATACGATCTTCGGCAAAATTTCCGAGGGTATGGATGTTGTGAAGAAAATTGCCGCAACACCGGTCGCTGTCGGTCCTTCCGGCGAAGCAAGCTCCCCGACAGAGAAGGTCACGATTCAATCGGTTAGTATTACGGAAAAATAAGGCTTTTTGCCGACAACTTACAGCGTGGTCATGCCACGCTGTTTTTGCGGTTATAAAGAAACCAAACCATATAGGAGGTGACACTGTGATCAAAGCAACGGGCTTTAACCATGTGACCTTGCGGGTCTCCCTTCTGTCTCGCTCGCTTCCCTTCTATGTGGGCATACTTGGGATGAAACTCGTACATCAGGGAAGAACGGATGTGTATCTTGAATGGGGTTCCGCTTGGATTTGTTTGCTGGAGCGTCCACAGAACGATCAGAACGGCGGTAACGAGGAAAAGGGACTCGATCATCTGGCGTTTTCCATCGATGAGACCGATTTTCCCGCAGCGGTCGAAACGCTACTCGCCTCAGGAACGACTGTCGTAAGAGGCCCTGTTTATCGGGGTGGCGGTTGGAGCCTTAATTTTTTGGATCCGGATGAAAATCAGCTCGAGCTGTTTACAGGAACTTTAACTGAACGGATGAAGGTGTGGAATGCGGAATGATCACAACCAGATATCGTAACCCGGGAAGATCGGCAGTGCGCAAAATCATTTCGAGAGTTATGACGGTTTTGCTGCTGATATGGGGAGGTGTTTTTCAATGGAAGATGGCTGTCTTCCCCGATAACCCCTACAGCAGGGCGGATGTAGGAATTGTATTGGGGGCGGCGCTTTGGGGAGATACCCCAAGCCCTGCACTGCAAGAGCGTCTCGTTAGAGCTGTAGAGCTGTATAACGATCGTCGCATTTCACATTTGATCGTAGCCGGAGGCAATGCTGTGGGCAGCTCCAGGCTAAGTGAGGCCGAAGGGATGCGTAAGGAACTGATTCGATTAGGGATACCTGCCGAGGTGATTACCATGGAAAACAAATCGGCAACCACCTTTGAGAACTTAAGCTTCAGCGGGCGGTTAATGCAGGATAACGGCTGGCGAACCGCATTGATTATTACACATCGATACCACGCCGTACGAGCGCTGGATATGGCACGTTACCTGGAATACGATCAAGTGACGGTATCCCCGATAGATTCGAAGGTGCTCTTTATGCCATGGCACAAAGCCCGGGAGACGCTAGCAATGATGAAATGGCAGCTGCAAAAGCTGATGCTTAGGCTGCAGTAAGCTCAGTTACCTGGGCAAGGATGCCTGAGGTGCGGAGCTTTTCAATATTTATGAGCACTTATTCGGCTCACAACGATAATGGTAAGCAAACAAAGGGGTGAAGCCTGTACCTTGGTACAAACGGCAAGCAGGCTCATTATCGTTAACTACCTGTAAAAAAAGCTGGCTTGCCCCCTGCCCCAGGCTCCAGACAGCAAGCTGATGGATCAGTACCTTGCCGATCCCTTTGCCACGGTGGAAGGGGTGGACAACGATATTCAGGAGCCCAGCCCAGCCGTCCTCAATGACCGTAGTTCCTACAGCGATGGCCGTGTTGCCGGAGTATACTGTAATAAATCCTTTGACAGGGGGGATTTCCTTCAATATACGATCATAAAATATCTTTTTTCGTTCGTCTTGACCATACCCCTCCATGTCCATATAATGTGACAGCCAGGCTTCATCGGGTTCCTCTTGAATAGTATAAGTGAATAAATTATGTATATTTCGTGTTTGCTCAATGACCTGATTTGCAGCTGCAATGAATACGGAACAAGGCACCTCCTCCGTAAATTTTTTTTCCTTCAGCAGAGTGAGAAGGGCTGGATCCGTAGCGTCGCTTATGTGAAAGCGAAGCGGCAATCCTTGGGAATGATAAAAGCTTTCGGCTTTGCTGAACCAGTCCGGGTCCGATGGCATCGTCCCTGTGGAAGTCCAGACCGAATTGCCTCGTTTGGTTATACCTTGGGACGCACGGAGAATCCAACGGTCGCAGGTCTTCTGATTTTGTGCAGGCCAAGTATGCAGTGCGAGTCTTTCAATATGCTGAATGGTTTGTTGAATGTGAATTTGCATAGAACTGCCCCTTTCATTTTATGTATAAATATACATTAAAATGAAAATGAATACGAATATTTTTCTCCTGCAAATTTTTTATGAGAATATTGACTTTTCGCGATGTTTTCATTAGAGTAATATACGTAATGATTACTATTAAGCAGGGCGATTTCTTTTTTTTGTTTTAAAATCGTAATTATTACATATAAACCAAAGAGGTGTTACTATGCAAAAACAAACGATACCCGTTACGGTTTTAAGCGGATATTTAGGCAGTGGTAAAACTACCCTGTTGAATCATGTATTAAATAATCGGGAAGGCTTGCGTGTTGCTGTCATTGTGAATGATTTAAGCGAGGTCAATATTGATGCGGACCTTGTTCGCAATGGGGGCGGGCTTTCCCGCACGGAAGAGAAGCTGGTGGAAATGTCTAACGGCTGTATATGCTGCACGCTGCGTGATGATCTGTTGAAAGAGGTAGAACGGCTGGCCGCGGAAGGCAGGTTTGATTATATTTTAATCGAATCAACCGGCGTGGGGGAACCGATTCCTGTTGCACAGACCTTTACTTATGTGGATGAAGCGCAAGGAATCGATTTATCTGCAATTTGCCGGTTGGATTGTATGGTTACGGTGGTCGATGCCAACCGGTTTTGGCACGATTACAGCTCCGGGGAAAGCTTACTGGAGCGCCTCCAGGCGGTAGACGGGGATGACTCCAGAGATGTCGTTGATTTGCTGATTAGCCAAATTGAGTTTTGCGATGTTCTTATTTTGAATAAATGCGATCTTGTAGAGGAAGCTGACCTGCTGCAGCTGGAAGGAGTGCTTAGGAAGCTGCAGCCCCGTGCGAACATCCTTCGTGCAGAGCACGGTAAAGTCCCGCCAGCCGCGATTTTGAATACAGGCTTGTTCGATTTTGATGAAGCGTCCCGATCGGCAGGCTGGATGCAGGAGCTGAACAACGAGCACCATACACCGGAGACGGAAGAATATGGGATCTCTTCTTTTGTATACAAGCGTCGACGCCCTTTCCATCCGGAACGGTTAACGCAGTGGATGAGCGAGTGGCCTGAGGAAATTGTGCGTGCCAAAGGAATTGTGTGGCTGGCCAGCCGAAATCGCTTGGCACAGAGCCTAGGACAAGCCGGACCGTCTATTCAGTTCGGTCCGGCAGGCTTTTGGGTAGCAGAGCTGCCTTCCGAGGAACGGGACCACATTTTACTGGAGGAGCCTGAGCTTGCAGAGGAATGGGACCCTGTCTACGGTGATCGGGAAACGAAGCTGGTTATCATCGGCATTGAGTTG
Source organism: Paenibacillus rigui (assembly GCF_002234615.1). GTDB lineage: Bacteria > Bacillota > Bacilli > Paenibacillales > NBRC-103111 > Paenibacillus_S > Paenibacillus_S rigui. Next base: position 298,896 of record NZ_NMQW01000002.1, on the reverse strand, counting down.
AATCGGACTCAGCTGGAATCGGAGCTGGATGCTTGTCTTTTAACCGAGGAAGAGATGAAGATGGACTGGTCTTTGTTTCACGATGAACTGCCTGATCAAGATATATTTGCTGCAGAGGAGGCGCAAAGCGCATGAGAGTTATTGTAACATTAGCTTGCACGGAATGTGGGGACCGGAATTACACGACTACCAAAAATAAAAGAAACCAACCGGGACGTATGGAGCTGCGTAAATATTGCCCGCGTTTGAAAAAAGTGACACTGCATCGGGAAACCCGTTAGGCGTATACAAAGGATAACAGGGAAGCAAACAATCCGTTTGGCGATTGTTTGCTTTTTTGCATCGTAAATAAGAAAGTGTATGCTTCTCATTGTACAGCTGCCTTGCCAAACGCATGCCGTCTTGAAAAACGCAAAGCCGCTATCCTGGGCTATAATGAAAAAATCCCTTCCTTCTTCCGCCTGATCATTGTACGATGCTTATAGATGCACAAGTCAGGGGGAAGGACGACGTGATCAAAGCAATTGTTTTTGACTTTGACGGATTAACGCTAGATACAGAAACGGCTGAATACGAAAGCTTCCAAGCAATGTATAGGGATCATGGGGTAGAGCTGCCATTTGAGCTGTGGGGCAAGTGCATAGGCACCGATGGATCGGCCTTTGAGCCGTATTCCCATTTGGAAGCGTGCCTGGGAAGAACGATTGACCGTGAACAAGCCCGACGCATTCGCAAGCAGCGGTATGCTGCCGGTATGGAAGGACAACAGCCCCGTCCGGGTGTGGAAAGCTATTTGATGCGGGCGCAGTCGCTTGGCCTGCGTATAGGCTTGGCATCAAGCTCCTCCAGGGAGTGGGTAACCGGGTACTTGAGGCAGCATCGGCTGCTGGACTATTTCGAATGTATCCGCACCAGGGAGGATGTGGAGAAGGTCAAGCCGGATCCGGCCTTGTATGTTCAGACATTGCGGGCTTTAGGCATAAGTCCCAAGGAGGCGATTGCATTTGAGGATTCGCCCAACGGTGCCCTCGCGGCCAAATCAGCAGGGATGCACTGCGTCATTGTCCCAAATTCGGTTACGGGGTCTTTGGTCTTTGGAGAAATTGATCTGCGGATGGATTCCATGAGCAGCCTGACTCTGGACGAAGTGATATCCATAATACAAACGAACCGTTAGATGGATGGATGGGAACCCAAAATTTGTCCTCTGCCATGTAAAATTAACACGATAATACACCATTTTTCATAGGACAATGGGAGCGGATTTTGAAATTTCGCGAATTGGCTATACAATAGGAGAAGAAAAAAAGCACATTCACCTAGGCTCTTGCGTATACTGCTAACACCAAGGAAAGAGGTGATGCGCATGAGTGGACGTGTCGTACCGACGGATCAGATACATATAACGAAAAATGCCCATCAAATCAATGTGGTGCTACGTAATCCGGAAGTACACGTAAATGCCGAGTCGGAGCCTCATTTTCATGGCAAGCCGTTGTCCCAGCAGGGGCAGTTCGGGGAAATCATGAAAGAGCTTGACCGGATGGTCGGATTGGACCAAGTGAAGGAGCTTGTGTTTGAAATCTATGCGCTGCTGCGCATTGCGGGCTTTCGGGCGGAAGTCGGTCTGATGGCCAATACCCAGGTGTATCATATGATTTTTAAAGGGAACCCGGGAACTGGGAAAACAACAGTGGCGCGAATTATTGCAAAGCTGCTCCAGACAATGGGGGTCCTGAACAAAGGTCATTTAATTGAGGTGGAGCGGGCCGACCTGGTCGGCGAATATATCGGGCACACGGCCTTGAAGACGAGGGAACTGGTCAAAAAAGCGCTCGGCGGCGTGCTGTTTATCGACGAGGCGTACAGTCTGGCCCGGGGCGGCGAAAAGGACTTCGGCAAGGAAGCGATCGATACGCTTGTCAAAGCGATGGAGGACCATAAGAATCAATTTATTTTGATCCTCGCCGGCTACTCGAACGAAATGGAAACATTTATGCAGACGAATCCAGGCTTGCCTTCCCGGTTCCCGATCCAGCTGGATTTTCCGGACTACTCCGTTGACCAATTGATGCAAATTGCTGAAATGATGATAAAAGAACGGGATTATGCGCTCATTCCGCAGACCGAGCTGAAAATACGTCAGCAAATCGTCAATGAGAAGCAGCAAACGGACACGGATACTTGTTTTAGCAACGCCAGATATGTACGCAATCTGATTGAGAAGGCGATGCGTAATCATGCGGTCCGGCTATTGAATTATAATACGCAGCAGCCAAGCAAACAGGATTTGATGATCATCCGACCTGAGGATGTAAGGCTGGAGCGAAAAGCGGCAAAGGAGAACTATAAATTTCTATGAAACCAACGACCCATACAATTTCAATCGAACAACCCCGCGCGGTGCTGGTCAGTCTGATTACCCCGCAAATTAAAAGGCAGGAAACCTACGCTCCGGATTATTCACTTGCCGAGCTTGTCAGTCTTGCCGAAACCGCCGGAGTGGAAGTGCTGGCTACGTTAACCCAAAATAAAGAAAATATCGATTCCAAATGGTTTGTCGGGAAAGGGAAGGCAGAAGAGCTCAAGCAGCTTCTGGAGGAGCATGACGCCAATACGGCCATCTTCGATCAGGAGTTGTCGGGTGCGCAGGTACGCAACCTGGAGCAGTTTTTGGATGTCAAAATTATTGACCGTACGCAGCTCATACTAGATATATTCGCCCAACGAGCCAAAACGCGCGAGGGCATCATTCAGGTGGAGCTGGCACAGCTCAGCTATCTGCTGCCGCGGCTGGCGGGCCAAGGGAAGAACCTGTCGCGTCTAGGCGGCGGTATTGGTACCCGGGGGCCTGGGGAGACGAAGCTGGAGACGGACCGGCGTCATATCCGGGACCGGATCAGCGAGCTGAAGCAGCAGCTGCAGGAGGTTATGCGGCATCGTACCTTACATAGAGAACGCAGAAAGAAAACGGGTGTATTCCAGGTCGCCCTGGTAGGCTATACGAATGCAGGGAAATCGACGCTGCTGCGCCAGATGACGCAGGCAGATGTCTATGTCGAGAATCAATTGTTTGCCACACTCGACCCCACCTCGCGGACTTTAGAGCTGCCGAGTGGTAAAGATGTTGTGCTAACCGATACGGTAGGCTTTATCCAGAATTTACCTCATGATCTGGTTGCGGCATTCCGGGCCACCCTGGAGGAAGCTTGTGAAGCGGATCTGATTTTGCATGTAGTGGACGGCTCCTCCGACATGATGCCCACACAAATGAAAGTGGTGTCCCAAGTCCTGAGAGATCTGGAAGCGCACCAGACCGAGCAAATCACGTTATTCAATAAGGTTGATTTGTGTACACCGGAGCAAAGGGAAATGCTGACGACCGAAGGGGAGTTTTTGCGGATTTCCGCTTATCGTGAAGAAGATTTGGACCGCATCCGGGAGCTGATCGAGTCCAGATTGATGGGAGATTGCAAAACCTTCCGTATTCCTGCCGAAAAGGGAGACGTGATCTCACTGTTATATCGTGTCGGGGAAGTACTGGAAAATGAGGTGGACGGCAATGACATGCTGTTCCAGGTAAGAGTTAACAACAAAGAATACGACAAGCTGGGCTATATGCTGGCTGCATATGCGTCAGAGCAGGCGCTGCATAAGGGAGAGAATTCGGAACATGTTTAACGAACGCATTACGGCATGGATGGAGCGTGCCGAGCACGTCATTGAAGGAAAGTTGAAAGAAATCGACCGCACGATCGATCAGAATCAGTGGAAGGTCATCCGTGCATTTCAGAATCATAAGGTAAGCGATTATCATTTTTCCGGTTCTACCGGCTACGGTTATAATGACCGCGGCCGGGAAGTGCTGGATCTGGTATATGCCGAAGTATTCGGTGCAGAGGCTGCCTTGGTGCGGCCGCATTTTGTGTCTGGGACTCATACGATTAGTACCGCACTGTTCGGCGTGCTGAGGCCGGGTGACGAGCTTCTGATGATTACAGGAAGACCTTATGATACGCTGCATAAAGTAATTGGCAAGCCGGGAGACGGCAAGGGTTCCTTGCAGGATTGGGGTATTATTTACAATGAAGTGGAGCTATTGGAGGACGGTAAGCCGGATTACGATTCTATTCGCGGCCGGATCACACCGAACACCAAGGTGATAGGCATACAGCGATCCCGCGGCTATTCTTGGAGACCTTCTTTTACCGTGGACCAGATTGGGGAAATGGTGCGTTTTGTCAAAGAGATTAAGGCTGATGTGATCGTTTTTGTGGATAATTGTTACGGAGAATTTACCGAGCTTCATGAACCTACCGAAGTAGGCGCGGATCTGATTGCAGGCTCCCTTATCAAAAATCCCGGTGGTGGCTTAGCCGAAACCGGAGGATATATCGCGGGTAAAAGCAAATATGTCGAGCTGGCCTCTTATCGACTGACGGCACCGGGGATCGGAGGCGAGGTAGGTGCTATGCTGGGAACGGCGCGTTCCATTTACCAAGGCCTGTTTTTGGCTCCTCATCTGGTGGGACAAGCTGTCAAAGGCTCCGTATTCGCGGCTGCCGTGTTTGAGGAGCTAGGCTTTGTGACACATCCGCATTGGAATGACCCTCGGACGGATCTGATTCAAGCGATTCAGTTCACGAGCGACAAGCACCTGATCGCCTTCGTACAAGGGATTCAGCAGTCTGCAGCCGTCGACGCCCATGTAGTGCCGGAGCCATGGGATATGCCGGGCTACGAGCATCCTGTCATCATGGCGGCAGGAACATTTATTCAAGGTGGAAGCTTGGAAATGTCGGCCGATGCACCGATCCGCGAACCTTACATTGCTTATATGCAAGGCGGACTTACTTATTCGCACTGTAAGCTGGGGGTATTGACAGCACTTCGCAATATGATGGAACAAAATCTGCTTTAGTCGTTGCTCCCACTTGGCATAAACCTAACACAACTTGACACGTTTTTGCCGGGAGGTTACAATGAAGTTAGGTTTACAGTCCACAGAGGTGATAGATCATGACTGATGAAATTCGCCGTAATATGGCGCTCTTTCCAATTGGAATCGTAATGAAGCTGACCGATTTGACAGCAAGACAAATTCGGTATTATGAACAGCATGAACTCATCATACCAGCCAGAACAGGCGGTAACCAGCGGCTCTATTCGTTTAACGACGTTGAGCGATTGCTGGAGATTAAAGACTTGATTGAAAAGGGAGTAAACATTGCGGGCATTAAGCAAGTGCTCCTGCCGGTCTCCAAGGATTCCGAAGAAGCAACCGTTCTCAATGAGCAATCGGAGGTCAAGCGCAGGGAATTGACCGATACGCAATTGCACCGTATGCTCAAACAGCAGCTGCTTGGCGGCGGCAAGCGGGGCCAGGTTTCTTTGATTCAAGGCGAGCTTTCCCGGTTTTTCAAGAAATAGTTGCTTGACCAGAGTATGTTCAGGTTTCCTTTTGAGCATGCTCTGAATTTGTACATAATCTAAGGAGGAGAGTACACGTGACGGACAAAGTTTACACAAAAGAAGATATTATGCGCATTGCGAAGGAAGAGAATGTACGGTTCATTCGCCTTCAGTTCACCGATTTGCTGGGAACGATCAAGAATGTTGAGATTCCTGTAAGTCAGCTGGAGAAAGCGCTCGACAACAAAATGATGTTCGACGGTTCTTCCATCGAAGGCTACGTTCGTATTGAAGAATCCGATATGTACTTATATCCTGACTTAAGCACATGGGTCGTGTTCCCTTGGGTAACCGAAGACCGCGTAGCCCGTCTTATTTGCGACATATATCTGCCGGATGGAAGACCTTTCCCAGGGGATCCGCGCGGCATTTTGAAAGCGGCTTTGAAAGAAGCCGAGGAAATGGGTTTCACGGATATGAATGTTGGGCCGGAGCCTGAATTTTTCCTGTTCAAAACGGATGAGAATGGAAATCCGACTACCGAGCTGAACGACCAGGGCGGATACTTTGACCTCGCTCCAATGGACTTGGGTGAAAACTGCCGCCGCGAGATCGTATTGACGCTTGAGGAAATGGGCTTTGAAATCGAGGCCTCTCATCATGAGGTAGCTCCTGGCCAGCACGAAATTGATTTCAAATACGCAAGCGCTATTAAAGCTGCGGATCAAATCCAAACGTTCAAGCTGGTTGTAAAAACCGTTGCGAGACAGCATGGCCTCCATGCTTCCTTTATGCCTAAGCCTTTGTTCGGCGTTAATGGCTCCGGTATGCACTGTCATCAATCGTTGTTTAACGGCAAAACGAATACATTCTATGATGAGAACGATAAATTGGGTCTGAGCACGACTGCTAGACATTACATGGCGGGTATTTTGCGTCATGCACGCGCCTTTGCAGCCATCACAAACCCGACGGTAAACTCCTACAAGCGTTTGGTTCCAGGCTACGAAGCGCCTTGCTATGTGGCATGGTCTGCGAGCAACCGCAGTCCGATGATCCGTATTCCTGCTTCCCGCGGCCTTAGCACTCGCGTAGAAGTGCGTAACCCGGATCCGGCTGCCAATCCGTATCTGGCCTTGGCTGTCATGCTGAAAGCCGGCTTGGACGGCATTAAGCACAAAATGCAGCTGCCTCCTCCAACCGACCGCAACATTTATGTTATGACTGAGGATGAGAGGGAAGATCAAGGTATTCCAAGCCTTCCGCTTGATTTGAAGGAAGCTCTTGATGTGATGCTTCGTGATGACGTCATTTGCGATGCGCTGGGCGATCATGCTTTGGCCCATTTCGTGGAACTGAAAGAAATCGAGTGGGACATCTACCGCACGCAAGTTCACGCTTGGGAGCGGGAGCAGTACTTGACCCTGTACTAAAAATGTAAAAGATGAGCCCCTGCCGATGTGCAACCGATCTGTTCATTCAGTCGTTTGCAACGCGGCAGGGGCTTTTGTTTTTTTATTCAATGAAAAAACCACCGTAGAGCCTGTTTTGGCGTTCCGGTGGTTATGGATTTGTTTAATGAATATCGCGGAACACGCCGACGACCCGGCCTAAGATGGTTACTTTCTTCAACAGAATAGGCTCCATCGACGGGTTTTCCGGTTGAAGTCGAACATGGTCCTTCTCCTTGTAAAAACGCTTGACGGTTGCTTCATCATCTTCAGTCATGGCTACAACGATGTCCCCGTTGTTTGCGGATTGCTGCTGGCGCACAATAACATAGTCCCCATTGTGAATGCCGGCATCTATCATACTCTCCCCAATGACGCTAAGCATAAATACATTATAATCCCCAACATAGTGGCTTGGAAGGGGGAAGTAGTCCTCGATGTTCTCCGTAGCCGTTATCGGTACCCCGGCCGTAACTCGTCCGATCAATGGAACACGGGTTACGGATAAAGCAAACTGAGCCCCATCCGTGGATGTTCCGTCCGTAATCTCGATAGCGCGAGGCTTGGTCGGATCGCGACGGATCAGCCCCTTCTTCTCTAAACGTTCTAAATGTCCGTGCACCGTTGAACTGGAGGCTAGACCAACAGCTTCGCCAATTTCCCGTACAGATGGTGGATAGCCCTTATCCTTTACTTCATTCTTGATAAAATCTAAAATGGCCAGCTGCCGGCTAGATAATTTGCTCATCAGAATCACTCCAGTATTGGTAATAATTATTGAAAGTATAACACAGAACCGGAGTTCGTACAAACATGAGTTCGAATAAATCGTTGACACAAACAAGTGTTCGTGTTATTTTGTTCTTAAGGGAAATGAGAACAAATGTTTGCGGGAGGGTATTCATATGTATATGAACGAACAATTATTGAGCAGAACGCCAGTATCGAAGAGCAATCCTCAATCCGGTAAATTGTACATCAACCTGGGACACCGGATGGCGAAGAGGCTTGTAGCCTTGCTGGCTGTCCTTATTATAGTAGGTCTGTTTAGCCTGTGTGTTTCGATTGTTGCTGGTGAACAGGATGCGTTCGCGGCTGCAACAGCCAGCCCCCAATCAGTTGAAGTCGTAAGTGGAGATACCTTATGGACGATTGCCGAAACCCATGCGGCCAAGGGTCAAGATATTAGAGAATACATAAATCGAATCAAATCATTGAATCATTTGAAATCAAGCATGCTGCACGAAGGACAATTATTAATTTTGCCTTAATCCTGATCAGTTGGGCAGGTTGTTCTTCTCTTCGAATCGTTCAACTCAAGTGTCACTATCATCATGCTTGACAATCGAATCTTGAAATGTCAAAGTATAGTTTGATGCATATAGAGAGGTTCACTTCTTCGTATGCTGTTCAACGGATACAAGCGGACATATGTAGGAGGATTGGCATGAGTAGTGAGACTGGACACGACGAGTATATCAAACGAATTAATGAGCTGGCCCGAAAAGCCAAATCAGTTGGGTTAACTGAGGCTGAGCTGGACGAGCGTAATGAACTGAGGAAGCGGTATATCGAGGCTTTCAAAAGCTCTCTCCGGAATCAGCTGGACAATATTAAATTCGTAGATGAAGAAGACAAGCAGTAGCCTGAATTATCAATTGAATAGGGAGATGAAGTATGTCTCGTAAGTGGGAAAGAATGGTGCAGAAGAACACCAAAGCAGCTAACAATATTCGCAAAAAGCAAGGTAAGCCAACGCTAAGTGAAGCGTCATCCGACGGTGCGGTAACGATCCGTGGTCGCAGTTGGCTTTTACCTCTTTTGCTGATGTTTGTTGGCCTATTTTGTTTTATAGCTTTTAGGGCTCAGCAGCAGCAGGATAGCTTGTACTGGATTACCGGCGGAAGCTACATTGTTCTTGCATTATTTATTTTTGCAGTGCGCCGGCCCTTTCTCAAAGTGGGAAAAAATTATCTTCTTACCCGCCGTTTCGCTGGAGATCGCAGGGTAGAGCCATCTCAAATTCAAGAGATTGAGCTTACCAAAAGCTCGGTTGTCATTTCATTAAACACTAGCAAAACGAAATGGGTGTTTACCCGCTTCATTCAGAGAATAGACATTGAGCAAATGTCGGATAAGCTGAAAGAGTTTGCGGCAAACAATAACATTCCACTGAAGGTGGAAGCGTAGATTTAATATTTTTCAGGGGGAAGAGAGCAGCAGATGAGAATTCAAGCCGTATTATTTGATTTGGACGATACCTTGTTATGGGATGACCGCAGTGTAAAGGAGGCGTTCCTGGCAACCTGTACCGAGGCTGCCAAGCATTATGATATCGTTCCGGCAGCATTGGAAGACGCGGTGCGTCAAGAAGCGCGAAGCTTGTATGAGTCTTATGAAACGTTCCCTTTTACCAAGATGATCGGAATTAATCCTTTCGAAGGACTGTGGGCCAATTTTACTGAAGGGGATAATGAGAACTTCCGTAAGCTCGAGAAGCTGGCTCCCGATTACCGTACACAGTCTTGGACAAGGGGCCTCAAAGCATTAGGTATTGATGACCCGGAGCTAGGGTATAAACTTGGGGAGTTATTTCCGGCTGAGCGCCGCAAGCGCCCTATCGTATATGAGGAAACATTTGAAGTACTAAAGCAGCTAAAGGAGAAATACAAGCTTCTGCTGCTGACGAATGGATCGCCGGATTTGCAAAAAGAGAAGCTCGCAGGTGTTCCGGAGCTGGCTCCTTACTTTGATCACATTGTAATTTCTGGCAATTTCGGTGAAGGAAAGCCAGCTGCAGCCCTGTTCCATCATGCAATGGACCTGTTGGGCATTTCAGCCGAAGAGGGAGTTATGATCGGGGACAAGCTCACTACCGATATTCTAGGTTCCAATGGAATTGGGATGCGCAACATGTGGATTAACCGCCACGACATGCAAAGAAATGATGACATTATTCCAGTATATGAAATTAAGAACCTGCGTGAAATTCAGGGCATTATTGATTCTATCCAATAAAAAAGAAAGGCCTGGCAGTCTTGTATCTCATGTACAAGTTTACCGGGCCTTTTTGTTAACTATTAAGCATTTTGAAAAGTCGGATCCGCGAATGGATGCGCGATCCAGCCTTCGGTTTCGATAAATAAACGAACGGCTACGATTTGGCGGTTATCCATAAGAGTGAAGAAGTGCGGTTTATGCTCAGGTACAGAGATCACATCGCCTGCTTCCAGCTCAACATCGAAGTAACCTACATCGTCTGTTCCTTTAATAATGAAAATACCTTTACCCGCTGTAATGGCACGAACTTCGTCCTCGGTATGCGTGTGGACTTGCTCGAATTTTTTGAGCAATTCATCAAGATTAGGTGTTGCATCGGACAAAGCGATGATGTCCCAGGTCAAATAACCGCGACGGCTTGCCAAATCCTTGATCTCCGGGTCAAACGTTGATAAGATTGTTGCTTTATCTTCATCGGATAATGTGAATTTGTCTTTCAGTTCAGCAGGAAGCTTGTCTGCATTCCAATGTTCGTACAAAACCTCTTGCTTATCCAAAAATGCTTTTACATTTTCCTCGCCGGAAATGCGCTCATTTGTATTCCGAATACGTATTTCTGCCATAGGTAAATCCCTCTTTCCAATGAATGATGATTTCTATAATGTATTATAGTAGAATAAGGCGCATCTGTCGATGGGGTATATTCCATTAATCCGATAGGAATTAATAATTCAATAAAGAAACGTGTCGAATTGCTTTTCATCATGGTAGCTTTCTGGTACACTTAAGGTTACATTATACGTTAACAATGGTTAAAATACATTAAAGAGACCTGTCGGACGGATGTCGGTGAAAGGAAGAAACGATACGATGAACAAGCCATCTTTGCAAGAGCAATTGAAGAAAAAGATTATGATTTTGGACGGCGCCATGGGTACGATGATTCAGCAGGAGAACCTGACGGAGGCTGACTTTGGTGGGGAAGATCTTGATGGCTGTAACGAGTACTTGGTTGTTACAAGACCGGATGTCATCTCCAAAATTCACGAGGCTTATTTTGCTGCTGGTGCGGATATTATTGAAACGAACACTTTCGGTGCCACTAGTGTGGTTCTTGCCGAATATGATTTACAGGACCGGGCACGTGAGTTGAACTTGATTGCTGCCAAGCTTGCTGTCGAAGCGGCTAACAAATTTAGTACTCCTGAGTGGCCGCGTTATGTTGCGGGTGCGTTGGGGCCTACGACCAAAACGTTGTCCGTAACTGGCGGTGTAACGTTCGATGAGCTGGTAGATAGTTACTATGAGCAGGCTTTAGCTTTAATCGAGTCCGGCGTGGATGCACTGCTGCTGGAGACATCGCAAGATACACTCAATGTTAAAGCAGGAAGCATTGGGATTCGTAACGCCATGGAAACAACGGGTATTGAACTGCCGCTCATGATATCCGGTACGATTGAGCCCATGGGTACGACGCTTGCGGGTCAAAATATTGAATCTTTCTATATTTCTTTGGAGCATCTGAAGCCGATTTCAATCGGTTTGAACTGCGCTACAGGTCCTGAATTTATGCGTGATCATATCCGTACCTTGTCTGAGCTGGCTACTACGGCTGTCAGCTGCTACCCGAATGCGGGCCTTCCGGATGAGAACGGCAAATATCACGAATCCCCAGAATCGTTAGCCAAGAAATTGGCAGGTTTTGCAGAGCAGGGCTGGTTGAATATTGCAGGGGGCTGCTGTGGAACGACACCGGATCATATCCGGGCGATGGCGGAAACCTTATCCGCATATCAGCCAAGACAAAGTGCGGAAGGACATCTGCCTGCCGTATCAGGTATTGAGACGGTTTACATTGAAGACGCCAACCGGCCTTACATGGTAGGTGAGCGTACGAATATATCCGGCTCAAGAATGTTCAAACGGTTGATGAAGGAAGGCAAGTTCGAGGAAGGTGCGGAGATTGCCCGGGCTCAGGTAAAGAACGGCGCTTATGTGATTGACATTAACGTGCAGGATACGGACATTGATGAAGCTTACGCGATGGAAAACTTTTTGAAGGAAGTCGTCAAGAAAGTCAAAGTTCCTCTCATGATTGACTCTACCTATGACCATATCATCGAATTGGGGCTTAAATATTCCCAAGGTAAAGCCATCATTAACTCCATCAATCTGGAGGACGGGGAAACCAAATTCCAAAGTATAGTTCCGCTTATTCATAAATACGGTGCTGCGGTGGTCATGATCCTCATTGACGAACGCGGGCAAGCTGTATCGCGTCAAGCGAAGATGGAGGTTGCAGATCGCGCCTACGAACTATTAACCAAAAAATATGGATTGAATCCATCCGATATCATTTTTGACCCGAACATGTTCCCGGTCGGCTCAGGGGATCCGCAGTATATCGGTTCCGCTGTAGAAACCATTGAAGGCATACGGATGATCAAAGAAAAATATCCGGAATGTAAAACGATTCTAGGACTTAGCAATATTTCGTTCGGCTTGCCTCCGGCAGGCCGTGAGGTACTGAACTCCGTGTACTTGTACCACTGTACGAAAGTAGGTCTCGATTATGCGATCGTCAATACGCAGAACCTAGAGCGCTATGCGTCAATCCCGGAGCATGAGAGAGAGCTTGCGGAGCAGCTGATTTTTAACACGACGGATGAAACCTTAGCCAACTTTGTCGCTCATTTCCGTGAGAAAAAGGTGGAGAAGAAAGAAATCATTTCGAACCTGACTCTTGAGGAACGCCTTGCGTCTTATGTGGTGGAAGGTACAAAAGAAGGCTTAATCCCCGACTTGGATGAGGCTATGAAGAAATATGCTCCGCTTGAGATCATTAACGGCCCCTTGATGAAGGGGATGGAAGAGGTCGGAAGACTGTTTAACAACAACGAGCTGATTGTGGCCGAGGTGCTGCAAAGCGCGGAGGTTATGAAAGCTTCGGTTGCTCATTTGGAGCAATTCATGGAGAAAACGGAAAGCGCCGTGAAGGGGAAAATTATTTTGGCCACCGTAAAAGGGGATGTTCATGACATCGGGAAAAACCTGGTTGAAATTATTCTTTCCAATAACGGTTATAAAATCATCAACCTGGGCATCAAGGTTCCGCCTGAGCAATTGATTGAGGCTTACCGTAAAGAAAAAGCGGACGTCATCGGTCTCTCGGGCCTGCTCGTCAAGTCTGCCCAGCAAATGGTCATTACAGCCCAGGATTTGAAAAATGCGGGCATTGAAGTGCCGATTATGGTTGGTGGAGCGGCGCTGACCCGGAAGTTTACCAAAACCCGTATAGCTCCTGAATATGAAGGAATGGTTCTGTACGCTAAAGATGCAATGGATGGACTGGATATAGCGAACAAGCTAAGCGATCCTAAACAAAGAGAGCAGCTCGTGAGGGAGCTTCGCGAAAGTCTTGACTCGGATGTTATGGATTCAGGGAAGAAAGAACAGTCCATGCCTGTGCTGACGCGAGTGAAAAATTCGACAATTGATCGGACCGTACCTGTTCAGGTTCCACCGGATCTCGAACGGCATGTGATTCGCGATTACCCTATGAGTCACATTATGCCTTACATCAATATGCAGATGCTACTGGGCCATCACTTGGGTTTAAAAGGTAAAGTGGATAAGCTGCTTGCCGAGAAGGATCCGAAAGCCGTTCAGCTGAAAGAAACGGTGGATCAAATTTTGGCTGAAGCCCAAAGAGACGGAATTATCAAGGCACACGGGATGTACCGTTTCTTCCCTGCACAATCATCTGGCGACGATGTATTGGTTTATGATCCTAACGATCACAGCAAGGTGCTTCAAAAGTTCACATTCCCGCGGCAGCAGACGGAGCCGTTCCTGTGCTTGGCGGATTACCTGCGGTCAACGGATAGCGGTGAGATGGATTACATCGGCTTCCTCGTAGTGACTGCAGGACACGGCATTAACGAGAGAGCGGCTGAATGGCGCGAGAAAGGGGACTACCTTCGTTCCCATGCGTTCCAATCGACAGCCTTGGAAACGGCGGAAGCTTTGGCTGAACGCGTCCATGAGATGATGCGGGATGTATGGGGATTCCCGGATCCTGCCGGCATGACCATGCAGGAACGCTTCGGAGCCAAATATCGGGGACAGCGCTTCTCCTTCGGTTACCCGGCCTGCCCGAATTTGGATGACCAGCAGCAGCTCTTCGCTCTGATGCATCCGGAAGATATCGGTGTAGAGCTAACAGAGGGCAGCATGATGGAGCCGGAAGCGTCGGTATCGGCGATTGTCTTCGCTCATCCGGAAGCACGTTATTTTAATGTGGATAAAAGTTAATACTATAAAAAACGGGGTGGAGTTCTTACAGGGCTCCACTCCTTTCCCTATTACATAAATTACATGACAAAATGAAACGGAGACATGAAAGTGGAACTATATTTTCTCGGGACAGGTGCGGGCATGCCCTCGAAAGAGCGCAATGTGACGTCCGTCGTTCTGAATCTGCTGGCGGAGCGGAACACCTACTGGATGTTTGATTGCGGGGAAGGCACCCAGCATCAAGTACTGCGCTCACCCATTCGGATCGGTAAGCTGGAGAAGCTTTTTATCACCCACCTGCACGGGGACCATTTGTACGGTTTGCCGGGGTTGTTAACCAGCCGTTCCTATCAGGGTGGAGATACTCCTTTAACAGTATACGGTCCGGAGGGAACAGAAGCGTTCATTCGGATGGCACTGGATATAAGCGAAGCTCATTTAACGTATGAATTAAAGGTGCAGGAGCATAAGAAGGTATACGAGGAAACGGTGATCTTCGAGGACGATCAGTTTCTGGTTCGGCTCGCACCGCTTGTGCACAGAGTGGATAGCTTCGGCTTCCGCATTGAGGAAAAGCCGCTAACAGGTAAGCTCCAAGCGGAGAAGCTGAAGGCGCTAGGGATTTCGTCCGGGCCGATTTTTGGGAAGATCAAGCAGGGCTTGGATGTTACCTTAGAGGACGGAACGGAATTGAAGGCCCGGGATTTTATCGGACCCTCCTACCCAGGGCGGATCGTTACGATTCTGGGGGATACGCAGCCTTGTGATTATTCCCTCAAGCTTGCAGTCGGGGCGGATGTGCTTGTTCATGAGGCGACATTCGCTGAACAGAAGAAGCATTTAGCAAGAGAATATGATCACTCCACAGCGATGGATGCGGCTAGAACAGCAAATGAGGGGGGAGTGGGGTCTCTCATCCTGACCCATATCAGCTCCAGATACCAAGGGGCCGAGGCTGAGCTGCTTTTGAGAGAAGCGAAGCAAATTCATGAGCAAACCTTCCTCGCCCGGGATCATTGGAGCTTTGATGTTCCAAGAAGAAGCGCACAGTCGTAAGAATACAAAAGCGAAGCCCCATCCATCAAGATGGGGCTCCTGTGTGCCGCAAGGAAGCTCAGGGCTTCATTGCAGCTAGGATTGGTTGTTGGATTCGTCTTTAATTTCGCTGCGGAAGCCGTCCAAGCTTTTTTCACGGCGCTCGTTTTTGTCAAGCAGCGTATCTTTTTCCTGAGGGCTGATTTCATCGGCATGCTCTGCCAAATAGTCTTCCGTTTCTTCCATGTTTTTAATGGTGTTATTGATACTGTTCTGCAAATGTTCCACGTTATCCGCGCGGTTGTCTGGTTTTGCCATAAACGTTTCACGTCTCCTTTTATGGGTAGGTTCAATGAGTATGCGGATTTCACACACCTGTATACAATCCCACAAAATCGCATGGATTATGTATGGTATTTGAGCATTTCATAACTGTGAAGGCTGTAAATGTTGGAAAGGAGAAACTGAGGTGCTCGGTTTTGCCGTATTAATTGGATTTTATTTATTAGGGACTGTATTGCATTCATCGATGCATATCCCTTTACCCGCGAATGTCATCGGTCTCATATTATTTACAGTCAGCTTATTTCTCAAGGTAGTGAAGCTGGAATGGGTAGAGGAGGCGGGAGCGTTTTTAATCAGGCATATGCTGCTGTTTTTCATCCCTTTTGTGGTGGGAACGATGGTGTTTTTTCACTACATCGGAGCGCATGCGGTTATGATGCTCGCCAGCTTATTCGGGAGCAGTGTGGGGGTTTTGTTGATTTCGGGATGGACAGTTAAGCTGATCAGGGGAAGGGAGCGAAGCAACCATGAAAGCTGACGCATGGATTCAACAGCCATTGTTCGGCGTGGCGCTATCTGTTATTTGCTATGCACTAGCGCTCATACTCCAAAGGAGATGGGCGTGGCTGCATCCTCTCTTCATCAGCGCGGCGGCTATTATTGCTATTCTGATTCTCGCCGACATCCCCTATGACACGTATGCCAGAGGCGGAGAGATGCTGGAGTTCATGCTGGGGCCGGCCACAGTGGCTTTAGGCATACCGCTTTATAAAAATGCACAGCGCATTCGTTCGAGCTTCGTTTCCATCCTCGGCGGTATTACTGCAGGCTCGGTGAGTGCTCTGCTGCTCTCCGGTGCGCTAGTCTGGTGCCTGGGAGGCAACCTGCAAATGATGCTCACCATGATGCCGAAATCGGTCACGTCACCGGTTGCTTTAGAAATTTCAAGGCAAGCCGGTGGTATTCCCGAGCTTACGGTGGTACTCACTGTGCTAACCGGTTTAATCGGGAGCATGATCGGACCGGAGCTGCTTCGCTGGGCTGGGGTGCGTGACGATATATCGATAGGTACGGCCATTGGAACGGCATCGCATGGCATCGGGACGGCCCGTGTTATTCGGGATTCGGAGGTACAGGGAAGCATCAGCGGCTTTGCGATGGGCGTTGCGGCTATTCTGACATCGGTTTTATTTATCCCGCTGTACAGCATATTACGGTAAGTTTCAGCGAGGTTTGCATCAGTAGGTCAATCATCCTCAGTAAGTCAATCAACAGGCAGCTGTCCTTAGGGGATGGCTGCCTTTTTTTCAGGTAAGGGTGGCAGCAGCGGCCATTCCTTACAAAACATTAACAACGCGCAAACGCCGCCTTAATAATCATCTGCTACGCTAAAACAGGTAAGGGCGAGTAACTATTTTACCTGAGAAAGGCGTGTTGACAATGAATCCAACTGCAACGCAGGTCACCTCACAGCAGTCACATTTGTCCGTCATGCTGGCTTCCCGTTCGGAAGAAATCGAGCAGGCGATGCGTTTAAGGTATCAGGTGTTTGTGGAAGAAGAAAAAAATATGCGTCTTCTCAACGAGAACGGACTCGAGCAGGATGTGTACGATGCTTACTGTGATCATCTGATCGTCAAGGATGTGGAGCTCGATCAGGTCATTGGTACTTATCGTCTGCTGCCTGGGGACAGAGCGTTAACAGGGATCGGATTTTACTCGGAAACAGAATTCACGCTTGCCGGTTATGAGGAACGCAAAGCGCAATCCTTGGAGCTGGGAAGGAGCTGTATTCATCCGGATTACCGGGGTGGCAAGGCGATTCAAATGCTTTGGGAGGGGATCGCTTCTTATATTACGGAGCGAAACCATCACTATTTGATCGGCTGCGCCAGCGTTCATTTTCAATCGTTAATGGAGTTAAATGCCATTTATAGCATGCTGCGTGCGAAGCAGGTCATAACGGACCGATATGGTATCGAGCCGCTGCCAAGTCACCGGATTCAGGGCCTTCAAACCGTTGAGCTTGAATGCAGCGAGAAGGAATTGTTCCGCAGGCTGCCGCCGCTGATGAAAGGGTATCAATGGCTGGGGGCCGAAATCGGCGGGGAACCTGCATATGATGCGATTTTCGATACAGTCGATTTTTTGATCGTGCTGGAGAAGGATCGCGTTACACGGAGATACAAGAAGCATTTTTTGAACAATTAATGATATAAACAAACCTTAGGGACCATTAGGAAATGAGGTATGAAAGGTGTACGAATGGATCGGCAGCATGACAGCGAATCCCAAGCGGCTTGCGCAGCTTTCCCGTTGGAGCGGGTGGATCCCAAGACCTTGCATGCTTTTTTTGTGCGGGGTACTGGGGGTGTTACTGTACGCAGCAGCAGGGCGTAAGCTTAGAAGCAGGATCCTGGATAACTTGCGTGAGGCGCTGGGAGTGGAGCGGGAAAAGGGAAGGCTGCACCGCCTCCGGCTCGGATATTTTCAGAATTTGGTCATTACGCTTTATGAAATTGTACTGGAATCCAAACGCCTCCCAGGGAGTGCTGCGTGGAGGTTTCAGATCGAAGGCGAGGATCATCTTCAGGAAGCGCTGCAATTAGGGCGCGGTGCGATTGTGTATACACCCCATGAGGGCAACTTTTTTTATTACTATTGGTATTTATGCCAAAAGTACCCTTGTCTCACGATTGCGACCGGAGGCAGCAGTGAGCTTAGGCCGCTCTATGATTTATTCGAACGGATGGGGTGCCCGGGCCTGGATTACGATAATACGCCGCCGCTCGAGCTGCTGCGCAAGCTGAAGAAACATCTTGCCGGGAATGGAGTTGTGTTTATTCTAGGTGATTTTTGGCGTCCCGCCTTTCCTGTATCGCGAATGTTCGGTAAAAGCACACGTTCGCCAGATGGAGCTGCCTTGTTATCCATTGAGAATCAGGTTCCGGTAATCCCCTTTTATGGCTTCAGGGAACAAGGCTTCCGCCATCGGCTGGTCTTCGAACAGCCCCTGCATTTATATGCAAGCTATGAACGCAAACAGCGCGGAGAGGCTACTTTGCTGCTCAATCGGTTTATGGAGCAAGCCATTCGGAAAGTGCCTGACCAATGGTTTTATTGGTTCAATGCTGACGAGCGTTGGGGAGAGGAACAAATGTTCTCTGGTACTGCGAAATTGAAGCATGACCAAGAGACGCAGCTGGTACCGGGGGCCGCAACGGATGCTTCGGAGCAGCAAAAAACGTATACGGCCTAAGTTTGCATTTAAGCTCATCTCAGATTACACAGAGGAGGATGCTTGCGATGGATACGGGAAGTCATTTGTTGTTCGGAGCGACCTTGGCGGGAGCCGCCATGATAGATCCTATGGTTAGCAGTCAGCCGGAATTGTTCCATGCGATACTCGCCGCAACTATGGTAGGATCCCATGCTCCCGATCTGGACACGATGGCACGGATAAAGGGCTACCCCACCTATATCCGCATACACCGCGGCTTTACCCACTCGCTTCCGGCTTTGGTGCTGTGGCCCCTATTATTAACACCGCCGATAGCAGCAGGATTTGGGGTCTGGGAGCATGCGGTCCATGTGTTTGTATGGTGCCTGATCGCCGTTATGCTTCATGTGTTTATGGATTGGTTTAATGTTTATGGTGTGCAGTGCTTTCGTCCCTTCTCCAGCAAGTGGCAGCATTTGGATGTGCTTGCGCTGTTTGAACCGTTTTTGTTTGGTCTCCATGCGTTAGGTATAGGTCTATGGTGCTTGACGAGCCTGCCTCCCGGACCTCTTTTTCTCATCATCTACGGCTTGACCTTCGCCTACATTGCTTTTCGTACCTGGCTGCATGGCAGAGCTGTGAGCCTGGTGCGTCGAACGGTTGGCGAAGCGGGAGTTTATCATGTATTGCCTGGGCTTCATTGGTTCCGGTGGCAGTTTGTAGTAGAGACAGAGTCGTATTTTTGTACCGGAACGCTGCAGGGCAAGCGGCTCTTCGTACAGGAAAGATACGGGAAAGAGGCGGACCCGTTGGTGGTTGAGGCGACCAAAACGACGGATGGAGTTAGGGCGTTTCTGTACTTTGCACAAAGGGTGTATGTCCGCTGCAAGGAACGAAACAATGGTTATGTCGTAGAATGGCGGGACGTTCGGTTCTGGCATAAAAACGAGCTGCCTTTCGGCGTGGATGTGGAGCTGGACAGCAATTTGAATGTGGTTCATACCTCTTTTGGCTGGAGAAAGAAGGCGTGGGATCCGCCGTACGTATAGTTTGAGCAGCGAGGTCATTCTGGCCTCGTTTCTTTATTTGATCCTTGAAATGGAATGAAAGAGAAGTTTTTGGGAGAGAATAGTCAAGTAGTAAATAGACGCACAGGAGGGGATGCGGCATGGATTTTACGAGTCAGGATGTTGCCGTAATCGAACAAGCTTTGCGCTTAGCCATGAACACGGAGAACAAGGAATCGAAAGTGAGCCAATACCGTGAAGTATTGAGCAAGCTCCAAAACAATGCGGAGGCCGCCTTGCTGTTTGGCTCGAAGCAGAAGGCTGAGGCGCACGACGGCTTGCGTTATGATTACGATGATTCCTCGGATTTGCTGTAAACAAACTTTTCCCGGGAAAGCGCAGGAAACGACATGGTTTCACGGTTTAACCCATAGGGCAGATCGAAGATTTCCTACACCTTTCGACGCTTTCCGTCTGATTTTATGTATTTCTCCATAGCTGCAGCTAAAATATATCGTTATTGATAACATACATGAGCCCTGATAAGGAGTTTTGCTCTCCTTGTCAGGGTTATTTGTGCGGAACGGCGAATTATTTTGTCGGACGAGCTGTTCTTAATTGCTGGTTGTCCGCCGAACGTACATTCGCTATAATGAAAGTATATTTATCCTAAGAAGGGATACTCATGATGAAGAAAAAGCAATTGTCGGATCTGATTCACGAATTACGGTCCAATGAGAATATTATTAACTGGCATGAAATTGAGCCGCAGGAAGCCAGAACGAAGCCGATTCCCGAAAGCGTCGACCCTCGGATTAAGTCTGCGCTGGTCAAGAGAGGGATTCATGAACTTTATACACATCAATATTCAGCATATGTAACAGTGCAAAAAGGGGAGAGCATTGTTGCAGTTACCCCGACGGCGTCCGGAAAAACGTTGTGCTACAACCTGCCCGTCTTACAGGCGATAGCCGAGGATGACAGCAGCCGCGCACTTTATCTGTTCCCTACCAAGGCATTGGCACAGGATCAAAAAAGCGAGCTGAATGAAATTATAGAAGAAATGGGAATCGATATTAAGAGCTTTACTTATGATGGGGACACCTCGCCGGCGATTCGGCAGATCGTAAGAAAGGCCGGACATATCGTTATCACGAATCCGGATATGCTTCATTCCGCTATACTGCCGCATCATACCAAATGGGTTAGTCTTTTCGGTAATTTGAAATACATCGTCATCGATGAGCTGCATACGTATCGCGGGGTGTTCGGAAGTCATGTGGCGAATGTGATACGGAGATTGAAACGGATATGCCGTTTTTACGGGAGCAATCCCGTGTTTATTTGCACATCCGCTACGATAGCGAACCCGAGAGAGCTAGCGGAGCAGTTAACCGGTCAACCGATGAGGTTAATTGATGACAACGGTGCGCCGAGGGGAAGAAAGCATTTTGTATTTTACAACCCGCCGATAGTCAATCAGCCTCTGAACATACGAAAAAGCGCAACGGTAGAAGTAAACAGGCTGGCCATGGAATTTCTCAAAAACAAAATCCAGACGATCGTTTTTGCCAGAAGCCGGGTGAGGGTCGAAATTATTTTAAGTCATTTGCAGGAGCTGGTAAAAAAAGAAATCGGAACGAAGTCCATAAGGGGTTACCGTGGAGGCTATTTGCCCAAGCAGCGGAGGGAGATCGAGAAAGGGCTTCGGGACGGTGAAATTTTAGGCGTCGTGAGTACGAATGCTTTGGAGCTCGGGGTTGATATTGGACAGCTTCAGGTATGCGTGATGACAGGCTATCCCGGAAGCGTGGCAAGCACTTGGCAGCAGGCAGGCCGGGCCGGCAGAAGACACGGAGAAGCCCTTGTTGTGATGGTAGCGAGTTCAACGCCGATTGATCAATATGTGGTGCAAAATCCGGAATATTTTTTCGACAGATCTCCCGAGTCGGCTCGTATTAACCCGGAAAATCTCATTATTCTCGTAGATCATTTAAGGTGTGCGGCCTACGAAATTCCGTTTAAGGGAACCGAGGAGTTCGGACCTCTCGATGTAACGGAAATTATGGAATTCCTAGTGGAGGAAAGCGTACTGCATAAAAATGGCGATACTTTTTACTGGGCTAATCAATCGTTTCCGGCCAGTGAAATTAGCTTGCGCTCCGCGTCTCAAGAAAATGTCGTCATCGTCGATCAGTCCGACATTGCCAATGTGCGGATCATCGGAGAAATGGACCGTTTCAGCGCCATGACTTTGCTTCACGATGAGGCTATTTATTTGCACGAAGGGGTCCAGTTCCAGGTGGAGAAGCTGGACTGGGAGCACAAGAAAGCTTATGTGAGGGAAGTAGACGTAGAGTATTATACGGATGCGAATTTAGCCGTACAGCTAAAAGTGCTCGAAATCGATAAATCCAAGCAGCGGGAAACGACGGCCGTTTACTACGGCGATGTCGTTGTAAACGCGCTGCCTACGATGTTTAAGAAAATCAAGCTGACGACTTTTGAAAACATCGGCTACGGTCCTATTCATTTGCCTGAAGAGGAATTGCATACCAGTGCGACTTGGTTCGAGTTAAAGGAAACGGACCCTGAGCTCGGGTCTAAAACGCTTGAACAGCTTTTGTTGGGCATTTCCAATGTATTGAAGCATATCGTACCTGTTCTTGTCATGTGCGATCGTAACGACATTCACGTCGTTTCACAGATCCGTGCTGCCCACACGCAGCTGCCTACGGTATTTTTATACGATCATTATCCAGGCGGGATCGGACTGGCGGAAGACGTGTTTAAAAGATTCGATGAAGTCAAAGCGGCGGCTCGCCGTTTGATCCAAAAATGTCCATGCTCGGATGGATGCCCTTCCTGTATCGGCACCGAGATCGAAGGCATTGACGCGAAGCTAAAAAGCATCCAGCTGCTGAATCAGCTTTGACGGGCGTTGTCATCTTGAACGATAAAAAGCTAGAGACTTTACAAATTGGGGTAATGTCATGTGATGATACAATCTATAATTCATAGCATTAAATATAGGGAATTCGGACGATGAGCGGGCTGCGCGAACGGCTTCTACGGCATAAAAAGCCGACAGCAGGGAGCTTGCCGGCAATAGATGCCGGAGGAGAGACGTCTGGAGCATGGTACGCGGCTGGGAATGGTGCTGAAACCGACGTGATTGCAAACAAAGGGGAGCTGCCTCCGCAATCCGATAGCAGTTTACCGGCCGCCAGGCTGGAAAGCAGCGCCGAGACAGCACAGCAGAGTGAATGGACGGAGATAGGGGCTCATATGGAGCACAACGAGCAGGGTTCTTTCGTGCTCCGGCGCCGCATCTTTGATGGCTCTTTTCAGCATGGCCGATACAGCCTTGATGAAATCATGGAGCAATCCGATAAGCTCATGTCCATTTTGCTGCCAGGGGATGTGGAGGCCGAAGCCGAAGGACTGCCGTATGAGAAGCTGCTGTTTTTGGATACGGAGACGACAGGGCTTGGTGTCGGGGCGGGGAATGTTCCGTTTATGATCGGCATCGGATTTTATAAAGGCCGGCAATTCATCGTGGAACAAATGTTCATTCGCCATCCGGGCGAGGAATTCGCTATGCTTCATTATTTGGAGGGGAAGCTGAAGCAGCATCCTTATCTCGTTTCCTATAACGGTAAAACGTTCGATTGGCCTCTGATTAAGAACCGCTATATTCTGAATCGGATGCCTGCGGAGCCTGACATTGCAGGGCATCTGGACTTTTTATATCCGTCACGCAGCCTGTGGAAGCATACGCTTCCTTCATGCAAGCTGGGGAAGGTGGAAGAAGAGCGGCTGCATGTCAACCGTCACGAGGATGTGCCGGGCTCGCTCGCCCCGACCTTGTATTTTCAATATTTGGCGGAGCGGGATGTTCGGATACTGAGCGGCGTATTTGAGCACAATGAGCTCGATATTTTGTCGTTGGCCGGATTAGCGGTTCATTTCTCGCATGTCCTAAATGGACGGTTTCGTCTGTCGGAAATGCAGCTGGAAGAACAGTATCGGCTTGGTTTATGGCTGAGTAAGGTCGGGTCGGCCATCTACGCGGAGCAAGTATTGGAACAGTTAATCGCCAATTTGTATGCTTCGCCATCGGAGCGGGAGGCGGCAATGGATTATGTTCTGCCTGCCGCACAATGGTACAAGCAGCAGCACAGGTACACGGAAGCATGCGGGCTATGGCTGCTTTATGTGGAACAAAGAGGCGAGAGGAGCACGGCATCCCTCGAACCGTATTTGGAGCTGGCAATGCACTATGAGCACCGGGAGAAACGGCCGGAGCTGGCATTGTTTTATGCGGATCAAGCGATGAACAAAGCTTGGCAGAGGCAATCGCTTCTTCGTCCGCAGCGGAAGCTCGGCAGAACGAAGCGGGGACAAGGATTATCCGAGGAGGAGCGGAAGCAGGCGGAGCTGCTTAAAGCCATAGAGAAGCGGCTCGTGCGGCTTCGCAACAAAGTGGAGCGAGCGCAAAGCCGGGACTCCGGATCTATTGAAAGCACACCGGCCCGTCAGCGCAAACCGCGCAAGCCCGCTGCAGATGGAGACATGCAGTATCGCATGGACAGCTTATTTTGACCGGCTGCTTATTGGGCATAAATCGCCCTTAATATGGAAATACAGAGAGACAAGGCAATTCAACTGAGTTCACGTGTAATGAGAAATCGTTGAAGGGTCATGTCTCTTATTTCATATTGCTTGCGTAAAGGCGGAATGCGACGATGCCGGAGCTGCCGGAGATGGAAAACTATAAGCTGCTGCTCGGTACCCGTTTGAACGGGCATACGATAACCATGGTAGAGGTTACGCGGGAGAAGTCAATTAATGTTCCCGTTGAACAGTTTCAGCAAGCGCTGCTTGGAAATTCGATTCGTTATATCGAACGGCGTGGGAAGCATTTGCTGTTCCATTTGTCTAATTCCAAGCTGCTTTTGCTCCATTTAATGCTGGGTGGTGTATTATTTTGCGGGACGGAAGAGCAGAAGCCTGACCGCACGGTACAGGTGACGCTTCGCTTCGGGAATATGCTGCTTTATTGTATAGGTCTCCGATTGGGATATATCCATCTGTATGAACATCCGGAATCAGCAGCCCAGGTGCTTCAAAAGCTGGGGCCGGAGCCGATGGAGCCAGGCTTTACTCTCAACCATTTTAAGGGAGCAATCGGGAAGCAAAGGGGAACCTTGAAAGCGACTTTGGTCGATCAGCATGTGATGGCAGGCATTGGTAACTGCTACTCCGACGAAATTTGCTTTGATGCCGGGCTCTTGCCTGAACGCCGTTGCGCCGAATTAAGCGCGATTGAAGTTGATCAGCTTTATCGTTCGATGAGACATGTGCTGTCGGAGGCAATACGCTACGGGGGATATATGGATATGCCCCTTTATGCGGGAGATGTGCTTACGGGCGGCTATGACAGCCGCTGCCAGGTGTACGATCGGGAGGGAGAGTCCTGCTATCGCTGTGGCCACTTGATCATGCGCAATGAGGTTTCTTCCAAAAAATCATTTTGCTGCCCCAACTGCCAGCAATAAACAGGAGGAAAACGATGCATATAGGGTGCCACATTAGCATACGGAACGGATATTTGGAAGCGGCGAAAACGGCCTTGAAGCTGCAGGCGAATGCATTTCAGTATTTCCCGAAAAACCCCCGCAGCTTGGGCATTAAGCTATGGAACCGTCAAGACGCGGAAGCATGTGCCCGATTTTGCCGTGAGAACGGGATATCGTCGATTGCCCATTCCCCCTATCCTACGAATTTGGCTGCGGAGGAGCCGGCGTTAATTAAAGCAACCGTACAGTCGCTTCGCAACGATCTGGCCATCGCGGATGCATGCGGCTCCATCGGGGTTGTCGTTCATTTTGGCAAATATAAAGGTCAAGATACGTTACAAGGCTACAAAAATATTATACAATGTTTACATGAAGTTCTTTCGGATTGGCAAGGGGAGGCCAAGCTGCTGATTGAGAATCAAGCGGGAGAAGGCTCCTTGATGGGAACGACGCTTGAAGAGCTTGTACAAATCCGTAAGCTGTCTGCGCATCGCGCCCATATCGGCTTTTGTTTGGATACATGCCATGCTTTTGCTTGCGGATTATGGCCTGCTGCGGAGGGCGGCTGGTCGATGCTGGCAAGCAAAGCGGAGTCATTAGGCTACTTCAATGATTTATTGGCAATACATATGAACGATTCCGTTTATCCGAGCTGTCAATATAAAGATCGCCATGCGATGATTGGTTTCGGGGAGATCGGAGAGGAACGGTTCCGCGAGTTTTTGCAATGGGCTCGTGGGCGGGATCTGCCGCTTGTATTGGAAACACCTGTACCCAAGGGGATGACCCATGCCCCTGAGATTGCTTTGATACGCAAGCTTGCGGACAATTAGGGGGGCTGCTTATGAAGGGTATTCATGTATTTCTCGATGATCTCAGAGCATGCCCGTTGGGCTTTGTCTGGGCCAGAAATGTCGAGGAATGTATTCTCCTTCTTCAGGAATGTGAGGTCAGCGTTCTCTCTTTGGACTATGACCTCGGATGGGGGCAGCCGACAGGGCTGGAAGTAGCGCGATATATTGTTGCATCGCAGCGTTATCCGCAGGAGCTGTACCTCCACACGTCAAGCATAACCGGGAGATGGAGCATGTACCAGCTCTTGTATCCGAACAAGCCTGACGCTGCTCAGCTTTTCAATGGTCCGATTCCGGACGAAAAACTTCAATACATTGCCAAAATGGACAAGAATAGGTTGTGATCGATTGTGAAGGTCTTATCTTTAGAAAATATTGATTTTATCCGCGAGGAACGCCATATTTTATCCAATATTAATATTGAGGTCAAAGCAGGCGAGCATTGGGTCATTCTCGGGAAAAACGGTTCCGGAAAAACGACAATTCTCGAATTCATTAATGGCTACCAATTTCCGAGCCGCGGGACCGTTGAAGTTCTAAATCAAATTTATGGCCAATGCGATGTCCGCGAAATTCGTAAAAAAATCGGCTATATCAGCCAGTCCCTGTACGAAAAGCTCAATCCCGGCGACCCGGTATGGGAGGTCATAGCTACGGGGGAGTACGCTTTCTTGCGTTTTTACGAAGAAATTTCACCTGAGGTGAAGGAAAAAGCTTTGCGAATGCTGGATCGGATGAAGCTTCGTCATTTGGCCGACAATCCGTTGGGAACGTTGTCGCAAGGGGAACGGAAGAAAATTATGCTGGCTCGCGCCCTTATGACAAGCCCGCAAATTTTGATTATGGACGAGCCGTGCTCAGGCCTCGATTTGTTCGAGCGGGAGCGTCTGCTTGAGACGGTTAACGAGCTGAGCGAGCAAAATATCACCGTACTGTATGTTACACACCATATCGAGGAAATCATGCCGATGTTTACCCATGTTGCGTTAATTGACCAAGGAGAACTGATTGCTTCTGGAGCAAAGAAGGATGTATTGACGGAAGAAAATTTGTTAAAGGCGTTCCAGGTCTCTGTCGCTTTGGAATGGTTTCAGGACCGCCCCTGGATCAAGGTGCTGTAAGAGGATGGAAGGAAAGGTAGCAATGGAACAACCCACAATGATGCAGCATACGAAGGAAAGTACTTTTATCGGAACCGCCAATCATGGTTACGGACAGCATGCGCAAGAGGAAATACGCAGGTTATTTGGTGCGGGCGCGAAATTTGTGACGATTGTGCCAGCCGAAATATTTATATTTACCTTGAACGTCGACAAGTCGGAGGCCACACGCAGATTGGTAGAGCAGGAGCCGATGTTTTTAAGGCATATGCAGCCGGTCGACGAAGTGATGGATTGGAATGCAGGCACACCGGATCAACTGCGCCAAATGGTGATGTCATCGGAGCTAGCGCTTCCCGCGGGGGCCCCAACAGCCGTTCAAATCCGCAAAACCGAGCAGGTCGGATCCGCACTCGCGCCTGGAGCTTGCAAGCAGATCATCGACGCTGTGTTGGAGGAACGATTCCAAGCGGTTCCTGTGGTCAAAGACGCGCAATGGACGCTGTCGCTGTTTCTTACTGAGGAACGCGTATATTTAGGCCTTTCCAAGCCCGAGCATAATTTGTCAGACTGGTCGGGCGGCGCGATCCGGTTCCGCAAGGAGGACGGTCAAATTTCCCGCGCCAAGTTCAAGCTATTGGAAGCGGAGCGGGCGTTCGGACTCGATTTTAGCCAATACCGCTCCGCAATTGATATCGGGGCCGCACCGGGCGGTTGGACGTCCTTCTTGCTGGAACGCGGCTTACAGGTGACGGCGGTCGATCCGGCCAAGCTGGACGCAAGTCTGCTGCGCAATCCGAAGCTGAAGTTCATTCAAAAAAACGCTGGCGATGTCAAATTTGCACCGCAAAGCTTTGATCTGCTCGTTTGCGATATGAGCTGGAGTCCAAGACAAATGTCGAGATTGGTCAAAGGATTATTATACTCACTGATCCCGGGCGGTACTGCAATTATTACGGTTAAGCTGATGCATAAGAAGCCTTTCCAGACAGTACGTGAGCTTGTGGAGGACGTTCAGCCGGAACTGATGCTGCAAAAGGCAAAACAATTGTTCCACAACAGGGAAGAATTAACGTTGTTCCTCATTAAAGGCTAGTTATGACGCCAATGAAAGGAGGCCAATGAAAACGGGCGGAGTGGACGGAATCGTTCTGTAGAAGCGTAAGCGTACACTTTTGTCCCGGATTTTGACCGCTATAAGCGGGTTGAAATTAAGAAAATCCGGGGACAACAGCGATCGGAAGAAGGATCCGTCCATGCAGCTCGCAGCTTTTTCAGTGGCCTTCAATGGAAAGGAGGGGATTTTTTTGCAAAACGGGCGGAATGAGCTTCAATACTGGAACGATATTTATAAAGCCTCCAGGCGGGGCGAGCCTGAAGGAAATGATAATTGGCTCGATAAGCATTCCAAGCTTCTGGAACGCTCGAAGGATAAAGCGATCCTGGATCTTGGCTGCGGCAGCGGCTGGGATACGATGTATTTAACAGACAGGGGATACAAGGTCATCGCTTGTGACTTGTCGGAGGAAGCCTTGCACAACGTTGCAGAGGCCGTTCCAGCAGTCCAAACTCGCCAGCTCAATCTGCTGGAGCCCCTGCCGTTCCCTACGGACTCAGCTTCAGTCATCGTTGCTGATTTAAGCTTGCATTATTTTACATGGTCCCAAACGCTCTCTATCCTTGCTGAGCTCCAAAGGGTACTTGAACCGGGCGGTGCTCTGTTGTGCAGGGTGAATTCAACGAAGGATACGGCATACGGAGCGGGACAAGGTCGTGTGATAGAACCGAACCTGTACGAGTGCGATGGGAGATTGAAACGGTTCTTTGATCGGGATCAGCTTCATAGGCTATTGGCCGGATGGTCTATTCTCTGGATGCAGGAAACGGTGATGCACCGTTACGATAAACCGAAGCATTGCTGGGAGCTGGCAGCAGCGGTTGGCTAGCTATGATTGGAAGAGAAGGGAGGAGAATGCTGATTGAAAAGGCTGCTAGTACCTTTAGGTCTATTTCTGGTTATTGCAGCAATGGGCATTCTCTTCTTGCCTTCCAGCTCTCGGATGCCGCATTCTATGCCTGCCGGAGGACAATCTCCGATTCCGCATGTCGTCGCGAATGAAGCTTCCATAACAGCGAAGGCTGCAGATGAGAAGACAATCGTACCGGAAGCCATTGCCACAGCGGCAGGAGCATCGGTTATGCAAGACCACGATTTGCATAAGACTCAGCACGAATGTGCGGAAGTATCGGCAGCTGGACAGCCCGAATGGGTGATCTCTGTTCCAGTAGCTACCTTGTGGGTTTCACCGGGCGAAACGAGACTGATTGATCGAGCCAGTATAGGGGCATCAGCTGATATAATGGACTGGATACGATCCATGGCCATTGCCGATAAGCTTTGGCTTGTTGGAAGGCTGGAGACCCAAGCGCTGTTAGGGACGAAGGTCATTGTGTTGGACCGCAGGGGGGATTGGGTTAAGGTAGCGATACCAGAGCAAGCTACACCGAAGGATGCCAGAGGTTACACAGGCTGGCTGCCAAAGGAGCAGTTGACCGAACAGCGAGTGATTTATGAGAGATGTCCTCTCGTCACGATCTCGGCTCCTACAACTGCTCTTTATGACGGCGCTTACACGGATATGGTGTATAAGGTAGCTAGTTTTAACACAACATTGCCTTTAGTGGCAAGAGAGCAAGAGCGCCTTGGAGTAGCGGTGCCGGGTGCAGAGAAGCTGAAATGGCTGAAGGTGCAGGATGGACGTATTGAACCTGCTCCAGCAGCACACAAACAAACGGCGTTCAAGGGAGACATTCCACATGTGAGCGGAGATCAATTGGTGCAAACCGCCAAGCAATTTCTTAACCTCCCTTATTTATGGTCAGGGACCTCCGGCTTCGGATTTGATTGCTCCGGCCTCATGTACACGATTCATCGTTATTATGGAATTTGGATTCCGAGAGACGCCAAGGATCAAGCAGCCTCGGGAAGGAAGGTTGAGACTGCTGACCTGATGCCTGGCGATTTATTGTTTTATGCGTATAACAACGGTAAAGGTAAGGTTCATCATGTTGCCATGTATATTGGCAGCGGGCAGATGATTCATTCACCCAAGACGGAACGCAGTGTAGAGATTATTGCTATGAATACTCCGGAATATGCAGGAGCCCGTCGCTATTATTAAATCATTCGTTCCAACTGTTTTTGGAGTTCAGCGGTAATTTGTACCAACGGAAGTCTGACTGTACTTGAAGTAATCATCCCCTGCTGCGCCAAAATCCATTTTAAAGGTCCCGGATTCGGCTCTGCGAACAAGAGTTGAATCAGAGGATAAAGCTCGTCAAACGTTTCCTTCGCTTCCTGGGTATTTCCGTTAATGAACTGGTTATACAGCTTGACGAACCGGTCGGTTTTTACGTTCGCTGCAGCCGCCATGATCCCTTTAGCCCCTAGAGCTAACGATGCATACATTAATGAATCTTCTCCGCATAATACAGGCTTAGAGCCCCTCTGAGACAGCTCGGTGATTAACTGAGTACTGCCTGAGCAATCCTTTAGACCGATAACCCCGTTCAATTCCAGAATCGTTCGCACGGTATTTACATCCAGTTTAACCCCTGTCCGATAAGGAATCTCATAGGCAATAACGGGAATGCCTACTTGTGCAACTTGACGAAAATGCTCAATGATCCCCTGCTGCGAGGGGCGGTTGTAATAAGGAACTACGACGAGCACGGCTTGCGCGCCAAGCACAGCGGCCCGCTCCGTATTTTTTATTGTGGATGCAGTATCGTTCGTCCCCGTGCCGAGCACAATTGGAAGTCCGGATGGACCTGCCGCTGCAGTCGCAGCCTGCATGAGCTGTTCGATTTCAGCACTGCGAACGGTTGGTGATTCGCCGGTCGTGCCATGAACCACAACTCCATCGATACCGGATGCAATCAGGCTTTGAAGATGCTTTTGGAAGGACTCGATGTCAAGCCTCCCTTCCGTATCAAATGGAGTAATTGTAGGCACATAAACGCCCGAGAGCTGTTGTTCAGTTAACATATCCTTCATCCCCTCAAGAAAAGTAAGTGCTTCTATGAATAAGTTCACCTTAACATAGAAATTAACATTACTGTTATCTATAATTAGTGATAATTAACTTCAATAAAATTGATAGTTGAAGGGGTTTGAGTGATGGATTTAACCTATTTTCATACATTTCGTGAGGTTGCGAGAAAGCAAAGCTTTACCCGGGTTGCTGAGGAATTAGGCTACGCCCAATCCAGTATTACGACACAAATTCAGAAGCTGGAGAAAGAATACGGTGTGCCTTTATTTGAACGTTATGGAAGAAGCATGCGACTAACCCCGCCTGGGGAGGAGCTTTTGAAATTTGTTATCCCGATGCTTGAATTGTACGCCCAATCCAAAGAGACCATAACTCAGAAATCCAGCGGATCCTTTACAATCGGGACCATTGATTCGCTCGCCGCGTATTACTTGCCACCCTATTTGCAGCAGCTGAAGCAGCGGGTATCGGGTCTCAGTATTCAACTGTATCCGGAAAGCGAAGCTGTAATCCTGTCCAAAGTAAAGGAGGGGGAATATGACGTTGGATTGCTGCTGGATCAGAAATTCACGGATTCTTCCTTGACGTGCGTAACGATTCGGGAAGAGCCGCTAGTTCTGGTTGCTCCATATGATCATCTGCTCACACGAGAGACAGTCGTGAAGCTGGAGGATTTGAACGGAAGTGAATTTATCGTATCAGAAGGAAGCTGTATTTACCGGAGCACGTTTGAAAAATTACTCAAGGATCAAGGGGTGACCTTTAGGGTCGGATTTGAACTGGGCAGTTTGGAGGCCATTAAACAGTGTGTCATTAACGGACTTGGCATTGCTCTGCTTCCCCGGATTGCTGTTGAGGAGGAAGTGGCTAGGGGAACCTTGAGTACGATTCCCTTCCAGCATCCGGAACTTAGTTTCTTTCTTCACATGATAATGCATCCCCGCAAGTGGAAGTCGCATGCATTGGATACCTTTACACGCATGCTCACGGGTGGTGAACTCAATTAGCTTTGCTTGATATCCCAGCTAATCGGTTTGGTTTTGGTTTTGCTCGTCAGTGGAAGCTTCTGCCACCACTTTTTGTGTTTTTTCACTTCTTGGAACGTACGGAGCTGCTGCATCAGCAGCCTGGCTCTATCTTCCTTTTGGTATTTCATTCGTAACTCTTCATAAAATTTGTGGGATTCGTCCATGTCATTCACCTAACAAGTTGAAGTTCTTTTGCCGAAACATAATATATCAATTATTTGAACCCATTACAATGATAGATCTACCATTTTATGGCGTGAAAATGTGATTATACTAAGGTAAGTTGGTGCCCCATGGAGAGAAATTGGATCTTATTTCAAAGAAGCAGCGAGAATGAACAAATTCATATTTTTCTTGATTTACACGGAAAGCAGCACATGACGTCATCGGGGTATTCACAGCTGCTGTTTCTTTTTATAAATACATACCATATTGCAGAAAACGAAGAACAGGCCAAACGGATTCAAAAGGAATTGAATGAAATCGAAGAGAAGCTGGAGCAAATATTCGAGGCGTCCGGTACGGGGATTTTTGTAGGCCGAATCGATTCAGCTGCAAGACTCGAATTTATATTTTACGTGCAGGATGGGAGCACAGCTAAATCCGTTATTTTGAATACATTGGAAGGCTATAGGTCTTATCGGCATTATGTTCAAGTAAGAGAAGACGGGGACTGGGATTTTTATACCAGTTTGCTGCCATCCCAAGAAGAAAAAATGTTTGCAAGAAACAGTCAAATTGTGAGATCGCTGCAATACGAAGGCTACAAGACAGGGGTTTCACAGCGTGTCCATCATCAGCTTGGTTTTGTAAGCAAGCAGGAACTTGATGAGGTCAAAGAGAAGTTAATGAGTCTGGACTACCGGGTAGAGCATATCGAGAATGATCCTCAAGGAGTTAGCCATAAGCATAAGCTGCATGTTAGCCACCATCTGGTCTTAAGTGAACCTGTATTGAATGAAACGACGAAAGTTCTTTATGATATGATCTCAGGTGCGGGCGGGAGATATGAAGGCTGGGGAATCATTCCGCAGGAAAAGGCAGTAAGGAAGTGGAAAAAGCTTGTTAACCAGGCGCGTATTCCGGCCATGCTGCTTGGTTTCGCGGTCATATGTGGTGCGATTGGCCTAGTTACTGTAGATTCGAAAACTGTAAGGCAATCCATGGCGGGGAAGCAAGAGCTTCCTCCACCGCTGGCAGTAGGGAAAAAGGCACCGATAATTAAGCTGCGGGATCAAAACAATAACATAGTGCAAATTGGAGGGACAGGACATCCTCAGATGCTACATTTCTGCGATGCATCCATGGAGCCTTGTCGCAAAGATTTCATGAACCTGCAGGATTTGGCGAAGCAAGAAGCAGCGGCACAAGTGCAGATCATATCGGTTTGTTTTCCCCATGTAACCCATGATCCCTTGGAGCAGCAGTTGTCTTTTACAATCGCTCATGATAAAGACGGTTTGGATACGATTCATGCCTATAAGGTGAGGAGCTATCCGGTAACTTTTTTTATCAATTCCTCAGGAATGATAGTGGATGTCGTAGAAGCGGGTAAGCCGGGGCAGCATGACAGAAGCATCGCGTTGCAAAACTTGAATTAACAAGGAAAGCTTGATTGCAAGCAGTAATTTTTGGAGGTGGTTATGAATGATTGAGGAACGCAAAACACGAGGCGAAGCACTTAAGCAAGCCGTTAAGGAGCAATTTCAAGCATCAGAGGCACAAAGTAGTGAGTTCATAGCCTGTATTGAAGCCTGGGAGCAGCAGCCGCACTTATTGAAACAGATCGAACAGCTGCAAGCAGACAAAACAAAATTGCAGGAACAATTAAAAAAGCTCCGTGCAGCTCAAAGCCATAAAGAGAACAGCTACATGTCCAGCAGACTTCGAGAAGCTTTAAGAGAATAATGTGATATATGTGGACGCAGCAAGTAAACCTTCTCATCACATATCAAGGTTACTGTTATGCAACGCATTTTGACCGAAGTTGGTGCCGTCGATGTTTAACTACGCCGTAGAGGGGTTATTATTAAACGTCTTCTTTATTATGTTTCCACTTATTTTCTATCCGTTCATAAATTCAGATAGAACAGAAGACAAGCCCTTCGTTAAAAATCTATTTCTTTATGTATTATTCGCCAGTTCGTCCGTTCTGTGCTTGATTTTTCATGTCACCGTCCAGCAGGGGCTGATGTTTGATTTTCGTGTCATCCCTTTTATACTGGCCTGCTTGTACAGCAACCGAATCGTGATGCTGCTTCTATTTATTACACTTCTATCCGTGCGGTTTATATACGCGGGGCAAGGTGCTTATTTAAATCTTATTTCCGCATCACTTGCGCTCGTATTGGTGTTCTTTATAGAGAAAAGATACCATAGTTTACGTCTGGTTCATAAGATTATTGTCACCTCTGCCATCGCCTTTATATGCAAGACGGTTGGTATCGTAAGCAATTACATATTTGACCCGAATTACAGATTGTTTGATGCCATCATTTTTTATATCATTCAATCGATATTTATGGGCTTGACCGTGTATATTATCGAATCCATTATTAAAAATGCAAGAATGCGTAAGGAATTGATCGAATCGGAAAAAATGAAAATCGTCAGTGTCATTTCCGCTTCGGTAGCCCATGAAATCCGAAATCCTTTAACCTCGGTACGCGGCTTCATTCAACTGCTGACGCAAGCCGATTTAACCGCGCAGAAAAAAGCTCAGTATGGGAGTATTTGCTTGGAAGAGCTGGATCGTGCAGAGCAAATCATTAATGATTACCTGTCCTTAGCCAAACCGCAGCCGGAAAATACCGATAAATTAGATATTGGGGCGGAGCTGGAATATGTCGGGAAAGTATTAAATTCGTATGCCTTATTGAACAATGTTGAAATCATAGTAGAGTTTGAACAAGATTTGCTCATCGTGGGGGACCGGTCCAAATTCAGACAAAGTCTGATTAATTTGGCCAAAAACGGAATCGAAGCGATGCTTCACCAAGGCGGACAATTAAGAATTACTGCCAAGCGGGACAAGGATAGTATAGTTGTTTTAATTATGGATAACGGAAACGGCATGACGAACGAACAAATTCGCCGCCTAGGTACACCCTACTTTTCAAATAAGGAAAAAGGGACAGGACTTGGTACAATGGTTTCGTTTAATATCATTAAAAGCATGACGGGAAAGATCGATATTCGAAGTGAGGTTGGGCATGGGACGGAATTCCGTATTTTGTTTCCGCTGCACTCATAATTTAAAGCGTTTTTTGTCATAATAAATCAAACTATGGTATAATGGAGATGTATCAAACCAGTCGCAAATGGGGGGATCCAAGATGTTATTCAATAAAATCCTTGTTGCGTTTGACGGCTCTAATCTTTCCAAGAAAGCTTTAGAGAAAGCGGTCTATTTGGTTAAGGAACAAGCATCAGCCAACCATATTCCCGAATTAGAAATTATTCATGCCTTCCATTATCCGACAGTGATCGGTGATTCGTATGCTGTTGATGCCAAGAAAGCTTTTTTGGAAGGTGCTCAAGAAACTTTGAAGAAAGCAAAGGAACTGGTTCCTGAGGATATAAAAGCAAAGTATGTGCTTCAGAACGGAGATCCGTCCCATACGGTTCTGCAATATGCGGAAAACCATCAATTTGATTTAATCGTAATGGGAAGCCGTGGACTTGGGGCCATCAGGGAGCTGTTCTTGGGTAGTGTAAGCCATAATATTGTGCAGCAGTCCAAGATTCCTGTTTTGGTAATTAAATAAATGGAAATCATCCTATAAGAGCATGCACCTTCGATGATTCAGGTGCGTGCTTTTTTCATGCAGTCGTTGGTGGGCACTTTTAATCTACAGGAGAAGAGAAGGAGTCGCTATGCTATTTTATATCATCGCAGGGCTTGTTGTGGCTATCGATCAAATGACGAAGATTTTAATCCGTATGAATGTTGAGATTGGAGAAACGATTCCGCTTTGGGGAATGGAGCTTACTCACTATGAAAATAGCGGGATGGCCCATAGTTTGTTTCAAGGGTATGGACGGCTTTTTGCGGTTGCCGCGATTCTTTTTGTCACAGTTGTCATTTATTATCGTCGACAAGGTGTGCTGAAAGGTGTCATGGCCGATCTCAGCTTTGGTTTTTTGGCGGGGGGCGCGGCCGGGAACGGAATCGACAGGATTTTGTTCGGTCAAGTTACCGATTTTTTAACTTCTCGCTCGGGAAAAGGAATTCTCAATCTGGCGGATCATGCAATCGAGATTGGTATTGTGCTGTTTATAGTAAGCGGATTGCTGCAAATGGTGAGGAAACGAAGATCAAGTGAATTGACAAATAAAAATAGTTGAATTTTCCAATTGTTGTGCTATAATCTAGTTTACATTCATATTCGCAAGCGGAAGCACCGCTGTTCAAGGATTCGTTCCTGTTCAGCCGGTGCTTTTTTTGCGTTTTCTGCGAGGAGGGGAGTGGACTATTTCAAACCAGGTGAAAGCCGCCGTTATCACTGCAATTATTTCTGTACTACTTGTCGTAACCGGAATATTACAGCTCAAGGGGGTTTTATAGAAACGGATGATTGGGCAGGATGGAGTTCAGCATTTAGAAATGGAGAAGGGGCTATATGGGTAAAATGAGGCTTGTCGTTGTGGATGAAGACCCGTATTTTATTGAGATGTTTTCCGCTTATATCCGATCTTCGGAATATGGGCAAACCTTTACTTTTACCGCATTCTCAATTAAAGAGAGAGGGTTTGCTTTTATCGATAAGGCCGTCGAACCTTACATCCTGTTGGTGCATGAGGGATTGATGCCATTGCCGGATAAAGTTTTCCAACAACAGCTGGGATGCTTAATCCTATTAAGTGACACAGCCGCGGCTACGGATATTTTGGAATATCCGGTTCTTTGCAAGTATCAGCCGCTGAACCTATTGCTTTCCCATATGATCTCCCATTATAACGAGTATTCCTCCAAACGTATGATTACAGGCAACCGAGCCTCTCAAGTGATTTCTCTCTATTCGGCGGCAGGAGGAACGGGCAAAACATTGACAGCGGTCCATCTGGCCAGAGAGCTGGTGATGCAGGGGCGTAAAGTATTTTACTTGAATTTGGAGCAGCTTCCTTCGTTATCATGGATGGAGCCTGGAGAGGCAGGGCCGGAAAATCATCTGGCAAGAATGCTGTATTATGGCAAAACCGATCCGAAGCTGCAGATGGCCCGTATTGAGAGATACAAACGGAAGCATAGGGTGATGGGCTTCGATTATTTTCCAGGCGGGTTCGAGCCCAAGGAAGTGGAGCATATGTCGGAGCAGGATACGGAGACACTGATCCACTCGATCTGGAAGTCCGGTGCATATGATTACCTATTGATCGATTTGGATTCATGCATGGTCCCAAGGGTAAATGCGTCGTTAAACCAAAGCGATCGGATTATCTGGCTTGCATTGGATGACCGTATTCATTTGGACAAATTGAAGCTGCGGTGGCGGCAATGGGGTGAGGGCAGTCCTACAGGAGCTGGGAAGGGTCCGGCAGCCGTGCAGCTGATCGTCAATAAATTCAACGGCAGCTTAAGAACGGCTGCGACCGAGTGGCCGCTTCCTATTGCAGGTTATTTGCCTTATATACCCGAATGGAAGGCATGCGGTACCGTGGAGAATGTTCAGATTCGCTGTGCCTTCAGTGAAAAGATCGCGGAATGGCCGTGGGTAACGAGCACCTCAGCGAAGGAGAAAGCACATGGGCTTGGATGAGATCGTGAAGCAGCTGAAGCAGCTGATTCAAAGTAAATTCGATTTATCTGTCTCGTTAACAGATGTACAGCTGCAGGAAATAATAGAGCAGGAGGTGTTTTCATATCCTTTCCAGGACTACATGACGGCAGGGCAAAGGCATCAGCTGGTTATGCGATTATTCCATTCATTCAGGGGCCTGGACGTTCTCCAGCCGCTTGTAGACGATCCGTCGGTTACGGAGATAATGATCAATCGTCATGATAGGATCTTTATTGAACAGGAGGGAAGGGTCACTCTGACGGAAGTAGCCTTTGAGAGCAGAGAAAAGCTGGAGGATGTTATTCAAGCGATTGTAGCCAAGGTAAACCGGGCTGTGAACGAATCGAGTCCGATTGTTGATGCCAGACTGCTGGATGGCTCCAGGGTCAATGTCGTTCTGCCTCCGATTGCACTGGAAGGACCCGCGATGACAATCCGGAAGTTTCCCGAGCGCCCTTTAACCCTCGACGATTTAATTCATAATGGAGCTCTAAGTCAGGAGGGAGCTGAGTTTCTCAAAAAGCTGGTCCTGGCCAAATACAACCTGTTCATCGGCGGGGGAACCGGGTCCGGTAAAACAACGTTTCTCAATGCGCTTTCCCAGTTTATTCCGCAGGAAGAGCGCCTCATCACAATTGAGGATTCTGCGGAGCTGCAAATCCGTACCGTACCGAACCTGGTAAGAATGGAGACACGCAACGCAAACACAGAGGGAAAAGGTGAAATTACGATCCGTGATCTGATCCGTTCCTCGCTGCGTATGCGGCCAAATCGGATTGTTGTCGGCGAAGTGAGAGGAGCCGAAGCGTTGGACATGTTAGCTGCTATGAACACAGGGCACGATGGCAGCTTGTCTACGGGCCATGCCAACTCGACAAGCGACATGCTGAGCCGTTTGGAAACGATGGTATTGAGCGGAGCAGAGCTTCCTGTTA
The DNA here is from genome assembly GCF_002234615.1 of Paenibacillus rigui. GTDB lineage: Bacteria > Bacillota > Bacilli > Paenibacillales > NBRC-103111 > Paenibacillus_S > Paenibacillus_S rigui. Next base: position 259,856 of record NZ_NMQW01000002.1, on the reverse strand, counting down.
AGGTGGTTCGCAAGCAAATCTGCTCCGCGATCGATGTCATGATTCATCTGACAAGATTGAGGGACCGTTCCCGCAGAGTCACGGAGATTAGTGAAATTATCGGTGTGGAGAACGGTGAAGTACAGTTAAATCCACTATTTATCTTTGTAGAAAGGGGGGAGGAAGAAGGAGGAAAGGTGGTTGGGGAGCTGGTTCCGACCGGGAACCGGCTACAGCATACAAGTAAGCTTGAAATGGCGGGGATTCCCCTCTAGCAACTAGCAATAAACGTTGCAAGTTCATCGAATTCAAAAGGAGGCCGCATCGAACTGGATTATATCGTGATGATCCTGCTGACGGCAGGTTTAAGTTGGCTGGCCCTTTATGTTTATCAGAGGCTTCAACAGAAGCAAAAGCACAAGGGAGGAAGTCCAGCGGTAACAGAGGATACGCATTACTCTTCCGGTCTGATGCAATACGAAATTTATCGGATGAGCGGCCGAGAAAAGTTTTGGTATTCCGTCATAGGTATCGTTGTTCTCGGTATCATAGGTTATCTTTTCTACAAGAATGGTGCTGCGGCAGCTGTAATCTCGATCGCGGGCCTATACTACCCGGTTATACGTAAAAAAGAGCTGGTTCGGAAGCAAAAGACGCAGCTTCGGCTGCAATTTAAACAAATGCTGTCTTCATTATCATCGGCACTCGGGGCCGGTAAATCCGTAGAATCGGCTTTTGACGAAGCATTAATGGACATGCAGCTGCTGTATCCGGACCCGCGGACGTTCATTATCAAGGAGCTGGAAACGATTCGCAGAAGAGTCGAAAACGGAGATACGATTGAATATGCATTGAAGGACTGGAGCGAACGGTCTGGCATTGAGGATATTCAACAATTTACCGAGGTATTCATGACCTGCAAACGAACCGGTGGCAACATGGTGCAAGTGATTCGCCGTACCGCATCCATTATCCAAGAAAAGCTGGATATTCAACAGGACATCCAAGTGATGATGGCTCAGAAACGATTCGAGTCCAGGGTACTCACTTTCGCACCATTAATAGTTATTGCGGTTCTCAGCTTTAGTTCCCCCGATTACATGGAGCCGGTTTATCAAGGAATTGGAGTGATGATTATGACGGTTGCTCTCATCGTTTTAATCGGCTGCTATGCTTTAACGAAAATGATTATGAATATAAAGGTGTGATGTTTCATTGTGTGGGTGCTTATATTATTCGGGCTTGAATTGTTTTTCTTTAGCAGCTTGTATGGTTTGGCACGCCCCCGGTACATCGGCTTCGTGAACGAGCATCGTAAAAGTCTTTCACTAGCTATAATGGCGCCGGTCTCGCTCTGGCTGCTGGACAAGCTGCAGGTGGCGGAACGGTTATCTGAGCCGTTATCGAGAGTACATCAGTTAATGGTTGGCCTGTACGGGAGTAAAAGCGCGCTTGTGCAAACCAAATGCTTCATGGTCAAAAATCTTTCCCTTGGTCTGGTCGTACTCATGGGAACCACATTGTTAGAATGGGCAGCCGATGGCAACGCAGAACTGCTTTTTTATGGAGTTTGTCTCATATGCCTAATTCCCTTTGCGCTATACAAAGAGCTGGCCGGCAGGTTGCAAAAGAAAAAACGTCAAATGCTGTTGGAGCTTCCTGAAGTTATTAATCAGATTGTTCTTCTGGTCAATGCGGGTGAAACGGTGCAGAAAGCTTTGCTTCGCTGTGTGGAGCGTAATAATAAAGCGGCAGTGGATACCAGTCCATTGTTGACAGAGCTGTCCCAAGCAGCTTACCAAGTCAGTATGAATGCATCTTTTGCCAAAGCGATGGAAGATTTCAGCAAACGCTGCAGCTTGCAGGAAGTATCCTTGTTTACGACCACACTGCTATTGAATTACAAGAGAGGGGGGAACGAGCTTGTCATGTCATTAAAGGAGCTGTCTACGGTGTTATGGGAAAAACGAAAATCATTGGCCAAAACCTTGGGGGAGGAAGCATCCTCTAAGATGGTATTTCCGATGGTTCTTATTTTTCTCGTCGTTATGATCGTTGTAGCTTCTCCTGCTGTGATTATGATGAGCCACTAGCTGCGGCAAGAAATGTAGAAAAATAAAACATAAGTTCAAATGTACACATGGAGAGGGGAATAAATGATGAAATGGTTAAATGAAGGGATGAAGCGCTTTTGGAAAGAGGAGGATGGCTTGGGCACATTGGAAATTCTGCTAATTGTTGCTGTGCTTGTTATTATAGCTATTGCTTTCAGGAAATGGATCATGAAATGGGTAGAAAGCTTATTTACAAATGCAAATAGTCAAATAACCGGACAGTCCGGATCTATAGAGAGCGATGCAACGAAAATAAGCCCGCAAGCCCCGTAAGCGATGAGGGGCAAACGATCTGCTGTGGATGTACGTCGCGAATTAAAGGGGCTTCGATTGCGGAAGCTGGTTTGCTGCGAGAAAGGCACTTTTACGTTGGAGGCGAGCCTCGTGCTGCCCGTCATATTGCTGAGCACGATTCTTCTTCTCTTTTTGGGGCTTTATGTCTTCCAGACTTCTTCTGCCTATCAAACGGCAGGACTGGCTGCCGACCGGGCAGCGTTTGTATGGGATAACAGTAGGAAGGATCCCGTGACGGGTGCTTTTAATATCAGTGAAACGGACGGATTGTATTGGCGGCTTCACAATGACAGCATGTCGGACTTGTTTCGTTGGCTGATCCCCCATGCAGGGGCCAAAGTAGCTCTTCCTACTACAGGGATATCCAATGACCGGGGGCCAGAAGGAAAGCTTCAACATGCCGGAGCCTTGGTATCCTCGGAATGGGACGGAAGCATGATGTACCAGAACAATGGAATTTTCAAAAAAGTGGCGGTGCAGCTGGAAAAGCCTTTCCATTCCCCGGTATACGCTCGTGAGAGAGTTAAACAGCAGGTGGCCTCGGATGCGGACGCCCAGGTAGTTGATCCTGTGGAATGGATCCGTCTGATCGACTTCACACGTACCGTAGTTCAGGAGATTCAGGGGAGAATAAAGCCGAAGGATGCCCTTCTTGCGATGGTCGAGCCTCAGTCTATTCCGGAGCCTCGCGCAGTCATTACAAGTCACGATAGTGCTGCAAACTACTTAAGGACCCTGGTTAATGGAAAAGAAGAGACCATCCAGGTGGATGCTTCAACGAAGCGCACGGTGGATGCAATGGACGCGAATCGGGTGGCCCATCAAGCATTTTATACGTTTAATGAAAATCAGCTGCGGACAATTCAAATGCCGAAAGATGAGCAGTTACTTAGAAATGGAACCCAGGTAAAGGGAGTTGTTTGGCATTTTTTCAAGCTGTCCAAGAAGGATCAGGTAAAACTGACGCAAGGGCTCCGCTCAGAATTGGAAAGAAAGGGGATCGTTGTTGTACTGCACGAATGAGAACATCGGAGGGGGATGGAGAAGATTTGAAGCTGCTGAAGCGATGGCTGGCAGAGCAGCAAGGGGCGATCTCGCTTTATTTTGTGTTGATCTTGGTCCCGATCTTTTTGTTTTGTGCACTGCTGATTGATTTTTCAAGAATTAAAGTGGCGGAGAAAGAGGCGGAAAATGCCGTCAAAACAGGCGTGAGGTCCAGCCTCTCCGCTTTTTCTCCTTCATTGCATGCGTATGGATTGTATGGCTTGACCGAGGAGCTGGACACGTCGAACAAGCTTTTTCTTGAGACCGTTGACGGGAATATGTCCGCATCGGTGCGGAACAATACATTTCAGTATATAGACCAACGGTTGGAGAAGGACAGCTCGAGCTTGACTCCGATGTATTCACTTGCGAATCATACAGTTTTTAAAAAGCAGGTGCTCGAGGAAATGAAATATCGCGCTCCTCTCGCATATTCACTTGAAATTGCGGACAAGTTCAAGAAAACTGGGCTGGCTTTTACCATGGATCAAGGCTCAAGATTTGCTGAACGCTCCGCACAAGTTGAAGCCTTATTGGATCAAAGGGACACCCAACTGGATCTGGCGTGGAAAGAATGGACCGCAATTCATCAGAAAGCAACGGCAATCCACCCGTTTTATCAAAGACAGTTGGCGGATTTAAATGAGCTAAGCGGTAAAATTGGCATCCATACGGTTGATGAAACGAAGCAAGCCTTGAAAGACGCCGATCAGCAGCTGAAGGAGCTGAAAGCTGATATTAAGGACGTAAAGAAGGATATCCGTTCATTAGTAAGCGCCGGTTCGAACGCGTCTAACACGCTCGATAGGTTGTACGAAACAAAGGATCGTCTTGAAGAACAGGCTGCGGACGTACAATCCAAGATAAGTGATTTGGAACAGCTGCTGGATGATTTAATTAAATATGCAGAGCTGCTGGCGATGTTGAAATTGAAGTCTACCTCTGACGCATCGGAGCTTAAGGAGCTGCTAAATAAGTTCGATACCGCCTTAAATGAGGCGAAAAGTGTGAATGACAAGCTGAACGCTGAATTGAAAGCAAACTCAACGGGAGCGGATTATGCTGCAAATAAAGTGTTCCAGGCCATACCGTTGATGAGTCGTCAGGAATTGGACGATTACGGCAGTAAAGCGGCTTCCGCCGTCGCGCTGTTTACCGGGCTGCAAGCCCAACTCAGCCGGGTCATCTTTTTCGACTCGCAGAGCTACCGCAACGCGGATGATACCATTCAAGCTTTTGCACGGCAAGCTGATGAGCTTTTTGCGGCACAAGGGACGAAGGAAGCGGCGCGCACCCAGCATGCAGCCCAAGTAGCCAAAGCAAAGCAGGAGCAGCGTGCCAAGGCGCAGCCGGCCTTGGATCAAGTGACGCGGGCCTTAAACAATTGCAGCTTAATAAGCTCGTCGGACCCCTTCGATGCTTTGTACAAGGAGCTTCAAGGAGACCCTTCAAGCGGAAGCAAGGGCTATTACCAGACCTATATGGAATTGAACCAGGGCAAGGATCTCGCACAGCCTGTACCTAATTTAGATTTTGACAATGCGGATAAGGCAGGCTTCAGCGCCATGAAACTGATTTCCTCGTTTTCGGATCTTCTGGTGGATGTCAGGGACGAGTTTTATGTGGATGAGTTTGCAGTAAGCAAGTTCAGCTATCGCACTTTAGGATTGGAGAAGGACCGGAACGGCAAACTCCGAACGTCGAATGAGCCTTCCCAGCCTGAAACTCATGCGCTTGTGAAGCAGGAGCTCGAATATCTATTGTATGGCAGCAGTTCATGTGCCGGAAATTACTCGAAAGCGTATGCCGAGATGTTTGCTTTCCGTCTTGCGATTCGTACGGCTGAAGCGTTGTTGGAGCCGCGCAATGAAGCGTTGAATGTGGGATCGCCATTGCTCGTATTTCTTGCAGCCGTCTCTGAGGGGGCTATTCGAGCTCAACTTGATATGACGAAGCTTGTTGCAGGGGAAGCCGTGCCGTTGTCCTCCAAGTTTGGCGATCTGCTTGATTTGAATTATAAGGACTATCTGCGTATCTTTTTTCTTCTCCACAGCCGGGATCAGGTGCTTTTGGCCCGTATGCAATCGCTTATTCAATTGAATACAGGAGTGGAGCTTCAGCAGGGCAGTACGTATGTCTCGGGGACTTCGACAACATCGGTCAAGCTGTGGTTTCTCCCCGGGATCATGAGAATCTTGGGTGAGACGGGGCTGCATCGTTGTCAAGTGAAGGCTGGACGTTGTTATTTAACAAAAACAGGAGTGATGGCGTACTGAACAGGTTCAAACACAGACACTCGGGCAGGCTCAGAAAAATAAGGAGCGATGAGGGAAGTATTGTATTGGAAGCCGCATTGGTGCTGCCTTTGTTTTTGTCGTTTATTTTTATGCTGATTGCTTTCGTCCAAGTATCCATCGCTGAAATGGCGCTTCAATCCGCGGTATCTGAAACGACAAAGGTCGTTGCTACCCACATGTATCCTGTTGATTTGCTGTATCAGCAAGCCAAAGGAAAATGGGAGCAAAGTGCGGCAAATAGTTGGATGGATAGGGCCTTAGGTCAAATTGAATCTGTGAAGCAAACAGCGGAGGATAGCGAGCAATTTGTGGAAGATTACGAAAGATTTATTCCGGATCCGGTCATTAAGCTGATGGAGTGGGAACGCATGCATCGGCAACAGCTTGAAGCGTCAGCTCAGGCGGGAACAGAGGAAGCCAAGCAGAGCATAGAGGCAGCGTATAAACCGCTTTTAAACGATGCTGTGACGCCTATCGTAGTATTGTATGCTAATAAATCCCGTCTTCGATCGGATAAAATTAAGGTTATCCATGTCATTCTGCCGGATTTGAACAAAAAAGATCAGGTGTTTATCGGAATCGAAGCACAGTACGAGGTGCCGCTTATTGTCCCTTTTTTTCATAAGGTGATGGTTATCAGGAAAAGAGCGCTCGAACGGGCGTGGATCGGGGGGACAGGATGATATACATTTGGATTACAGCTATCATGCTGGTTGCAGCCTTCGTAAATGATGTGCGGGTACAAAAAATTCCGAATACAATCACAGCGGGAGGGTGGCTTTTGGGTATTGCGCTGCACGGTTGGCTATCCGGTTGGCCTGGTTTGAAGGAAGCTCTTCTTGGGACAAGCCTGGGCCTGGTTCCCATGATGATTTTGTACATTGTCCGGGCGGTAGGTGCTGGAGATGTGAAGCTGTTCGCAGCCATCGGTGCCTTGAACGGCGGCGTCTTTGTTATCCAAAGCTTGATGTTTTCCTTATGGTATGCAGCTGTTGCTGCAATCATCATATTATTGTGGCGCAAAGAAGGAAGAGCGTGCTTTGCCCGCATCTATTTCGTCCTTTTGCAATTGATATCTTTTCGAAGTGTTTCCCACTGGAAGTCCTATAGTACTTCCTCTCACCATTTACGATTTCCGATGATGTGGGCCGTGCTGCCTGCAGCTGTAACCGTATATATGAATGTTGTCTAAGAAAAAGGGAGGGTATATCCATGCAGCCGTCCATATATGGTCTACAGGTGGATTATATAACGAGAAACGGCCACTTTATGGTGCTATCTGCTAAAGAAGGTCTGAAGCGGGAGGAACTATCGGCATTTCAGCTAACGATGCTGTTGAACAATAAAATTCCAAAACTTCTGGATCTGCAGGTAGAAGAACTCGATCAATCCGTAAAGCTTTTTTACAATATTAGCGGGAAAAGAAAACTGAACTATGTTCTTCGTGCAGAAATGATCTCTATCAAGCAAATGTTCGAGCTGCTGTATAGCATTGTCGAGGTGTTGCTGGAAAGCGGAAACTACATGCTTCAAGACGGGTACTACGTTCTAAAAGAAGAGTATATTTATTGTGGTGACCATCTGACGGATCTGTATTTAACTTATTTGCCTAAACAAACCCTGATAGATAAACACGCCATACAAGTGGATTTGCAGCATCTGCTGTCCAGGCTCGTGCATAAAGTGACGGAGCTGCAGGGCAGCGGCTATCAGGAAGTGATGAGCTATCTTATGGACGATACGTTTAATTTACCGACACTAAAAGGAATATTGTTGAAGCATATGACCCAGCTGGGGGGAGAGAAGAAGGGCAAAACCATTAAATCGGGCCAGCCAACCAGCAGTCCGGAATGGAATCCTGAATATTTGTATTCTCCAGGTGCTGATCCCTATGGAGGTGGAGAAGCGGAGCGAATACCTGTAAGACAGGCTGTCATCTACCCTGATTCAACGAAATATGCAAATACTGGGGAAGAAATGGGAGATGCTGTTCCATCCCTTAAAATGAAGAAAGAGATAGGGACCTCACCTGCGCCTGATCCTCTATCCTTGTTTCATTCCTTTTCTTTGGACGAATCGCATTCTTCAGTACAAGCAGCTTCTCCTGATGAACCTGTCATGAAAAAACGAAGACTGCCGGCATTTCTTATCGGTGCTCTTAGCTTATGCCTCATTTGGAGGTTGTACTTAGAGCACAGCACGGAATCATGGCTCTTGATCTGTTCCGGACTGACGCTGCTGTTGGGAGACTTGGTATACATTGTTTTGTTTCTATGGAAGACGGCGGACAAGAGTAAGGAGCTTGCGGTTAGTTCTGTACCAGGCTTATCGGGCTCCGGCGTTTCGGAGCCGGTTCCGGTTCTTGATGCAAGGCTCCCTGTGTTTCCAGTCAATGAAGCAACGGCTGCCTCTGAGGCCGCGAATACTCGACTCCAAGCCCGCTTGAATGCGTCGGTGGAGCCTGCTCACACTGCAACGAAATCTCAGGAAGGCAGCTCCTATTACCATCTGATTGAGAATCGGACAACGCTGCTTAATGAAAGAGAAGCAACCGTACTGCTAAAGCCGGCTTCTGTATCGTCCGCTTCAGCTTTTCCGTATCTGCTATATAAGGAGCAAGGTACTGAGAATAAGGTTATTCTCCACAAGGATATTTTCGTCGTGGGGAGAGGGGGACAAGAGGTTGATTTCGAGCATGACGAAGTGGGAGTATCCAGAATGCACATGGAAATTGTAAGGGAGGACGGTTGTTTTCATGTAAAAGATTTGGGTTCCCGAAACGGAACCTATGTTAATGGTGAATTATTAGTGCCGTACCAGATGTATTCTCTTAAGGAAGGTGATATAGTAAAGCTGATAACGACGGAATTTCAATTTAAAATGGGGTCGTAAGGTTGAAAACAACATTCGCCGTGCATTGGCAATATGGTGTGGCAACACACGCCGGCTGGTTTGGAACTCGGAATGATGACCGCTCCCTCCTTCGGATCGGGGCTACCAATGAGGGGGAGCCTTATGCCGTAGCAGTCATTGCGGATGGGATGGGTGGCATCGGTGATGGCAGCTTGGCAAGTGATTGTGCGATTGAGGGTGTCAGGCAGTGGCTGGATACCCGGCTCAGCGGAATACTGGAGCTGAAAGATATATGGTCACAGCTGGATGCATCGGTAGAGCGTCTATTTTATGATATCAATATACAGCTGCTGCAGCTTGGTAAAGAAGCGGGGACTCAGATGGGAACGACACTGACCCTGCTGTTTCTGCTGCGCGAAACTTATTATGTATGTCATGTGGGGGACTGCCGTATTTATCAATTTGGTTCAAGGCTCTCCCCGTTCATGCAATTGACGAAGGATCAAACCTGGACCGCCGAGCAGGTACGCAAACGGCGGATATCCAGGGAAGCGGCACGCAACCATGCGAAACGGCATGTATTGCTGCAAAGCCTGGGTTTGCAGGATTGCCCTAAGCTTGTAAAGAGAAGAGGGTTTTACGATCCGAATCACTTGTTCTTATTGTGCAGTGACGGCTTGTACGATCGGCTTCCGAATTCGAGAATTGCCTCTATCCTGCGGCAGGCGGAGCTTTCCAAGTCTGACTTGCAGCAGCTTAGCGAAAGACTGGTGGATTCGGCGCTGGACAGCCAAGCGATAGACAATATCAGCGTGATGCTGCTGCGTCCGCTTCATTCCCATTTGTCTGCAGGTCAGCGTATTTGGCATCGAATGAAAAATTTGCACATGCTACTCCCCGTGACCTGGAGAAAGTGATATAATAAACTGTCTATTCGATATCAAATGACAGGAGAACATAATAAGGCAATGAGTTTGTTGACTGTAGAAGGTCTAAGCCACAGCTTCGGCGGCCGGGTACTATTCAAACAAGTATCCTTCCGATTGCTGGCCGGTGAGCATGTCGGCTTAGTTGGTGCCAACGGCGTAGGTAAATCGACACTGATGAATATATTGACAGGACAGCTGCTAAAAGATGAAGGACGGGTCGAATGGACGCCTCGCGTTCAGTATAGCTATCTGGACCAGCACACGAAGCTGACACCGGGACAAACCATTCGCGATGTGCTGAAGGATGCGTTCCTTCCTCTCTATGAGCAGGAGAAGGAAATGATGCGTATTACGGAACAGATGGCAGAAGCTGATCCGGACCAGCTTGAATTATTGCTGGAGCAGATGGGAGAAATACAGGATCGGCTTGAAAGCAGCGGCTTTTATTTACTCGATGTCAAAGTCGAGGAGATGGCTAACGGTCTTGGACTTAACGCTATCGGACTGGACCGTGATGTATCCCAACTGAGCGGTGGGCAGCGGACGAAGGTGCTTTTGGCCAAGCTGCTCCTAGAGCAGCCTACAGCACTGCTTCTGGATGAGCCGACGAACTATTTGGATGTGGAGCATATCGAGTGGTTAACGAATTACTTGCAAAACTACCCGTATGCTTTCATTCTGATTTCCCATGATACGGAATTTATGAACAAAGTGGTCAATGTTATTTACCATTTGGAATTTTCCAAATTGACACGGTACAGTGCAAACTATGAGAAGTTTCTACAGATGGCCGACATCAATAAGCAGCAGCATATTGACGCGTATGAGAAGCAGCAGGAATATATCAAGAAGCAGGAAGATTTCATTCAACGGAATAAAGCGCGTTACTCGACCTCCACTCGAGCGAAGAGTCGGGAGAAGCAGCTTGAGCGAATCGAAAGAATCGATCGTCCCGAGACGGCTCCCAAGCCTACGTTTGTATTTAAGGAAACCCGTGCGAGCGGGAAGACTGTTTTTGAAGGCAAGGACCTGGAAATCGGCTATGACCGGGCTCTTTTACCCAAGATGAATGTGACGATCGAGCGGGGAGACAAGATTGCTATCGTGGGCTGCAACGGAGTCGGCAAATCGACGCTGCTCAAAACCATTCTCGGCAAAATCCCTTCTTACAGCGGGAAAACGTACCTGGGTGATTATTTATACCCGGCCTACTTTGAACAAGAAGTGAAAGCACAGAACCAGACGCCGATCGATGATGTATGGAATGAATTTTCCCATATGAATCAACACGAGGTTCGTGCCGCTTTAGCCCGCTGCGGCTTAACGAATGAGCATATTACACGACCGATGAGTATGCTGAGCGGTGGTGAGCAGGCGAAGGTTCGTTTGTGCAAGCTTCTCATGCGGGAAAGCAACTGGATTTTGTTTGACGAGCCGACGAATCATCTGGATATTGTGGCTAAGGAAGAGCTGAAGCGGGCTTTGCAGGAATACAAAGGGACCATCCTGCTCGTTTGTCACGAACCTGATTTTTATGAGGATTGGGTAACGAAGGTGTGGGACGTCGAATCCTGGTCTCATGACCCCGTTCACCAATAGTCCTTTTTCAATATTCCAAATTCACAGCAGATAAGGGGAAGATGATCCATGGTAACTCATATCGTATTTTTCAAACTAAAGGACCGCAGTCCGGAAGCGATTCAGGCAACGGCTCAAGTACTGAAGAACATGGAAGGCAAAATTTCTGTCTTGAAGCATATTGAAGTAGGAATCGATGAGCTTCGTCAGGAAAGATCCTATGACATCGCCCTGACCACCCGATTTGATTCCTTCGAAGATTTGCAGACGTACGACAATCATCCGATCCACGTAGAAGTGAAGGCTCACATGAAGCAAGTGCTGGATGGCACAAGCATCTGCGTCGATTACCAGTCTTAATATCTTTTCACACAAATAAACCGGCTTCGGTGACTTGTTCACCATAAAGCCGGTTTCATAATCATGAGCCATAACATGACGAATAAAATGAACATATATAAGTACAGTGCTTTTGATAGCTTACGGACGAGCGGAGCACGGTCATGATCGGGCTGCCGGAGTCGGCGGATAGTCGGTGAGAAAGCGCGGGCCATGAAGAATAATGAAGCGAACAGGACGATGAATGTACCCGCAATCCATGGGGTGTCCCAAGGCCAGCCTCCAAGCCATAAGAGTAAAAGTCCGGAAAACACGAGCACGTGCCCGGAATGCTTGGATAAGCGTACGACGAAATGAAACGTGTCCAGGTAAGAGGATAGGACTTGAGCTTCTGCCGTCCGCAGTTTTGTGAGCAATGGTATGAGCACAATAAATGGCCCGATCGAGACAACTGCACTGACCGCATGTATAAAGACGAGCCAAGGATACAAGAGATACGGCCTCCAAACTTGAAAAGGTGAATAAAACAGTGTAGCATTCATTTCATTGAAGACTACACTGTTTTTTGTATTACAAAGCGCGGAATTCGTGAACCCATACCTTCATTTGCGGAAGCCACGGCATGCCGGCATGCATGGAGAGAATATAATTTTTGTAGCCTTCCAGGTTATCGAAGCCCTCGGCTTGAACATCTTGATCCGTCAATTCACCGAGCGATTGCTGATAAACTTTGTACACTTCGAACTTCTGACCTTTCAGCTCCATAATTTCACCGATATCGGCATAACGACCGTTACGGCGAGTCGCCGTTTTTTCACCGCGAATCACTTTTTCCACGTCGTCGTCTTTCGTTACTAGACGATCAATGGTACAGGTTTTTGGGGGCAAAGCTTCAGACATTGGTAAATACCTCCTCGATTTTGTTCAACTGTTAGCTTACATGAAAACAAGACTGATAGCAAATAGCTGAATAGGAGCTGTAAATGATGAAAAACCGGATTAACCGCACTTATGTGCTGGAGATTTTAGAGCGCTTGCTCCTTACACCAAGTCCAAGCGGATTTACCCACGATATCATGAAGCTCATTGCGGAGCAAACGGAGAAGCTCGGCTATTCGATGAGCTTTACCAAAAAGGGCGGGGGCGTCATTACCGTTCCCGGAAAGGATGATTCGCGCGTCATTGGACTTTCGGCTCATGTCGATACCCTTGGGGCAATAGTTCGCTCGATTAAAGCAAGCGGCACACTGCGATTCACTTCCGTTGGCGGTTATATGATGGGAGCCGTAGAAAACGAGTACTGCCGTGTACATACGCGGGATGGACGAACTTATGACGGCACAATTCTCACAACGAAGCCATCGGTTCATGTGTATGCCGATGCGAGAGAATTGAAGCGTGAGGAAGCGGTCATGGAAATTCGGCTGGATGAGGATGTAAAATCAGCAGAGGATGTCAAAAAGCTCGGCATCGGCGTCGGCGATTTTATCTCTTTCGACCCTCGTGCCCAATTCAAGGACAATGGCTTCATTAAGTCCCGCCATCTCGATGACAAAGCGGGGGTTGCGTCACTATACGGACTGCTGGAGCTGTTGAAGCGTGAGAGCATCCTACCGGCCCATCCATTGAAGTTGTTCATCAGTACCTATGAAGAAGTAGGGCACGGCGCAGCATTCCTCCCTCCGGAGATCGATGAACTGTTGGCTGTCGATATGGGGGCTATGGGGGACGATTTATCATGCACGGAATGGGATGTGTCGATTTGCGCCAAAGACTCGTCCGGCCCATACGACTACCGGATGACGTCTCAGTTGATCCGTTTGGCGGAACGCGATGGACTTCGATATGCTGTAGATATTTATCCTCAGTATGGGTCTGACGCTTCGGCAGCTTTGAGAGGCGGCAGCAACATTCGTGCGGCATTAATCGGTCCGGGCGTTCACGCATCCCACAGTATGGAACGGACACACAGCGAGGCGCTCTGGAACACGATCGCACTTCTGGCGGCTTATGCAACTGAACCTTGTGAATCGTAAGCCTTGCTTTTGCTTGATTTACCAAAGAAATAAAGGGGTTGTCATCATTGAATATATTAACGGTTGAGCATTTCCAAAAAAGCTATGGGGAGAAGGTGTTGTTTGACGATATCTCCTTCCAGATCAACGAGAAGCAGCGGATAGGTCTGGTCGGTGTGAACGGAACAGGCAAGTCCTCCCTGCTGAAGGCGTTGGCCGGGCTGGAATCGGTTGATTCGGGTAAGCTGGTGCATGCCAATCATTTTCGAGTTGAGTATTTGCCGCAAAATCCCGAATTCGACACGGAATCTACCGTACTGGAGCAGGTGTTTTATGGAGATACGCCGCTGATGCAGACGCTGCGCGATTATGAAACGGCGCTGGGTGCGCTGCAGGAAGCGCCCGAGGACGAGAAGCGCCAGGCCCGCTTGTTTGCCGTCCAGCAGCGGATGGATGCACTCAACGCATGGGAAGCGAACACAACGGCCAAGATGGTGCTCACGAAGCTGGGCATTACGGATTTCTCGCAGAAGGTCGGTGTTTTGTCCGGTGGTCAGCGCAAACGGGTCGCTATGGCCCGAGTGCTGATTCAGCCTGCCGATCTGCTCATTCTCGATGAGCCTACGAATCATATCGATCATGCGACGGTGGAGTGGCTCGAGCAATTTTTATCCAAATGGAAGGGGGCTCTGCTGCTCGTCACGCATGACCGCTATTTCCTGGACCGTGTCACAAACCGCATTCTTGAACTGGATCGCGGTAAGCTGTACAGCTATGATGGCAACTATGCCGCATTTCTGGAGAAAAAAGCGGAGCGGCTGGAGCGTGAGGCCTCGGAGGAAGACAAACGGCAAAATCTGCTGCGCCGGGAACTGGCCTGGCTTCGCCGCGGTGCCAAAGCGCGTACAACGAAGCAGAAGGCGCGTATCGACCGGGTTGTGGAGCTGCGAGACCGGAAGGTCGACGGCCCATCGGCACAGCTGGAGATGGCGCTTGGAGCAAGCCGGCTCGGCAAAAAAGTAATCGAGCTCGAGGGAGTCACCAAATCGTTCGAGGGACGCAAGATGGTCGACGATTTCAGCTATATTGTTTTGCCCGATGATCGAATCGGCATCATCGGTCCGAACGGCAGCGGGAAGTCCACCTTCCTCAACATGCTCGCGGGCAGATTGCAGCCGGATGAGGGAACCATTGAGATCGGAACCACTGTCAAGCTCGCGTATTATACGCAGGAAGCGGTGGAAATGGACGAGAAGCAGCGCGTGATCGAATATATTAAAGAAGCCGCCGAGGTGATCCGCACGGCTAGCGGCGAAGCGATCACCGCTGCCCAAATGCTGGAGCGGTTCCTTTTCCCGCCGGCACTGCAGTGGACGCAAATCGGCAGATTGTCGGGCGGAGAACGCCGCAGACTCTATCTGCTCCGGACACTGATGGGCGAGCCGAATGTGCTTCTGCTCGATGAGCCGACAAACGATCTGGATATCCAGACGTTAACCATTCTGGAAGAGTATTTGGAAGATTTCCCGGGCGCTGTCATCACGGTATCCCATGACCGCTATTTTTTGGATCGCACGGCAGATCATCTGTTTGCTTTTGCGGGCGGCGGCCGCGTGGAGCGTTTTATGGGCAATTATACAGAGTACATGGAAGCGTCACGGCTGGAGGAGCAGAACGCTCAAGCGGAACGCAAGCCGTCGGCACAGCAAGGAAACGGTGCCTCCTCCGCTGAAAGCGGCTCCGGGGAACGCCGGGAAACGACGCGCGCACGCAAGCTGAGCTTCAAGGAGCAGAAGGAATGGGACGAGATCGAGGATAAAATTGCCGGTCTCGAGGAGCGTCTTGCCGAGGTCAAGCGGCAAATTGAACGTGCCGGAAGCGATTACGGCAAGGTGCAGGAGCTTTACGCCGAGGAGCAGCAGCTGAACGGTCAGCTGGAGCAAGCGATGGAGCGTTGGACGGAGCTGTCCGAGCTTGTGGAATCCATCGCCGGCAACAAATAAAGCGGCGGTATGTTTCAATACCGTTTAGTATCGGCTTCATTCCACAAATTCATGAAAACCATTGGGAATCAGCCCTTGTTTTATGTTATAATATGTGATTGGAAGCTTTAGCGGAAATCGCAATATTTTATGAGAGTAGGTTCGATAGATGATTACAGTAACTGGCGTCACGTTACGATATGGGAAAAGAGCTTTGTTCGAGGATGTCAACGTCAAATTTACACCGGGGAACTGCTACGGGTTGATCGGGGCGAACGGAGCCGGGAAATCGACTTTTCTGAAAATTTTGTCCGGTGAGCTGGAGCCGAACAAAGGGGAAGTCAGCATTACGCCAGGCGAGCGGATGGCGGTGTTGAAGCAGAACCATTTTGAATATGATGAAGTGGAAGTTTTGAGAACGGTTATGATGGGTCATGCCCGTTTGTTTGAGATCATGGAAGAGAAGAATGCAATCTACGCGAAGCCGGATTTCTCTGAAGAAGACGGAATGCGCGCTGCTGAGCTGGAAGGAGAATTCCAGGATCTGGACGGCTGGCAGGCGGAATCCGATGCGGCTGAGCTGTTGATCGGCTTGGGAATCGGAAGAGAGCTTCATGAGCAAAAAATGAAAGAATTGGGCGGTAATGAGAAAGTCCGCGTCCTGCTTGCACAAGCCTTGTTCGGCAACCCGAACATTTTGCTGCTCGATGAGCCGACGAACCATTTGGACATTGAATCGATCAACTGGCTTGAAAATTTCTTGGCCCGGTATGAAGGCACTGTTATCGTTGTATCCCATGACCGTCACTTCTTGAATCAAGTGTGTACGCATATTGCGGATATCGATTTCAGCAAGCTGCAGCTGTATGTGGGCAACTACGATTTCTGGTATGAGTCCAGTCAATTGGCGCTCAAGCTGGTACGTGATGCCAACAAGAAAACGGAAGAGAAGCGTAAGGAACTGGAAGCGTTTATTCAACGCTTTAGTGCGAATGCTTCCAAATCGAAGCAGGCGACCTCCCGTAAGAAGCAGCTGGAGAAGCTGACGCTGGAGGATATCAAGCCTTCTACGCGTAAATACCCGTTCATCAAGTTCCAGCCGGAGCGTGAAGCGGGCAAGCAGATTTTGACGGTCGATAAATTGAACAAAACGCTGGACGGCGAAGCGTTGTTGAACAATATCAGCTTTACGCTGAATAAAGGCGACAAAGTGGCGTTGGTCGGACCGAACGGTCATGCCAAAACGACCTTGTTCCAAATCCTGATGAATGAGCTGGCTGCAGATTCAGGTGAATATTCTTGGGGGGTTACAACGACACAAGCCTACTTCCCTAAGGATAATTCAGAGTACTTCAACACCGACATCAATCTGGTGGATTGGCTGCGTCAATACTCGAAGGATCAGGATGAGTCCTATCTTCGCGGATTTTTGGGACGGATGCTCTTCTCCGGAGAAGAAGCGTTGAAGAAAGCAAGTGTATTGTCCGGGGGCGAGAAGGTTCGCTGCATGCTGTCCAAAATGATGATGAGCGGCGCCAATGTACTGATCCTGGATGAGCCGACGAACCATCTGGATTTGGAATCCATCACTGCGTTGAACAACGGAATGGTCGATTTCGACGGTACCATGCTGTTCGTATCCCATGACCATCAGTTCATTCAAACGGTGGCGAACCGCATTTTTGAAATTACGCCGAACGGGCTGATTGATAAAATGATGACGTACGACGAGTATCTGGAAAGTGAAGATATCAAACAATTACGCGAGCAAATGTACGCTTAATGTCTGACAATTGCATCGGATCATCGGTTTTCTTCGTGCCCTTCAAAGGTGCTGCCGTTGATCCGATGACCTCGGAAGCTTATAGATTGTAATGTAGTAAAAAAAGGATGAGCCTGAAATTCAAGCTCATCCTTCTTTGTAACAACCGGTTAGCTGCCACCTGTACGGCGACGTTGGTTGTTCGGCTTTTTGTTATTCTGGCTTCTCATGACGGCACTGTTACCTGCGCGCTGCTGCGAACCCGATTTGTTGTCGGCTTGCGCTTGCTTCTTCTGGGCCAGCTTGTTCTTAATCGCATCAGCCAGGCTGACTTTCTTAGGCTCTTGCCCGGACTCGTTCGTTGGAGTAACGTCTGACATAGGTACACCTTCCTTGCATTGGATGATTTCATTGTACTGATTTGTCCATGCGGAAGCAAGTGAAAAAATGAGTATACCCGTTTGGGGATCTCGAAGGAACAAAGGAGAATTAGGATGTTTGACCCGACTATATTTGATAACCTGAAGGTTGTGTTTGAAGGCGCGATGTATGATATGGACATGAACGGATCTCTGCAAATTGTTCATCGAACGGATCGCGTTGAGCTGTCAACGATGTCGAGAGCCTTTGGCATGGCTGCGGTATTACGGCCGACGGGTTCCGTTAAAGGAAGCTTCATGCTGCAGGCGTCCCTTGCGGATTTGTCGGCGGAGCTGCTGTCCGAGACCGGCAAACAGCCGGGCTGCAGCCTGGAGCTGACCTTCGAATTCCGTATTGAAGAGATGATGCGGGATTGTGCCGCTGCCGAGCTGGCCCTGCGCAATATTTGGGGAGAAGGCCCCGTTATCTCCCAAACGGTTCTTATGCCGTATGGGGAGCAGGCGAATGCGCTGACAAGCCGACTGATTGTTCAATTTGCAAGAAAGCTGGATGAACGTCAAATTGACGACATTCCCAGCTTAATCGATCATTTAACGCTTAGCCTGGAGAGGCTTGAGGCTTTACAGCAGTAATGGAATAAGGGGGCAATCAGCGAATGGAGGAGTGGACGGAGCAGCAGCTGAGCCGTTGGATGAATGAGGAAGAAGGGCTGAAGTTCGTTTATTTATATACCCCGCTATGCGGAACGTGCAAAGTAACCGAGCGGATGCTTCAAGTTGTTATTGCGATGCAGCCCGAGCTGCCAATCGTCAAGTGCAATGTGAATTTTTGTCCGACGCTGGCCCGCAGCTGGCAGGTGGAAAGCGTCCCTTGCATTGTCCGTGCAGAGAATCGCCAGCTGATTGAGAAAAAATACCGGATGCAGGGAGTAGACGAGCTGCTAAGATGGTTTCAACGGGCAATTAGCTAATTCACAATACTAGAGCAGGAGGAAGACAGATGAGTGACTCTGTTTCACTATCGATTGGAAGCTTGGTAACCGCACAGTATAAAACAGGCGAGTATATCGGAGAGGTTGTTGAGCAAAGCTCCCCCTCCAAGGCGGCCGTTCAAATTTTGGCAGTCGTGAAGCACCCGAGCCAAGGCGATCTGCACAATCCGATGAACCCGAATGTGCCATTTTTTCACCAACGCCGTGCATTGGCTTTTAGAGAAATTGCTTTAATGCCGCTGTACACGATTCAGCCCTATGAGGGAGACGTTCCCGATTATAAGACTTCCTTAGACCGGTCGCTTCAGGAGGAAATGGATGCCATGAAGCAGTCCCCCTACAAAGAGTGGGCGGAGCGCTGCTTGGAGGAGCTCGTTCTACTAAAGCAAGATTACGGTTTAGTATAGCTACGTCATTTTGAATAGAAACGGATGTGTCCAAGCTTTATGCTGTTTGTTCTCATTGGCTTATGGACGATCGGTCTGCTGCTTTTGGTAACGGATCCGAAGCGCCCGACCACCCGTTGGATTGCAAGCATTGCGTTTACCGGGGGTTCCGGTGGCTTGTCAGCCGTGCTTGCCGATGATTGGATCCCTTTCATTCAAGCAAAAGGGTGGTTAACCGATCCGATCGCGGTCATGCTGGCAAAGGCGGAAAGTGTAAGCTCTCTTGTATGCTACTATGGGCTGCCTTTCACATTTGTCATGTTTGCTTCGGTTTATCATCCGGTATGGCTGACAAAGGAACGCTTTCGCACTTGGTATCCTTGGGTATTGCTTGTTCCTGTAGCGGGGTCCTTTGCAGTTCCCCATGCAGTGGGAGATCCGATCCCCTACCGTTATGTAACCCTGTGGGCGGCACCTTATATTTGCGGCGGGATCGGTTTGTTAATTCATGCAACCGTGATCGAGAAAAACTCCTTTTTGCGAAAAGCGAGAATGCTAACCTCTCTGGCTGCCGCACCGACGCTGCTGTTTGCCTTGTTTACGATGTATGTGCTGCCGGGCTACTTTGGGCTTTACGAATGGTGGCGTTATAATGCGGCGGTCATTGGCTTTACTTTGGCGGTGATCCTCGTGTCCAGCATGCGTTACGGGTTTATGGGGCTGCAGATCTCGATCCGCAATCAAAAGCTTGATTACACACTGAGGGCGATCACCTCGGGTACGAGTATATTAAACCATGCCATCAAAAATGATGTGGGCAAAATCCGCCTGTTCGGTGATAAAATTAAATCGGAAGCCGGCAGCAGCGATCCGGAGCAGCTGATTGAAGACGTCAATGTCATTCTGAATGCCTCCCAGCATATATATGATATGATATATCGTATACAAGGACAGACGCAGGAGGTCGAGCTGCAGCTGGAGGAGCTGAAGCCTTCGGAGCTGTTGGAGCAAAGCTTGCTGATGCTCGCCCCGTCCTTGCGGCACATTGAGCTTGAGAAGGAACTTCAATATGACGGGAGCATATGGGGGGACCGCGCCCAATTGGCAGAGGTGTTCTCGAATATATTGACGAATGCCGTCGAGGCGATGCCTCAAGGAGGACGTTTGATCGTCCGGCTCACAGAATCCAAGCGCAGCATCAGTATTGAAATGAAAGATTCCGGTACGGGGATGGATAAAAAGCAGCTGAAGCGCATGTTTGACCCTTTTTATACGACCAAGTCCGGTCAGAAGCTGAACTTCGGCCTGGGCATGTCATACAGCTATCATGTCATTCAAAAGCATAAAGGTACGATGACCGTGCACAGCAAGCCTGGGGCAGGCACATCGGTATTTATTAATTTTTCCAAAAGGAAAGGAGTCGGCAGCGGATGAACCGAATCCGGGTAGTGATCACCGAGGACGATCAAGACTGGCTGAGGGGCCTAATCAGTTATTTGAACAAGCAGCCGGACATGGAGATCGTAGGCCAGGCGTCATCCGGGGCCGATGCGGTGCAGCTGCTTGAACAGGTGGAAGCGGATGTCGTGCTGATGGACATTATGATGTCGAACAGCCCGGAAGGCATATGGGCGGCTGCCGAAATTGTTCAATGTACAGGAGCAAGGGTCATCATGCTCACATCGATGGAAGAGAAGGAACTGATATTCGAAGCGTTCAAGGCTGGAGCCGTAGATTATATGGTGAAATCGAATTTTACGGAAATTCCTCAGGCGATCCGTAACGCTTATGCTAATCGGAGCCCAATCCATCCTACAGCGGCAGCTCAAATGAGGGAAGAGTTCAAACGGTTAAAGAAGCTTGAGCATGAAGTGCGGGTCAAGGAGCTCCGCGATTTGTTGACGCCAACGGAAATTCAAGTGCTGGATCTGATTGAGAAAGGGCATACCCAAACGCAAATTGCCGATAAGTTTGTCGTGTCCATCCGCACGGTCAAGGTGCACGTGGGCAACATATTGCGTAAGCTTGGGGGCAAGAGCAGTAAAGAAGCGGCGCAAAAGGCCAAGGATATGGGCATATTGTAAGGGCGGCAGGACCGGAGAAACGGCGGTTCCTCCCGTTCTTTTTTTGTCGGCTTATGGCAAAATTCGGGCTCGATATGGTATAGTATTGTACAGTTTGATCGATGAAAATTGACTTAATGATGGAGGAACGAACGGCCATGAGCAGCAAAATTCATATCGGCGTCATCGGCGCCGGCAATATCGGCAACATCCATATCGGTGAATTTGTTAAAATGCCGGATGCAGCCGTAACGGCGGTGACAGACGCCTATTTGCCTTTGGCGGAACAAAGAGCGAAGGAGTACGGAATTCCTAACGTGTACAGCAATCATGAACAGCTGCTTCAGGATCCGAATATCGATGCGGTGGTTGTGGCAGTGCCTAACGAAATGCATGCTCCAATTGCGATACAAGCGCTTCAGGCAGGCAAGCATGTGCTATTGGAAAAGCCTATGGCCTTGAATGCCGCGTCGGCTAAGGACATTATGAAAGCGTACCGCTCCTCGAATAAAACGTTAATGCTTGCGCACCAAATGCGCTGGGAAACGATGAACCTTCTGGTGAAGGAACAAATCGATAAGGGCGCTTTGGGCCATATTTATAATGTAAAAACCGGCTGGCTGCGCCGTAAAGGTATCCCCGGGTGGGGCACTTGGTTTACACAGAAATCGTTGTCCGGAGGCGGACCTCTGATTGATATCGGCGTACATATGCTGGATCTTTCCTTGCATTTGATGGGAAGTCCGAAGCCGGTATCCGTATTCGGCACTACATATGCGGAGTTCGGTCCGAAAAAACGGGGGATCGGGACTTGGGGCAAGCCGAACTGGTCCGGTTCCTATGATGTCGAGGATTTGGCTACGGCGTTGATCAAGCTTGACAACGGCAGTACCTTGTCGCTGGATGTCAGCTGGGCCGCACATACGGAGATGCTGGACAGCAAGCCTTACATTTATTTGATGGGCAGCGAGGGCGGAGCATCCCTGCATGGCAATACCGGCAAGCTGCATACGGAATTGTTTGATCGTACGGCCGATGTGGAGTTAGCGCTACCGCAAGAGGATGAGGGTTCACGGGCACGCATGAGCCGTCACTTTCTGGAGTGTATCCGTGAGGGGAAAGAGCCTCTGACGTCCGCACTGTCCGGTCTGACTAACAGTCTGGTGCTGGAAGCAATCTATGAATCATCACGTACGGGAGAAGTCGTGAAGCTGGACTGGGCTGAATAAGTAGAACATGGATGAGCTGCTGCAAATCAACTTACAATTATTTAGTATTATTGGCACCGTAGCCTTTGCTGTCAGTGGGGCGGTTGTGGCCATGGAAGAGGATTATGATATTCTCGGCGTATTCGTGCTGGCATTGGTTACCGCTTTCGGGGGCGGGGTTGTCCGGAATTTACTGATCGGTGTACCGGTAACGACGCTGTGGGAGCAAGGGATGTATTTGAAGATCGCCATCATTGCGGCGGGACTGGTTTTTATCGTGCCGGTCAGTTGGATTCGGCGTTGGAAAACGTGGGAATCCTTGTTTGATGCGATTGGTTTATCGGCATTTTCCATTCAAGGCGCTCTTTACGCGGCCAACATGAATCATCCGATCAGTGCGGTCATCGTGGCCGCTGTCATGACGGGAATCGGCGGGGGGATCATCCGCGATGTGCTGGCCGGGCGGAAGCCGCTTGTGCTGCGCGATGAGATCTATGCGGTGTGGGGCATGGTTGCAGGTCTTATGATCGGTTTGGGCTGGTTCCAAGGATCCTATCATCTATTGGGATTGTTCGTGATTGTGGTCATATTGCGCATGCTGTCCGTCGTGTTCAAATGGCGGCTGCCGCGGCGCTCGCTTCGCCTTAACGATCCTGCGGTCAACCGTGGAAAAGGGAACCTGTAGCAGACATAGCTCACGGAAAAAGAGTATGTGATCTATAGTAGAAATCACGAACCATTCAAAGAATAGGAGCGGAGCGTATGACAATCTCTTTTCAAGAGATGAAAAGAATCCCTTCCGAGCTTCTGCAGAACCGTCTGGAAACCGTCAAATCGCTTACAGATGAAGTGTTAGAGCTGTACGAGGTTGCGAAGGATACGGAAACGGGAGAGCATTATTTGCATTATGCCTATTTGCACAAGCAGATCGCAGCCTTGGGACCCGAGAGCACAGGAGAGGAGACCTTCCACCATCTGATGCCGCTGGACAGCGATGATGTACTTGGAATTATTTTTGGAGAACAATCGTACACGTATCCGGAGGCATGGAATAAGTCTTTCTTGCGCAACGGTCCGGACGGCGATTATGTGTGGTTCGATCCGTCCTACACGGAGCAGGAGGCGGATCACGAGGCGCTTGGTATGAGCGTCAAGGAGCAGCTGCTGAAGTTCAAGCAATCGTCAGAAAGATCTGAAGATGCGGTTCGCAAGCTGCTGGAAGAGCTGGACCGGACGCTGGGTAAAGGCGAATCATCGGAGTAACCGGAATCACAAGAACTGTCTTCTTCTACGAGGCAGTTCTTTTTTTATATGACCGCCAGCGCATATTTTCCTACGCGGGAATCATCCTAACAAGGTACGGGTGGAAACTGTGATTTTGGATAAGGAGGATGCGAAGGATGGTACATAGGCAGTTATGGAAAAAGGCGGGCTGGCGCGTGGCCATGGTCACAGCCCTATTAGCCTTGGCGGCAGGCTGTAACGGGAAGCAGGACAAAAACTTGGGGGCCGGCGCCGAACGAGCGGATCAGCATGCGTTGTTCGACAGGGATAGCCGGAACAACGAGGATAACTCACTGGGTGTAAAATCCAAGTATGTTGAGGAACAGGCGCGTACGGTAAAGCCTGATAACCCTGGAGCATTTCAACAGCTGGATATGACGAATCACCATTTGAGCAAGACGTTCCGGTTTGCCCCTGAAATTTCAAATCACCTGGACCAGCTGCCGGGAGTAAGTGAAGCCCAGGTTCTGATAACGAATACGAATGCTTACGTTGCCTTGGTGATGGACGGACATCAGGTAGATACGGAAGCGCATCCGGATATGATGGCACATCAAATTACGCCAAAGGGCGGTATCGGCCTGTTCGGCACGGATAAGGGAGCCAACCGCATCAACTGGTCGGAGCCTGGAGGGTTGACCTACTCGTTAAGCTCGCGGATCACAGGGCAAGTACTCAACATGACCCAGCCGGCGGTTCAAAAAGTGTTCGTATCCGCTAATCCGAACTTTGTTCAGCGGATCCGATTTTATGCCAAAGAGGCTCAGAACGGCGTCGATGTATCCGCGTATATGAACGAATTCAATACGATGATCCAGCGTGTGTTTCCAAGCGATCATAATACAAGAAGATAAGCAACAACAACAAACTCCTGACCGGTACGGTGCCCTCAAGCTGCTTGAGTTGTTAACCGATGATGCGGATCAGGAGTTTTGCTTGTAAGCCGGAAAGAACTAAGCGACTTCTGCCTAATGCTCGAATTTATATCCTACGCCCCGGACGGTTTGGATATGCTTGGGCTCCTTCGGATCCTGCTCTATTTTTTTGCGCAGGTTCGTGATGTGCACGTCGACGGAACGTTCGGTTACGAGGGAATCGATCCCTCGAATTTTGCTTAAGAGCTCATCGCGGGAAAACACTTTGCCCGGATGAAGCCAAAAATATTTCATCATTTCAAATTCGGAATACGTTGTCTCGATGGGCACCCGATGCAAATAAACGCATCTTTTGTCCATATCAACTACGATCGAACGGTGCTGCTCCTTGCTATCCGTATTCGGAACAGATCCAACTTTGCTCTTAGTAGACCGCCGGAGCAGGGCTTGAATTCTGGCGGCAAGCTCGCGAATGCTGAACGGTTTGCACAAAAAATCGTCAGCCCCAAGCATCAGTGCTTTGACACGCTCGGAAACCTCACTTTTGGCGGAAATGATTAAGATAGGCACCACAGAGACAGCCCGCAGCTGTCTGCACAGATCTACTCCATTCGTATCGGGGAGCATAATATCCAGGATGACGACGTGAGGGCCCTGTTTTTCAAACAACCGTAATCCCTGTTTTCCGTCAGCGGCGCTGTATACCACATAGCCTTCCTCGGACAAATAGATGGAGATCATATCAGCAATACTTTGATCGTCTTCAATAAGCAATACAGTGGACATGAATTCCTCCCTGGCACGTTAGTTTAGTCTGTCTATAACAAGGGTAATTCCCAAGAAACAAAGCGTAAATAGCTTGCATGCTATGTTAGAAAAGTATGAGGAAAAACAATACAATTTCAATGTACGCTCTACAACTTTTCTAAACATATTTTTACATAATGAAACTATAAGTTACCGGATTGTAAGAAAAAAAGGGGGGAGCCCAATGGATGTCAAAGATCAAATAAGCAGAGAAATCAGCTTATGTATTGGTGCTTTAAACGAATTGGTTTTTCGGCAGGGTCGTGAATTAACCAATCCCCATGTGTTGCAAAAAAGCAGGGAGCTCGATGAATTGGTGCTCCATGTGATGAGGGACCAACGAGGTCAAAAGAAGAAGCAGAGCCAATAAACGGAATGCCTTACGCATAAAAAAGCTATTCTCAGGGAATACCATAGATTGGAAATGGAAGTCCATTTCAGTTCCTATGGAAAGGAAAATCCCTGATGAACAGCTGTTATAAAGTACGCGCATGCTGCAGTACAGCCCATTGTGACTATGTGCATCATTCGGATGTTATCCAGACGATCAACCATGAATCGTCTTTTTCGTTTGCGATGATGATGAATGAATGGAATACGGCGGGGGTACGGATGAAATGCCCGCAATGCGGCCAACCGATGTTTTTCTATCCTGTCAGCTATATTGCGGACCCGGTTACCTTTGCTTGATACGGGGTATAAAGACTGAAGAAAGCTGGGGTTAATTCACCCAGCTTTCCCCCCAGTTCTGTACTTCTTTCATAACAGGCTCCAAGGCCTTGCCTTTCTCGGTCAGCTCGTATTCAATACGTACAGGCGTTTCCGGATAAACATGGCGGTGAATGAGACCACAGGCTTCAAGCTCCTTGAAGCGCTCGGCGAGCATCCGGTCACTCATTCCGGGGATCATCTCGGAAATATCTTTAAAACGCCTTGGACCGGGCAATAAGGATTTAATAATTAACCCTGTCCAACGTTTACCCAAAATTTCAAAAGCGGCTTCGAATTTAGGACAAAGCTGATGATCGGTCATGACACCATCTCCTTCTACATATAGTTTAACATAAGTTACTTGACAAAAGTAAGCCCTAAATGCAAACGCTCATTTTTCCTGTGAGTCAGGCTAGAGATGTATGCTCCATAATACACGATTTGTATATGTATGAAGCGGTGTGTCTGCAGTCCATCAAATGATTATACATCGTAGCGAACCATTTCGCATGTTTCTCTATAAGTCATCATTCGCCCAAGCACAGGGCATCTATTCACCAAAGAGCCATGAATCGGATAATTGTTCCGTTTCCAGGCTCTTTTTTTTGCAAATCAGGTTGAAATATTCGCGGGAGTACAGTATAACAACGATAGGAAACTGTAATGCAAGCTTAGAAATGAGGGTACTTTGTTATGACGCTGGTATCAGAGCATTGGGCAACGGCAAAGCTGCCCAAATCTTTATTGCAAACGATTTTGGAGCGGAGGGACTTCCGCATGACCTCACTCGACGCCGAGCAGCTCAGTCTGATTGGCAGCGATGGCTACCGACCGTCGGACGATCATATCCTGGGGGATGCGATTGTCGCCATGCAGTTGGGGAAAAACGTGCTTCTGAAGGGCCCGACCGGTTCGGGCAAAACACGCCTGGCCGAAACGCTGTCCTACCTGTTCGGTCAGCCTATGCATTCGGTCAACTGCTCGGTGGACCTTGATGCAGAAGGGCTGGTTGGGTTCAAGACGCTGGACCAGGAGGCGGGTCAGTCTGTCGTTCGGTTTATCCCGGGACCCTTGGTGAAAGCGATGACGGAAGGGCACTGGCTTTATATTGACGAGGTCAACATGGCTAAGCCCGAGACGCTTCCTTTAATTAATGGGGTGCTTGATCATCGAAGAACGATTACGAATCCGTTTACCGGCGAGGTGGTCCGGGCCAAAAAAGGCTTCGGCGTTATCGCGGCCGTCAATATCGGTTATGTCGGCACGGTGCCGATGAATGAGGCGTTGAAAAACCGTTTCGTTGTGATGGATGTGCCTTACCTGCAAGGGGATAAGCTGCTGGAGCTATTAAAGGAGCGCTCCTTGCTGAAGGATGATGAGCTGCTAAGACGATTCGTCCGGCTATCGGCCGATCTGCAGGAGCAAATCCGTTCGGGTCAGTTGTCTGACGAAGCGGCATCCGTCCGGGCGATGCTGGATGCGTGTGACCTGGCTGCCTATTTACCTCCGCTCCGCGCGATCCAGAGAGCGATTAACGACAAGCTGGACGATGAACGCGAGCAGGCGCTGGTAGCCAATTTGGCGGAGACGTACTTTGGATAATCGGATAGGAGAAAGCGATGCGTTTTCTTGAGAATGAAGTCGATGCTTTTTTGCGTATGCAGCTTCTGGATCTGGGGAAGGCGTTGACGGGCTGGCAGGAGCTGAAGCTGGAGATTTCCTACCATTCCTTTTACGATGACCGGGCCCGGCTGATTGCGGTCAGCTCCTTCTGGAGCGATTACCCGGAAGCTGTCAAGCTTGCCGGGATGAAGTCGGACGTGTACCTTCGAGGCATCGGCAGCGCCTGGTTTACGGACTCCCGGGTTATTGCCGAATATTTGGCCTGGACCCACGGGCTCAAGCGCCCTCTGCTGGCCAAGCAGCTGTTTGCGCTGTGCGAGGAAACGCGGCTCGCGCACCTGTGCCTCCGCCAGCGGCCGGGCACGCGGCGTGCGCTGGAGCTGCGCAGCCGGCTGTATGCGCAGCACTTCGCCGCGAAGCGCGACGCCCACGGGTACCGCGGCGAGCCGGCCGATGCGCTGCTGTGCGCGATGGCCGCAGCCTTGGCCGGCGGCGAAGCGCTGCAGAACGAGGCGCCGGGCAGCGTGCCGGAGCTGCTGCCCGCGCTGGAGCGGCTGCGCTGGGACGCAGCGGACGCAGCGCTGCACAGCACGGCGGACGTCGCGGAGCGCAGCCGCCTGGTGGTGGAGCTGCTGGAGGCGGCCGATGCCTTGGGCGGCGACTGCCGAATCAGCTATTTCGCGATGCTGCCGGAGAACGGCACCGCAGAGCCGCTTAGCTGGGAATACATAGGCGAATTAAAGCGCAAGAAGAAGCTTAAACGGGAATCGGTCCTCCCGGCTGACGGGGAGCGGGAGGAGCCGCTGCAGCCAGGGGAAAGGCTTCCGACCTGGCACCGGGAGACGGAGAAGCAGGAAGAAAGCCTGCTGCGCTTCGATATAGAGGAGGGCTCGAAGACCGACCTGATCAGCAATCATGTTCGGGAGTCCGACAGCAGCGACCAAGCGTTAGGCATCGTGCAGGGCTCGTCCAAAGCCGTGAAGCAGAACGAGCCGAATCAGCCTATGCCTCCTGCAGTAGAACGCATGGAAACAGGGGAGAGCGGAGGCCCTGGAGAGCCTTACGGCAGGCTGAACCGCAAGGCGGTGCCTGTGTACCGTGCTGCCGAAAAGCCGGATGCGGAGGCGCTTCTGCGCTATCAGGAGGTGCTTCTGAAGATTAGTCCGATGGTATCGAAGCTGAAGCGGACCATCCAGATGACAATGGAGCAAAAGCAGATTGCGCGCCGGGGGGAGCTCATCTCGGGACGACTGGGGAAAAAGCTCATCCGGGCCGCATGGGAGCCGTTACCGCGATTGTTTTATAAAAAGAACAATCCTTCCGCTCAAATGGATGCGGTCTTTGGCTTATTGGTTGATTGTTCAGCGTCCATGTATGATAAAATGGAGCAAGCGCATCTGGGTATCGCCTTGTTTCATGAGACGTTAAGAACCCTGCGAGTGCCTCATGAAGTGATCGGCTTCTGGGAAGATGCCGACGCGGTGACAGAGGAAGCCTACCCTAATACGTTTCAGGTCATAACGGACTTCAACGGCTGTCTGAACCCCGGCGCCGGTCCGAAGCTGCTTCAGCTGCAGGCGGAGCAGGATAACCGCGACGGCTATGCAATTAGAATCGTCTCGGAAAGGCTGAGACAACGTTCGGAGAAACAGAAGGTGCTGCTGGTATTTTCCGATGGGGAGCCTTCGGCAGCCGAATATCACGAGGATGGCATTATGGATACCTATGAGGCGGTGCAGCTCGCGAGAAGGTCGGGTGTGGACGTCGTAAGCGTCTTTATAGGCAAGGGTTCTGTGAAAGAGACGGAGCGCATCACGATGACGAATATTTACGGCAGGCACAGCGTGGTGGTGCCGGATGTATCTGATCTTGCGGCCCAGCTGACGCCGCTGCTTCGAAGGCTGTTGATAAGCAAGCTGTAACGTAATGGGTCATAAAATTAAAATGGATGCAAGTAAAAGACGCATGGGAGGAATTATAAGGATGTACGGATCACCATTATCAACACAGGCTAAAAAAATGATGCTGCTCGGCTCAGGCGAGCTTGGCAAAGAGGTTGTGCTGGAAGCCCAGCGTCTCGGGGTCGAAACGATTGCGGTAGACCGTTATGATAACGCTCCGGCGATGCAGGTGGCACACCGTTCTTACGTGATTAATATGCTGGACGGGGCACAGCTGCGCGACCTGATCTTAACCGAACGGCCCGACTACATCGTGCCGGAAATCGAAGCTATTGCTACCGATGTGCTGGTGGAGCTGGAGCAGGAAGGCTTTCGTGTCGTCCCGACGGCTACGGCGGCGCGCTTGACGATGGACCGCGAAGGCATTCGCCGGCTGGCAGCAGAGACGTTGAAGCTTCCGACGGCGAACTTTGCGTTTGCGGACAGCCTCGATGAGCTGAAGGCGGCGGTTGCGTCCATCGGAACGCCGTGCGTCATTAAACCGATCATGAGCTCCTCAGGCAAAGGGCAAAGCGTATGCCGTACCCCGGATGATGTGGAAGCTTCCTGGAATTACGCCATGGAAGGCGGCCGTGCCAAGAAAACACGGGTAATCGTGGAGCAATTTATTCATTTTGAATCGGAAATTACACTGCTTACGGTACGCTCCGTATCCGGCACGACTTTCTGCGCTCCGATCGGACATGTGCAGAAGGACGGCGATTACATCGAATCGTGGCAGCCGCATGACATGACTCCGGAGCAGATCGAGCAGGCGCAGCACATTGCCAAAACGATTACCGATGCGTTGGGCGGAGCCGGAATCTATGGCGTGGAGCTGTTTCTCGGCCGGGATCAGGTATATTTCAGCGAAGTTTCCCCGCGCCCGCACGATACAGGCATGGTGACGATGGTGACCCAGGATTTATCAGAGTTTGCGCTTCATGTACGTGCGATTCTCGGCTTTCCGATTCCTACGATCCGTTTATTGACGCCAGGTGCTTCCCATACGCTGAAAGCCGTAGAGGAATCCCAAAGCTTCCGTATCGAAGGATTGGAGCAAGCGCTAGCGCTGCCGAATACGCAGGTACGCGTGTTTGGAAAGCCGGAGACGAAGGTAGGACGGCGGATGGCTGTAGCTTTAACCTCAGCTGAGAATACGGACGAAGCAAGAGCTGTAGCTGCGGAAGCCGCTGAAAAGCTGAAGCTGGTTTATTCATAAGCGGACATGGAAGTATCAGCTTCACTATATATGGAGCGGTCCTGACCATCACCTGCCGTTCTGAAAAACGGCAAAGCCGCTTATCCATGTAACGCATAGGTTTGTATGCTTCATCGTAGGGGGACTCCATACTACAGCGAGGCGTGATTTCATTCCGACAGGAGGCCATGACCCGATGACTCATCCCGATCAGCCTGACCTGACTTCCGGCGAGCTGCAGGCGAAGCCTGCAAGGATGTCGCGAAGCTTGATGTCCGATATTATTTTTCCTTCGGATACGAATTACCATGGCACCATGTTCGGTGGCGTCGTCATGCAATACATAGATAAAATAGCGACCATCGCAAGCATGCGCCATTCCCGGCGCGGCGTCGTTACAGCATCCAGCGATAGTCTGGATTTTCTGGCTCCGGTCAAAGTGGGCGAAGCGATTTTGCTTGAAGCCTTCGTATCCTGGACCCACCGGAGCTCCATGGAAGTGTATGTGAAGGTGGAGTCCGAAAATTTGTTTACCGGCGAACGGAAAACGACGGCAACTTCATTTTTAACGTTCGTCGCTTTGGACGAGGACGGCAAACCGACACCTGTCCCCAGTGTGATCCCGGAAACCGACGAGGAGAAGCGGATCTATGCCAGTGCGCAGGAGCGGTATGATGCCAGGACCCGGCGGAAGCAGCAGCGGAAGCTAGGGGAGACCCCGTCCTAAGAGTTTTGCGGATCGTTTTGCCTACAATAAAGGAGGGCTCGTCTGTGAATGCTCATGAAATCGACTATCAAATCAACGGCACGGAAATGCAGTATGTGGAGATTGAGCTTGACCCGGCCGAAAGTGTCATTGCGGAAGCGGGCAGTCTAATGATGATGGACAGCGATATCCAGATGCAGACGATTTTCGGTGATGGCAGCAACGAGAATAAAGGACTTATGGGCAAGCTGCTCGGAGCCGGTAAACGGCTGCTGTCCGGGGAAAGCTTATTTATGACGCTTTTTACGAATCATGGTTCCCGTAAACAGACAGTATCGTTCGCTTCACCTTATCCCGGTAAAATACTGCCGATGGACTTGGCGATCATGGGCGGTAAGCTGATTTGCCAAAAGGATGCGTTCCTGTGCGCAGCTAAAGGCGTTTCCGTCGGTATCGAGCTGCAGCGCAAGCTGGGGGCGGGCTTTTTTGGCGGCGAAGGCTTTATTATGCAAAAGATCGAAGGCGATGGACTCGCATTCGTCCATGCGGGCGGCGCCATCTGCGATAGAGTGCTCGCTCCGGGCGAGCTGATTCGTGTCGATACCGGCTGCCTGGTAGCGATGACACAAAATATCGAATACGATATAGAATTTGTCAAAGGCGTCAAAACCGCAATTTTCGGCGGCGAAGGACTGTTTTTTGCAACGTTAAAAGGTCCCGGCAAGGTATGGATTCAATCGTTGCCGTTCAGCCGTCTGGCGGACCGGGTCATGTCGGCATCGCGGGCCGGAGGCCGGAAGGAAGAAGGCAGCATTCTAGGCGGTCTGGGCAATCTACTTGACGGGGATAAGTAAAACAAGCTATCATTCTATATACATTGTTTTGTAGAACAAGACATATCAGATTATGAAAGGTGCTGAACCCATGGCATACCAACCACAAGTCGTTTCTGCCGAAATCGTCAGCAACAACCCGAAAAACGGATTGTTCGAAATGGTAGTCAAATTAAAGGACCGTACCCATTGCCGTCTTACTTTTGAGAAGGACGCAGCTACCGGTTCTGCACGTGTGACGACCGTGAACCGTCTGCTGAAAGAGCCTTGCCCGATTTGCCGTAAAGATTTCGAATGCCACTGTATGGGGCGTTTCAAGGAAGAAATTTCGGCACAAGCACTGCAGCTCGCAGGAACACCAACAGCATAATGGCGAAAACCCATGGGCCGTGGCTCATGGGTTTTTTCTACCCGGTTTAAGGCTTGGACAGCCGGATGCTGTCGGCAAGTGATGACGAAGTATGAGTGGAAATCAGGTCTCAGGCTGGCCTGACGCCTTGCGAAGCTCGTTTGCCAACCGGTGAAATTCAGCCCGGGCATCGGCATATTCCGTAGCCATATAACCGGCACCCAGGAAAGCAATCATTTTATTCGCATCCTCGGGGCTTAACATGTATTCCAGGGTATTCCACCAGCCTTCATTTCCGAAAGAACGATTCAGGTCGATTCCGATCCCGTTCACGGTAATATCGTTCTGGTATTGATAAATATTCATCACGGAGGACTGCTTGCCTTGACTCCAGGCATAGGTTTGCCAGAAACGGGAGCATGCACCCGCTTGACTGACCGCCTCTACGACGGAATAGGACCCGTACACGCCTGTATTGTAGCCAGGAGTAATCTCGCTTGCCGCCCGGATATAATCGATCACAGCGGGCATTTGCGCGGCTGTTGCGTCAAAGTCTACTGCGAAGTATATAGTGCTCCCCTCCGGCTGGCCGATACTCCGGGCTGTTTGCATGGCTGTAATTCCATCGCTTAAGCCGGCAGCTCTGCCTCCCAAAGCTCGGTCTGCTGTCGTTTCGTAGACGGAGACGATTTGCAATCCGGCTTTGCTGATCAGCTCGGCTTCCGCTTTGGACAGCATCTTCCAACCGCTCGGCACCAGATAGCGTGCGACAAATTCGTACCCATCGGCATAGAATGCCTTGGCTGCTGCTGCAGTTAAAGGCGTTGCACAATCAAAACCTTTTGCCATACCTCATCTACTCCCTTCAGTTAGACGATATGTGGAAAGGGATTTCGATTTCCCATCCTGCTTAAAGCAGGGTTTCCCTTCAATATATGCAGCGTACGGCTTATCCGCATAGGCCGCCCGTAAAACGGGGCATTCGGCATGGCAGGGAAATTCAAGGAGCTGCAAACCAACAAGACCTCATCATGGAAAGTGAAATGCAACTTATGGTAGAATAACACAGAAGAGCAGCGATCGAAGGAAGGGTGATGGATGGACATGCGCTTGGGCATTGTATCGGATACGCATATGTTTGGACGAGCCAAGCAGCTGCCGCGCGAGTTGGTGGAAGGGCTGCAGGGGGTTGATATGATTTTGCATGCAGGAGATTGGATCGATGCCGCGGTTGTCAGCTTGTTCGAGCAAATTGCCCCGACCGACGGCGTTGCAGGAAACAATGACGGTACCGACATCATTCAGCGCTTCGGACGTCAAAAAATCGTGTCATTGCCAGGCTGCCGTATAGGCTTGATTCATGGAGATGGTGGGCGTAAGACCACTTTGGATCGGGCGATCGATGCGTTTCGTGAGGAAGAGGTCGATGTGATTATCTTCGGACATTCCCATGTTCCCTATCAAGGAACGCATCGTGGGGTGCTTGTCCTCAATCCCGGATCTCCTACGGATAAACGCCGTCAGCCGCGGTATTCGTATGCATTGCTGGAGTGGGAACCATCAGAGACTCCAATTCAGGCGACTCTGCATTATTACGATAGCAAATCGTAAGAAAAATTACATTTATGGAGGGACTTATCATGACACAATGGAAAGAAATCACAACTACGGAAGAATGGACGCAAAAATTCGAAGCTTCTACCAGTAAGCCAGTCGTTGTGCTTAAACATAGCACGACTTGCCCGGTGAGCGCGAATGCGTTGGATGAATTCGAAGCTTATTTGCAGAAAGAACCGAACACAGACGTGGAATATGTATTGGTAAAGGTGATTGAATCCCGCCCGGTGTCCAATCTGATCGCAGAGGATACCGGTGTGAAGCATGCTTCTCCGCAAATTGTGTATGTAAAGAACAAGGAAGCGGTTTGGAACACTTCTCACTGGTCCGTTACGCAAGCCCACATGACTGCGGTTCTGAATTAATAAGACTTCCTCTGTGAACCTGAGCCCATCCAGCTATTCCACAAGATCAGGAGATGAACCCGCTCATGAGCGTGAGACCGCATCCTTTTTTCTCAGGCGCTTTATTTGCCCGCAAAACCTGCTTTGTGTACCTGCCCAAAGGCTATGAGGAGAACGACCGAAGCTATCCCGTCATTTACCTGCTGCATGGGATGTATGGAAGCGAGTCGCACTGGTTGCTCAAGGGGAATGCGGAGCAGACACTGGACCGTATGATCGACGAAGGGACGCTTCGACCTTCTATTGTCGTGATGCCAAGTGACGGCGGCTACGGACATGGTACCTTTTATATCAATTGGTACAATGGAACCGGCAACTTCGAGGATTATTTCATTTATGACTTGGTCATGGAGATAGATAAGCAGTACCGTACGCTGGATGATCCGAAATATCGGGCTGTCTGCGGTTTGTCCATGGGAGGCTTCGGTGCCTTCTCCTTGGCACTTCGATATCCTCAGCTATTCGGGGCTGCGGCCAGCTTGTCAGGTGCGCTCACCTCAACCGAGCATATTGCCGAGCATTACAGCCGTTCGGATGTGTCACAAATGATAGGACCTGTCCGCGGACCGTTTGCCCAAGGGCACGATCTGCAATTGCTGGCAAGCCGCCGTGTCCAGGAGCCTCAGCGGCCTGCTTTATATTTCAACTGTGGAACGAACGATTTCTTATACAGCATGAATGCCAGTTATACGAAGCATCTGGAATCCATTCAATATCCTCATGTCTATGAAGAGTTCTCAGGCGAGCATACATGGGAGTATTGGACAGAGCATTTGCCGGACGCTTTGAATTTTATGGAAGCTCAATTTGCCAAAAACGAATAGAGAATACCCCTTAAGATCACTTCATTCAATGAATCTTAAGGGGTTTTTAGTGTCAGTGAAGGGAGGTACCTGATGGAGGGCTTAGCTTTTCTGAGCAACCAATTTTCGCGGCTGAGCGTGAGTAAGCTTTTTCTTTATGATGACGGTAAATGTAGTCCCTTCCCCTTCAACGGAGGTGCATTCTATCGAGCCTTCGTAATGCTCCAAATAGTTTTGGACAATATGAAGCCCAAGTCCGGAGTTGGTCGTGTCCGATTTGGTCGAGAAGCCTTTGGTAAAGATTCGAGTACGATTTGCTTCCGAGACATAAGAACCGGAATTAAAAACGATTAGCTTGTAAAACTGCTCCTGCTCCTCGATATGAAGCCGCAGTGTTCGAAGAGGATCGTCATCAGGAATCGCTTCGATCGCATTTTTGAGCAAATTATGTACGATACTTGAGAAATAACTGATTGGCAAAGTAATCGCATCAAAGGTGCATTCCAAATGTCCGGTAACCTGCAAATTAATTTTCTCGGAGATGCAGGGGAGGCTGATGTTGTTCAATACAACCCCCAGCACAGGGAATTTAACGGAATTGACGACCGATTGCTGGACAATTTCTTTACACCATACGGAAATGTAATCCTTTGCCATATCGTGCTTATTCATCATGAGCAGCGCATGAATAGTCTGTACGTTATTGATTAATTCGTGCTGTGCCTTGCGTATATTCAGCATGGTTGCCTCGGAAGATTGAACCCAACGCTCCTTCTCATCCAGCTGCAAACGAATGTTTTTCTCCTGCTCCTCCAGAAGCTGCAGCTTGTAATCCTTGTGTTCCAGGTTGCTGTACAGCTTCGCATTCTCAATGGTAACAGCCATTTCCGAGGTAAGAAGCTTAAGTGTATCCAGACGTTCCTCCTGGAATACATGGGTTGCCAGGTTATTCTCCAGGTAAAGTACACCGATCATTTTACCCAGCTTCAGGATAGGAAGAATCAGCATCGATTTGGGCTGCTCCGCCTGAATGTAGGGATCCTTGATGAACATCTCGGTTTCACCGGCATTGTGCAGCAGCAGCGGAAGCTCCGTGCGTGCCGCATATTGAATGGGCGTCGCCGCCGCATCGCGGTATTCTTCCAAAGGAATGGAATGCAGCGACTGGAAAGGCTTGTGCGGCACTTTTTCCAGCTCAACGAACAATCGATGCTCCCTCTCAAGAAGCAAGATTCCTTTCTCCGCTCCAGCGTTTTCAATCAGTATATTCATGAAGCTTTCCAACAAATTGTGAAAAGCAGGCTCACTCGATAGCGCTTGCGACGCTTTGGCAACGGTTGTGACATCCATAGTCGATTGCAGTCCGGTTACACGGTTGACCAGATACGGATATTTATCCTCGAGCTGTGCCACTTTTCTCAGGCCGCCCCACTGGGTATACAGCGATTTTGCTTCCATCATATAGGAACGTGCGATTTTGAGCCTTCCCGTCTGCATATAAAATTTGGCGGCACACTCGTTAGCCATCGCCTCAAACTGAATAAAGCGGTTTTTGTTTGCATAAAAAATCGCTTGCTCGTACAGCTCTGCAGCCAGGTTGCTGTTTCCGTAAATCCGGTTGATTTCGGCTTCCAGCAGCAGTTTCAAGTGTAAAAAATTGTCGGGGGAGAGGATGCAGTATTTTTTCAAGTAACGCAAATGCTTTTGCAGTTTCTTTTCATACTGCTTCTTCTCGTTAGGAGCTGCCGACGGATGCCTTGCAGTTATCACAAGCGCTCCGATGATGTAATAGCTTTGGACCAAATGAAGCCCGAAAACAGACTTAAGGCTTAACTCCATTTCAGCCATGATGGCCTCGGCTTCGTCCAGCCTATCCAGCATATAGTACGATTGCAGTTGAAGAGCATAATAGGTGTGAACGGTTGCCTTGTTCGAGAAGCTCCGCAGCTGCTGACGTTCCTCCTCGCCCATAAACGGTTCCAGCCGGCCGGCTGGGGTAATGGCCTGCGGCAGCGGGTCCTCCTTCATGAACAGCATAAACCGCTGGAGCACCATCAAAATATAAATCGTATCCTGATCCTGCGACCGGTGAATGAATGGCTGATAGCTTTCGGATTCTTTGTATACGTCGCTCAAGGAATCGCCCTTGAACAGGCGCATAAAGAAGCTGAAAGCAATGGAATAGCCGGCATAGACGAAATCTCCAGAGTCCACACCGAATTGATAGGCCTGCCGCAAATAGCCGATATTGGAGTCCATATGGTCTCTGAGGTTATTCGTAAATGCACCGTAAGCAAAATACACCTTGCACTTGATCGGCAAATGATCGAATAAATCGCTCATTTTGAGGCCGAGCTGACCAAATTGGGTGCCTTGGTTCAAATTGCCTAACAGAGAGCTGACGATAACGCCGTAGGTCATATAAGACAATGCAGACCCTTCCGAGTTTCCGTGCCGGAGCGAATAATTGAACATCTTGAGCATTAAATATACATAAAGCTCGGAATCGAGAAAATAAGTCGGTGCAATCAGATTAACCATGAGCCTCATAACCGCACGATGGTGCGGATCCGACATGGAAGGAAGGTCTGCCAATTCTTCCGGATGCCTTCCGAACATGTGCAGCTTGGAACGAGCCAGCTCGAGGAGAAGGGAGCTTCTCCGGGCTTTGGAATGAATCGGCATGCCAAACATCCGCAATCCTTCGAGACCGATGTGCATCGCTTGCTCATGAAGTCCGAGATTTGTGTACAGCACAATCATCAGGTTATAAACTTCAGCTTTCTCCAGCTTGGTTTTGGCTTGCTGTAAAATAAGCTGGAATGAACGTTTGGCCTCTTCAAAGTGACCGCATAAATATTCGAGCTCAGCCAGCTCCAGATACACCGCGAAGGAGAGGTCGTACTGTACGGTCCAACTCTCCTTTTCCAAGAGCTGAAGGCTGCTCGTGACGTATTTCAAGGCGGTTTCATAGGCGGTATTCGATTTGGCTTTACGACCGGCCTTCATATTCAATTCGGCCAGCTTCGCTTTTTCCTCTGAGGTGCGCAAGAATTCCTTACCGAGATTGAGCTGGTTAGAGATATCGAACAGATGCTCTTCGATTTGATCCTCAGTCATGGTGGCAAGCATCAGCTTCCCGATTTCGTAATGGAGCTGCTTTTTTTGATCTCTTGGTACGATAGAATAGACGGCTTGGTGAACCCGGTCATGTAAAAATTTATAAACGCTCGGCAGCTGGTCCTCCGGCTGACCGTTCGGATACGAAATAATAAAGCCCTCGTTCATTGCCGTCGCCAGCAGCCTGTCGATTTCGGTCAATGGCCTCGATGCGGCAAGCGCCAGCAGTTCAGCTGCGAATACATCTCCGATGCAAGAGGCCTGCATGAGAAGCTCTTGAACCGGGTCGGGAAGCCTGCGGATCTTATTGATCATTAAATCGACGACGTTATCGGTAATATGAAGCTCTTTGATTTTGGCAAGATCCCATTCCCAGCGGCCCATTCCATAGTTGAAGTGGAGCAGCTGATGATCATAAAGGGAACGCAGAAACTGTTTTGTAAAAAAAGGGTTACCCTTTGTTTTTTGAATCAGTATCGACGTCAGTCCCTCGAGCCGGTTTTTGTCCTCCGTCTTGAGCGTATCCTTAAGCAGCAGGCGCACATCATCAAAACCGAGCGGCTCGAGAAGGATGTGCTGCGTGTGCAAATGCTTCATTCGTTCCAGCTTGTCAATGGTTAGACGAAGCGGGTGTGATTCCGTTATATCGTTATTGCGGTAGGTGCCTATAAACATGAAGTACGCCGAATTATCCGTCGCAGGCAAATCCTGCAAAAGCTGCAGCGAGGCAGGATCGGCCCACTGCAAATCGTCCAGAAACACGATTAACGGCTGCTCCTTGGTCGCAAACACTCGCAAAAATTGCTGCAGCGTCAATAAGAAACGGTTGTGCATTTCGGCCGGAGGCAATTTGGGCAGCGGGTGCTGTTTGCCGATAATTTTTTCCATATCCGGATTGAGGTCGGCTAATATTTGACCGTTCGTACCAACGGCATCCATAATTTTCTTTTTCCAAATCTGGAAGCGATCTTCATCCAGCGTGAGAAGAAATTGGATAATTTGCTGCCCAGCCTGCATAATGGCTTGAAACGGCGTATCTCTTTTAAACTGATCGAATTTTCCGGAAATAAACAGGACTTGATCCCGCTGCGTCGTTTTCTGAAACTCCTGAATCAGATTCGATTTGCCGACACCGGATAAACCGGAAACAAAGATAAATTCCTTGCTGCCGAGCATCGTCCGATGAAACGCATGGGTCAACTCTCGGAGTTCGGCTTCCCGACCGTAAAGCGATTCCGTCATGTTAAAAATATCCATAGCCTCACCCTTGCCTACGGCTACGTTATGAATGAAGCCCTCATGAAGAAGGTTATTGAGGCAGGCCTCCAGGTCGCATAATAATGCGAATGCGCTCTGATAACGGTTTTCAGGGTGTTTCTGCAAACATTTCATAATGATATCCGAAATAGGCTGGGGAACAAGGGGTGCCATCTCTGATGGGGAAGCTGGCTGCTTGGCCAGGTGGTGGTGGATCAGCTCCATGGAGTCAGGGCTCGAGAAAGGCACGATTCCGGTAACCATCTGGTAGAACACGACGCCCAAAGAATAAATATCTGTCCGATAGTCGATATTCCGATTCATACGCCCCATCTGTTCAGGGGCCATGTAAGGCAGACGCGACGGGAACAGCATCGGTTCAAAAGACTGTGACGGTTCGCCTTGTGCCGAGTACTGAATTAACGTATTCCAGTCCGTCAGTTTTATACTGTGCTTATCCGGACTCACCCAAAATGCATTCGGATTCAAATTCAGATGTACCCTTTTGGTTTGATGGAGCTTGCACACGATATCAGTCATGTGCTTTGCCAATTGCAAAAAAAGCTTCATTTCCATAGGTGCTGTTAATGAAAGCTCGGCAAGCGGCTGACCTTCGACAGGCTCCAGAATAAGCATAAACGTACTCTCGTACGGTTCCATGCGAATAGGACGGATGATGTCATCCAGGTGAAGATTCCGGCCATTATTAAATTCATTCGTCATCCATTGAATTTCCTGCTGTGACGGATATTCGGATTGCAGCAGTTTGATCAGGTAGGTTTGCTGTGTGGATGCGTTGTGGCCGCGGTATATAATATACGGCTCGTGATCGTACCATTTGGTTAATTGAAAATCATGTATGGTCAATGACAAGCGAGGTTCCTCCGATTACTTCCTTATACTTATATTTTACTTTTTCCGGTAAAAGGAAGCAACACAAAATTCGATGCGTACCGCCTCATTTCAACAAAATCAATCATTTCTCATGGTTAAAGCAAAAAGAAAACCCTACAAGTCCAAAAACCTCCTGTAGGGTTTTCCTTATTATTGGGAAGGTGAGGCCGTCGGTGTCAGCCTTTCACTAAACGTGTTTTTTACCGGGTTGAACACCATTTGAATGCCCAGGATGCGCTGCAGGTCCTCATACAAAATTTGGGTCCGCCTGCTTTTCATCTGGATCGGGGAGGTCAACTGGAATTGCCGGTCGTCAAGCTTCACAGTACTGCTGTTCATTCGGGTGGTCCAATGCTTGCCGTGATAATAAAAGTTAATCGTACCGTCCTTGTCCTGAATCATGGTGCCGCCCACTTGTCCGACACTTTCGCGAAATGGAATGTAGCCGAAGGTTCGGCTCCGGTCCACCACCTTCCGCATAATCGTATTATGCAGCTCCTCGGGAGAGATGCTCGGGTTGCCCGCAGTAATCCTCGGAATTTGCATAGGGTCATCCTCGCGGGTCGCCATTTCGCTAACAACGGTAAAGGCGTAGCGAATGCCGTTCTTTCGAAGAATGTCCGATGCAGTTTGATCAAAGCTGCCGAACGGGTAGGCGTAAGCATTCACAGGCTTTTGATGAAGCTGCTTCAGTTTATTGCGGCAGGCCAGCGTATCTTCACCAATCCGTTTGGTATAGGCCTCAGGCGTCTCCGCATTCCCATCGTAGCCGATTCTCGAAGTCAGCAGAGGCTGACCGTTCTTTTGGG
This sequence comes from Paenibacillus rigui, assembly GCF_002234615.1. GTDB lineage: Bacteria > Bacillota > Bacilli > Paenibacillales > NBRC-103111 > Paenibacillus_S > Paenibacillus_S rigui. The sequence continues at coordinate 218,408 of NZ_NMQW01000002.1, read as the reverse complement.
CATGGAGCCGGTCCGAGTGACATTCGAAATCGGCGGCATTGCCCGGTTTGGCAATCATCTCCGCGACTTGATCGTTCGAGAGGAAAGGGATATTGCCGCCGAACGGGTCTGTCAGCTGTTCTGTAATAACGAAGTTGACAGAAGGAATGCCCAATTGTTCAAGGATCGGGTAGCCGATGTCGTAATAGCTCTTGTAGCTGTCGTCGAAGGTGACCAGCACCGCATTATCGGGCACGGCTCCACCGGACATATAATGCTCGAATTGCTGCAAGGTAAGAAAGTGATAGTTCCGTGCCTTCAGGAGCTCCAGCTGTTCTTTAAACAGCTTCGGTGTGATGGTCACGCTGCTTTTGGCCGTATCGCTCAAATGGTGGTACATGATGACGGCGACTTGGTCTTTATACATATAATTCGGCGTTCCGGAGCCGATAAAAGGAACGACACAGACGCCGATCAATAATAAAATGATCACTTTTAATGAAAGCGAATTCATAGGTACATTCTCCTAATCTAGTAAGTGACATTCTTGATTATAAGGAGGCGTTCTCCGTTTGTAAATATGGGGAGATAAAAAACATGTAGGAAAAAAAGCGGATATACAGTCCCGAAAACTTGTAATACAATGTCGATGAATTAGGAAATACATACCAGTTATGGTGGAGAGGTGAATTTATGGATTTGAAAAAGTTTGTAGCTTCGGCACTCATATGCTGCGTCTCGTTAAGCTCAGGCTTGACGGCAGCGGTTGGTGCGGAGGCGGGCAGCCCTGTTTTTGCCGATGTAAACGACCATTGGTCCAAGGCAGAGACTGAATACCTGGCCGGTAAAGGAATTATCGATGGGGTAGAGCTTGATGGAAAACGTTGGATACTGCCCGATCGTACGGTAACCCGCGCCGAATTCGTAAAGATGCTGGTTGGGGCAACCGGCAAAAAAGCTGCTGGCAGCTCTACCGCTGCCTTCAAGGATGTTCCAGTGGGACACTGGGCACAGCCTTACATTGAAACAGCCAAGAAAGAAGGCTGGGTCGATGGCTATGACAATGGAAGCTTCCAGCCCGATGCACAAATTACACGGGCCGAGCTGGCCACCATGCTGGTGAGAGGGTATCAGCTGAAGGAACAAACAGGGAACACGGTCAGCTTTGCCGATGTGCCCGCGGATTATTGGGCGTATGCGTCCATTCGGACCGCAGCTTCGAATAAGCTGATCGAGGGTTCGATGGAGAACGGCCAGACGGTGTTCAAGCCCGTTAAATCAGCTACCCGCGCTGAATCGATCGCGGTGATCGCCAGGTATTTGAAAGCGCAGGAAGGGACAAACCCTCCTGTGACGCCAACACAGCCGACGGACAATCCTTCGACGACAACACCGACGGAAGCAGCGGCGGGTGCAGGTGCTTCCAGCGGAGGCTCCAAGCATAATAACAAAGCAAACACAGTCAGCCTGAACGGTCAACAATTGATTGACACCGTTGGAAACGGCAATCCCATCAGTGGCACGGATGCTCAGAACAATACTGTGGCATTGGCCGGTTTGAATTTATCCGGTTATTACGGAAGCCTGAGCGATATTCATGTTGAGATGCAGAAGCAGGAGACATTGACTGGCAGCAGCACTACCGTAGTACCGGGACTTACGGGTCCTGTTATTGAGTTCAATACGAACGGCAATACGTTCTCCAATGCTACCTTAACATTGAATGTAGGTTCAATTGCAACGCAGCAAAATTTGACTGCAGCCTATTACAATGAAACGACGAAAAAATTTGAATTTTTAAGCACAGCTTATAATGTGGCTGATGGTACGGTCAGCTTCTCGACAACGCATAACAGTAAATATGTGCTGATCGATAAGACGGCTTGGGATCAGGCCTGGAGAAACAGCCTGACCGTCACATCCGGAGTGTACAAGCCTTATGTCGATTTTGCTTTCATCATTGACAGCTCCGGCAGTATGATGGATACGGATCCTCAAAATCTGCGTAAAAAAGCGGTGACGGATCTCGTTTACGGCTTGAACTTCAATCCGAATTCCGAGCAAGTACTCGAAATCAGAGATATTAGCGTAGCGAATGCGGTATATCATTATGAGGGCTCGGTGTATAAAGAGGCGGACCGTGCCGCTGTTATTGATTTTGACAATAGCGCCCGCGCGGTTGTTACCTTCTCGACATATGGACCGACCGTTGCGGCCGCTGTTTATTACGGGATCGACAGCAGCGGTGGAACTAATATTTTTGCCGGGCTTAAGCTAGCCTACGGTCAGTTCGAATCGGCAGGGGATGCGAATCACCGTTATATCGCTGTTCTGTTGACGGACGGGGAAGATACTTCAGGTCTCGCACCGGATTGGAATGCGATTACGGCTGCTTACGGAAAGGGTGTAACGCTGATCACCATGGGCTTAGGGGATTCGGTCAACTCGGGTTACCTTACGCAGATGGCGACGCTAGGCGGCGGCCAATATTTCCATGTTCGCACCTCGGAGCAGCTGGAGGCAGCCTTCAGAACGGTTGTCGACACGACGCGGCATGACGAGTTTGTGGATGCGGATGGAGACGGCATCGACGATTATTATGAAGTGACAGGGATGCTGCTTGAGAACGGCATGCTGGTCAAAACAAGCATTGATCCGAACAATGGGAAAGACACGGATCAAGACGGCTTCACGGACGGCGAAGAAATGGGGCAGCCTGTGGATGTTGTCATCACCGAGGACATGGTGCCGCAAGGCAGCGACCTGGTCGGCAAAACCGTTAAAATGTTTAAAGCCATGAAGAGTATGCCAACGGACCCGCGGACACGCCATAAAGGAAAAGAACTCCCAAAAGGAGGGCAAAAAGCACAAACGTGAGCTTCTCACGCTTTTGTGCTTTTTGTTTGCTTCAAAATATGATATATAATGGGAAGACTATAATGAATAACAAAAATCGTTGGAAAGTGAGGAATCACATTTGAAGATTGCTATTGCAGGTGGTTCCGGGTTTGTGGGTCGGCATCTCACCCAATATTTTTTAAAGCGCAAGTACTCTATTATTTTAATTTCCCGGAAAAGCCAGAAATCGGATCATCCTTTAATTCGTTATGCGACCTGGTCGGAGCTGAAGTCCAATGTGTCCATGATGGAAGGGACGGATGCAATTGTTAATTTGGCAGGCGAAACGATTAACCAAAGATGGACAAAAGCGGCCAAGGAACGCATTCTCCAATCCCGTCTGGAGACGGTAGGGCAAATTGCGGACATTGTAGCGCGCATGAACAATAAACCGCAGGTTGTTGTTAACGCATCGGCTATCGCGATCTATGGAACCTCTGAGAAGCTTGGTCTCGTCGAGCATAGTGATACGAGGGTGATGGATTTTTTATCCGGTGTAGTGTCCCAATGGGAGCAAGCGGTGGATCAAATTCAAGACACCCGCATTGTGAAGCTCCGGCTCGGTCTCGTGCTTGGCAAGGACGGAGGCGCACTGCCCAGAATGATGACACCTTATAAATTAGGCCTCGGCGGAAGAATAGGGAGCGGAAAACAATTTTATTCCTGGATTCACATCGAGGATTTGTGCAGGCTTATTGAGTTCTGTATCGAGAACGAGGATATTATCGAGCAAATCAATGCTACAGCCCCCCACCCGGTGACCAATGATGAATTCGGCAGGACATTGGCTGCGGCAATGCATACAGGGCATCGCTTCCCTGTGCCTGCCTTTGTGATGAAGCTGCTGCTTGGGGAAATGGCAACGCTCGTGCTGGAAGGTCAAAAAGTGCTTCCCTACTTGGCGACGGAGTATGAGTTCCATTATAAATACCCGACGATCGAACTGGCTTTGGACGATTTGGTCGGAGGAAAGTAAGGAGGTGTGCAGTCATGATACAATATGGATCAACTGATCTGCACGAGCTGCGTTTTTCGTCGATGCGTGCCTCGATTGAGCTTCGGGATGCGCAGTGGATCGATGTTGAAGTCCTATTCGAGCTGGACTTGCATCAAGGCAGCGAGCTGCCGGCAGACCTGTCAGAGCTAAGCGCTTTGCTGATATGTACCTATGGAGGAGATATCGTACAAATCGTGCCGCAGGATGAAGGGCGCGATTGCGAATATCAATTCACAGACGCCGAGAAGGAACAGCTGCGGCAATTTTATGAGCAGTCCGTCAAACAGCTTCTGCGTCTGAAGGTCGAGCGTATCGATAACACTTAACAAAAAAGATTGAAGGCATAGCGCCCTCAATCTTTTTTTTGTTGTTTTTGCAGCGCAGCCATCAATGCATCTCCCAGGCCGGAGCCCAGCGAGGTTTGGTCACTGTATTGTTCAATCAGTTTGGAGGCGTTACGCTTGGCGGCCTTGCCTCCGGGACGTGCTTCATCATTCAGCATTTCTACAACATTGCAGGGACGGCATTGAGCATATTTGCCTGCCTTCCCGGTATGGATCTCCATCTTCTTGCGGCACTGCGGACAGCGTTTATTGGATAGCATCGGCTCTGCCGCCCGCCTGTAGCTGCATTCACGATCGATGCAGACGAGCATTTTCCCGCGTTTCCCTTTGATTTCCTGCAGATTTTTTCCGCATTCCGGGCATTTGGAGTGGGTTAAATTATGCGGCTTATACTCTGTCGTGCTGTTTTTTACGGTGCGGACCATCTCTGTTGTCTGTTCCCGAATACCGCTGAGGAAAGCTTTCATATTGCCACTGCCCTTGGCAATCCGTTCCAGCTCCTGCTCCCAGCGGGCGGTTAGCTCCGGTGAGCGAAGGGACGGTACAACCAGCTCGATCAGCTGGGCCCCTTTGCCTGTCGGCTGCAGGGTGTTCATCTTGCGCTCAATCGTGTCCGTGGACACGAGCTTCTCAATAATATCCGCACGGGTGGCTGGGGTGCCGAGACCATGTTTCTCCATCACGGAGAGAAGCGCCGCCTCCGTAAATCGACCCGGAGGCTTGGTCGCATGCTTCTCCAGCTGACAGCGGACGTCCTTCATTTCGGTACCGAGCTGAAGCTGCGGCAAGGCTTGGGCACGGCTGTGGCCGTGGCTGTCGTCCTCAGCGGTATCGTCTTCATCGGAAAAAGATGATGCTTCCTGACCGTAGACGCTTTTCCAACCGGCGTCTTTCATGATGCGGCCCTTGGCATAGAAGCGCTCGCCGGCGATGTCGAGGGTCACAGACGTTTCATCGTAGCGGTACACCGGATAAAACAACGCGATAAAGCGGCGGGCGATCAAGTCGTAAAGCTTCCGCTCCTCAGCGCTCAATGTATGCAGAAGAGGGGCCTGCTCCGTAGGAATAATCGCATGATGATCGGATACCTTGCTATCATCGACGATTCGCTTTGTGCTAGGCAGCGGCTTTCTCAGCAGCGGCCGCACAAGTGGTGCATAGGGCTGCAGGTTCAAGCTGTCCAAGCGGCTTTGCAGCGTGGACACCATGTCAGAGGTCAAGTAGCGAGAGTCTGTTCGCGGATACGTGACCAGCTTGTGCTGCTCATACAGCCGCTGCAATATGCCGGAGGTCTGCTTGGCCGACCAGCCGAATTTTTTGTTGGCATCCCGCTGCAGCTCGGTCAAATCGTAAGCGAGCGGCTGCGGCTCCTGCTTCTCCGACACCTTCAGCTCGGCGACCTTGGCGTGTCCGCCCTGCAGTCGGGCGAGCAGGGCATCCGCGGCCGTCTTATCGAAGATGCGGCCATCCGGCTGCTGCTTCCCGCGCCACATCGCCTGAAAGCCGGCCAGCTGCGCCTTGACAATCCAGTAGTCCTTCGCCTGGAAGCTGCGAATTTCTTGTTCGCGCTGCATCATCATGGCCAGGGTAGGGGTCTGAACCCTGCCGGCTGCCAGCTGCGCATTGTACTTGCAGGTCAGGGCTCGGGTCACATTGAGCCCGATGAGCCAATCCGCTTCGGCGCGCGAGACGGCGGATTGGTAGAGCGCATCGTAATCGCGGCCCGGCTTCAGCTTGGCGAAGCCGTCGCGGATCGCTTTATCCGTCTGGGAGGAGATCCACAGACGCTGGAATGGCTTACGCCAGCGAATCAGCTCCATGATCCAGCGGGCGACGAGCTCGCCTTCCCGCCCCGCATCCGTGGCGATGATGAGCTGCTCCAGATCGTTGCGCTGTGCAAGCTGAGAGATGGCGCGGAACTGAGGGGTTGTTTCCTTGATGACCTTCAGCTTCATCTTCTCGGGAAGCAGAGGCAGATCCTCAAGGTTCCACGCCTTGTATTTGGCGTCATAGTCCTCGGGCTCGGCCAGAGTCACCAAATGCCCAAGCGCCCAGGTAACGACGTGCTTGGGGCCTTCCATGTAATGCTTATGCTTTTGCTGGCAGCCGAGGACACGGGCAATTTCCTTGGCAACGCTAGGTTTTTCTGCTAAGACTAGGGATTTCATACAAGCTCCTTCGATTGTCATGATTTGATCGTCGGAAAGCAGGTTCAACTGCTCCCGATTTGGTGAATGATTTATTATAACATTACTGGAAAAAGGGATGGCTGTCCATTTTCCATACTTATGGCCTGCGCTACTGCTTCCAATAAAGGAGACGGTAATCGGTAGGGGTCATCCCCTCCTGCTCCAGGAACCGTTTGTTGAAATAGCTGACGCTCGGGTAGCCGGCGTCATTCGCAATCTGCTTCACGGTCAGCTCCCGTTTCTCAAGCAGCCACTGCTTGCTTAACTGCAGCCTGCACAGCGTGACGAAGGTCATCGGCGTCATTTGGGTTACTTTGCGAAACAGCTTGCAGAAGTAATAGGTGCTGATTCCGGCTTGCTCCGCCCAATAATCGAGCTCAAACGGCTTACAGGCTTGCTCCTGTATGAGAGGGAGCAGCTGCAGGATGCGGTCATGCGTTCCTATATTGGTGCTTGCCGTCAAAGGAACCGCCTGATTAACGAATTCGGCGATGACCGCATACGTCAAGGTCGAAAGCTTAGTCAGCTGGAAGAAGGTGTTCTCCTCCGCTTCGATCAGCAGTTGATGCAGCGCCTGCTCCAAAGGCTTCCACTGCCGGATGGTCCATAGATGGGAACGGTAAAGTCCGTTCTCCATCAAGTACTCCTTCAGCTTGTCACCGTAAAAGTGAACCCAGCGTACCTCCCAAGGATCATCCTCACTGGAATAGTAGCGCTGTCTCTGAAGCGGGAAATACAAAAAAGCATCACCGGCCTGCAGCGTGAACGTTTCATTGTCTGTTTCCACATAGCCTTTGCCGCTTACGATAAGGTGAATGCTGAAGTTGTTGAGCGCTCCCTCCTGACGGTCGACGGTATGGGCCCGCGCATTCTCATACCAGCCGACGGACTCGGGCAAGCAAAAAAAGGAGTGCTCCAGGAGGGTAGGAAGCAAAATCTGTCTTCTCATGTACAAGCTCCTCATTAGATGACAATATTGTTATAGGTGTGGGCAAAAAGTTGTCATTTTCATTTTACTTAATGTTCAATATAATGGCAATAAAGTATTAAGTTTTCTACCCACTCAAAGGAGCTGAGCTTGAATCATGAGCCAACAAAAATTACGCTGGGGCGTATTGGGCTGCGCAGGAATTGCCAAACGGGCCGTCATTCCGGGTATCCAACAATCCGAGACCGGAGTCGTTGCGGCTATCGCAAGCCGCGATGAAGAGAAAGCAAAGGAAACCGCTGCGCAATTGGGCATTCCTACTTTTTATGGAAGCTATGAAGCACTGCTTGCAGATGACAATATTGATGCGGTCTACATTCCGCTGCCGAACCATTTGCATAAAGAATGGACGATTCGCGCAGCCGAAGCCGGCAAGCACGTTCTTTGTGAAAAGCCTGCTGCACTCCATGCGGAGGAGGCCGAAGAAATGGTTGCAGCCTGTGAGAAGCACGGGGTTAAGCTGGCTGAAGCGTTCATGTACCGGCACCACCCGCGTTATGCAATCATCAAGGATATTATCGATTCGGGTGAAATCGGTACCATTCGCGGCATTCATGGCGCGTTTACTTTCAATAATGCCAAGGACAGCAACAATGTAAGGTATAAACAGTTCATGGGCGGCGGATCTCTCTATGATGTGGGGGTGTACCCGATCAGCGCAGCGAGACTCATTCTTGGACAAGAGCCGCAAGCGGCTACGGTACATGCTTTCTTCTCGCCGGAGCATGATGATGTGGACATGATGGCATCGGGTATTTTGGAATTCGAAGGCGGCGTCGCCTTGACGTTCGACTGCGGGATGTGGGCGGCAGGCCGCAACGTGCTCGAAATTCTCGGAACGGATGGACGTATTGAAGTTCCGTGCGCCTACGTTACGCGTCACAATCCGGAAGACAACGTGTTCGTGACTGCCAAAGGACAGCGCCGGGAGGTTGCCGTTCCTTACGTAAATCATTACGCACTGCAGGCCGATGATCTGGGACGCAGTGTGCTCGAAGGCACTCCGCTTCGATTTGCACCGACAGATGCCGTCGCTAACATGAAGGTCATCGATGCTTGCTATACGTCTGCAAGAACACGCAGCCGGGTTGTTTTATAAGCTATCATTTCAACGGTAAAGGAGCCGAAACGATGAAAACCATTCAAATCGAAGGATTGGATAAACCGGTTTCGCAGCTGATTCAAGGAGCCGATTTTTTTAAGCATAACGTGTATGATAAAGTGTGCAGCGTTCTGGATAATTTCTTTGCTATCGGCGGTAACACGATAGACACGGCCTACATCTACTGCGGCGGCGAGAGTGAAGAGACGATCGGACGCTGGATGAAGGACCGCAACAACCGCGAGCAGGTCGTTATTTTAACCAAAGGCGCCCATCATAATGCTGACGGCCCGCGTGTCAATCCGGAAGCGATAGCTAGCGATTTAGCGGTAAGTCTGGAGCGGCTGGGCACGGATTATGTCGATCTGTATGCGCTTCACCGTGACGACACGAATGTGCCGGTCAGTGTAATTATCGATGCGCTCAACGAGCATATTCGTACCGGCACCATTCGCGCGATCGGCGGCTCCAACTGGACGCACACCCGACTGCAGGAGGCGAACGATTATGCGGCAGCCAACGGCCTTGTCGGCTTCACCTTCAGCAGCCCGAACCTCAGCCTCGCCAAGCCGAATGAGCCTCGATGGGCAGGCTGCGTGTCGGCTGACGAGGAAGCGATTGCTTGGCATGAAAAATCGCGGCTGCCGATTTTGTCATGGTCATCCCAAGCCGGAGGCTTCTTCACCGGGCGCTTCGCACCGGACATTCAGGATAACAAGGAAATGGTTCGCGTCTATTACAGTGATGCCAACTGGGAACGGCTGCGTCGCGCGGAGCAGTTAGCCAAGGAAAAAGGCGTCAGTACGGTACAAATTTCACTGGCTTATGTGTTAAACCAGGCATTCCCGACCGCTGCGCTGATCGGTGCACAGAACGAGGCTGAGCTGGAGTCCTGCCGTGAAGGCGCACAAATTACGCTGACGCCGGAGGAAGTAAAGTGGCTGGAGCAAGTCTGAGTCCGGCTGCAAGACTTTGATAGAAGCTTTCTCATAAAGAAAAGCTGTCACCCGTAAAGGAGGATTCCTCTGGCTCGGGTGACAGCTTTTTCGTTGTCTAAAAAAGGGACGCACACAACTATGACAATTCTTGTCTTAGTTGTATGGTATACTAAAGCCATTCCAGCGTCCGATTCGAAAAATCGCGCGTTCGTAAGGGAGAATGACCATGTCCAAGTCCAAAAGGCTCATGGAGCTGATGATTGCCGTGAACAAACGGAAGAAGTTTACCGTACGTGAGCTGGCGGAAGAATTCCAGGTTTCCATGCGTACGATTATGAGGGATTTGCAGGTATTAAGCGAGCTTGGCATCCCTTTGTATACGGAATATGGGCCTCATGGGGGCTATCGGGTATTGAGAGAGCGCTTGCTGCCTCCGATCACGTTCTCCGAACAGGAGGCCGTGGCGATGTTTTTCGCCTATCAGTCGCTGCAGCATTATGGTGCGCTTCCTTTTGCAGAAGAGTCCACCACAGCCTTGAATAAATTTTACTACTATCTGCCGGACGATACCAAGGAAGTCATCGATAAGATGAAGCAGAGGGTTGTCTTCTGGACCCCTAAGCGGTATGCTTCAAATCCTTATCTAAAGCCGCTATTGGACGCGTCACTGCAGCAGCACAAGCTCGCAATCGTCTATGACTCGAAGGAAGGGGCCAAGTCCCGGATTATACAGCCTATCGGCGTCTATTCCCATAACGGCTATTGGTACTGCCCGGCTTATTGCCATTTGAAGGAAAGGTTTCTATTGTTCCGCGTCGATCGGGTGCTTGCGGCGGAGCTGTCAAATGAAGACGTGCCCGGCGTTGATTTGAGCCGCTATTCCATCATGGATTGGTTCAAACCGAAGCCGTCAGGGCATATGGCGCATGCGTCGGATGCGTTGTTCAAGACGGTTGTCAAGTTAACCCGAGACGGCGTAAGACGATGCCAATGGGAAGCGTATTTTGGCGCTGCACTTCATGTAGAGCCGGATGGAACCGGCACGCTTCGGCTGGACATTTCCGCAAGCGAACTGGACTATTATACGTCTTATTTCCTTGGTTTCGGAGCAGACGCTGTCATTGTTCAGCCTGCGGAAATGGTGGCCATGGCAAGGTCCGCTGTAAACAGACTGGCGGAAGCGTACCGGGAACCCTAAATTATTTCCGGGTTACAGGAACGTAAATATCAAATTCGTTGTCTGCTGCTTCCATCGAAATATAACGGTGGTCATAGAATTCCATTTCGGGGGCTTGCGCCCTTACATACGCATCATTTTCGTTCAGCCATTGATGGATGGCCGCATACGTCCCGTCCAATTGCGAAATAGGACCACGATGGGTAAACACGGCATATGTATGGGGAGCAAGGGTCCAACGGTCCATTCCCTGAGGGACCGAGGAGCTGGACTCGGGTACAACCGCACCTGTCACATAGTCAAATGGTTTCCCGTCCGGGCTGCTTAAGCAGACGCCCATTGTAGGAGCGCCAGCTTCACGCCCCGTAATCTCCTGAATACGCTGCATGAAACGGGCCCATTGATCCGCAATGGAAGTCATCGGCTGTCCGGGAACAAGGGTGTGCACTTCCTTTATTCCGACTACATGATAAGCAGGTTTGTACTCCACGACAGGGAGTAGAGGCTGGTTGGCAACAGGTTTCATAGGACACGATCCTTTCATCACATCGATAATTTGAACTTCGTTTACAAAATTGACTTTACCACGGGAGTCTGACAGCTGCTGTCATAGTCTTTCGGCTTTTTGGTACTTTTTCACAAATTTACTGTATAGGTTCGCTTTGAGGCATATGTTATGATGAAATCAATAATTGAAAGCGTTTACTGTAATCAAGGGGGGCTATGCCTATGCATCTGACACAACCACTATCCATTATGGTCGTAGACGATGAGCTGCCGCTGCGGGAAGAATTACGCTTGTTCCCATGGCAGGACTACGGCGCCGAGCTGATCGGCGAAGCCGAGAATGGGGAGGAAGCACTGGCCCTGTGCCGCAAGCTTAAGCCGGATGTCGTAATTACAGACATTACGATGCCTGTTATGGACGGAATGGACCTATTCCGCATCATCAAACGGGAATTTCCTTTGACACAGGTCGTTTTGCTGACCTGCCACAGTGATTTTGCTTATGCTAAAGAAGCCTTGAAGCTTGGCGCATTGGAATATTTAGTTAAAGTCTCGCTGCTGGATACGGAACTGGAGCAGGTTTTGGACAAGGCGAGGGATGCCATTCAACGGGAGCATAACTACAGGCGCAGCGAGCTGGATAAACAGCGCTGGGAGCTGTCGAGACTGTTGAGCCGCAGTACCGAAGAAGGGCATCGGGATCGAAATCTGTCCTTGGTTGCATCGACAATTCAGCTATGGAAAACGGCTTTTCCGCTGAGAATCGTTCGAATCCATGTCAATGTAACGTCACAGGAAGAAATGTTTGCGCATCGTGAGCTGCAAGCATGCTTAAGTGAATGGGAGCTTTCTCCCTCCCCAGAGAGCTTATCGCGGCGCTGGGCTGCCATAGGCCCGTCAGATTATATGCTGCTGTTTCAGGAGTGCGCAGGCTCGGGCAAGCCGGATTCCTTCTGGCTGCAGTACGTAGGCGCATGGCTGACCCAGCTGCAAAAAACGCTTGATGCGAACATTTCCTATTTAAGCCAGCCTGTCAGCTTGTATGCTGTTATCGGGGCCGCGGTTCCACGTGTGGAGGAAATGCCCTCAGCCCTACGTCAATCGGAGCTCCCCGCAGCCTGCTTGTTCTATGATCCAAGCGGGTCGGTTTACGACGCAGATACGATAGGAGCTTTTCATAGGGAAAGGGGCAAGGAGCCCTTTGCTGAAAACACTGCCCCCGAAAATTTTGACATGCTAACAGAACAGCTTCGAGAAGCCGCACAGGACAAAGCTTCGCTTGCCCGATACTACCGGGAGACGCTAACCGACTGGGTCCAGCAGTCACGCCCGGATCGGGATTTGCTCAAGCTGTGGCTTGTGTCTGTACGCAAGGAATGGATGGGCAGTAAGGAAGCCGCTATCCAGCAGGAGCTTATACGGAAGCTTCATAACGCCCGTACGTTCGCCGAGCTGATTTCACTGTTGATTCGTGAACTGGAGGTCCGGGCCGGAGGCAAGCAGAGGCTGCGCAAGGAAGTGGCATGCTCGATTCAACTGATTGCCGATCACTTGGCTGAACCGATCACATTAACCTGGGCTGCCGAGCAGGTGGGGCTGAGCTCTTTTTACTTGAGCCGTTTATTCCGTGAGGAGGTAGGGGAGTCGTTCAACGAATTTGTGACCCGGCAGCGTATCGATAAAGCCATCCATCTTCTGCAAACGACGAGACTGAAAGTATACGAAGTAGCCGAACAGGTAGGCATTCCGAGCTACCGCTACTTCTCAGTATTGTTCCGCAACCGGACCGGGGTTGCCCCTTCCGAATACAAGAAAGGCGGAGTGGAATGATGAAGCGGGTGCTGGCATGGTTTCGAAGCTGGAGTATGGCCACCAAGCATTCGCTGTTTCTATTTGCAGGGACGCTGGTGTTGTTTGGCTCGGTGGCGTGGAACAATTTGCACGATGCGGAGCAGCTCTTCAGGAAGCAGGTTTTGTCCGATGCCCAGGTTATTATCGACAGGACCAATCTGTATTTAAACGCCTATTTGGACAATGTACAAAACATTCTTCTCCTGCTCTCGACAAGGGCGGAGCTGCTGGAGGAAGGCCACGAGGAGGAGGCGGTTACGGTCCTTCGCCAGTACGCGGAAAATAACAGTACGCTATATAAAACATTGTACCTTGTCCGGCCGGACGGCAAGGTTCTTTCCAATACCCAGGTATATTATGACATTATCGGGAATCCGAACCTGGACCGGTTGTACAATCAGGCCAAGAACAATTTCGGCGTCATGATTAGTGAGCCGTACCAATCGCCATTATCCGGCAAAACGGTCGCCTTTATTTTTCCGATTCGAACGAAAACCGACGCTCAGCTGAAGGGAATGGCCGTCATCGAGATTGATCTGATCCGCTTGACCACCATGCTCTCCCAGCTGATGAACTCCAGAAACCAAACCTTCACCATCATTACGAATAAAAATCATGTGGTCAACACGTACGATACGAGCTGGCCTCTGTTCTATTATGATTTACTACCGTACGATACGTCTGTTTTTCCACCCGAGCTGAATCCCGATTTTGTCGAGAAAGCGGGCGATTTGCCTGTAGGCATTACGGAATTGGCTGGGGCAAAGGGGAAGCTGGTCGCCGTCAAGTCGGGCATGAATAAGCTGGGCTGGTATTTTATCGCCTTTATCGAGGACCGCTACTTTTATCAGAACATCATCAGCTTGTATAACAATTACAAGGCTGCCGCACTGGTGTGGGTCCTTATTTTATTCGTCAGCTCTTACATGATGAGCCGGTATGTCACTTATCCTGTACGTATGCTGGTCGCCAAGATGGACCGCGTCCGCGATATGGAGGTGCTGCCCAGCATCTCCGTACGAAGAGAGGACGAGATTGGCCGATTGGCTAAAAGCTATAACGCGATGATGGAACGGATTCATATGCTTCTGACCGAAACGAAGGAAATGGAGCAGCGGAAAAAGCAATATGAGCTGAAAATGCTGCAAAGCCAGATTGCTCCGCATTTTTTGTACAATACGCTTGCCTGTATCAGCAGCCTGGCCAAGCAGCACAAGACGGATGCGGTTCGTGAGACCATCCGGTCCTTGGTCGGCTTGCTTTCGTTCAGCTTTGATAAAAGCAGCGAATTCGTCACGCTGGAGGAGGAGCTCGAAGGGCTTCGCATGTATGCCCATATTCAAACCGTCCGGTATGGGGATAAATTTACATTTCACCTGAACATTGCACCGGAGACACTGCCCTGCCAAATCTTGAAGCTGACGCTGCAGCCCTTGCTCGAAAATGCGATATTTCACGGCCTGGCACCGCAAAAGGTGCAGGGCACGATTCGCCTTCGCACGGCGCTCCGCCGGGGCAGGCTTATCATTTACCTTCGCGACGATGGAGTCGGAATGAATAGTGAGCAGCTGCAGAGCGTGTTCTCGGAACGCAGGAAAGCCCCGAGCAAGCACCGGTTCACCGGGATCGGGATCATGAACGTTCATGAACGGATCAGGCTTCATTTTGGATCGGAATACGGCCTTAGGATCGCAAGCCTGCCAGGGACAGGCACCTTGATCCGGATCGAATTGCCAGCCTATGTCAGTAAAGATTAAAGCGTTTGCAAAAATTGAAACAGTTTCGCAGGATCCCTGTATAGCACGCCGTAAAGCGCCTGTTTATACTTAACAGTATAGAAGAAAGCGCATTCAAATTGAGAGGGAGGTGGTCCTGTGGAACAGCAATGGACGATAGAGCAAGTGGCGATGACGAAGCAAAGGGAGCGCCGGTTCAAGCTGCTTGGCAAGCAGGTGTGGGCATTCCGTGCTTTTTATTTGATGCTTTTGCCGGGAGTTATTTATTACATTGTATTCCGGTATGTACCGATGTACGGCGTCATCATCGCCTTTAAGGATTTTAATATGATGAAGGGCATTGTGGGGAGCTCCTGGGCGGATCCATGGTATAAGCATTTTCAAATCTTTTTCCACTCTCCGTACTTTTCCCAGCTGATGATCAATACAACAGTCATCAGCTTGTATAAGCTGGTGTTCGGGATGGTGCCGCCCATTATGATGGCGCTATTGTTGAACGAATGCCGTGTGCGCTGGTTCAAAACCGTCATTCAAACGCTGACGTACATGCCCCATTTTTTATCCTGGGTCATCATCTACGGTATTCTTATCGCGTTGTTTTCACAAAACTCCGGTTTGGTCAACCGGTGGCTTCAAGAGAGCGGAGGGAGCTCGATCGGTTTCATGACCTCCGTGGATTATTTCAGAACGATTCTCGTCGGATCGGAAATATGGAAGGACCTCGGCTGGGGAGCGATCATTTATCTGGCGGCGATGACTGCGATTGATCCGACTTTGTATGAGGCCGCAAGAGTGGACGGGGCCGGCCGGCTCCGGATGATTTGGCACATCACGCTGCCTAGCATCCGCAATGTCATTGTCCTGCTCTTCATCCTGAAGCTGGGCAGCATTATGGATGCCGGCTTCGATCAAATTTACATCTTGTACAACATTCAGGTGTATCAGGTGGCGGATATTTTGGATACCTGGGTGTTCCGAACCGGTCTGCAGCAGTTGAATTTCAGTCTTGGCGCCGCTGTAGGAGTGTTCAAATCCGTGATCGGCATGGTCTTGGTGCTGGGCTCCAACCATTTGTCGAAGAAATGGGGGGAGGGAATATGGTAAGAGGGCTGGAGGATCGTCTCATGAATGTATTGGTGTATACCGTGCTGGGTCTGGCCGGCCTTGCGGCTATATTCCCCTTGATGTATGTCGTATCGGTTTCAATTACACCCTTCTCGGAGGTGCTTAAAAACGGAGGGTTCATCCTTCTTCCGAAATCAGCTACGTTTACCGCTTATCATAAGCTGCTGACCGAATCGAACATCCCCCGCGCCTTCTGGGTTACGATATTCATTACTGTGGTCGGCACGTTGGTCAATCTGGTGCTGACGGCTCTGATGGCTTATCCGCTCAGCCGCCGCATGCTGCCGGGGCGTCAAATTTTTCTGCTGCTGGTCGTGTTCACGATGCTGTTCAGCGGAGGTATTATTCCGACCTACCTCATCGTAAAATCGCTTGGTTTGCTGGATTCGGTCTGGTCCATGATCCTGCCTAATGCGGTATGGAGCTTCAATGTGCTGATTATGAAAAGCTTTTTTGAAAATTTGCCGGAAGAGCTGTTTGAATCCGCTCGAATGGATGGAGCCAAGGAGTTCCGTATTCTGCTTCAAATTGTAGCGCCCCTTTCCGTTCCGTCTCTGCTGACCGTCGGCTTGTTCTACATGGTAGGGCATTGGAATGAATTTTTCCAAGCGGTGATGTATGTGACCGACCGTACGCTATTTCCGCTGCAAGTCATCATCAGAGAGCTGTTAATGCTGACCCAGCAGCCGCTGGAAAATGCGGAGAGCATGCTGCCTACCGAAACGATGCAGATGGCTTCGGTCGTGATGGCGAGCCTGCCGATTATCGTTATCTATCCGTTTATTCAAAAGCATTTTACAAAAGGGATGCTGCTCGGCTCGGTGAAGGGCTAGGGCGGCAACCTCAAGAAACCGGGATTGAACGGCGGATAAGCCTTTGTGACGGACTGCAGCCGGAGCTGAAAGCTGCCGCTTCAATAGATTAAAGATAAGGAAAGAAGGGGATGGCATGAAATCGACAAAGAAAGCAATCACCGTTTCCATGAGCCTGCTGCTGCTGGGAGGTACAGTTCTGGCAGGCTGCAGCGGTTCAAGCGGCAAGCCCGAGCCGAAAGGCTCGGCATCGAAGGAAGCGCCGGCTTCCGCTTCCAGCGGCAAGCCCGTTAAGCTGGACATCATCGAGACGGGGAACGGACTTCCGGCACCCGAACAGGATATCATCAAGCAGGAGCTGGATAAGGTGCTGGGGACGGATTTGAATTTAACCGTGTACGCATCCGGAGACGATTATAAGAATCAATTGAATGTACGTATGGCTTCCGCTAACTTTCCGGATCTGTTCATGGTCGATCGGCAGCAGCTGAAGCAATTTTCCGAGCAGGGCATGCTGCTGGATTTGACGCCTTATATGGACTCGAAGCTGAAGCAGGTGAAGGATTTCATCGGTCCCGACAGCTTAAAGAAGGGAACCATGAACGGGAAGGTGTTTGCCGTATCCAAAACGCCCCAAATTCCGTACGATACGTATTTTATACGCAAGGACTGGCTCGACAAGCTGGGAATGCAGGTGCCCCGAACGACAGATGAGCTCCTCGAGGTCGCTAAAGCTTTTGTCGAGAAAGACCCGGACGGCAACGGGAAAAAAGATACGATCGGTATCACGGCCGGGAAATTCGGCGCTTTTAACACCATCTTCGGAGCGTATGGCATCGGATATTCCGAGGGCGTGCCAAGCTTGTATGTGAAGGATAACAAGCTGATCAACGCGCTATACGATCCTGCTATGAAGGATGCGCTCGCCTTTATTAATAAACTGACGACAGCTGGTGCAGTCGATCCCGAATTGATGGCGAATTCAGGCTTGCAGCACCAGCAAAAGGCGATCAAGGGGCAGGCAGGCATCATTTATATCGACTGGCCGAATATGACGAAGGATCAATTTGTGGAACAGATCAAAGCGGTGAATCCGAACGCGAATTGGGTCCAGGTCGACGCTGTAAAAGGGCCGGGGGGACAGACCGCCAGCTCCTGGGATATCGGAAAAACTGCAGGGCTGTACGCAGTGCCGAAGACGTTGGAGAAAAATCCGGAGAAGCTTCAGAAAGTATTTGATCTGCTCAACTATGTTTCGAACAAAGAGACAGGCTCGCTGCTCGTGCAGTACGGTGTGAAGGGGAAGCATTACAATCTGGAAGGCTCGAAGGTCATTCCTACGGATTTGATGGGAAAGGAAGGCGGTTATTTCTGGCTGTATCAATTTACCGGCCGCCCGGAGATGGAATATTTACAGGTCAAATTCGCGAAGCAGGCACCCTATATCGAATTTGCCAACAAACAGCCAAGAATCCAGGCGCTGAACGGGTTTGTCGATTACCCTGCCGGGTATAACGCAGCCGACGCGAACCGCTTTATCGAAGAAGAGCTGGCCAAATTTATTTTCGGCAAGAAGCCGCTCTCCGAGTATGACAATTTCCTGAAAACGCTGGAATCCTCCATGAATTACAAGGCTTATATGGACGGAGCCCAAAAGCAGCTGAAGGATCTCGGCTATCTCAAATAAACTATCCTAAGGAGTGTTGTTCCATGACCGCAGTGTCCCTAGACCTGCAAGCTCTTTCCCAGCAATTTCAGGAGCAGGGGTATTTACTGCTTCGCGATATTTTAACGCCGGAGAAGGTAGAGCGTTTGAATGCAGCTATCGATGAGATTCTGGCTCAAGAACCGGATACATTAGCCCATAACCTATATAACAGCGTGGAGCGTCATGAAGAAATTGCGTCCCTTATCGACGAACCGACCCTGCTTCCCTTGATGGTGCAGCTGCTCGGTTACAATATCCAGCTTCATATTTCTCACCTTACCATTCGCAAGCCGAATCCGCAGGATGAAAAGACGGCAACCCACAGCTTTATCCATTGGCATCAGGATGGCCCGCATCCCCAATTTCCAAAGATCGGTGGTCTCACGTCCACCTATTACATTAAAACCTGCTACATCCTTAGCGACATGTCGGAGCCGGATCGAGGCAATACGAAAATTATTCCTGGCTCGCATAACAAGCCGTTTCAACCGGAGTCGCAAAATGTAGACGATACCGTGCAGGGAGAGCTGCAAATTTGCGGAAAGCCCGGTGACGTCTTCGTTTTCGCCCAAAATTTGTGGCATGCCGGTGCGCCTAACCGGTCCCCGTTTACCCGCAGGCAGTTGTTTCTGGGGTACAGTCCGATCTGGATGCGTCCGATTGACTATCGCACAGCCTCCGATAAGCTGCTGGAAAATGCGACACCCATCCGCAAGCAGCTGCTTGGGGTGATTGATGACAATCCGTTCAAGTATTATGTTCCGGAGGAATCTATGGTACCCTTAAAGCAGTGGTTCCAGGGAGATGCCGGCAATAGCGGCTATCCCCAGTAAACAATCGGCGGAGGGAACAATGGATACGAGAGAACATAATCAGGAGCGGACAGGAAAGCTGCAGGGGAAGCTGGCCCTGGTCACAGGGGCTTCCCGGGGGCTGGGCCGCTGGATTGCTTTCGAGTTAGCAAAGCATGGAGCAGCGGTAGCCGTCAATTATGCCAACAACCACCAGGATGCAGAGCAAACGGTAGGCCTGATTGCAGAAGCGGGCGGGACGGCCATGGCGTTCCGCGCGGATATTACGAAGGAAGCAGAGGTTGCAGGCCTTGTTCAAGAGGTGACGACAGCCTTCGGAAGATCTGTCGCCATTCTGGTCAATAATGCTACGGGTCCGCAGCCGATGCTGTCCATTGAAGAGAGCGATTGGGCGGCATACATGGACCAGCTGGAATTTTTCGTAAAAGCGCCTTTGCTCCTGACGAAAGCTGTGCTTCCCGGCATGAAGGCGCAGGGCAAAGGCAGCATCATCAACATCGGCAGCGAGGTGGTCCAATTGGGGAACGCCCGCTTCTCCAGCTATGTGACGGCTAAATCGGCGATGGTGGGGATGACCCGGTCTTGGGCCAATGAGCTGGGGCCTGCAGGCATTCGGGTCAATCTGATTGCACCCGGATGGATACCGGTGGAGCGGCACGAGGGAGTGGATACCAGCGACTATGCGAGGACGCTGCCCTTGCAGCGGGTGGGGGAGCCGCAGGACATCGCTTCTGCGACTGCCTTCCTGGCATCCGACGAGGCCAGGTTCATCACCGGGCAATGCTTGTCCGTCAACGGCGGCAATACGTTTGGGATTTAAGCACGGATCCTATCGTGATACCTATGGTTGTAAACCCGCGGGACAACAAGCTCCCGCGGGTTTTTTCCGTGGATAAGAAAGCATAAGTTTCCCAACCCTCGTCTACCTTGACAAACGCATCCCATCCGGAAAGATGGCGAAGCCGTTGATCCTTGTATGCAAGCGGATGCAAGCCATTGTTCGATTTACCGCTGAAATGGTATAATGGCGGAATCAATAGTCATGATTTGGAAACGGGATGATGCCATGAGGAACCCTCGCGAGCTTTTCGGCGATATCGATATTTATTTGTTCGACCAGCTGTTGAAAGGCCGAATTACGGAAAACATGCGTATACTCGACGCTGGCTGCGGCTCGGGCCGCAATCTGACCTATTTTCTACGCAGCGGCTATGAAGTTTATGCCATTGACCGTTCGGAAGAAGCAATTCAAGCGGTTCGCAAGCAGGGGGAGCAGTGGGCGCCGGCATGGTCATCCGATAGGGCTCGGGTCGAATCCATTGAGAAAATGAACTTCGCCAATGACAGCTTTGATGTCGTCCTGTGCAGCGCCGTACTGCATTTTGCAATGAACGAGGCGCATTTCCAGCAGATGCTGCATGAGCTATGGCGGGTACTGAGGCCCGGTGGCCTGCTTTTTGTCCGATTGGCTTCGTCGATAGGGATCGAAGCCCGTATCGAGCCTTTGGGAGACTATCGATACAAGCTGCCGGACGGAAGCATCCGGTTTCTTGTGGACGAGGAACGGCTGCTCCGTACGACGGAGAAGCTTCAGGGCATTTTGCTCGAACCGATCAAAACGGTCAATGTGGCCAATCAAAGGTGCATGACTACCTGGTGTGTGAAGAAGCCGCACATTTTATTTTTTGATCCGATTGAAGAGACCGTCCAGGAGAAGGATGAGCGCGATCAGCTGTTTCAGCAGACAAACCTGAATCATACGGAGGAGAACAGTTCATGAACGTAAGAGTATCGGCGGTACAATATCATTTACATACAATCGGCAGCTTTGAGGAGTTTGCGGCGCAGGTAACCCACTACGTTAAGACGGCAGAGGAATTCGAAGCAGATTTCGTCTTGTTTCCGGAGCTGTTTACAACGCAATTGATGTCGATCGGAGGGGGAAAGAACCATCCGCAGGCTTTGACCATCGATGAGCTGCCTTCCTATACCGAGGCTTACAAAGAGCTGTTCGTTTCTTTAGCCCAGTCGACCCAAATGTACATTATAGGCGGTACACATATTATCCAGGAGAAGGGCCGGCTGTACAACACCGCTTTCTTGTTCTATCCGGATGGAAGGATTGGAGAACAGCGTAAGCTTCATATTACACCTACGGAAGTGAAAGAGTGGCATATGGCAGCCGGTGATGGTCTGCAAGTGTTCGACACGCCGAAGGGCCGCATTGCCATGCTCATTTGCTATGATATCGAGTTTCCGGAAATCGTTCGCATGGCCCGTGCCCGTGGTGCGGATTTGATCTTCTGTCCGTCCTGCACGGATGATCGCCACGGCTTTCATCGCGTCCGTTACACCTGCCATGCACGTACGATCGAGAATCAAATTTATGTGGTGACGACGGGGACGGTCGGTTCGCTGCCAACAGTTGATTTCATGAGAGGCAACTACGGGCAGGCGGCCGTTATTACGCCGAATGATGTGCCGTTCCCTCCAGGGGGCTTAATGACCGTCGGGGAAGTGAACCATGATATGGTCATTACCGCCGATTTGAATATGGAGCTGCTTTACCAGGTGCGCGAGAAGGGCTCCGTGACCACATGGAGAGACCGGCGTACCGATCTGTATACCGACTGGAATTAACAGGTTCGGAGATGAAGCTGCGGAGCAGCGAAATCGTACTGGAATGGCATTGGCCGATAAGCCGTGCCGCAGCCGGACACCGGCGAGTTCCTTCTATGTACTGAAAAAGGAGGCTTAAGCAGCCATGTACCGAAAGGCATTGTACGTCTTTGACGGAGATCGGCCCGTCCAAGCCGTCGTCCGTTCCTATACGCAGGAGGACTTCCCCGGACTCATACGCATCCAGCAGGAAAGCTTCCCGCCTCCGTTTCCATCCGAGCTTTGGTGGAACGAGGAGCAGCTGACCAATCATGTAGCCCGTTTCCCTCAAGGGGCGTTATGCGTGGAGATCGGAGGCCGTCCCGTTGCCTCTATAACAGGCCTTCTCATAAACTGGGACCCGACGCATGCAGATCATACCTGGGAAGACATTACGGACAGAGGTTACATCACGAATCATCAACCGGACGGAGATACGCTATACATTGTAGATATATGTGCATTGCCAAGCTACCGCAAGCTGGGTCTGGGCAAGCTGCTGATGCAGTCGATGTACGAGGTTGTCGTCGAATTAAAGCTCCAACGCTTGTTGGGTGGCGGCCGGCTTCCCGGGTATCACCGTCACGCAGCTTCGATGACACCTGAGGAATATGTAAGCGCAGTGCTGAACGGCTCGCTGAAGGATCCGGTCATGACGTTCCTGCTTCGGTGCGGACGGACCCCGGTGAAGCTGTCTGCCAACTATTTGGAGGATGAGGAATCACTGAACTATGCGATGCTGATGGAATGGAGAAATCCTTTTCTTCAGACGTAATCCGTTCCCGTTGACCATAAAATGAATGAATAAAGGTTTAATTGTTCTCCGACAAGTAAACAATGGAATAGGGTACAGCTTCGTACACTACAACCATGAACTATGTCGATTGGAGGACACGTACATGAACAAAAGGGTGAGTCAAGGAGCCATGCTGCTCAGCTGCGCGCTGCTGCTTGCGACGGGCTGCGAATGGAAAGCTCATACGATGTCGGCGGCGACCCATCCAAGCCATGCTGCGCATCAAGATGAGCAAACCGCACACAGTGAGGGCTCTATGCAACAAAAGCCGGTGCCGGAGGTCGCGGCCGAAGATCGAACAACCTCGTCAGCTATGGAGAAAACGATTGATATTATCAATGGCAAAGGCAGCAAGATCGGTACCGCGAAACTGGTTCAAACCAGTCAGGGCGTGAAATTTTCGGTGGCTGTGGCCGGTCTGACCCCGGGCAAGCACGGTATTCATGTGCACCAGACGGGTGTATGCGAAGCACCGGAGTTCAAAACCGCAGGGGATCATTTCAACCCCGAAGGGAAGAAGCACGGCTTTGACAATCCCGATGGCCCGCATGCCGGAGATTTGCCGAATATTGAGATCGGCTCCGATGGCAGAGGCAGTGCCGAATTCGTAGATGCCAAGGTGACGCTGGAGAGGGATAAAGCCAATTCCCTTCTTAAGCCGGGCGGCACTTCGCTTGTAATTCACGAGAAGGAAGACGATTATAAGACGGATCCGTCGGGCAATTCCGGAGCGCGGGTCGCTTGCGGTGTGATCCTGTAATACACAGAATTGGGAGCGGAAGAGCATTGCCGCTGCCGTCATCCTATGTTACGATGTAACGACACCCACCTTGTGGCTTAGTTCTATAAGCTTATGGGGTGGGTTTTTATGTTGAAATTGTTCATGTTTGGGGGAGCAGGTACGGATGAAATTTGAAGTGGACTACATCTCATTTTTTGTGATCCAGGTCGACGGGGAAGAAGGTCAGGGCGGGAAGCGGTGCAAGCATTACCAGACGCTTGATGGAGAGGACTATGCGGAGAGTGAGCTCAGCTCGTTTTTGGGCGGCGAATTTACCAAGATTGCGAAGCGGAATGCGGAGCGCAACCCGAAGGCCGAACAGGTTCCGACCAAAATTGGACGGTTTGCCGTTGAGCCGGGCTATGATCTGGACAGCAATCCGAACTATAATATGTTCGCCCGGCTGCGCACGGCGGAATCCCGGGAAGCCTATATTGAACATGCGGAAGCAATGGTACAAGCTTATATGGATACAAGTGCGATCCGCGGCGGGGCCGTATTCATTGTTCGAGCCAAGCATCAGCAACTGTTCGACGAGCCGTTCATGTTCGTACTGAAATGCGATTTCGAGCAAAAAATTGCGCGTATTACGGATGAACGCAGTCTTCTAAATAAAGTGGAAATGGCGATCAACGCCAAAAATATGAAGTCTATCATGTACCCTCATATGCCCGAGGAAGGGATGCTGGAACTATGGGAGCTGAAAATTCATCAATCGTCCCATGCCCGGTATTTTGAGGATTTCTTGAAGTATGTCGAGTACGAGAAATCCATCCCTGAAATAATGAATGAGCAGGTCATGGGGTTTGTTCATCAATATATTGAGGAAGTGTATGAAGAACATTCGGAGGCACGGGAGAAGGAAGTTCAGGAGATGGAGATGTGGGCCTGCAGCGAGCAGCGGGAGCTTCAAGAGAAATGGTCTCCTATCCAGGTGATGGAGGCCTCCTCCATTCTGATCGAACAAAAGCCTGACATCGAGATGAAGCTGAAGCTGGGCTCCATGACGGTAAGAGCGCTCCTGGCGGATTTCGGCGATCAATTGCATATAGCGAAGCTCGGAAACAAATACGTTGTTGTGCTGGAAGGAGAAGGCCTGTCGTTCGACAAAGGCATTTCTCCTGTCGAGCTGCTGCACCCCGAGCCTTTGGAGCACATTATCGACCGGATTCAGCGCAAGGCGGAGGAAGAACTGGAGCTGGTGTAATCCGGGTGGATGAACCGGTTTTGGTCGTAGAAAGGAAAGTATAAGATTGACAACCTTCGTCTACCTTGACAAACACTCCATTTGGATAGATGGCAAAGCCGGTTATCCTTGTTTCATTGGAATGTTTGGACGGCGCTGCCGGTATAATGAAGATGTGCGGCAAACTTTCCATGAAGCATCCTTCCATGGCCGCACCCGATAAGGACGTAACGAGGTCAAGGGGCGTGCAAAGTGCCATGAAGATTGCGTTTGTTTTGTTCGATCAGGTGACGCTTCTGGATTTTATCGGATTCTATGATGCGATGACGAGATTGAAATCGCTTCAGCTGATGGAAGAGGTTTCCTGGGACTTGTGCGGGTTAACGGAGGAAGTGTCGGATGAAGCGGGAGTCATGTTGAAAATCAACCGGGTTCGTCCGAACTTGTCCGAATACGATGTGGTTTATGTTCCGGGTGGACGGGGAACGAGAAGGCTTAAGGGAGACCCGCAGTTTATTTCGTGGCTGCAAACCGCCGCTCAGGCGAAGTACAAAATCTCAGTCTGTACTGGTGCGCATTTGCTTGGTGTTGCCGGCTATCTTGAAGGCCGGAGAGCGACGACGATTGCGAGTGCATTTGAATCGCTTTTGCCTTATTGTGAGGAAGTGCTGGATGAACGAATCGTCAAGGACGGCGATGTGGTTACGGCAGGCGGCGTTGCGACGTCGCTAGACCTGGGGCTGTTCATGATCGAGTATTGGCTGGGACCCTATGCAGCCCAGAAGGTGCAGGATGAGATGGACTATCCGTACTATGTCACGCGAAAATATATCGTTTGATTGAAAACAAACCCGCAGAACCGTTAATGGTGCAGCGGGTTTGTTTCATTAAGAAAGGGCCTTTGACACCCCATCGGCACACATGGATAGATTTACAAACACTTAACTTGTCTTGCTTCTGTGTCCATGACTATAATTTTAATTGACAACGTTGTCATATGTGTTTTAAAAAGCTCATAACACCGCAAAGTTCGTGGAATTTCGACATGCTGGAGCAAACATGACTTCTGTGCATTTGACAAAAGCCGCTAAGCCGTCCAAGTCAAAAGGCCGACAAGGCAGGCGGTGGTGACCGGCACATCGGGCCATCGTCCGCTTCCTCCGGCAACTTAACCCAAGGAGGGATCTTGTGAACAAGGTAGTTAGAAAGACATTTCTAACGGGCATTGCGGCAGTGCTTCTGCTGGGTGGCATCACCCTGAGCCCGGTGCCGCACATGAATGAGGCACATGCGGCGGATACGATCAACGCCTGCAAGCCTTATGGACCGTGGCAGGGGGCGAAGTATAACCCTAGCAAGCTGATGAAGCAGCTTGGTCAGCCTCGCGCCGACGAGGTGGGGCCGTTCCTGTCCGCACATCGGGGGGCATGGGGAACGGATGCGGGGCTTTCCAGGCCGGCACCCGAAAATTCTCTCATCGCCATTGATAATGCGGCTGATTTGAAATTTGAGATGGTGGAGCTGGATGTCAAGCTTTCGAGTGACCAGAATTCGTCGGTATCGCCCAAGCTGATGCTAATGCATGACTATACCCTGGGTCGGACAACCGATTATGCCGAGACGCATACCAACGGCGGTTACTGGAACCCGTTTCTCGGCCAGACCGAGAATGGATACCGGCCTCAGGAGCACGGGGATTGGAACACGCTTGCCAATTACAATCCGCTCGTCAATAAGCTGTCCAGCAATGAAGCAGGCCAATCGAAGCTGATCCTTTTTGACAAAAGTCAGGGCAATTTGGGCAGCTTGAAGGGGGCGAATGCAATTGGCCGGTGGTCTGTCGGCGATTACGGCACAGTTCCGTCACTGGACCAAGCGTTGGATTATATCGGTAAAAGGTATCCCGGCATGACAGTGGTCGTGGATCTTCGCCATCTGAAGGAGGTAAAGGCCGCCACCAAGGCGATCGACCAAATTACCGATTGCAGCGGACGACCGGCGAACGAATGGGTCATCCTGAAGCCTTTCGCGAATGTGTTCAAAGGGGGCTTTTTCAACGCCAAGGTGCCCGGCTCCACTACGCCGGATCCGGAGTCGGTAGCAGCACAAATTCCTAATTATACTAAATACAAATGGATTCCGGTTGTGTCTAATCGGCTGGTCTATCCCAATCCGCAGGGAGAGCCTTCAGTGATCCCTGGATCGCCGGGGCCGGATGTTACCCAAATTATGGAGAATGTTACCCAGTATTTGAATGATTGGGCCCGGTTTCTCGGCGGTCCGGTGGTCACCTTCGAAAACGGGGTAGGGGATTTCAGCAATCAAGCCATCAAAGATGCTTACAATGCTTTCAAAGGCAAGGTGACAAACATGGAATCGTGGCGTCCGCCCGACATTAACGTGGCCGCTCCCGTGCTTGATCCGAACAACGGCAACAAGACGATCATCGGCTTCAATTGGAAGGACGACGGTACGGGTGCATATCCAGTTTATAAGGAAACCTCGCGCAGCTATGAGGATACGAAAAAATGGGCAGGCGCCCTGACGATTGAGGATCCGCTGTATGTGCTGAATGCGGAGACCTTTACCCGTGCGGCGACCCAGCTCGCCATATCCGATGTTTCGGATTTCAACACCTTTAACGAGTACGCTTTGGTGGCGGCCGGAAGCGGCAAAGCGATGGACATTGCAGATGGCAAGTCGGCTGACGGCACGCAAGTAGCCCTATGGTCGCTCCATAAGCTGGACAATCAGCTCTGGTCCGTAAGACAGAACAGCGACGGAACGGTGAGGCTGCTGAGTCCGTTTACGAACAAGTCGCTGGATCTCCCCAACAGCAATAGCGTCAATGGAACGGCCGTGCAGGTTTGGACCAGCAATAACACTGAAGCGCAGAAATGGTTGTTGTCTGACAATGGGGATGGCACCTACGCGATCATCCATGCGGACAGCGGTAAAGTGCTGGATGTGGACAACAACGGCTCGGCCAACGGCACGAAGGTTCAGATTTGGGATCCTCACGGCGGCATCAACCAGAAATGGCGGCTGATTCCGGTGAAGACCTATCGGCTGCCATCCGTAGGGAATCCCGCGTTGATGATGGGAGTTTTCAATGCATCGAACTATTCAGGCGCCCAGGTGGAAATGGGGGAGCCGATATTAAGCAGCGTCCGCTGGAGAGCGTTAAATCATGCTGACGGAACCTTCTCGCTTGTGAATATCCGTCCCGGACAAAGCTACATCCATGCAGGAGCCATGGTGCTGGAGCCGCAAAGCAAGTTCACCCTTCAGGGCACCAGGCTGCAAACCCTGCCTGTCGACGGGACCGCAACCCAGAACTGGTCGCTCCTGTATAACAAAGCCGACGCCTCCTACACGCTACGGCATCCGTACAGCACGTGGGTCGCGGATGTGTCGGGCGGTGTCATCGTGCCGGAAGCCGATCTGATCCTGTACCAATCCAACGGGAACGCCAACCAACGGTGGAAGGTTCAGTCAGAGTAGCTTTACAAACTCTTCATATGCGGGCCTGTCCTTCCTGTGGTATCATCGCCTATGACAATGTTGTCATACTTGAAAGGCGGGTACCTGGTTTGGAAAAAAAATATACAATCAAAGATATCGCGCAAATGGCTGGCGTGTCCTTCAAGACCGTTTCGCGGGTTATCAACCACGAGCCGAACGTGCGGCCCGAGACGCGCCGTAAAGTGCTGGAGGTCATCGAACAGACCCATTTCAAGCCCAATTTGTTCGCCAAGAATCTGCAGAGCAAGTCCGTCAAAAACATTCTGATCTCCATCCGTAAAGCCCACGGCCAAAATACGACCCAGTGGTTCGACGTGCTCATGTCCCACCTGATGAGGCTGGCAGGAAGCCGCAGCTACAACCTGATCTATGAGGTGGTTTACGACGACAGCGAGCTGGAGCATTCCATGCTGGAGCGGCTCAGCGGCTTCATCGGTGTAGTCATCCTGTTCTATCTGGAGGACAATGACAAGCGCATCGAGCTGGCCCGGCGCAGCGGAATCCCGTATCTCAGCTTTGAGAAGAACCGCAGCGTCCCCGTTTCCGTCTCCAACAACAACCGCAAAGGGGTGGAGGAGGTAGCCCGGTTTCTCTTCGAACGTGGACTGACCCGCATCTGCTTCATGCTCGGCGCGGAGATCGAGGTGAATCGGGAACGAGCGGAGGCCATGCTGCAGACGTACAAATGGCACGGCATTCCACCGGAACGGCTTGAAATCGTCTTTTACATGAATAATCTGGAAAGCATTCACCGGTTCGTCACCGGCAAAATCGGGAGCAAGGAGCTGCCGGAGGTTTTTTTCGTCTCGGGCGACGAAAAGGCGATCGCCGTGTACAGTGCCTTACAGGAGCAAGGACTGCGCATTCCGGAGGATGTGTCGGTCATCGGCTTTGATAACATCCCCATCTCGAGTTATTATTCGCCTCCACTGACGACAATGGGGCAGGATTTTGAGCGGCTCGCGCTGGAGCTGTTTGCAACCGTGGATAAAATGATGGACCGGGAAGAAGGGGTTATCCCAGTGGAGGTGAATCCCCGGCTCATCGTCCGTAAAAGCGTCCGGTAGCCGCGTTACTCTGCCCGGCCGATCGATCCAAGCTCCCATTCCGGTGACGAACCGAACAAATCGCATAAGAGAATAGGATGGGTGTCGAACATGAATATGCTGCGCAATGCGCTGCCTCTAGTATCGCTTACCGTTATGCTGGCCGCTTGCTCCCCCGGAGGAGAGGTCAAGCCGACCGTGAACAACACGGTCCAGAAACCGGACGAGAAAGCTTCACAAGCCTCGAAGGAGCCGGTGAAGCTGGAGGTTGCCTCCAACGCCTCCGGCTCTACCCTTGAAGCCTACAAAACGCTGGTTTACCAGTTCAATGCCGCGAACCCGTCCATCCAAGTCGAGCTCAATCCGATCGCCAAGGATTATGAAACGCTGATGAACGCCCGGATGGCCTCGGGCGATCTGCCGGACGTATTCAACACTCACGGGTGGTCTGTGATGAAATACAGCGAATATTTGCGGCCGTTGAACGATCAGCCCTGGGCATCCAGCCTGGTGGACGAGATCAAGCCCATCGTAACCAATGACAAAGGCCAGATGTTTGTCCTGCCCTTCGATGTGGATATGACCGGCCTTCTGTATAATCCAACCATCCTGAAGGAGCTGGGCCGATCCGTACCCGCGACATGGGAGGAGTTCGCCGCCGTCTGCGAAGCTGCCAAACAAGCCGGCTACACGCCGATCCATGTAGGCGGCAAGGATGACAGCGGCCTGGCGGGTATGATCAACCGGATTGCCCTGTCCCTGCTCATCATGGATTCAGGAAAAAATTACAAAAAAGAGCTGGCCGAAGGCTCCTTCGATTGGAACCAATTCGACCGGGTAACGGCGCTCATCCTGAGCTGGAAGGAAAAGGGCTATTTCAACGTGGACAATGTGACTGCTGACAAAAACGCAACTCATACGGCAATGGCGAAAAATAAGGCGCTGTTCACGTTCCAGTCCAATCAGTCCATCACCGAAATCAAGAAGCTGAATCCCGATTCCAAGGTAAACTTGATGCGCATTCCGACGCTGCTCAAGACGGATGAGCCGTTCCTGATCAGCGGCGAGCGGGATGCTGTCGGTGTATGGAAGAGCACAAAGCATGAGAAGGAGGCGCTCCAATTTCTTAGCTTCCTGGCCCAGCCGGAACATGTATCGGCCGTGGCTGCCAGCTACGGGATTCCCGCGGCGCTCAAGGGAGTCAAGGTAGATCTGGGGTCTCAAGGAGACGTGTACGGACAATTTTCAAAACTATCCGTAACGAACCATTTTGACAGGCAATATTTGCCTAACGGCATGTGGAACACGATGAAAAGCGTCGGGACAAGCATGCTGTCCGGTATGAGCGCCAAGGACGTATCGAAAACCATGAAGCAGGACTACGACCGCCTGCGCTCCGCTGCGGCCCGATGATCCGCCCGGAGTCGGTTGGTGCGTCCAGGGGCAGGGGACGGGTGGTGCTGGAGCTGCACCGCCATCGTCTGTATCTCCTTTGCTTGCCGGCATTTGTCCTCTTTGCCGTGTTTGAGTTTTACCCGCTGCTCCAGGGCGTCCGGCTTTCTTTCACCGATTGGAACGGCTTCTCCCAGACGTACCGTTATGTCGGCTTGGACAATTATGTCCGGCTGTTCCAGGACACCCGGGTTGCAACGGCGCTGCGCAACACCCTGATATACGGCTTGGCGGGAGCCGCCGTGCAGAATGTATGGGGGCTGCTCTATGCGCTGCTCCTGAATCAGAAATTCCCGGGGCGCGGGTGGGTCCGCGCCGTGATCTATTTGCCCGTCCTGGTCTCGGGTCTGATCCTTGGCTACATCTGGTATTTTCTGATGCAATACGATGGGGGAGCCTTGAACGATGCGCTGGAGCTGTTCGGCGGAACGCCTGTGGACTGGCTGGCGGAAGGGCCACGGGCGGTGGGTCTTATCCTGTTCATCTCGTCCATGCAATACGTGGGTCAGGCGATGGTCATCTATTTAGCCGGCTTGCAATCCATCCCCACCGCCTATTACGAGGCGGCCGCTATCGACGGCGCGACCCTGTGGAGGAGGTTCGTCCACATCACGCTTCCGCTGTTGGCCCCGGCCATTCTTTCTACGGTGATTCTGAAACTGATAGGGGGGCTGCAGCTGTTCGATGTCATCATGGCGCTGACCAACGGTGGGCCCGGCTTCAGCAGCCACTCCATTCCGACACTGATTAACTACCTGTATTTCGGCAATCAGAATGCCGGCTATTCGGCGTCGCTCGGCATCGCATTATTTGTGCTGATTCTGTCCATTACCTTGTTCACCAACCGGATGGCATGGCGAAAGGGGGAAGAGACGTAGATGCTGTCCGCTCGCAAATTTCTGCTCACGCTCCTTGGGATCGCCATTGGGGCCCTCCACGCCGTGCCGCTGTATATTGCTCTGACTGTGGCGCTGAAGCCAGCCCACGATCTGTCGTCCCGGTGGCTGCTGCCGAAGGCGCCAACCCTGGAGCATTTCCGGTTCGCCTGGGATGCGGGTGGGCTGCCCCGGGCGTTTGCCAATACATTGCTCATCACGGCGGTTACCGCGCTGCTGGTGGTGGCCGTCAGCGCCATTGCCGCTTACCCGATCGCGCGTATCCGATCCCGTATGAGCACCATGGCAATGAATGCGATTCTGGCGGTGATGATGATTCCATCACTCAGCGTCATCGTGCCGCTGTACGCGGTGATGAATCAGCTGGGGGGGATCAATACCTATTGGGGTATTATTTTGGTACTGACCACAAACAGCCTGCCGCTGGCCATCTTTTTGTATGTGAACTTTATCAAGGCTGTGCCGAAGGAGCTGGACGAGGCTGCCATCGTAGACGGCTGCAGCGCGTTGGGCGCCTTCCTCCGGGTCGTGCTGCCTCAACTGCGGCCTGTTACGGCTACCGTGCTCATTCTGAAGGGGTTGGGAGCGTGGAACAATTACCATTTCGCGCTCTATTTTCTGCAAAAGCCGGAGCTGCGCACGGTAACCCTATCGATCGCGGGCTTCTTCAGCGAATATTCATCTGATCTGAACGCGGCTTCCGCTGCCGCGCTTCTGGTGGTGCTGCCGGTGCTCGCGGTCTTCCTGCTGCTGCAAAAGCAGTTCGTCGCAGGGTTAACAGATGGCGCCGTCAAGTGACGGCGGCAAACGACTCGACACCCATTTAAACAAAAGAAAGGAATCTGACCTCATGCTCAACGGAGCCTTTGTGCAAAGCCTGGAAAATCATTACCGGAGAGACCTGTCGGAGCAGCCTTTGGAATGGACCGTTTCTCCGGCGCTGCACCACAAAATAACCGAGGACGGACGGATGCAGGCCTTCTACGGCGCCACAACCGTACTGAAGCTGAACGAAGAGGACAAGCTCAAATGCCGGGCCGTGGGGGAGCGGCTGTTCGAAGGACTGAGCCTGCCATTGGTCACCATCCTGCCGGAAACATACCACCTGACCGTCCATGCGCTCAGCAATCCATATAATGTACCCGGTGGAACAACGGAGCTGGTATTGGCCGATATAGCCCGTCGGGAAGAGACGGTAGCGGTTTTATTCCGCAACGTGCGGGAGATGTATGGCGGGGAGAAAATCCGAATGCGGGCCCTGGGTCCGAGCACCAACGGCAAGGATGTGGTCAGCCTGAAGTTCGTTCCGTCCCAAGATAGGGATGCCAAGCTTCTGTGTGACCTGTTCCAGAGGCTGGAGTCGCTGCTTCCGCTCCAAAAGCCTTATGTGCCGCATGTCTCGCTTGCCTACTTTTTGCCGCGCCCTTATAACGCTGGGCAGATCGCAGCCCTCTATAACCGGCTGAGGGAGCTGGATTCGGACGCGTTCCGTTTTGAGCTGACGCTGGATGTGATGGAGATGGCCTACCAGCTGCATTCCCATATGAATGATTTCCGCGATATCTTTACGGTCGGAAGCGTTGGCTTGCACCCTTAGCGCCGGGCTTTTTGCCTGCCATTGAAGATGAAGCCGTCCCGCGAGGGAACGGCTTTTCGTTGCGTTTGCATCACATTTAATCTGTCAGGGAAGTTAAAGCCCCAGAAGAAGATCAATTGTGTTGGAGAATTGAGTTAGACTCGCTGAATTAGCAGCTGATTATTTTTCTTCAGTTGCTTTTGAACTCGTATTAAAGTCGATCGGCGCAATGCCTTCCGCCCGCCACACCGTGCCTCTTTTCTCGTACTCGAATAACTTCTCTACGGCATTTGCGATTTGGGGCCCTGCCTCGCGGTCGACCAAATACAAGGCCACGTCAAGTCCCGAAGTTACGCCTCCTCCGCTCACCAAGCGAGGACCATCTTCAACGACTCTGGCTTCAATTGGAATTGCACCGAGAGCTCCTAACGCAGCCATCCCTATATGATTGGTAACCGCATATCGATCTTTCAACAAACCTGCCATTGCAGGCAGTAATGTACCTCCACATACTGTAGCCACCGTAACTTCCTTATTGTTAAAAGCTTGCTTCATCATATCCGGTAAGCCAGTCTTCATGGTCTGCTTTAATAGATTCGGAATGGCATCTTCCGTATCTCCCGCCGGCTTGCCCGAAGCGCCAGGAATCAAAATAATTCCCGAACGATTGGGGTCTAAGGCGGCTTGCGCTTCGAGAGCGGGGCCGTTCATACCGCTTGGAACAGAACGCTTGCCTTCTGCAGATACCAGCTCCACAGTAACGGCCCCGCCGGAGTACATCCCCGCAGCAGCGAATACTTCATATGGTGCTAATGCGTCCAGCAGATCGAAACCATCGAATAATACAATTTGAACATGTGTACTTTTAGCCTTGGTTAAAACATCATTATTCTCTGATGGCTGTGCATTTGCCACAGGGGCTAATAGACTTAGAACAAGTGCCAGCGACATGAGTAATACCCAACATTTTTTCATCTATATACCTAGTCCTTTCGATTAGCTTTAGGCATACAACGGAATGAAACCCGATAGCCTTAAGCTATTTTTGTATTCTTACTAAACAAGTGGGAGAGCCGTAACATTGTGAACAACAACGAATCCTTGAATCTGCGGATCGGCCTGGTTAGCCTGCGGTATTCCTTTTCTCAAGTTCTCCTGTAGTCATCCGGTTTTTCATACCTCCTTTATCCGTTTCTGCGTAGGACGAATCATTACCGATGTTTTTGCCATCCGTGTTCGCAAGAAAAATAATAATAAACGATGATCTCAAAAGAGTTATTAAAAGATCTCAAAATAATAAGCAATACATCACAAATTAGTCACGATTCACCTTGGCCCATAACGATTAATAAATTGAGGTGGATAAAAATGGCCCAGCCGGACGCTGAAAGTGAAATCGTTTGGCATCAAAATCGAAGCAAATCAAAGAAAAAAGCAGTTCGTCTCTGGCGGAGATGAGCTGCTTTTTTGCACTGGCAAAGGAAGTAAAGTCCCTGACATCTAACTAATTGACAGCATACTGTCGAATTGGTATGATGCAATCATGAACATGACAAACAAACCAGAAGATCCACTAAGCAGATTTTCACTAAGTATATTCCACATTAATGGGCTGCTCATGCGTTCCGGGGACATTATCACGCGTTCAATCGATCAAAGCAGTGCCAGGTGGCAGGTTCTTGGCCGCATTGGATATAAACCCCAGACGGTGGCAAAGATCGCTCGTGATATGGGACATGCGCGTCAGAGCGTGCAGCGTGTCGCAGACGTATTAGTAAATGAAGGCCTGGCTAGCTATAAGGAGCACCAGACCGATCGACGCACAAAGCTGGTTGAGCTTACTCCGAAAGGGGCAGAAGTACTGGGTGCTATCTACGAACAATATGCTGAATGGAATCGCCATCTCATGGCCAAACTCGACCCGGAGCAATTGGATAAGATAGCAGATGCTCTTGAGCACGTCGGGCAAATTCTGAAGAAGGAGGTAGACTTCTTTAAAATATAAATCAATTAGGAGGTGTGGCATCATGCAGCGTTTATTTATTTGGGTCGAAATTCCTGTAAGTAACATGGAACGGGCCAAAACGTTTTATGAGCGGATTTTTAAGATTGAAATGCCAATAATGGCGATGGGGGATTCGAATTATGCGTTTTTCCCTGTACAGGAGGTGTTTAATGGGGGGGCTCTGGTTGAGGGCCCGAATCACAAGCCGGCAGCAGTCGGCGTCACTGTATATTTGGACGGAAGCCCCGATCTAGCGACAATTCTGTCACGGGTTAACGAGGCAGGCGGAAAGGTGATCATGGAGAAGACATATACGGGCGAGAATGCCGGCTATTTGGGGATGTTTCTTGATTCGGAAGGAAATCGCATCGGGCTACAGCATATGTGAGCTTCCGCAAAGCAAGATATTTTTTAAAATGGAGTGTACTTATGAAAAATATATACAACCCACTGCATACAGCGGAAATACTGAACCGTATGGAGCATTTAAATCCAAATTCAAAGCCGCAGTGGGGAACCATGAATGCTGCACAAATGTTGGCTCACTGCTCAGCGTTTCAAGATATTCCAATGGGAAATGCTTTTCCCCCTAGAGATTGGTTAGGAAGGTTCATAGGAAGATTTGTGAGATCGATTTTATTTAATGACAAGCCGTTACCAACCGGTGTGCCAACAATTTCAACCATACGTATTTTAGATGATAGAGATTTTGAGACCGAAAAAGAAATACTGAAACAAAAGATTTTAACTTTCCAAAGTAACGGTCCCGAGAAATGTTCATCCTACCCGCACCCTTTTTTTGGCAAATTCACCCCTGAACAATGGGGGAAAGGAATTTATAAACATCTTGACCATCATTTGAAACAGTTCAGTGTCTAGTATTTTGAGAAAGCTTCTCCCCGGCTGCCTCCTGGAGGTACCGGGGAGACAGACTTTTACAGCACTGCATGCAGCTAGTTCCAGCCTAGGGCATCGAGCTTTAAGCGCCGGTAGAAGTGGGATGCAATGGCGATGACAATTGCGCAGCAGCTCGTATAGATCGTGTAGTAAAGAGGAAGCGAAATAAAGATGTGAAGCACCCCCTTATGGACCAACAGTGCCTGTAAGCCTGCAAACACAATAATCGATCCAAACCGGAATAAATGTTTCTCTGTCACAATGATTATGATGGTTATGAGCAGCGCTTTTACGAAGGCATCAGCGGTTGCGACCGCCACGTCGTCCCGAAAAGGATCGGCGAAAAAGCCGCCATGGAATAAACGTGCCCCTGCAAGGGCAAGCGTGAACATCATGGTTGAGGCCAGGCTAAACGAAAACATGAGAAGCGACAAATAGACAATGCTGCGCAAGCCCTTCTTCAGCTGCACTACCCATAGTTTTGCAATCAGGAAGAAGATGATCAAGCTGACGAACGTAAAGAATTCATTCCACCAGAAATGCTTGAATACCCCTATATAACTGAAGAATCGTTCAATCGCGGCCAATACGAGCGCAAGCCCTGCAATCCAAGGAAACCGAAGCTTGTACAAGGCTGCGATGACCCCTATGATCGGGACGGAAAGCATATTCGAAACAACTGCCCCCAACACATTATCCTGAAAAGCTGGACCGCTTATAAAGTGAGGCCGATATTCGTAGCTCTTGAGGATGACCATGATGATGTATTCAAACAAATAAATTTGGCCTGTAAAAATGAGAAGCTGTGGAAAGATCGCTTTCTGACGGGTATGCAGCCAGACAACAAGTAGGACCAGCATATCGATTCCCGCCAACGTCACGTACGGAACTGCATTCACCAAGGCTGCTTTCCCCCCAACCGTTAAGAAAGTTTCATCTATGTAAAATGATGCCCCGATGTTTGGCAAATGATGTCATGCCTTATGTATTGAGCAGCGGCCGTCTAAGATTGTATGTTCAATCCTAGTCCGGCCGCTGTTTTTTAAAGAGCTGGGGATCATCCGTTACCGAAACCCTGCAAAAGAAGCAGCAAGGAACTAAAGCTCTATCCTCTCTGGACACTTTCACTAGCTCACTAGCGGCGCTTGCGGAACACATCGAGCAAAAGGTCGCTTTTCTCCGGGTCCTGCGTTTCCCATGTTGAAGCAAAGCGAACCTGGTGGGAAACGCCCAGGATGTCATACCGGTTGACCAGGTGCTGGCGCGCATTGCCGATGATCAGCGAGTGAAGCCGCACCTGCTTGCGCGCCCCCAGTTCGGCCAGGCTTTGCCGAACCGAGGCACTGATGGTCCCGATGCCGTCGGTGACCATCACGAAGTCGGCATCCTCGAAGCGCGGATGCCCCTCCACGATCTCGATGCCGCGTTTGATCGGCGCATCGAAATGGGTGCCGCCGCCGAAGGCGAGCTGCGAGAGCGCGTACAGCGCGGGCCAGTCCGGCTTGCGCCAGTAGAGCGGCTGCTCCAGCAGCTCGCCCCGCGCGCCGAACAGCAGCAGCACGAAGTCGCGGCGCTCCAGCAGGCTGAAGGCGGCGAAGGTCGCTACAAAAATTTGCGCGAGCCGCAGCTTGCTGCCGCGCATCGAATGCGACGTGTCCAGCATGCACAGGACGGGCCCCTTCTGGGGCTCGTCGGTATGTCCGGACACGTTGTAGGTCAACAGCTTTCGGTCGAGCCATTTGACCGTGAACAGCATTTCGTAGTCCTCGTCCGCCAGCAGGCTGGCCTCGCTAGGCAGCATATGGGAGATATCGCCGGATTGGCGCAAATCGTCATACGATTCAGGGATATGCGGCGTCTTCATCCGTTTGCGCTGCACCTTCAAATGCTGCAGATTGCGGCCAACCTCCTGCAAAAATGCAACAAGATCGGGATGCCGCTTCAGCTTATCGAGCCAGCGCATGTAATTGGCGAACTCCTGACGATGCAGACGTCCGAGATCGCTGCCCCACCGCCGGTTCGCGATCCGTTGGCTTGCTTGAACCAGCTCATACGCGTTCAAGGTTTCAGTGTCCTCGACGCCGAGCGTTTCCTTCAAAGCGCGGTTCAACCACTGACCGAGCTGTTCCTCCAGCTGCCGGAACGTCTCTTGATCGCGCTTCGTGAACCGTTCAAGCTGCCGCTCCCGCTGCTCCAGCTCGGCCTCGGTTTTTTTGAGCCTCTGCCGGGCTTTGTCGCGGCGGACGAAGTCCGTGCGCATCTCCTCCTGCAGTACTTCGATCCGCTCCTTCAATCGAGCGATTTCCGCTTCCACGAGCGGCCGGGAGTCGAGCGCGGACTGTTGTTCCTCGACATTGCGTTTGCCCTGCTGCAAGGTATAGCCGACCAGCTTCAGCTGGGCAATCTGCTTCTCGGACAAATGCTCGTTAATTTGTGCGGATTCCTGACCCTGCTGCTGCTTTTGATCGTTCAGACCCAGCGTCAGCAGCTGCTCGTCCTGCTTCCGCCGCTTGACTTCCTCATTGTAGCTGGAGGTCAGCCACATGAGGGCTTTAAGCGCCGTTTTGAACGAAGCGTTCACCTCGCCGATCGTACGGGGATGAATAGAACGGTAAAAATATTGCCGAAGCAGCTGTCCGACCAGCCAGCGATGAAACGGCGAAGCGTCCTTCGACCGGTCCGTCTGCGGGTCCTTTAAGTAAAAGCACATAAAAAAATCGGCAAACAGCTCCACGGAGAACCAAGCTGTCGTTGCTTGCGCCTCTCGAACCCATTCCTGCGCCGTACGGGAGGAATGAATGTAGCCGTCAAACACGAATCGATCGATTCGGGCGCATTGAATCATCATGTACGTTCACCGCCGGTTTCATCTTATGGAATTGTTCTATAACGTGTAATCATAATGGATGCCCGGGATTTCCCGGTCGAACAGGGTCCGGTACAGCCCTTGAAGCGTCTGGAGAATACGTTCTCCCTGAATGCGGAGGTGCGTGTATTTGACTGCGTACGGATCCGTATGCTGGATCAAGAAATTTTGGTTGCGGATATACCCAGGTAAGTCCTTCTCGCGCTGCTGCCATTGGACGAGCTTACCGCGAAGGGTGCGTGCCGTATCCTCAAGCTCGCTCTTGCAGCGATCCAGCTTTTCCCGTGTCGCTTCCTGGGCTTCCTTGCTGAGCCTGGCACCGACTTCCTTCTTGAACTGAAAGGAGTGCAGCTCATCCTCCATATCGAGCCACTGGCGGGTCGTCTGGTCGTAGGCTCGCAGCGGCAGCTCCCGCTCGGATTCCTGCTTCAGTGCCTCCTGGAAGCTTTGCTGGAACAATTCCTTAAGCGTCGGGAGATCCTCTGGCAGGTCCCACAGCATATGCGGCGTGAATACAGTGTCCCACACATTCACGCTATCGCGTCCGTTGAGAGCGGCGGAGGTTTTCCATACCTGGCCGATTTTACGCCAACGGCGGTCGGAAAGAGTGAATTCTTTTGCCTCCATGTTCGTTTTCAGCTGGTACAGCATGTAGATTAAAGCCTCGGGAATCGTCACCCGTTCCGCTGCTTGACGGACGGTTTCCACATCCTTCAGCGTAAGCAGGGTAGGCAGCGGCTCCGATGGCAGCTGGAACATTTGCTCATAGCTGGACATTTGCTTCAAGAAGCCCACCTCATAGCGGATCAGGAAGCGGTCGTACAGCGCTGTTAACTGTTCGTTTTCTTCGGGCAGCTCATTGGAAGCGGCCATCAGGAAGACGAGGGGCGAAGCTTCCTTTTCCCGTCCGTTAAAAAAGATGCGTTCGTTCAAAATCGATAGCAGCGCATTCAGAATGGCGCTGTTGGCTTTAAATATTTCATCGAGAAAAGCGAAATGAGAGGAGGGCAGATACCCCTCGGTTTGGCGAACGTATTGATCCTGCTTCAGCATCTGCAGTGATACGGGTCCGAACATTTCATCCGGTGTCGTGAAGCGAGTCAGCAAGTAGTCGAACCAGCGCCCGCCTCCGAACAGCTGGGAAATGGCCCGGGCCAATTGGGATTTGGCAGTACCTGGAGGCCCGATCAGCACAACGTTCTCCTGGCTCATCAGGCCAAGCAGAAGCAGGCGGATCAGCTCTTCACGCTCCAGAAACCGGCTTTCCAGCAGACGGATCGCTTGCTCGATTTTGGATTGAATCGTCTCTATTTCTTTCATGGCTTGGCTATGGCCTCCTTCATGATTGCGTATGACGTAGTCTTATTCGGCGGCATCCCTTAACAAAAAAATGCGCAGGTTTATTGTAACAAAATTACATCCGCGATACGAATACGGGGTGGATTTTTATTCCAATCCGCAACATGATATGATGGACAAGATGAGATGAATAAAGGAGGGCTTCACCATGTCAACGATTTATGAGCTTAACGTACCTACGCCGGATGGCGGAACCAAGAGCTTCAACGAATATAAGGGAAAAGCCGTACTTATTGTAAATGTAGCTTCCAAATGCGGGTTTACTCCGCAGTATGCCGGATTGGAGAAGCTGAATCAGCAGTATAAAGATCGTGGACTGGTCATTTTGGGCGTACCCTGCAACGATTTCGGGGGCAGGAGCCAGGGACGAGCGAGGAAATCCAGCAGTTTTGCAGCTTGAATTACGGAGTCACCTTCGAATTGCTGGGGAAGGTGCGCATTTTGGGTGAGGAGAAGCATCCCTTGTACCAATGGCTGACCGAGCAGTCGGAGCCCCAAGGGGACGTGAAGTGGAACTTCGAGAAATTTCTGATTACTAAGGATGGCGACGTTGCGGCACGGTTCACGAGCCGAGTCACTCCTGAAGACAGTGAGTTGATACAGGCGATCGAGAAGGAGCTTTAAATCGAACTTAACCTTATATATGTGATGAATAAAAGCCAGCTGCGAGGACGGAGGATTGCTCCAGTCGTGAGGGCAAAGCTGCATAACATCCCTTTCCAACAGACAAATCTGCTTTCTGTCGGAAGGGATGTTTTTTGTTGGGAGAGACGAAGGGTCTTGCCCAAGTGTATTTGACAAAATTCAGCAAAATCAGCAATATGATTTCCTTTTTATGCTATACTGGCCTTAGTCATTTTACCAAAATGGGATTATTCAGACCGGAAACATACAGGGAGATCACAACATGTACAACATGGACGGGATGTATACGCTCAGCTCACATCCTTTATTTGAACAGAGCCCGGATGCTCTATTGCTTTTGAACCGCAAGGGCATCATTGTGCATACGAATAACGCTTTTCAAAAACTGCTGGGCAGTGAGCTTGAATCCATAAAGCATTGCACCTTGGAGCAATTGCTGGAACAGGAAAGCCGGCCAGCCTTCCAACATAGCTTCCATCATGCGCTCACTGGTGAAAATGATCAGGCTCAAGCGGTCATACAGCGCCGGCATGGTCAACGGCTGCAGCTGGAGCTGCGTATGATCCCGGCGAACACTCAGGAAGAACGCATGGTGTATGTGATCCTGAAGGATATGACGGAACAAAAGGTTGCTGCTCAAATGATTGAGCATATGGCTTATTACGATACATTAACCGGTCTTCCGAACCGGACGCTGTTTCAAATCCAATTGACGCAGGAGCTCGCTGCCGCCAACAGCGGTGAACGGACGGCGCCGTTTGCCATAATGATGATCGGACTCGATCGATTCCAGCTCGTTAACGATTCGTTCGGCCACAGCTGGGGGGATATGCTGCTGATGCAGGTCAGCGATCGTCTGCGGGAATGGGCGGGGGATACGCATCGCATCAGCCGGATGGGCAATTATGAATTCGCCTTGCTGGTCCGTCACTTCGACCATACGAATGATATGGTGGAACTGGCCCGCCACCTTCAACTGCAGCTGATGGAGCCTTATTATGTACATGACCGAGAGCTCGTCATTTCCAGCAGTATCGGCTTGGCAATTTATCCGTATGATGGAATCGACATGAATACGCTGCTTCGGCACGCAGTCAAAGCTCAATCGGCTGAGAGAGCGGGAGGGCAAGGGCTTTTTCGGCTGGATGCTTCCGCTGAAACCTCAGCCAGCTCGCTGCAGCAGCTGGAATGGGAGCATGATCTGCGCAAAGCATTGGAACGCGGCGAGCTAGAGCTGCATTATCAGCCTCAGTACGATATACGAGATATGAGGTTGATCGGCATGGAAGCGCTCGTCCGATGGCGTCACCCGAAGCACGGCTTGATTTCGCCCGCACAATTTATTCCCCTCGCAGAGGAAACGGGACTCATCATCCCGATCGGAGACTGGGTGCTCCGGACGGCCTGTCGTCAAAACAAGCTTTGGCAGGAGGCGGGGTGGCCTGCCTTGACCGTATCGGTAAACCTGTCTTTAAAGCAATTTCAGAAGCTCAATTTGATTGGAGATATCGTCGGGATTTTGCAGGACACCGGATTGGCCCCAAGCTGCCTGGAGCTGGAAATTACGGAAAGCGTGGCAATGCATAACGTAGAGCAGGTTATCCGCAAGCTGAATGAGTTGAAGGGCTACGGCATTCGGATTTCGATGGATGATTTCGGCACCGGCTACAGCTCATTGCATGTGCTCAAAAAAATCCCGATCCAGAAGCTCAAAATCGATCAGTCCTTTATCCGCGACATTACGACGGATACGGATAGCGCTGCTATTGTATCTACAATTATTGCAATGGCGAATCATTTGAACCTTGATGTGGTCGCCGAAGGAGTAGAGAGCGAAGGCGATCTGCAATTTTTAAATGCGCAAAACTGCCCCCATGCCCAAGGCTATTATTTCAGCAAACCCGTTTCTGCGGCTGAATTTG
The DNA here is from genome assembly GCF_002234615.1 of Paenibacillus rigui. Classification (GTDB taxonomy): domain Bacteria; phylum Bacillota; class Bacilli; order Paenibacillales; family NBRC-103111; genus Paenibacillus_S; species Paenibacillus_S rigui. The sequence goes on along the minus strand of NZ_NMQW01000002.1, from coordinate 175,635 downwards.
AATTGATATTTGCAAGCCATAAGTAATTTTGCACGGTCTTCATGTCTGCCCCTCTTTTTCTATCGAGTAAAAAGGTCTATAATAGGGAGCAGACTTCATTTTTTCATTTTTATGCACACGATTGCAAAAAAGCATCATTGCCCTTGTTCCCACTTGGAACGGGAGGTCATTATTTTCATAAAGCTCAGGAGGAATCGAGATGGAAACGATGGAACAAAAATATGCGAAGCTCGGAGAGATCCTGAAGTCCATGGAACAAATTGTTGTGGCGTTTTCCGGAGGCGTGGACAGCGCTTTTCTATTAAAAGCGGCATTGGAATTTATGGGCCCGGATCAAGTGCTGGCCATTACCGCGGACTCTGAAACCTACCCGGTCCGGGAGAAAGAGGAAGCGATTGCACTGGCGAAGGAGTTAGGCGCACAGCATGTCGTGATTCATACGAGTGAGCTGGATATTCCAGGCTACGCCGAGAATCCGACGAACCGCTGCTACTTTTGTAAAAATTCGCTGTTCGATCACCTGATTCCGATTGCCAAGGAACGCGGCTATAACCATGTCGTATTCGGAGCGATTGCCGATGATTTGGGCGAGCATCGTCCAGGTCTGCAAGCAGCCCATGAGCAGGGAGTTCGGGCGCCGCTCCTCGAAGCGGGAATTACGAAGGCGGAAATTCGCCATATGTCCCGTCAAGCCGGATTGCGGACATGGGATAAGCCTTCCTTCGCATGTCTATCGTCCAGAATCCCTTACGGGGAGGCGATTACGGCTCAGAAGCTGTCCATGATCGACCAAGCCGAGGATTTCTTGATCCAGCTTGGCTTCAGACAGGTTCGGGTGCGTCAGCATGATAATTTGGCGCGTATTGAAGTACCGGCATCGGACCTGGCTCAAGTGCTGGCAGTTGCAGAAACGGTCCATGCCAAGCTGAAGGAAATCGGCTACGCTTATGTGACGATGGACTTGAAAGGCTACCGTTCCGGAAGCCTGAACGAAGTGCTGAGTCCCGAACAGCAGGCTGTTCACGCGGAAACAGCGCGATAACAGCATCGGACGATAATAAACAAGAGGCAGGTGCCTACCATTGACGAAACCGAAAGTATTGTTGACCCGGAAGCTTGCAGAACCGATTCTGGCCTATTTGCAGGAGCACTTGGACTGTACGATGTGGGATCAAGAAGGCTCTATGCCAAGAGCGGAGCTGGAGGCGAAAATTCACGACTATGAAGGCGTGATGCTGTCCGGAGGTCCAATTAACGCATCCTTCCTGGAGAAAGCGCCCCGTCTGCGAGTCGTGAGCTCCGTTTCGGTCGGCTATAACCATTTTGATATCGAGGCGATGCGGGCGAGAAGGGTGATTGGTACACATACCCCCTATGTGCTCGATGATACGGTAGCCGATTTGGTGCTGGCATTGATGCTGTCGGCGGGCAGAAGAGTAGCGGAGCTGGATGCTTTCGTCAAGCAGGGGAACTGGAAAAAAGGCGGCGTGAAGGAAGAGCAGCTGTTCGGAATGGATGTCCATCATGCTACGGTAGGGATTATCGGCATGGGGCGTATCGGAGAAGCCATTGCGAAGCGCGCCGTTCATGGCTTCGATATGAAGCTGCTGTACCACAGCCGGACTGCGAAGCCGGACATCGAAGCTCGCTTCGGCGGGCGATTCTGCTCGCTGGAGGAGCTGCTGAAGGAAGCGGATTACGTCGTCCTTATGACCCCGCTGTCTCCGGAGACTGCGAAGCTGATTCGTGCGGAGCATTTTGACTTGATGAAGCCTACGGCCTTCTTCATCAATGCTTCCCGCGGACAAACCGTGGATGAGCAGGCGCTTACTCAGGCACTGCAGCAGGGGAAAATACGCGGAGCGGGACTCGACGTGTTCGAACTGGAGCCGGTCTCGCCGGATAACCCGCTGCTGAAGCTGCCGAATGTCGTTACGCTGCCGCATATCGGATCGGCTACCGATCAAACCCGCTATGAGATGGCCAAGTTAGCTGCGCACAATCTGGTCGGCGCATTGACCGGGGGCAAAGTTCACGTCGTACCGGAATTGAAGGAGCTTGTGGAAGCTTAGGCTGCCATGAGCTGCTATAAACAAAGAACACCCGTACCAGGCCTTATGTTGATAAGGCGGTACGGGTGTTTTGGTATTTTTATGAGCTCCAAGCAACGAAATCTCCCTGGATCCCTGCCAGCAGGGGGGAAGGGCTTCCGCTGTACCACAGCTGCAGGTCGTGCAGCGCACGCGTGCAGCCGACATAGAGCAGCTTCGCATCCTGAGGCGTTGCAGTGTACTGCTCCTCGGTGACATCGAGCAGGATCACCGCATCGAACTCCAGCCCCTTCGCCATAAAGGCAGGGACCAGGGAGATGCCCCCTTGGTAATGCTGACCGCCTGCGGCGATCAGGTTGACCTGCAGACCAGCGGCGGATAGCCGCTTGTGAAGCTGCTCACTGCGGGCCTCCGTTCGCGTCAGGAGGGCGATGGTTGTCGTTTCGCCCGACTGCAGGCGGGCGATTTCTTTTTGCAGAGCTGGGATAAGCTCCGCTTCCTCGATCTGCTTGACCTGGACGGGGTCCGCGCTGCGGAACACCGGAACGGCGAGGGCCGTCGGCTGCTCCAGCCCGTTTTTTAATACCTCGTTGGCAAAATAAATGATTTCCATTGTCGAGCGGTAGCTTCGATTGAGTTGATAATAAGCAGTAGTCCCACCATCGAATAGATCGGTGAATTCGGTCCATTCGCGAATCCCTTGATAGGCATGAATGCCTTGGGAAAGGTCTCCCAATATCGTAAACGATTGATTCCTCGTATGCTGATGAAGAACCGCCACCTGGAAAGGCGAGAAATCCTGGGCTTCATCAATAACCGTATGATCAAAGGTCAGATCGCCATGAATGCCGAAGAAGCGGATACGAATATAGAGCAGTGCAGCGAAATCCTCCGGCTGGACTGTTTTTTTCTTTAAATAAGCCTGTGTTGCCGCCAGCAGCTCCACCGGGAGATCCGCATGAAGCTCTTGAGGCAGAAACGCAGGAGGGCCGTCGGTACGGAACAGCTCTTTATAGAAGGTGAATGGCGTATAAGCGGTCCAATGCTTCGTATAGTCGCGCAGCTTGGCAGAGGCTTTCTTCTTGTATTCCTTCTTCAGATGAACCTCCCATACTTTTTCCAGCTCCATTTCCATCCACCGTTTCATTCTGGCCAGCACACGCTCGCGGCGTTTCATCAGCGGCTCATGCTTGTTCTCCACGTCGTACCATTGACGAATGGCAGCCGCCTTCAGCTTGGCGCCCTCCCATGGAATGAAGTCCGCATGAGGAACGGCCGTGGCTTCATAATGATCCAATACTTGATCCAGCCAGCTTTTGAACCGAATCGAGCCCTTCCAGCGGCCTGGCGCTGTGTCATCCATGGCTGGACGCCCGGTCCCGGTCTGGAACCAGAAGCGCAGCCGTTCGGCTTGGTCTGCAAGCTTCACTTCGTGCTCCAGCAGCTCCAGCGCCCAATCGGTAAAGGTCGTTTGTTGAATGTGGCCGACGCCGAGCTCCGGAAGCACACCGGAAATATAATCAAGAAACATCCGGTTGGGGGCAAAAATAATCATCCGCTCCGCCTTCACCTGATCCCGGTATTGATAGAGCAAGAACGCGAGGCGGTGCAGGGCGACCGTCGTTTTCCCGCTGCCAGCGACCCCTTGAATAATGAGAGCCGTATTTTTCACCGCGCGGATAATGGCGTCCTGCTCGGATTGAATTGTCGATACGATGTCTCTCAGCTTATTGTCCTTGTTCTCGCCCAAACGGTACAGCAGGAACTCATCCGTAACCGCCATCGTATCGCCCGAGCGGTCGAACGTGTCGACGACCCGCTGCAATATTTGCTTGCGAATGACAAGGTTGCGTTTCAAATATACAAGCCCCTCAACCAGACCATCGGGAGAATCATAGCTCACGGCATCCGTACCGCCGGTAAAAGAGTAGAACAGGCTGGCAACCGGGGCGCGCCAATCAATAACCATCAGCTCCAGCGACGGGTCCTTCTCGACGCCGACCTTCCCTATATATAATGGAGCTGCTTGATCGTGGCCGTTTTCCTGGAAGTCCAGTCTGCCGAAATAAGGCTCGGATTGGGCTACGGCAAGGTTGCGGCGGCGGGTTTCCCGAATCGAATCCAATACTTGCTCCGTGTGATCCTGTCCCGTGTAAGGGGGGATGTCCTTTAACACTGCCAGCTGACGGTCAATTTCTGTAAACGTTTCCTCTAATCGTTTCAACTCTTCTTCATATGCGCTCTGCACACTGGCTTCCAAGAATACAACCTCCATTCAGATCCGTGCTTTCTTCTTAACAGGAGATTTAATATAACATAGTTCATTTGGGATTTGCAACCAGAAAAAGGGAGGGATGGCAAGCCGGAAGCGGCCGGAGGAAAACGTAAAAAAACACAAGACAGCGGAAACGAGTCCCTAGATGAAAAAGCGCTGCGGCTAGTAAGATAAGCCCATAGACACAAAAGTCCATTATTCACTTGAGGAGAGGTGCACCATGGCAAGCAAGATTCAACCGACGGACTCGATTCGGGTCGCTTTCCCCCATAAAAAAGCAAGGTGGGCATTCGCCCGCAAATATTATCCGCTGTATTTGATATCGATTCCGGGTATTTTATTTTTTATCGTATTCAAATACATTCCGTTGATGGGCTCCGTCATCGCTTTTCAGGACTATAACATCTTCAAGGGTGTGACCGGAAGCCCCTGGGCAGGCTTGGCGCATTTTCAGCGGATGTTTGCCTACGATGAGTTTTTGAACATTTTAAAAAACACGCTGCTGATCGGACTGTATGATCTATGCTTTGCATTTCCCGTTCCGATCGTTCTGGCGCTGCTGTTAAATGAGCTTAGATCGGCGCTGTACAAGCGGTTCGTACAAACTGTCATTTACATGCCCCACTTCTTATCCTGGGTTATCGTAGGAGGGATCGTTGTGGGTATGCTCTCCCCGACGACCGGATTCGTGAACCACGTGCTGTCCCTATTTGGCATCGACCCGATTTATTTCCTTGGAGATAATGCCTACATTCGGACGATTCTTATCGGAGCGGGTGTGTGGAAGGATAGCGGCTGGGGAACGATTATTTACTTGGCGGCCATTGCCGGGATCAACCCGGACATTTACGAAGCGGCGGAGATCGACGGAGCGAATCGGATGCGTCAAACCTTGTCCATTACCATTCCGGCCATTTTGCCGACGATCACGATTTTATTTCTGCTGCACATCGGTAATTTTCTCGATTTTGGTTTCGAGAGGGTGTATATCCTGCTCAATCCGTTGAACAGCCAGAACGGGGAGATTTTAGACACCTATGTATACAGAGCAGGCTTGGTGGATCGGCAGTACAGCTATACGACGGCCATAGGGCTGTTTAAATCGGTTGTCGGATTTCTGCTTATCCTGATCGGGAATACGTTCAGTAAAAAGGCGACCGGAGAAGGCTTATATTAACTCATTAGAAGGCAGGAGACAACCATGATTATCAGTCGAGGTCAGCGAATGTTCAATGTGTTCAACCTCATTTTATTAACATTGCTTGGGTTAACGATGGTGCTTCCGTTGCTGCATGTCATTGCCCAATCGTTCAGTAACAGTGCGGCGATTAATATGGGCAAGGTGTATTTTTGGCCGGTGAATTTCACAGGGGCCAATTATGCCTCGATTCTGAAGGATCCGTCGATCTGGGTTGCGTTCCGTAACAGTGTGATCATTACCGTATGCGGGACGCTGATCAATTTGACAGCGACGGCTTCGCTTGCATATCCCTTATCCCGACAAGAATATGCGGGACGCAAAATCATACTTATTCTGGTGCTGGTCACGTTGATTTTTCATGCGCCGCTCATTCCGAATTATTTGCTCTTGAAGCAGCTGAAGCTGCTGAACACCTTGTGGGTGCTTATGATCCCGACCGCGATCAGCGCATTCAACTTGTTCGTTATGCGTTCCTTCTTTATGAATCTGCCCAATGAACTCATTGATTCGGCGCGGATCGACGGCTGCGGGGAAATGGGGATCATCAGGAATGTCGTTCTTCCTTTATCCAAGCCGGCGATGGCTACGATGGGGATTATGTACGCCGTATCGAACTGGAATACGTATTCGGCCGCCATTTACTACATTAACAATCGGTCGTTGATCCCGCTGCAGGTGAGGCTGAGGGAAATGGTCATTACCGATCAGTTCGGCGCATCCGATTCGGCGCTGGAATCTGCTCTGAATTTATCGCCCGAGGGGATGAAAATGGCGGTCATCGTTATCGCTACCATTCCTATTATGCTGGTGTATCCGTTCCTGCAGAAGCATTTTATTAAAGGAATGCTCGTGGGCTCCGTCAAATCGTAAATAAACACAAGCGGCCTTAATTTTGTCCGTAGGTCTTACCCTCGCATTAGGCTATGATAATGAAAACGTATTCACCAAATCAGGATGAATGCGGGAGCCGGAGGTTTGGTGAATAAGGAGCTGTGCGGCTGGAATCGTTCTGGGGAAGGATTTGCAGCAATGGAGAATGATTCGTCCGCGCAGCGGGCGTTGTTGACCGGCCTTTCGGTACAATGTGAAGGAGAGAAGGGGTACGATGAACAAAACAGTGAGTCTGGTCATGGCTGCAGTATTAACTGCAGGGTCTTTAGCGGGCTGCTCCACCACGGACAACAAGGAGCCGGCCAACGGCTCGGGCGGCAAGACCGAGAATAAGGGACCTTTGAAATTTTCGGTCTCCTTTCCAATCACGTCGGGGGACGGATATGCGCAGCGCTCTCCGGATTTGAACAAAGACAAGTGGGTGCAGCGCTTAAACAAGCTGACGAACACAGAGCTGGACGTTCGGCTGATTCAGCGGGAGAAAATGAGCGTATTGTTTGCTGGCAATGACATTCCTGACGTATTGGGAAGCTTGGATATGCCGACAGGCAAGGATATGTCGGGTTCGGTAGAGGCGGGCGTCTTCATGCCGCTGGACGACCTGTTGAAGCAGTACGCTCCCAATCTGCTGCAGAAAATACCGAAGGCGGCGTGGGACTCGGTATCCTACAAAGGAAAAATTTATGCGATTCCGGATTACTTGACGAATCCGTCGCGCCGGGGAACGTATATCCGGACCGATCTGCTGGTAAAGACCGGACTGTCGGTGCCTAAGACGGTGGACGAATTTTTGAACGTGATGAGAGCGTTTAAGAAGCTGGGCGTGGAAAATCCTTACCAGATGCGCGAGAACTTCAAGTACGCCGACGTCATCCTTGGAGCCTTCGACGTGCTTCCTTACAAGGATCAGTTCGAGAAGCAGGGCGATCAGGTCGTTCCCAAGTTCTTTGATGTCGAGAACACGCAAAAAGCGCTTCAAACAATGAAAACGATGTATGACGAAGGTTTAATTCCGAAAGACTTCGCCACGATTTCTTCTACCGACTACAGCAAAAACATTAATGCCGGCAAAGCGGGAATGTGGTCCGCGAACGTAGGAAGCGGGCTTAAGGATTATCGCACGAGCATTAAAGCGGTAGTTCCAACGGCCAAGGTGGATGTGATCGCTTCCCCGAAAGGACCGGAGGGCAAAGGCGGATACTTCCTGTATGCCCCAATGGTTCGCGCGTTTTATGTGAATAAGAATGTCGATAAAGACAAGGCGGCCGGCATCATCAAGTTTTTTGAATGGATGACGACGGAGGAAGCCGCTAAATTTTTCAGCCTCGGGGTTGAAGGGGAGAATTATACCGTAGATAATGGTAAAATCAATTATAAGTTCCCGACGAACAAAGAGGAAACGCAGGAGGAAGGGTTCCGTTACGGTACTCTATGGATGGCGCAGGACGCAACCTATAACAAAATTCAGCTGGGCTTGAATCAGGACGGCCAAGATATTTTGAAAGCGTTTGACACCGTGTTAACCAAAGAAGGGCTGCCGGGTATCGGCTTTTATCCCGATCTGAAAGCCTTCTCCAAGTATCCGGACCTGACTCCTCTCGGAGATACAGGACCGAAGCTCATTATTGATCACATGGTCAAAATGATTTACGGCAAGGAACCGATCTCGGATTGGCCTAAAGTCATCGAAGAGTACAAAACGAAGGGCGGTAATGAGATTATCAAGGAAGCAACGGAAAGGTTTAACAGTAAAGACGGCGTATCCATGTTTAAACAATAAATAATAGTTCGAGCATCTGTCCGGCGGCTTCCGCTTCCAGGCAGATGCTTTTCCCTTTTTGCCAAAGGAGGTGCACGGGACGATGCGGCTGTTGATTGTAGATGATGAACCGATAATACGTAAAGGGCTGGCTCGGATGGCAGAGCAATATTTCGTTCCAATGCTTGAAATCCGAACGGCAGAGAACGGGGTCCGGGCCATGGAGATGATCCGTGAGCAGACACCGGATGTCGTATTTACCGATATTCGTATGCCCAAGATGGACGGGATGGAGCTGAGCAGGTTAATTCATGAGTTTGATGACCGGATCCAAGTGGTTGTCATTTCCGGTTATAACGATTTTACGTATGCGCAGAAGTGTATGTCCTACGGGGTGAAGCATTATTTGCTGAAGCCGGTGACGAAGCCGGATATGGACGAGATATTGGACAAGCTGTTCAAAGCCAAGGTGAAGGGCTATATTTCGCTTAAGAAATACGAAGATTGGATTGAGAAGGTGGAGCAAACGATATGGCTGCTGCAGCCTGATGAGCTGGAGCGCTTGACGCAGGAATGGAAGGCATACTGTCTGCATTCGGACATGAACCTGTCCCCCTTGAAGGAATTGCTCCTGGATTGCTTGAATGTGCTGGCTAAAAGACTGCACCGCAAAACCAGCGCCATTGCAACCGATTATCCGCAGCTGCAGGCTGACAGTAAAGAGGAGGCATTTGAAGCTTTTGAGGCACAGCTCGGGAGTATGCTTTCGAATCTGGAGAGAAACCGGAGCGGGAATTATAAAGACCCGATGCAGGAAGCGAGGGCCTATATTGACAACCATTTATCCCAGGAGGTTACGCTGGAGGAGGTTGCCGAGATGGTGGGACTGACACCAACGTATTTTAGCTCCTTATTCAAGAAGATGACCCACGAAACCTTCGTGCAATACCGGATTAAACGCCGTATCGAGAAAGCGCAAGCATTGCTGGCGATGCCTCATGTCAAGCTGAGCGATGTGGCGGCAGAGGTGGGTTACGAGGATTATCCGCATTTTACCAAAATGTTCAAGAAAATGACCGGACTCTCGCCAACGGAATTCCGCAGCAAGCTGGGGATCAAGTGATGAGAGGCAACTTATCAAGAAGACTGTTTACTTATTTCATGGTTGTCATCGTCCTCTCGCTGACCTCCGTCGGTATTTTCACCTATACCCGTTCTTCGAACGAGCTGAATGCCCAAAGCAGCAGACAGCTGTCACAAATCGCGAATAACGCGCTCTATCAAACAGACCTGTACCTGCAAACGTACGAGCGGTCTATGACGTCTCTCTTGTCCAACAAGGATGTGAAGCAGTTCATCGACATGCCTGTGGTGGAAGGCTACGATTATTACAATTACTCCTCCTTAATCAAGGAAATCGGGATGAAGCCGATATTTATACGGAATCCGGAAGTCGTTGCCATTTATATTATCAGCTATCATGGCAATGCAGTGCTCGGCCTGAACAGCGGCTATGAACAGACGATGAGTCCCAAAGAGGTCAACAAGCATCTCTCCTTGCTTAAGGAAAAAACGAATAACGACGGCACGCTGAGCGTGCTCAATCGAACGATTTTGCCGGAACGCAAAGACTCGATCATTACACTGGCCCGCAAAATTAGAGGGTTAACCTCCCGCGATTTCAACGGTATTCTCGCTATCGAGATCCAATCGAAGGATTTGTCGACATTATGGGGCGGCATCGATCTGGGGGAGAAGGGCTACTTCTACATCGCGGACAGCTCGGGAGAGATTGTATACCATCCGAACCAGGATAAGATCGGCACACGCTGGCCGGAAGCGATGGAGCAGCAGGTGCAGAGCCAGGATGCCCATACATTCGAAGGAGAGGAGGCAGGTGAGGAGCGGATGTTCGTGACCCGCAAATCGGCTTACTCGGGCTGGACCTTGATTTGCTCCATGCCGCTGGACGAGCTGCAAAAGCCGGTAGCCAACATTCGGACAACGACGCTCGTGGTCGGGTTATGTACGCTGGCCGTGGCTTTGTGGCTGTCCCACCGGTTCGGTACCTCGATTACCCGGCCGATTCGGGCGTTGAAGAACGGAATGCGGCAGACAGAGAAAGGGAATTGGATGACGATTCCGGTTTCCGATCCCAAAGGGGAAATCGATCAGCTGACGATCAGCTACAATCTGATGGTGAGCCGTCTCTCGGAGCTCGTCAAACAGGTGTATGAGGCCGAGCTGATCAACCGCGAAACGCAGCTGGAGAGGCAAAAGGCCGAATTTCAATCGCTGCAGATGCAGATTAATCCCCACTTTCTGTACAATACCCTTGAAACCATTGTGTGTTATGCCGCGCTGAAGGATTCGACGGAAATTACGGACATCGTCAAATCGATGGCTTATATGCTGCGTTACTCGGTGCAGACAAATCTGGAAGAGATCACGGTTGCCAATGAGCTGAAGCATATTTTGAATTATACGGTCATTTTGAAGCATCGGATTGAGAGGGAGTTTGAAATCGATGTCGCAGTTCCTCCACAATATTTGTTGAAAAAAATGGTGCGGCTGACCCTTCAGCCCCTGGTCGAAAACGCCTTCCAGCATGCCTTTCCCGACGGCGTAGAGGACTATCATTCCATTCGGATCGATGCCGGCGAAGAGGACGGCTTCTTCTGGGTGACGGTGGAGGACAACGGCTGTGGAATGACACCGGAGCAGCTTCACAAGCTTCGGGAGAGGCTGGAGACGAACCGTCTTGCAGAGGATAACGGGGATACGATAGGCAGCAAACAGGGGGGGATCGGGGTGCTGAATGTGCATCGTCGCATCCAAATGGTTTTCGGGGAACAATACGGCCTGCGCATCGATAGTAAAGAGGAGGAGGGTACGAAAATTTGGCTGATGATGCCAGCCTCCGGGTAGCTCCTGAGCCTGTCCATGGTTTACAAAATGGCATTTTTTCGATACGATGGGCGAGGTATGGAATCAAAGGCACTACCCAGCAGGGAGCGATTGGTAAGCGTGAAAACTTTAATTATTGCGGAAAAACCGGATATGGGGCGTAACATTGCGGCGGCGATCGATCCGAAGGCGAAAAACCATCGTACGTACATTGAAGGTGAACAATATATTATTACGTGGGCCATCGGCCACCTGATCGGACTCGCGGAGCCGGACGCATATGACGACAGGTATAAAAAATGGAATTTCAACGACCTGCCGATTATTCCGGACCGGTTCAAGCTGATACCGAATCCGAAGACGAAGGATCAGCTCAAGGTCATTGCCGAGCTGGCCAAGCGGAGTGAACGGCTGGTGAACGCATGTGATGCCGGGCGCGAAGGGCAGCATATCTTCTCGCTCATCCAGCGGCATTTGAAGCTGACCCAGCCGGTCAAACGGCTGTGGATATCCGACTTGACGCCGGAAACGATCCGCAAAGGCTTCGCCGAGCTGAGGGAAGGCGCGGATTACGACAATTTGACGAAAGCGGCCAAGGCTCGCAGTGAGGCGGATTGGCTGATCGGGATGAACGGTTCGCGCGCTTTTACGACGAAGCATAATGAGCTTTTATCCGTGGGACGGGTTCAAACGCCGGTTTTGGCGATTTTATACGATCGGCAAAAGGAAATTGAAGCGTTCAGCTCCAATAAGTTTTATGATGTGGAGGCGCGCTTCACCCAAGCAGGCGGGCCGGATTTCCCCGAGAGCGAGTACAAGGGCATGTGGCAGGGGGACCGGATTACCGATCCTGCCAAAGCGGAAGCGCTGGTAACGAAGCTGAAAGGAAAGCCGGGACGCATTGCCAGCTATGAAGTCAAGGATACGAAGGAGTATCCCTTCAAGCTGTATGACTTGACGCTGCTGCAGCGGGAAGCGAATGCCAAATACGGCTTCTCGGCGAAGAAGACGCTCGATATTGCGCAGGCGCTGTATGAGAAGCATAAGGTCATCAGCTACCCGCGGACCAACTCGAACTATGTGAATGAGCAAAATATTCCGGAGATGCATCGCGCGCTGGACCAGCTTCGAGGCACTGCGTATTCCGAGCTGGTGGAGCAGGCGGAGAAGCGATTTGTTCATAAAAATAATAAGGCGGTCTGCAATCCGGCCAAGGTCGAGGATCACCATGCCATTCTGCCGACACATAAGAAAGCAAATGGGCTTTCCAGCGACGAGCAGCAGGTGTACGATTTGGTGGTGCGGCGCTTCTTATCCCATTTCTTTCCCGCCGCCGAATACAAAGTTCATACGGTGCTGACCGAGGTGGAGCAGGAAACGTTCAAAAGCACGATTAAGCAGCTGCTCTCGCTTGGCTGGAAGGTCGTCTATGCCGACCAGAAGAAAGAGAAGGAGAAGCCGAAGCGTGGGAAGGCCGCAGATAAAGCGGAAGATGAGGAGCAGGCAGCCGAGGAAGAGATCAGTACACCGTTCAGCTTGAACCCGGCGCAAGGGGTTCTTTGCTCTGACATTGCAGCGAAGGAAAAGGAAACCCAGCCTCCGAAGGCCTACACGGAAGGCACGCTGCTGAAGGCGATGGAGGGAGCCGGAAAGCAGGTGGAGGACGAGGAGCTTCGCGATGCGATGAAGGACTCCGGTCTCGGTACACCGGCTACCCGGGCTTCCGTTATCGAGCGGCTTAAGCATGTCGGCTACATTGTCATGCAGGGCAAGCGGATCGTCATTACGCAGAAGGGGCGTACAGCGGTGGAGCTGATTCGCGGCGCAGGCGTCGATCTGCTGACGTCGCCGGAGATGACCGGCCATTGGGAGCGGCGTCTCAATGAGATTGCCCGGGGCTTGGCCTCGGACGAACAGTTCATGGCCAACGTGAAGAAATTCACGAACCTGATCATCGATAAGGTTCGGGTGCAGTCAAGGGCCGCGAAGCAGGCCTTCGAAGGCGCAGCCGCGCAGCCGGCAGGCGCGGCTAAGCGCTCGCGCAAGCGCAGCGAGGCGGCTTCCGCCGAAGCCGCTGAGGGCACGGCCGCCGCGCCGGCGAAGCGTACGCGCGCCAAGCGCTCCGGCGGCGACGCCGAGGCCGCGCCTGCGGCTGCCGCAGGTACGCGCCAGCGGCGCAGCCCGGCGCTCGCGGCGAGCACGCCGCCTGAGGCGCCAGCTGCGCCTGTGGCGGCTGCGGCTGCGCCCGGTGGCGCAAGCGCAGCGTATGCCGCGGTGCGTGCCGGCATCGCGGCATGCCCGCGGCCCGGATGCGCGGGCCGCATCATCATGGGCAAGCGCGGCTACGGCTGCACGGAGTACAAAGCCGGCTGCGGCTTTGTGATCTGGAAGGACAGCTACGGAGCCGAGCTGACGGAGAGCGCCGTTCGCTTTCTGATCGAGAAGGGCAGCACCGCCCGGATGACCTTGACGGATGAGAACGGGCAGCAGGTAGAGGGTCGGCTTGTGCTGAAAGACAAAAACACCGGACAGCTGTCACTGGAACCGGTGTCTCGATAATTACAACGAGTGGCGTTACCTTTGGACGCGGCCGATTCGATTCGAAAGGAAGCCGGACGCGATTTTTCTTATTCGTATATTCCCTCTTCCCAGCCTAATGACCGATAACGTCTGGCCTCGCTTTTGGTTTTTACGCAAAAAGCGCTGCTTGAACCGTCTGCGGTTATTCGGCTTTCTCCAATCCTTCGGCTTGGCAAGCGCATCCATCATATGACCGATCTCCACAGCGGTCACGCGCAGCTCTCTTTTCAATCGGGAGCACAGAATGCGCCCGGGCACACTTGCGCCCACAAGCACGAGATTGTATTTACGCCGGTACCGCTTCAGCTTTTGCATGGCTCCCTCGATGGCGTCGGCATGATTCAGGTCTACCGTCAGGACGACCCGGAAGCCTTTGCGTCTTAATTGCCGCGCCGCTTCCGGGGAGGCACGGCCGACGAGGGCAACCCGGCATTTGCGGATGAGCTTGTGCAAATATCCTTTTTCATACAGCTGATCGTTGATAAACGAATCGGCTATTTTTTTCGGACTCCAGCCGGTTTCTTCCATATAGGCTTTAATGAGCTGGCGGCTTTTCCGATAGTGGGACATCCCTACGATATCCGAGGCGCGCACCGCGTGGTCCAATCGCTCCAGCAGCTCGGGTGAAGGCGGCAGCTCGATACCGAGAAAAGAGGCGACATGATCCAAGGATTCCACATCATGCCGTGCAAGCAGCTTTGCCATCACATCGCCCAGCCGGATGACGGAAATGGGTTTCTTCTGTTTGACGGAACGTCGCACAAGCCGATAGACGGTTCGGGGACCGACGGTTTTGCGCCCGTAATGCCGCTCGATGATTTTGACGCGTTTTGCTTTGTTCAGCATAGTTGCACCCCTTCAGCCATTTACTAGCTATTGTATTAAGGAGGTTGTCTCGGGTGCACCTAATTCTCGCAATTCTATGAATTTGGTCAGACGTACAACACATAACAATAGACTGCGATAAAATGACATGCGCTTCCAGCCAATACGAAGGTGTGCCAAATGCCATGATGGTAACGGATGCCTCGCCAGAAGTAAAAGATACAGCCGAATCCGTAAAGGAAGAGGCCTCCGACGATCCACATCAGCCCTTCGTCGGGCAGTGTCTGCCGAAGAGAAGGGACGATGGCGACAAGGAGCCAGCCCATTCCCATGTATTGGGCGATAGACCAGCCCATAAACCTTCCGGGATAGCGGAGCTTCAGGAAGATGCCGATCAGGGCCAGCAGCCAGATAAGAGAGAGCAGAGCTATGCCGAACGAGCCCTTCACGGAAATGAGCAGCAGCGGGGTGTACGTTCCGGCGATAAGCACATAGATTGCAGCGTGATCCAGCATTTCATATCGTTCCATACGCAGCGGATCCTTCACGCAATGCAGTGCGGTGGAGCAGCTGTACAGGATGAGCAGGCTCATGCCATAAACAATACTGCTCAACATATGAGTCCACAGCCCGCTTTTCAATGCTTGCAGCACCATCACGATCAGAGCAGGCAGGCTGAGCACCGCGCCGATCCCGTGGCTGATGGCATTGATTTTTTCTTCGTTGCTGTAGATTGCCGTTGATGTCAATCTGATTCCCGCTCCTTGAATAAGATGATATGGGCTGCACTCCACCCGCTGGATGTACACGGAGTAAGACTTCCATATCATTCCCTCCAAGTGGAAATTTATTGGCTGCTTTCATTATCATCGGTCAATGCTTCCGCGGATTGCGAGGCCACTGAAAAAGGTACGAGCTGCATGGACGGATCATTCTTCCGATCGCTGTTGACCCCGGAATTTTTAATTTCAAACCGCTTATAGCGGTCAAAATCCGGGGACAAACGCGAACGCTTACGCTTCTACAGAACGATTCCGTTCACTCCGCCGTTTTTCAGCGGCCTCCGGATTGCGCGTCTCCCTTCCATAGCGGGAACGGTTAATGTCACAGGGGATGTCAGTACATTCGCCCTTTTCTCGGGAAAAAGGAACAATTCCGGCGTATCCTGGATGTGTGAAACTTTGAGCTGAAACGATCCCGTCGGGAAGCTTGGGCAATCCAGCACAATGCTGCTGCCGTCAACCTTCAGGACCCGGATCTGTATATCCGGCTGATTAAGTAATTCTTGCTCCCCGTCTGCCAGCTGGAACCTGCCGTTCGTAGTCGCCGTTTCAGGATCGATCCGTTTGCTGCAGAGCAATAGCACCTGGTTCCGTTGAACTCTGACAGCCTGCATCGGCAAGGGCGGTTCCTCGTACATGTACAGACCGAGATGATACTCATAAGCCGTCCAGGTTGCATAACCAAGCTGAACTGCCGTTTGGGCGAAGGCCTCCAGCCATTGGCGGCTCCTGCGCATGGGCTTCAGAGAACCGATATCCGTTTGAATACCTAGCGGAAGACGGGGATGTATGATTTTGAGTTTGGCCACGAAAGGCTCGTAA
Source organism: Paenibacillus rigui (assembly GCF_002234615.1). GTDB lineage: Bacteria > Bacillota > Bacilli > Paenibacillales > NBRC-103111 > Paenibacillus_S > Paenibacillus_S rigui. Next base: position 159,542 of record NZ_NMQW01000002.1, on the reverse strand, counting down.
TGCTTGATATAATCGGGCTTGAGACGTGGGCGCATCCAGTCGGGCCAGTGGGTCTGAATGAAATGTACATCGGGGCGAATCATGGATACCATGGAAAAGGCGTCGTTGCCCTGAAGCTCTCTTAGCTTCTCGACTGCATCCGGTCCCGCGTCCACGGCGAGCGACCAAGTGGCCACACAGATGTCGGGGCGCGCGGCTCTGATGCCGTGCTTGCCGTTAATCCATTCATTTAAGTAGCGGTTCACCGCGTCTACCCGAAACTCGATCCATTGGCGGTACAGCGCCGGATTGTTTTTGTAGTAATAAGGCGAGGAACGATACTTGAAGTCGGGGATGTCGGAGCCGTATTGCTGCTTGAAGGCTGCTCTTGCGTAAGGGCCTACGTCCCCGTAAACGCCGCTGGACAGTCCGTTCCATTCCGGGAAATAAGGCTCTGCAACCTCGATGCCGTCGAACGGATAAGCTTTTACAAGCTCAACCAATGCTTGTTTTTTCCAGGCCACGTAACGGTAGCTGAACGGAGAAAGACGGTAATAGCCGTCATTCACCGGCTTCAGAAGCGTCATTTGCCAGTCCGGCCAGTCTTGGGGGAGATGGGCGGTAGTATAAGTGCCATTGCCCAGCACCATAGCCCATACGGCAAAGCCGTTAGCCTTCAAACAGTCAACGAGCTTGCCGTTCACCTCAGACTCGACAGTAACAAAATAATGCACCACCCGATAGCCTGCCATAGCAAGCTCGTCAGCAATGCTTTGCTCGGAGCGGTTTTTATAATAAGGAAATGTCGGATCGATCTGAATGGAAGGGCCTAACAGTCGATTCAGCATGTTCTGGCCTCCTTGAAGAGCAGGAATGATTCGGTCCTTAAGCTAGTATGTATCATTGTAACAAAATAGAAGGGGTTCAGCTAAAATGGCGTATGTTTAATAGTAATAATTACATATAATTGACTTTGCACGCCCGTAGAGCTACAATTTTAAGGATAAGATGTATGAGTAAAGCTTAGGACAAGGAGCGAATCACAATGAGAGAAGCGGTACCTGTACATATTTTATCCGGTTTTCTGGGCAGCGGCAAAACGACACTGCTGACGCAGGCGCTGGATTATTATAAGTTGAAAGGCTTGAAGCCCGCCGTCCTGATGAACGAGCTGGGGGATGTGAACCTGGATGGAATGATGGTTGAGGACGACGTGCCCATGACCGAAATGCTTAGCGGCTGTATATGCTGTACGATCCGCGGAGATTTGGGGCTGGAGCTTCGTGATCTGATCCGGGAGCATCAGCCGGATGTCATTTTCGTGGAGTGTACCGGAGCGGCGAATCCGATTGAGATTTTGGACGGGGTCACGGATGCTTCCCTGCTGACGGAGCTGGAGCTTCGTTCGGTCGTTACGGTCGTGGACGCTGTCCAGCTCCATGAACGCCACCAGAAAGGTACGGGCAAAACGTACCGGCTGATGCAGGACCAAATCCGCTGTGCAACGCACCTGATTCTGAATAAAATGGATTTGATCGAGCCGTCGGACCTGGTGAAGATCGAGCAGCTGGTCCGCGAATGGAATCCTGTTGCGCCTATAACGGTTACCGTTCACTGTCAGGTGGATCTGTCCTTGTTTGAACGGAGCGCTGGCTCGGTACCGATTCCTGAGTCCGGGGGACAAAAGGAAGCTCATGTTTGCTCCCATGAGGATGGCGATGCTTGCTCGCATCCCTCCCATCAGCACGGGCATGCGGGGCATGAAGGGCATGAACACGCGGCAGAAGGGGAGAAGCATCATTCCCACGATCATGTGATGGTGTATACTCATTACTTCGACAATCCCATTGACAGCGAGCAGTTTGAGGCTTTGGTCGGCAGGCTTCCGGAAGAGATTTATCGCGCCAAAGGCATCCTGAAGTTCTCGGATACGGGGAGCGACAGCTTGTTTTTGTTTCAATACGCGTACCGCGAGATGGATTTCGTGAAAATTACTCCGAAGGAGAACGTGCCGAATGTGGCCGTCTTTATCGGAGAGCACTTTTCCAAGGAACGGCTGGCCGCCGATTTGGCTGCGTTGGAGCTGTCCGAAGGTGTGCAAAAAGATTGACTCTCCTGTCTGGATAAGGCATTATTAAATTAAGTATGCTGCAAAATTGAGGGATAACTAATGGCTAAACATAAGCATGAACACGACTCGCATGAGACGATTCAAGAAATGCTGCGGGCAATGTCCAATCACGGCTGGAGAATTACCGACCAACGGAAGAGCCTGGCAACCTTGTTCGCGGAGGCGGAGGGCTACTTGTCGCCCAAGGACGTTTATGAATCGATGCGTCAAAAATACCCCGGCGTCAGCTTCGACACAGTGTATCGCAACTTGCGCTTGCTAAGTGAAATGGGTGTGCTGGAGCAGTTTCATTTGAACGACAGCTTGAAGTTCCGCGCGCGCTGCCAATCGCATCATCACCATCATATGATCTGTATCCAGTGCGAGAAGACGGTCACCTTTGAGTTTTGCCCGATGAAACAGGTGGATCTCCCGTCTGATTTTCAAATTGTGAACCACCGGTTCGAAATTTTCGGTTATTGTAGTGAATGCTCAGCGCAAGCATCGACTCCATGAGAAAACCTCTATCGAAGCCTTGCGAAGATGAGCGACCGCATTCCCTAGTTGGTTTTATCACCAAATATAATTTTCGCCTCCGACGACTTGGAAGCTTATAAATTTTAATGCTATTGTGGCAAAAGCAAGCATCCGCCCCTTTCAGACGCATCTCCTGAAGGGGGTTTTTTTGTTGCTTCACATCCGATGAACTCGGAAGCTTATAAATTCGATTGTGGCAAAAAAAAGCGATTGACACATTTCACCAGCGATGATAATATACTGACTATAAATCATAGTAATCACATCGGAATTATTTTAATCAACCGGACCACCGGAGATTTCAACAAGAGTCGATTGACACCCTATGGACGATCAAGATTACTAAATCCATATTGCTTTAATAGATGAGGGGAGAAATATATATGTCAAATGCTATTGTGCTTTCTTGGAAAAAGTGGTCCGTTGTCAGCTTGCTCAGCTTGTCCTTAGTCGGCTTAACTGCTTGCGGAGGAGGCGCGGCGTCGTCCTCCAACTCGGCGGCTCCGTCCGGAACACCGGAAAGCAAGCCGGCAGCGTCAGCTAAACCGGTTGAGCTGCTTAACGTTTCTTATGATCCCACCCGGGAATTGTATCAGGAGTATAATAAATCGTTCATAACCTATTGGAAAAACAAAACCGGTCAAGACGTTACCTTCAAGCAATCGCACGGTGGCTCCGGCAAGCAGGGACGATCCGTCATCGACGGCCTGGAAGCGGATGTCGTCACGCTGGCCTTGGCTTATGATATCGATGCCATTCAGGAAGCCGGGCTCATCCAGAAGGATTGGCAGAAGAAATTGAAGGACAACAGCACACCGTATACGTCCACCATCGTTTTCCTGGTCAAGAAAGGAAATCCGAAAGGGATTAAGGACTGGGATGATTTGATCAAGCCGGGCGTGCAGGTCATTACGCCGAATCCGAAAACGTCCGGCGGTGCCCGCTGGAACTATCTTGCTGCATGGGGCTATGCCTACAAAAAGTTCAACAAGGACGAAGCGCAGGTGAAGGATTTCATGGGTAAATTGTTCAAAAACGTGCCTGTGCTGGATTCCGGCGCGAGGGATGCTACGACGACCTTCGTACAGCGCGGGATCGGGGATGTGCTGATTGCCTGGGAGAACGAGGCTTACCTGTCCCTGAATGAGTTTGGTAAGGACAAATACGAAATCGTCACGCCATCCATCAGTGTTCTTGCCGAGCCTCCTGTAGCGGTTGTAGATAAAGTGGTAGATAAGAAGGGGACGCGTGAAGTAGCTCAAGCCTATCTTGAGTACTTGTACACAGAGGAAGGCCAAACGATCGCAGCCAAAAATTACTACCGTCCGCGCTTGGAGTCGGTAGCCAAAAAATTCGAAAATCAGTTCGGCAAGGTGAACCTGTTCACGGTAGATGAAGAGCCTTTCGGGGGCTGGACCAAAACCCAAAAAACGCATTTTGCCGATGGCGGCGTATTTGATCAAATTTATAAGCCTTAAGTAAATTCATTGCGTTTATATGCGTCAGAGGAGAGGAATCCATGGCTAGAGCTTGGAAGGAACGAAGTATATTGCCCGGCTTCGGGTTGTCAATGGGTTTTACGGTGATGTATCTCAGCTTGATCGTGCTGTTCCCGCTGTCCGCCATTTTTATAAAAACGTCCGGCCTGACCTGGGCGCAGTTCTGGCACACCATAAGCGATGCAAGGGTGGTTGCCTCTTATAAAATCAGCTTTGGTACGGCCTTCGGAGCTGCATTGGTAAATGCGGTGTTCGGCTTCATTCTGGCGTGGGTATTGGTGAGATACACGTTCCCCGGCAAACGGTTCGTCGATGCCCTGGTAGACCTTCCGTTTGCTCTGCCTACGGCAGTCGCGGGTATTGCTTTGACCACGATATACTCCAAGAACGGATGGGTAGGGAGCCTTCTGGAGCCCTTGGGTATAAAAATAGCCTTTACCCCATTAGGTATTATGCTGGCGTTAACCTTTATTGGCATCCCGTTCGTCGTTCGGACGCTTCAGCCCGTGATTGAGGAGCTGGAAAAGGAAATCGAGGAGGCGGCTGTCAGCTTGGGCGCTCATCGCTGGAAAACCTTCACGAAGGTGATCTTTCCCCAGCTGTTCCCGGCATTGCTAGCCGGCTTTACACTGGCTTTTGCCCGGGCCGTCGGTGAATATGGCTCCGTTGTCTTCATCTCCGGCAACATGCCGATGAAGACCGAGATCGCTCCTTTGCTTATTATGACGAAGCTGGAGCAGTACGATTATGCAGGCGCCACTTCCATAGCGCTCGTGATGCTGGTCATCTCCTTCGTGATGCTGCTGGTCATTAACTTCCTGCAATGGCGCGCCAACCGATTTAACACACAGTAATCAGCTTATGCTTACGATGCAAGTTTTTCTTGCGAAAAACTCAGCTTATGCTTACGAAGTAGGCTTTTCTATCGAAAAGCCCAGCAAATGCTTACGAAGTTGGCTTTTCCTTAGAAAAGCCTTTAGGAGGATCCCCCCATGGCCGGATATGTGGCAACCGTAAAAGCAGGTTCGGTCTCGGTCGCAAGGCCGAAGCACATTACCGAACCGACGGTCGTTAAATGGATTTTAATTAGCATTTCGCTCTTATTTTTAGGCTTGCTGCTATTGCTGCCCCTCGTATCCATATTTGTGGAAGCCTTCCGCAAGGGAACAGAGGTTTACATGAAGGCGTTAGTGGAGCCGGATGCGGCAGCAGCCATTCGTTTAACTTTACTAACCGCACTCATTGCAGTTCCGCTGAATTTGATTTTCGGGTTAGCGGCAGCTTGGGCCATCACCAAGTTCCGTTTTAAAGGCAAAAATTTGCTGATGACGTTGATTGATCTTCCGTTTGCCGTATCTCCCGTTATTTCGGGCTTGATCTATGTGCTGCTGTTTGGCGCCAAGGGCTGGTTCGGTCCGTGGCTTGCAGCGCATGACGTGAAAATCATTTTTGCATTGCCGGGGATTGTGCTGGCTACCGTCTTTGTTACCTTTCCATTTGTTGCCCGGGAGCTGATTCCGCTCATGCAGGCGCAAGGCGTTCAGGAGGAAGAGGCGGCGGTAACGCTTGGAGCGAAAGGCTGGCGTATTTTCTGGAAGGTGACGCTACCGAATATCAAGTGGGGCTTGCTTTACGGAATTATCCTGTGCAACGCAAGAGCGATGGGCGAGTTCGGAGCCGTCTCAGTCGTTTCAGGACATATTCGGGGCTCGACGAACACGATGCCGCTGCACATTCAGATTTTGTACAATGAATACAATTTCGCCGGCTCCTTCGCTATGGCTTCGCTGTTAGTGCTGTTGGCCGTCGTTACACTTATCGTCAAAAGCATTGTGGAGTGGAAGTTTCACCGCACACAGCAGGAAAGGGAGTAAGGGAGCATGCACATTGTAGCCAAACACTTGATGAAAAGCTTTGGCCGCTTTCAAGCTACCAAAGACGTCAGCTTTGAGATCGAAAAGGGAAAGTTAATCGGACTTCTGGGTCCGAGCGGAGGCGGGAAAACGACGATACTGCGGATGCTCGCAGGACTGGAGGAGCCGGATTCGGGGGACATTTTGTTCCACGGGCAAAAGGTGAACCATCTGCCTCCCCAGGCACGGGGCATCGGGTTTGTCTTCCAGAACTACGCGTTGTTTCGCCATATGACCGTATATGATAATATCGCATTCGGGCTAACCGTTCAGAAGCGGAGCAAGCAGGAGATCAAGGCCCGAGTGACCGAGCTTGTCGAGCTGACCGGGCTGAAGGGACTGGAGAAACGGCTTCCGCATCAGCTGTCCGGCGGTCAGCGCCAGCGGGTAGCTTTTGCAAGAGCGATTGCGCCTGAGCCGCAGCTGCTGCTGCTGGATGAACCTTTTGCTGCGATTGATGCGAAGGTACGTAAGGAGCTTCGGACTTGGCTTAAGGACATGATTAACCGGGTAGGGATTACGACGATCTTCGTCACGCATGACCAAGAGGAAGCTGTAGAGGTAGCCGACCAAATTATGATCATTCATCAAGGGGCTCTCGAACAGCAGGGTGCACCGATTGATATTTATCAGCATCCGCAGACGCCCTTCGTGGCCGGCTTTATCGGGGAATCGAATCAAGTAGAGCGTATTGAACAGTTCAAGGGCTTCGAGAAGGCCAGCCTGGAACAGGCCAAAGCCATCATTCGGCCTGAATTTGTGGAGATCGGCTATTCGAACGAGATCTCATTTCCATCCGCTGCAGAGATCGGTACGGTGAAAAACGTATATTTCCGGGGCACGAACTGGCAGGCGGAGGTCGAGGTGAACGGCCAAATTCTTTTTGCATACCGCTCGTTGGAGCAAGAGACCCTGAAACCGGGCGATCCGGTCCACGTCCTGATTCACCGTGTTTATTTATTCAATGAGAACGCACATCAGACGCTGGAGAACGGACTCAAGATCGATCCGCTTCCGGTTCATATTTAATCCAGTTTTGACTCATACTACCTTATCATATAAAACCATCCGAGCAGGAAAGGAAGAGTTGTCATGGAACACCATATCACAATTCAAAGCGACCAAGAGGAGTTAACGGCAACTCTTCATTATCCGCAAGCCACGGATTCCCGTAATCCTATCATCATTATTGCGCACGGCTTCATAGGGAACCGGATCGGTGTGGACCGTCTGTTCATCAAAGCGGCACGTGAATTCAGCGAGCTGGGCTACATGGTGCTCCGTTTCGATTACGCCGGGTGCGGAGAAAGTACGGGCGATTACGGCTCCGGGGGGCTGGATGCGATGATAAACCAGACGCGGAGAGTGATCGATTATGCTCTGGAAATCGACTGCGTGGATCCGAACCGCGTCATCCTTTTGGGACATAGCCTTGGAGGGGCGGTTGCCATCCTTACAGCGGCCCGTGATAAACGTGTCAAGTCGCTTGTGCTGTGGTCAGCTGTGGCGCATCCTTTTAACGATATCGTGAAAATTACCGGCAAAAAGGTGTATGAGGACGCCGTACAATTCGGCAGCTCCGATTATTTGGGGTATTCCTTCAAACCCGGTTACTTCGAATCCTTAACCAAGCACCAGCCTTTCGAGCAGACGCGCAAATTTTCCGGAGATGTGCTGGTTGTGCATGGGACAAGTGATGAAATCATTCCCGTAGACTACTGCTTCCTGTATCAAAAGCTGTTTTGGCTTCGCTCCCAAGGGCAATGTGAAAAGGAAGTCATATTCCAGGCGGATCATACTTATTCTTCGTCACAATCGTACAATCAACTGATGCAGGTATCCAAAAATTGGCTGCAATCCTTAGAGAAAAAGAAAAATGATTGGTTCGATTGGACTATTTAACAAAGGTATTTTTACCTTTATAATCCGAGTATAAATATAGGAATAATATAAAATGGAGGGATAGCGATGGCGAAGCCTTTGGAAGTGGACGACATTTGGAGCAAAAGAATTTTGAATTCGGTGAACGGTTTGGAGTATGGAACGGTTCAAATCGTCGTGCATGATGGAAGAATTGTTCAGATAGAACGTACGGAGCGCAAACGGTTTGAATCGGAGGCTGCGCTTCGTAACCAGGATGCAGCGGACGGGAAGCATCAATCGAAAAGCAGATCCTAGATCAAGCTAACAAGTCTACCGGAACACCGGAGACTTCTCATGAGATTGGCTGGCATGTAGTCAGCTTGTGGGAAGTCTTTTTGATATAGAATGAGTTTAAGGAGTGAGGTCGTATGGCAAAGGTTGTTATTATTTCAGGAAGTGCGACAGTGAAGTCGCGTTTGGATGGAGTACTGGAGAGAATCGAAACCAAAGTTCGGGAAGCAGATCTGGACGTTCAAACGATCAAGGTACGGGATTTGCCTCCAGAAGCATTAATTTATGGTCAATTCGACCATCCGGCGGTTGTTGAAGCGAATCAGCTCCTTGAGGAATCGACCGCAGTAATTATCGCTTCTCCGATCTATAAAGCGTCTTACACCGGCGTGCTCAAAACGTTCCTTGATTTAATTCCGCAAAAAGGGCTGGAGGGCAAGGTAGTGCTGCCGATCGCTATTGGAGGAACCATTTCTCACTTATTAGCTATAGATCACAGCTTCAAGCCGGTTTTGTCTGCACTGGGGGCGTATCTTATACTGCAAGGAGTATTCGTTCAGGATACTCAGGTTGAACGCAGCGAGGATGGGTATAAGCTGGATGCAGATATTGTTCCACGCCTGACGTCAGCAGCAGAGACATTCATTCGGGAGGTTCAACTGCGAAACACCCAAGCCCAACCTTCCATTGGAATCGTTTCTGTGTGATCGTTCAAAAAACGAGGGGAGCGAGAAGGCCATGATTCCCACATTTGTCACCAGTCCAACGATAACCTCGGCGGAGCTGCAGCATCTTCCGGATATATTGTTCGTCAGCTATTGCTTTGAAGCCTTCGGATTAAATCGCGGCATTTATAATACGATTGACCAATGGCTTTATGATTTCGGCTGCGCCCATATTGTGCACCGGCGTCATATCATTCTTGCTTTTCTCGAAGAGATGCAGAGCAAGTTTGGCAGGGACAACAACGGAACCATTCTCCGCTTCGGTAAAGGCGGTTTAACCAAGCAGCTGTACGATTTCATCTCTTCATACAGCTTTATAGAAACGGAAACAACAACAAAAAGCAGCTCCCCGACTTAACGAGGCCACTGAAAACTGGCGGATTGGACGGAATCGTTCTGTAGAACCGTAAGTGTTCGCCTTTGTCCCCGGATTTTGACCGCAATAAGCGGGTTGAAATTGAGAAAATCCGGGGACAACAGCGATCAGAAGAATGATCCGACCATGCAACCATAGCTTTTTTCAGCGGCCTCAGCTTAACGGGAGGCTGCTTTTTGCTTAAGTGATTGTGCAGGTCGAATGGCCATAAGGGTCCATAATGCAGCAATTCCACCCAGAATCGACGTACTGTAGAACAGCCAGTTCACAGATGCATTCATAAACAATGAGGCCACTGGAGGTCCGGCGGCAACACCGATAAACCGCATGCTGCTGTACAGGGAGGTGACGGTTCCCCGTTGCTCCTTTTCAATCCCTTCGATGATTAAGGCATCGAGGCTCGGAAGTGCAGCGCCAATCCCCGCCCCCATCGCCCCGAGAAGCCAAAGCAGCCGTCCTAAGGAGGCTTCCCCAAATAACCCGCAGCAAATAAGAGCGCCGCAAGTTATGGCGAGTCCAATAAAGGTCAACCATTTCATAAGCGGTTTGTTTTCCCCAATGAGTTTTCCGGTAATGAAAGATACCAAGCATAAAGCCGCCAAAGGAATGGCGAGGAGCCAGCCTTTTGAAACGCCATCAATTCCATACGTGTCCTCCAACAAATTGGATAAGTAAAAAAGAGCCGCAAATACAGCATACATACAAACGGCTCCGGTGAAGAACACGGCGATAAGCCACCGGGCTTTGTCGCGGAACAGATCAACAATGGCTTGCCAAAAGCTGCGGAAGCTTGAATATGGCTTCTGTGATTTTTGGTCTGCACGATCTTTAGGAATGCGGACGAGCAGCCCTACAAGCAACAAGGAGACCAGGCACAGAACGGGAATTGCATAGAAAGGAAGGTACCACACGACGGCCGCAAGAAGCGATCCGAGAATGGGGCTTAACACCTTCCCGAACGTATTAGCTGTCTCGATAAGGCCTAGCCCCGCACTTACATCGCTTTCTTTTTGAAACAAATCGCCGACCAAGGGCAGCACGATGGGGGCCGCGCCGGCGGCTCCTATCCCCTGCAGAAGCCTTCCTCCAAGAATGTACAAGTAAGACTGTTCCATGAACGATGCGGCGACGGCGCAGACGGCTCCCCCCACTCCGGCAATAACTAGGCTGGGGATCATAACCATTTTGCGTCCGAAGCGATCGGATAAGTAGCCGGCCACAGGAATCAGCACGATAGCAACCATGGAATAGACCGTAATAATTAAGCTTATTTGAAAAGAGCTCACATGTAATTGCCTGGTCAGTGTGGGAAGCGTAGGAATGAGCATCGAATTCCCGAGTGTCATGATGAACGGAACCGAAGATAGGGAAAGGAGAGCTCCTGTTTTTCCGGATTCCATGGACATGGTAACCACCTTTGCCTTCTAATTTGGTGAGGAGAGCTCAAGCTTCCGGTGGTCCGGTCAATGCATGGCTATAGCGTAATATGCACTCCCGTGAAGAAAATATTCAACTGATCAGCTCGGAATTTCCAAGAGGGCTTGTCACCCGATTGTACTTCAGAAAGATCCAAACACCGCCGGTAAAGAAGATTATTTTGGTATATAATACCATATGAATGGGGCCATCAACAAATTTGTGAATAAAATCCTGTACATTCCGAATACCGATACCGGGGCATCGGAGAGCTTGACTCCCTCCTTAGTTAGCTTGCAAACCAGATGATTATACAGGAGACGAACGGATTCTCTAGTAAAAAATAGATCGGATTGACGCGTCTAAAAGAGTTGTCAAATGATAGAGCCTATTATATAATGTTGGAGTTGTCTAGAAAGGAGAATTGACCTATGTTCAAAAATAATCGAAAATCACTTGTTCTTATGCTTTTGGCTCTTGTTATTGTTCTGGCAGCCTGCGGGCAGAAGCCGGCAGCGGTTGCCCCTCAGAACGGAGGAGGACAAGAATCCGCGGCCAAAGAAACCAAGCTGGATCAAATTAAAAAAGCAGGGAAGCTGGTTGTAGGAACAAGCGCAGATTACCCTCCATACGAGTTTCACAAGGAAGTGAATAAGAAAGATGAAATCGTTGGCTTCGACATCGAAATTGCCAAGGCGCTTGCCAAAGATCTGGGCGTTCCGTTGGAAGTCAAGGATATGAAATTCGACGGCTTGCTTGCCGCATTGGAAGCTGGCAATGTTGATTTCGTCATCTCTGGTATGACCCCTACGCCAGAGCGTCAAAAAAGCGTTGACTTTACGAAAATTTACTATACGGCGGTACAGAAGGTTGTCGTACGTGCTGAGGATAAAGACAAGTACAAGTCGATTGATGATCTGAAAGGCAAGAAAGTCGGAGCACAAAAAGGGGCTACGCAGGAAACGATTGTTAAGGAGCAAATGCCGAATTCGGATCTGAAGGCATTGTCCAAAATTTCCGATCTGATGCTGGATCTGAAAAACAAAAAAACAGATGCCCTTGTCGTTGAGCTTCCGGTTGCAACAGCTTATTTATCCAAAAATCCGGACTTGGTGCTTTCGGACATCAAGATTGAAAACCCGGACAGCGGTTCGGCTATTGCTGTGAAGAAAGGCTCTCCTGAGCTGGTTGAAGCTATGAACAAATCGTTGGAAAAGCTCGTGAATGAAAAAGCGGTTGATAAATTAGTAATTGAAGCTAACGAATTGGTGGAATAATAAAACAAGCACGTCGACATTCAACCTGTGCGGACTATCCCCACAGGTTTTTGTCGGTCTATGCGAACTTGAAGCCTACAGGAGGTGACCCGGTGGATTTCTCATTTTTACCTAAGTATTACATGTTTTTCATAAACGGAGCGAAGGTAACAATTCTGCTTTCGATTTTTACCGTTGTTTTAGGCGTTATTCTCGGTATTGTGTTGGCTTTAATGCGGTTATCCCGCATCGGCATATTACGGGTCTTCGCAACCTCGTATATTGAATTCATTAGAGGGACTCCTCTGCTGGTCCAATTATTTCTTTTCTACTACGGACTGCCTAAGCTTGGCATTGAATTTCCTGATGTTCCGGCCCTAGGTACCGCTTTCCCTGAATTTATGGCAGGGGTCATCGCCCTATCCGTGAACAGTGCGGCCTATGTGGCCGAAACGTTCCGCGCCGGTATTCAAGGTATCGATAAAGGGCAGATGGAAGCCGCCCGATCACTCGGGATGCCGCACAGCATGGCTATGCGCCATATCATTTTGCCGCAAGCGATTCGAAATGTGCTTCCGGCCCTGGGGAACGAATTCATCGTTATTATTAAGGAATCCTCCATTGTGTCTGTTATTGGAATCAGTGAGCTGATGTATAATGCCGATACGGTTCGCGGCAATTCGTTCCGGCCCTTCGAGCCATTGATTGTGGTTGCGGTTATCTACTTTGTCATTACGTTTACATTATCCAAGCTGCTGGGTGTAGCGGAGAGGAGGATGAAGAATTCTGATTAAGATAACGGATTTGCATAAATCGTTCGGACGCAATCAGGTCCTGCAGGGCATCGATATCGAGATTGACAAAGGGGAAGTCGTTGTCGTCATCGGGCCAAGCGGCTCCGGCAAAAGCACCTTCCTGCGCTGCTTGAATTTGCTGGAACAGCCAACGGGCGGAGATATCGCTTTCGAGGGTGTATCGCTGATCCACGGCAAGCCGAACATCAACAAGCTGCGGGAAAAAATGGGCATGGTGTTTCAGCAGTTTAACCTGTTCCCGCATATGACCGTATTGGACAACATTACGCTGGCTCCACGCAAGCTCAAAGGATTAAGTATCCAGAGCGCCAATGCCATCGCACACGACCTGCTGCGGCGTATCGGACTGTTCGATAAAGCGAACAGCTATCCGGAACAGCTATCGGGAGGACAGAAGCAGCGGATTGCCATTGCGCGGGCCTTGGCTATGTCGCCGGCGATGCTGCTGTTCGACGAGCCGACATCTGCACTCGATCCGGAAATGGTCGGAGAGGTGCTGGATGTCATGAAGCAGCTGGCTTCCGAAGGTATGACCATGGTGGTTGTTACGCATGAAATGGGCTTTGCGCGTGAAGTAGGAAGCCGGCTGGTGTTTATGGACGGCGGCAAAATTGTTGAGCAAGGCAAGCCGGTGGACGTATTCTCAAATCCGCAGCACCCGAGAACAAAGGAGTTTTTGGGCAAGGTTTTGTAAATAAGCACCATGCAATTTCATGAGAGCGAGCATGTTCCGCTAGGTGAACTAGGGTGGTACCACGAGCACATTCGTCCCTGACGAGTGTGCTTTTTTGCGTTATAGCAAACATGCCAAAGAGGAAAACGTAATGAGACAAAAGCAAGCATGGATCCCTACGCTGCGTGAGAACCCAAGTGAGGCGGAAGCAGTAAGCCGCCGGCTATGCTTCGAGCAAGCCTGATACGTCACCGGACATGTACGGAAGAAGAGGGTTTATCCATGTTCCCTCCAAAATGATAAGATTGTCAATATGCTTGATGTAGATATCGTTATGACGGAAAAGATGCAGCGGGAATTTGTTGCATTTGACAAACTCCTCGCTACTTCATTGACGTAATCCGATGGAATTAGGTTAGATAATAATACAACGGATGAAATCTCGGTCATTGGAGGAGCGTTCTATGAGGAAGCACACCAGGATGGATGAGGTACTGGCCGGGGAATGGTTCGCGGTATTGCAAAGCGGGGATGTGCTGGACCGCCCGGTACAGGTTATTGTGATGAACGAAAGAGTCGTTGTGTTCCGAACCCGCCTAGGGGTTCATGCGTTTAAGGATTTATGTGTCCATCGGGGCTCTGCCTTATCGATTGGTTCTGTACAGAATGATACATTGATTTGCCCGTATCACGGATGGCAATTTGACGGGGATGGCAACTGCGTATGTATACCCGCCCAGCCCGCAGGAGCGGCAATACCATTAAAGGCCAAAGCTCAAGTTTATGGCTGTGAAGAAAAATACGGCTTCATCTGGTTATGCATTGGAGAGCCGTCCGCGCCTATTCCCGAAATCGCTTATTTCAATGATCCCCATTATGCAACTCATCGTTTTGGCCCGTACCGCCTGCATGCAAGCAGTCCGAGAGTGATCGAGAACTTTCTGGACTATTCTCACCTTATGTGGGTGCATGAAGGCTACTTAAGTCATCCTGATTATGCCGAAATTCCCGGTTACAAAGTGCATCGAAGGGAAGGGAGGCTGGTAACGGATGAAGTGGTTGTGCAGGAATACGCGTTTGGGGATCCCGAGCGGCGGATGAATCCCGTCGTTTATGTAAAAGAAGCCTGCAGGCCGCTTATTGCTTTTTTGAAAAAAACGATGCCCTCCGGCAAAGTCTTATGCATTATGATGATGTCTTACCCGGTGGATGAGGAAACATCTATCACCTACACGATTCACGCAATCAACTTCGATCCGGGGGATTTGACGGCATACAGGAGGGTCAATGACGAGGTGATGGCTCAGGATGCGTTGATTCTGGAAAACCAGAAGCCCGAGGAGCTGCCTCTAGACCTGCAGGCAGAGCTAAGCCTGAAATCGGACATGATGTCCATAGCCTACCGGAAATGGCTGTCTGAGCTCGGCGTACGCTGGGGAACTGCATAAGCAGTTTTGGGGGCTACCGGCTAGCCGTTTGCGTGGAAAAGCGATGGGAACCTCATGCCCAATTTCCTCCCCGACGTGCAAACGGGTTTACACACGAAGAGACCGTCAGGACGAAATTCCCTGACGGTTTTTGCTTTGGCAAACACAATGCTATCTTCAATGAATCTGTTTTCCCTTGATTAAACAGAGGGTTGTACGCTTCGCTTGAACTCTTCCCGAATGGCGGCCAGCATGCCCGGTTTGCTAATGGCGTCGTAGGCTGTATAAGCTAAAGCTTTGGCACCCTGCAGCATCCCCTCGAACGCTCTGTCCTTCATCGCCAAATCGCGGAATTCCGGTGTGTGCAGCAGATGCTTCTCATCAATAACCTTGATATAGGGATGGATGGCAGGACAATGCCGTGACACGTTGCCAAGGTCGACAGAGCCGTGGTCTTTGCCATATTCAATGGCGGCCTCAGGAATCCCCATATCCATTAAATTGCGGGTAAACAGATCAGATAAAGTTTCATTGGTAATGAGCTCATCGTAAGAATACTCATAATTGGATACTTTCAGCTTACATCCGGTTTGGAGGGCAGCCCCCTCCGCACAGCGCAGCACCTTGCTCACGGTTTCGTCCGTATAAGGGCGGTTCGCCGATCGGATATAAAATTGGGCAACCGCATATTCGGGAATGATGTTGGCCGCCTTTCCGCCTTCCGTAATGATCCCGTGAATACGCGTGTGGCTCTCAAGCTGCTGCCGCAGCGCATTGACGGCGTTAAACAGCTGGAGTACCGCATCCAGTGCATTGATGCCCTCGTAAGGGCTGGCCGCGGCATGGGCCGCTTTGCCGAAAAATTCGAACTGTTTAGCATCCATGGCCAAGGATTGCCCTGATTTTTCGTATGTGTAGTAAGGGTGAGCCATAAGGGCAAAGTCGACATCGTCAAACAACCCGGCACTTGACATCGGCACTTTCGCGCCTTTGGTTTCCTCAGCCGGCGTACCGTATACGCGGATCGTACCGCCAAGCTCCTCAATAACCGATTGAAGTCCGACAGCCGCCGCCACGCCCATGGTGCAGATCAGATGATGTCCGCAGGCATGGCCCAGCTCTGGGAGAGCATCGTACTCGCACAGAAAGGCTAATGTTGGCCCGGGCTTCGAGCTGGAGTAGGTGCCGATAAAAGCGGTCGGTAAATCCAATACCGGATTTTGAATTTGGAATCCGTACCGCTTCAATTCCTCCATCAGCCTCTGGGAGGCTTGGAATTCTTCATGCCCGAGCTCCGGATGTTCTCCAATGAACCGTGCCATGCTTATAAATCTATCTTTATGCTGATCAATTGCCGCTTCGATGGTTTGCTTCATATTCGTTAGCTCCTTTGTCATACATCTCCTGCATACTCTTAGCATATTATAATATAACATAACGAAAAAAGCCTTCGCAGCCTCATTGGTTTGAGGTGCAGAAGGCCTGACTTCATTATGGAGAATCGGTTAATTTACTGGACCGTTCTGCGGGATGCATCCCGAATGATTTGGTCCTCTAAGGAACGTTTGATTTTATGCATGGCATCGACTTCCAGCTGATGATTTTGCGGAAAGCGGACACCGGTCAGCGCAAGTGCCTCATTCAAAGTTAATTCAACCGAAATTTTCTTTACCTCTTGATTCTGAGCCTCGTAAGTCATAGTATATCGCTCCTTTACATGATCGTTGTGCTGCATCAAGAATAAGGGGATTGTCGCTACGAGTGAATTGTTAATTGTGCTCAAATCCTTGATATTGCTTGATTTCAATATAACACATCATGTAATGTTTATCAAGAGCCACCTTATGAAAAGGGCTTCATTTTTTTAGAGGCATGTCCAGCTCCCGGCACATACGCAGGCGCTGCATGGTGACGACTAAATCATCGATTTCCTGACTTAGCTTCACAACGCGAGGATCCACCAAGCTGCCGGTTTGTTCCACCAACTCGTATAGCCGCTCTTGCATAAGCTCCATACATTGTTTAAGCTCCACATGTTTCATTACAACTCGTCCCCAATCACTGAACTTAATAACTCGACCTCGAAACATTATAATATGTTTGGGTTGTAAAATATGTAAATCGGTGTCGACGCAGTATTAATTTTTTTGGTGGTTATCACATAAACCGCTCAATTTTTGAAATACTATGCGAATGGGAGGTGACCTCATTCGTGGATAACCGCAAAGCGAAAGCCGCCAACAATCCGAATTTCAAGGAAAATAAGTTTACAGAAGAAGAAGCCTTAATCGATGCGGATAAAGCAGCAGAAAGAGCAGCAAGCCTGAATGAAATTCCGAAGCAAACCAATCCTCAATAATTATGCCCGGGTCACTCGGCAATGAAAGCATCGGCCGTCAATCAAGAAGATTGGCGGTTTTTGTGTTTTCAGATGTTTATATACATGGTAGACTTTTAGAAGTCTTGGAATTGTCATCCGATAGAGAAACCGTCGGGGGACAACTGCGTATGTGTATATGATGGAGTCAAAATGGTATTTGTTGAGTCACGCCCATGGCGGGAATAGAGTAGAATGCAATCCTCTTTAGGTAATTAAATCGAAAAGGAGTTATGGAATGTATGCTTCGCAACTTTAGAAAAACATTGACGACCGTTGCATTATGCGGTTCGGCGCTTGCAGCAGGCTTGCAGGCGCCTCTTCCTGTGGAGGCCGTATCGACGGCTGCGACACAAATTCAGCTTTTTCCCGGAAGGGCGGATGCCCTGGTCAACGGGGTTCCCGCTACTTTGGAAGAGCCAGCAGTGGTGCTGCAGGATTCATTATTTGTACCTTCCCGTTGGTTGGCGGACCAAATGGGACTTCAGTTAAGCTGGAATGAAGCCACACGCAAGATTAGTCTGGTAACCCCAAAAGCGTACCTGGAATTCGATGCAGACCATCAAACCGTATCGGTGAACGGTGAAATTATAGCCTTTGACGAAGCGGCTTCCCTTCGTAATGACCGTTTGATGGTCAAATTGTCCTGGATTGCTCCATTTCTTAACATGACATATACGTATGACGAAGCCAGTCGAAGCATTGCGATCCGCTACATTGGACAAGTGTCGACTGCCTATAAAGAGTCGGCTTTGACAGCGGACGATGCTCAGCCTAACTCCAAGCCTATCGCGAAGTTCGCCTTCGATAAGCCGGTGTACCGGTTGGGAGAACCGGTCCACATCGTTGATCTCAGCTACGATCCGGATGCGGAAGGTCTTCCGGGTTACGAATGGACAGGCAAAGAAGAGGCTTATTTCAAGCCAGGAACGTATACGGTAACGCTTAAGGTTAAGGATGGCAGGGGAAATGAGAGCGAGCCTTTTTCCAAGACCATTCAAGTAACGGACTCATCTTATCTTACCGAGCTAGAATACCCTTATTATACGAACTCCGTGGGCAGTATATTTTCCTATGATGCCGGTGTTGTCAGTGCTTCTGTTTATGGTAGTGAGAAAAAGCAGACGGTTCCCGTCCTTGTCCGTCAACCGGAGGACAGGACGCTGCTGAGAGGGATGCGTACCTCCCCTGTGGCTGCCCCGGGCTTTTTATATGAAGATACCGTGAGCGGTTCCGCACGATTGTACACAAGCTATGTGAACGGGATGAACAGCAGCAGTCAACTCTCCATTGTGATACGAAACCAAGACCAATCCAAACCGGTTCAAGTGACGACGACCCGGAAGTCGATTTCAGCACCTTCGGTCTATAATCCGGTAAGAGCCTACAAAACGCTGGAAGATTATATGACGGCTCCGGCTTCCGATGAAGAACTGACGATTCAGCCCGGCGAAGCCGTCATTTATGCAGCGAGTCCGGTGCTCAGCCCGGGGCAAGGCGTCCAAAGTATTTACGATATCCAGACGGATGGAAAAATTGACGTCGCCTACATCATGACCCCACCCGGCCTGCAAGCCTATGATTTAGGCAAGTACAAGGCAATCCCGCAAGCTGTGGGGGATGAAACAGGCACATTCCCGGTATCCGAGGTATCATGGGAAATTGATGCCCGGGAACTGAATAACCAGCTGTCCCTAACGATCGGCGATGATCAGGTGGAGCCGAAGCTGACGGGTACAGACAAGCGAAATGGGCAAGCAGCACAGCACCCTGGTTACGCAGGGGTTCATTACCGGATCGAGCTGAAAACGAAAGGGAAGCTGGCCGCTGCGCTTCATCCCAAGGGCGGATTTTTTCAGGGGACGCTGAGGGTTAACGGGCAAACCTTGGAATTACCGGAAGCAGGGCTGACTCCCAAAGAAATTGTGCTGCTGGGACGGACGGAAAATTCCCAGGATACGGCTCTTGTTATTGAGCTTATGGCAACGGATCGCACGAAACTCCCTTTGGAGTTGCTTGTTCTTCCGCTTGCTGACAAATAAAGACGGATGAATTCATTAAACAAAGGAGTTTGAAACTAACATGTTACTGGCACAACGGTTGAAACGAATCATGAAGCCCTTATTATTTTTAGGTGTGGCGCTGACTTTGCCTGCATCTTATATCGTGACCCCGACCCAGGCTTCGGCATCGGGAACCGTACCTCAGAGCCGTTCCGCTTTATTCTACTTTGGCGATAATCAAGCCTATGCGGACGGTCAGCCGCTTACACTGGATGCGCCGGTGCTGCAAATCAAGGAACAGGTTTATGTGCCCGCGGTGATTTTACCAGAGCTCCTGGGGGTATCTGTAAAGTGGCAGTCTGATACCTCGACTGTGCAGCTCACGCTGCCATCCGGCTTTGCTGAATTTGCTTTGGCATCCAAGGAGCTTCGGGTCAACGGGCAGGCGGAGAGCTTCGATAAAGCGGCTATGGTTCATGATGACAGGCTATATATCCGGCTGGATTGGCTGAACGGCTATGTCCAGTTTAAAGCCAATGTGAATCAACAATGGAACAGGCTCGAGTTATTGTATGTAAAAATGCCGCAAGCCGGTGAGTCCTTTCACAATGATACGATGCCGAATGCGAAGCCGATCGCGAGATTTACGGTTGATAAGGAGAAGTACAGGCTGGGGGAGCCCATCCGGTATACAGATGCAAGCTATGACCCGGACGGCGACAAAATCTCGAGCATGGAATGGACAGGCAAAGCGGAGGCGATTTTTGAACCGGGCTTATTTAAGGTTTCCTTGCAGGTAACGGACAGCAGAGGAACGGTCAGTGAGACGTTTTCTCATAATGTTGAGATTAGTAACGAGCCCTATTTGGACCCGTTCGAATACAAGGTGTATCATGAGCCGGTCGGCACATTCGTGAAGGAGGAGGAGAAGACGCTTCGCAGCTACTTGCGGGGAATTCCGCAGCTGCCTAATGTGACGAAGCTTAGCACGGAACGGCCGCTGATCGTAAGCGACAGCCCGGAAACCTTCACGGAAAAGGGATTCCTGTACCAGGAAAAAGTAAACGGCAAGGCTAGGCTGTACGCCGATCATGTCAATGGCATGAATGAAAAAGTTCAGTTTGCTATCGCTGTTCGCAACCCGAGCCCGGATCGGACGGTAACCATCAAGACGACGCGGAAGGGAGAAGTATACCCCTCTATCTATGCGAATTTGATCGGTAACGAAGCCTCGATCGAATTTTTACAGGACGATCAGGAGCAAAGGGAGCCGGACACTATGGTGTTGGGGCCTTATGAGACAGCTTACTACAAAAAGATGCCGGAATTTTTCCCGGGGCAAGGAATGAATGTTCTGTATGACGTGGAAACGGACGGAGAGGTATACTTCTCTTTCGTCGCCATGGATGCCGGAGCCGGCCTTGATTCAATCGGTCTTTATAACCGGCTGCCCTATAACGGGAACGTGAGAGGGACGTTCAACGGTTCGGATGTAAGCTGGAACGTCGATGCCCGAAACTTCAGCAAGCCATCCAGCTTGGCCATTGGCGATGGGACTTCCGATAAATTCGTCACAGGAACGGACTTCTTTTCCAAGGAAGACTCGTTAAACCTGGGCAACTATGGCGTCGTCTATAAAATTCATCTGGACCATCCGCGTAAAATGGCTGTACTGCTCCTGCCGCGCGGCGGCGTGTTTAGAGGCCCCTTTGAAGTGGATGGAAGGATCGTCCAGGCACCGCCTTCCGGGGTGATGATGGATTATCAAGGCTACACCATATTGGCTAGAACGAATGGAACCGAGCCTTCGATGGATATTGAATTTACTCCTGCAGCAGGGTCTGCATTCCCGGTTGATGTCATTTTCTATCCGTTAGATGACAAGTAACCGGGGCATGAATTGTCCGACGGCAGTTCTACTCATGGCTTTGCTACTTGCCGGCAGAAATATGGAACAGCTCAGGGATAGTGACCATATCGATGCCTTGGGTATGCAGGTTTTCAATAATATGGGGCAGAGCCTGTACCGTTCCGGTCAGATCCTCGCCTTCGCCTCCGCCGGCATGCTGTAGAATGACAGATCCGGGTCTCACATGACCCAGAATATTGGCGGATACTTGGTCCGCATTCAATCCCTTCCAATCCAGGGAATCGACATTCCAATTAATGATATGATACTGCTGGCTGGCCAGCCACAAAATTTGCTGCTCCGTCACATTGCCGTAAGGGGGGCGGAACAGGGTAGGCTTGTAGCCGGTAATATTGGCGAGCGTTTGCTCTGTGCGTGTAATCTCGTTTTGGAACTTGGTGTCACTGACTTTGTTGCAGTTCGGGTGGGTAAAGGTATGGCTGCCGATCGCGTGGCCATCCCGTACCATTCGACGGATTATTTCAGGATGAGCTGCAGCGCGATTACCAACGACGAAGAAAGTAGCCCGAACGCCGTAGTTATGAAGGATATCCAATATTTGAGGCGTATAAATCAGATCCGGCACATCGTCAAACGTAAGGGAAACTTGTCTTTTTGAAGTGGGACCGCTGAATAAAAAGGTGCTTTTGTATTTGTGATGCAGGTCGGCCAAGCTGAGCGCTTTGTTGGTTCTCAGCGTGCTTTCTTTTCCATCGAGCAGCTTTGGTGTACCGGTTTGGCTTAGAGACTGCATAGGCCCGTTTTCCAGCAGGCTCGTGCTGTTGAGCTGGGAGCTTTGTTGGATCCCCTGCGGCGGGGTTGTTTTACTGGCCGTACAGCCGCTGGCGCTTGTTAAGAGCAGTACCGCTGTCAATGCGATAGCGCAGGTTTCCAATCGGGAACAATGCATGGCAGGGTTCATCCTTTCTTTTGTGGACGGCGAAGCCGTTTATCCCGGGTTATTTTCGTTCGTTTGTTTCTTTACTTTGTGTCTTTCCGTTTTTTTTATGTATTGACAGGCTCCTTCGCTGGAGATTAAACTTTTTGGAGTAACTGTGATAGGCTATACTAAAGGGAAGTTAAGGATTAAGGTGGGAAAAGGAGCGCGAACGGATGATTATTGTACGCAATTTATCGAAATCATTTCCGCCAGATCATAACATTTTGTCCAAAATCAGCTTTCAAGCCGACGAAGGAGAGCTTATCGCTTTGGTTGGTGCGAGCGGGAGCGGCAAAACGACGCTTTTTCGCTGCTTGTCCTTAAAGGAGAAGTGGGATGAAGGTCAATACATATACGAGGGAAAAGATATTTCGGGTGTGCGGGGGCTGGAGCAGCTGAAGCTTCGCAAGGATTGGGCTTATCTCGAAGAGAAGCCGAATCTGAATCCCCGGAAATCCGCTTTGAAAAATGTGCTGAGCGGTCTGTTCCTGCATAAAGCCTGGTGGCGAATGCTGACCGGAACAACCTCCAATGACGATCATATGACAGCAATGGACTATTTGGATAAGGTCGGATTATTGGACAAAGCCCACGATCCGGTGGAGAAGCTGAGCGGCGGGGAGAAGCAGCGGGTAGCTATTGCGAAAGCGCTTATCCGCGGAGCGAAGGTGATTTATGCCGATGAGCCGGTATCCGGTTTGGATCCCGAAGCGGCGATCAAGGTACTGGAGGATCTGAAATCCATTTGTCAAAAGGACAAGGTCATTGTTTTTTGCAGCCTGCATCAGGTGGAATTCGCTGAAAAATACGGTACCCGCATTTGGGGGTTGTCCGGCGGCAGACTGGTCGTCGATATTGCGGGAAGAAGACTGACACAGAGAGAAAAGGATCTCATTTTTTAAGCTCTGGCACCAGAAAGAAATACGCTTCCTCTCCACCGGGCAGGGTGGGGAGGAAGCGTATTTTTTGTGGAAAATACGGGGGTGTGGTTACAAGTGAAATGAATGCATTAAGCACGGGCTCTGGATATAATATGGTCCGCGATACGAACCCCGTGCAGCCTGCCTGTTTCAATAAACACTTCATTCGCGTTGCTTCCGGATGCGGCAACACCGGCGATATAGAGATTTTCAACTGTGGTTTCCATGGTCAGTTCGTCATGTACAGGTGCGTGTTCATCGTTTAACTGGGCTCCTGCTTCCGTAAGCAATCCGCGATCCGGCCTGAACCCGGTTAATGCGAGAACAAAATCGTTGGCGATTTCTTGCTCCTGCCCCTCGGATCGTACGGTAACGGATGCTTCGTCAATCCGAATGACTTGAGAGTTGAACAGCATCCGGATACGCCCCTTGTTCACCATGCTTTCAAAAAGCGGACGAACCCAGGGCTTAATGCTGGGAGAGTAATCTTGTTTACGATAAACCACCGTTACATCGGCTCCAGCCCGTAGCAGGTCCATTGCAGCGTCAATCGCGGAGTTGCTTCCGCCGATAATAGCTACGCGCGTGCCGCTATACGGATGCGCTTCCCGATAATAGTGGCTCACCTTCGACAAATCTTCTCCCGGAATGCCAAGAAGGTTCGGATGATCGAAGTATCCTGTGGCTACGATGACATGGCGTGCGCCTGCTGTTGAGCTTTTACCGAAACGATCCGTTATTTGCAGCTCGAAATGACCGCTGTCCGCCCTCGTAATCCGATCCACCGTGTGATAAGACTGTATGCGAACCCCGCTGCGCAAGGCGGCATTACGGTAATAGTGCAGCGCCTCATTACGATAAGGCTTCTCATGAGGCGTGTTAAACGGGAGGCCGCCGATCTCCAGCAGCTCCGGAGTGCTGAAAAACTGCATGTATGTAGGGTATAAATAAATGGAGTGCGCTACGCAATGCTTCTCGATGATCAGGGGATCGACCCCTCGTTTTTGCAGTTCTAATGCGGCGGACAGTCCACAAGGTCCGGCGCCGACGATAATTACTTCTTCCAAACTAAACCCCTCGCTTGTCCATAACGTTTCAGCCCGAAGGCTCTATAACTTTATAGTAACGCATTGAAAGCGAGGATGCCAGTTACGGAAGCTTACTGTTTTTTTCTGCAGACATACACAAAGGCTGGGGGGACATTGAGCAGGACGAATTGGATGGATTCAATGTCGAAATAACGGCTAAGCTGGTTTTTCATTTGCAAGGAGTACTGGAAAGCAACGAATAAACCACCCGGCTTCAGCGATTTGACGATTTGCTCCATAATGGCGTCACGCGTCGTCTGAGGGAAATTCGCGAAAGGCAGTCCGCTAATAATGCAATCCAGACTCTCCAGTCCTTGCTTTCGCATGTTGGCATACAGGCTGCAGGCGTCCGAATAAACGCTGAATTCAGGAAACTGCGCTTGCAGCGGGTGTCTCAGGTGGGTGTCCCGCTCGAATACGAGCACCTTGGAGCCCGGCTGGACTGCTTGCTGAATGGCTTTGGTAACCACACCGGTGCCGGCCCCTAATTCTGCAACGGCAGTCACATCGCTCCAAGGAATGGAGTCAATCATTTTACTTGTAAGGAAACGCGAGCTGGGAGTTACGCTACCAATGGTTTTCGGGGTACGGATAAATTTATATAGAAACATAACTTTTTCTAGTGCGGCAGACGTTGGTTGCAGATTCAATTTATTTCCTCCTCATCTCAACTTGGTTTTATCATACCTTATATTTCGATAGACAACCTGATGATTTCCTTAAGATTTTCTTAAAAGTCCGGCATCGGGGACTTGCTGCGCCTTTTTCGCAGGATAACAATGGTTATGATTCATTAGACGATAAGTTTATCATCGGTCCCTTCATTTTCCACCAACTGGATTTCATGGTTCTCTTTTAGGACGATCGAAACAAAATAAAGTTGCATTCGAAGGATCATCTTTAACAGCATAGGAGACAGTATTTCCGCGGTGATTGCTCCTAAACGTACTCCTTTCTTATGTGAATGTCTTGTATAGTATGCTTTCAAAAATACCCAATTTATTCGCATGAGTTCCATTCATTCTTCATCTGACATCAAGCTCCTTCTTTATCGCTGGAAACAAATGGTTGACAGCAGAGAGGGATACCGATAGGATATCTTTTGAAAATATAGACTGAGAGGATGCTGAGCAATGTTAAAAGGAATTCCTTCCATACTGTCGCCGGAGCTGCTGAAAATTTTGATGGAGATGGGGCACGGAGATGAGCTTATTTTGGCAGACGGAAATTTTCCTGCAGCCAGTCACGCGCAAAGACTGATTCGCTGCGATGGACATTCGATCCCGGAGCTTCTGGATGCGATTCTGGCCTTTTTTCCTCTGGATTCCTATGCTGCCTATCCGCTTGCTTTGATGCAAGTCGTGCCGGGAGATCCTGTCGTACCGACGATTTGGGATGAGTATAAGGCATTGGTTCGCAAGCATGAGCCTGAGCAGGAGAAGTTCGAGCAGGTGGAACGGTTTGCTTTCTATGAGCGCGCAAAGCAGGCCTACGCCATCGTAGCAACCTCAGAGAAAGCGCTTTATGCGAATCTGGTGCTGAAAAAGGGCGTAGTCATCGAGTCCTAGCATGATTTTGGGCAAGCATTCATAGAGTATATTCATAGGGAGTACAGCACGAATCTATGAATATCTGATGTGAAAAAACCTCTGGTCGAAGCATTGCGAAGATGAGCGACCGCGTTCAGCGGCTGGTTTTATCGCCAAATATAATTTTCATATCCGATATCTCGGAAGCCTATAAATTTTATTGTGGTGAAAAAAGGAGCATGCCAATGAGAGGACGTTTGCCCCTTCGTCTGAAAAAATGGATGGAGTCTCTTCCGTTACCGCTAATGGTCGCGGCATTTTTGCTAGGAAATCTAATGGCTGTGTGGTTCTCTGCGGTTCAGCCCTCCTCCTTTTACCGGCTGCCTCACAACTACGCATACAAGGAAGCGACCGCGCACAACGGGGTCAAGCTGTATACGATGCTGACCGTTCCGCAAAATATTACACTCAAGCCTATAACGAGTAACGTCACGCGGACCAGTGAGTTCGGAATCAACGGGGGATTTTTCTGGAACGGGGATTTGCTTAGTATAGCGGTTATTAACGATCAGCCGATCAAAGGCCAGCCCAACGATTACGGCTCCGGCTGGTTCAATATCGATGTTCCCAAAGGTACGCTGGTCTGGGATGAAATTACAAAGGACTTGTCCGTACAGGTTGTTCTGGATGCCAGCCAGCTCCGGGTGACTGATCGCAGTCATTACTGGGCACAGGGCGGTATCAGCATGTCGCTGCAGAAGGAAGCCGAATGGCTGCAACAGGCTGAATTGGAACAGCTTCCCTTCTACGATGAAGCGAGGCTGCGGTCCGGGATGGTCTATGACGACAAGCAGCGAATATGGCTGGTCGTCACGGACAAGCCTTCGACAGCCGAGCAGTTTCGGGCGGCGGTGAAGGAAACCCTCGGACCAGCGGGAATCGTTGACGGTATTTTTCTGGATGGAGACGGGTCCAGTCAGATGCAGTGTGCCCAAAAAATATTGCGTGGCGATTCGCGTGAAGTATATCAAATGCTTGCTTTGAAAAATAAATAGGAACGCTACGAAAAAGCAGGTGAAGGTCGGGTGAAGCTCAAGGAGATTGAGGTCGCCTGGCTTTTTGCTTTTCCCATGAACAGGCCCGGGAATTGTCGAAGAGAAGCATAAAAGGAAAACATTTGCAACTTTGTTTGGATTTACAGCGTATTAGTTATTACAGGGCCCGATGCGAAAAGGGGGGATGTCCATGCTCGATTTATATTGGGGGCTGCTGATTACCGGCGTCTTGTTTGCAGTTGTGACTGTTATTTTCGGTGATTTGCTGAGCAATGCGCTGGATGGTCTGTTTGATTTCATGTCCGGGGAACATCTGCATATGCTGCAGCCGATGGTGCTGTTCAGCGGAATTACCGTATGCGGTGGCGCCGGGATTGTGATGACACGCTACAGCAGCTGGGGAAATGCCGGAATCTTGCTTGCCTCCCTCGTATGTGCTTTGGCCGTCTCGATTCTTGTCTATTTCGTCTATGTCAAGCCCATGGAGCGGAGTGAAAATTCAGTCGCTTTCTCCATGCAGGACCTGGTAGGTACGATTGCCGAAGTCATTACTCCTATACCGGCCGGAGGCTACGGCGAGGTGCTGGTCCGAATGGGAGCGGGGCATACGAATCAGATTGCGGCAAGCTTTGAAGGTAAGGCTATCCAGGCGGGCACGAAAGTGGTTACGGTTGAAGTAAAAGACGGAACCCTGTACGTTGCCTGTTTTGATAAAGAGGAGGATTCCGTGAACCGGTAAGTCCGGTTGGAATCGAGAACTAAACCAGACCAAAGGAGACATGCCTGATGCCTGAGCAATTTGTTATACCTGTTATTGTTGTCGGAGTTATTTTCGTTCTAGGTTTAGCTTTCTGGGCACGGTACAAAACGGTGAGCCCGGATGAAGCGATGATTGTGACGGGTTCCTTTTTGGGAACACGCAACGTTATGACTGATGATTCGGGAAGAAGAATTAAGATCGTGAGGGGCGGCGGCGCGTTTATTTTGCCCGTATTCCAGCAGTCACAGTTCCTGTCTTTGCTGTCGCATAAACTGGATGTGTCCACGCCGGAGGTTTATACGGAGCAAGGGGTTCCGGTGATGGCCGACGGTGTCGCGATTATCAAAATCGGCGGTTCGGTGGAAGACGTGGCGACAGCTGCGGAGCAGTTTATGGGGAAGCCGACAGAAGCGCTCAAGGGAGAGGCGCAGGAAGTTCTGGAAGGCCATCTTCGGGCCATTCTCGGATCGATGACGGTGGAGGAGGTGTACCGGAACCGGGACAAATTCGCTCAAGAGGTGCAGGGCGTAGCCGCCAAAGATCTGAAAAAAATGGGGCTGCAAATTGTATCGTTTACGATTAAGGATTTGCGCGATAAGCATGGCTACCTGGATGCGCTCGGGAAGCCGAGGATCGCCGCCGTGAAACGGGATGCGGAAATTGCCGAGGCTCAAGCGGTCAGAGACGCCCGGATTCAGAAGGCGCAGGCGGAAGAGGAAGGGCAGAAAGCGGAGCTGCTGCGCGATACGAATATTGCCGAGAGCGCCAAGGATAAGGAATTGAAGATAGCCTCCTTTAAGAAGGAGCAGGATCAGGCCAAAGCGGAGGCCGACCAAGCTTATCATATTCAAGAAGCGAGGTCCAAGCAGAGCGTGGTCGAGGAGCAAATGAAGGTCGAGCTCGTGCGGAAGGAACGGGAGATTGACCTGGAGGCGAAGGAAATTCTCCGCCGCGAGAAGCAGTATGACGCCGAGGTGAAGAAAAAGGCGGACGCCGACCGTTATGCCGTCGAACAGGCGGCGGAGGCGGACAAAGCGAAGCGTCTGCGCGAAGCCGACGCGCTGCAGTACCGCATCGAGGCGGAAGCGAAGGCGAATGCCGAGCAGAAGCGCCTCGAAGGCTTGGCTGTGGCGGATGCGGAGCGCGCCAAAGGGACAGCCGAGGCGGAGGTCATCCGCCTGCGCGGTTTGGCCGAGGCGGAGGCGAAGCAGAAGCTCGCCGAGGCGTTCGAGAAGTTCGGCGAGGCGGCGGTGCTCGACATTATCGTGAAGATGCTGCCGGAGCTGGCCGGCAAGGTTGCCGAGCCGATGCGAGGGATCGACAAGCTGACCGTTGTCGATACGGGTCACGGCGAAGGCGCTGCACGGGTGAGCAACTACGTCACCTCGCTGATGGCGACGGCGCCTGAGATGCTCAAAAGCGTCAGCGG
Organism: Paenibacillus rigui; assembly: GCF_002234615.1. Lineage (GTDB taxonomy): Bacteria > Bacillota > Bacilli > Paenibacillales > NBRC-103111 > Paenibacillus_S > Paenibacillus_S rigui. The sequence continues at coordinate 130,652 of NZ_NMQW01000002.1, read as the reverse complement.
CATCGATCTGGGGCAGCTGGTTAAAGGGCTGACGCAGCGGGATACCGCAGCAAGCGGGGTGCCCCAAGTGAGCGCTGCTACCTCGGCAGGTGCTCCGGGAGCCGCCGGTTCCATGAAGCCAGAGGCGTAACCGAAGGCTGTGAGCTGCCGGTGGATGTCGGCACGGCTCGCAGATTCGTGCTCAAGGGTTCGATCCCTTACGATAGACAAGGCCCTGGGGGCGGTAGATAACCCCGGGCCATTTTTTTGTTCAGAACCAGCAACCGTATCAACAGCTGCTCGTGAATCAATGCATGTGACTGGGCCGCCTGAGGTCCAGGGCATTTCGGAGCGCGAAGCCATCTCGCACGGTTTCATGGAAAAAAATGTGGCACGTTCCCGGGAAACGAGCTATCATTACAGGTGAATGCCATGATGTAAGCAGCAAGCTTCACCCAGGCGTATACATAGCAAAGGATGGTTGATGAGGATGTCGGTGAACTTTTGTGTTGCGTGCGGTCATCCGATGGAGACACGAGTGATGGATGGCGTTGAGCGTAGAGCATGTACGAGCTGCGGCTCGATTCATTGGGGCAACTACAGCGTTGGAGTCGGCGCTCTAGTGATGAAGGATCATAAAATATTACTCGTGCGGCGTGCCCAGGAGCCCGGCAAAGGCAACTGGACCAACCCAGGCGGCTATATTGAGCAGCTGGAGCCTATTGAGCAAACCGTTGTTAGGGAGGTTCTCGAGGAAACTGGCGTTCACACCCGTGTCAAAAGCATTGTAGCGCTTCGTGACCAGCCGCGCAGCATTCATAATATTTACATTGCTTTCGAAATGGAATACGTCGATGGAGAGCCGACACCGGATGGGGTCGAGGTAGATCAGGCGGGGTTTTTCTCAGTCGAGGAAATGAAGTCCATGAAGGTGGCCGCGTTCACGCAATGGTTGATAGATGTAGCGCTTCATGGTAAAAGCGCAGGGCTTGAAATGGATCCGGAGCCTATTGCGCCTTCGAATGGCAGCGGCTTTTTTCGAGTGTAATTCGACAATATTCGGTACGGGCACTGCCCGTTTCACGCCATATTTATAAGCGCTTACAATAAAAATTTTTGGAAATAAAGGAATTTGTCGATCTATTCAGAATATAAATAGTATTTGAATCCATGCTTTACCCTAGCTGCAGTTTATTCTCGAAAGGAGTCGTGCAATGGTTACGTTACCGAAAAAAAATGAACTTGGTTTTTTTGAGATTCGTCTGGAGTCCATTGGGGGATTAGGTGCCAATCTTGCCGGTAAAATGCTGGCGGAAGCCGGTGTTGTTGGAGCAGGCCTGAATGGGGTCAGCTTCTCGTCTTACGGATCGGAAAAGAAAGGTTCTGCCGTCAAAGCGCATATCCGGTTTTGTGATATCGACACGAACATCAGGGACACGTCCCCGGTGGAGCGTCCGCATGTCGTAGGGGTTTTCCATGAGTCCTTGGCCAAAACGATCAATGTGGTCAGCGGCATTTATGAGGACAGTCTTGTTCTGGTGAATTCAACGAAGTCGCCGGAGGAGCTGAAGGAGAAGTTCAAAATGAAAGGCGGCACCATTGCCGTCATCGACGCGATTGGCATTTCTCTGGAAGAGAAAAACCGCGTGAACATGGCGATGCTGGGTGCTTTGTTCCGGTTATGCCCGTTCTTGAATCCCGATACGATGAAAAATGTAATCCGCAAATCGTTAGAGAAAAAATATCCGCAAGCCGTACAGCCGGCATTGAATACATTTGAAAGGGGATACAACGAGGTTCAGTTTCAAACGTTCGTACTCCCTGAAGGTGAGCAGATGCCAACGTTTGTCCGTCAGGATACGCCGGTACTCGGCTTTGAGACGCAGCCGATGGGCGGTGTGATTACAAATCCGGGCAATAGTATTTTGAAGGATTTGAGCATTTCCCGCGCAGGGATGATGCCGCAATTCGAGGATGACAAGTGCATCCACTGTGCAGCCTGTGATACGGTCTGTCCGGACTTCTGCTTCGTGTGGGATGAGCAGGCGGATAAGAAGGGCAGACCGCAAATGTTCTTGCAGGGGATTGACTATCAATATTGCAAAGGCTGCTTGAAGTGTGTACAGGCATGCCCTACGGAGGCGCTGTCCAGCGCAAGAGAGACCGACGGATACGCGGAGCAGCATAGGATACCGCATCGCTTTGACCTGGCAGTGAATTAACACAGGAGCAAAGGACGCTTTCTCTTATATCCCAAACCCAAGCTTACCGAAAGGTGGTATTTCAGTTGGCAATCGAGATGAATAAAGAGATTTCCCAGGGGACTGTGGAGCAGCGAATTGTATATGAATCCGGTAATGAGATGGCTGCCTATGCGGCACACCAAATCAATTATCATATCATGGGGTATTTTCCGATTTCCCCATCAACCGAAGTGGCGCAGTTCCTCGATTTGATGAAAGCGAACGGCCAGCATGACATCAAGCTGATTCCGGCGGATGGAGAGCATGGCTCGGCAGGCGTCTGCTACGGTGCATCGACCGCAGGAGGCCGTGTGTTTAATGCAACCAGCGCAAACGGTTACCTCTACATGCTTGAGCAAATGCCAGTCCAATCCGGAACGCGGTTCCCGATGGTTATGAATCTAGTCTGCCGTTCCGTATCGGGGCCGCTGGATATTCACGGTGACCACTCCGACTTGTATTATGCGCTGAATACGGGCTGGCCTATTGTGATGTGCCGTGACCCGCAGGCCGTGTATGATATGAACATTATGGCATTGAAGCTGGCGGAGGACCCTGAAGTCCGGCTGCCGGTTCTGGTTGCTTCCGACGGCTACTTTACCTCCCACCAGAAGCGTCGCGTTCAAACGTTCGCGAAGCGTGAAGATGTGCATGCTTTCGTTGGCGAAAAACCGCCGACCGGCTTTGCCGATACGCTGGACCGGGAGCATCCGATTACCGTCGGTCCTTATATGAATGAGCCGGACTATATTAACAACTGCTATCAGCAGTCGCAGGCGATGTATAATGCGGAGCACGTATTTGACCGGATCCGCAAGGAATATGCGGTGCTGACCGGCCGGGATTATCCGATTCTCGACCTGTACCGTATGGAGGATGCTGAGGTTGCCGTGTTCCTGATGAACTCCGCCTCCGAGATTATCAAGGATGTCGTGGACCAGTTGAGAGCCAAGGGTATTAAAGCCGGTTCGATTGCACCGAATCTAATTCGGCCCTTCCCTCAGAAAGCAATCGCGGAAGCGTTGAAAAACGTGAAAGCCATCACCGTTGGGGATCGTGCCGATTCATACGGCGGGCATGGCGGCAACATGGTCAATGAGATTAAAGCGGCGCTCTTTACCCATGGCAACAGCAGCACGATGGTGATCAGCCGGATTTACGGCTTAGGCGGTAAAGATTTTTATGCCGAGGATGGCCATAACCTGTTCCAATTCGCAATCGATGCGGTGGAAAAAGGGAAAGTCGAGGTTCCTTTCGACTATTACGGTCATACGGCGGGAGATCCGGCAAAGGCGCCGAAACGCGTATTGAATCCGATGAAATATGAGGATTTGAAAACCGGGCTCATCACTGTTACTCCGGACGAGGAGACAGGGAAGCTGAATGTAAGAATTCCGCCGCTGCGCGCTTTGACGAAAAAACCGAAGCGGATTGCACCGGGACACGGCGCTTGTCCGGGCTGTGGCATTTTCTCCGGTCTGGAGCTGTTCTTTAAAGGAATTGAAGGCGACATTGTTGCTCTGTTCCACACCGGCTGTGCGATGGTAGTCACGACAGGTTATCCGTACTCCGCGCATAAAGCGACCTACATTCATAACCTGTTCCAGAACGGTGCGGCTACGCTTTCCGGGGTGGTCGAAATGTTCTGGGAGCGCAAACGCAGAGGCGAGCTGGATGAGCTGAACTTAAAGGATGACTTCACGTTCGTGATGATTACCGGCGATGGCGGTATGGACATCGGTATGGGGCCGGCTATCGGTGCGGCGCTCCGGAATCATAAAATGATTATTCTGGAGTATGATAACGAGGGCTACATGAATACGGGTGCCCAACTGTCCTATTCGACGCCTATGGGTCACCGTACCTCGACTTCTAACGTAGGCTCCAAGCAGGGCGGTAAGGTGTTCCACCATAAGGATACGGCTCAAATCATGGCAGCGACGCATATTCCTTATGTATTCACGGGCTCCGAAGCGTTCCCGCAGGATTTGGTCCGTAAAGCGGCTAAAGCCCAGTGGTATGCACAAAATGAAGGTCTCGTGTACGGTAAAATTTTGATCGCCTGCCCGTTGAACTGGCTGTCCGAGGATGAGCAAGGCTCCAATATCGTTGGAGCCGCGGTAGACTCCTGCTTCTTCCCGCTCTATGAGGTGGAGCATGGCGTGACGAACATTACGTACAATCCGGAAGAGAAGAACAAGAAGGTGCCTCTGTCCGATTGGCTCAAAACGATGGGCAAAACAAAGCATATGACGAAGCCGGAATATGAAGAATCGTACAAAATGTTCGAGACGGAAGTAGAACGCCGTTGGAATATGCTAAAAGCGAAGCATGAAAGTCCTTATCTATAAATATTTCCCGTTCCGATACCTGTAAGGATCCAAGTACAGGAAAAAGGCACCCTCTCGCTTGAGATCGTGCCTTTTTCTGTTTGAATACCATTCTATGAAATAGGGCTTAGCCGCTTCAGTAGAGCTTGTAAGGCGTGCCTGTTGATGGTTTAAGTGAAGAGAGGAGCCTACGGATGCCGTTAGTATTGAAGCATAAAATAACGAATCAAATATATACCTGCATGCTCGTCAACAACTACCAGCTGGCCTATTATGGAACCAAGTACTGGGAAGGACGGGAAGAGGCGGAACAGCAGCTCAACAGCTTTCTAGCGTCGCAAGGAATTGAAGACATGCAAGCATGGGGGCTGCTGGAGCTGTCTGAGAATCAGCTGAAGCTATGCAATGTAAAGCTGAAGAATGATCCTCGCGTTAGTCTCCGATGGGATGAGGATAAGCAGACTGCAGCTGCCGAGCTTGGTCCAAATATTTCTCCGTCAAAATTGTAAGCATCTGAATGCCGACTTCATTATGTCCACCCTCGGGGATGATGATGTCGGCATATTTTTTGGAAGGCTCAATAAAAGCTTCGTGCATCGGTTTCACGGTATTTAAATATTGCTCATATACGGACTCGATCGTACGTCCCCGGTCTTGAATATCTCTCAGCACACGGCGTAAAATCCGTACATCCGGATCCGTATCAACGAACACTTTAATATCCAGGATGCCGCGGATCATCTCATCGGAGAGCACATGCAGACCCTCCAGGATTACAATGGGGTTAGGCAGAAGCTCCAGCGTTCTATCCGAACGGGAATGGGTGGAGAAATCATAGGTGGGTGACTGTACTTTACGCTCCTGCTCTTTCAATTGCTTCAAATGGGCCAACAAGAGTTCATTGTCGAAGGCCAAGGGATGATCGTAATTGATGGATTCCCTTTGTTTGAGATCCAGATGATCGTGACTCCGGTAATAGTTGTCCTGTGAAATGAAAGTGACTTGGTTGCTGCCAAGCTGGTCAATGACGGAGCGGGCGACGGTCGTTTTGCCTGAACCCGTTCCTCCTGCGATACCAATAATAAGCATATAAATCCGGAACCTCCTACGCCCAAAGCGTCGTATTCAAACGTCAATTCCCGTATTGTAGCATAAAGTTGAAGTGAAGACGAGACCTCATAATTGCTTCGTTTTATTGGCAAAATAATCGTGGGCCTTCACGGGTTTCCATTGAAGCCAAATAAAGAAGCAAAGAATCGAGGTGCAGTCGTGAGTATACAGTTGATGAACAAGCCCAAAGCCTCTTACCCCGAGCTCAAGGATCGGGTGGCCGTTGTGACTGGGGCGGGATCCGGTATCGGCAAAGCCGCGGCACTTGTCTTGGCAGAGCAGGGGGTTAAAGTAGCCTTGCTTGATTTACAGGATGAGCGTACGGAGAAGGCGAAGCAGGAGATAGAATCACTCCAGAGCGAAGCGATGATCGCTGATGTCGATGTCTCGGATCCGAAGCGGGTCGAGCAAGCGATGAAAGGCGTCATGGAGCGCTGGGGCAAAATTGATATCGTCTTTGCCAATGCAGGCATTAACGGAGTGTTGGCACCGATTGAGGACATGAGTCCCGAGGAATGGGATCACACTCTATCAACGAATTTGAAGGGGACGTTTCTTACTGTAAAATATGCGATCCCTCATATGAAGCAAGAGGGCGGGAGTATTATTATCACAAGCTCGATCAATGGAAGTCGCGTATTTTCCAATTTCGGAATGTCGGCTTACAGCACCTCGAAGGCCGGTCAAGTGGCTTTTGCCAAAATGGCCGCTTTGGAGCTGGCGCGTTATAAAATCAGAGTGAATGTGATTTGTCCGGGCTCCATCCAAACGCATATCAATGAGAGCACGCACAAAACACCGGAGCTCAAAAAGATAGAAATTCCGGTGAAATATCCGGAGGGCGGCCAGCCATTGGAGCATGGACCGGGTCAACCCGAGCAGGTGGGCAATCTTATCGCCTTTCTTGCTTCGGATGCCTCCCATCATATTTCGGGAACCGAATTATTTATTGATGGCGTGGAATCGCTTATTTAAGGAGGAGGAATCGTGCTGCTGAAGCGGTGCGATTCCTTTTTTTTGTCGGGGGTGATCGAATTCAAGAGGTTTCTCACCCTGAACATTTTGTGGTATGCTGAGGGGACATGATTTATGAAGCTCCCATCCCGCAGTTTGATGATGCAGAAGGAGGCAACAACCATGAATTATCAATTTATTAAAATAAAGTCGCTTGAAGGAGAGCTCAAAATTTCCCACAAGAAAAGTGACTTCGGTATTACCGTCTCAACCAAGGAATTGGTATACCAAAAGCCTCATGCCAATTATCATATTCAGCTTGAACATATTATTAGTATCATGCCATTTGAACCTTTAGGAGGCAAAGGGATTACTTTTCAAAATAAACGTGCCTCCGGCAATGAAATTATAAATATGTCTTCCGGTATGAGCCATTATCGCATTCATGTCCAAAATGCTACGCTGCACAACCGAAGCGGAATTTTTACGCTGGGCGCCGCTCAGTTTATTTTACCGGTACACGACGATTTGCTGCTTGCCATATCCAAATATGGGGGACTGAGTGCTGTCATTTGACGGCTCCTCGGTCCCTACTTATTTGCTCCGTTATTCTCCAGTGATGGCCCCGTCCCACGGCAGCCCTTCTTACCCTCATAATTATCAAACCTTGAATTGACAAATCATTCACCGCCAGATGCGATGTTCCCCTGATACTGCAAGACAAAGCGAAGTAGTAAGCTCTTGCCGCCGATTCTTCCTCACAGCTAGCCTGAGTGGCACACTTAATGTATGTATTTTATTATGGAGCGGTCTGCGGGGCAGCGGCCGGGACCGTAAATTGGGCTTCCGGTACCCATTGTTTGGCCTCGAAATCTCTTCCCCTTATGACGACCTTGTTGTTGTATACGTCAACGACCAAGCCTTCGCTTGCGGACGGACTCGCTTGCTGTCCTGCACCGGTCGCATCGTTTGTCCACGGCTGCTCTAAGGACGAAGTGTTGACCATCGTAAAAGCGCCCTTAGCTAAAGTGTTGGGCGATTTAAGCTCCCAGTGCGTATGGCCTGTAAAAAAGATGGCCTGCGGGTATTCAGACAGAATCTTCTTGAGCTCCTGGTGCTGAACGATGGCACGGTTATTAATGAAATTGGATGTCCCTGCCACGGTGTCAGGCAGAGGCTGGTGCAGGAAAATGAAGACGGGCTGCGGTTTCCCCGCGTCCTTCTGCAAGGTTTGCTTCAACCAGTTTAGCTGTTCGGCGGACAAATAAGCATCTTCGTTGTTGTTCGGATCGGACTGGCGATATTGCTCGGAACCGAGAAAGATAAAATGGTAGCCGTTCAACTGCTTGTCATAATATACGCTCGATTCTCCGTTAAACTGGAGAAAGCGATGGATGGAGGCACTCTCAGTTTCACCGTTCGGGAAACCGTCCGGATTCCACCTGCCTCTGGCATCGTACCAGGCTTTATAAAACTCATGGTTCCCGATCGAAGACCAGATTAAGCTGGGGTGCGGAGACGTATTTAATAATTCCGTCAGCTTCTTGTAATCGGAGGGTTTGCCGTCGGTTAAGTCTCCGTTAATGATTAAAGCGTCTGCTTGAGGACGTAATTCTTGAAGATCCTGAAGTGCGGCTTTCAGCTTGTTATGTGAATTTTTGTCATCGGCTTGAATGTGAATGTCACTGACGACAGGAAACGATAAACGCAGCTGCTCGACCGGTTGGGCGTAAGCCGGGGTCGGGGCAGGAGTCGGCTCTGTCACGGCCGCAGGTGCGGAAGGATTGGATAGAAAGCCCAACAGCAGGGCGAGTGTGATGCTCCAAGTGTTCATAAATAGGGTACCTCCAGATGATAAGTAAGGATTCATTTAGCTTAAGCCAGCTTTGTTACAGGAAAGTTAAGGGAATGTGGAACTTTTGTGAATGAGCCCAAATAGAGAAATTGGCATCAGTTCCTTAGGAAAAAAGTCGGATGCCGGAAGCCCATCGTTGAGAATGGGGTCGAAAGGCATACGATTTTGTGACTTTCTTCACAGACTAAACGACTTTCGAACTAATGTTCTCTACTTGAAGAACGCCATTATTTTAGGATTGCAGTTCACTACCAATTTTTGCTCATTGCCTTTATTCTATAGAAGGTCTTCCTACATATTAGTTCAATTTAGAACAAAAATCGACATTCAACAAAAAAGAGAGGGTTTGACGAATGAAAGTCGTACAATGGATTTCTTTGAGTTTGGCTTTATGGATAGGTTTATCCGGCACCGCATCTGCTATTCCCGTCGATTCGGCTCGGTTTAGCGATATCTCGGGCCACTGGGCGGAGAAAACAATTTCCCGATTAGTGGATGAAGGAATTTTGGACGGATTTCCGGATGGTACGTTTCGTCCGAATGAGCCGGTAACTGCGGATCAATTTGTCAAAATGCTGCTGTTATCTTATTCTCAGCAGTACCCGAACGGAGAGCGGAAGTGGACGAACGACTTCGTGCAATCTTTAAGCGCGCTGAACCAAAGTATTTTGCAGCAGGATTACCGCTCCTTCAACTTTAAGCCCAGTACGACCGGCTATTGGGCGAAGCCTTTTATCGATATTGCCAGTGACCTGCAATTCATTAACAAAAGTCAGTTTCCTGACTTTAAGGCCAAGCTGAAGCGTGAGCAGGTAGCTGAAATTATTTATTACACGGCCAAAGAAACGGAATACCTTGAGGATGAGGAGTACAGCCAAAAGACGGCTGTTTCTATCGGGGATTTACAGAGTGCGAAACCGCGGGAGCAGAAATTTATAGCTGAGGCATTCACAAAGGGGATCATGGAAGGCTATCCGAACGGTTACTTCGGTGTCGGGCGCGATGTGACACGGGCGGAGTCGCTGGCTATTCTGGAAAGAATCATACATAAGGATAAGCGGATTCAGACTACTGGCTCGGCCCAGCTGGGGTTGGAAAAAATCGTACCGACCCAGGACGGCGGGTACAAAAAGCTCATTTTCCCTGATGCCAAAATGCTGCAGGCTTACGATGTGCTCCAGGAAGCGGCCAAACGCAGAGGGACGAATTATGATCTGGAAGAAACGACGCTTCGCCTGTATAAAGATGCGGAAGCAAAGAGTAAGGATTTAAGCAAAACGACGGTCACGGATGTACATGGAGAGGAAGCCGCCTTGTGGCTGGAGCCTCAATACCGGACGTATGGGGTTACGGTAAAAGTACAGGAAGGGATGCTTGCAAGAAACCTTGAAGCCATCAAAACGTTTACCAATTATTTGTTCGCCTATGACGCCATGGCATTCGATGAACAGTTTATGAAGGTATACAACCAGGTAATCATTGGCCAAAAGGTAGAGGATACGACTGTGCAGGTTGGGGCGTATTCGGTCGAAATTCATGTGGAAAATGACGGACAGACGATTGTATTTTCCATATTGGACAAAAAGGTTTAGCAAAGTTGAGGCAGCTGCGATGCTGCCTTTTTTTCATTTTCCGGACAAATGCAAGCCGTCGTGAAGGACGTGAAGCCGTTGTTCACTCGTAAACCTGTTCCTTCATGATGAGATATAGAACGTACATTCGCATGATTGTGAATCCTGTGGTATGATAGTGGGGTATACCCGTGTTCTTAGCGAACGCGCCAAGCATTGGGAGGAAGTCCATATCTTATGACAGGAAGAACTCATTTAATCGTCAGCACCGGTATCACTTTATCTGTCCTTTCCTTGTGGGGGCAGCCAGTGACGCTTCCGGCAGCAGCAGCAGCTGTTATCGGCTCCTTGCTCCCGGATATCGATGAGCCGAACAGTCTGCTACTCCAGAAGACGCTTCCCAAGAAGCTGATCCATATTGTAAAAATCTTGCTGGCCCTGCTCGGGCTTGGACTTATCGTGTATGCCAGGCTGACCGCTTTCTATCCACCATACAGCTACATGGCCGGCGGGCTGATGATTGCAGCGTGTCTCGTAAACCATAGGCTGTTCAGGCAGCTGCTGATGATCCTGCTGGGGGGTGTACTGCTGTATGCAGCGGTCACATTCGAGGCAGGCCCCTGGTGGGCTACCATCGGGGCGCTGTTGATGGTATGCGCCGTGCTGCCGCATCGTGGCTTGACGCATACGATTTATGGCGCTGCCATTTGGGGAGGGTTGTTGTATTTTGCCTCCCTGATGCTATCTGTGCCGCTGTGGCTTGCGGGCGGTTTATCTTATACGCTGCATTTATTGTGCGATGTGTTGACCAAGCAGGGGATACAGCCGTTCCCGCCTTTTTCATGGAAATGGAAAATCCCGCTCATGAGCACAGGGAAATTCAGCGGGTTTCTGGTGGAAAGCATCTGCATCACCATTACTTTCGTGTTGATGTGGAACGCATTCGTCAAGCCGATGGGAGTGTCGGCCTTTGTCATCCTTCAACAGCTGAAGGATCGCATGACGGGAATGTAATTAAGCCTTGGCCGCATACCGAAATACAAAATCCTTCAAATGGCTCTTACCCAAACAATCGGGGAAAGGGCTCTTTTTAATGTTAGGAAAAATAACATAATTTAAAGCATAAAAGAAGGAAAAAGCACAAAATTATGAATTTTTCCATTATTAATGTTAGTAAATATGACATTGAGTATTGTCTTACGCTTGGAAGAAGGCATATAATAAATTCATATCGTTCGGATGGATTCAACAGGGAGGATGACGATCATGCATATAACCGTGGAGCAAGCGTTATCGATTTATCCGTTATCGGAGGGGAAATTGATTGCGGGGAATACAGGCACGTCCCGGATCGTCAAATCCGTGAACGTCATGGATGCGCCTGATATTACCGATTGGATCAAAGACGGCGAGATGCTGTTCACAACCGCTTATCTCATGAAGGATAACCCGGAGGGAGCCATTCAACTGCTTCGGACGCTGGATAAACGGGGAAGTGCCGGATTAGGAATTAAGCTGGGTCGGTTTTGGACCCGCATTCCCGAGCCGATTGTAGAAGAAGCGAACCGGCTGAAGTTTCCGCTGATTGAGCTTCCCTATCAGTTCACTTTCTCCGATCAAATGAACGGGTTGTTTCAAGCGGAGCTGCAGCGCAGCACCAAGGTGCTTCATACTGTGCTGGATAAGCAAAAAAAGCTGATGCAATTTGCTTTGAAGCCTGATCAAGTCAACAGCTTTTTCCATACAGTTGCCGGGATTATCGGTTATCCTATGGCCGTTATCGGGTCCCGCGGACATATTGTTTTCAATTCGACGCCGCTCGAGGAGCCGCTTTTGTTAAGGAATTGGCCCTGGAAGGATCATTATCAGTGGGTGTATACAGAGGAAGGACGCTTTTTCCGGATTCCGTTATTTCAAAAGGAAGAATGTATCGGCTATGCCATTTTTCATCCGACGGACGCAGCGTTAATGAAGGTGGAGGAGGGGCTCTTCCATCAGGCTGCTGAAATCATTTCCTATCATATGGGGTTTATTTATAAGGATTATTTGGAGCATTCGCTGCAAAATGATCTAGGCTCCTTGTTTCTTCGTTATTTGCGCAGCAGCGTACCTATCGAGACGCTGACGGATTATGCGGAGGGACTGGGCATTCAGTTATTCAACGGATCTTATCAATGTGTACTGACTACGGTTTCGCCATTGGCAGAGGCAAGGCGTCGCGAGAAAATGCTGCGTGAGATTCGGGAAGAGCTCCAGTATCATCCGGTTTTGAAGGAGCTGCCGGTCATCCATTTTTATGTGGAAGAGGGGATTTTCTCTCTGTTTCCTTCGGATTCGTTCCAGAACGGCCATAAGCTTGAGGTGATATTGGAAAAATGCATTTCTTCCATGGCCGGTAACGGGGTTGAAGCAGGACCGAGATTGTTCCTCAGCACGAAGAAAATGAAGCCGCAGCTGCTCGCTGAGGCTTACCGAGAATGCGTCGAAACGAAGCAAATGGCGGAGCGGCTGGAAATTCATTCGCTGGTGCTTAAATTTGAAACGATCGAATTTGCTTATTTGTTCCAGCATGTTCCCCCAGCAGGGATGAAGGCTTACAGTGATCAAGTGCTGCGGCCTTTGTTGGAGAAGGACCCGGAATACGCTCAGGAAATGCTGCGTACGCTGGAGACGTTCATAGAGAACGATGGGCAGGTGAATGAGACGGCGAAGCTGCTCTTTATACATCGGAACACGGCCACATATCGTCTGGAGAAAATCAGTGAAATGCTGCAGGTCGATTTCAAGAAAGTCAACGATCTGCTCCGTCTGAAGCTTGTATTCTTGTTTCGGCAAATGGGATAAGTACAGCAAGAGGAGGCAGGCCTATGGAGCTGCATGACATTGTAACGGCCATCGTGAAAAAGCAACGGGCAGCCGTGCTGGCTACCATTGTGGAGGTGGAGGGCCATGCTTACCGGAAGCAAGGCGTTTCCATGGTCCTATGGGATGACGGTACCTCGCTTGGCCATCTTAGCCCCGGATGCCTGGAAGCCGACTTGGCAGAGCATGCGCTTCAGCTGCTTGAAGCTGGATGTGCGAAAATAGTAGATTACGATATGCGTCCGACGGAGGATTTGTCCTGGGGGGAGGCCGTCGGATGCGGCGGTCTGCTACGCATATTGCTTGAGCCAGTGAAGGGACCTTTAAAAGCATGCTTGCTGGAGTTGAAAAGGTGCCTGGACGCAGGGCTAGGGATTCGCATCGAAAGGGTTATGACAGAGGAGCTTCATGACGCAGTAGCTGCCTATCGGCTGCTATTGGCGCAAACGGATAAAGTTGTGGGCTCGTGGCGGGCGAATGGCAACAGCATCTCTGCCGAAGAGTGGGCATGCGCCATTACACCAGCCGCCGGCCTGAGATTATGGAGCTGCAGGTACGAAGCTAAGCCGCGTCTTGTTATCTTTGGTGCGGGAACCGATGCGGTTCCTGTGGCCAACGGGGCGCTTCGGGCGGGATTTAGCGTGACGGTAGCGGATTGGCGGCATGCAGTCTGTTCAACTGATGATTATGCAGATCGGGTGACGCGAATCATCGGCTTTCCCGAGGAGCTTGTGTCTCGGCTTGCCCTCGGCGCGAACGATTATGTCATTATCATGAGCCATCAGCTGCAAAGAGATAAACAGTTTTTGGATCTTGCCTGGGATATACCTCTGGCTTATTTGGGCATTCTGGGGTCGGTATCAAGAACAGCACAGCTGCTGAATGGACGACAGCCTCCGGTTTGGCTCCATGCGCCAGTCGGGCTTGACATTGGGGCGCAGGGTGCAGAGGAAATAGCCGTTAGTATCGTTGCGGAATTAATTCAAATCCGAAGACATGCCGCCGTTCGGCAGACCGACAGTATCCTAAAGGGGGTGTACGGCAATGACCGTCATAGCCGGTATTTATTTGGCCGCAGGACAAAGCCGTCGTATGGGGTCCGCTAAGCTGGGGCTAACGGTGGAAATAGAGGTGTCGGCAGTGAAGGGAAGCCCGGCATGGGCCCGGAAAGAAGTCGGTCTAGGTGAGTTTGCATGGAGGCAGTTGAGAAACACTTCCTTGTGTCCTGTGATTGCGGTAACCAAGCCGGGTGAGTGCTGCAACTGGTTGGGCGGTGATGTCTCTCTGCTGGAAGGAGAGGAATGTCCTTCTGATGGAAACGGTGCAGGGTGCTTCAATAAAAATGCGTTTCGGGTTGTGTGCCCTGAAGCGGAGCGAGGGATGGCGTATTCCATCCGATGCGGCATAGCGGCGGCTTTACGGTTCAAACCGGAAGCCGTCGTTATTGTTTTAGCCGACCAGCCGCTAGTGAATTCGGAAATGATTGAGCGGCTTATTTTTACCTACCGGCATGCCGAGGTGAGGCCTTCCTATGTGGCATCCGGGGACCGGGGGAAGCCGAAGCCGCCTTTATTGTTCGGTCACGATATGTTCGATGCGCTTCAGGAGCTGGAGGGGGATCTAGGCGCAAGGCGGCTGCTTGTAGGGTCGGAGTACTCCGGCGTGATTGTGGAGGAGCCGGAACAAGCCCGTTTTTTTGACGTAGACACACCGGAGGATTGGGAAGAGATCAAACAAATTCTTAAGACTGTGTCAGGTTTACGGTCATAAAATTAGGTAATTTGCTGCTTGAAGTGCATTAAGCACAAGGAATGTTCTGCTCTTTGAGAATACTGCACAAATCTCATGTTATGTTTATTGACGCTTATATAACGCAGGCATATAGTTTAGTTAAGTTCTTAAGAACGTATGGAAGCTTGCGAGGTGATCTCATGCGAAGCATTGAACAAATGATAGAAGAATTACAGGTTGCAAAAGGGCTTAAGCCCGCTGACCTGGTGCTTTTGAATGCGAGACTCGTTATGCTTCACACGGAAGAAATCATGGAGGGCTGTCTTTATATAAAGAATGGGCGTATTGCAGCAATCCGACACGAGCACAGTTTATTGGCAATCGGGCAGTATGATTGTGAAGGCCGATTTGTGCTGCCGGGGTTCATTGATGCGCATGTATCGATAGAACCGACATTATTGACGCCAGAGACGCTATCTGAGGTCATCGTGCCGCAGGGGACGACGACGCTATTGGCCCACGGGCTGGAAATGGATACCGTGACCGGGCTGTCCGGTATGGACGCTTTGCTGCAAAGTGTCCCAAACGAGACGCTGCACTATAATTTATGGCGGCAAGTACCGCCCGAAGAGCTGAAGACCTTTTGGCCGGAGGCTGCCGGTCATGAGAGGGCGGAGAAGGAAGTTGTCCGTAAGCTGGCACAGTCTTACTCGGTCCGCATGGGGGAGGTTTTATCCTCAGAAGCGCTTGATTTGAGTGAGACGCATCTGAATGAGGTGCTGATGGCCCAAAGCCTGGGTAAAATTGTGAATGGAAAAGCGGCTGGGCTGAAGTGGGATGAGTTGAATGTCTGCGCCTGCGCCGGTCTGGCAGATGATCATGAATGCGTAGAGTATGACGAGCTGCTGATGCGGCTGCGTCTCGGAATGGGGGTTCTCATACGGGAGAGCAGCGCAGAACGGAGTCTGGATGCGTTAATTACGGGTCTATTGAGGGAGCGCTTGCCTTACGACGGGATCATGTTTTGCACAAACGGCAAGCACGTGTATGACATTCATAGAGAAGGGCATTTGAATTATATGGTCAACAGGGCTGTACAGCTTGGAGTTCCGCCGATGAAGGCGATCAAAATGGCAACCTTGAATACAGCAAAGCATTTCCGCTTAGACCATTTAATCGGCTCGATTACACCGGGGAAGTGGGCAGATTTGATTTTGGTTGAAGAGCTGGAGCGGATTCGGCCTGAGGTTGTATTTTACCGTGGAACGATTGCTGCACAGCAAGGCAAGCTGATTGCACCTGTTGCCCGACCGGTGTATCCGGAGCGGCTTCGGCAGACGGTACGGCTTGGAGCTGATTTCTCAGCGGAGCAATTCAAGGTGTTATCGGGCGAAACGGCTGCAGTCAAAGTAAGGGTCATACATCTGTATCCGAACCAGATTGTAAATTTTGGTTCTGTCGAGACGCTGCAGCCTGCGAACGGAGAGATACGCGCTGACGCAGCCAGGGATATTTTGAAATTGGCGGTTGTCGAAAGGTTCGGCCGGACGGGAGACGTCGGAGTGGCCTTCGTCAAAGGCTTCGGTATCCAGGATGGTGCGTTGGCATGCAGTGTGGCACATGATCATCATAACATTGTGGTGGTTGGAACGAACGATAAAGATATGGAGCTTGCGGTTCGCACCATTGAAATGCATCAAGGCGGACTGGTGGCTGTAAGCTCGGGGGTTATTCAGGCCGTACTGCCGCTGCCCATCGGCGGATTGGTCACTGATCTTGGAGCGGAAGAGGTGATCGGGCGGATGGAGCATCTGAATGACGCGGTTCGGGCGATGGGGTGCCGTCTTCCGGCCCCGTTTATGACGTTATCTTTCATTTCCTTGCCAACTGTACCTGAATTGGGGATGACGGATAAAGGATTGGTCGATGTGAAATCACATTCCATTATCCCTGTGTTGATTTAGTGCCCGGTATTCCTTGCATCACGGCAACCATCCACAGGGGAGGGGGGACAAATGATGGCTACGAATCCATATGAGCTTCCTTCGGTTCCTCAGGTGTGGCAGCCGGCGGATTTGGAGCAAGCGTGGGAGGCCAAGCAAGCATTGGGTGATGATGGGCGGTTCGCAGCGGGAGGTACGCTGCTCCGAACACAATGGGAGTCCGGCTTGGTTCCGATGCCGCGTCATTTGATCAGTCTTGAAGGCATTGCTTCGATGCGCGGGGTTTATGCGCTTTACACCGCGGGAGCGAGCGAGCTTCATATCGGGGCCTTGACGACATTGTCTGACGGTGCGCAGCATGCTTTAATCGAGCGGCAAGCACCGGCATTGACGGAGGCATGCAAAAGGATCGCAGCCCCATCGGTAAGAAGGCAGGGGACACTGGGTGGAAATGTATTATCACAGGTAGGCGATTCGATCCCTGCGCTGCTTGTGAATGATGCGACTCTTGTCTGGTATCAGGGGAGCGGCTGGACAGAGCAGCTCCTGAACGATTGGTTGGAACAAAAAAAGAAGGATCCGGCGCCGGAACGAAAAATATTAAGTCATCTGATGCTGAATACAACGGAATGGGGATTGGATGGAGAGAAGGGGCTTCAGAAATTCGTAAAGGTAGGGCGTCGAGAGGCCTTTACAGCCTCTGTTGTTACCGTTGCTCTTGCAATGAGCGATGTTCCACGAAAGAACGGATCTCTCAAGTATATCCGGCTTGCTGTTGGCGGAGGAGCAAGTCCTGTCATCCGGTTAACGGAAGCGGAGCAGCTGCTGCTGGATAAACCGCTCAGCGGCAAGCTGCTTGGGCAAATTCATAGCTCCATACAGGCACAGTGGCCGGCCGCACACGATGCTTTCGCTTCTTCGGACTATCGAAAGCTGGCTGCAGCCAATGTGCTGGTCGCTGAGCTTTGGAAGCTGTTGAAATCATCTTCCAGCTGAATAAACGGTGAAACGGAGGGAAGCTTATGCTGCTTACGAAACAATCGAGCGGCGCACGCTGGCATCTGCGTCCGGACGGGCCGGATAAAGTGACGGGAGCCCTGAAATATTTGACCGATATGCAAATGGAAGGCATGCTGTACGGCAAAGTACTCCGCAGTCCGCATCCGCACGCGTGGATCTTGGCGATTCGTACGGAACGTGCCGAGCGGCTGCCTGGAGTACGGGCGGTGATTACGCACTTGGATGTGCCGGGTATGAATCGGTTCGGGATCGCCATCCCGGATCAGCCTGTGCTCTGTGAGGATCATGTCCGCTATGTTGGAGATGCGGTTGCAGCGGTGGCTGCGGAGACAGAGGAGCTTGCGGAGCTGGCGCTTACGCTCATTGAAGTGGATTACGAGCCGCTGCAGGTCGTGGATGATCCGGAAGCGGCGCTGCTGCCGAATGCTCCAAGGCTTCATCCGGGAGGCAATGTGCTTCACCGTTCAGCATACAAACGAGGCGATGTGAAGGAAGGATTTGCAAGGTGTGCCCATGTTGTTGAGGAAACCTACTACACGCCAAGACAAATGCATGCCTACATGGAAACGGAGGGCGGGTTGTTCGTACCGGAAGAAGAGGGGCGGTTAACGGTTTACGCGCCGACACAGCACGGCTTCAAAGACAGGATGCAGCTGGGGCGCATTCTGGCAGTGCCGGACTCGCAAATACGCGTCGTCTCGAGTCCGATCGGCGGCTCCTTCGGAGGGAAGGATGAATTGAATGTTCAGCCTTACGGAGCCCTGCTTGCGTTGAAAACCGGGAAGCCGGTCAAAATGCACCAATCCCGATGGGAATCGGTCCGGGCGGGATTAAAGCGGCATCCGATGAAAATTACGATGCGCACCGGCATCGACGATCAAGGCAAGCTGATCGCGCACCAGGTACGGATTGTGGCGGATACCGGGGCTTATGCAACACTCGGTCCTGCGGTACTCAACTTTTGTGCCGAGCATGTGTTGGGACCATACCTCATTGTGCATACCGATGTAGAAGGTGTGTCGGTGTATACCAATAACGGAGTGTCGGGGGAATTTCGCGGCTTTGGCGGCAATCAGGCGATTTATGCGCTTGAGGGCCAGCTGGACCGGCTGGCTGAAGCGGCTGGAATGGACCCCTGGCGGCTTCGCAGGATCAACGTTCGTGGTGCCTGCGATGCCGGTCCGATGGGTCAACGCATTGTTCCTACGGACGGTGCGGTACAGGTATGGGAGGCTTTAGAACGTTCGCCGATTTGGGAGAGACGCAGCGCGCTTTCCTCGAATACAGGTGAGCCTTGGCTTCGGCGCGGTATCGGCGCGGCATTGGTCATGCATGGCTCGGGTCTTGGCTTCGGCATTCCCGATCCTGCCGGAGGCAGACTGCTGCTTAACCGTGAAGGGAAAATCGAAGCGGCATTCGGGTATGAGGAATTCGGTCAGGGTGTGCTGGCGACATTGGAAATTATGCTATTGGAGCATTTTCATTGCGAGGCAGGGGATCTGAGACTGGTCATCGGAGACACGGATCTGGTTCCTTCCAGTGGTTCAAGCACTGCTTCCCGGGTGACCAGTATGCTGTGGCATTCGCTTAACCGATTGGTGCCGGTTTTCCTTGGGAAACTGCTTGCAAGAGCTTCGGAGCTGACGGGTATCCCGCCAGAGCAGCTTTGCACCGGGCCGGGGGGTGTCTGGCAGAAATCGCAGCTTGAACATCAGAATGGATCTGATGAGCCGGTGCTGACCTATTTGCAAATTGCAGAACAGGGGACGCATGGGATGATGGCCCAAACCCAGTTTCATTTTCCGATTACCCCGGATGCCGTGACGGGCGGTCATTATCTTTACACCTATTCGGCTGTAGCGGTGGAGGTCGAGGTGAATACGTTGACCGGGAAAGTAAGGGTTATAGATCAACATCATGTGGTGGCGGCCGGACCGGTGGTCAATCCGATGGGCTATATTGGGCAAATCGAGGGTGGGAATTCCATGGCGTTAGGCTTTACATTGTCAGAGGATGCCGTCATGCAAGAAGGTCATTATCTCACCAAAAATTTGGATACGTATCTGATCCCTACGATTCGTGACGTACCCGCCCATATCCAAGTAGAGGCCATCGACGAGCTGCCTTTGGAAGATATTTACGGGCCGCGCGGCGTAGGGGAAATCGGGACCATCGGACCGGCCCCTGCCATTTGTTCGGCGATTCATCATGCTGTAGGCAAGTGGATAACCCGTTTACCGATCGATTCCTCGCAATTGATCGAGGTTGTGGATTGGACGAAGGGAGAGGGCAGCTTATGACGATGCATGCTCCGGCTTTTGTTCTCCGCTGTCAAATTAATGGGAAGGAGGAAAAATTAACAGTTGCTCCGGCGCGCCGTCTGATCGATATTTTGCGAGAGGATCTGCAGTTAACGGGGACCAAAATCTCATGTGAAATGGGACGCTGCGGCTCCTGCATGGTGCACATTAACGGGAAGCCGTACAATGCTTGCCTAACCATGGCTTATCAATGCTCCGGCAAGCGCATTGTTACCATCGAGGGAGTGGGGGCTGAAGAAAAGGATCCGATTCAATGTGCCTTTCTGGAAGAGGGAGGCTTTCAATGCGGCTACTGTACGCCAGGCATGATTATGTCGGTGATGGGCTTGCTGGAAGAATACCCGAATCCAAGCAGAGAGCAGATCGAGGAAGGGCTGTCGGGCAACTTGTGCCGCTGTACCGGGTACGGGGGGATATATCGCTCTGTAGAACGGGCGATACAGAAAAGAAGCTTGCTGGATAAAGAAAACGCGTAGATAGAAGGGGAGGGCGATCGGATGCTAGGGAAAAATAAGGGGAAATCGAGCTTGTTTGTGACAAAGAGGAAGGGAGTCGGGCTTACAGGCTGGAAGGGCTTGGGGACCACCGCACTGCTGATGGCTATGTGTCTCGTGACTGCTTGCGGAGGAGCGGCAAAAACGAGTTCAACCGAGACTCCAACTAAGCCTGCAGAAACCACCAATTCAGCTTCAGCCAAGCCTACGGAATCGAAGAAGCCGGAGGCTGTGAAGGTCGTGCTCAACTGGTTCGCCAAGCATGAGCACGGCGGATTGTATGCGGCGGAGAAGTTGAATTATTACAAGGATGCCGGATTGGATGTGACGATCGAGCAGGGCGGTCCACAAGTTTCTTCGATACAAATCGTTGCATCCGGTAAAGCCGAATTTGGCATTGCTCATGCGGATCAGCTCATCCTTGCACGTAAACAGGGGATTCCGATTGTTGCATTGGCTACAACCTTCCAAATCAGTCCGCAAATGCTGATGTTCCATAAGGATGAACCGATCAAGACCTTTGCCGACGTAAACGGCCGGCAGGTTTTCATACAGCAGGGGCAGCCTTATTGGGAATTTTTGAAAAAGCAGTTCAAGCTGGATCAAGCGAAAGAAGTGGCGTATACGGGACAGCATGTAAACTTTATTAATGATAAGAAATCGGTCAGTCAAGGTTTTGTCTCGGGCGAACCTTTTGCGCTGAAGCAGCAGGGGGTTGAAGTGAATACTCTGCTGGTTGCGGATGCCGGTTATAAGCCTTACGGGGCAGTCATTTATACAACGGAGAAATATTTGAAGGAGCACCCGGATGCGGTGAAAGCTTTTATCGGAGGCACTGTAAAGGGCTGGTATTATTATAAAGACCATGTTAGTGAGCTGAATGCTTACATTCTGGAGAAAAATCCGAAGCTGTCGATCGAGGAATTAAATTTCGGAGAGCAGATGCAGCGCGACTTTATTTTTGGCGGCGATGCAGTGACGAAAGGTGTCGGGTATATGACGGAGGAGCGGTGGAGTCAGTTGAGTGATCAGCTGGTGCAAATCGGAATGCTTGATAAAAAGCCGGATGTTAAAACATTGTTTACAACGGACTTTTTGCCTAAAAAATAGAAATATGCTGCGGATAGTTGCTAGCGGGTGCTGAAATACAACAAACAAACTAATGGAGGTCGTTGTATGAAGAAGAAATCGACTGTTGCCTTGAAAACTGCTCTTTGGAGTCGTTCGTTTGTATTATCGTTGTGTGCTGCTGCATTGGCGTCGGGTCTTGTGGCCTGTGGCGCCAAAGAGCCGGTGAAGGATGCTTCCGCTTCGCCGAGTGCCCCGGCAGCTGCCGCACCTGCCGCCAATGCTGAAAAGTCTAAAGTACCAGAGGAGAAAAAGACGGTTGCCGTAACCCAGGTGACGAACTGGTTCGCGGAACCGGAGCATGGCGGGCAATATGCCGCATTGATGAAAGGTTATTATAAGGATGCCGGCTTCGATATGACCATTATGCCCGGGGGACCTCAAGTATCGGCTGCGCAAATCGTAGCATCCGGCAAAGCGCAATTCGGCATGATTCAGGGAGATGATCTGATTATTGCGCGCCAGCAAGGCATTCCACTCGTGGCTGTTGCTGCGGCATTTCAGAAAAATCCCCAAGGGCTGATTTTCCATAAAGGACAGCAGATTAAAGATTTCGCTGATTTGAACGGCCGGAAAGTGTATGTGGCATCGGCGGCGGGATATTGGGAATTTATTAAGAAGAAATACAACCTGGACAAAGTTCAGGATATGAAATATACCGGTCAACTGGTCAACTTTATTAACGACCCGACAGCGGTGACCCAAGGCTACATTACGGCGGAGCCTTACTCGCTGAAACAGCAGGGATATGATACGGAAATGCTGCTGAACGCGGACTCCGGCTACAATCCGTACGCTAACGTTCTGTTTACGACGGAGAAGATGATTAAGGAGCATCCGGATCAAGTCAAGGCATTTGTTGAAGCTTCTATAAAGGGTTGGGAGTATTACAAGGATCATGCGGATGAAGTCAATCCCAAAATTAAAGAAAGCAATCCGGATATGACTTTGGACGCGATGAAATTCGGGGCTGAAAAGCAAGCGGAGCTAGTATACGGCGGCGATGCGGTCAAAAGCGGCGTCGGTACAATGACGAAGGAGCGCTGGAGCACGCTGATGAAGCAGTTGTCCGAGATTGGCGTATTGAAAACGGAAGAGGATGTTTCCAAAGTGTTTACAACCGAGTTTCTGCCCAAAAAATAACCTGACCTTGAACAATGGGGAATTGGGGACAGGCAGGCGGGGTGGTGGCAAAGCGTAATTCGCATAAGCCGTCCGTCCGCAGCCGTCGCCTTTCCCCCTTCCGTCGAAGGTAAGCGATACAGGGCACAGCAGGGTATAAACCGGGAGGTCAGAGTGAATGACGAAAGTGCTTATCATTTATTACAGTGCATTCGGGCACGTATACCGAATGGCTCAGGGCGCAGTGAGCGGCGCTGAACGGCTGAAGGGCTGCGAGGCACGGGTCGTCCGTATTCCAGAGATGGAATCTCCATCGAATCGCGTAGCTTTGCTCGATCGCAAGCTGCCGGATGTTGCACTCAAGCTTTCCGGGAAATTTAATGTGGCGGCACGCTTTCAGAAATATGAAACGGCGTTGGAGCAGCAAAGCGATATCCCTGTAGCCACGAATGATGATTTGCGATGGGCGGACGGGATTGTCTGGGGATTTCCGACGTATTACGGTATGATGCCGTCCCAAGTGAAGCTGTTTCTCGAATTTGCAGGCGAGCTGTGCTCGCAAGGTGAACTGGAAGGAAAGCCGTGCGGTGTATTCACGAGTACAGGCTCGATCCATACGGGGCATGAGGCTACACTGTTGACCTCCATTGTTCCGCTGCTGCATTTCGGAATGATCTATGTCGGGTTGCCCTACACGGAGAACCCTGAATATTTGACGGCGGATGCTATTGGCTGCTCTCCGTATGGGGCCTCAACGCTTGCCGGGCCGGATAGCTCGAGAACGCCGGATGAAAGGGAATTAATCATGGTCTCCCGATTAGGTGAGCGGGTGGCGAAGGTAGCTGCGGCCTTGCGGGCCATGCCTTTGAGATGAGCTTTGGATATGTTGTTGTTACAAACGGGAATCTGCAGTCTTGATGCTGCGGATTCTTTATTTTTTGTCAGTTGGATGTAATGATTATCCACACTAAAAGATGCTTTCGTGCAATGAGCACAATAATTAAGCGAGAAACTATATTTTACTACAAAATGGATGTGAGAATAATTTACATATTAATCACATCCTTGTATGTTGAGTGATAACAACCGATTCGCAACCCGCGTTGTACCAAAACAGTACAGCTGCCGGGGCGCCAACGCGGGGTCAATAGAATGGAGGGGATGGTGCGGTGTCGAACCCTACGGTAGAGATGAAGCAAATCGTCAAAAGATTTGGGTCGGTGCTCGCCAACGATCATGTGGATTTTAGTGCGAGATCAGGGGAAATACACGCCCTCCTTGGCGAGAACGGAGCGGGGAAGAGTACGGTGATGAGTATTTTGTCAGGGCTGTACCGCGCGGACAGCGGAGAAATCCGGATTCGCGGACAGCTGGAAAGGCTGGGGTCTCCCAAGACTTCCATGGCGCTGGGGATTGGGGTTGTGTACCAGCAATTTCGCCTGGTGCCAACGATGAGCGCTTTGGAAAATCTCATTTTGGCCGAAAAGACGAGGCTTTGGCAGGGTAGGGCCTGGATGAAAGCGAAGCGGGAGCAGATCGAAGCTATCGCGGCGACATACGGCCTGGAGGTAGTGCTGGAACGCCAAGTGTGGCAAATGTCCGTTGGCGAGCAGCAGCGGCTGGAAATCTTGAAGACACTGTACCGTGGTGCGGATATCGTGCTTTTGGATGAACCGACGTCCGTGCTGACTCCGGCGGAAGCCGAGCAGCTCTATGCTACCTTGAAGCGAATGAAGGAGCAGGGAGCAACGATTGTCGTGTCCACGCACAAATTGAAAGAGGTCATGGCATCGGCGGACCGGATTTCCGTTATGCGTAAAGGGAAAATGATTCGAACGATGGCCATCACTGATACGAATGTGCATGAACTGGCAGGACTTATGGTGGATAAAGAAATGAGTACTCCGATGAGGGCGGCCCGGCAGGAAGCCGGGGAACCGATTTTGACGGTGGAGCGGATGAGTGCAAGAGGGGATCATGGTCAACTGGCGTTACATCAGGTGAATTTCAAGATATGCGCCGGGGAAATCGTCGGTATCGCCGGTGTAGCCGGCAATGGGCAAAAGGAGCTTGCTGAGGTGCTGACGGGACTCAGGCCGCAGCAAGGGGGTTCGATTGACTATTTAGGGCAAAGCCTGCAGGAAGCCTCCATCCGCAAGCGCATTGATCTCGGCATTGCCCATGTGCCTGAGCACCGGTTGAAAACAGCGCTGGCCGGCAGCCTTGGCAGTGTCGAGAATCTGTTGTTAAAGTCGTATCGGACAACGGAAAGGAGCCGTTGGGGAGCGATGCGCACCCGCAGTAACAAACAATGGACGGAAGAAATGATCGCCCAATTTCAAGTGTCGACACCCGGGCCGTTGGCGCCAGTTCAGCAGCTGTCCGGCGGCAACCAGCAGAAGCTGGTGTTCGCAAGAGAAATATCGCAGAATCCGAGACTGATGATTGCGGTGCATCCTACGCAAGGATTGGATATCGGGGCTTCGCAATCGGTGCATCATATGCTGATGGAGCTTAAGGACAAGGGCAGCGGTGTGCTGCTGATCTCTGAGGATCTGGATGAGCTCATCGAGCTATCGGATCGCATTCTTGTCATCTATGGGGGCCAGATCGTAGGCGAATTTGCTGCGGATGAGGTCGATGTGGAGCGAATCGGCCTGCTGATGGCCGGGATCTCTTCTGCAGAAAGGGGGATTCGATGAAAGAAAAGCTGTTAACGGGGGTAGCTCCATCGCATCCGGTCGAGCCGAGAAGCGGCCTGCTGCCATACCGGGTGGTCAAGCGGGAGGTTTTGCGGACCCCTTGGTGGGTGCCCGTCGGTTCGGTTGTGCTGGCCTTGCTGTTTTGCGGGTTGTTTATTGCGCTGAATGGCAAAAATCCGGCTGCGGTGTACACTGCCATGTTTCAAGGGGCTTTCGGCTCGAGGTATGGCTGGAGCGAGACGATCGTCAAATCGATTCCGCTGCTGTTATGCGGCTTGGGAGTAGCTGTTGCATACCGCATGAATGTATGGAATATTGGGGCCGAAGGCCAGTTCATCGTCGGGGCGATAGCGGCAACGGCAGTAACGATCTATTTTCCCGGTCTTCCGACGGTATGGTCCATCCCGGTTATGCTGCTGGCCGGGGCGTTAGCGGGAGCGGTATGGGCGTTGTGTACGGCGGTGCCGAAGGTATACTTCCAGGTTAATGAGCTGATCGGCTCATTAATGCTGAATTATATCGCGCTCTCGTTGCTGGACTATTTTGTATTCGGACCGTGGAAAGATCCGAAAGGGTTTAATTTTCCGGGTACGCCGATGTTTAAGCCGGGGCAGCAGCTGCTGAGCTTTATGGGAACCCGGGTGCATCTCGGCCTCGTGTACGCATTGATAGCGGTAGGGATACTGGCTTATTTGCTATACCGCAGCCGCTGGGGGTACGAATGGAAGCTGCTCGGCGCCAATCCTCATGCCGCTCGGTACGCAGGGATTCCGATTCGCAAGCATATTTTGCTGGTGATGCTGATTAGCGGAGGGCTGGCTGGAGTTGCAGGCATGAGCGAAGTATCGGGAGTGGCTCACCGGTTGATGTACGGCATCTCCCCCGGATATGGCTATACGGCCATCATCGTGGCTTGCTTGGGAAAGCTGAATCCATTCGGGATAATTTTATCGTCGGTACTCTTCGGCGGCATGATTGTGGGAGGCTACAGTGTGCAATCGCTGGGACTTCCGTCATCCATGTCGATGATGATTCAGGGGGCTGTATTGTTTTTCCTTATTGGAGGAGAGAAAGTTATCCGTTATCGATTGGAACGCAGGAGGTGAACGGTCCTGATGGAGTTTTATACGATGCTGTTGATTGCGGCCGTTACGGCAGGTACCCCGCTATTGTTTGCTGTGCTGGGCGGCATTTTATCGGAACGCAGCGGGATCATACATCTGGGAACAGAGGGGATCATGCTCATGGGCGCGGTCAGTGCCTGCTCGGTGTATATACAAACGGGCAGTCTGCTGCCGGCTTTGGCGGCTGCGCTTGCGGTCAGTGCAGCACTTGGTTTGCTGCATGCTTTCTTAACCGTCACGTTGGGCGTGAATCAGGTGATTTCCGGTCTGGCGATGACATTGTTCGGCACAGGCCTCAGCGCCTATATCGGTAAGCCATTCGCAGGAAGACCCGTCAACGGAGCGGTGCCCAAGCTGGATCTGCCTTGGCTGGAGGTCATACCGCTGTTTGGCAGGGTATTTTCCCATTTGGATGTGCTGATCTGGTTCAGCCTTGTGCTGGCTGTTGCGCTGCACGTTTATATGACCCGTACCTCTTGGGGGCTTCAATTAAAAGCCATCGGCGAAAACCCGGCAACGGCCGATTCCATGGGATTGTCGGTGACGGGGGCACGTTATTTGTACGTGATTGCGGGCTCCATGCTGATGGGCTTGGCCGGGGCTTATCTTATTCTGGCCTACACGCCGAGTTGGATCGAGAATATGACGGCAGGCCGGGGATGGATTGCCGTAGCGCTGGTCATCTTCGCCAGATGGAACCCGCTTCGGGCGCTATTATGTGCGTATTTGTTCGGAGGTTTGGATGCGCTGGGGTTCCGGATTCAACTGCTGGAGCAATCGATCCCGTCTTATTTTCTGAAAATGATCCCTTATGTGATCACGATCGCGGTGCTTATGCTCGAAGGGTGGCGGAACCGCGGGAAGCCTACCGGGGAGCCGGCGGCTCTCGGCATTCCTTACGACAGGGAGAAAAGAGCGTGACCCTATGCTCTGATCATAAGCGGGAGGTGAGTTCTTTCTAGTCGGTCGATGGCACGCTGCAGCAGGTTCCGAGGAAGGCAAGGTTCGTACAAAGAGAGGGGAATAATCCATATGAAAAAAATCATGTTATCCTTGATTGTCTTTTTGCTGGCTTTTGTTACGGCATGTTCTCAGGAATCCGCGAAACCAAGCAGCTCTGCACCGGCTACTGCCGAGAAAGCGGAGACGAAGCCGGAAGGGGCAAAGCCTGCGGAGAAGAAGCTGCCGCGTGTAGCATTCGTGTACCTCGGTGTTGCCGGGGATGGAGGCTGGACCTACGAGCACGATCAAGGACGCTTGATGCTGGAGAAGGAGCTTGGAATTAAGGCGACGATCGTGGAAAATGTGCCTGAGGGAGCGGATGCAGCCCGGGTATTCGAAGAATTGGCGCAAAAGAATGACATCGTATTCGGCACCAGCTTCGGGTATATGGATGCGATGGTTAGTGTGGCGCAAAAATATCCGAAGGTGACGTTCCTCCACGCAACGGGTTACAAGACGGCGCCTAATCTGGGGACCTATATGGGGCGGGAATATCAAAGCGCCTATCTCGTCGGGATGGCCGCCGGGAAAATGACCAAAAATAATCACCTCGGCTACGTCGGTGCTTTTCCGATACCGGAAGTGATTTATACGATCAATGCTTTCACTTTGGGGGCGCAAAGCGTGAATCCGAATATCGATGTCTCCGTCGTGTGGAGTAACACCTGGTTCGACCCGGCCACGGAGAGACAGGCGGCGGTCAGCTTGCTTGACAAAGGGGTGGATGTCCTTGCGGCCTACCAGGATTCGCCTGCAGGCATTCAAGCGGCAGCGGAAAGAAAGGTATGGGGGATCGGCAATGACTCGGATATGGGGAAATATGCGCCGGACTTCTACATCTCCAACCCGAAATGGAATTGGGGTCCGTACTACGTACAGGTTGTCAAGGAAATTATGGAGGGTACCTGGAAACCGGGATCGGCGTATTTCGGCAGCATGAAGGAAGGGATTACGACAACGGCCCCTTTCGGTAAAAATGTGCCGCAAGAGGTTAAGGAGTTGGTAGAAAAGAAAAGAGCTGACATCATGAGCGGAGCCTTTGATGTGTTCCAAGGGCCGATTGTCGATCAAGAAGGCAAGAAAAGGTTTGATGAAGGCAAGAAAATGTCGGATGAAGATATTTTGAATATGAACTGGTTTGTCCAAGGGATCAAGGGGACGGTTCCAAAATAATCGGGAGAGGGGAGATGGAGGCATGCTGGTTCGGGATATGGCTTTGCTGAAGGAGTGGCATCCGGTCATGCGCTCCGATGCGTTAGGGGATCAGCCTGTGGCTGTGGATGTGCTTGGTGAAAAAGTCGTCGTTTTCCGTACATCGAACGGGGTACACGCCTTTAAAGATTTGTGCATCCATCGGGGCGTGCCTTTATCCCTTGGCAGAGTGGATGGCGATGAGCTGGTTTGCGCTTACCACGGATGGCGGTACAACGGGTGTGGGCAGTGTACCCGCATTCCGTCACTATCCGCAAGCCAATCGATTCCGTCCAAGGCCCATGCGTTCGCATACGAATGCAAGGAAGCACGGGGGATTCTTTGGGTCAGTCTCGGCGAACCGGAGGAGGGACGACATCCGCTCATTGATCAACCGCTGGAGTCGGGGCATAAAGAAATTGCTATGGGGCCTTATACCTTGCAGGCTGCAGGTCCCAGGGTTATTGAAAACTTCCTCGATGTTTCCCATTTTATGTTTGTTCATGAAGGGTTGTTGGGGGACAGCGCATTTCCTGAAATTGAAGATTATCATGTGCATGAGGTTAACGGGGTTCTTCGTTCGGACGAAATTGTCGTGTATCAGCCGGACCCGGACGGTACGGGGCGGGGGGTGTACAGCCATTATGTTTATGAGGTGTTCAGCCCGTTTTGCGCAGCTTTCACGAAGAGGAGCCGGGATAGCTCGGAATTTATGCGTCTTTACTTGGCGGTGCTGCCGGAAGCGAATAACATGAGTACAGCCTTCATGGTGAGCGAGCGCAATTATATGCTGGATGAGGCGGATGAGCTCTTCATCCGGTTCCAAGATAAGCTGATCGAGCAGGATCGATTGATGCTGGAGAATCAGAAGCCGGAGCTGCTCCCGCTGGATTTGCAGGCGGAGCTGCATCTGAAATGCGACCGGATCAGTATCGCATATCGCAAAAAGCTTCGCGAATGGGGCGTTACATTTGGGACGGAATGACCGGATGGTGAAAAAATCGAGTGAGCCGCGGATCTTAGGATCCCGGCTCTTTTTATGGAGAATAATGGAATCCGAAAGAAGAATGTCATTATATATAACATTAAAATTCAGATCCTTACGTGCGTCGAGCACAAAATCATTTCCTTGTGTTATGATATATGACAATTACATTACATATAAATTGAATGGAGTCATGATTCCTTTTACAATGAGATCAAGCAAACGGAGGTGTCCTCAATGAAATCAAGATATTCAGGAAAAGCATGGGATCGTCATTTTCTTCCTCGTCTTACTACATTAGAAACGAAAGCAATTCCGAAAGAAAGCGCACTTGTCGTTCTTCCTGTCGGAGCGGTCGAGCAGCACGGTCCGCATATGCCGGTGTTTACAGATACATTAATTGGCGAAGGCTTCCTGACCGAGGCGTTCGAGCAGCTGCCGGACGATGCGCCGGTCTGGCTGCTCCCGCCGCTGCCTTTTGGCAAAAGCAACGAGCATTTGAATCATGCGGGTACCATCTCTTTATCGGCGACGACATTGATGGCCGTCCTGACGGATATCAGCTCCAGTCTTAAACGAAGCGGCTTCCGCAAGCTGCTGTTGTTTAACACGCATGGCGGCAACAGCGATTTACTGAACATGATGGCCAGGGAAATACGGATTGCGACCGGCATGGATGTTTTCCGGTTGGATCCCGGAGCGCTCCAGCTCGGCGAAGGCATGATCACGGAAGAGGAGAAGCGGGTAGGCATTCATGCAGGCGACACGGAAACCTCCGTCGTCATGGCGCTGCAGCGCACTTGGGTGAACGATACGCTGGCACCGAAGGAGATGCCGAATTTTCCGAAATCGAGCTTCTTGCAGCTCAAAAGCAAAGCCTTTGCCTGGATTACGGATGATATTTCCGAAACCGGCATTGCAGGGGATGCTACCCTAGCGACACCGGATAAAGGGAACGCCATGCTGATGCTGGGCGGGAAGCTGTTGGCGGAGGCTATGCTTGAAATGGCTGCTTTCGATATGACCAGCTTGCGGGCACAGAAAAGCACGGCATTAACTTAAAATAAATTAGAGGCGGTGAATGGCCTATGCAAGTGAAAATCGACAATCAAGCAGTGAGCGGCAGTCATGAACCAGCAGTCTTCGATCCCGGTCAAGGTAAGCTCTTGGTGAAGATGGAGCACCTCGGAAAAGTGTACGGGAACGGTACCATTGCCCTGCAGGACGTGAATCTGGACATTTCCGAAGGCGAGTTTCTCAGCTTCGTAGGTCCGTCGGGATGCGGGAAATCGACGATTTTCAAAATGATCGCAGGCCTCGGCGCCCCGACGGGCGGGACGTTGGATATTATGGGCATGACGCCGAAGGAAGCGAGAAAACAAAGTGAGATTGCCTTCGTTTTCCAGGACCACACACTGCTTCCCTGGTGCAGCGTTCAAGATAATGTGATGCTGCCGCTGGAGCTTCGCGGAGTACCTAAAAAAACGCAAAGAGAGGAAGCCGCAAGGGTGCTGGAGCTTGTTGGCTTGAAAGATTATATGAAAGCTTTGCCGAGACAGCTCTCCGGCGGGATGAAGATGCGTGTATCTATCGCCCGTGCGCTCGTTTCCCGGCCTAAGCTGCTGCTCATGGATGAGCCGTTCGGTGCCTTGGATGAAATTACACGCCAAACGCTGCAGGATGAGCTGTTGAGCATTTGGCAGCAGGATCAAAAAATGACGGTGCTGTTCGTTACACATAATGTGTTTGAAGCGGTGTTCTTGTCGACTCGGGTCATTGTGATGACGCCGAGACCCGGGAAAGTATCTGCAACCATCGAAATTCCCGAGCCATTTCCAAGGGATGAAACGTTCAGAACGACGACCGGATTCAGTGAGCTTGTCCGTTACGTCTCCGGGGCGCTTAAACATTAATATCAGCTGACGCTGCCGATTTCCCTACAGAAAACTTAGAAGGAAGTGATCATATGGCTATTGGTTGGGAGAAAGAAATGCTGGATGTGCTTGGGGAGACCCAAGTGCTGCTGGATCGTGAGTCGCGGGATAAGCTGTCTAAAGATTACTTCTGGTATTCTCCGGTTCTGGACCGGCAGTTGAAGGAGAAGGTTGCAGACGGCATTGTCGTTCCGCTGAATGAGGAGGACGTCGCCAAAGCTTTAGCTTTTGCCTACAAGCATAAGCTGCCGGTAACTGTACGAGGAGCCGGAACAGGCAACTACGGGCAAGCTGTGCCGCTGTTCGGCGGAATTGTGCTGGATCTCAGCAAGCTGGACTCGATCGTAGAGGTGGGCGACGGCTATGCCCGCGTGCAGTGCGGGGTGCGCCTTGGTGCATTGGAAAAGCATTTGCGGGAGCAGGGGCAGGAGCTTCGTATCTATCCAAGCACGTTCATGAAAGCAACCGTCGGCGGTTTTGTCTGCGGCGGGTCCGGCGGCATCGGGTCGATTACCTGGGGCAATTTGTGGGACGGCAACGTGCTGGAAGCCGTAGTCATGACGATGGAAGAACAGCCGCGCAGATTGGTGGTCACCGGGCCTGATCTGTTGAATTACATTCATAACTACGGAACGAACGGGATTGTGACCGAATTGAAAATTCCGATATCTTCCCGCAATGAGTGGATGCAAACGGTCGTTCAATTCGACCGGTTCGAGGATGCGATGCTTTTTGCGGAAGCTTTGTCCAAGGATGATTCGGTTCGTAAACGGCTCGTTTGTCCAGTGGAATGGCCGATTCCTTCGTATTTTCTGCCCATCGTCAAACATTTGAAGGAAGGCGCTGCCGCCGTGCTGCTGGAAACGGTCGACGGAACACTTGATGCGATCGAAGCGCATGCTGCAAGCCACAACGGAAGCGTTGGCCATATCATCAGCCCCTCACAGTACCGGAAGACGATCGGGTTGTCCGACTTCTCGTGGAATCATACTACATTGTGGGGCCTCAAAACAGATCCGACCATTACGTATTTGCAAGCCGGATTTTCACCGGTACTGTTTATGGAGCAGATTAAGCTGGTCAAGGATACGTTCGGCGATGAGGTGCTGCTGCATTTTGAATGGGCCCGCAACGGAGGTGTCGTTACACCGAATGCATTGCCTATTGTCCGCTTCACGACAGAGGAACGGTTGTATGAGATTATCGAGTTTTTTGAATCCAATGGCATCAAAATATTCGATCCGCATACTTGGGTATTAAATGACGGCGGCCGGGGCGAATTCGGCGGCATGAGTAAAAGGAAACGGGAGAACGATCCGCTAGGACTGCTCAATCCCGGCAAAATGAATCAGCAATCATGATGGAAGGGAGACATACCTATGGCTATCGACAAAAGTCAATTGACCGCTCCTGTGTCTGAGGAAATGTATGCGCCCCACCCGGGCAGCAAGCCAAGGATGGTCAAAGCTTCGCCCGAACGGGCTCAATCCTCTTTTAACCCGATCAAATGGCTTCTGCAAGTACTGCCACCGGTCGTTGCTTTCTTCGTATTTATCGGCGGGTGGGAGCTGATTGTAAGGGGAATGGATATCCCGCCTTACATTTTGCCGAAGCCTTCGGATATTGTGAAGGCGGGCATTGAGAATGGCCACGGCTTGATGGTATCCGTTTTTACAACGATCTCCGAGGCTGTGCTGGGCTTTATCTTCAGTATTATTATGGGTGTGTGCGGGGCGGTGCTGCTCGCCAGTTCCAAAGTGATTGAGAAAAGCGTGTACCCTTACGCGGTCATCCTGCAAACCATTCCGATTGTCGCAATTGCTCCCATCATTGTCATTTGGTTCGGTGCGGGTATGAACGCAATCGTGATTATTGCCTTTTTGATCGGATTTTTCCCGATGCTGTCCAACACGTTAATCGGGCTTAATTCCACGGATCACAATATGAAAAACCTGTTCTACTTGTACAATGCGAACCGGTTTCAAACGATGTGGAGGCTGAGAATACCGGCAGCTCTTCCGTATATTGTGGCAGGTCTGAAAATTTCGTGTACTCTGGCTGTTATCGGTGCCATCGTCGGCGAGTACATTGCAGGTATTGGCGGAGGGAAGGGCGGACTCGGCTATGCGATCACGGTTGCGGCTTCGAGACTGCAAACGCCTTACTTGTTCGCTTGCGGCTTATCGGCCTCCGTATTGGGGATTGCTTTCTTCCTCTTGGTCAATGCATTCTCCAAGTGGATGCTTAGCTCCTGGCACGAATCAGAAATGCGTACAGAAAATTAAATATCTTCGGGTAGGGACGAAGTGAACATCATACGACATCAGGGGAGGGCGGTATACAGTAGAAGCGGACTTGTACAAAAGACCGAGCCTTCTTCGCGTACGCCGCTCTTTCGTTTTGCCCATGGCCGGCGGACCATCCGAAGCAAGTTTTGTGACCGGAGAATAAGCAACGGAGTGGGCGGAATCGTTCTGGAGAAGCGATAGCGTTCGCCTTTGTCTACGGATTTCAACATTGTATAACATTCAAGAAATCCGGAGACAACAGCGATCAGAAGAATGATCCGCCCGTGGAGCGGTCCATTTATTCAGAGGACTTAAGCGGTTTGCTTACGAAGCAAGTTTTCCTTCAGAAAACTCAAAGCGCATGCTTACGAAGCAAGTTTTCCTTCAGAAAACTTTTAAGGAGTGACACCATTTGGCGATATCGAAACCTGCACTTCATTTCATTAATGTGGCGCTGCCGCTATCCGATCCGACACGTCTCTTCGAGCTGAAGGGGGATAAGGGGACATGGATCTCCATGGAACCGCAGCAGGGCGTCATG
This sequence comes from Paenibacillus rigui, assembly GCF_002234615.1. Lineage (GTDB taxonomy): Bacteria > Bacillota > Bacilli > Paenibacillales > NBRC-103111 > Paenibacillus_S > Paenibacillus_S rigui. Next base: position 96,222 of record NZ_NMQW01000002.1, on the reverse strand, counting down.
AACCTGCCGGGATTTCAAACCTTGGATAGCTTCGCGAAGCAAGGAAGATTACCGGGCCTAACCTCACAGGAGCTTCGACTGGATTTGCAGGGAAAGCTGCTGCTGCCCGGGTTGGTGGACGCCCACATGCATCTGGATAAAGCCTTCTCGCTCCCGCAGGTAGGCAATGTATCCGGGACGCTCCTTGAAGCGATCCAAAACTACAAAGCCATGTCACCTAAGTTTACGCAGGAGGAGATCAAACGGAGGATCATCAAATCCGCAATGTCCGCTCTGTCCTATGGGACGACGACGATTCGTACGCATCTGGACTTTAACCTGAAAGCGGGGAAGGAAGTCGCCTTCCGAACGATGCATGCCGCGCTTGAAGCCAAAGAAATGCTGAGCGGTGTGGTTGACCTGCAGCTGTTTCCGATGGTTCCTTTCACAGGCATCACGCCTATGGAGCTGGACGCAGTAGAAGAAGCGATCCGGCTCGGCGTAGACGGCGTCGGAGGAGCTCCCCATCTGTCGGAAACGCCCTTCCAGGACATTGACGGGATATTCGGACTTGCGCTGAAGTATGGATTGCCGTTGGATCTTCACACTGATGAGAGCGACGATCCACAGGTGCATACCGTCTCCTACATAGCGGAGCAGACGATTCGCCATGACTATCAGGGACGTGTAACGGTTGATCACCTATGCTCATTATCCGCACTTTCCCAAGAAAAAGCGGATCAAGCTATCGCCTTGATGGCGAAGGCCGATCTCGGGGCGGTTACCCTGCCCGCGGTCAACCTGTATTTACAAGGCCGGGGAGACCGGGGACTCGTTCGCCGCGGAGCTACCCGGATAAGAGAACTGCTGGAAGCCGGCATACGGCTTGCGACGGCATCGGATAATATCCAGGATCCGTTTCATCCGTTCGGTCGGGGGGATCTGCTCCAGATTGCGTTAATTACAGCCTACTCCGCTCATATGGGGAGCGCTGCGGATCAGCAGACGCTGCTGAGGATGATTACCGAGATCCCGGCCTCAGTTCTGGGGCTCCGAAATTACGGCGTGGGTATCGGCAAGCCGATCGATTTTGTTATTGTAGACGCTCAATCCGCGGAGCGCATGTTCACGGAACAGCCGGTTGGGCGCTGGGTCTACAAGTCAGGGAAATGGCTGCATGGAGCAAGACAGGACAGCAGCTGGGGAAGCCCGGAGCTAACCGCACTATGGGATGACTCCGTTTTATTGCTCAAATAATCTATTTCATACTCATGGGAGGAACCAACAATGAAGCATCTTTTAAACAAATCGGCAATTCGACGTTCTGCCCATCGTATGATCACCGTAACCGCTCTATGTTCACTCGTTCTCGCAGGCTGCGGTACCTCTGCTTCGACTGAGAAGCCCGCTGCTGGAGGGGCTGCACCGGCTGCCGAGCAAGCGAAGACTGCAGAGAAAAAAGTCGTGGCCGTCACCCAGGTGACGAACTGGTTCGCACAGCCGGAGCATGGCGGTCAATATGCAGCGTTGAAGAAGGGCTTTTATAAGGATGCAGGGCTGGATATGACCATTCAACCCGGTGGACCGGGCATTTCGGCGACTCAAATCGTAGCCTCGGGCAAAGCGGACTTCGGGATGGGGCAGGGTGATGAAATCTTGTTTGCCCGCCAGAACGGCATACCGCTCGTCGCCGTCATGGCGATATTCCAAAAAAATCCGCAGGCCTTGTTGTTCCATAAAGGTCAGGCGATCAAAGGCTTTTCCGATCTGAACGGGCGTAAAGTATATGTCGGCAGCGGCGTAGCCTATTGGGAATATATCAAGAAAGCTTATAAGCTCGATAAAGTGGAAGAGCTCAAATATACCGGGCAGTTGGCGAATTTTATTAGCGATCCTACCTCAGTAACCCAAAGCTATGTGACCTCGGAGCCGTTTGCGTTGAAACAGCAAGGCGTGGAGACGGACTATTTGTTGAATGCCGATTCCGGCTATTCACCGTACGGAAATGTGCTGTTTACAACGGAGAAAATGATCAAGGAGCATCCGGAAGTGGTCAAAGCATACGTCGAAGCCACCATCAAGGGCTGGGATTATTACAAGGACAACTACCAAGAAATTAACGAATTTATTAAAGAGAAGAACCCTGATACCCCATTGGACAAGATGGAATTTAGCGCTAAGGCTATGAGCCCCTTTGTCTATGGAGACGATGCAGCCACGAAGGGTGTGGGCTACATGACGAAGAACCGCTGGGAATCGCTAATGAAGCAGCTGGTTGAAATCGGTTTACTGAAATCGGAAATCGATGTCACCAAAGTATTCAATACGGATTTCATTCCGAAGAAATAACACTGCCGTCATGGCCGTTAATAATAACGTTTGGGGGAGGAGTCAACTATGTTCGACCTACTGATTCGCCAGGCCAAGCTTCTCTCCCAAGAAGCTCCTGTGGACATTGGCATTCAAAAAGGCAGCATCGCGCATATCGGCGATTTGACCCATGCGGTCGCCCGGCAAGTGATTGAAGCGTCAGGACAATTGGTGCTGCCGCCGCTAGTGGAATCGCACATTCATCTGGATACGGTTCTTACCGCTGGTACACCGCGCTGGAATGAAAGCGGGACCCTGTTTGAAGGTATCGGCATTTGGCAGGAACGCAAAGCTGCGTTAAGCAGGGAGGATGTCCTTGCCAGAGCGATGCGCGTCATTGAAAGCCAGATGAAGCAGGGGATCCTGTTTGTTCGGTCGCAGGCGGATATTTCCGATCCGTTGCTGACCGCCCTACGTGCGCTGCTCGAGGTACGCGAACGGGTAGCGCCTTATATGACGTTGCAGGTCATCGCGTTTCCTCAGGACGGACTTGTCGCTTGCCCCGACAATCAGGCCCGACTGGAAGAGGCGATTCGTCTGGGAGCCGATGGCATTGGCGCCATTCCGCACTGTGAGCCGACGCGCGAGGCAGGAGTGGAATCGCTGAAAATTTGCTTCGATTTGGCCAAACGATACGATAAACAGGTGCACGTCTTCTGCGACGAGCTGGATGATGAGCATTCCCGCTTTCTAGAGGTCGTTGCGCAGATGGCGATCAAGACCGGACTAAGGCATCGGGTGACGGCGAGCCATGTGAGCGCAACGGCTTACTATAACGAAGCCTACTTTCAAAAGCTGCTTGGCCTCGTTGCCCGTTCCGGCATTCATATCGTGGCCTGCCCGTTAATCAACAGTGCAATGCAGGGGCGTTTCGATACGTATCCAAGAGGAAGAGGAATTGCCCGGATCAAGGAGTTTTGGCAGGCCGGGGTAAATGTGAGCATAGCCCATGACGATATTCAAACACCGTTTTATCCGCTTGGCAGTGCGAATATGATGCAGGCCGCCCATATGGCGCTGCATTTGGCGCATATGACGGGAAGAGAAGAGCTTGAAGAAATGGTTCGCATGGTGACCCTCCGTGCGGCCAGAACATTGGGAATTGATGGGGACTATGGAATCGAGGTCGGGAAACCGGGGAGTATGGTGATTTATCCGGTAACCGAGCCGGCAGACCTGCTCCGGCTCCAGCCGCACTGCCGTTATGTCATCTACCGCGGCGAGGTGCTGGCGGAGACGGAGCCTGTGACCACCTTGTTTCATCGGCCGTGGTCTGTGCTCGAATCCATTTGAACCTCATGCAAGCCGGATTTTCCGCCAAAGCAAAGCAATGGCCCAGCTTCGTGGAGTCATACTTAACTGTAATCGTCAGGTCAGCCTGTGTCATCGGGCTGGCCTATTTATTATATAAGAAAACCCCCAGTTCGACTGAAGTCGATTGAAGAGTACATACCCAATCAGCTAGCTTTTAATCCCACATTTGGGTTTCGGGTTAGAGGGATGTTGGGCCGGGGGCGCGCATATGGGATGTCTTTCTAAGAATTTTCTAAGCCGTGTTTATTTGCAATTCGCTCGCTCTGATTGGGCTGGCCCTTACCCTCCGTAATCAAGCTGCGCAGGCTGCCGTTGATATAGGTGCCCCAGGAGTCCGTGCAGACGCTGTAGCATTCGTATGATGGGACTAGACCTACGTGCGTAAAGCGAACTTCTGTTGTGCCGTCCTTCTTGGCGATTTCAAAGACAATGTCGGTATCCTTCCACTCGCTCTTGTCCGTTACGAAGTTGAAGTAGTTATCCATAACGTGCCAAACAACCTTCATACCTGGAATAAGTTCGGTGATTGCGATGGTGCAGCGGTGAATGTCCTGGTAGTGGTGCTTGAATTGGCCAAGTTCGTCGGTTCTGCCTTCAATATCTTCCGACCACCATCCTCGGACGTTATTGATGGCGGCGAAGACCTCGTCCGGGCTCTGGTCCACATTAAAGGTAGTGGTGTAATTTTGATTCATGCAAGCTATCTCCTCTCAATATTTGGTAATAGGCACTCTTAGTATAAAGTCTATACTTGCAAAATGCAAGTATAGATAGAACGGATATGTCAACTTGCGAGATGCAAGTATGAATAGTATAATTTACTCATGAAAAAACGAGTCCACACAGTTTGTCCGATCGTATATGCACTCGACATATGGGGCGATCCATGGAGCCTCATCATACTTCGCGATGTCCTTATCCATAACAAGCGGCATTACCGCGAGTTTCTTGCTTCACGCGAGGGCATAGCAACCAATATTTTGAGCGCACGACTCCAATCACTCACGGATGCAGGTCTTCTTGTCAAAATAGAAGGCACTTCAAGTCGCGCACAAACGATGTACCGACCAACGCAAAAAGCACTTGATCTGTTTCCGGTCGTATTTGCCGTTATGCACTGGGGCCTTAAATACAACCCCAATACCGATATGGACATTCCGATTATGCAAGAACTAAAATCAAACGAAAAAGGTCTGGAACGGCGGCTTTTGCAGAATTTCGACGATGTTACACAACCTGATGCCAAAAGCAAAGGAGCTAAGCAAGTATAATCCGCTTAGCTCCTTTTGCATTCCAATTATTATCTTTTCCAAACATCGAATCTGTCCAAATGACTAGTTGAAGTTACTTTTAGGGACAGCCCCTAGCCTGTGATAGTATCGCGATTGACTTGTTATAACCGCCCAAGACGGCGAAGCCTTTTACCTTGTTGCCTCCTGCGTTGTTTACGTGCTGGGTTAGAATCGGTTAGCCAAGGCGATACTTGAACCATCCGATTAGAGCAATAAAGAACACCTTTTTGTTCAATATCCTGCGTTGTTCCGATGTTCCGATCGAGCTTACAATGGACCAAGAGAAGGTTAGGATGGGAGAAAAGCCACATGAATACACAAATAATCAGCGAGAGATCTTGGTGGAAGCAAAGTGTCGTCTACCAAATTTACCCGAGAAGCTTTATGGATGGCAACGGCGATGGCATCGGGGACCTGCCGGGCATTCTTTCCAAGCTGGATTACCTGAAGGATCTGGGAATCGACGTGATCTGGATTTGCCCGATTTATCAATCCCCTAATGACGATAACGGCTATGATATAAGTGATTATTGCGCCATTCTGGACGAGTTTGGTACGATGGAGCAGTTCGACGAGCTGCTTGCAGCTGCACACCAAAGAGGCATCAAAATCATTATGGACCTGGTTATCAACCATACGTCGGATGAGCACCCGTGGTTCATCGAATCGCGTTCCTCCAAGACGAATCCGAAGCGGGACTATTATATTTGGCGTTCGGGTCGCGGGGGAGAGGAGCCGAACAACTGGGAATCGATTTTCGGCGGTTCCGCCTGGGAATACGATCCGGCAACCGATGAGTACTATATGCACTTGTTTTCCACCAAGCAGCCTGATTTGAACTGGGAGCATGCAGAGGTTCGACGCAAGCTGTATGAAATGGTCAATTGGTGGCTGGATAAAGGAATCGACGGCTTCCGCGTTGACGCGATTACGCACATTAAGAAGCTGGCCCAGCTGCCTGATTTGCCGAATCCGGATAAGAAGCGGTATGTCGCCTCCTGGGACGGGCACCGCAATCGGGAAGGGATTTTGGATTATTTGCGGGAGCTGCATCAAGAGACCTTTGCGAAGTACGATATTATGACAGTTGGCGAGGCCAATGGGGTTACGATCGAGCAGGCGGAGGACTATGTTGGAGAGAAGCAGGGTATTTTTAATATGATTTTCCAGTTCGAGCATATGTCGGTCGATCATGGGCCGGGAGGCAAATGGGATTACCGTGCGGACTGGAAGCTTTCCGAGCTGAAAGCGATTTTGACCGATTGGCAAAAAGGGCTGGAAGGGCGCGGCTGGAACGCTTTGTTCCTGGAAAATCATGATGTGCCCCGCTCTGTATCCCGCTTTGCGAACGATGGGAAGTACAGGGTCGAATCCGCCAAAATGCTGGCAACCTTGTTCATGCTGATGCAAGGAACGCCCTATATTTATCAAGGGCAAGAGATCGGTATGACTAATGTGAAATTTCCTACCGTGGAAGAGTATCGGGATGTCGAGATCAAAAACTATTACCGTGAAGCCCGGTCGAACGGCCTGAGCCATGCAGAGGCGATGGAAGCCATTTATCATCAAGGCCGCGATAACAGCCGGACGCCAATGCAATGGAGTGATGCGCCTCATGCCGGCTTCTCTACTCACGAGCCGTGGATGCAGGTGAATCCGAACTATCCGTTGATTCACGTTGCAGGCCAGCTGGAGGACCCGAATTCCATACTGAACTATTACAAGAAACTGATTCGCCTTCGTAAAGAAAGGGAGATTCTCGTTGCTGGCTCCTATGATCTGGTGCTCCCTGAGGATGAGAATGTGTACGCCTATGTAAGAAGCTTGGATGGGGAGCAAATGCTGATCCTGTGCAGCTTCTCCGAGCACGTATGTACCATCCGCTTGCCGGAAGAGCTGCTGACCGGCACCCCGGAGCTATTGCTGGGGAATTATGACGCGGAATCCGGTGCATGGGGCCAAAGCATCGCACTGCGCCCCTATGAAGCAAGAGTATATGCTCTTCGGCCTTAAAAGGATGAGGAAGTGTAGTGGTAAAAGGTGTGTAGAAGGACAAGCCTGGGCAAAAGCACGCCATCTTGAACGCCGGTGAGGCGGCTCTCCTTGTCGAAAGCTTAAGCTCTAGAGGCAGATAAGCAGAGCATAGTTACCTGAAGGTGAGTTGATGAAGCCGGGGTCAGTCATTTTCAACAGTGACCCATGGAGCTATAATAGGTGTACATTTCGTTATCCATGGGAGGCAATACGATGAATTCATTTCACTTTCAAAATCCGACCAAGCTGCTGTTTGGAGCGGGTATGCTGAATCAGCTGGGTCAGGAGGTATCCGCTTATGGCAAAAAGGTGCTGCTCGTCTACGGCGGTGGCAGTATCCGGGCTACAGGATTGTATGACCGAATTCAGCAGCAATTGAAGCACATTCAGGCTGTTGTCCATGAGCTGTCCGGTGTTGAGCCGAATCCGCGCCTCAGCACTGTACGTAAAGGAATTGCAATATGCCGGGAGCAGGGCATCGATTTCATCCTGGCCGTAGGCGGCGGCAGCGTGCTGGATGCAGCCAAAGCTATCGCTGTAGGTGTCCCGTATAATGGGGATGTGTGGGATTTCCTGATGCGCAAAGCGGAGATTCACTCTGCGCTGCCACTGGGTACAGTGCTGACTTTATCAGCAACAGGCTCTGAGATGAACGGCAACTCCGTTATTACGAATTGGGAGGAAAACTTGAAGAAGTCGTTCGGCAGTCTTCATGCCTATCCCAAATTCAGCATTTTAGATCCTACGCTGACCTATACCGTGCCGGCCAACCAAACGGTGAACGGGATCGTGGACATGATGTCCCACGTGTTCGAGCAATACTTCAGCCCGACAACGAATACACCGCTTCAGGAACGGTTGTGCGAATCCATTCTGCAAACCGTGATCGAGAACGGAGAGATTGCGCTTGCCTCACCGGACAATTATGAGGCGCGGGCAAACTTGATGCTGTGCGGCACATATGCGTTGAATGGCGGCATGATCAGCGTCGGGATGCAGAACGATTGGGCGACCCATATGATTGAGCACGAAGTAAGTGCAATATATGATATTGCCCATGCCGAAGGGCTGTCCATTTTGTTCCCTAACTGGATGAAATATGTGTTCAAAGAACGGATGGAGCGTTTCGTCCAGTTTGCCGTTCGGGTATGGGGGATTCATCCGGAGGGGCGTACGGAGGAAGAAATTGCGCTAGCCGGAATTCAGGCGACGAGGGACTTTTTCACAAGGATCGGTGCACCGTCCCGTTTGAGCGAGCTTGGAATCGATGCGAAGGACGTGGATCGGATGGCCAAAGAAACCGTACGTTTCGGTCCGGTCGGCGCGTTTAAACCGTTGGGCGAAGCGGATGTGCGGCAAATTATCGAGATGAGCCTGTAGTGCAATGATGACTTCATCAGAGATGCGCCATGCAGGTCCTGCAAGAGGACAGCATCTGATTTTCATAGCTGTGACGTTAATGTACTGGGCTTCCCTTTATACGTATGTGCCTATTTTATCCCCGTATCTGGATCATTTGGGGGCGTCGTATGCCTTTGCAGGCTTGGTGCTGGGGAGCTACGGCTTTATCCAGATTGTGCTTCGCCTGCCTCTTGGCATCGCTTCGGATCGGATGAAAGCTCGTAAGCCCTATATTATGCTCGGCATGCTGACGACGACGATCAGCTGCATTTGTTTTGCATGGGGTGAGCATTTGGGGCTGGCGCTGAGCGGCAGGATCATTTCCGGCATCGGTGCCTCCACCTGGGCTGCGTTCACCGTATTGTACGCCAGCTATTACAGTCAGGAGCAGGCAACAAGAGCCATGAGTCTAATCAGCTTGCTTACGGCAAGCGGCCAGCTCATGGGGATGAGTGTCAGCGGTTATCTTGTCAAAACGTGGGGTTGGAGCTCCACTTTCTGGGTGGGGGGCGCCATCGGGGCCGCGGGGCTGCTGCTCAGCATAGGTCTTAAGGAACCGAAGGGCGGCGCAGCGAGAGAACCGATCCGGTTCAAGGATCTTCTGTCCGTCATGAAGGAGCCTCTGCTGCTCAAAGTTTCCCTGCTGTCCATTCTTGCACACAGCGTATTGTTTATTACGATGTTCGGCTTTACGCCGTCCCATGCTTTGGCGCTCGGTGCCAGTGAAATGGATTTGACACTGCTCGTGTTCGCTTTCATGATTCCTCACGCGTTCAGCAACTATATTTCCGGTAAAGTGGCAGCGCCCAAGCTCGGCTCGTGGACCGTCGTACTCTTAGGCTTCGTGGTCAGTGCGCTGTGTACGGTGTCTATTTCCCTGGTTACCAGCTTTCATTGGCTGCTCGTGACCCAGGTATTGAACGGTTTTTTCCAGGGCTTGCATTTTCCGCTGCTGCTGGGGCTTGCCATTCAACATATCAAGCAGGAGAAGAGAGCCACAGCGATGGGATTTTACCAAGCTGTTTATGCGGTGGGGATGTTCGCCGGGCCTTTTCTGGCCGGTTGGCTTAACGAGTTCGGCGGTCTGAAGAGCGGCTTTTACTTTGCCGGACTGCTCGGGCTTGCTGCCTCCGTCTTGACAGTGCGCTGGGGGAGAGCCTATGCTCATGGAACCCGGCTTCTTGCGGACAAGACGAAAGAGGCGCCGGTATCGCAACTGTAAGGTGTACCACGTACCGCAATGCACCATGCACCATACATTATGGATCTAAAACAAAAACCGAAGGCCAACTGTTATTTTAACAACAGTGCCCTTCGGTTTTTTAATTCTCGGCAGCATCCACGTCCAACGCACGAAGACGCTCCAATATTCTGCGTTTGCGGTACATCATTTTCCCGGCTTCCGATACCTGCTGCAGCGCATCCCGATTAATGAAGGCGCCGAACAGCGCGCCGGCCAGCGGGATAAGCTGGAACATTTTTTTCAGGCCGAAGTTGTCCCGGTAGATCGTCACCACTTCGCGCCAGCCCTGCAGCTGACTCATAACTTGCACATTCTTGGTCTCGCTGTCATATTCAGCAAGCTCTTCCAGCACCGCCTTCTTGCCGACAATATCGGAGGAAGCGAACTGAAGGCACTTGACGATAAAGGTGCGTTCCCGTTCTTCCTGCGGGTCGTAACCGTAACAGATGGCGATTTCCTGCAATACCTTCAATGACAAGCCAAGCATCGCCGGAATGTCCACCACAACGGTCAACAACCCGCCAAAGCCCGTTGTCGCGCCTTGCACCGTTGCAAATTTGGTATGGCTTGCCCCTAGCTCATCGGCCACTTGATCCATAACCGAGAGAGGAAGCCGCTTCACTTCGGCAAGTGTGAGCTCTGTCGCTGTGTCTTCTTGGACCAACATCGGAGAATGCTCCAAGCTCCGCTGTTGAAGCTTGTTCATAATCCCGGCCTGAGACGTTAAGTAATCTCCTCCGGTTTGAATGAATTGGCCGATCTCATTTAAAGCTTCGCCGATTTTCTCCTGTATCCCTTTCGGAATCCATCGATCCAGCAGAGCGAAGGGCAGTCGGCCCAGCTTTTCCCAAAACCATAGATCCTTTTGATCTTGTTCCCAACGGGTCATTTCCTGAAGTTCCATTTGCAGCTGCTCTCGGCTTTCCATGTCGCTCGATTCACTCCTTTGATGCTGCTTTCTTCGACCGGCTCGGCTGCCAAGCAAGGCTAGGGATAGGCGCAGGTTGCGGCTGCAGCACGCGCTACGTACCTACATCCGTAACCGCAAGCTGAATTTTTTGTAGCCGTATGTATTCATTCCGCTCAAGCCCCGGACGGAAATAGCTGTATAAATAAGCCGCCTCGTGAAAGGTTAAGCCCGGATGGCAGACGACACCTTGTACCGAGTAAGGGTTGTCCAGAATGACCTGCCATTCTCCATTACGGTCAAGGGGTGCAATCGTTTGCATAATGTTTGCTTTGATGGCAGCGATTTGTTCAAGCTCCTCCCAAATAAAACGCCAGGAAGGACTGAACTGCGAAGGGTCGGGAAACAGCCGTCTCGCGGTTTGGATGCATGATACGATATGGGGGACTTCCTCATCCTGCATGGTTTTCAGCTGCTGCTTGAAGTCTTCAAGCAGTAAATGAAAAGCGGAATAGCCTCCGTTGTGGACTGATGTTTGCAGCTCTTTCAGCTCCGCTTCGGACGAAGCCTGGGTGAGTCGATTCCAAGCCGTAGAATTCATTGTATAGATTCATCCCTTCAGGCGAATTTAATACAGGTGCTTTTTCATGATAAAGCAAAAGCCTCCATTGAAGCAATCCCCCCTCTAACGATCACGGTAGACCTTCTGATTGGTGCTGAGATCTGTCATATAAAAAGAAAGGAACCCGCATCAGCAGGCTCCCTTGTCAAAAATATGAAACGTGATGCTACTTCAGCAGCGTATAAGTCCCGATAAACGGGAGCGGTTTCGTTTCACCGTTTACAGCTCTAACAATACCGAGAATCGCCATAATGAGCAATGCGAGATTCGCAATCGGCAGCAGGATCCAACCGATAACGGGAATGAGGCCTAGCACGAAATTCGCTATGACACTGACAATCAGCAGCAGCAGACCTTGGTTCGCGTGGTACATGGCAAAACGGGAATCTTTCGCGAGAAGCAGCGGAATCAGAAAGAGGATGTAGCCTAGTGCAGCCACCACTTTGTTATTTTTTGCGTCTTGTGGATCGTATCCGGTTTTGGACAATTCGCTTTGCATCGCCACACACTCCTAATAGTAAGATAATTCCTATTATAATAGTTAATCGACCAAATTTCCGTAATTTCGTACACATTTTAATAAAAATTTACCAAAAATGAAAAGAACCCTCTAGCTTCCAAGCTCAAAAGAGCGTGAAGCGAGGGTTCTTTTACCTTTAATTACCAAATGCTAGGGATGACCTTAATACCCGGGTCCATCTTGGGCAGGAAGGCATAGCTTGGATTAAATGTGAAAATACGCCGGATTTGATACGTTATCATAACAACCGCCGTAAGAGCTTCGCTTAACGAAAGCTGCAAATCCGGACAATCGGTGATGAGCCGCTTTGACTCGTTTTCGAATTCGGGAGAGCCTGAGATGACAGTCAAATTCCCGTTGCGAACGGATTGCTCGATGGTTTCAAGGAAAAATTGCGCTTGTTGAAATCCGTAGCTGTTTCTTAGCCATTGATGAGTATCGAAGACGACATAATTGGTCGTAATCAAGCTGCGGTCCAAATCGTCCAGGTCAAGGAATAGGGTGCGTGCCTTGACATAGTACGGGTCACTCGAATTCATGAAAGCGGTAAAGGCTGTTAGGTCAACGAATATGGTATGTGCATGGTTTTGCTCATTCGGTTTCATAGGCAGTCTCTCCAAAGGGGCGAAAATTACGTTTGCTCAAAGCATCCAGCTGCAGCAGCGGGTTTCGTTCCAGCTGCTCGCGTGATATCGGAGTAATCAATTCACTGCTGCGGCTCGCCCAATAGTGTTCAACCATTTGTTGAACCACGGCATCCACCGTCGTGCGTTGAGCTTCAGCCAATTGCTTGCATCTTGCGTGTAGCGCAGGATCAAGCTCAATGAACCGGGATTCTTGCGCTTCCTCGATGAATGATTCGGTTTCTTCCGGTTCCTCTGTCCCGCCAATCCATTGAGCGGCTGCGTTTCTCCAATGTTCAAGCCGGCGCTGGAGCAGCCGTTTGGTCTCTCCCATGGGCTTGCACCTCCGTCATATGTATAAAGGGCAGCTTATGTAAGCCTTCCGGCAAACCAAGCCGCCATCCTACACCATTCGAGGCAAAGCGACATTTTGAGGGGGGGGCTGACGATACGGGGCGATTCAGGATGGTTCTTTGCGGGTATCAATTGCTTCTGCCATCGTTTTGTCTGTCAAATGCGCATAAATTTGCGTCGTTTCCGGAGAGGCGTGTCCCAACTGCTCCTGCGTTTTATACAGATCGTTCTGCAAATAATAATCCGTTGCGAAAGAATGTCTAAGCTTATGTACGGACAGGTAGGGCTTGCCGAATCTTTTGGCATACTTGATGACCATTTCCTGAATAGCTCGCTTGGTCATCCGTTCCCCCTCTTTTTTACCGTTGGCTACAGCGAGAAACAGGGCTTTCTCCCGTTTGGGCGCCTTGTATTGGGAGGTTCTTAGCTCCAAATAATGGGTCAGATCTTCAATCGCCTCCTGTCGAAAATAGACAGGGGTCTTAAACGTATCATCGTTTTTACCTTTGCGATAGACATGCGTCAGCCTTTTCTTCAAGTCAATATCGTCGACGTTCAGATTGTACACCTCGGAAACACGAAGGCCGGAGTTCAGGATGAGGCTAACGATGCACGTATCCCGTACTCTGTTGCGCTGATAGGAGTAAAGCGCTTGTTTATTGGTGGCAACGTCCTGCTCATATCCCCTCTGTACGTAGTCCAGAAATTCAGAAATTTCCGATTCCTGAAGCAGCTTTCCTTCGAGCTTGGCTGCGGTGTCCTTCGGTTTTTGAGTTCGCTTGATTTCGACCTTGGCCATGACGTTCCGTTTCAGCAGCGGGTAAAAGTTCTCGTCCTCCGCGATCTGGCTCAAGTAATGAAACAGGGAGCGGAGGGACGACAGCTTGCGCGAAATCGTCGTCCGGGTATTGGCATTTTCTTTGCGGGTGAGCAGAAACATGCGAAAATTATCTATGCTTTCCATATGAAGCTTCTCCAGTGCTTCAATCGGAATTTGACGGATCGACTCCGCCTCGGCGAGTCCTTCGGCCAGCAGCCAGGAGAAAAATGTATCGTAATCCCGAACATATTCCAGCAGCGAGGAGGGAGATAAGTCCGGCAATTTATAATTAATGAACTTCTCTACATACCACGGCATGGAGGGAAGCTTTTTATCCAGCTCTTGCCGGTCTTTTACTTTTAATAAATTCATGGCGATTCACCTCTGCTGTAAGTATAGTACAGTCCCTCTAGGTTGAAAAGGCGTGCGATTGCACGGATTTTCCAAGTGGTGATATAGTAGAGACAGCATGTAAACGTTTCAAATAGACTTAAGGCGCAGGCGCCGGGATGGAGAGGAATAAAGCATGGAGCTGTTTGAAATTCAAAAGCTGGCCGATCGGATTCGATCCAATATAAGTCAAGTCGTCGTAGGGAAGGAAGAGGTCATCGACAAGCTGCTGATTGCCATTATCGCTTCAGGTCATATTCTGCTTGAGGATGTGCCCGGCACGGGAAAAACACTGCTGGCCAAGGCTATGGCCAAATCGCTGCAGTGCGAGTTTAAGCGCATTCAATTTACGCCTGATCTGCTGCCTTCGGATTTGAGCGGCATACACTTTTTCAATCAAAAGCTGTCGGAATTCGAATTCCGCCCCGGTCCCTTATTCACGAATCTGCTGCTCGCGGACGAAATCAACCGTGCAACGCCGCGAACGCAGTCAAGCTTGCTCGAATGCATGGAAGAGCGCCAGGTGAGCATTGACGGCGAGACGAAGCAGCTCTCGAGGCCGTTCCTTGTCATTGCAACGCAAAACCCGCTGGAGCAGCAAGGTACGTTCCCGCTGCCAGAGGCACAGCTCGACCGGTTCCTGTTCAAGGTCAAAATGGGGTATCCGACCACGGCGGAGGGCTTGGATATATTGCGACGGTTCAAGGAGGAGAATCCTCTGAACCGGATCACTTGCGTGGCCAGCGCTGACGATATCGTCGCAGCGCAGCGTCATTACAGCTCGGTGGCCGTAAGCGACGAACTGCTAGGCTACTTGCTCCAGCTGGTGGAGCGGACGCGCACACACAGCGAGGTCGCTGTCGGCGTCAGCCCCCGCGGCAGCCAAGCGCTGCTTAAAGCCGCGCAGGTGCAGGCGCTGCTGCAGGGCAGAGACTTTGTTACGCCGGATGACGTGAAACGGATGGCGCTGCCTGTGCTTGCGCACCGGCTTGTCGTGAAGGGCTCGCTTCGTTCCCGATCGGAAATGGCCGAGTCCATCGTGGAGGCCATCTTAAGAGAGGTTCCCGTGCCATCGGAAACGATGCTGCGTTCCTGAGGGGAGGAGAGAGGCATGGCTGTTCACTGGTTCGTCCTTGTAACGCTCCTGCTGCTTGCCTTGCAGGGGATGCTGTTTCGCCTTTTCGGAGGCCGGGGGCTCACGTATGAACGATATTTCGGCACAAGGGCTTGCTATGCCGGACAGGAGGTCGAGCTGGTGGAGCGGATCGCCAACCGGAGCATCCGTCCGCTGCCTTGGCTGCGATTGGAATCCTTGATGCATGCAAGCCTTCAATTTCGAAGACAGGCTAATTTGGATATCGACTCGGGAACCCTGTTCCAGAACCACAAGAGCTTCTTCAGCCTGATGCCGTTTACGCAGATTACGAGACGTCATCGGATCGTAACGACCAAGAGAGGCTGCTACAGGTTGAATACGGCAACGCTGACAAGCGGCGATTTGCTTGGGTTGTACCGCAATACACTCCGATTATCACTTGATGCCGAGCTGCTCGTTTATCCCCGGCCGGCGGAGCTGCATGAGTGGGAGCTTCCTTCCCACAGCTGGATGGGCGATATTTCGGTTAGACGCTGGATCATAGACGATCCGTTCATGAGGGCCGGAGCGAGGGAATACCAGTCTGGCGATCCGTTGAGCGGAATCCATTGGAAGGCGACGGCGCGCAGCGGGAGACTCCAGGTGCACCAGCGGGATTATACTGCGGATCACAGGCTCATGATTTACTTGAATGTGGAAGATCATGCTGCTATGTGGAGCCAAGTCAATGACGAGGCACTGTTCGAGCTGGGGATGTCGTATGCGGCGGGCATTGCCCAGTACGCCATCGAACAAGGCATGGCAGCCGGCTTCGGGACCAACGCCTGTGACATCGACCGTCCGCTGGACTCTGTCCGGGTGGAGCCGCGAAACGGCTCGGAGCAGCTGGAGCTGCTGCTGACAACGATGGCGCGTGTCGTGGTGGCCCGGCGTATTCCTTTCGATACGTTCCTGGAAGAAGAGGCCGGTAGCGGACTAACGAATTGCGATATTCTCATCCTGTCGGCCTATGTAAGCGATAAGATGGAGCTGCCTATGGAGCAGTTGCGACATAACGGCAACGCAGTGGAGGTGCTTTGGTTAAAGCCGGCTGCAGATACTGCAGCTGAAGGATCCAATAATAGGGGGGCCAGCGCATGAGGATGAAGACGCGTATCATTGCGGGGATTGGGCTCACTCTTCTTCAGGGGGGCATAGAGCTGCTGTTATATTTACCGCCGCTACTTGTGTTGAACGTGCTTGCCGCTCCGGAGCTTTCCGCCTGGCATTGGACAGGGGGACTCCTGCTAGGCTATGGGGCAGGTTATGCGGTCGGCCGGCGGTTTGCATTTCGGCGTCTTTATACGTTTCTTGGCGGTACGCTGCTGCTAAGTGCTGCGCTGGCTGTCATTCTTTATCAGCTGTCGCTTGCATTGATTTGGCTGCTGCCCTTAACATGGCTGGCTGTTTATCGCGGTGCGAGGCTGGCGGAGGTCCCTTGGAGATTATATTTTACGACCCCTTATTATTTATTCGGAATGGGGGGGTATTTTGTAGCATCGATTTTATTCTCGAGCTTGCCGGTGTTTCAACCCTATGTCAGCCTGTTGAACGGTACGGGCCTTGCAGCGCTGCTGGTGACGCTGTTCATGGCCAATCTTGCGAATGTGCGGCAGGAAACCTTGTCAGGCGACAAGGAACCGGTTGTGGCTGCCCCGGTCTTGTGGAACAATCGGCTGCTGATTGCCGGCATTGCTGTAGCTGCATTGGGAATTGTTCTGATCCGTAAGCTGCAGCAGGCGTGGAGGTGGCTTAAGGAGCAGCTGGTGTCTTTGCTGCAATGGCTGTTGAACAGGACTGCAGAGCCGCAGCCGGACAGCCGTCCCGCAAGTCCGCAGGCGCCTCCTCCGATGCCGCCTGACAACGGTGAGCCTTCCGTCTGGCTGCTATGGCTGGAGAAAGCAGCCTATGCGGCTGCAGCGGTGGTGCTAGCTGCAGCATGTCTAATTTTGTTATATAAACTGTTCCGTCAGCTTGCTGGGTTGTTCAATCGGTGTGTGCGCTGGTTGAACGGCTGGCTGAGCAGGTCTGCCGAACGAAAGCAGGGGACCGGTTATGTGGACGACATTGAGCAACTGGTAAGCTGGCGTTCCTGGAATGAAATGCTGGCCTCAAGGTGGCGAAGCTGGAGGGAGGCGCGGACAGAGCGCACGTTGAAATGGGGAAGTCTGTCGAACAATCGGGATCGGGTCCGCTACTTATACCGGTTGGTTCTCCGCCGCGCCATCGAGGAGGGCTATGCATTTCAATCCAGCTTGACGCCGCAGGAAACACTGGAAGATATAAAAAAGAAGCGTCCCTCTACGGAATTAGCTCAAGATCAAGAAGCGTTACTTGCCCTGTATG
This sequence comes from Paenibacillus rigui, assembly GCF_002234615.1. Lineage (GTDB taxonomy): Bacteria > Bacillota > Bacilli > Paenibacillales > NBRC-103111 > Paenibacillus_S > Paenibacillus_S rigui. The sequence continues at coordinate 78,872 of NZ_NMQW01000002.1, read as the reverse complement.
ACAAAGCGCGGTACGGACACAAGCAGGTCCAAGACGCGGAGCTGGCTCCGCTTGCCGAAGTCTTTCTGAACAAAAAGTAAGAGTCCTCTTGAATTACATCTCCGTTTTCATTATAATTTTCACAAACAATCTATGTAGATAAAAGGGTGAATCCGTTGATCAAGATCCAATCCGCCTGTATGACCCACACGAAGGAAGACGGCTATGTGGGGCAGGTCGAGTTTCAAGTCGAAGGGCACAAGTTTCCTTACGAAATCACCCTTTACAGCACCAAAGGCAAAGAGTGGAGCTATGGTCTGCACTTTCTCGAGCAATCGGGAAGTGAAGAACAAATTTTGGAAGTCGAGGATTTGCTTGAAGAAAATGACGAATATTTCGACATGCTCGTCGAAGCCGCCAAAAATAGCTTACAAAATTAGCAACTTTTAAAGATGACCGCCATATACTTGAGCATGAGCGGTTCGTTTTTTTGCCAAAATGTTGCGCGAGGACAACAAAGTTAGCTTAATGCATCAAAAGGAGTTGCAAACAGAAAGAGGTGTTCCCATGCGTAAAGAGATGGAGATCGAATCGATAGATATGGAAGCCTGGCGGAGTGAATCGAAGCTTCCTTCACTTCCTGAAGTGTACCGGTCGATGAAGGTGCCGAAGAAAGGAACCTGGTTCCGCAAATTTCTGGCCTTCGTCGGACCGGGGTATTTAGTAGCGGTGGGTTATATGGACCCGGGCAACTGGGCGACGGATATTGCGGGCGGGTCCTTATTCGGCTACACCCTGCTGTCCGTTATTCTCCTGTCGAACCTGATGGCTATGCTGCTTCAATCGTTGGCAGGCAAACTGGGTATCGTGACCGGAAGAGATTTGGCGCAGGCCTGCAGAGATCACTACAGTAAGCCTGTCTCCATCGGTTTGTGGTTCTTGTGTGAGCTTGCCATTGCAGCCTGCGATCTCGCGGAAGTCATCGGTTCAGCCATAGCGCTGAAGCTGTTGTTCGGGATACCGTTAATCTATGGTGTCATTATCACCGCCTTGGATGTGCTGGTCGTTTTACTGCTGCAAAACAAAGGGTTTCGCTTCATCGAAACCTTGGTTATCGTCCTGATGATTACGATCGGGGGCTGCTTCGTAACCGAGATGATATTGTCCAAACCGGACCTCGGGGGCATTGCACGCGGCTTTGTACCAAGTGCGGAGATCATGACGAATCCCATGATGCTCTACATTGCCATTGGGATTCTCGGTGCAACGGTGATGCCGCACAATCTGTATTTGCATTCCTCTATCGTGCAGACGCGGGAGTTTGACCGTTCTTATCAGGGGAAAAAGCAAGCGATCCGGTTTGCAACCTGGGATTCATCGATTGCTTTGTTTTTCGCCTTGTTTATTAACGCGGCTATTCTCATTTTATCCGCAGCCACCTTTCATAAGGCAGGGATGACCGATATCGCGGAGATCGAGGATGCCTACCATATGCTGACACCGCTGCTTGGAACGGCCTTAGGCAGTATTTTATTCGGGGTTGCACTCCTGGCCTCGGGGCAAAACTCCACCTTAACCGGTACATTAGCCGGCCAAATTGTGATGGAGGGATTTCTGAATATACGACTGCCCGGCTGGCTGCGCCGCTTGATTACGCGATTGATTGCCATTATTCCTGCTGTGATCGTAACCGCCATTGCGGGAGAGAGCGGTACCGCCAAGCTGCTCATTTTGAGCCAGGTCATCTTATCGCTTCAGCTGTCCTTTGCCGTAATTCCGTTGGTGATGTTTACCAATGACAAGAAAAAAATGGGCCGGTTCGTCAACGCCCCTTGGGTAAAGGTGCTGTCCTGGACGGTGGCGTGTATTATTGCATTACTGAATGCGTATCTGTTGTACCAAACCTTTTGGGGCTAACCTGTTGAATATACAAGTGGCAGTCCGGGCTGAACGGTTCAGCTCGTGACTGTCTTTTTTCTTTTCATTGATTGACAGAACTGTCTGATTTATGGAAAATATGAACACGGGCTGCATGGAAAATAATTAGTCTGCAAACGCTTACCTTATAAAGGCAAATTGTGTATAATAGGAGCACAAGCTTGTACTCCAAAGCATACTATATTGTTAAACTTACGCAGCTGTGGATCGGAGGAGCCTTATGAGAGTACATGAAATGACCATTACGAATGATTTTCAACCCCAGTATTTACAATTGATTGCACACCGAGCCAGTACTTACCGTTCGGATATCCGCATCCGATTCGAGAAGGATAACATCTTGTTGGATGCCAAAAGCATTTTGGGCATGATGATTTTGCCTTTCCGGCCGGGAACGGTCATCACTGTGCAAACGAAGGGGACCGATGAAGAGGAAGCGATCGAGGAAATGTGTCAATTGCTGGAAAACAAAACGTCCTGATCTATAGGAAAGACAGCTCGTTTCTTACGACGGTAAGAAGGCTGTCTTTTTCTCGATTCCGGGGGCACTACCTAAAATCATCCTTTTCATGGTAGTATAGAAGGATAAGCTTGTTATGAACTTCTATGAAGGTAGGGACACTCATTGAATTTTCGACCCTGTATCGATTTGCATCAAGGAAAGGTCAAGCAAATTGTAGGCGAAACCTTAAACGATCACCGACCGGTTATTGAAAATTTCGTTTCCGACCAGTCCTCGTCTTATTATGCGGCCATGTTTAAGCAGGACGGGCTGAGAGGCGGGCATGTGATTATGCTGGGCGGCGGTAATGAGGCGGCGGCCGTTGCAGCCCTGCAGGAATATCCCGGCGGCCTGCAAATCGGAGGCGGGATTACCGCAGAGAATGCCGTTTCATACCTGGAGCAAGGTGCCTCCCATGTTGTTGTGACCTCGTATATTTTCCGCGACGGTGAGCTTAACATGGATCATTTACATAAAATTGTATCCGAGGTTGGAAAGGACAGGCTCGTCATTGACTTGAGCTGCAAGGAAAAAGACGGCAAATGGTTTGTCGTCACGAACCAGTGGAAAACGTTCAGTCAATTCGAGGTGAATGTTGAGAACTTGCAGGAGCTGCAAAGCTATTGTGATGAATTTCTTATTCACGCTGTCGATGTGGAAGGGAAGCGCACAGGTATTCACCGGCAGCTGATCGAGCATTTGGCTGATTGTGTGTCCATACCGACGACCTATGCAGGCGGAGCGCGTTCCTTGGAGGACCTGGAGCTGTTCGGTAAGCTGGGACGCGGTAAACTGGACATCACCATCGGAAGCGCGCTAGATATATTCGGCGGCACCCTGCCGTATCGCCAGGTGGTAAACTACTGCCGCGGATTGCGTGCAGAGGCCGGTCCGGCGAACTAATACACTTACATTACTATAAGTTGGGGGATCACTCACAATGAATCCATATGAAGATTTGGCCGGGCTTGGCCGTCATTATTTGCAAGCAGATTCTTACGGAGCGGCCGCGTTTTGCTTCTATCGGGCGCTTCTGGAGGACCGTGGTAACGGCAATGCATGGAACGGCCTGGTATTAGCCCTGAGCTTGATGCGCAAGGAAGATGATTCCCAGACCGTATTGGCGCGGTTTGCTCTGCAGCCTGGACTTACGTTTGACCGGGACATGGTCACCTTCGTCATGATGCTGTGGCAGCAAAATCCGCGTGCGCTGTCCGAGTGGCTGCGCGGGGTGTTGCAGATGCAGGGCGTAAGCGAGCAGGATCAACAGCTTCTGTCGCAAATGGCAGGCGAGCTGGAGGTTGCCTATCAGGAGCTTGTCAGCAAGTACGGCGAAGAAAAGCTGCAAAGCCAAGGTATGCTTAGCCTGGAGCAGTACGCAGGCAGACGGATTGAATTGGACTGGCTCATGGAAGAGTCGTTCGACAAAATTCTCGAGCACGTGAAGCAATGGATTGAAGACCCGAATATGGTGCTGGCGGCGGTAAGGCTGCTGTGCATGCTGCCGGATGTTCGAAGTGAAAAGCTGCTGCGCCGGGTATGCCGTAACGAACAAATCGATCCGAAGGTTAGAACTCACGCGCTGTTGGCCCTTCGCTGGTTAGGCGTACGCGGCAATGCAGCGCTAAACAAGTTCGAAGAATCGTTCATTATTAGTCTGGATAACCCTGAACCGGAGCTGACGGTTTCGGTCCCGGCAGCCTATAAGCCGGTGCTGGATCGGATGAAGCTATGGGTAGCTAAGCAGCAAGGCTTGGTGACACCTGCCCAGTATGAAGACATTGCTTCAACGGACGAGGCAGATCTGCCGGAAGAAATTATGGAGAAGCTGAACGAAGCGGATGTACCTAGTGTTCTCCAGGAGGTGGCGCATATGCTGATCCGTGCTGCATATGATCAATACTATCCATTGGTTCCGAAGATCAGCGGAACTCGCCAATGGAGCGCCGCGCTGCTGATGCTGATGAAGGATTACGCCGTAGGGTTCCTGGGTTCCTGGCCGTATGGGGAGCCGGAACAGGATCAAACGGCGATTCTGCATAGGAACTGGTTGCTGAGCGCCAGTCCGGATTTTTATGATTTGATTGAAGCGGCAAGAAAGCAGATGGCTGAGCTGCAGGGCTAGTTCGTTCCATCTGACGTAAAGTATCTCTGACCTATACACAAAGGAAGACCCGCAGATATGATCAAGTATCGCGGGTTTTTTCGTTGGTGTGAATGGATTGATCTATAAGCGGAGGTAAAGAATGAAGATGAACATAAACCACATTTTGGTAACCGGAAGGCTATATCTTGAGCTTGAGCCGCTGCTCCGGGGTCGAACAGATAAACAGTTTCGCTTCATACAGGAGTCAGAGGTTAATACAGCGGACTATGAGTGGGCCGATGCGTTTGTCGGTTTTCGCCCTGCGGCGCAGTTTCGACCGGAAGGCTTGAAATGGATTCATGCTTTGGGAGCTGGGGTTGACGCTTTCTTGCAGCATCCTGCATGGAACCCGAATGTGCTGTTAACGAGAACGATCGGGGCCTTCGGACAGCAAATCAGTGAATATTGCTTAAGCTGTATCCTGGCGGATGCCCAGCACCGCGATACGTTCGCACGCCAGCAGCAGATGAAAAGCTGGGGGCCTGTACCGCCCCGATCGCTGCGGGGGCAAAGAGCTGTTATTCTGGGCACAGGTACGATAGGCCAGGAGGTTGCTCGCAGTCTGGAATTTTTCGGTATGGAGGTAACCGGCGTATCGAGGGGCGGCAGCCGCAAGGCTCATTTTGTACGAAATGTGACGATGGAAGCAAGCGGTGAGTACTTGGAAACGGCCGATTGGGTTATTAATACGCTGCCGCTGACGAAAGAGACGGAATCTGTCGTCAACGAAGCTTTTTTTGCCAGGATGAAGCAGTGCGGTTTTATAAATGTAGGTCGGGGCGCTTCTGTTTGTCCAAATGCTTTGCTGAATGCCGTCGACCAAGGGCAAGTAAGAGTGGCGGTTCTGGACGTTTTCGAAGAGGAGCCGTTGCCGGTTCATTCTCCGTTGTGGAGTCATGCCGGGATTCGAATCACTCCGCATATTTCAGCCGTTACAGGCCCGGAAGAGGCCGCGAGGGATTTTCTCAAAGTGCTCGAAGGCGTGGAGCAAGGTGAACTTTCTGCCGAGCATAAAGTGAATCTGCAGCTAGGGTATTGATAGGGGGCGGGGCTGGAAATGGCTGTATCCGAGCCGGGTTACGAGCAGGGCCGATTTTTCGTAGCGGGGCGGTGTTCGGTCTGGGGCAGAAAGCGGCTATACGGCAGTGGCGACTTAGGATGCGAAGCAGAATCAGATACTTGATCCGTTAAAAGAAACAGCGGCGGACCAAGACTTAAAAATAAAGTCTTAGACCTGCCGCTGTTCTCATTCATCCAATTAACGGTCCCGAGAGCTTCAGCACCCGCCAGCACCCGACCTGAGGAAACTACCTGCCTTGATACGTCTCACGTCGGGTAGGAGAGTTTCAGTCGCGAACTTCATTAGTACGCTTTAGGTAGGAACGTGGTCTGTCAATGCCTGCCGCTGAACCGCTCGAGCGCTTCCTCGGTAACCGGCGCGAAGAGGTTGACGAGATTGCCGTCGGGGTCGCGAAACAGTGCAGAGCGGTTCCCCCATGGCATCGTAGTCGGTTCCTGTACCCACTCGTCGACAAGTGGCTTCAAGCGCGTGAACTCGGCATCGACGTCGTGGACGAGAAACTCAATGATGACTGTGTGGTTGTCGGCCGCGCGCGCGGAACCGGCGCCGAACAGCTGCACCGTCTGGCTGTGGCCGATCGCCAGGGTACACGACGGCAGAACGAACTCTGCGAAGACTGGCGCGGGGCGCTTCGCCGAAACACATGTGACTTTCTCATAGAACATGACGAGTCGATCCAAGTCGTCAGTAATGATGCGTACAGAAGCGAAATTCACGAGAAATCATCCTTTCAATAATAGAAATAAACGCTACGATACTGTATCGTAGCGTAACATATTGGGCAGGAAAATACAAGTGACCGGATGACAAACAAATACAGTGCTCGAAAATGCTTCTTTGCCTCACTGAAGCACAAACAAGGAGTGCTGTAATGGCAAGCCGAAATCCCCGGCGATAAGGATGCTTCCATGGTATAATGTGAAGGACTTTTTATTTTAAGGCAATGAATCACAGTTCAAGTACTTTTATGTTGGAGGGAAGATGGTGACTACGTATAAGAAATCCGAACGTGTGCCGTCGGCCAATTTGAATAGACGCGTCGAACGGTCACGACATGTCGTCCTGACCACTGCGTTTGAACTGCTCAGCGAAAGCGGTGTAGCTAGCTTCACCGTCGACGAGGTGGCGCGTCGCTCCGGGGTCGCAAAGACGACGATCTACCGTCACTGGCCGACGAGGGAAGCACTGGTGATCGACGCCTGTTCACGGATGATAACAGAGCAGGAAACGCCAGACACCGGCTCACTCGAAGGTGATGTTACGGCTATCCTGATGGAAATCGCGCACCTGCTACCGACGGCGAATTGGTCTTTCATCCTGCCGTCAATCGTCGACACTGCCGAGCGAAATCCAGAGTTCGCGGAAATCCACAGTCGGATTCAGCACGGCCACGCGGCCCCCCTGCGAGAGGTCCTGCAGCGCGCGGTAGGCAGGGGCGAGCTGCCGGCAGACACCGATGTGTCAACGATTGTCGCAGCCCTGCTGGGGCCACTGTTCTACCGCCGCTGGTTCGCACGTGAACCGATTGGCGATCAGTTCGTGAAGGAGATCATCAAACGCGTACTCGCTTTACATTAGTACGAGTCGCCTACCACTGTTTTACCGGACCAGCGAATATCTGTTGTTGGACACTTCGCTCAAAAACTAAAGACGCGAATACCTTTAGGTAGCAAGGAGGGAGACTGCTGCTATGCACAAATCAGGCTTCATCGTGTGTGTTGTTATGGCGCTGCTGCTGACGTCTTGTCAGGCGAAGGCGAGTCCAAGCCCAACCGCAACTATTGAAAAACAGCTTCAACTTCTCGTAAATAATCAGATGACGTCCGTGTCCAGCAATCCGGGCGATTCTATTCGTGCAAACGCGGATGCTTATCAGAGTATTGTCAATCAAGGGCAGGACGGTTTCGAATATTTAACGGCGGAGCTTAAGAAAAGTGAGCACAACGGGTTGAAGGAATGGATTATGGCGAAGGCGTGCGCGGATATTTTGGGGGAGCGCAATCCGATAAAGCAGTGGTCGACTGGAAAGGAATGGCTTACTGCTTATGAAAAGAGCCAGTGAGGAAAAAAGAGCATGACCGCTATCCCAGGCAGGTACGCAGCTAAGGTGTTATGACCGGGTGGTCAAGGCTATGCATTTTTAAGGAGGAATTTTGATGTCTTACGAAGTCATTTTATTCGATGCAGATGATACTTTATTCGATTACTCCGCAGCGGAAGCCTTTGCATTGGAGCGTGCTTTTGGAAATATCCCTCTCGAATGCAGCCCTGAGCTCATCGAGAGCTATAGAACGATAAATCAACAGCTATGGAATGAATTTGAGCTGGGAACGGTAACGTTAAACTTGCTTCGCTCGGAAAGATTCAAAAGGCTTTTTGAAAGACATCAGCTTAAGGTGGATATCCATCCGGAGCAATTTAGCGAAACGTATCTGCAGCATTTGGCGGCAAGTGCGTTTTTAATCGATGGGGCCGTTGAGCTGTGCGAATATTTGAAGTCGGACGGGTACCGGCTAGCTGTCATAACGAACGGGATTAAAGAGGTGCAGCTTGGGCGGATCGGGCTTTCGGCTCTGTCTGAAGCGTTCGAGCTGATTGTTGTTTCCGAGGACGCCGGTGTCCAGAAGCCGCAGGCAGCCATTTTTGAATATACGATGGAACGATTAGGCTTTGTCGAAAAAAATAAAGTGCTGATGGTTGGTGATTCATTAACCTCAGATATTCGTGGCGGCATCAACTACGGTATCGACACCTGCTGGTTCAATCCGAAGGACAAGAGGAATATATCAGAAATTCAACCAACCTATGAAATCGCACAGCTGTCCGAGCTCAAGGCCATTCTTCAATCCAAGAGATCAGGCAGCGGAGTATGACAATAATTCACGATTCTCGCCGTTGCCGCTGGTAGAAAAGAGATGGAAGCCGAGCTGGAGCAGCAGCTTGCCGTCATGGAGAGCGGACACGAAGGTAAGCCGGAGAAAGGAAGGGCGAGGCATGATAACGATGAAGAATGTCGCTCCAGAGCAGGCGGCACTGTACTGGAGCTTAAGGCTGGAGGGGCTTCGGGTAAGTCCGGAGTCATTCGGCTCCTCGTATGAGGAATCTGTGCCTTTGACTATGGCGGAAGTGAAGCAGCGGATGAACAATACCGAGGAGGATTATATCCTTGGGGCTTTTAACGAAGAACGGCATATCGTAGGGATGGCAGGCTTTGTGCGGGAACGACGGATCAAGCTGCAGCATAAAGCGATGATATGGGGTGTATATGTAACTCCGGCCTATCAGGGAAAGGGAATCGCCAGACAACTGATGCGAGAAATTCTCGAAAGAGGCAGAGCATTGGAGGGGCTGGATCAAATCAGTCTGTGCGTGGTCACGACGAATGAAGCGGCCGTGGCGTTGTATACCAAATTAGGCTTTCAAACGTACGGTACCGAGCGAAATGCACTCAAGGTAAATGGGAAAAGCCTAGACGAGCTGCATATGGCGTACTATTATGATAGATGAATTGATATCTTACAAAAGAAGGAAACGAATCGGAGGAGGCGCAGGGATGAAGATAACGACGGAACGACTACTGTTGAGGGAGTATACGGAGGCGGATCTGCCAGTAGCGCTAAGTATGTTCACAAGTGAAATGACGATGCGGTTTTGGCCGAAGCCATTCGACGAGGACCAGGTGAAAGGCTGGATCGAACGCAACCTCCACCATTACAGAGAATGGGGCTTCGGAAGATGGGTCGTGACTCTGAAGGACTGCGGTCGCATGATCGGGGATTGCGGCATTGTGAAAGCTGTCATTAACGGCAAGACGGAAAATGATCTGGGTTACATTATCGATCATGCCTATTGGGAGCAAGGGTATGGCTATGAAGCAGCGAAAGCTTGCTTGGAGTACGGCTTTGAAGTGGCGAAGCTGGATCGCCTGGTCGCAAATATGGCCTACGATCATACGGCGTCGCGTAGGGTTGCAGAAAAGCTGGGAATGACCCTGGAGACAGAGTTCAATAATGCAAGGAATCGAGATTTCAAAACTTATTTGTATGCAATCCATAGGGATAACCGACGAGTATGATTCGGTCCGGTCGGGGGCCTGCTCTGAATGGATGAGAAATCGGATGGAACCCACACTGACTCCCTCTCCATGTACAGACGTATAGGGTCACCCGAGGACGAGGACGCCGCAAGGCGTTTTTTTTATTTTCAAAGATTTTACATAGTGTCAAATGCGCCGCCTTATTTTATAACAGGTTGTATAATGAAAAAAAATATACGTGTAATATAATTTAACGTAAATAGTTATTAAAAATGTCTAATAGCTTACATAAAACCTGCGAAGGAGGAAGCGGGATGCATTCGTTCGTGGAGCCGGATCGACAGGTGGAAATATTGGTGGATGGCGTGTCCATGGTGTTCGGTAAGAAGGGGCAGGAGGTGACGGCTCTCCGTGATGTTCAGTTTCAGGTTGTTACGTGGTTCATGTGTAGAACGGTTTTGTATTCCATGGCATGTCTCCTACCGGTAACGCCTGAAACAGGCTTAGGTAACTCCTGATCATCTTGGAATGTCATCATCTTTTCTATAGAAGAATATGAATTAGGAGAGGATTGATCCGCATGAGAAAGGAAACCATGTCTGGCAAGCCGCTGTATCGCTTAGTATCGTATTCGTGCTAATGACGATTTCCACATGCTCGAGCAAAAAGCCGCCCCGGCCTCAACGGCTGCGCCTTCCCCCGGAACGTGCCAACGAAAGATGCGACACCCGCGCCTGCACCGATGAAGAAGATTGAAATGGGTGCCTCAAGCTCAATTCGCAGGCATTTATGACGCCAAGGAAAAGGCTTTTTCCGGGATGAAGGGCTGGATGTGGAAATTATCCCCGGAGGGGTACAAGGATGAACGGGTGGGGGATGTTCGGGGATGAGTCGGTGAAACGAACGGCGGATATCGCACTGAATACGGTTTGATTAAGAAAGCGGCGGATTTGGGCGGTTCTATCGATAGAACGATTTTGCAGGATGCGAATAAGAAGTAAGCGTGACAACGGGAGAGGATCGTAGAAGTAGAAGAAATGTCTGCTGCTGCGGTCCCTTTTTTCCATCGCGTGAGAGAAAGGATGAACTTCGATGCCTTCTATACCGAAGCTGACCATTCATGCAGCAAGGCTGCACAACAAGATTGAAGAGCTGTCCCTCGTTGGAAAGATCGGTGAGACCGGCGTATGCCGCCTCGCCTTGTCGAAGGAAGACCGGCAGGGGGTAGAGCTTGTCGCAGCTTGGATGGAAGAAGCAGGCTTGCAAACAAGGATCGACCCGTTCGGCAACCTGATCGGCGTATGGAACGGGCGAAATCCGGATGCACCTGTGCTGATGCTGGGCTCGCACATTGATTCCCAACCGTACGGAGGACGGTTCGACGGTGTCATCGGGGTGCTGGGAGCCATTGAAGCCGTTCAGACGATGCGGGAGGAAGGCTGGGTGCCGGATTGCAATATTGAGGTTGTTGCTTTTTGTGATGAAGAAGGCTGCCGGTTTAATAAAGGACTCTTCGGCGTAAGGGGAATGACCGGGAAGCTGGAGGAGGGGGAGCTGGAGCGTACCGACAAGAACGGGATAAGCCGCCGGGAGGCATTGATCGAATTCGGCTGCGATCCGGCGCGATTCGCGTCCTACCGCTTCGAGCCCGGGCGCATAGCCGCCTTTCTCGAGCTGCACATCGAGCAGGGGCCGGTGCTGGAAGCGCTGGATGCGCCGATCGGCATCGTAACCGGTATTTCCGGGCCGCTATGGCTCACCGTGGAAATGACCGGCTTTGCCGGACACGCCGGCTCGGTCCCGATGCCGATGCGGCACGATGCGCTGGTAGGCAGCGCGAAGGTGATCGTAGCACTCAATGAATTGGTGCAGCAGAAGCCGGGAGCGCCTACCGTCGGCACGGTAGGAAGCATGAAGGTGTTCCCGGATTCACGCAACATCATTCCGGAGAAGGTCACCTTCACCGTAGATTTGCGGGATATCGATCTGAGCCGGCGACATCGGCTGGAAGCACAGCTTCGGAAGCGTATGGATGATGTGGCTCAAGAGCACGGGCTGACTTACACGGTTCAGGAGGATACGAACAGTGAACCGAGATATTGTGCGGAATCGATCAAGGACGTGATGCGAGAACAGGCGGCACAGATGGGGATGATACCGCCGGAGCTGATGAGCGGACCGTTCCATGACTCGTTAACGATGTCTTATGTGTGCGATTACGGCATGATTTTTGTTCGATGCAAGGACGGCATCAGTCATAACCCGATGGAATATTCGAATCCGGAGGATATTGCGTTAGGGGCGGAGCTGCTGTACCGTACGGCTAAGCGGTTGAGTACCCGGGAGGGAGGATGATTGCATGGGTCAAAGAATGAATCAATCGTTTATTTCCGTTGAAGATTTAAAACGTAATTTTGCCGAAGTCAAGGCCGCCATGAGGCCGAAGGAAGCCATGGAGGAATCGAACCGCTGCTTGTACTGTTATGACGCTCCCTGTATTAAAGCGTGCCCTACGGGTATTGACATCCCGTCCTTTATTAAAAAGATCGCCTCCGGCAATATGAAAGGCTCGGCTCGGACCATCATGGAGGCCAATCCGGTAGGTGCCAGCTGCTCCAGGGTATGCCCCACGGAGGAGCTGTGCGAGGGGGCTTGCGTTCTGAATCATTCCTCCAAGCCGATAGGGATCGGCGACCTGCAAAGATACGCAACCGATTGGGCCATCCGAAACGAGCAAACGCTGTTTGCCGCAGGCACAAGCAACGGGAAGAAGGTTGCCGTCATCGGAGGCGGACCTGCCGGGTTGTCGGCGGCACGGGAGCTGGCCCGGTTCGGGTTCGCAGTCACGGTGTTTGAGGCCAAGGAGCAGGCGGGAGGGCTGGATACCTACGGTATCGTTTCCTTCCGGCTTCCGCAGGAAGTATCGCTGTGGGAGGTGGAGCAGGTGCGCAAGCTCGGAGTTGAATTTCGTTTGCGCACCTTGGTAGGCCGTGATGTGAGCATTGAGGAGTTAAAGCGGAGCTATCATGCGATTGTGCTGGCCGTGGGGATGTCCAAGGTGCCGATGCTCGGGATTGAAGGGGAGGAGCTGCTAGGGGTCTATGATGCCATCGATTTCGTGGAATCGACGAAAGCATCCGTTTCAACAGAGCTTGTTGGGAAGCGTGTGGCAATCATCGGTGCGGGCAATACCGCGATCGATGCGGCGACCTGTTCCGTTCGATTGGGTGCCGCAAAGGTACAAATCGTTTACAGGCGTTCGCAGGAGGAAATGACGGCCTATGATTTCGAATTCGATTTCGCGAAGCGGGATGGCGTGGAGTTCCGCTGGTTGACGGCGCCGAGCCGCATCATAGGGGATGCGGACGGCAAGGTGATTGCCCTCGAATGCATTCGGATGCAGCTGGAGACAGCAGGAGGATCGGCAAGGAAACGCCCGGTGCCTGTGCAAGGCTCGGAGTTTCAGGTCGAGGTGGACGCGGTTATTAAGGCCATCGGCCAGACCCGCTATGTGCCGCTTGTCGAACAGCTGGGCTTAGAGCATACAAGAGGTGTGGTTCGTATTGATATGGAGACATGCCGGACGTCCGATCCGCTCATTTTTGCAGCGGGTGATGTCATTTTTGGCGAAGGTCAGGGCGAGGCGATGGTGGTTTCCGCCGCACAGCAAGGGAAGCAAGCGGCCTATGCAATCTACAAGCAGCTGATGGCTGCCGAGCGCTCCGGCCCTTCCAGGCAGGCGGCCGAATCCGGGGCGGCTTCGCCGTCAGAATCTGAATCGGAATCGGAATCCGCATCGGCTTAAAACCAAATACAGGGAGGGCACACCTTATGGCGGACTTACAAATCAATTTGGCAGGTATTGTTTCCCCGAATCCCTTCTGGCTGGCAAGTGCGCCCCCAACCAATACGGGGTATCAGGTACAGCGGGCTTTTGAGGCAGGCTGGGGCGGTGCGGTATGGAAAACCTTGGGGGACCCGATCATTAATACATCTTCCCGATTCGCTGCGGTTCACTTTGGAGGTCAGCGTGTAGCGGGCTTCAATAACATTGAGCTGATCACGGACCGGCCCTTGGACGTCAATCTGCGAGAAATTTACGAGACGAAAAAAAGATTTCCGGGCCATGCTGTCGTCGTCTCCTTGATGGTGGAGCCGAAGCGGGAAAAGTGGCATGAAATTGTCAAAAAAGTGGAAGCCGTCGGGGTCGACGGCTTGGAGCTGAACTTCGGCTGCCCCCACGGGATGGCCGAACGCGGCATGGGCTCTGCTTCCGGCCAGCAGCCGGATTTGGTCGAGGCGCAAACAATGTGGGCCAAGGAAGCGGCATCGACACCGGTCATTGTGAAGCTGACGCCGAATATAACCGATATTACCGCGACGGCTAAGGCGGCGGTTCGAGGCGGGGCGGATGCCATTTCCATGATCAATACGATTAATTCCCTGGCGGGAGTCGATCTGTACAGCTGGAATACGATTCCCCATGTCGGAGGCAAGGGGGCCCACGGCGGCTATTGCGGTCCGGCCGTGAAGCCGATTGCGCTCAATATGGTGGCGGAATGTGCCCGCAATCCGCAGATCAACGTACCGATTTCGGGTATCGGCGGCATCTCCAATTGGAAGGATGCGGCCGAATTTTTACTCATGGGCGCGACAGGCGTCCAGGTCTGCACGGCAGCAATGCATCACGGCTTCCGTATCGTTGAAGATATGATCGACGGGCTGAACAATTATTTGGATGAGTTGGGGCTAGCCTCCGTTACCGAGTTGATTGGTAAATCCGTATCCCGATACTCGGACTGGGGGAACCTGGACCTGAATTATCAGGTCGTGGCCCGTATTGATACCGACACCTGTATTAACTGCAACAAATGCCATATCGCCTGCGAGGACACGTCGCACCAATGCATCGATAGGCTGACGGACCCTTATGGCAAGAGCTATTTGCAGGTTCGGGAGGAGGATTGCGTAGGCTGCAATTTGTGCGCTATTGTATGTCCGGTGGATGGAGCTATTACGATGGTGGAGGTTCCTTCTGAACAGCCGCCGCTGACCTGGAACGAAAGACAGGAAGCGATTGCGGACATCACCCGGGCGAATCCGAAATCCAGCGATTCGAAGGAGGCAGTGTGAGCTATGGCCAAGCTAATCAAGAACGGAACGATCGTGACCGCAACCGACAGGTATCAGGCGAATGTGCTCATCGAGGACGGCATCATCCAGGCAATCGGCCGGGGGCTTGAGGAAGGAGATGCGGAAATGATTGAAGCGGAGGGGTACCTCGTCTTTCCCGGCGGAGTAGACCCGCACACACATCTGGATATGCCATTCGGAGGTACGGTGACGGCGGATGATTTCGAGACCGGAACGATGGCGGCGGCCTTTGGCGGCACGACGACAGTCATTGATTTTTGTTTGACGCAAAAAGGGGTTCCGCTCCGTCAATCGATTCGGACGTGGCATGAGAAAGCGAAGGGCAAAGCGGTAATCGATTACGGCTTTCATCTGATGATCGGCGAGATGAATGAAGAGGTGCTGGCCGAGCTGCCTCGGATCATAGTCGAAGAGGGCATCACGTCGCTGAAGGTGTTCATGGCTTACAAGAATGTATTTCAAGCCGACGACGGTACTTTGTTCAGAACGCTGCTCGCCGCCAAGGAGCTCGGAGCCTTGGTCATGGTTCACGCAGAGAACGGCGATGTCATTGATTATTTGGTCCGCAAAGCGCTGGCGGAAGGCAATACCGACCCGATCTACCATGCGTTGACGCGGCCGTCCGAGATCGAGGGGGAAGCCACAGGAAGAGCGGCGAAGCTCGCGGCGCTTGCCAACAATGCGAGACTTTATGTGGTGCATGTAACCTGTGCGGAAGCCGTGCAGCAAATTGCGGAGGCTCGGCAAATGGGCTTCGATGTATGGGGAGAGACGTGTCCGCAATACCTCGTATTGGACCAATCCAGCCTGGAGCTGCCTGATTTCGAGGGAGCCAAATATGTGTGGTCTCCGCCGCTCCGTGAAAGGTTTCACCAAGAGGTGCTGTGGAATGCACTGAAGAACGGGCAGCTTCAGACAATCGGCTCCGATCAGTGCTCGTTTAATTTTAGAGGTCAGAAGGAGCTGGGGCGCGGAGACTTCAGTAAAATCCCGAACGGCGGACCGAGCATTGAGGATCGGTTCACCATCCTGTATTCGGAAGGTGTAACGAAAGGGCGAATCTCGCTGAATCAATTCGTGGAGCTCGTATCGACACGGGCGGCGAAGCTGTTCGGTCTTTTTCCGCAAAAAGGGACGATTGCCGTAGGCAGCGACGCCGACCTCGTCTTGTTCGATCCGTTGGCGAAGCGTACGCTTTCCATCGACACTCATCATATGAATGTAGATTATAACCCCTTTGAGGGGATGTCCGTCACCGGGGAGCCTGTCAGCGTGTTGTCCAGGGGGGAGTTTATTGTTCGTGACAAGCAGTTCGTCGGACGTCCGGGAGCCGGCCGGTATTTGAAAAGAGGAACCTATGCCGCAGGGTCCGGCGGTTTGCTCCCCGGCGAGGATGCCGTCCAGCTCTAGCAGACAGGAGGTGCAGCACATGTCAGCCTATCAGCAATTTCAAGCGGAGAAAGAAAAGCTGGATGCTTACGCCGCACAGCAGTTCCGCATCACAGCAGTTCAAGAGGATCTGACCGGCACTCTGCTTACGCTGGAGCATCCCGGCGGAGAGCGGGTGACGCTTCGTTTGGAAACGGCGGATGCGAGAAAATATTTCGTCTCGGTCATGCTGAGACAAAAGACGAAGACGCCGTTTTAAGAAATGGCCCCTCGCGTATACTCATACGCCCGAAGGGCTAGCTCAATGGTCAACCGCTTCTGCGGCTCCATGAAATCGTCACCGAGCAGCGAGGCGAGCTTATCCAACCGATGATACAGCGTTTGTCTGACGACGAACAGCTCCTTGGCGGTATCCTGCTTGCTTCCCGATTGCGCCAGAAAGACGTTCAATGTCTTGAGCAGCTGCCCGTTTTTGTCCCGGTCGTAGGCGGCCACTGGCTCGATATATTCTTCGATCAACGAGGACAGCAGTCCGGCTTTCTTGAGTCCGGATATGATTTTATAGCAGTGCAGATCGCTGTAGAAAGGAGCTGGCAAAGGCCCGATATCCTTTTGAATGCGGAGCGTTTCCAGAGCGGTTTCATAGCTCTCCTGTATACCGGGGAGGCGGTGAACTTCCTTTCCGATGCCGACAAAGGAGGAGAACAGGGGGAACTCCTGGTGCGTTTCCGTTTGCTGCAATCTGCAGATTGCTTTCATGATTCGTGCTTTTCCGTCAGGGGCCGGTCGTTGATCCAGCAGGACGAAGACGATCTGCTCCTGATGCACGCAAGGCAGCAAATAGAACCCTTCCCCTTCAAAAATAGCCCGCGCGACCATCGTCTTCTGAATAAACAGTGTCTCCCTGTCTCTGGACCCGGACGGATGCTTGCTTTGGTTCCAATCGAAAATGCATACGGAAGCCCGATTCAGCTTCATAGCAGGCTTCATCGTCTTCAAATAATCACGGATCTCCGGGTCCGTGTGTTTGCCGTTAAGCCAGGCGATAACCCATGCATCATCCTGAAACCGCCGTTTCTCTTCGATGTAGTTGGTTCGCATCATTTCTTGGGCTATTGCCGTCGCGCACCGGTCAAGGGCCAAAATTTGAAATTCGCTAAGCTCCTGTCTCGCATGAATCAGCAAATCGGCAAGCAAATGATCGAGGGCGAGAATCGGACGATGGGCCAACCGGCTCTTCGTTTCGGCGGCTTGTAACAGATTGCCGTAGATCCATTTCTGATAGAAGCCGTCGGCTTGGTCCTTGGGCAAAGGCGGCACGAACGCGGCTTCGGCATGAAGCGGGAAGAAAGCCACCTGGGCTTGCGTTGTTTCGTGAAGCAGCCTGAGCAGAGCCGGCATGCCTTTGCCGGACAGCAGCAATTGATTCAGCCGGGTGGATAAGG
The DNA here is from genome assembly GCF_002234615.1 of Paenibacillus rigui. GTDB lineage: Bacteria > Bacillota > Bacilli > Paenibacillales > NBRC-103111 > Paenibacillus_S > Paenibacillus_S rigui. The sequence goes on along the minus strand of NZ_NMQW01000002.1, from coordinate 61,202 downwards.
CTTCAAGCTCAGACACCATGCGATGGTGCTGGTGAATAAAGTAGGAATGCAGGTCCTGGGTAATATCGATGTAGCGGACTTCTTCGTGGAATAAAATAAGAGGAAAATGATGCTGTTGTGCAAGCTGTTTCATGGCTTCAAACGGTTTTTTTGTGTAAGTCCCCAGCTCAATGCACAAGCCCGAGGCTCCGCTGTCCATAAGCTGCTGCAGGAAGGAGATGCAGAGCTCCTCATCCGCGTGCCACGCGATACCCGTGGATAAAATAAGCTCATTGCCATTTAATAAATGGCCTACATGGGTTACTTCCATGATGTGCACCCATCGCACGATGCGATTCAAAGCCTCCTCACTTGCAATCGCTTCAGCCTTACGAAACAAAGGTCTTTGTAAAATGTCTCTCACGGTTAACTGCAGCAGGGTGGTTACCATGGAACATCACTACCTTTCTGGTATGTAAGGTAAAGTACCATATAGATGACAAAGTTGGTTTATTCATTATACACTGTTGGCCAATCGATAGGGAAGATGAAGGAAGTCGGATCGGTTCAACTGCGAGAGGTCTCTCAGATTTCATTAAGAGGGGCTTATTTTATGTCTTGCATAAAATATATATATGCGATATATTGCATATTATAAAATGTGAGGAGGAATCGCATGCCAATTCCCAGTAATTTTTCAACTCCGGTTCGAATGTCTGCAAAAGAACGTGCTTTGTCGCAAATTCAACGATGGATTATCGATGGAACGATTCAGCCGGGGGAAAAGCTGATCGACGCTGAGCTGGCCGAGGCTTTGGGCGTCAGCAGGACACCTGTCCGAGAAGCGCTGCAGCTGCTTGAAGTCCAAGGATTGGTTGAGATGCATCCGGGTAAGGATACGAAAGTCCGCACGATTGAGAAGGACGATATTCTCAAGATGTATCCGACACTGGCGGCACTGCACGCTCTGGCAGCGGAGCTTGCGACAGGCTTGATCCTGCCGGCGCAGATCGAGCAGCTCAAGGAGCTCAATGCCCGATTCTCTGAAGCTATCGAACGGGAACAGCCCTACCAAGCGATGGAATGGGACGAGCAGTTTCATAATCTGATCGTGGAGGCTTCCGATAATCCATATATCGCTTCCTATAGCGCTTCTCTGCAAATCCATATCCGCCGGTTTAAATATGTATTTCTGAAGCAGCCGGTAACCGGAACGAGATCCTCTGTTGAGGAGCATGCGGCGCTAATTGATGCATTGGAACAAAAGGATGCCGGGACGGCTTCGGCAGTAATGAAGCAAAACCTGATCAGACCGATGGGGGAATTGTACGCGTTAATCTGACAAAGGGACAGGAGCGATGAGCGATGGAAGGTTCTAAAGATTTACGCATCCGCAGCAAAGTCATCAGCGAAGGGGTTAACCGAGTCCCTAACCGGGCGATGCTCCGAGCCGTTGGCTTTCAAGACGAGGATTTCAAGAAGCCGATGATCGGTGTAGCCAGTACCTGGAGCGAGGTCACGCCTTGCAATATGCATATTGATCAATTGGCCGTCGAGGCAAAGAAGGGGGTTCGCCTGCACGGAGGCGCTCCGCTAATTTTTAACACGATTACCGTGTCTGATGGCATTTCGATGGGGCATGAGGGGATGCTGTTCTCCTTGCCGAGCAGAGAAATTATTGCCGACTCCATCGAAATCGTAGTGAATGCGGAACGGTTCGACGGGCTCGTAGCGATAGGAGGCTGCGACAAAAATACGCCTGCCTGTTTGATGGCGATCGGCCGAATGAATTTGCCAAGCGTATATGTATATGGCGGGACGATTCAACCGGGACATTTGGACGGCAAAGAGGTTGATATTGTCACGGCGTTTGAAGCGGTGGGACAATATCATGACGGCAAAATGAGTGAAGAGCAGCTTCATAAGGTCGAATGCCACGTATGTCCTGGAGCGGGTGCTTGCGGGGGCATGTACACGGCCAATACGATGGCTGCGGCTGCGGAAGCGATGGGGATGAGCATACCCGGCTCCTCATCGACAGCGGCCATTGCACAGCATAAAGCCGTGGAATGCGCCGAAGCAGGGAGATTGGTGCTGCAATTGCTGGAAAAAAATATGTTGCCGCGCGATATCATGACCAAGAAGGCGTTCGAAAACGCCATTACAGTGGTCATGGCACTGGGAGGATCGACCAATGCCTTCCTGCATTTACTTGCTGTCGCTCATTCCGTACAAGTCGATCTAACCCTGGACGACTTCGAGCGGATTCGCAGGAAGGTACCTCACCTGGCGGACTTAAAGCCAAGCGGCAACTACGCGATGCAGGATTTGAGCGACGTCGGCGGGGTGCCGGGCGTCATGAAGCTGCTTTTGGAGCAAGGCCTTCTGCATGGCGATTGCATGACCGTCACCGGCAAAACGCTAGCCGAGAATTTGGCTGCTATGCAGCCGCTTGCCGATGGTCAGCAAATTATCCGCCCTATGGATCAGCCTTTAAAACCGAATGGTCCCTTGGTTGTTCTGAGAGGGAACCTGGCGCCGGATGGTGCCGTTGCGAAAATGTCCGGACTCCGCAAGCTTCGCTTTTCCGGTCCTGCCCGGGTGTACAATAGCGAGGCGGAAGCAACGGAAGCGATCATCAACAACCAAATCCGCAAGGGGGATGTGCTGGTCATCCGCTATGCCGGGCCGAAGGGGGGACCGGGGATGCCGGAGATGCTTTCCGTTACTGCGCTTATTGTCGGGAAAGGGCTTGGCGGCGAGGTTGCGCTCATGACCGATGGCCGGTTCTCCGGAGGATCTCACGGATTTGTTGTCGGCCATGTCTCTCCGGAGGCTCAGGTGGGGGGACCGATAGCCTTCCTGCAGGAGGGGGACATCGTGACCATTGACAGTGAAACGCAGGAAATTCATATGGATGTGCCGGATGAGGAAATGGCGGCAAGAAAGGCTCGATGGGTGAAGCCGCCGTTGAGAGCGGATTCCGGGGTGCTGCTGAAATATGCAAGGCTTGTTTCTTCGGCTTCCCAAGGGGCTGTGACGGATTTGAAGACAGAACAATAAATCTCGGATTCATGAATGGCGATAACGCGGGCTTGAAGCGTTATCGTCTTTTTTTATATGGACATACTACAGGTTCATGCTATGACCGGTACTTTTGACGGGAAGCCGTTCAGGTTGAAGCGGAACATCGTGACGTGACACTTTTTTACCCTAATCTCTGCACGATATTCCATGGAACGCTTTGCCGATCCGATGTTTAATTAGAGAAGTAAAACAAGACAACGACTTGAAGGGAAGGTCTGAAAATGAAAATAAATCGTGTACTTAGCACAGCTACCGCAGTGACCTTGGTTGCAGCGCTCATTGCCGGCTGCGGCTCCAATACAGCGGACGAAGCCAAGAACGGCGCAGCATCGGGAGACAGCTCTAAGCCGGTAACGCTGGAGCTGTTCCAATACTCTCCGGAGATGGCGGATGCGATGCATCAGCTGGCGGATCAATATCACAAAGAAAATCCGAACGTGACGATTAACGTAACAATCAATCAAGATAACTACTTCCCGCTGCTGAAAACGAAAATTAATTCGGGCAACACGCCTGATATTTTCATGACCGGCGCCTATAACGACAATGTTACCTATCAGGATTATTCGTACGATCTGACGAACGAGCCGTTTATGAAAAACATCGTCGACACGGCGAAAACGGGCGTAACGCTGAACGGCAAGCAGCTTGGCTATCCACTCATTTTGCAATCGTACTCTTTTATCTATAATAAAAAGTTGTTTGCCGACGCCGGCATTACCGAGCTGCCGAAAACGTATGCAGAGCTCGAAGCTGCGGCGAAAAAGCTGCAGGACAAAGGCATTACGCCGTTCGCGAATGCTTACAAAGAGTGGTGGGTTATGGAGCAAACGTTAACACCGGTAATGGCCTCCACAGGCGGTAACTATCAGCAAACGTTTGCTGACGTGAACAGCGGCAAGAAAAAGCTGAGCGACCTGAAGGAACTGAGCAACGTGTTCCCGCTGCTGGATCTGACGTTGAAATATTCGAATCCGAAGCCGCTCGAAACGGACTTTAACTCCTCGGTTGCCCTGTTTGCACAAGGCAAAGCGGCGATTCTTCACAATGGCTCTTGGGCAGAGGATTCCATCCGCAAAATCGATCCGAAGATCGACATGGGCTACTTGCCTCATCCGGTGGGAGACGATGCGTCCAAAGCCGGCTTGATGGTCGATTCCAACGTGGTTTACCGCATCAACAAGGATTCCAAAAACTTGAAGGAAGTATTGAAATTCTTTGAATGGCTGACCACTTCCGATTATGGTAAAAAATTCGTACCGAATGTCGTGAAACAAATTTCTACGATCAAGGACGCTCCGTTCCCGGATGCCCAATTGGCTAAAGAAACAAACGATTATTTGAAGAACGGTAAAACATACCCTTGGGTGAAAGGCTACTACCCAGACGGCTATGAGCAGCAAGCAGGTCAAATTCTTCAGCAGTATGCAGGTCAAGTGCTTAACAAGGAACAAACGATCGATCAACTGAACAGCACGTGGGCGAAGCTTGCTGCCGCGGCGAAATAAGATAAGTGTGATCCGGGCTCAGCCAGAATGCGTACAAGCTTCTGGCTGAAGCTCAAATTAAAGACAGGTTACGAGGTGTAACAACATGAATGTAGTGAAGAACAAATGGAAAGACAGGGCGGTGTTTCTATCCTTTGTAGCCCCGGTCATCCTGTTAATTTTGATATCGGCCGAAATTCCGTTCTTGATGTCGCTGTATTATTCATTTACAAAATGGAACGGAATTTCGAAAAATATTACGTTTATCGGCTTTAAAAACTTTATTGAGCTGTTTACGCAGGACAAGGATGCGCTGAAAGCCTTTTTGTTCACAGTACAGTTCAGTGTATTTAACATCATCGGGACGAATGTACTTGCGTTGGTGTTTGCTGTGTTTCTGACGAAAAAGCTGAAGCTGAACAATGTGCTTCGTGCCGCTTTTTTTGTGCCGTATATTGTCAGCCTCGTGATTATAGGCTTCATTTGGAAATTTATATTCTCGAGCGCGTTCACTTCGCTGTACAATTGGACGCACTGGGATTTCTTTAACTGGAGCTGGCTTGGGACGCCGAATTTGGCGTTCGTCTCGGTTGTGCTCGTCAGCATTTGGCAGTCTGTCGGCTTCTATATGATGATTTATATTACGGGCTTACAGGCGATTCCTAGCGATCTGAACGAAGCGGCGGGCATCGACGGTGCAAATTCGTTCCAACGCTTTTTCAAAATTACCTTGCCGCTGTTGATTCCATCGCTTACGGTCGCCTTGTTTATGTCGATTTCGAACTCCCTCAAAATTTTTGACATTATTTTCACACTGACCTTTGGCGGTCCGGGGAAATCAACGACAAGTACGACAATGGACATTTACAGCGAAGCGTTTGTCAACAACCGGTTCGGCTATGCGACGGCGAAGTCGTTAGTGTTCGTCGTGATCATTTTGATTATTACGTTTATTCAAGTGAAGTTCTTTAAAAGCAAGGAGGTGGAAGCATGACCAGAGCGGACAAACGCAATATGATTGCGATCGAGGTCATTCTTCTGTTGCTCGCTATCGCCTTCTTATATCCTTTTTTCCTTGTTATTATCAATACGTTCAAAGGATATGCGGAAATCGTAACCGATGTCGTAAGCTGGCCGAAGCATTGGGTGCTCGGCAACTATACGCAGGTATGGAATTCAATGAATTATCCAAAGCTGTTCGCGAACACCTTTGTGCTGACTTTTGCGAGTGTGGCCGGTATCGTGCTGTTCGGAGCGATGGCTGGCTACAAGCTGAGCCGGACGAAGACGAAGCTGAGCGCGTTCCTGTTTTTCCTGGCGATTGCTCCCATGATGCTTCCGTTCCAATCGTTTATGGTGACGTTGACGAAGCTGGCGAAGGATTTGCACCTGATCAATCACTTGTCGGGTCTTACGTTCATTTACTGGGGCCTCGGCGCTCCGATGGCCGTGTTTCTCATTCACGGCTTCGTGAAATCCATTCCTATGGAGCTTGAAGAATGTGCTTATATTGACGGCTGCTCCCCTTACCGGCTGTTTTTCAGTATCATTATGCCGGTGATGATGCCTGTCATCAGTACGGTCATTATTTTGAACGTAATGTGGATTTGGAACGACTTCCTGCTTCCGCTGATCATGCTGAATGGACAGGAAGCAACCTTGCAGCTTGCGGCGTACAAGTTTTTTGGACAGTATAAGAGCGAGTGGAATTTCGCGCTGACCGCGGTTGTGCTGGTTACGCTTCCGCCGATACTTTTCTTCCTGTTTATGCAAAGATACATTATTGAGGGTATGGTTTCGGGTGCGGTTAAAGGATAATAATGACATGGCCCCAAATGGTGGATGAAAGGATGTTTCCGGATGAAATTTAGCGATGGACAATGGTTAACCCGCAAAGGGTTTCAAATCATAAGCCCGGTTGAGGTGCATGATGTGGAGGCGCAGGAGAAATCACTCACGATCTTTGCTCCTCCGAAGCCGATTCATGACAGAATGGGAGAGCTGGATACGCCGCTGATTGAGGTGAAATTCTCCTCCCCCTTGCCGGATGTAATTAAGGTGCAAATGTTTCACTATAAAGGGCAGGTCCGCAAAGGACCTCACTTTCAGCTTTTTCCAACGGAAGACCATCCCGTTCAGGTGTACGACGACGCAACGGCAGCGGGATTGACGAGCGGGGATTTGAGCGTGAGCGTTGCGAAGGACCAGCCTTGGACAGTGCGGTTTGAATACAAGGGACGTTTGCTGACCACAAGCGGCTTCAAAAGCATGGGGTACATTATTGGGGATGACGAGCAAACGTACATGAGAGAGCAGCTGAACCTCTCGGTCGGCGAATATGTATACGGTCTCGGGGAGCGGTTTGCGCCGCTGGTGAAGAACGGGCAAAGCATCGATATTTGGAACCGTGACGGCGGGACCAATTCCGAGCAGGCATATAAAAATATTCCTTTTTATTTGACGAATAAAGGCTACGGGGTTTTCGTCAATCATCCCGAGCTTGTTTCCTTCGAGGTCGGCTCGGAGAAAGTGTCGAAGGTTCAATTCAGCGTCAAGGGAGAATATTTGGAGTATTATATTATCGGCGGCGATTCCAGAAAGCAAGTGCTGGACAATTATACGACGCTGACAGGCAAGCCGGCGCTGCCACCCGATTGGACGTTTGGCCTGTGGCTTACGACCTCGTTCACAACGAATTATGATGAAGAGACGGTAACGGGGTTTATTAACGGCATGGCGGAGCGGGATTTGCCCTTGCATGTGTTCCATTTTGACTGCTTCTGGATGAAGGAGTTCGAATGGACGAACTTCGAATGGGATAAGCGGGTGTTCCCGGAGCCGGAGCAAATGCTTCAGCGTCTGAAAGACCGCGGACTTAAAATTTGCGTATGGATCAATCCGTACATTGCCCAGCGCTCCCGATTGTTCGATGAGGGTATGGAGAAGGGCTACCTGTTGAAAAGACCGAATGGCAGCGTATGGCAGTGGGACTTGTGGCAGCCGGGCATGGGCATTGTCGATTTCACAAACCCGGAAGCTTGCGAATGGTTCGCAGGCCATTTGCGAAGACTCGTCGATATGGGTGTCGACAGCTTCAAAACCGACTTCGGCGAGCGGATTCCGACGGATGTCGTATATTTTGACGGCTCGGACCCGGAAAAGATGCACAACTACTACACATACTTGTATAATAAAACCGTGTTTGATGTACTGGAGGAAAAGCTGGGCAAAGGCGAAGCGGCGCTGTTCGCTCGTTCTGCGACGGTTGGAGGCCAGCAGTTTCCCGTCCATTGGGGTGGCGATTGCACGGCTACGTATGAATCGATGGCCGAGAGCTTGCGCGGCGGACTATCGCTCGGTATGTCGGGCTTTGGCTTCTGGAGTCATGATATCGGCGGCTTCGAAAGCAATTCGACAGCAGATTTATACAAGCGTTGGCTTGGCTTCGGCCTGCTGTCGAGCCACAGCCGCCTGCATGGCAACCAGTCGTACCGGGTACCTTGGCTCTATGATGAAGAAGCAGTGGATGTCCTTCGTTTCTTCACGAAGCTGAAATGCAGCCTGATGCCGTACCTGTTCTCCGCGGCCGCGGACGCATCACAATACGGCTTGCCTTTGATGAGGGCGATGATGCTCGAATTTGCCGGTGACCCGAACTGCGATACGCTGGATCGCCAATATATGCTGGGGGATTCGCTGCTCGTGGCTCCGATCTTCAATGATGAGGGGATGTCCTCTTATTATTTGCCGAAAGGGACCTGGACGAACTTCCTGACCGGTGAAAAACTCGAGGGCGGCGTATGGCACAGTGAGAAGCATTCGTACCTGAGCATTCCGCTGATGGCGCGTCCAAATTCCATCGTCGCGGTCGGCAGTGTGAATCAGCGTCCGGATTACGATTATGCGGATGGCGTGGAATACCACCTGTTCGAGCTGGAGGAGGGACGCAGCGCGACGGCTCAAGTGGTGGACCGCAAGGGCGAGCCTGCGGCGAGAATCACTATCAACCGTACAAAGGATCGGCTGACGGTTGTTACCGACTTAGAGGCAGGTAAGCCTTGGAGCCTGATTCTGCGCGGAATCGAAAAGGTGGCTTCCGTTGCCGGAGGGACTGCAGAAACCGGCGATCACGGTGTGCGAATCCTGCCGGATTCAACGAATGCAACGATACACATAAGTTTATAATTGATTTTAAGCGTTCCCCCTTGCCTTCGATTGAAGGAACCAAGGGGGATTTCATACATTTTATTGAGGGATTACCAGTTGGAGGCGGTTATGGGTACAAAATGGGCGGAAAGGGCATCAAGATTTGTGACGGGGCGGCTGCGCAACAAGCTCATCTTTACTTTTTCGACGATCGTGGTCCTCATTGTGATCCTGCTGACTTACTTATCGTACAGGCAGACGGTGCTGATCAACGGGCAAAATTATTTAGTGAACAATCAGAAGCTGATCAAGCTGGTCAATCAAAATTTGGACCGGTATATCGGTCAAATTGACGATTTAAGCTTGTCTCCGAGAAACGACACGGAATTTATGGACTCCTTACTGTCGGGAGATTATTTGGACCAGGTGTATATTCAGAATCAGATAAAAAATATGTTTTACTCCCGGGACGATATTGAGAAAATTTCCGTATATACGCCTCTCACGAAGCAGGGCTATACGATTTCCCGCAAGACGGTCAATCTGACCCAGCGTCTGGATAACGAGACGGAGCAGTCCGCCTGGTATCGCGAGGCCATACGGGGACCGAAATTTCGCAGCATTGAGCCTGGCGCGCAAGGCACAGCGGCTTCCTCGTCGGAATGGTTAACCTTTCATAGGGTACTCATCAACATTACGAATAAAGCGCCGCTGGCCGCGATTTCGATTACATTGAACGACCGGGAGTTTAATAAAATTTTGCTCGACGCTGCCGATAACCCGGAGGAGTTTATCGGTATTTTTGACGAGTCGAATCAATTGATCTATAAGCAAGGGATGGATAGAACCGAAGGGCATTATGATTTCCTTCCTTACATCAAGGATAGAGAGGGAGAAGCGGAGTATTCCAACTGGAGCTCCGATAACACTAACTTTGTGTTGATAGATCATATTTCGCAGGTTTACCACTGGAAGCTGGTCAAGCTGACACCGGTTGCGGTGCTGAATCAGGCTGCATCCAATGCGAGGACGTTGAACCTTGTGGTGGGCGGCGGTCTGCTCGTCTTTTTTATTATCGTAATTGTGGTTTTATCGAATGCGATTACCAGCAGGCTGAAAACCTTTTCCCGCCGGATCGAGCAGCTTGGCGAAGGGAATTTTACTCTGGATTACGAGTTTAAAGGGACGGATGAAATTGCTCAGCTATCCAAAAAATTCAATCAGATGGTAGTGAATATCAATGAGCTGATTGCAGAGCGCTATGAAATCAAAATCAGTGAGCGGAATGCCCGGCTGCGTGCGCTGGAGGCGCAAATCAACCCGCACTTTCTGTACAATTCGCTTCAGGCGATATCAACCGAGGCGATTATATATGAAATGGATTCGATCCATTTGATGGTGGATGCGCTTGCGTCATCGCTGCGCTACTGCATCAAGGATGGGGAAACCGTGCGGCTGTCGGACGAGGTTGAGCACATTCGCCATTATTTGATTCTCCAGCACGCTCGTTTCGGCACCCGGCTTCATGTCGAAACACAAATTGCCGATCAAGCGCTGGACTGCATGATTCCGAAGATGTCGCTCCAAATTTTGCTGGAGAACGCAATCGAGCATGCGCTGGAGCAAATGAGCCAAGCGATCCATATCGAGATTACGGCTGCCGTATCGCAGGAAGGGCTCCGTCTGCAGGTGAAGGACGACGGACCGGGGTTTCTTCCGGAGAGGCTGGCCTACGTACGAAACAGCTTTAACGATCATTACCTTGATTACCAGGATGAAATCGGCTTGAAGAACTTATATTCCCGCATCAAGCTGCTGTTCGGTGAAGCGGCTGAGCTTACGATTGCAAGTGAACCGGGGCATGGAGCGGAGATCCGCATGGACCTGCCTGTAAGAAAGGAGGTACGACAATATGTACAAAGTACTGATTATTGATGACGAGGATCCGGCAAGACGGGCGATACGCGCCCTTGGAGCCTGGGAAACCTATGGCTTTAGTACGATTTTGGAGGCGTGGAACGGGCAAATGGGCCTGGAGCTGTTGGCCGAGCACCGGCCGGAGCTTGTGTTTGTGGATATGCGAATGCCGCTGCTTGGCGGCGTGGAATTTTTGGAGCGTGCCAGACAGCTCGTGCGCGAGGCGAAATATATCGTCATCAGCGGCTACGATGATTTTCAATATACACGCAGCGCGATCCAGGCAGGCGCGTTGGATTATTTGCTGAAGCCGATCAAGAAGCAGGAGCTGAATCAAGCGCTGCAGAAGGTGGCGGAGCAGCTCGGGCAGGAACGGGAGCAGCAAAATCGGGAGCGCGAGGAAATGATCTTTCAGAACATTTCTTCGCCGCTGCTGAAGGAGAAAATTTTCACCTCCATCATCGAACAGAACGGCCGGTTTCATCAAATGAAGGAGCTGGAAGGGCTCATTCTTCCAACATCCGGTACACATTTTTATTACACCATCGTGATGGTCGTGCTGAATATGTCTGACGTATGCCGCACCAAATTCGCGGGTGACCTGCACGCCTGCTATTATGCGCTGACCAATGCGATGAATGAGCTGCTGGAAAGCCTGGGCAAGGCGTTCACCTTCAAAAGCGGACGGGATGACCAGGAGATGGTCACCGTCGTGACGACATCCCATCGTCTGGAGCTGCAGCGTACACAGTGGGAATTGAAGCAGGTGCTTCAGCAGATGAGTGACACCTTCGGTGTGAAGGCGATGGCAGCGATGGGGCCGGAGCCAGCCTCACTTAAGGAGCTTGACGGGGCGTACACCCAAGCGAAGTCGTTGCTCCTGCAGTCCGATCTGCTTCACCCGGAGCCTGTCTATATTCGAGAGCCGCTGCCGGAGGCCCGGACAGAACGTCCCTCGTTATGGAATAAGAAGGATTTGCTGGTGCATGCGCTGGAAACCGGCAGTGAGGTGTATGCCGAGCATGTCATTCGGGACATGTTCAGCGGGCTGCGAACGTCAGGCTTGTTCACCATCGACGATTTGTTGAAGACCGAATCGGAGCTTCGGCTGATGGTCGAGCAGATCGTATCGGAGCATCCGAACCCGGGAATCGATTTCGGTGAGGTCTGGCATGAGTACAACCGGTTGTTTGCCTACCCTGTGAAGGAGTATGAAGCCTTTGTCGAGCAGGCTTCAGCGTGGCTCGTGGCTTTATTTCGCGAATACAGGCTTCATCGGAAGCCGAAGGACAAAGTCAATGTCGAGCAAATTAAAGCGTATATCGATACGAATTATTACGAAGACTTGTCGATCGCTTTTTTTACGGACAAATATTATCTCAGTAAAGAGCATCTGATCCGGCTGTTCAAGCAAAAATACGGCTGCGGCCTGTACGAGTACATCCTGAAGGTAAGGATGGAGCGGGCGAAGGAGCTGCTGGCGGATACCGAGCTCAAAATTCAACTGGTTTGCGAAAAGGTTGGCTACCATGACAGCAATTACTTCAGCAAAGCGTTCAAAAAATATGTCGGCGTGTCGCCTCAGGATTACCGCAGTCGTGTGTGCGCTACGTAATGGCTTGGAAGAAAAGAAAGAGGCTATCCCTTTACGATTCTGTTAAGGGGACAGCCTCTGTTCTATGGGTTCACGAATGCCGCGCGTACATTGCAGCTCCGCATGGCCGCAGGGAGGTCATACGCCCAGAGCGGTGAGCGGGAGTCCGGTGCATGCTGCGTTGCGGCAACCATTTGCTGCCGCGGGTGAAGCCCCGGAACGCTTATTGCCGCTGCTTTTCCAAGCGCTCATGCAGGAAATCGACCACATGCATAACTTTCAGCCGGTCAGACAACTGCTCACGTTCGGCTCCAAGCTTCATCTGCAGTAGACAGCCGGGGTTGCTTGTCAGCAGCACATGGGCCTCGGTTTGCTTCACATGCTCCATCTTGTGATCGAGAAGCTGCATCGACATGTCCGGCTGGACGATGTTATAAATACCGGCTGAGCCGCAGCAGCGGTCTCCTTCCGGCAGCTCAACAAAAGTAATATCTCCTGTACGCTTCAACAAGTCACGCGGTGCGTTACCGGCTTTCATCACATTGCGCAGATGGCAGGAATCCTGGTAAGTGACTTTCGTTTTGCTCCTGCCTGCATCGCTGCTTGCTGCTGCCTGCCCGGTTGTGGAGGCCCAGGGAATGACCGCGGAGATGCGTCCTTTTTCCATAATCATCTGGGCAACGTCCTTGACTCGGGAGGCAAACCATCCGGCAGCGCCGGCCGATTCCGCATCGTCATGCAGCAGGTGGTCATATTCGACCAGAAGCGCGCCGCAGCCGCCGGCATTGCTAATAATATAATCGACCTGCGCATCCTGAAACGCCTTAATGTTTTGCTTGGCCAGCTGCTTGGCCTGCTCCAGCTCGCCGCTGTGGGCATGAAGTGCGCCGCAGCACTGCTGGGCTTCCGGAATGACGACGTTAAAGCCGGCTTCAGCCAACAGCTTCACCGTACGGATATTCGTTTCGGTAAAAAGAATATCCATGACACAGCCGCGAAACATGCCGACGGTTGCAATCGGTTCGCCTTTGGCCGGGTAAAAGGTGCCGAGCTGCTCCACAACCCCTTTGGAGGCTGCGGGGGGAAGGATCGACTCCATCTGGCGGAGATGCTCAGGAAACATTTTCATGACCGAGGCTTGAGCCAAGCCCCGAAGACCTGACCGCTGGTACAGCTTCAGGGCGCTGCCCATCAGCCGCATCCGCTTCGGATACGGAAACAAATGCGTGAACGTGACGCGCCGGGCGATTCGAACCCACCAGCGGTGATGCTCCGGCTCTTCTTCCAGCACTGCCCGCGTTTGCTCCAGCAGCTGTCCGTATTTCACATCGGCCGGACAAACGGGCTCACAGGCGCGGCAGCCTAGGCACAGGTCCATCTGCTGCCGGAAGGAGGCGTCCGGTTCCATCAATCCATCAGTCACCGCTTTCATCAGGGCGATCCGTCCACGGGGGGAAGCAGCCTCATAGCCGGTTTCCTGAAAGGTCGGACAGGCGGGTTGGCAAAACCCGCAGCGCATACAGTTGGTAAGCTCGTCATAATTTATTTTCAGCTTCATTTGTTCCATAATGGCATTGGTTGGTGCGGATAGCTTGGCAGGTGTCATCGTTGCTGATTTGGTTTGAACAGACGTACTCAATGCTGGATCACCACTCTTTTCCGTGAAGGCTTGGCAAAAATTTTGCCGGGGTTCATAATCTGGTTCGGGTCGAACGCATGCTTGATGGCCTTCATCAGCTCGATTCCGGCGGCTCCTACTTTCCATTCCAGGTAAGGGGCTTTGACAGCGCCTACGCCATGCTCCCCGGTGATGGTTCCCCCGAGGCCGATAGCCTTTTCGAAAATTTCCTCGAACGCCTGCTCGACGCGATGAATTTCCTCCGGATTCCGGGCGTCGGTCGTACAGGTAGGGTGGAGGTTCCCGTCTCCGGCATGACCGAAGGTGCATATATTGACGTTGTATTTCTTCGCAATGTCGTTAATGGCAATAACCATTTCGGCGATTTTGGAACGGGGCACCGTAGCGTCCTCCAGAATGGTAGTCGGGCTGATTCTCGCCAAGGTTGATAATGCGCTGCGGCGGGCTTTCATCAGCTTCTCTGCCTCCTCGGCACTGCGGGCCAGCTGTACCTCGGCTGCGCCTTCCTCCAAGCATATATGCCTAATTTTCTCAATATCGGCATCAATCGTCGCTTCGTCGGAGCCGTCCTGCTCGATGAGGAGAATCGCTTCCATGTCGAGCGGGAGACCGATTTTGTTAAAGTCCTCGACGACCCGCAGTGTCGGATTATCAATGAACTCCAGCGTCGACGGCGTAATTCGGTGCTGGCCGATAATGCTGGAAACGGTACGGGCAGCGGCATAAATATCCTTATACATGGCTAGCATTGTTTTCTTGTATGTAGGAGCGGTTAGCAGCTTTACGGTCGCTTCCGTAATGATAGCGAGCGTTCCTTCCGAGCCGACGAGCAGCTTCGTGAGGTCATAGCCGGCAACGTCTTTGTACAGCTTGCCGCCTGTACGGATGATTTCCCCTGAAGGAAGTACGGCCTCCAGACCAATGACATAATCCTTGGTCGTGCCATACTTCAGCCCGCGCAGTCCGCCGGCACATTCCATAATATTGCCGCCCATCGTCGAGATGACCATGCTGCTCGGATCCGGAGGGTAAAAATATCCCAGCTGCTCAACCGCTTGGTGAAACTGCTTCGTGTTGAGCCCGGGCTGAAAGGTGGCGGTAAGATTATCCCGGTCGATCTCGATTAACCGGTTCATCCGGTTCATCACCATGACGAGGCCTCCGGCTACAGGGACGGTTCCCGCACTCAGGTTCGTACCGGCGCCGCGGCCGATGACAGGAATGCGGTGCTCGTTGGCAATGCGCAGGATGGCAGCAACCTGGGCTGTATCGGCAGGATAAATGACCCCGTCAGGCAGCGATTGATGCATCGGAGTGGCGTCGTAAGAATAGGATACGAGCGCTTCGGGATCATCTTTGAAATAAGCTTCGCCTACAATGGAGCGGAGCTGATGGCGAATGGAATCAATCAACATATGGAATGGCAGCCTCCCTAAGGGTAACATTTTGATTTGTTCGCTAATCGAATTTTTTAAAAAAGAGAACAGGTCATCAGATGACTTTTCTTTCATTATAACGTATGCTTGAATAAGTGTATATTCTTTTTTTCGGTAGATATGAAAGGATAAGTTTCACAACTTTCGTCTACCTTGACAAACGCGTGCCATCATACAAAGATGGCGAATCCGTTTATCCTTGGGGGATTGTATGAATCAATTTACGAACGTGAAGCCGCAAAAAGGCTCAGACCTGGTGATGGAAGCGATCCGACAACGCATACTATCGGGAGAATTAAAGCCCGGCGACCGCCTGCCCTCCGTTGTGGAGCTCGCCAGCAGCTTTCAATTAGGCCGATCCACGATCCGCGAAGCATTGAGCGCGTTAAAAGCTATGGGATGGCTGGATATCCGGCATGGCGGAGGGACCTTCGTCTGTAAAGAGCTTCCGGGAACAGAGCAGCCTTCTGCTGCCCAGCCGCTTTTTGAAGGGGCCGATTCCTTGAAGGAGGTGTTGGAGGTTCGTAAATATATTGAAGTCGGCTGCGTGGCCTTGGCGGCAAGGAACCGAACGGAAGCGGACCTCAGTGCAATGGAACGGACAATTGCCTTAATGAAGGAGGTTCTGTCCGATGAGCGTCAAGGGGAACAGGCGGACGTTGACTTTCATCTGCAAATTGCGGCGGCCAGCCATAATAAGCTGTTAATTCAAATTATGGAATCCTTGACACACCGGCTTCAGGAAAGTATGGGCAAGTCACGAGCGTTATGGTTCTATGGGGAGCTGGCCTCTGCGGAACGATTGCTTCTGGAGCATACGGATATTTATCAGGCAATTATGAATAAGGACGAAGCCTTGGCTGAGAAGCTCATGCTGCTGCATCTGCAAAAGGTAGACGCGGTGCTGAACCAGGCGCAGCTTCCTCAGCAAGCTTGAAAACTTTTGCCAAATGACGCGGAAAACAGGACTATGGTACGAACTATATAAGTAAGATGTGTAAGGACTCATTTGTATAGTATTACCGGTGAGCAGAGATAAGGGGGTCAACCTAATGGAAGGTAGCATTGGGAACCGGTATGTTCCAGAGAAACCGATATTGCCATTGCCGGGCGGGATGATCTATCTGGGGACAGATTTATCGTTAAAGCGTCAAATTATTCTTTACGGAGTTGATAGCCCGGATGAAACGTTCGCGGCCCAATACATCCGTCAGCTGCGAGAAGCTTCCCAGTTTACAGGGGAAAACTTCATGCATATTTTGGATCTGGGCATCGACACGGAATCCAATCGTCTGATGGCGATCTTGAAGCCGTGCAACGGCAATCCGTTAATTCAGGAAATCGGCCGTCGGACCGCAGGCTTCGAGGAGAGCGTACGGCTGGTTTGCGAGCTTGGGGTCACGATGCAAAAGGCTTCTGCGGAAGGCATTCCGCAGTTTTCGGTGCACGCCGATAATCTGTGGCTGAATGAGGAGAAGCAGATCGTTGTGATGAATTATTGGGAGACGGGGGCTGAACGGCACCGGGGCGTGACCGGCTTGTGCGGCTTGCTGTACCAGCTCATCACCGGTGCCTTGACCGTTCCTGCTTCCTGGAACAGCTTGATACTGCTGCTTCGGGAGTCGATAGCTGCATTGCCTGCCCAGCAGAAGGAAGGGCTTTTGCACATTTACGACAGCGCCGCCTCGGGCCTGCTGACGCTTCAAGATTTTACGTTCCAGCTTCGGCAGCTGCTGAGCTTTCGGGGCAGCCAAGCCATAGGATCCGCGAAGCCGGATGCAGCCGCCCTTCAATCCCGGTCTTCTGCTTCGGGCCTGACGAAGGAAATCGAACTTGAGCGGATCGAGGAGCTGAAGAAGGCGGTGGCGCCTCCTTCGCGTTCCAGGTCCGATTCGAAGCCGCGTCCACAGCCGGTGCGTATCGAAGAAGAGGAAGAAGATGATACGGCTACCATGGTGCTCGGAGCGGTGAAGCCCGAGAAAAGAACGTTCGGCACCCTTGCCAAACGGGTGCTGATTTACGGAACCGTCTTTGCGGGCGTCATCGTATTGGCGGGAGCCATACTGATTGGCTTACTGGATAATCGCAAGCCTGGCCGTGGGGAGGAGCAGACGTTTGCCGAGCAGACGCCTCCGACAACGCAAACGCAGCCGCAGCAGACGGTCACCCCGAAGGAAACGAAGCCGGATTCGGCTGCCGTGACTCCTCCGGCCGCGGGACAGCCGATCCCTGCGCCATCATTGATGGGACTTACACGGGAGCAGGCGGAGAAGCAGGCGCTGGCTTCGGGGCTTCATTATGAATTTGTGATCGAGGCGAACGACCAAACGCCCAACAACACCGTATTCAAGCAAGAGCCGATGCCGAATACGACCGTTACGACCGGCGGCAATATTAAGTTTTGGGTTAGTAAATAAACAAGAGCGAAGCAGGCCAGCTTCGTTCAATGTGAACCCGGTTTACCCGATAACTGCAGGTTCTGTCATGGGACGACAGGACGATCAGTCGGTGGGCGGACCGGGTTCTTTGGGTTGCTGCTTCCATGCTCCTGGTTGCCTGAGCGGAGCAAGCTCATAAGGCTAAGCGTTTCATCGCTTGACGAATGACGGTGCAGGAATGGTTGAATTGGACTTTTTCTTTCGGTGATAGGTTAAGCTCCACAATTTCCTTAACTCCCTGTCGGTTGATGATAGCAGGGACGCCTGCGCATAAATCAGACTGCCCGTATTCCTGCTCCAGGACGGCCGAGACGGCAATGACTTTATGATCATCATTCAGGATAGAGCGGGTAATGAAAGCAAGAGCATTCCCGATGCCGTAATGTGTAGAACCTTTACGGTTATAAATTTCCCAGCCTGCATCCTTCGTTTGCACAGCGATTTCCTCGAGTTTCATATGACCGAACCGTTCCGGATGCTGGGATAAAATATCAAGAATCGGCTTGCCGCCGATGGTCACGTGCGACCAGCAGGGGAATTGGGATTCCCCGTGCTCACCAAGGACATACCCTTGAACGCTTCGGGGATCGACAGGCAAATAATTGGACAGCAGCGTCTTCAAGCGGGCGGAGTCGATGGAAGTACCGCTGCCCAGCACCTGATTGCGAGGCATTCCGGATCGCTTCCAGACCATATAAGTGACAAGATCAACTGGATTGGACGCAACCAGGAAAATGCCGTCAAATCCGCTTGACGTAATTTGATCGATCATAGGCAGGTGGATCCGTTCGGCCGAATCGAGGGCATCCAAACGGTTTTTGCTGTTAGGAGGTGTCTCGCCTGCGCATAAAATGACGATATCCATATCGCGGCACTGTGCGTACGTGCCAGTGTATACCTTGGTGCGGGAATGGATGAAATCCATACAGTGGGACAAGTCAAGGGCTTGCGCGTAAGCGCGGTCCGGGGTGCGGTTGATGAGCATAATTTCATCGCAGATCGATTGATTGATTAAGGAATAGGCGCAGCTGGCGCCGACATAACCGGTACCGACAATGGCCACCTTGCGTAATGTACTCCCCATAGGGCTCGTTCCCCTCTCGCATTTCTTTGTTGTTGGTATAGTATATGGATGCTGCGGAGTTTAATGAGATTCTTATGTAATATATAATTACGTGTGCAGGTATGTTTTTGTTACTTTATAGGAGTGGAATGAATCATCACACCACTCCTACTTTTGGTGAATGCCGAACGCCCTCTATTGGACAAAATAGACAAAATAAAGCCATAATAAGGATATGGGAGGTGCTTACGCATGGA
Organism: Paenibacillus rigui; assembly: GCF_002234615.1. Lineage (GTDB taxonomy): Bacteria > Bacillota > Bacilli > Paenibacillales > NBRC-103111 > Paenibacillus_S > Paenibacillus_S rigui. The sequence continues at coordinate 42,159 of NZ_NMQW01000002.1, read as the reverse complement.
TTCAAAGAAAATTGAAGAAGAGCTGGTGCAGAAGCTGACAGAAGGTGAATTACAAAGTGAAGAGCCTGACGAAGCCGCTGTGAAGAAGCTTCCGCCCCAAACTGAAATCCGGATTCAGGCCGTGCTGGATCCTGTCGTGGATGAAACCCGCAGATTCCGTCAAATGGCCCAAGAGGTCGATGACCGGTATGCCAAATACGATAAGCTTGTTAAAGAGTCGCCGAATCAGGAGCATGACTAAATACAAGCCCAAGTGTCTAATGACATCCAGAACCCTCATGAGAGCCCGTTGCTACGGGCTTTTTTCTCAGCAGATAAGTCAGCATAAGCTTCTCCTGCTTGATCTACCTTGACAAACACATGCCAGCCTGAAAGAATGTGAAGCCATTTCACTTTGATTTATCGCATATAAAGAGAGGGTGACCTCATTGGAATTTAACACGACCACGGAGTGGAATGAGCGACATTGGAAGGAAGCGGAGCCCGTCTATGAGCAGGCGTTTCCCGCAGCAGGGAGGAAGAGTCCTGCGATTATCCGTAGGATGCTCGAGAGAGGAATAGGGCAGCTGCATACGGCTGTGCTTCATAAGGAAACGATTGCCATGGCTTTAACGGGGCACAGTGCCAAGGGGGAGGTGACGATCATTGACTATCTCGCTGTTGATGAAGGGTACCGCAATCAAGGTTTGGGCCGGAGGCTCATAGACTACATTAGAGCCTGGTCAGAGCAGCAGTCCGTCTGCCGCGGAATCGTCATTGAGGTGGAGGCTGAGCCGACGGAGGCGAATCTTGGCCGTATCCGGTTTTGGGAACGCAACGGGTTCCGTCTTACCGACGAAGTGCATCAATATATTTGGGTGCCTGAGCTTTACCGTGCGATGATACTTCATTTAACGGAGGATAACCGGCTGCCTGAGGACGGTAAGACGCTCTTTCGCTACATTACGAGCTTTCACGAGAGGGCGTACCGCTCCAAATCATGATGCAGCTGGTAAAATTGTACAACGGCGTTATCCTTTACTATAATTAAGTGAGAGTCTTACAAAACATATATGGAGAGGAAGTACATACATGAACGCTAAGTATAGCTCCCTGCTGGAAAGCCTAACGCTGCATAACGGCATCGTATTAAAAAATCGGATTGTCATGGCACCCATGACTCATTGCTCTTCCAACCCGGACGGCACTGTCTCCGATGCAGAGCTGGATTACTATGCGCGAAGATCTGCAGGAGCAGGCATGGTCATAACGGCATGCACGTATGTGACGCCGAATGGAAAAGGTTTTCCCGGCCAGTTTTCTGCCGATGACGACTCCTTCATTCCAAGCCTGCGGCGGCTTGCTGCCGCCATACAATCCAAAGGTGCCAAAGCGGTGCTGCAAATTTTTCATGGCGGCCGCCTTTGTCCGCCGGATGCGGTTCCAAACGGCGATGTCGTAAGTGCAAGTGCTGTAGCGAGCGAGAGGGAAGGCGCGATAGTCCCGAGAGCGCTTGAATCCGAAGAGATTCATGCTATGATTAAGCGCTTCGGGGACACGACAAGACGGGCGATTGAGGCGGGCTTCGACGGAGTTGAAATTCATGGAGCCAACGGCTATTTGATACAGCAATTTTTCTCCCCGCATGCGAACCGTCGGGAAGACGAGTGGGGAGGAAGCGTCGAGAAGCGGCTTGCTTTTCCTTTGGCGCTCGTGGATGAAATACAGGATGTCGTAGCGAAACATGCCAAACAGCCGTTCATCGTAGGCTATCGGTTCTCACCGGAAGAGGCGGAGACACCTGGAATTACGATGGCCGAAACATTCGTTCTTCTGGATGCACTGGCAGCCAAGTCAATTGATTATCTGCATATTTCGCTGAATGAATTCTGGTCCGCTCCACGCCGTGGTGTCGATGACTCTAGATCAAGGGTAGAGATTATTCAGGAGCGGATAGGCGATAAAGTGCCGGTCATCGGAGTGGGCGGCATCCATACAGCAGAGGAAGCTGCCAAAGCGATGGAAACCGGTATTGCCCTGCTGGCTCTCGGTCGTGAGCTTATTATCGAGCCGGACTGGGTGGAGAAAGTTGCTTCAGGACGGGAATCGGAGATCGCCACTTTCCTGACGAAGGAGGATCAGCAGCGTTTGGTCATTCCCGATCCTCTCTGGCAGATGATTATCCAAAGGGCTGGATGGTTCCCTGTACAATAAAAAGGAGGGTGTGTAGCATGCAATCGCCGTTGTTCCGAGACCCGATGTATGATGGTGCAGCCGATCCCGTCTTAATCTGGAACCGCCAAACAGAGGAATGGTGGATGATTTATACGAACCGAAGGGCCACGGCGGAAGGGCCAAAATTTGCCTGGGTGCATGGGACGGACTTGGGCATCGCTTCTTCTCGAGACGGAGGGAAGACGTGGCTGTATCGCGGGATTATGGAAGGTCTGGATATCGAATGGGGCCGCAATACGTTCTGGGCACCGGAAGTCATCTGGCATGAGGGACAATACCACATGTATGTCAGCTATATTCAAGGCGTGCCCTATGACTGGGACGGACATCCCCGGAAAATGCTGCATTACACAAGCAAGGACTTATTGCAATGGAAGTTTCAATCTGAGCTTCGTCTAAGCTCGGAGCGGGTTATCGATGCCTGCATTCATCAGCTCCCGGACGGACGTTTCCGGATGTGGTATAAGGACGAAAATCATCATTCCCATACTTACGCAGCCGACAGCCAAGACCTGTACCACTGGGAGGTTATGGGGCCCGTCTTGACGGAACGGGCGCACGAAGGCCCTAACGTATTTTATTTCAAGGGAAGCTTCTGGATGGTCGTTGATGAATGGAGAGGGCAAGGTGTCTTCAAGTCGGCAGACGGGGAAGCATGGGAAAGGAACGGATGGATTCTGAATGAACCCGGTACTCGTACAGACGATGCAACCATCGGCCTTCACGCAGACGTCGTGGTGCAGCAGGATCAGGCCTACATCTTCTATTTCACGCATCCGGACCGGCCTGACCATCACAAGCTGCCTCAAACCTACGCCGAACGGCGTACATCCATTCAGGTTGCAAGGCTGGATGTGAAGGATGGCCGGCTGATCTGCGACCGGAATGAAAGCTTCGAGCTGTCCCTATTGCCGGAGGACTGAGCAGCCGGTACAATGAGGGACAGCTTCTATAGCTGGTTTTATCACCAAATACAACCTTCACATCCGATGACCCCGCAAACTTCTAAATTCGATTGTAGTTAAAAAATCCGCCCCGTGGGGGGCGGATTTTCTTCAGTAGATAAGACAAACGCATGCCATCTGGAAAGATGGCGAAGCCGGTTATCCTTGTCATGAGGATCGGAGCGGCATGCCTCTAGTCTGTGACATCAAGCCAATTCTCAGCGTAGCAAGGGGCTGCGGAGTCACATTCTACATATAATTGGAATCCTCCGGTTGTCGTATTAAACTCGCCGCCGAATCCTGATTCTCCCGACCGGATGTCGTTAATGTAATCGTAATACGGGATTAAGGAGCCGCTGGCTAACACATTCATCATTCCATCGTATAAAATATAATTCACATTGCTTTCGTAAGGATGGTAGAAGCCGCCGTTAGCAACACTAACCTGAGCATGCGATCCGGGAATCAGATTCGTTAGGTAATAGTCCTTGTCATACCTGGAGTCCAGCTCAAAATACTTGTAGCCTGCGGCATGAACGGGAAGAGCGACCAATATTAAAGATAGAGCCAAGAGCAGAACGGTGGTCCACTTGCGCATTTTCATGATACATCATCCTTTCAAAATTAGATAAATACAAACTCAGCATAGCATGGTAAAATGTGGTGAATATGGGGCGAATCCTGCTATTTACTAGGTGAATAACTACTTTAGGAGAGGGGCTGTCTATGTACAAGGCGATTATATTTGATTTGGATAATACATTACTGGATTATAGCCGGAGCGAGCTTCATTGTATGAAACAAACTCTTGCCCAGCATCAATTGAACGACCTGGTTTGGGAGGAGTTCTGGGGGATCTTTGCTCCGATTAACGACCGTTACTGGGTAAGCCGCAATACGAACAACCATCACATCTCTCAGGTGCTGGAATATTCGTTTGCCGACACATTGAAGGAATTGAATCGGGACTTCTCTAGAGCCGGGTCCATTTCACAAACGTATTGGGGATTGTTTTGCAATTCCTGCCATTTGGAGCCAAGCGCGGATCGGTTGCTGGAGCAGCTTCATGGCCGCTATGCCATGGGGATGATTACGAATGGGATTGGAGAAGCCCAAAGAAAAAGGCTGGCGGCCGGTAATTTGGGTCACTATTTTGATTCGGTTGTGATCTCCGATGAGGTTGGGTATTGGAAGCCCGACAAAGCGATATTTGATATTGCGTTGAAGGAGCTGGATCTCAGAAAGCATGAAGTTTTATTCGTAGGGGATTCGTTAACGGATGATTATATGGGCGCTGTCAATGCCGGAGTCGATTTTTGCTATTATAACCGAAGAAATCGAATGGTGCCGGAGCATCAAAAGCCCAAATTCACCATTGGCGAGCTGACTGAGCTTCAAGGCTTACTCTAGCTTGGGCATAAAATTTTACGCCAAGCACGGATTTCAAACTTACCGTGAATTTGCTTACAAGGAATTATAAAATATACTTATCCGGGGAGGCAGCATGGGAACGATCATTTGCTTTATATCCGATCAGTTTGCCGATTTTGAGATCACTTTGGCATGCCATAAATTGACGCAAGTCGGTCAGAAACAGGTTTTGTGTGCCGGGTACAATTTGGATCCCGTCATGAGCGAATCCGGCTTGACCTACAAGCCGGATCTAGCGATCAAGGATGCCTTGAATCTCCATGAGGTCGAGGGGCTGCTGATTCCGGGAGGGCCGATACGCGATCAGAAGGAGGAGCTGACAGAGCTGATCCAGAAGCTGGATCAAGAGGAAAAGCTGCTTGCTGCCGTATGCAACGGCCCGCAGTATTTGGGGAGAGCCGGAGTGCTGAACCGCCGTCAATTCACGACGTCATGCGCAGTTGAACGCATCATCAGGCTGGGCGTAGCGGATCCGTTTCCGAGGGAGCAATACCTCGAGCAGCGAGTGGTCCAAGACGGTCATGTCATTACGGCCAAAGGGCGGGCATTTGTCGACTTTTCCTTTGCTATTTTTGATTATCTGGATATTTATCGGGACAAGCAGGCGGAAAGAGACCAGCTGTTCGCTGATATTATGGACAGGTAAGGTGCGGGAGGCTCATCACAGCAGGATATTTTAAAATGAGTAAGGGAGATCGCCGGGGCGCCTGCGGTCTTCTTTTTTTTGCGTGCACATAAGAGGGCGGAAGTTCAGAGCCAAATGTCAATGCTAGATAAATATAACTAGCAGATAAATAGGAATGAGAGCTAATAGTTGGAAATGCTAGAAATGATGAAATGGCTTAGTACTTGCTAGGTTACGTATACATACAATACGAATGAGCATAGAGGACATATAAAGATGGAGGCGGTAACGATGATAGCCCGAAATGGATAAAGCAAAAAATAATAGAAATATAGAAAAGAAGGTGAGGTCACATGCATGATCTGATGGTCCCGATTACTATAATAAGCTTTCTATGTACCGTATCCTTTATATTTTGGCGGCCTCATGTTAATGAGGCGATACCGGCAAGCGTCGGCGCCTTGGTGGTCCTGATCAGTGGCAGCGTTTCATTGCAAGACTTGGGATTGATTACTGAAACGATAGGCGGCGCCGCCATTACTATTATAGCTACCATTGTTATGGCCATTGTATTGGAAAGCTTCGGTTTCTTTCATTGGGCCGCCTCGCTGCTGCTGAAGCAAGCAAAGGGCTCGGGCAGGCGATTATTTTGGTATACCAACGGGTTCTGCTTCCTTATGACGCTGTTCGTGAACAACGACGGGAGTATCTTGATCACAACACCGATTCTGCTCATGCTGCTGCAGCGGCTGCGTTTGAAAAATCATCAAAAGATTCCTTATCTGCTGTCCGGTGCACTCATAGCCACGGCGTCCAGCGCCCCTATCGGGGTTAGCAATATCGTGAATCTGATCGCGCTCAAAATTGTCAATATGGATTTATACATGCACACGGCCATGATGTTCGTACCGGCTTCGGCAGGGCTTGTACTGCTGACATTCATGCTTTATTTTATTTTCTACCGGGTGCTGCCGCGCAGGCTGGCTAACGTTCAACTCGATCCCTGGTACCAGCCCTATCCTGCTGCCCCCGGGCACCATCCGCTCAAGGATACGAAGCCGGTTGTTCCAAGGGAGAAGCAGACGAAACTCATGCGCAACATCTTCATTTTCGTCTTGGGTGTAAGATTAAGCCTCTTTGCCGCTTCATACCTTCATTTCCCTGTCCCGTGGATGGCGGTCATCGGATCCGCTTTTTTGCTCGCATGGCGTTGGTATTACCTGAAAATCTCCCCCCTGGATATGCTGAAGAAAACACCATGGTATATTTTGATATTCGCATTCAGTATGTATGTGATTATTTACGGCCTGCACAATATCGGACTGACGGAAATGCTGATTCAGCTTCTGCAGCCTGTTATTAAGGGCAGCTTGCTTCACGCAAGTGTCGTCATGGGTTTCGTGATGTCCGTTTTGTCCAATATTTTTAATAATCATCCTGCCTTGATGGTTGGTACCCTCACCTTAACCCATATGGGTCTTGACCCGTTAACTTTGAAAATATCGTATCTGGCCAGTGTCATTGGCAGTGATATGGGCTCCTTGCTGCTGCCGATCGGTACATTAGCCACGCTGATGTGGATGCACATGATAAAAAAAGGTAAGGTAAGAATCACCTGGGGTGAATACTTGAAGGTGACTTCCCTTGTTATACCCGTTACCGTATTTTTCACTTTGGTCTTCCTGGCCCAATGGGTGTCCTGGTTTTTCTGACGAAGGTAACGAAAAAAAACGACCTCCTGAATCGAACAGGGAAGGCCGTTTGCAAAAAGAGTTAGGATGAAGACGATTTAGCTTATGTAAAGAGATACGCTAAGGCTTGGGCATTTATAGGTAAGATGAATAAAAGGGGGCATATGCCTGCTTCTTTTTTTATAGCCAGCAGCCTGAAACAACAGCCTTCGGCATACGTATGTAAGATATGCATCCTTACTCTACGCTGGAGGTCGATATGATGAATACGGAAGTAAGCAAGAATACGAAAAAAAGTCCGATCGGGTTGTTTATTAATTTGGGTTTGGGAGCGTTTATTGTACTCGTGCTAGCGTTCAACAGCTTCGCTTCTGTCCAGTACGGCCATGTCGGATTATACAAGACATTCGGCAAATTAAACGATGATATCCTGGGTCCGGGCATCCATCTGAAATTTCCGTTTATTCAAAGCGTCATCCAGGTCAACACCCAGGTAACCAAAGCGGAGACGGATACCTCTGCCTCCTCCAAGGATCTTCAGCCGGTATCCACCCATGTGGCCGTCAACTATTCCGTCGATAAAGCAGCGGCCTTCCATTTGATGAATAATATAGGCGGCTCCTATGATACGGTCATCATTGCCCCGGCAATTCAGGAAATCGTGAAGGAAGTGACCGCCAAATACCCGGCTGAGGATTTAATCGCAAAGCGGGACGTCGTCGCTTCAGAGATTAGCGATCATTTGACGAAGAGATTGGCGAAGTACGATTTGATTGTAAATGACATTAACATTGTAAACTTTAAATTTTCCGATGCATTTAATCAGTCGATCGAAGCCAAGCAGGTTGCCCAGCAGCAGGCATTGAAAGCGGAAAACGACTTGAAGCGGATTGAAATCGAGGCGAAGCAAAAGGTTGCTCAGGCTCAAGCCGAAGCCGAATCGCTAAAGCTGAAAAAGCAAGAGGTTACAGCTGAATTGGTACAGCTCAAGCAGATCGAGGTGCAGGAAAAGGCGCTGGAGAAATGGGATGGTCATTTACCTGCCGTGACAAGCGGCGCTACGCCGTTCATTGATCTCAACTCGCTTGGCAGCAATAAAAAATAACGAATGGTAGAGAAAGCACACACAGAATTTTCTCCCACAAGCAGTACTGAATACCTCGAAGCCGTTGAATCTTGGTGCACCAGCCTTTTTATGGTAAAATGAACCAAATATATCTTGGCGAAAGGAGAGGCTGAAGTGACACCACAATTTTTCACGGAACCGGGGGAGTTTGGGCAGTGGCTGGAGCAACACCATAACCGCGAGCAGGAGCTTTGGGTCGGCTATTATAAGAAAGGCGCCGGCAAGCCAACCATTACTTGGCCTGAATCGGTGGACGAAGCGCTTTGTTACGGATGGATTGACGGCCTTCGCAAAAGCCTTGGCGCGGAAAGCTATATGATTCGTTTCACGCCGCGGAAGCCTCGCAGCATATGGAGCGTTGTGAATATGAACCGCGTGGAGGAGCTGAAACGCCAGGGGCGAATGAAGCCGGAAGGGCTGCGTGCGTATGAATTGCGTTCCAAGGAGCGGTCCGCCGTGTATTCCTTTGAGCAGAAGGAGCCTGCGAAGCTTAGCGATGCTTTCGAGGAGAGGCTACGCGCCAATCCACAGGCGTGGAGCTATTTCCAAGCCCAGGCGCCGTGGTACAGGAAAACCGCCATTCACTGGGTCATGAGTGCCAAGAAGGAGGAAACGCGGGCTAAAAGACTGGCTGTTCTGATTGAGGATTCGGAGCAAGGCCGAACGATCCCATCGCTGTCCTGGAAGAAACGGGAATAACATGATATAGTGTACTAGATTATACTAGAAAAGAGGGTCTTGCTATGATAGATCATATTGTACTGGTGAAATTCGGGGAGAGCACGACACAGGAGCAGCTCCAGGAAGTCGTGGATCGTTTTAAGGCGCTGCGCAGCCATTTGACAGGGATTGTCGACCTGCAGGCCGGAATCAATTTCTCGGAAAAAAACCAAGGCTACCAGGTGGTCTTATCCGTCCGCTTTGAGGACAGGGCGGCACTGCAAGCCTACGGTCCGAATCCTCAGCATCAAGAGGTCGCTGCCTTTATCCGTGAAGTGGGAAGAGTCGATAGTCTTATTGTTGATATTGAAATTTAATTTGCCGTAAGGCATAAGAATATGCTGCATGTTGACAAGCCGGCTGCCGTCTCTCAGGTACGTCGGCTTTTTGTTGCGAACGAAGCCGTTCGTTTGTGATTTTACAAGGTAATACGCGAAAATATGCCACAATCTGGAATGAATCTGATATACTATAGAAATTTACATATTTTATAGATTGAAACCAGATTGGGGGAGAATCGGTTGTCGCTTATTGAAGTGAATCACATTCAAAAGGTTTTCCAAACCTCCATAAGGCGGGAGGGACGTTTCGGCATGCTCAAAAGCTTAATCCGGCCGCAGATGAAGACCTTAACCGCTGTGGAGGACATCAGCTTCAGTATTGAGCAAGGGGAAAGTGTTGCCTATCTCGGTCCCAACGGTGCCGGGAAATCAACGACGATCAAAATGCTGACAGGCATATTGGAGCCAAGCGGCGGAACGATTCGCATCGGAGGGCTGATTCCACACAAGAACCGCAAACGGAACAGCTATCAGGTTGGCGTCGTGTTCGGTCAAAGGTCTCAGCTGCTGTTCGATCTGCCGGTCAAGGACTCCTATGAGCTGCTTCGCTACATGTACAGCATCCCGCATTCTGTATACCGCCGGAATCTGGATGAGTTTGCCGATGTATTAGAAGTGGGGCATTTGCTCAGCCGGCCAGTGAGAACGCTTTCTTTAGGTCAGCGGATGCGTTGTGAAATCTTGGCGGCGCTGCTGCACGAGCCGGAAATATTGTTTCTCGACGAGCCTACGATTGGCCTTGATGTGGTGGCTAAGGAACGAATACGGGCGTTTATCGAGAAAATTAATCGTGAGAAGGGGGTTACTTTACTGCTGACGACTCACGATATGAACGACATTGAGAGGCTGTGCCATCGAACCATGATTATTGACAAAGGCCATTTGATCTACGATGGCAGCCTCCAGTATATTAAAGAGCATTTTGCGACGGAACGGCAAATTCGAGCTGTTTTTCCTGATGCCGTGGCTGCCCAATTGGCTGCAGGTGTATACATGGACATGGCCGGTGTGAGTGTCCGTCTGGAGGAGCAAGTGCTCCGTCTGACCTACGACCAGCATGTGACGGATACGGCCGAACTGCTGCGATTGCTGCTGCAGCGGGCCAATCCAAGGGATTTGACGATGCAGGACGAGAGTGTGGATGCGCTGATCAGCCGCATTTATCGCGAAGGGATAACGGAGTCCAAACACCCTCACCGGCATATTGGGGAACCGCTCCGGGTCACCGGGGGGGTGGCGCAATAATGAACGCGATTCAACGTATGGCGGGAATGTCCGGGATTGCAGTGAGGCAGCGGCTGCATTTCCGGTTTGATTTTATGATGACCTTGCTGTCTACCCTTATGTTCAGTGTCATGTATTATATGCTGTGGAAAGCGATCTACAGCAATTCGGTGAGCATGGCGCTGCCTTGGCAGCAGCTTATCACCTACGTGATGATCGGGCAAGCGATCAATTTTGCCAGGTGGTCGCCTGCCGAACGTGCACCTACTTATGAAACGGCTGCAAGGGTGCGGTCGGGAGATATCGCGCTGGATTTGATCCGTCCGATCGATTTTCAAGTGCAGCGGTTTCTGGAGGCCGCCGGATTTTTTGTCGTCGAGATGCTGTGGGTGAACCTTCCCGCCATGTTCCTGCTTATTTTCGTGTTGGGCATTTCTCCGCCGGCCGATCTTGCCGCTGCATTCGGATTTGCCCTGAGCCTTATGATCGGCTTTTTGGTGGCGTTCAGCCTGAATTCAATCGTGATGATGATTTCTTTTCTAACGACGAATACGTTTGGTGTCCAGCTGATCAAGCGGGCTATCGTCGATATTTTCGCCGGAACGCTGATTCCTTTTGAGTTTTTTCCGGTTTGGCTTAAAGCCCTCGTGCAGTATTTACCCTTTCAGTCGATGGCGTACATTCCTTTATCGATCTATACCGGGAAATTAACGGGCTCGGCTATGGTGCAGGCGCTGCTGGAGCAATGTGTATGGGCTGTGATTATGATTGTCATCAGCCGGGTATTGTGGATGCGGGCGGCCAAACGGCTGTCCATCAATGGGGGGTGAGAACATGCTGATGCCGCAGCGAAATCCAGGGCAGCAGCTGCTGTACTGGATCGGGATGTATGGTCAATATTTGAAGATTTATTGCAAAACGCTGGTCGAATACCGCGCGGATACGATCATTTCGGTACTTGCCGGGATCATGGTGCAGGGAAGCACCCTGCTATTCTTGGCGGTCATATTTCAACGTATCCCCCAGCTGGCGGATTGGAATTTTTATGAGCTGGTGTTTATTTTCGGTCTCGCCGCAACAGGGAAAGCACTGAACCAGACCTTTTTTAATGCACCGTTCTCGCTGCACGGTTTGATTCGAAGAGGACAGATGGATGTGATGATGGCCAGACCGGTAGGCGTGCTGTTTCAGGCGGTTGGCCATTCACAGGAGCTCAATGGGGTCGGTCAATCGGTGACGGGAATTGCGATGTTGTGTTATGCAGCGTGGCACCTTCAGTTGAACTGGACCCCGTGGACACTGCTCTATATCGTTATCGCGCTGATCAGCAGTGCGGTCATTCAATTTGCGATTTTATTGACCATCAGTGTTACTTCCTTTTGGGTGCTTGAGGTCCGATCCGTCATTTACCCTGTCAATTGGCTGTACGATTTTACCCGCTATCCGCTCGAAATTTTTCACCCGTTTGTGCGCGGACTGCTCACCTATGCCATTCCGTATGCACTTGGCAGCTTTTTCCCTGCCGCTTATTTGCTTCGACCTTCGGGATATGCATGGGCCGGATGGGTTGTTCCGCTGGGCGCCATGGTCATTATGCTTTTGGCCTACAGCTTTTGGCGGATTGGCTTGCGGAGATATTCCAGCGCAGCCGGGTAGCTACTCCATTTTATCCAAGGTCAATTGGAAGGTGATGGACAGAAAAGCGACAAAGACGGCGGACAAGCACAAGCACAACAGGGGATTACGGTAATGGATGCGAAGTAAGGGAAACATGATCAGATCGAACAAAATGGACCAATACAGATTCCAGCCGTTGTGATACGTGATGGAGCCGTAATGGACCGAGATCCACTCCATGACAAGAAATAATAAGACAAATCCGATGATGTACAGCAACTGTTTGATGAATCTTTGCTCCGGGAAATGGGATAAGAAGACAAGCGTGGATAACGGCATGCCGATGACGATCAACAGAATTTCGGGCATTGTCTGGTTTGGAAGGCCATTCGGCTCCATCTGCCAGAGCGGGTAATCATCGCATATGACCTCATAGAGAAGATTGCCTATTGCCGCGTATAAAGCGGTAGGATAATAGGTATACCACAAGCGCCAGTGAACGAGCTTGAAGGAACTGATGATCCAAAGAACGGAATACACGACGGCAACCAATGCGGCTCTCTCCTTTTCAATGCCTGATTAAAACCAAGCTATGCATACTAGAATATCCCATTCTGCGGCTTCCTATTTATGTGAGGTCCGGGATGGGGAACACTGCTGCAAACCCTTGCAACCTGATGGTTGGCATCCGGGTTGGAATCTGGGTTGGAATCTGATAAGATTAACCTTTATTTATTGTTCAACAGAGACTAACGATGGAAGTCAGAGGAATTGCAAACGATGAAACAAACCTTTTCATATCCGCAAAAATTACGTCAGCTGCTTGTTATTTTACTGCCGATTCTTGTTACCCAGGTGTCCATGTTCGCCATGTCCTTTCTCGACACCTTCATGTCGGGCCATTCGAGCACGGCGGATTTGGCCGGGGTAGCTATCGGCACCAGTATTTGGATCCCTGTTCAGACGGGCTTGACCGGTATCTTGTTTGCCGTAACGCCGATCGTTGCTCAGCTGGTGGGAGAGAAGCGCAAAGAACTGGTTCCGTATAAGGTTGTCCAAAGCATCTATTTGGCGGTCGTCGTTGCGGTTGCTGTCGTAGCGATCGGGGGCTTTGCTCTGAATCCGATCCTTGACCGCATGAATCTGGAAGCTGCGGTAAGGCAGACGGCGCACGGTTTTTTGACGGCGATTGCGATAGGTATCCTTCCTTTATTCGTCTATTCGGTGCTTCGCAGCTATATGGACGGACTGGGACAGACGAGAATGTCGATGCTTATTACACTCATCTCCCTGCCCATAAACAGCTTTTTGAATCTTGTGTTTATTTTCGGTAAATGGGGCTTTCCCCGCCTGGGCGGCGTTGGCGCAGGGGTAGCCTCCGGTATCACCTACTGGTGCATTTGCCTTATCGCGCTGTTCGTTATTATTCGGGTAAAACCGTTCGCTGACTATCATATTTTCCGCAAAATGTATCGAGTCTCCTTAACCGCTTGGAAGGAGCTGCTGAAGGTCGGCCTGCCGATCGGCTTCGCGATCTTCTTCGAGGTGAGCATTTTTGCAGCGGTCACTTTGTTCATGAGCGAGTTCAACACGGCTACGATTGCCGCGCATCAGGCAGCCTTGAATTTCGCCTCCTTTTTGTACATGATCCCTCTAAGCATCTCCATGGCTTTGACGATTATGGTAGGCTTTGAGGTGGGAGCAAGAAGGTTCAAGGATGCCAAGCAGTACAGCTTCCTAGGTATTTTGTTGGCTCTGGGTATGGCCATTTTCAGCGCTGCGATTCTTCTGCTGTTCAGTAAGCAGGTCGCGGGGATCTACACCGCGGATGAACAGGTGCTTGTCCTGACGCAGCAATTTCTCGTATTTGCGTTATTTTTCCAGCTGTCCGATGCGTTGGCAGCACCGATCCAAGGGGCCTTGCGCGGATATAAAGACGTCAATATCACATTAGTTGTCGCGATAGTGTCTTATTGGCTCATCGGACTGCCCGTCGGCTATGCGCTCGCGCACATGGCTTCATATGGGGCATTCGGCTATTGGATCGGGTTAATCACCGGTCTCGCCTTCGGTGCGATAGGGCTGTTCTGCCGGCTTCTGTATGTGCAGCGGAAGCGTACCCGTCCGGAATCGTCAGCGCCAGAGTCTGCTTGATGCTTCAGCTATAGAAACCAATAAACACCCGGCATGCTTCGGAAGGAAGCGACCGGGTGTTCTTCATGTTAACAAAGTGCAAGTATTGAAAAAAAGTGCTACCCCTGTCTTGCCCCCTGCAAAAAAGTCCCGTTGCCAGTCAGGACATCTTCGATTAGTCTGAGTCTGCAAGAGCTTACAATCGACGAATGGAGTGGACAGAATGAGTACTTCGGCAAAAGGAAAAGTGTGGCCCGCAGAGTGGAGCTGGACGAAGGACTTGATTACTGGCATACCGATGCGCCAGCTAACGAATCACCTTTCGCATAGCTTTCACCTATATTTCACCAATAACGGCTGGTATGATAACGGGTCGAAGCTGCTGTTCGGGTCCGACCGAAGCAATGCGACGAATTTATTCAGCCTGGACCTGATCCGCGGGGATATCACTCAGCTGACCGATTACTCGGGAAGCACGGCCGCAATTCAACAGTGCTATCTAAGTCCCGACGGACTCAAAGCCTACTACACGAAGGAGAAGCAGATGATCTCGATTCATCTGGATACCTTGGAGGAGCAAGTGATCTATGAGGCGCCTGCTGGCTTTGGATTAGGCAATCTGAGCTGCACTGCAGACGGCGCCTGGATTTGCGCCTGTATCAAGGAGGATTTGAGCGACCGGATTCAAACCTCGCTAGGGGCCGGGTATATCGGCTTTGAAGAAACGGCCAGAGCAAAGCCGCATTGCAAAATCGTGCTTATTCCAGCGGACGGCGGCGCTTCCAAAGTCATACATGAAGAGAAGGTTTGGATCGGTCACGTCAACGCCTCCCCAACCCAGCCGCACCTGCTGAGCTTTTGCCATGAAGGTCCCTGGGATCTTGTCGATCACCGGATTTGGTGCATGAACATTGAAACCGGAGAGGTATGGAAGATTCGTACCTCGGAGGACAATGTGTTTGTCGGGCACGAATACTGGCATGCCGACGGGCTTCGAATCGGGTATCACGGCTATACCGAATCGCTTCATAATCAAGACGGTAAATTTATCGGTTCGGTCCGTTACGATAATACCGAGTGCGAGGAGTATGCGTTTCCTTTTCAGAACATGCATATTCACTCCAATGACTCCGAGTTGATTGTAGGAGACGGCCAGCAAACAAGTGCTTATCACGGCGATCAATTCCAGGATACAATCTGCTTATGGAAAAAAACGGACGAAGGGCTGGAAGGCCCTCGGATCTTATGCCGGCACCGGGGAAGCTTTCAGTCCCAAAAAATTCATGTGCATCCCCGGTTCAGCCCCGATGGGACCCAGGTGCTGTTCACAAGTGACCTTAGCGGGTACGGCAACCTTTATCTGGTCGATGTCCCGGCATTTGAAGGGCTGCCAAAGCAAGTATTATCAAAGGAATAATCATAGGTTAAAAGGCAAGAGGAGGGAGCAAATCCTTTCTCTTGTTTTTTATTTCTTCGACTACCTTCTTAGGAGGGCCGGCGAAAAGGTGTGGAAGTTACTGGTTGTTATAGTAGGTAGTTTACATAAGGGATAGCCCTACAGGCTATACTAAACAAAAAATGGTCAACCGAATGGCGACCTCCGGAGGTGGACAGCATGTTCTTTTGGCAAAAAATGAAATATGGAAAGTCACGGAACCATGCTGCCCGTCAAGGGGGGACAAGAAACGAGGCCACAAGCAGCACAGCACCACCAGACCAACCTCAAAAACATCTGATCAGCAGCCGCTTGGAAGCCAACATAAAGTTCTTGGAGAAGATGCTGGGCTCGACGGAAGATTTCAAGCTGCGGCGATTTGACGCGTTGGGTCAATATAAAGCGGTGATGACGTACTTATCGAGTATGATCGATCCGGATATCGTGAGTGCAGATATATTGAAGCCTCTCATGCATCCTCCAGCTCGATTCGAAGGAGTAAGCCTGGAGCCGGAGCAATTGAAAAAGGTGCTTCTTCACGACACGCTCTATCACTGCAAAGGCGAGCTGGACAGCGACATGGATAAGCTGATGGAATCCTTGCTAAGAGGATATACCCTCGTATTTATCGAGGGAATGAACGAAGCCTTCGTATTCCCGTCGTGTAACATTGCGATGCGCAGCATTACCCAGCCGCAGACGGAGCAGGTCATCCGTGGACCGCGGGAAGGCTTTATCGAGAACTTGGAAACGAATATAGCTCTCATGAGGTATCGTCTTCCAACGGCAGCTTTTCGCATCAAGAGTATGAAGATCGGCCGGGTGACCAAATCCAAGGTGGCGGTATGCTACCTGGACGGGGTTGCCAATAATGAGCTGGTAGAAGAGGTGATCAGCCGTTTATCCGGTATCGATATCGACGGGGTCCTGGACGTCGGTTACTTGGAGCAATTTATCGAGGACAGTCATTTCACACCTTTTCCTCAAATCCAGAATACGGAAAGACCGGATAAGGCGGTAGCCAATATGCTGGAGGGCCGGGTGATCGTTCTCGTTGACGGTTCTCCGTTTGCGTTAATTGCCCCGAGTGTATTCAGCCAGTTTTATCAAACGACAGAAGATTATTCGGAACGGTTTGTGATGGTCAGCTTTATTCGGCTGGCACGATTGCTGGCGCTTGCCTTTTCTTTGGTCACGCCCTCTCTATATGTTGCTATCATTTCATTTAACCCCGAACTGATTCCTACCGAATTCGCGGTTGCGGTAGCCGGCGGCCGGGCGGGTGTTCCGTTTCCTTCCGTTGTGGAGGTTCTGATTATGGAAGCCTCCATGGAGGTGCTTCGGGAAGCGACCTTGCGGCTGCCGCAGCAAATCGGCGGGGCTTTGTCGATTGTAGGGGTACTTGTCATCGGAACCGCGGCCGTTGCTGCGGGCTTCGTGAGTCCGATTACCGTCGTCGTGATCGCGTTGACCACGATCGGTTCTTTTGCAACGCCGGCTTATAATGCGGCTTTGGCGCTTCGGCTGCTCCGCTTTCCGCTTGTATTCGCAGCGGGGATGTTCGGCCTGTATGGGGTGATGGCGGGGTTGATCCTTATTGCGAACCATATGCTGTCGCTGCGCTCCTTCGGCGTTCCTTATTTGAGTCCTGTCATCCCGGGCAACTTCCAAGGGATGAAGGATACCGTTATGCGCGCACCGCTTTCTTCTATGAAAAAGAGACCCTCCATGCTGCATTCGCCGAATCCCCAGCGTGTAGGGGATCAAGTTGCAGGAGAGATGCAAAAACCGACGCACAATACGTTAGATCCGCTTAAAGTAGGAAATGAGAAATGGGGGAACCAAGATGGAATATCCTCGTCAGATCACGATGATCCAAGCGGCAGCCGTTCTGATTAGTACGATTATCGGGGTCGGGGTGCTTCCTCTGCCTTTGTTTGCCGTTCGTGCCGCAGGTACCGGGGCGCCGCTTGTCACTTTTCTTGGCATACTGATTGCTTCGGTTGGCTTGTGGACCATTACGAAGCTGGGCATGCGCTTTCCGAACCAATCCATCATCCAATACAGCGAGGAAATTATAGGCAAATGGTTTGCCTGGTTAGGCTGTGTGATGATTATTATTTTTTTCGGGGTCCTGACCTCCTTGACGGCACGGGAATTCGGTGAAGTCGTGATTACGACGGTTTTGAAAAGAACCCCGCTGGAGGTCACGGTCATTGTGATGCTGCTGCTGGCGACCTTTTCCTCCCGCAACACCGTCACGACCTTCGCTTACATACATAACTTCTACTTACCGCTGCTCGTGTTCCCGGTCATTCTCATCGTGGCCTTTTCATTGAAAAATGCGGAGGTTATTAATCTCCTTCCTATTTATGGAAATGATGCAAGCCAGGGCAACATGATCAAAGGAATGCTTACGATTGCCGGCTTGTTTCAAGGAACATTCATCTATACGATCGTGATTCCAGCGATGCGGAGGCCGGACCGGGCGATGCAGGCCAGCTTCTGGGGAATGTTCATTGCAGGAGGTCTCTATTTATCCATTGTTGTCGCGACGGTCAGTGTATTTGGACAGGAGGAGACGAAGCTGCTGCTATGGCCGACCCTGGAGCTTGCCAAAACCACGACGCTGCCGGGGAACGTGCTGGAACGATTGGACGCCGCATTTCTCGCCGTGTGGGTAACTGCGGTGTTCACGACCTTGTTTTCCAGTTATTATTTTACGATCCGGGCCATCAGCAAACTGTTTCGGTTGAGGGATCACAAGATGCTTTCCTTGTTTATTATGCCTTACTTATTCGTACTGGCGATGATTCCGCAAAACATTCTTCATATGTACCATATTATTCAGTGGGTTTCCCGAACCGGACTATTTATCACGATCGTCTACCCGCTATTGCTGCTGGTCGTAGCGATGGTGCGGAAGAAAAGGAGAGAGCTCGATGACAGCAAAGCGACGGAACAAGACGGTTAGTGTTCTCCTTCTTGTCATTACCGTCTTTCCTATTCTTGCTGGCTGTTGGGACCGGATGGAGATTGAGGAAAGGGCGGTTGTATTGGGAATTGGGATCGATAAGGCCAAGGAGAAACACACGAAGCCGAATGAAGCGGTCTCCCACCCAGCCAATAAGGATATGAAAGTGTTGGGGACGGATATTATCAAGGTTACCGTACAGATTGCTGTTCCTGGCCGAATCCCGTTAGGACCGGGGGAAGGCGGAGGCGGAGGCGGCGGTCAGAAGACGGTATGGGTTGTCGAAGCGGTTGGACATACGGTGGCGGATGCCTTCAACGTTCTTCAGCAAAGAGTATCGCGCCCACTCTTCTTCGGGCATTTGCGTATCATTGTGGTATCCGAGGTGGTCGCAAGCAAAGGAATCGAAAATTTGAACGATTATTTCCGACGGAATCCAGAGGTTCGGCGTACGAACTGGATGGTGATCTGCAAGGGAGAGGCAGCCAATATCATGCATGCATCCCCCCAACTGGAACGAGTCCCGACTCTATACTTGATGACGACCATGGACCAGGCAGTCAAAATGGGCCGGTTCCCCAACGATTTTCTGGGTATATTCTGGAGCTCCGTTTCGGCCAAAGGCAAAGAAGGGTATTTACCTTATATGGAAATGATGGAGAATGACAACGTCCAGATTAGCGGACTTGCCCTTTTTAGAGGGGACAAGCTGGTTTCGGTCACGGACCCAAGAGAAATTATATTGTATATGGGTATTATGGGGGTCAGGGAAGGCGGCGGGGAGAGTTATGTCAAGCCAAAGGGTTCATCCGATTATTTCATGTTTCAAAGCCGCACCCGCAAATCCACATTTAAAGTAAGTCTGCAGGATGGGAAGCCGCACATTAATGTCCGTGTCATTATTGAAGGCAATCTGCTCAGTAAAAGCAGTGAAGCGGTAACACTTAATGAGGCGCTTGTTCGGGACATTGAGCTCCAATTGGATAAGATTGCCATGCAAAGCTACAAGCAGTTGGTTGTCAAGACACAGGCTGTCAGCTCTGACATCTTTGGCTTCGGTGAGCATATTCGTGCCAAGCTGCCTAAATATTGGAATGAGCATATTAAAACCGAAGAGCATTGGCAGGAGCAATATAGCGGGCTCAAGGTGGATATCAGCGTAGATATTCATGTTCGGCGGATCGGAATGAAAGCTACTTAAGACGGAGCGTTAAACACTAGAGCACCCGCTAAGGAAGGATGAATGCCATGTTTACCGGTGTTGTGGTCAGTTATATGAACTTCATCCTGTTTCTGCTCCTCTTATCCGGCTGGTTCGTTCTGCAATTTGATGTGAACCGCTATAAGAAACGGGGGATGGAAAAGGAATATAAGACGTCCAAATGGTTAGGATGGATCAATCTCGTTATTGGAACCTTCGGCTTAGTCGGGAATTGGTTTTACTAAAGAAGACGACACCGAACTGATTGTATAGTGCAACAAATAGGATTCAAGCTGCGTCTGATATGGAGATGCATAATTTGAACAGCAGGGAGTGGAAAGGGATGAACCGTGCAATACAACAACCGATCGCGTTGCTTTTTCTTATTCTTTTTCTGAGCTTCGCAGCGGGGTGCAGCAGTGATCCGGCACCTGCCAGCGTAAATCCGGCGCCAAACGCACAGCAAAGCGGTCAGACGAACGCACCCGAACAAGGAAAACCGGGAGATGCCGCTTCTTCAGAAGGCACCGGCAATGTGAACGGAAGTACCAATCAGCAGCCGTCCAAGCCTGTATCGGAAAGTGGACTCATGAGCCATTTGACTGCGGTACGCGCTATAGATCCGTCTTCGGGCTGGGTAGGCGGAGACGGGGGGATTGCCCGTACCGATGACGGAGGCAAGCAGTGGAAAATGCAGTACAGCGGCAAGGACAAAATTGCCCAAATTTTTGCGCTAAACGGTCAGGATGCTTGGGGAATGATTGAGAAGTCCGCGGATGGCACAAAGCGGGAGCTCATTCAAACTTCCGACGGGGGAGCTCAATGGACGACGGTAGGGCCGCTTCCTAATCCGGGCTTCGTTCATTTTGTTTCCAAGCAGGAAGGGTTTGCTGCGAATGCGTACACCAAGGATGGCGGCAAGAGCTGGCAATCGTTAGCGGTTCCCGATCATATGGTTGGCGATGCTTACTTCCACGACAAGACTAACGGCTGGGCCGTGACGGCAGAAGATAAAAAGATTCTTGTGAAACGGACAACGGATGCCGGGAAGTCTTGGACTACCGTCCTGAGCCGGGATACCTCGACTTTCCTGAACGGTACAGTCATTCGTTCTGCCGGTGCAGATGACGTGTGGGTTGAGCTGATAGGCGATTCGGGCATGTCCCAAACGTCATACTCGCTGTTCCACTCCTCGGATGGCGGGAAAAACTGGCAGCCCGTGCTTTCGAATTCTACAGCCGGCGCCGGTCCTGCTCCAGGGTTTCCAGCGGATTATACAGGGACCAAGAACGCAGGCTCCAAGCCGGGCGAGCTCTACGTAGTCAATCCCAAGGCGGCGTTCATGGGAGGCTATTGTCCTGCTTGCGATAATCCGAATACCGTGGGCTACACGACGGATGGTGGCAAGACCTGGGTGAACGGGAAAGAGCAAATTCCCGGCTCGAGCGGAGCGATGCTTGCGATCAGCGATCCGCAAAATGGTTGGCTCATTAGCAAGGACGCAGCGAATCCGTCCGTTCTGTATACGACTGCAGATGGCGGGCAGCATTGGAAAGCAGTGCATACCTTCGACAAGCCCAAACAGCCATAAAATTACTTTGAACACCGGCAACCCCCGCGGCTATTTCTAGAGTCGTGGGGGTTTTGTCTTTTTTTTGCGTGGGAAAGCAGGGGGAATCTTTGATCAATAGCCGATTTGTGGTACCCTTGAACCACGATAGTATGAGGAGGGGTTCAACGGTATGCTGTTTATCGATAACAAGAATATAAACGATCCGACCATCAACCTGGCTATAGAGGAATATGCACTCCGTCAGCTTCCTCCAGAGAACGATTACTTGCTGTTCTATATAAATGAGCCGTCCATTATTATAGGCAAGAACCAGAACACGGTTCAGGAGATTAACACAGAGTACGTGCAACAGCAGCAGCTTCATGTCGTCCGGAGACTGTCTGGAGGCGGGGCCGTCTATCATGACTTGGGCAACTTGAATTTCAGTTTTATTACCCGTGATGACGGAAAATCGTTCCATAATTACCGGAAGTTTACGGAACCGGTTGTGAAGGCCTTGAAAGAGCTTGGCGTTGAAGCAGAACTGACAGGCCGCAATGATATTCAGGTCGGAGAGCGTAAAATATCGGGCAATGCCCAGTTTTCAACCCGTGGCAGAATGTTCAGCCATGGCACGCTGATGTTTGCTTCGGAGATTGAAAATGTCGTGTCGGCGTTGAAGGTCAACCCGGAGAAGTTCAAGACGAAAGCAACCCAATCCATCCGCAGCCGTGTCGCGAACATCTCGGAATTTATCCGGGAGCCGCTGACGATTGAACAGTTCAGAAGCAAGCTCCTGGAATCGATATACGGCGGCGAGGCGATAGAACGGTATGAGCTGACGGACCAGGACTGGGCGGGCATACATACAATTGCTGAAGAACGTTACCGCAGCTGGGACTGGAATTATGGCCGTTCTCCTGTATTTAACGTCCGTCAAATGAAGCGGCTCAGTGCAGGCACCTTTGATATCCAGTTGGTGGTAGAGGAAGGTCTTATTCGGAGTATGCACATCTATGGCGATTTCTTCGGTATGGGAGAAGCGAAGGATGTCGCAGACAAGCTGATTGGCGTAAGGTTCGAAGCGGCTGCCGTGGCGAAGGTGCTGAATTCAATCGATTTAACCTATTACTTTGGTCCGGTGACGAAGGAAGAGTGGCTGGATATGCTTTTTCAGAGTGAATAAGAATACGACAACGATAATCAATCATTTCTTTCATCGGAAGGAAGGCAGACACAATGAGTTTTCAAGGAAAAGTGATTATGGTGACCGGAGCAGGTCAAGGCATCGGCCAAGCGATTGCGATAGCTTATGCCCAACAGGGTGGCTGTTTGATCGTTGTAGACCGCGAAGAGGATCGGCTTCGGCATACGGTACAGCGAATACGGGAGGCAGGCGCGGAAGCCTTTGAATATATCGTGGATGTAAGCAAGCCAGAGCAGCTTGAGGCGTGCTTTCAACAAATTACGGACCACCACGGTCGACTGGACATATTGATCAATAATGCGGGATTAGGCAGGTGGGTGTCTCCGTATGAACTTTCCTTGAAGGACTGGGATTACGTGATCAACACGAATCTTCGGGGCACGTTCGTCTGCTCCAGGGAGGCGGCCAAGCTCATGAAGAAGCAAGAGACGGGGGGCTCGATCGTTAATATCGCATCGACAAGAGCATTTATGTCCGAACCGAGCTCCGAAGCTTATGCTGCTTCCAAAGGAGGCATTGTCGCGCTGACTCACGCGCTAGCAGTCTCCCTGGGACCGGATAAGATTCAAGTTAATGCAATCAGTCCAGGTTGGATTGAGACAGGA
Source organism: Paenibacillus rigui (assembly GCF_002234615.1). GTDB lineage: Bacteria > Bacillota > Bacilli > Paenibacillales > NBRC-103111 > Paenibacillus_S > Paenibacillus_S rigui. The sequence goes on along the minus strand of NZ_NMQW01000002.1, from coordinate 19,119 downwards.
GACTATAACGCATTGAAACCAAGCGATCATGCGCAGCACCCTGCAGGCAGAGTAGGGAGGCCGGACGATATTGCCCGTGCATGCCTTTATTTAACGCATCCGGATAATCGTTTCGTTACCGGAACGAACGTCATGATCGACGGGGGAATGACCCGCAAAATGATATATGAGGAATAAGCGGCAGGGCAAGCCGTAGTAAGGAGATTGAAACGATTCGGATGCTGCAACTTTTTTAATACGAAGGCGTCTTATTTGCAGATAGCTTGCAAAGGAGGCGCTTTTTTTTGAATGATATCCTTCAAAGGGCGGGGAAGTCGGTTGTCTCTGTCAAAAGATGCTGGGCGGTAACCTTCATGACAGCAGCCGTTTTATGTCTGAGTGCGATAGCAACGGCAGAGGCCTCATCTCATGAGGTCAGGGTGCATCTTCCCGCTTTTCCTGTAAGTGTCAATGCTTATTCTCCTCTAGTAGAGTATAACCCGTATCCGCCTATTGTGTATCAAGACGTAACATATCTTCCCATGACTTGGGATAACAGTCAGAGACTTGGTCTCCGGCTGGATTGGAATGAGCGTGAAGGACTGTCCATTCGGCAAGAAGACGGTAAGAGCCAACCCGAGGCCGGACCGGAGACCGGCGAAAAGGTTAACGACCTAAATCAAACGTATCAGGCTCAGCTTGCGGATTATCCCGTTTCAGTCAATGGCAAGCAGGTACATAACGACGAGGAGCCGTATCCGATCCTCTCCTTTCGCGGAATCACGTATTTTCCATTAACCTGGAGATTTGCACATGACGAATTCGGCTGGGCGACTGCCTGGAATGCAGTGCAAGGGTTCCGCCTCATTTCGGGAAACAACGCATATATCATGAGAGGCATCGTGACTGACGACGAGTCGCATTTATATGTCAGCACGAATCTTTACGGGACAATCAAGATCCCGAAGTCGCTAACGGGCATGCTTGAAGCAGCCTCTGATGAGGTTAACACTCCCCATACGCAGGATCAAGGCCTAAGGGTCATGGAAAAACATCCCGAGGCGCAAAGCGGGCAAACGCGGATGGAAGGAGATGCTATTCTGTTAGGCCAGGTGAAGCTGCTGTCCATACATTCGCTTCTGAGCGAAGCGAATGCTTCCATCCCATCCCGAACGTTCACAGAACAGGACATGGAGCTGGAAGATACGGTTATCCCGCTAGGTGCATCCCGTCTTATCCGCATATCCACCTCATTGCCTGGACTCGGATCCATTCTACTCCTTGAGCATGCAGGTCAAGTGACCTCCTTGGACCATAACTTATTTTACAGACTGGTTTCGGCATCCGACGGCTCCTATTGGTTCTCCAGCGCGTACAAGCAGAGTGAAACACATACTTATTACTCCAGACATGAGCAGCATCTGTGGCATATCGATAAAGCTGGCAATGTCCGTTCCATCCATGAGCTGCTGGGCGCTCCCATGATTCGTGTATTGACAGGTTTACGGGATGGGTCTGTACTTGTGCTTGCATCAGACAATGATTGGGATGGGACAGCCGCGGATGTGGTGCAGGTGCAAGCCGACGGTACAGCCCAGAAGCTATACAGCAATGTGAAGGGAAAGGTATATGCTGATTCATCAGGCAAGCTATATATGCTGTCACCCGAACAGAATCGGATTCACATGCTGGGGAGTGAACGAACTGTAGAGCTGACGGAGAAAATGATTTTTCAGACGGCCAACGGCCAGCCGCAAATGATCCCTTCCATAACGGCGAATCGTTAAAGGGAAACCCAACACGTAAATCCATCGTTTCCAGCGTTATCCATCGGTCCTCTGCGGGTAATAAGCTTTAATTGCATTTGCGGAGGAGGGGAATCCATGAGTTTACAATCCAGGCCGGTTCGATTTCTGCATTGTCTCATGTATCGATTTCGGGATGATGAGGTTCCAGCGCTCGGCGCCCAGCTGACGTATTATTTAATCCTGGCTTTTTTTCCGTTTCTTATCTTCCTGGTGAGTTTGCTGGGCTTCATTTCGTTATCAGGGGAGGAGCTGCTGCATGAATGGATCGGTATGCTGCCGAGGGATTCAGGAGAAATGGTCCGGAAGCTGATGGGTGAGGCGGCAGGGAATCAGAGCCGAAGCTTGCTTTCCTTTGGCATGCTCGCAACGCTCTGGGCGGCCTCCAATGGCATCAATGCGGTCATTAAAGGCTTGAATAAAGCGTACGACGTTGAGGAAGACCGTCCGTACTGGAAGGTTCGAGGGATATCGTTAGCAGCGACATTCGTGCTGGCGGTTGTTATTGGCTTAACCCTCGTTATGCTCATCTTCGGGAAAGCAATCGGCGCGTACTTGTTCGAGCTGACGGGCTTTCCGGACAGTTTTGCTCTGGTTTGGGGGATTGTGAAATATATCGTGCCGATCGCAGCGATGCTGACGGTGTTCCTCCTGCTGTACCGGATGACTCCGAACCGGAGGCTGACGTTCCGTGAGGTCGTGCCGGGAGCGTTGTTTACGACCGGAGGCTGGATTATTGCTTCGGTGTTGTTTTCCTTTTATGTGAATCATTTTGCGAATTATACCCGAACGTACGGTAGTCTGGGCGGGATTATTGTCCTGTTGCTTTGGCTGTATATGAGCTCGATTCTCCTGATGCTGGGCGGAGAAATCAATGCTACGCTGACCTTCGACAAGGAGGGTCAAGAAAAGAGAGAGGCCCGCAAATACAGTCATGCTTTTCCTTTTCTGGAGAAAAAAACGGGGACGGCGCGGTCCGCTCACCGTCACTCCATCTGAATGATAAGGGGGGATTTCATAGCCTTGCTATGAAGTCTCCTCTTTGTTGTTGCCGGATACCGGGGTCTCCATAATCACATAAGAAATGCCGTCTTTTTCAAAGGCTTGATTCGTTGCGATGAGACCAAACCGCTTGTAAAAGGCAGCTTTATCCGCTCTGGCGTTGCACCTGATTTGATCTGCGCCGTGTCGGCGGGCTTCATCCATGACATGCCGAAGCAGCCGGGTGCCGAAGCCTTTGCCTTGCTCCTCGGGTAATGTAGCGAATTTGCGAAATTGCGCACGGTTCCGCTCGATGAACAAGGATAGAACGGAAACGAGGCGATCCTCCGCATAAAAGCCCCAGTGGGTGCCTTGATCATCGTCACGTAATTTAACATATTCCAATGGCTTTTCAGGCCACATGACCTGATGTCGTAAAGTCCATGCAGCTTCTTTAGAAATTTGGCGAATGTCCATAGGTACAACTTTCCTTTCTTTTTCTCGCAACAAGCATAGCTCTTGGTGTCCAAAAAGTCTATACTTAAACCAATAAGGATACTCGGACACAAACCTGCATAGGCTTATTTCATAAAATAAGGAGTGGTGCCTCCGGCACCGTTTTACACGTGCTGTAAAACCGTGTCAATAAATCGTAGATATGTTCATATTGTGCGGTTGCCCGGGAAATGAAGCGGGAAATGGTTTGGAGAAGCGACTATAAACCAGATGAAAGGCGGTATTTTCACATGCCGAACAAAAATGTGTTCATTCTCGCGTTGTTTTACGCCTTTATATATATGAGTACAGGGTCTTTCTCCTCTTATATTGGCGTTTATTTCACTGAAGCGGGGATAGGGAATACCGAGATCGGCATACTTACCTCAATCGGTGCGGTTGTAGGCCTAGTAGCTCAGCCCCTGTGGGGCTTGGCTGGTGACAGATCAAGAACGAAGAATCGGATCTTAATGCTGTGCACCTTGCTGTCGGCATTAACCGTGTGGCTTGTCCCATGGGCAGGTACGGCGTTCATTCCCGCGCTTCTTGCTATGGCGCTGTTCAGTGTTTTTCAAATTGCCATCAATCCCTTGAGTGATGCTATCACATTGGAGCTTTCCTCCAAAGGGGTTGTACGGTTCTCTTCCATTCGGACCTTCGGTTCGGTTGGCTACGCCTTCATCTCGGTTGCGGCCGGGTGGCTGTTTGCGCGGCATATCGACACTATCTTTTTGGTTACCTCGGTGATCATGATGGCTTGCTTTTTCCTGTCTCTCGGGATTCCGACCGTTGCTGGGCATCAGAGCGGAAGCAGCAAGCGAGTGAAGCTGACCGAAATATTTAGAAGCAGGCAGCTGGTCGTCCTGTACATCTACACGTTGGTTTTATCGACAACGATGGGCTTTTTATGGGCATTCCAGGCCATTTACAGCAAAGAACAGGGGATCAGCATGGAGGTCATTGGGATCGGGTTGGCGATCGGCTCGTTCAGTCAGTTTCCGTTTATGATTTTCTTCCAGAAATTTTACAATCGATTCGGCATTCGGCGTATTCTTCTTTTCTCCGGCTTCATTCATACGTTAAGGTGGTGCTTGTATGCCTTCGCCTTAACGCCGTTCACGTACATTTTAAGCTGGGTACTCCACGGCGGGACCTACATCCTGTTTTATATGTGTCTGGCCGAGTACGTGAACAAGCATGTGGTGAAGGAGCTGCGGGCAACGGGACAAATGCTGAATTCAATGATTCAGCTTAGCGTAGGCAAGATTATTGGCGGGATGCTGGGCGGGTTGTACGTAGCTCAATTCGGCTTCCACAGCGCCTTCTTATTGCTGGCGGGGATCGGGCTGGTCTCTACTGCAGGATTTTACACGGTCAGCCGAATGTTTCAAGTATTCTCGGATAAGCTTGAAGGGCGCGTGCTGGAAAATGTAAATGGGATGCGAATACCGGATTGAGGACCGGTTAGGAAAGGAAGGAGCGCCAAGCACAGAGTAGAACGGAGGGAGTCAGGTGTGGGGTGGACTGGAGCAGCGGAAGCGTCTGCGTTTGTTTCAACAGCTGCCGGGACCCCACACCAGACTCCCTCCCCATGCATTAAACGTATAGGGTTCACATATGGACGTCGTTAGTGGTTATTCTCAAACATTTGACTTTGTTTAGAAATTGTTCAGTATGGTTGTGCTACACTTGTGGGATTCAACGGAAATAACGATGACACCGGGGTGAGTGTACATGTCAAAAGTACTGATAGTGGACGATGCAGCCTTTATGAGGAATATCATACGAGATATATTGGAAGCGGAAGGCCATGTGGTGATCGGAGAGGCTTCCAACGGAAAGGATGCCATTCTGCTTTACAGGCAGCTGAAGCCCGATATGGTGACAATGGATATAACGATGCCGGGGATGGATGGCATTGCAGCTATGAAAGAAATTAAGAAGAAGGACAGTCGGGCCAAGGTCATTATTTGTTCTGCTCTGGGAGAGCAGCCTACCGTGGTAGAAGCCATTAAAGCTGGAGCTATCGATTTTTTGGTCAAGCCGTTTCAAAAGGAACGTGTCCTGAGTGCGATTTCCAAAATATGATCGATGCCTTTGCAGCCTCTTATATGATTTTATAATGAGGCTTTTTGTGCTTTCTGCTATGATTAGAGAATCATTTGCTTGGGCGGGTCGAGATCATGAAAAAACAACGTATGCTTATGCTAGGAATGACAATTGGTTTTATTTTGATGACCGTCTATTTTGTGTTTCAATGGCTTCATCAGCAGCGGCACTTTCCGGAGGCAAGGAATGGCGTTATGGATGCAAGGGGTTGGGATTTCCAACAGGGAGGATACCTTCCGCTTCGGGGAGAATGGGAATTTTACAGCGGTCAGCTGCTGACGCCTGCTGATTTCCGGGATCGCAAAACGCTGGCTGAGGAGAAACAATGGGCTGCCGTACCGGGAAATTGGAATGCCATGGTGCAAACCGACGGGGTTGCAGGCTATGGGGCGGGGACGTACAGGCTTGTCGTCAAGCTGGATCAAACCGATATTTACAGTCTTCGAGCCAAAAAAATGCGTCTGTCGAGCAAAGTTTTTATCAACGGTATGGATGTGGGGGGGAACGGGAGGCCCTCCTTGACCGAAACGGATTTTATCCCAAGCAACCTGCCCTTCTTTGGCTCGGAAAAAGCGGCGGCCGGCGATGTTGAAATTATTATTCAGGTTGCGAGCTACAGCTTCATAAACGGCGGTCTGGTGCAAGCGCCGGAATTCGGGACGAATCTCGTACTGGCTGAGCGCCGCGATCAATCCCGTTTGACGGACATGGTTCTGATTACAACGATGTTTGTTTTTTCGCTTTATTTTGCAGGTATGTTCAAGCTGTGGCACAAAGAGCCTTACTTGATGTATTTCAGCCTGTATTGTTTAATGACCGGCTTATTCTTTTGTATCGATAACGAAATTGTAGCGGCAACGCTTCTGCCCAGTCTTTCCTTTGTATGGCTGCAAAAAATGATTTTTTGGACCGTCTATTTGTCCTTCGTATTTTATGCCCTTTATATATACCGTTACTTGGATGAACCGGACCATCGAATATTTCGTTGGCTGCGGTGGATCATCTATGCCCTATGCTTCATCGTGCTGGTGACACCGAATGGTTGGCTTTCGCATCTGCTGGCCGTCAACCTGATTCTGCAGAGCGGCATTTTCATTACTATTTTCTACGCCTTATTCCGTAAGAGGAGCAAGGAGGTATACAGGCCGCTGTTTATTGTGCTGGGCGTGTTCTTTATGATCATCTCGTGGATCTTCGCCCAATTTCGATATGAGCTTGCGCTGGACCATCCGTATTTTATTATGGTGACGCCGCTGCTGCTCGTATTTTCACAAGCGTTCTTATCCTCGGACCGGCTGCAAAGAGCTTTTCACAGGAACGAGCAGCTTTCCAAGCAGCTGATAGCTTATGACCGGCAGAAGGATGAATTTTTGGCCAAAACGTCCCATGAGCTGCGCACGCCGCTGCACGGGATTATTAATTTATCGCAGACACTGCTTGATGACCGGAGTACGGCATTAAGCCCTCCGCATCGGGATAATATCCGATTGCTGAACCTGGTCGGGCGGCGCCTGGCAGGGCTGATTCATGATATTCTCGACATGTCCTTAATTAAGCAGGGCAAGCTGAGCATCCGTTTAACTCCTGTAGATTTTCGAATGTCTGTCCGCTTCGTACAGGAGATGCTATCCATAACACCAAGAAACTCGCAGGTGATCATTGTAGACAAGCTCCCGGATGACCTCCCGCTGGTATACGCGGATGAGAACCGGCTGAGGCAGATTTTATATAATCTGCTGGAGAATGGCCTGAAGTACACAAAGCAGGGAACAGTCACCTTATCTGCGGTTGTAGAGGGGAGTTCCCTTGCAGTTTCGGTAACGGATACGGGGCATGGGATTCCCGAGGACGTGCAGGAAAGGTTGTTCCGGCCCTTCGAGCAAGGGGAACAGGCGGACGGAGATGTACAGAATGGAATTGGACTCGGATTAAGTATTACAAAGCAGCTTGTCGAGCTTCAGGGAGGGCGGTTGGACATGAAGAGTGAAATCGGCAAAGGATCCCGGTTTACCTTCACCATACCCATCGCGGAATCTATAGAAGTAGTCACACAGACGGCTGCAGACAATAAGCCCTCACAGCAGTTGGAGCTGACAATGGAACAAAGCGGAGACAACAGTGAATTCACCGTACTCCTTGTCGATGACGAGTGGTCCAATCTCAAAATTTTGGTAGATACCCTGTCAGGTATGAATCTGGGATATATAGCCGTTCAAAGCGGAAGCGAAGCGCTGGAGAGGCTTCAGCGGTCGCCCAAGCCCGATTTGGTGCTGCTTGATCTGATGATGCCGGGCATTTCCGGTTTGGAAATATGCCGATCGATCCGCAGCAGCCACAGCTTGTCGGAGCTTCCGGTCCTCATGCTTACAGCGTCCGGTCAATGGAGCGATATGTCGGCATCCTTCGATGCCGGGGCGAACGATATCCTCCAAAAGCCGTTCGAGCTCGCGGAGCTCAGGGCGCGTGTCCAATCGCTGCTTGCGATGAAACGCTCCTCAGAGCAGGCGATTCGCAGGGAGATGGATTTTTTGCAGGCTCAAATTACACCGCATTTTCTGTACAACAGTATGAACGCATTAGTGGGTCTGAGCTATATAAATATCGATAAGCTGAGAGAAACGATTCACCACCTGACCGTATATTTACGGGCGAAGTTTACATTTGTGTTTCAGGAACAGCTGGTTCCGTTCGAAAGGGAGCTGGAACTCGTCAAAGCGTATTTGGCCATCGAGCAGCTCCGTTTCGGCAGCCGTCTTCAGGTTGAATACTTATTGGATGGAGAGATTGATTGCATGCTGCCCCCGCTGACGCTCCAGCCTCTTGTTGAAAATGCCGTTCGTCACGGAATCGGTCCGAAGCCCGAAGGCGGCACCATTCGGATCATTGCCCGGTACCGGGAGCAGCGGGTGGAATTCCTTGTTGAAGATAACGGAGTTGGTATGGATGAGGAAAAATCAAACCGACGGGGGCACAACCAAGGCAATGGTGTCGGCCTAAGCAATGTAAACCGCCGTTTACACATGATTTTCGGTCAAACCCTGGACCTTACTAGTGTTCCTGGTCAGGGTACACAAATTCGATTCAGCTTACCGGGGGATAAGAATGCTTAAAGCACTGCTCATCGATGATGAAGAAATAGCGCTTGATTTGATGGAGATTTTATTGAACGACATCGGTGGGATTCAGGTTGTCGGGAAGTTTATGCAGGCGGCCGAGGCTTTGAAGCAAGTGGAGACTTTACAGCCTGATGTCATTTTCCTGGATATTGAGATGCCCGGAATGAATGGTTTGACCGCTGCTGAGCAGCTGATGACCCGTTTCCCGGTCATGAAAGTGATTTTTGTTACGGCCTACCATCAATACGCGCTTGATGCGTTTGAAGTCAATGCAAGAGATTACCTGCTTAAGCCTGTGTCCAAAGAAAGGCTAGTCAAAAGCCTGGATCGGTTCAAAAGCGAGCGTGAGGAAGGAAGTCTTGCACCGGCTCTGCAAGGGACTCCTTCCGCGGAGAAACAGCAGCAATTTGCAGAGCAAACCGGCCAGGAGGTCAAGCTTCAGCTTCATGTGCTTGGAAGTATCGAGCTGTACGACCGGACAGGGGAGCTTGTTTCATGGCGAACGAAGAAAACGAAGGAGCTGTTTGCTTATTTATGGCATCATAACGGGGCACCTGTGTACCGTCTCCATATTCTCGATGCGTTATGGCCGCAATTACCTTCGGATCGGGCCCAAGCCTTGCTGCATACAACGATGTACCGCTTACGCAGTACGTTAAAGGCTCTGGGCTTCCCGGATATTATTTCATTTGCCGATGAGCGTTACCGATTGCAAAGCGAATGGATCAGCAGTGATTATGATAGGATAAAAGAAATGTTCCCTGACAGCGGAGGCCGTCCATTGGGACCGGAAAAGCTGCTCTCCCTCTATCGCGGAGACTACATGGAAACGGAGAGCTATGGTTGGGCGCATACCAAGCGCCTCGAAATTAGAACGGCCTACCGGCTTGCATTGGAAGAAAGCTTGTCTGAAGCGAACACCTTTCAAAAGCAAGCGATATGGCGCAAGCTCATCGAGCTGGATCCTTACGTCGAATCCTATTATTATGAGTTGCTGGTTGAATTGAAGCGTTCCGGAAACATACAAGGAATGCAGGCCTTATACCGGGAAATGGAAGAACGCTGGAAAGAAGATTTGGGAATAGATGTCCATGAGGACATTCAAGAGCTTGTTCGTAGATGAACCGCGGGAAACCGCGGTTTTTTTGCACGCCAGAAGTTAATTTAGAAGCTAAGTCGCTCAGTCAGACGGATGCATAATCTTCCTTGCTCTGGATAATATTACAACCATGCCGTGCATCGCGGGAGGTGTTGGGAGATGAACCGATTGCCGCCACAGGTTGAACAGTTTACCAGCTTAAGGAATAGTCTGATCCCAAACATTGAGGCGATTCAGGCGAGGTTAGGAGCAAGCCAGGATGTCATTATCAAGGAAATGTTTTATTCGGACACGAGGCTTTGCATAATTTATATGGATGGATTGGTTGATATTCATGTGGTGAATCAATCCATTATTCAACCCTTGCTCTCAGAGGAGAAGCAGCATACTTACAAGGCAATCAAGCAGGGAGCAAGCCTGCCGGTTTTTTTAAAAGAGATTGTGCTTCCCGTTGGAAATATCGGGATGCTGAAGGAAATGAACGGACTCCTGGATTGTCTACTGTCCGGTGAAGTGCTTATCTTGGTGGACGGCTATTGCGAAGGGCTGCATATTGCGGCCGCGGGGTGGGAGGACCGCAATGTAGGGGAGCCGTCAACCCAATCCGTCGTCCGCGGTCCGATGGAAGCTTTTACCGAGAATATACGCACGAATATTGCGCTTGTCCGTCGTAAAATCAAGGATCCTCAATTGTGGGTGGAAGGCAGGGAGATCGGGACACTGACAAAGACGCATGTCGCGGTCATGTATATGAAGCAGCTGGCTAAGGATAGCCTGGTGGAGGAAGTATTTCGCCGGCTGGATCAAATCCGGATCGATAGTATACTCGAGAGCGGTTATATCGAGGAATTTATACAGGACAAGACGTTGACACCGTTTCCGACGGTTTACAATTCCGAGAGACCGGATACGATTGCGGCGGGACTGCTGGAAGGCAAAGTTGCCATTATTGTGGATGGAACTCCGTTCGTGCTGCTGGTGCCGGCGCTGTTCGTTCAATTTTTTCAGTCGGCCGAAGATTATTATCAGCGGGCCGATATCAGCACCTTGCTGAGACTGATCCGTTTTCTCGCTTTTTTTATTACCATGCTATCTCCATCGGTCTATATTGCGGTAACGACCTTTCATCAAGAAATGCTGCCCACGAACCTCCTAATCAATTTAGCTGCCCAACGGGAAGGCGTTCCTTTTCCTGCTTTCGTGGAGGCGCTGCTAATGGAGGTTACCTTTGAAATCTTGAGGGAGGCAGGGGTTCGCATGCCTAAAAACGTCGGACAGGCCGTTTCCATCGTTGGGACGCTGGTCATAGGCCAATCGGCCGTTGAAGCCGGAGTTGTGTCTGCAGTTATGGTTATCATTGTAGCGATCACCGCTATTTCAAGCTTTGTCATCCCGACGCCCAGTATGTCCATTTCCGTGCGAATGATCCGATTTGTTCTGATGGGACTTGCCGCATCATTCGGCTTGATAGGCATTCTGACGGGGATGCTTCTGCTTGTCATTCATTTATCGTGCCTTCGTTCCTTTGGTGTTCCCTTTATGAGCTCGCTCGCCCCTTTTCACGGGAAAGACCAGAAGGACACACTGTTCCGGGTACCCTGGTCCCAAATGACAACCAGACCGATGTCCACGGGGAAAGCCAATCTGAGACGCGAGTCCAAAAAGTCTTGACTAAGGGGCGCTGCAAGTTGAATAAAATCATCAGGCTGTGTCTATTGCTTTTTTGGATGGTCATCTGCGCAGGCTGCTGGAACCGCAGGGAATTAAATGAGCTGGGCATTCAGGTCGGGACGGCTATCGATAAAGTTGGGGATCAATACCAAGTCGCCGTACAGGTGGTCGTACCGGGGGAAGTCACTCCTCGGCTGAGCAGCGGACGGGCTCCCGTCACATTGTACAAGGCGACGGCACCAACCATTTTCGAAGCGTTTCGGAAGCTGACAGAAACAAGTCCAAGAAAAATTTATTCTGCTCATATTCGTACGCTGGTGATTGGCGAGCCTCTTGCCAGAGAGGGAATTGCCAATGTGCTGGACCTGCTCTCCCGCAACCCGGAAGCAAGGACCGATTATTATGTTGTGGTCTCAAGAGGCACACCGGCAGAGGATACGCTCAAGGTGCTGACCTCATTGGAGAAAATTCCGGCCCATAACTTGTTTTATTCGATCGATACTTCATCCAAGGTTTGGTCGCCAACGACCGCCATTACAATGGACGAAATCATTGATCAGATGGTCAGTGAAGGGACGAATCTGGTGCTGCCGGGGGTGAGACGTATCGGTAATACGAAGAAAGGTGAGCAGAAATCAAATGTAGAGGAAATCGAGCCTTCGTCCCATCTTCGTACGACGGGGTTAGCTATGTTCAAGAAGGATAAGCTGATTGGCTGGCTTAACGAGGATGAAGGCAGAGGCTACAACTATATACGAAACAATGTGAAAAGCTCGGTAGGTCATCTGGATTGCCCTGATGGGGGCAAGATTGCTCTCGAAACGCTGCGCTCGGATACCAAAATGGAGGGTCGAATGGTGAAAGGAGAGCCAGTCATTCATTTGAAAATCATAAATCAATCTAATATTGGTGAGGTGGAGTGTAAAATTGATATTACTGATCCGAATACCATCTCCAGTCTGGAGCAGCAGGTTCAAGAGCGAATTAAGCTGCTGATGCAAAAGGTTATTGCCAAGGTGCAAAACAATTACCATGTCGATATCTTTGGCTTCGGTCAAGCCATTTACAAATCGGATCCCAAAGCATGGAAAAGAATCAAGGCTGATTGGGAATCGTACTTCAGCAAATTGAAAGTCGAATATGAAATGCAGGTTACGATACCTAGAACCGGGACAACAAACAATTCGTTCAAAAATTATCTCAAGGAGTAACGCTCATGTTCGGTGTATTTACAGGTTTTATTCTCTTCACCGCCATGACGGCAGCTGTTATAGAAATGACAATTCTCATTAGAAAGGGCTGGACCAGGGAGTCATGGACCTATGGAGCGATGTTCGTAGCAGGCGCGGTTTTATGTATCGTCACAGGCTTGAATAATAGTCTCCCGAGCCCGCTGAAGCTTTTGATATGGATTTATAAACCGGTGAATGCATGGTTCGCCCATGCTTTCTCAGGAGGGGGTTGAGTCGAATTGGATCAGTTGCAGGCGGAACGAATAAACACCAAGCAGATGGCTGTCCTCCTGATCTTTTTTACCATAGGGGACATGCTGCTCTTTCTTCCTTCCAATATGGCGTCGATTTCCCACCAGGATGCATGGATATCCGCATTAATCGGTCTGGTCGTTGGTGTCGGTATGGCGTGGTTCATTTATGAATTCAGTCAATGCTTCAAGGGACAAAATCTGGTTCAGATTTATAGACAGGTGCTTGGGAAATGGTTGGGAACGACCGTTTCCTTGTTGTATCTGTTGGCCATGTTTAATAACGGTGTGACTCAAATTAGGGAAATCGGAGATTTGGTCACCACACAGATGATGACGGAAACGCCTATGAGGGCTATTTGCTTATTAATGGTGATTGTTCTCGTCGTTGCGATTCGATCCGGATTAGAATCGATTGCCCGGACCGCCGAAGCATTCCTGCTTGTATTTATCATCATGTTTGCTGCAACGATCATTCTTCTGATTCCGGACGCCAAATGGAGCAAACTGACCCCCGTATTGGAGGCCGGAACACCAGAGCTTATTCAAAGTGCGCTCTACTTCGCTTCTTTTCCTTTTTGCGAGCTATTTGTGATGTGGATGATTCTTCCTCAGGTTACGCCCAACAAGCACGAACGCAGAGACTTTATTCTTGCAACAACCACTGCAGGGCTGGCCATATTTTGCATCGTCATTATATCGCTGTTAGTTCTCGGCTCCTACTTGACCGAGCATCAAATGTATTCGACGTACACCTTAGCCAAAAAAATAAGCGTGGGACATTTTCTCGAAAGAGTGGAGGCCATATTCGCGGTAACCTGGCTGCTCTCCACTTATTTTCGAATGGTTATCTATGTGTATGCATTTATTAAAGGGGTAGCAGAGCTGCTTCAATTGAAAGACTACCGCCGTCTTACCATTCCGCTAGGGATGCTTGCATACGGATATGCTTTAATCCTGGCGCCGAATGTCATATTCTTCAATTCCACGAACAGTTACTGGGTTACGTGGGATTTAACGTATGTCCCTGTGATTCCGACGATCGTCTATCTTATCCATCGATGGAAGCTTTTCAGAAAAAAGCGTGAAACTAAGTATTCGACTTAACGATATAAATAATTAATGCCATATAACCTAGAAGGATCGCGGCCACATATATCTAGGTCAGCCGGGACCAATTTCCTTTGGTTTTCATGTCATAGTTTGGATTGCCTTCCTTGTTTTTTTGTGAAAGGCCGACGAGAACCGTAGCAATAAGGGCAAACAGCATAATGGTTGCAAACATAATATAGTAGCCATATAACGGCATATCATAACACCTCACAGGATTTTACATTCAATTCCCCATGAATATATCAAAAAACATCCGATCCGAAACCATCCAATACGAAGCAAATTGTCCCACCCACTGACCGGAAAAAACAACGCCAGATGATGATGTTATCACATGAAAAAACGGTCGATTCAGCCCCGTAAGGGGAGAGATCGATCGTTAAGAATCCGAAGCAGCAACAGGCGATAACTGGAACGAAAAGAACAGCCTGTCGGCATCTTATCGATAGACTATAATGGGGGCTTATTTTAAATAAACAGGTGCATTTGAAAACCATTCTCCGATGACTGCGAGAATGGCTTTTTTTATTGCATAAAATCAAACAAGTAAAATCGTCGTCTAATAATATACAAACAAATCATGAGATCGTTTATAAAATATGACTTGATAAAAACTAGATGTTAAAATATAATGTCTATAAATAAACGGACGAATGATTCGATTGTTTATTAGAATTTTATTTCGAAAGGGAGTAAGTGCTTTGTTGAACAACCGTTTTGTTCGCACGATTATTTTGTCCCGGATACTGCTTCAGCTGGGGATTTGGATCAGGAATTTTGCGATTCTGTTGTACGTCAGTGATGTGACGCACAATGATCCGCTGTATGTATCGCTTATCTCTGTAGCGGAATTTGCGCCAATTTTTATGTTTTCCGTCATCGGCGGGACGTTCGCGGATCGATGGCAGCCCAAACGCACCATGGTTTGGTGCGATGTGCTTTCGGCTATTTCTGCATTGGTCGTGCTGCTTGTCCTGCTTCAGGGCTCCTGGTATGCGCTGTTTTTCACCACTTTGGCTTCTGCCATTTTGTCGCAATTCTCCCAGCCCTCTGCGATGAAGCTATTCAAACAGCACATTCCGGAAGCTCAGCTTCAGAGCGTGATGGCGATGTTCCAATCTTTAATGGCTGTGTTTATGGTGATTGGCCCGATGATTGGGACATACGTCTACCAGCGCTTTGGTATCGAGGTCTCGGTCGCAGTGATGGGTGTGATGTTCGTCGGTTCCTCCTTGATTTTATTAACCCTGCCGCGCGACGAGCAGCAAAGTATGAACGCAGAGTCCCAAAGCTTTATGGAAGAACTGAAGGCGGGGGTACGCTATGTGTGGAATAAACGTATTTTAAGGACGTTAGGGGCCAGCTTTGCTGTGTCGGGCCTGGCATCAGGCGTGATTCAGCCTCTTATGATTTATGTCACGATGGATAATCTAGGACACGATAAATCGTTCTTACAGTGGCTCCTGATGGTACACGGCGCTGCTATGCTCGTTGGCGGCAGCCTGATTATGACATTCGGAAAAAGGCTAAAGCCGCAAACCTTGTTAGCGGTAGGGCTCTTCTTCATCTCCTTCGGAACCGTCGGTATAGGATGGTCTACAAGCGTGGTCTTGACGATGCTGCTTCTGGTCTTGAACGGGTTGTGCTACCCTTGCATTCACATCGGGATTCAAACCATGATTTATCAAAATACAGAGGGACCCTTCATCGGACGTGTCGGTGGTGTACTGACTCCAATGTTTATGGGGATGATGGTGATCGGGATGTCGTTCTCCGGTGTGTGGAAAAGCATGTTTTCCACTTTTATCGTATATGCAGGGAGCGGCATCTTGTTCCTTATCGGTTCCTTGCTGCTAGTTCCAGTGATTATAGAGAAACGCTCTGTGAAGTTGACTTCTTCCGAAAGGATTTGAGCAGTCGGATGGCGAATCCAACAAGTCGAAAGCTATATTTCAGAATAGGGCAGGGATGCGACAATGGCTGTAAGAAGAATGGAGCATGTCGGCGTGATGGTCAAGCAAATCGAACCGTCCGCGGCTTTTTATGAGAAAGTGCTTGGACTTGAGCTCAAAGAAATCATACCGCACACGAACGGCGTTATCCGGTTGGCGTTTCTCGGCTTCCGTAACCAGGACGAGACAGAGATGGAGCTGGTCGAGGGGTATAATGACAGCCTTCCGAACGAAGGCAAGGTGCATCATCTTGCTTTTACGGTGGACGATATCGAAGAGGAATGGGAACGGATTCGCGGACTCGCGGTTACGTTTGTAGACAGTGAAATTACAACCCTGCCGAACGGCTCGCGCTATTTCTTCATTGAGGGTCCGGATGGGGAACGGATCGAGCTGTTTCAATCGACACGCGGTTAGCAGCGCTAAAAAATGGAAAGTCATCTCAAGCAGGAAAGCTCGCTTTGGGATGGCTTTTTTCTTGTTCATTTGTATGTTGTCAAGTATTGGCAGCAGGCTATTTTTCATAACGCCCCCACAAATTCGCTGTCGTCCTAGAATACTATACAAAGTCATCACCCTCCCTGCTGTGACATGATTTTCCAATAAAGGAGGAAATGTTAGAATGTTGAAACGATTTGATAAATTATACGGGATTGACCTGGGAACATCCAACACCGTAATCTACGAAAAAGGAAAGGGAATCGTCCTTAATGAACCTTCCGTGGTAGCCACGAATCTCGACACAGGAGAACTGTTGGCCGTTGGCGCTGAAGCACAGGCCATGATTGGACGGGCACCGGATCATGTAGATATCAGCTATCCGCTGACGAATGGTGTCATTGCGAATTTTGACAAAACAAGCAGCATGCTGCAGCATTTTATTAAAAAAATTCAAGGCCGCTCCTTGCTGATGCGAAGCTCACAAATATACATATCTGTTCCCTGCGGGATTACGAATGTGCAGAAGCGGGCAATTGAAGAGACGATGATTCACAAAGGAGCCAAAAAAGCGATAGCCGTAGAGGAGCCGTTGGCAGCTGCGCTCGGATCTCAGCTTAGAATCGATGAGCCGATTGGCCATCTTGTGCTTAACATCGGTGGAGGAACCTCTCAGGTGGCGGTGTTGTCTCTTGGCGGGATCGTTGCGAGTCATACCATCCACCGGGCAGGGATGTCGATCGATCGGGACATTATGGACTATGTCAAAAAACAGTACAGCCTGGAGATCGGCGAGCCGACGGCTGAGCAGATCAAAATTCAAATCGGGACGGCCAGCGCAACGGCAACCGAGCGGTCGATGGATATACGGGGACGCGACGGAATCAGCGGGCTGCCTCGGACAGTTCGGCTTGTCTCGACCGAAATTTATGCGGTTGTGAATGATTTCCTCACGTCGGTCATAGACGCGATTCGAGCTACGCTGGAACGATGCCCGCCTGAGCTTGCAGGGGATGTGATTGAACAAGGGATTTTGCTATGCGGTGGCGGAGCTTTGCTGGAGGGAATCGGTGAGCGCATCAGCAAAGAAACGGGAGTTAGGGTTCAAATCGCAGAAAACCCGCTTGAATGTACCGCCTTGGGCACGGGAATGATGCTGAACGTATTCTCAGGCAAGAAAAGACCCTCCTGGCAGTCAGACAAGCAGGAGGAAACGGCGATGGAGGCCTAATCTCCATTAGGATCGAGACTGCAGTGCGTCATTTTTTTTCGTGGAATAGAGCAATTGAAATTGATAGAAGCCTTGTCAATCCCATTCGGGCGTTGACAAGGCTTTTATTTCTTTCAGAGCATGACTGAATCAGAAGGGCTTTGCAAATATTATCGGATAGGCTAAATAGGATGGAACAACAGTAGGAGATGCTATCGTGATGAATTTGACTTCTTGCCGCAATGGTTTACTGCTTCTATTATGTTTAACCGGTGGGCTTGTCGATGTGATGGGTTATTTGGGTTTAGGCCATGTGTTTACCGCGAATATGACGGGGAATATCGTCCTTTTAGGAATGGCCTTGGGACATGCGGAGGGACTCGCGGTACTCCGGACCGTAACGGCCTTGGTTGGGTTTATTGCAGGGATCGCAATCGCAGCTGTTGTCGTGGGTCCTTCCAGCAAGGATAAAGACTTCTGGCCGAGCAGGGTGACGGTGGCTCTCGGAATGGAGGGCTTCTTTCTTCTGCTATTTGCCGTCGCATCAGTGGTACCGCCGCCATCCGGTATCAATGTATATTTTCTAATCGTGATGTTAAGCACAGCCATGGGGATTCAAACTACGGTGGCACGCCGATTGGGTATTGCCGGGATTTCGACTACGGTTCTGACGAATAACCTGGCCCATGTCGTGGAAGATACCATGCATCAGTGCCGATTCTACTTAAGAGGAGATGCGAGGTCTGCTTATTCTCCAGACTCTGTGCTTCGATTACTAGCTATTGTTATATATGGCTCGGGTGCTGTGCTCGCCGCGGCTTTGATGCGGTATTGTCCTGTTGTACTTTTATGGCTGCCTGTTGCCTTCTTTCTTGTGATCATAGGGACTGTGCTGGTCAGATTCCGTTCAACTCATCGGCAAGGGTAGAGAGGGATCTCAGAAGGAAAATTATGGATCGATAGAGAATATAGTTCTTGCCAGGTAGAGCATCAATTTTTCAGGAGAGAAGCGTGAACTTGTGAAAAGAAACATGACCTTGAATATCGCTGCATGGTGCTGCTGCGGTCTTGGTATTCTCACGGTGATCATCGGATTTGGGATCGGCCCCATATTACCTTATCAAGACCCGACACCAGAATTAGTACAAATATTCAATAAACAATCTTACAGATCTAGTATCGTTATGAAAATAGGGATAACTATGATAGCAGGTAGTCTGCTATTACTCCTTGTGAGGAAGATATTCCGGAGAAAAAGCTAAGTGGATTCGATTTTTATATCTATGTTTGGTGAAATGGAATGCCGTTAGGTAGTGTGTAATTCCCAGAAAATATACATACGAATTTATGAAATCCAAACAGGTGAATCTAACGTCGCCAATAGAACATAACCATTGGTTTACGTTTAAAGACCCCGATGGGAATCATTTGATGGTGTGCAATTTAAAATAAACCGGATCAATCAAGGCATGAAATGAAAAGCTCTCTATGATGCCAGAGGCCGCTGAAAACGGGCGGAGTGGACGGAATCGTTCTGTAGAAGCGTAAGCATTCGCCTTTGTCCCCGGATTTTGACCGCTATAAGCGGGTTGAAATTAAAAAATCCGGGGGACAACAGCGATCGGAAGAACGATCCGTCCATGCAGCCGCAGCATTTTCAGTGGCCCC
>NZ_NMQW01000019.1 GCF_002234615.1 Paenibacillus rigui | reverse complement strand
TAAGCGTGTTGAAATTGAAAAATCCGGGGACAACAGCGATCGGAAGAATGATCCGTCCATGCAGCCGTAACTTTTTCAGTGGCCACCCGAGGCGAGGGTGGTTTTTTGGTTTTTCCAAAATGAACCTTTTTGAGGCTCAAATTGTTACTATGGAAACAAGGGAAAGGGGTGAGAGGACTTGACCGAGAGGGAGCTGTTCGAAATGTACCGGAAGGATATTTACAGAACCTGCTATTACATGCTTCGCCGGGCGGCGGATGCGGAGGATGTATGTCAGGAGGTGTTTATTACGGTATTCCGGCATGATTGGCGGAAGGTGGAGTTTTTGAAAACCTGGCTGATCAAAATAGCAATGAATCATTGCATTAATCATTTGAGAAAAGAGAACCGCTTCATACATAAGGTGAACATGTGGAACCGCATGGTCCGATTCACGGGAAGAGAAGAGAAATTGACGGAAGTCATCGTGGAGGAGAAGGAAACGGTGGTGGAATGGCGGGAGCTGATGCAGCAGCTGCCCGTTAAGATCCGGGCCGCAATCTCGCTTCGTTATTTGAATGAATGCAGCTTAAGCGAAATCGCAGCCATATTGGACATACCCGTAGGTACGGTGAAGTCCAGAATAAACAAAGGTTTAAAGCTGATGAAAAGTCTCATCGGTACTCATGTCCAGGAAAGGAGGGGTAAGGATGAAGCCTCAGGAGAAGCAAAAGCAAATGACTACTCCGTTGTTCAACGATGAGGATCAGCTCATCTATCCGGATTTTGAAGCGATGTGGGAACGGATTGAACCCCATGTACCCGACTCGAATGAGCAGCTGCTTCCTGTAGCTCATCCTCCCGTACCTGGGCGAAGGCATGCATGGAGAACGGCTTTTATCGCCGCTGCGGCTGTGCTGGTATTGGCGACTCCCGTATTTGCAGCCATCAGCTACAATTGGGATGCCTTTCTTTTCAAGAATGGCGGGATTCGTGCCGCTTACAATCAAGGGCTGGGGCAATCTGTCGAGAAGTCGCTGGCATGGAATGGTGTGAAGCTGACCGTTCATACGGCGGTTGTGGACGATAATCGGATGGCGCTTTTGTTCAGCGTCAGTGCGCCCAGGATGAAGTCCGGCGGACTCGCCCAGTTTGGGGAGATGTCACTCAGAACCGTGGACGGACAGAACGTCGAAGGCAGACAGAGGCTCATGTGGGATGGGGATAACAACGTTTGGCGCGGGACGTTCGAAGCTCAATGGACACCGGAAACGACGGAAGCAGATGTTCAGTTCTTGGCTCAAAACCTGCGTTTGTATTCGGCTGCGGAGCGGCAGCTTGCTTTTCAACCTTCGAATAGCGAGATGCAGTCGTTTGATATAAACCAAGACGGGATTCAGCGCATAGCGATTCAACCGTTCGTGCAAGGGGATAAGGTCATGCTGGTGTCCCACGTATTCTTCAGCGACCCGTCCGTCCAGACTTGGCCCGCTATTGGGATTTATAAGGGGAATTCGCCGGTGAGCGAAGCCGCACATGGATTTTACGGCAAGCCGGGAGAGCAGGGAGAATACACGGTTCAGCAATTTTTTAAAATGGGGGATTTGGCAGATTCGTCCCTAGCCTACAAGCTGTTATATACGAAAAAAGACCAAGAGGCAGATAACGAGTGGTCTCTGGATCTGCACCTGAATAAAGAGCAGATGAAGAGCGGGACTCAAGCACATGAGCTGGATGTACCCATCGAATCCGGTGCCGGGAAAATGACGTTGAAGCAAATGATTGTCACTCCAACGCAAGTTCGGCTCAGGGCGTTCCATGAAAAAAATCAGCCGCTCATTTTCAAAAAGCATCATTTGGAGATTAACGGACGGGAAATTCCAAACGGAAATACGTACCAGCCGCAAGGCCCTGAAGAAACGGACTTTTATTTTGACGTCCCGCCGGATGTGAGAATAACGGAGCATACACCGATCGCTCTAGTCATGAATTATGAGGTGGTAGAGCACAAGGATAACAAAACTCCCATTGTGTTGAAGGATATAAGCAAGGAGAGAAAGACGCTTACGACACAGGTGGGAGGATATTCGGTCCAATGGACTTACTACAGTCAAGATGGAAGCCTTTATGTGCAAAGTGAATCGGCCGATCCGCGTTTCGGCGGAGTCAATCAGACGTACATGCTCCGGGGCGGGGAGTCGATACCAGGGAGACCGGTGACGACCAACTTTACGGGGGACGGAAACAATCAGAACCTCGATGAATATAAGGATTATCAGGATACAAGCGCCGAGATCTATATGTACTCGTATTTTACCGACAATCCAGAGAAGGGCCTGCGGGTGGAGTTGAATAAATGAGGAATGAACCCTGGTGGAAGGATTTTCCTTATATTTCATAGAAGAACTTATGGACAGAAGGTAAAATCAAACTTGGAAGCTAGGGGTGTCGAGGGTGGCTGCAACAAAATATGCATACTCATTATACGATGATCTGGAGAAGCTTGATTTAGGCAAGTTTGAGGCACGGGTGGCTGAATGGAACGGAAAAAAGGCGCTCTATCTGGAGAAGATGAACACGGCCGTGTTTCTTCGAGAGGAGGTTCCGTTCTCCTCGTTCCGGCTTAGAATCCGCCCTGACTTTGTGAACATTCCGGTTCAATGGAACGCTGGAGTCACTACGATTCGTGCGGAATTAACGCAGCATGAGTTTTTCGGATGGGGCCTTGCCCTTCGAACCGGCTTATCTCCTAAGGGTTAGAGCGGCGCAGCCACGATTTATATCTTGAAAATGACTGGAAGCGGCCATGCGAGGCTTGCTTCCTTTTTTAGCTCGGACCGATCTGCTTCCTGTTTCTTCCTATGCATGATAATGATGCGAGTGACGAATATTATAAGCGAGATAGAGTGACTTTTCCTAAAAAGGTGGGAAATGACGATGCTGTATAACCTGCTGGCAGTTGTCGCTGTCATCTGTATTATCGGGTTTATTGCCTCCATCGCTGCCATTCGTAAGCAGAAGAATCATGAATACGATAAGGGAATGGATGCCGTAACCACAAAACATAATGTCATAGCCAATCCCGGGATTTGGGCGTATATTTTGTTCCCGGTCATCATTGTTGTCGTTTCCTTGCTGGTTATACATTACTACGGGGGGTAGCATATGGACAAGAGAACCTATTACGTATCGGTTCAAGGGAAGACGATTATGTACAACCAAGGCGATGCGGCATACGAGTTTGAAATTGAAGCGACGGAAGAGGAAGTGGATACGCTTCGGGAGCTTTTTGAAGAGATGGAGGACTTCGAAGAAGGGACCTTTATCCGTTCTCACGTGCTGGCTATCCCGTATCACCATGATCGAGACAATGATGGCGCGGATTATGCGCTGAAAAGTATTTATGCCCTGCTAAGTCAATTAGGCACGCCAGAAACGAAAGAGCAAATCTCCAAGATTGATCTTGACCATATCGGAAGCTGGAGTTGACATCAAACATGCAATTGACGTCTTTGTTTCATTACACCGTGGAGACGGCTAAATCGGTGCAGGAAGCGATTGCTTCGCTTGGGGCCAGCCTGCAGGAGGAAAAGTTCGGGATTCTGTGGCAGTTGAACATGAAGGAAAAGCTGAATGAGAAGGGCTTGGATTATGACCCCAATTATTATATTCTGGAGGTTTGCAATCCGGTCGAAGCGAAGCGGGCCCTCTCCGAAAATCCGCTGATTGGCTATGTGCTTCCCTGCAAGATAACAGTGTATGAAAAGGATGGCCGAACGAGCATCGGCCTGCCCCGGCCTACGGCTCTCCTCCGTCTGGCTGGAGGAGAAGCGATGCAGCCGTTGGCCGAGGATGTGGAACAAAGATTGATCCGCTGTATCGACAGAAGTCTATGAATACAACGCAAAAAAACACCCCGAACTCCGGTGAAGTACCGAGAGCATTCGGGGTGTTGCGTTTAATAAGAAAATCCGGTGATCGCCACGACGGCCGGGCGAGGCACCTTGCTGCCGGGACGACTGGCCCAGCTGCTGGTCGGATTGTTGCGATTGACCGTGTTAGCTCCCGGATGCTGCACAGCAACGAACATGGAACGCTCGTCCGGTGCAAAGCATGGACCGGCAAACGCCGCATCGTTCGGAGCGGATGCGAATTGCAGCACTTTGCGCTTGGAGGACACGGGGGAGACGATAGCGAACAGCCCGTTGTTTTTGAATTCGGCGTAGGCGCCTTGATTCATCTGGCTCGGCGGCATGTGGGTTGTGACCCACAAGTTGCCGAGATGATCGGTGATCAAGCTGTCCGGGGAGCTGAGCTCGCCTTGGCGGCCTCCGCTGAGGACCGTTTCCAAGCTGAATTCCAACGCTCCGTGGTCGCTATCCTTCTCGACAAGACGGCTGATGTGTCCGTGCAGGTTGCCGTGCCGCGCATTGTTCGTATGGGTAATGAACAAGGTGCCTTCCTCCGGACTAATCTGTACGGTTTCCGGCCGATCGGTCGGTGTAGCTCCGAGGATCAGCGCGGCCTCACCCGCATAGACGTACACGTCGGCTTGCTCCTTAAACAGCTCCAGCAGCTCTTCTCTCGTATATTCGATGGAAGCGGGCAGGCTGAAATGCAGATCATTCAACGCTTCGAGCACCGCATCGATGGTTAGAGCTACCCAGCGTCTCTGCACGAGGTCCGCCGCATAGAGCGTCCCTTCCGTCAGCAGCTCCGAGTTGGCGGTTCCTTTAGCCACCACGTAGGTTCCCTTACTTATGTATTTATAAATGCAAGCATAAGCTGCACCGTCTCCCATGTAGACGACAGCTTGTCCCTTTTTACCAAGGGTCATGGCAATACTGCCGTGTTGAAAACGTCCCAGTGCCGTGTGCTTGCGAAGCTTGAAGCCGGCATCGAAAGGATCGGCCTCCGTTACCCAGCCATAGTGCGTCTGCGGCAGTCCGGCATCTCTGCTTGGCTCCGCGAAGCTTCTTTCCCCTGTCAGCTGTGTTCCCCACAATGTTTTGCCGCCGGAACCGTTACCTAACGTTCCCTGCACCCGGCTCACGCCATGGACAGACCGTGCGCTTCGGGCAGGTCCCGTCAATTCGAATGCATCCAGCCCTGTAATTCTGCGGCCATAAGGGGATGTGGTGTCGAGCTTCCACGTTCCATCCGTATCCCGATATATACCCAGTATGGAAGCCCCCTGATTGTATAGCAGCTTCTGTGTTTGTGCCGTGCTGTAATGTCCGTTCTTGGGTTCCCCTTGTACCCATAAGGCGTCCGCCGACTCATGATTCACCCATAGCAAGCCGTTGACCGATGACCCTTCGATAGGGTGGAAGCAGGTGTAGCTGTTATGAAACCCGAATGTATCGCCTTTTGCATTGATACGATCCCCGTATGCAGCCAATATCTGCGAGGAAAACCCTTTGGGAAGCACCAGCTCGTCTGAATCGGAGGGCTGGATGAGTCCCGGAGAGCGGGTCAAGGAATCGCTGGAGTAAGAAAAAAGCGCCTCCGGGTTCTCCTGTGCTTCGGCCTTTCCGCTGAAAAGACCAAGGCCTGAAGATGCGGCAAGCAGGGTGGCGGTTCCGGAGCCGACATAGGCTAAGAATGATCGCCGGGAAATAGGCTTGTTTTCGTTCATCATTATCCTCCTTTGGACCTGCAATTTAATAATAGCTTGATTATTTTATATGAAAACTTCTCTAGTAAAGGGGAGGCTACAACAATTATAATAGGGAGAAGAGCTTATGTATATAGTTTCCTAGTGTGGTGTGAAGAGGTGAGTCATGCTTATTTTAACAACGGCGACCCCGGACGATGAATCTTTTTTACTAGAGTTGTACAGCAGTGTCCGGAGTGAGGAAATAGATGCATTCGGTTGGAATGAAGCCCAGAAGCAGGCTTTTCTCGGAATGCAGTTTCAAATGCAGCAGCGCTCCTACCGGATGCAGTATCCCGACGCGGAGCATCGGATTGTACGGCTGGACGGCCGGCCGATAGGCAGAATCATGACCGCACGCCTGCCGCAGGCTAACGTGCTCGTGGATATCTCCCTGCTCCCGGCTTACCGGAACCGGGGCTTGGGAACGCAGCTTTTGCGCGAGCTTCAAACCCAATCGGCTGCCGAGGGGAAGCCGTTGCAGCTCCATGTCTTGAGGGGGAATCGCGCCAAAGGGCTGTATGAGCGTCTTGGTTTTTCGCAGACCGAGGCGGGGGAGATGTATGAAGCGATGGAATGGCAGCAAGCGAATAAGTAAATGAAGGAGGGAAATGACGTCAATGGAGTTTTTTTCAGCAGCAGCCTTTCGGGAGGCAATACATACGGAGTTCAGGATTGGGTTAGAAGGTGGAGCCGTGATATTGCGGCTTGAGACCATCGAGGAGCTGGCGATACGGTCTGACGTAGAACAATTCTCGCTATTGTTAAAAGGACCGCTGGATCCATTCCTTCCCCAGCAGATGTATCGGCTGCAGCATGAACAATTAGGTGAGCTGGACCTTTTTGTCGTGCCGATCGGACGGGAGCAGGATGGTTTCAAGTATGAGATAGCATTTAATCTATTGCGGGAGCCAAAGGAGGAATAAGAGATGTCACAACCCTATGTAGGAGAAATTCGTATGTTTGCGGGCAATTTTGCTCCTGTAGGCTGGATGTTTTGTGAAGGGCAGATACTGTCCATTTCGGAAAATGATACCTTGTTTAATCTTATCGGAACTACCTACGGCGGAGACGGCCAAGAGACCTTTGCGCTGCCGGACCTGAGAGGACGCGTTCCGATTCATCAGGGAACAGCGGCCTCGAGCACGACCTACACCATCGGTCAGAATGGCGGAGCGGAGAATGTAACGCTGACGGTGAATCAGATCTCTCCGCACAATCACGCGATGATCGGACAACCGAAACGAGGCAATACCAATAGTCCTAAGGACGCGCTCTGGGCGAAATCGACGTTGAATCAATTTACTTCCGCGCCCTCTTCTCTTCAGCAAATGCATCCCGGCAACATCGCACTTGCGGGGGGCAGCCAACCGCATGATAACCTGATGCCTTACTTGACGATCGGTTTTATCATTAGCCTGTTCGGGATCTATCCGGTGCAGGGCTAGCTATGAAGCACATATCGGGCCTTTCGGCTTGCAGCTTGCGTAGTTGTAGATATGAAGGAGGAAGAATGGATGTCAGAACCGTATCTTGCCGAAATCAGGCTGTTCAGTTTTATTTACCCGCCCAAAGGCTGGGCTTTGTGCAATGGTCAAGTGCTGCAGATCAACCAGAATCAGGCTTTGTTCTCGCTGCTGGGTACAGCCTACGGGGGGAATGGCATGACCACTTTTGCGCTGCCTGATTTAAGGGGCAGAGTGCCTGCAGGAATGGGGACCAAGATCATGCTGGGGGCTTCGGCCGGTGAGGAGGCGCACACTCTTACTATAAATGAGCTGCCACCGCACTCACATGCCGTGAACGGGAGTAAGAATATTGCGAATTCTACTACAGCAGCTAATAGTACATGGGCAATAACGGCGGCCAGCTCCTACAATGTGCAGGGCGCTGTGAATACAGGGCTTAACGCAGCAGGTTCTGCTGCGCTTGCGAATACGGGCGGCGGGCAGCCACATTACAATATGCAGCCGTTTTTGACGCTTAATTTCTGTATTGCGCTGCAAGGTATTTTTCCATCGCGGAATTAATTAGGAGGGGACCTTATTATGTCGGATCAATTTGTTGCGGAAATCCGTCTTTTTGCAGGTAATTTTGCGCCAACGGGCTGGGCTTTGTGCAACGGTCAAATTCTCTCTATCTCACAAAATACGGCGTTGTTTTCCTTGCTGGGCACAACCTATGGCGGAGACGGCAAGTCGACCTTCGGCTTGCCTAATTTTATGGATAGAGTACCTGTTGGCGCAGGCCAGGGATCAGGACTTTCCGACTATGTCTTAGGGCAATCAGACGGCTCGGAATCGGTCACGCTACTGCAGAATGAAATGCCGTCCCATCGGCATACTGTTATGGGCGATAACACGGTGGGCACACAGGATGCTCTTGGTGGGGGAATTTGGGCCAACACGCCCGGGATCAACGCATATGATGCCTCTGTGCCCACGGTAGCTATGAGCAGCTCTGCCATGTCGGTAACGGGCGGGGGCCAGCCGCATAACAATATGCAGCCTTATCTCGGTTTGACGTTTATTATTGCCATGCAGGGGATATTTCCGCAAAGACCATAAAATTGGGAATAGATGAAACGGTGAGAGGAAAGGGGGAATCATGATGCTGGCAAATACATACTCGTTTACAGCTACGGACGGGAATAACAGGCGGGAGCGGCTTATGGTCTTTTTGAAAATCAGCTGCTTGCTGCTGGCGCTTGCAGGCGTCTCTATGCTCATGGCTTCGCAAGCTATGGCGGCCACCTTTACGGTAGATAATACGTCCGATACAACGGGCAACTGCTCTGCCGCAGGGCAATGTACGCTGCGTACAGCCGTTCAGCTTAGCAATACTGTGACGGGTCCGAATACGATCAATATTAATCCCGGGACGTATGAGCTTTCCTCCGGGCAGCTGAACATTACAAAAGACGTAACCATCTCAGGAACGAATGGAGATCCGGCCACAACGGTCATTGACGGGCGAAATTTATCCCGGGTCTTCGCAGTTTTTCCGGATGGTGGAACATTGTTGAGTCCTAACGTCACCTTCCAGGGGGTTACCATTCAGAACGGTAAAGCTTCTCCGGACTCGTACGGGAATGGGGGAGGGGGCGTTTCCGCTGAGCTTACAGCGGGGAAAACGCTGACGCTCTCCAATAGCATCCTAAAAAACAACATGGCAAAGAACGGAGCGGGAGCCGGGTACGGCGGTGGTCTGAACGTGACAGGGCCGGCAACGGCGAAGGCGGTGATCCAGAATACGTCCTTCCTATCGAACACGGCGGGCGAACGCGGGGGCGGCTTGTACCTTGAAGGGGATTTGAACATCCAAATCAATCAGGCCACAGTTACCGGGAATACTTCCAGTGCGGAATTGGGTGGGGGCATGGCGATATTAGCTGCATCCTACAACTCACAGGGGACCGTTGCCATCACGAATAGCACGTTCTCTCAGAATACGGCGTCCGGGTCTTCGGATGATGGGATCGGCGGAGGCTTGTACCTGAACGCTGTGGCAGCGATTAGCGATACGTCTTTTACAAATAATACCGCGAACAGTGACGGCGGAGGCATGTACCTCACTTATTTTTATTATGATAAAGAGGCTTCGCTTACGAATGTGACCTTTACGGGTAACACGTCGACAGCTGGCAATGGGACGGGGCTGCTTATACAAAACGGGAACCCTGACCTGAGCAATACGAAGTTTGAGAATAATACCGGTCTTACAGCATCAAAACAGTTGGACGGTAACACGATGCCGATAACGCCTTTAACCCCGGCGAGCCCGATGAAGACATCGGACAATAACAATTATGCAGGCGGGGTTTGGACGGCAAAAGATGTGACGATCGCCACCGATGCTTCGATTGATGGAGGACTGACGTGGAACAAAGGTCCGATTCAGGTGGCGACCGATGGAAATTATGCAGCCTGGTTGAAGCTCAAGGACAGCCTGGGCAACGCGGTGATACAGCAAACGCAGGTGATGCTTGATAAAACGAAGCCGTCCGTTAGCGTCAGCTTGACAACGAACGGCCAGCCTTACACCGATGGCACATGGGCGAAGGGGGACGTTTCGGTTGGGGTGACGGCGGCAGATGGGACAAGTGGTCTGAAGTCCAAAGAGTATTCCCTCAACGGAGGCAGCACATGGACAGCCTTGGCAGACAATACACCTATTGTCCTTTCTACGAACGGGGTATTTGCGTTACAAATCAAGGTTGTAGATAATGCAGGAAACGTAGAGCAGCAAGATTTCACGATAAAAATCGACAAGACACCTCCAGCGCTGTCCGTGAATATGACGTCGAACGGAGCGGCGTATGTGAGCGGAAGCTGGACGAACCAGCCGGTAACGCTGCAGGTGAGTGCATCGGATAGCGAAACAGGACTGGCCGCTCTGCAATATTCGCTGAATAATCAGCCCCTGACGGATTATACGGTACCTGTGGTACTTTCAGCGGACGGTACGTATCAAGTGAATGTTGAAGCTACGGATCAGAGCGGGAATAAGTCGCAGGTGGAAGCTACGATCCAGATCGATACCGTGAAACCCGATTTGTCCTTAAAGCTGACAACGGGAACAGGAGATTATACGGACGGTACATGGAGCCGGCAGTCAGTGACGGTGAAGGCATCCATTACACAGGATACGGGAAGTGGGATCAGCTCGTATCAATACTCCTTGGACGGGGGCGCCAACTGGACCGCTTATACGGGCGATATTAGTCTGGCCACAGATGGACAGTACGCCGTTCTAGTGAAAGCAGCAGATAGCGCAGGGAACCTTTCCCAGGAAACTGCCAGTGTAAAAGTGGACCAGACGGCACCGAACCTCGGCGCTGCTATAAAAACGTCCAGCGGAGCTTCTTATGTCAACGATACATGGAGCAAGGAAAATGTGACGCTGGAGCTGCAGCCTGGTGATGCAATGAGCGGAATCGCATCGGTTGAGTATTCGTTGGATGACGGGGGGGCTTGGACAAATTATTCCCAACCGGTAACGGTAACGAATGGAGTGTACAGCATGAAGGCTCGCGCCACAGACCTTGCAGGTCTTGTGACGGAAGCCAGCTGGTCGGTCAAGATCGACTCCATTGCTCCTAGCCAAACCGTCACCTTGACAGACGGAGGCGGGCATGCGTATACGAGTGATACATGGGTGAATCAGCCCGTTACCATCTCGCTTGAAGCCAACGACGAGAACAGCAGCAAGGCCCCATTGAAACCGGATCAACAGTATTCATTGGATGGCGGAACAACATGGAATCCTTATTCGGCAGCGGTCACAGTAACGGAAGGCGTGTACTCTGTCAAGGTACAGGCCGCTGATGCAGCAGGCAATGCTACGGGAAGCTCGTTCATCCTGAAGGTGGATCAGACCGCTCCAAGTCTTACGGTAACCATGACAGCAGGCGGACAGCCGTACAATGGAGGGACTTGGACGGCCCAGGATGTCACGATTCAGGCTGCAGCGGCTGACAGCCTTAGCGGGTTAAGCTTGCTTCAATACAAGCTGGCTGATGGAATGAACTGGAATGATTATACCGGGGCTATCACGGTTACGACAGAAGGAGCCCATGCCGTTCAGTTTCAGGCGTTGGACCTGGTAGGTAATACAGCTAGCGCCAAGGTAGATATAAACATTAGTAAATCCGTGCCAACGATTGTGTTGGGTCTAGTTCCCAACACGGTTACGAATGGAGATGTTAGCGTACGGATAACCCCAACGGTGTCCGGCGATCAGCTTGGAAACACGGTAACCCGGGTGAAATATGCGCCGGGGGATGAGCAGGCCTCTTTCTTTAGCTCAGGCGGAGGACAAGATATCCCTCTGAACTTGATGAAGTTTGACGTACACGATAACGGTGCTTACACCGTATATGTTCAAGATGCGGCCGGCAACGAAGCGGTACAGAAGGTCGACATTACACAGATCGTGCGCGATGTGCCGCTGCTTCAGCTCACTTTCTCGCCGGGAGGGTTAACGAATGGCGATGTTACCGTATCTATCACGGCGACGGTATACGGGACCCTTCAAGGCAACATGCTTTCCCAGCAAAAATGGGCGGATGGAACCCGGGATACTGCGTATTTCGCAGCAGCGGGTACGGATGTAGGTGCCGGCAGCAAGTTCACAGTCAGTGCCAACGGAATGTACACGGTATTTGTAAAGGATATCGCAGGTAATGAAGCTGTCGGAACCATCGATATTCAGACAATCAGCTTGACGAAGCCTTCGATTGTGCTTAGTGCAGCACCGGTTGGCCCTACGAACGAGCAGGTGACTATCACCGTGGCTTCAACCGTTTACGGTAGTCCAAATGGTATTGATACGATCCGTTGGGCGCCGGGTCACCTGGATAACAGCTACTTTGAGGGCGGTAATGGTACGGGACTTGGCAGCAGCAGTTCTGTGAGCTTTACCGTTACGGAGAATGGTGAATACTCTGTCTATGTTAAGGATACGGCAGGGAATGCCGCTACCCAGCGGATCAACGTAACGGAAGTCAATCACGCACCGGTCATATCCGATCATACGGTTTCTGGAACGAAGGATACCGTATTAACCTTCCGTGCGGAGGACTTTCCATTTACGGATGTCGATGGAGATGCGATCGTGAAGATCAAGCTGAACAAGCTTCCTGATATCGGCAAGCTCTACTTGCATAATAACGAGATAACGGTGCTGCAGGATGTCTACCTCGCGGATTTGTCTTATCTTACCTTTAGTCCGGCTGCGGGCTGGTTCGGCGAGACGGCCTTCGAATGGTACGGCTTCGATGGAAAGTCTTACGCTAAAGCCACGGCGACGATGAAGATTAGTATAGGTCAAGGCAACTTGCCGCCAAGCGCGGCAAAGGTTCAGCTGACTACAGCTGTGAATACTGCGGTTCAGGGCAAGCTGCTAGGCCAAGATCCTGAGAGTGAGGATTTAACTTACAGTTTAGAGCCACAGGGTAAATTAGGTGCGTTTACGCTAATAAATAGTTCTACGGGAACATTCGAATTCAAGCCCTATCCGGATGTGACAGGCACCGAAACGGTAACCTACTCGGTGTATGACAAGCACATGAACGCCGCTTCCGGCATCGTGGAGGTGACGATCACTCCAAGGGGAGCGTCAAGCCAGGCTGAGCTGACGTCGCTTTCGTTATCGGCGGGACCGTTAGTTCCGGCGTTTAACCCGCAAGTATTGAGCTACAATGTAAGTGTAGCGAATGCGGTGTATGCGACTACGGTGACAGCGGCTGTATACGAGCCGCATGCTAAGCTGTTCATCAACGACTTGGCCTTAGCAAGCGGCCAAGAAAGTAATCCGGTCATGCTGCAGGAAGGCTTCAACACGATTGTGGTGAAGGCTGTGGCGGAAGACGGCAAATCAACGGCTTCCTATACGATCACTATATATCGTGAACCGACCCGTACTTCGCGTCCGAATAAGGGCTCCGGCTCCTCGGGTCAAGTACCGGCACCTGATCCGGCAACAAACTTGACCGGACGATTGAACGGAAAACCGGTTGAAGATTTGGGATCCATCGTAACGGAACAAGTGAATGGTCAGACCGTCACTACGGCGACATTGGATAGAGACAAAGTGAAGGAACAGATGGAGCATTCAGGGTCAAAACCGACGGTTACGGTAACCATACCAGGGAACGTAGATCGTGCCATCCTGAATATGGATGCCGGTACCGTAAGCATGCTTCAAAACAGCCAGGCGACTGTGCAGCTTCAGTCCAATCTCGGCGGGTACACATTGCCGCTTGGTGCCTTGAGTTGGGATACGATCGCCGCACAGCTTGGTGCTCAAGCCAACGCTGCTGATATTCGTCTAAGTATCACCATCTCGAAGGCTTCGAACGAGCTGGTAGCCCGGGCGCAGCAGCAGGCGAAGTACGGGCAGTATGCGATTCTGATGCCGCCGGTTAATTTTACGGTGACTGCCATTTATAAAGACAGAACAACCGAAATTCATCTCTTCAGCGGTTTGGTGAGCAGAGCGCTTCCGATCTCTGCCGACGTCAACACCAACCGGATTACGACAGCTGTAGTTATCCTCGAAGATGGCACCGTCTATCATGTACCGACGCGTATCGTGAACCAGGCCGGACAATTCTTTGCTGAGATCAGCAGCTTAACGAACAGCACCTACGCGATCATCTCGAACTCCAAAACGTTCGAGGATATGACCGGTCATTGGGCGCAGCGGGAAGTGAACGAGATGGCCTCGCGCATGATCGTGCAGGGGGTAGCCGCAGGGAAGTACAGCCCGGATACGCAGGTCACTCGGGCAGAGTTTGCGGCCATTGTCATTAGGGCCTTGGGTCTCTCGGACAGAGGCCAAACAGCGGGAACGTACCACGATGTCCCTGCTTCGGAATGGTACGCAGGAGCTGTTGCTCAGGCCAGCGCATTCGGCTTGGTTAGCGGCTACGAAGACGGGACCTTCCGTCCGAATCGGACCATTACGAGAGAAGAAGCGCTTGTTATTATCGCGAGGGCTTCCAGATTGGCAGGACGCGTGGTCAGCTTGAATACCGCGGATCCGAAGTCAATCTTGTCCGAATTCCGCGATCAAGGGGAAGTCGACGACTGGGCGCTGCAGGAAGCGGCCCAAGCGGTGCAAAGCGGCTTAATCCAAGGCAGTGGCGACGGCTTAAAGCCAAAAAGTGAAATTACCCGTGCGGAAACGGCGGTTACCTTGTACCGGCTGCTGGTTCAGTCCAAGCTGATCGACGGGTAACCTATGCAGCACAGCGGCAGTATGGCTTTAGCTGATTGCCAATGGACATGACGGCTGAGGCAAGCGTTGGCTCTATGAATAGAAAAAAAGCATCGACCCCTTAGGGAGGCTGCTGAAAAGTTACGGCTGGGTGTACGGATCATTCTTACGAACGCTTACGCTTCTACAGAATGTTTCCGTCCACTCCGCTAGATTTTCAGCGGCCGCCCTCCCAAGTGGGTCGGTGCTTTTTTGCTGTCGTGTTTCATGGATATCGCACGGATTCTTCTACAGGCCGGAGGAGCACATTTATTCGACACACAAAGAGCCACTCGTGACTTTTGACAGTCAAGAGTGGCTCTTTGTGTGGTTCAAGGGGCCTACATTTACTTGGCAGCGGATGTAACCAACTGCTCGTTGCTTTTCAACAAATCGTTGAAATTCAACGGTCTGCGGCCGCCTTTATCGCTCAATCCGGATCTTGGTGGAAACATGAGTGGTCCCTCCTTTCCGAGTACTTATTTCCTTCAGAATACCATGTGGAAGAAAATGGGGCAATAGCTTTTTTACTTGGGACTCAAATATTGAAGAAGCTTAGGGAAGTCTGTCGAGAATAGGTCCTCAGTCCCGTGATAGCCCTCCCTTTGACCGATAATATCGGCAAATTTGGAGTACAGCCGTTTCAGGTAGGCGTTGTCAGCCAGGGCGCAGAATTGGAACGTTCGGACCAGGGGATTCTCCTGCGCAATATGAGCTGCAAGTACGCGGAAGCCTTGTATGAACAGCCGTGTGCTGCGGTACGGCTCGAGGGTAATGGCGGAATCGACAAAGACGATGTCGCCGTTCGGATCAGGCTCATAGCCTTCCGAGAAATATCGGTATTGCGCCCAACCGATGACTTCGCCCGTCGGCAGCGACAGAAGCATGATATGGGAGGTTTGGATCGTTTCAAGCGCATGCATGAGAGCATCGGACAAGGAGAAGCGCCTGCTGAACTCGGAGCGATAGCGGACGAAGAACAGCGTGTACTGGACAAAATCGTCATCCGTTTTGCACAGGTGGTATTGAAAAAGCATTGGTCATGCACCTCCTAGTTTCTTCGCGCCTTTATCGTTTGCCTCACATGGGCATCAATCTCAGGGTATTGGGTCAATACGTAATAGAGAACTTTTCTTTGTAATGTCAAAAATACGCAAGGAGTGAGGGCCGTCACGTCTGCGGTTCGGGGAACATTCTCAAGCAAAGCGATTTCACCGAAATGATCTCCATCCTCCAGCACGGCCAGACGGAGGCGTCCATTTTCCGCATCGGCGGACCGTTTCGTAATTTCCACGCGCCCGCGGGCGATCAAGTAAAACTTTTCCCCCGGCTCTCCCTCATAAATGACGGTTTGTCCCACAGGGGCGGTTTCCGTGTTGAACAAACCTTTGATCTCCCGCAAAATATCCAGATCGACGCCGCGGAAGAAAGGAAGCCGCGACAGCCGCTCTTCGTCAATCTCCGCCTCCTGGCCGCTGACCGATACGGAAAGGCCGCTTTGCTTATCCCACAGCGTCCGATAAAAACCGCCCTGAGCAAGCATTTGCCGGTGCGTGCCGCTGTCTACGAGCCGGCCTTGATCGAAGACGAAAATGTGATCGGCGTGGACGATAGAGGCCAGCCGGTGGGTTACGGTGACGACCGTCCGGTTACGGGATAGTTGCTCGAAGGTTCGATTAATCGAAGCCTCGGAGATCGGATCAAGTGCCGATGTCGCTTCATCCAGCAGAAGAAGAGGCGGGTCTCTCAGGATCGCGCGGGCTATGGCCATCCGCTGCCGCTGACCGCCGGACAGGTTGCTTCCTTCATCGATCAGCAGCGTATCGTACCCGTCCGGCAGGCTGACGATATAATCGTGTATTTCCGCCTGCCGGGCGGCGCGGATCACCTCATCCAGCCCCGCCTCCGGCTTGGTGATCCGGATATTGTCCAGAATGGTGCCGCGGAACAGGAAATTATCTTGAAACACGATGCCAATCTGCTCCCGGAATGCATGCCGGTTGATCTCCTGCAGGCTGATCCCGTTCAGCCGGACGTATCCTGCCTTCGGCTCGTAAAAGCCAAGCAGCAGCTGCATCAGGGTACTCTTGCCCGATCCGCTGGAGCCGACGAAGGCTGCGGTTGTACCCGGAGGTATCCGGAGGCTGATCTGCTTTAGCACCTCCCGGTCCTCCGCATAGCTGAATGTAACCCCATCAAAATGGACCTCCGGGCTATGTCCTGGTACGATTCCGGTCTTGCTGCCTCCTGAAGCTTCCAGAGGCTCGTCAAGCAGGCTTCGGATCCGGTTCATGCTGACGAGCGCATCGGTGAAGGCCGGAATCGCGAAGGTCAGGTTGAACACAGAATTACCCATGGAGGTATACATAGTGAAGAAGGCAACCAAGGCCCCCACGGTAATATGCCCGCGAAGCGCCAAATACGACCCGACCCCGATAATGGATAAGTTGATAAGAAGCAGGCTGACCATCGGGATGCGCTCCAGCTGGGCATTCATCATGTTCCGTTTGTAGTTGATGAGGAACATCGATTGCAGCCGCTCGCTGAACTTGTCTGCCATCGCCTGCTGCAAACTGAACCCTTTGATGACCTTTTGCGCTTTCATATTTTCCTGTACATCGCTCGACAGCCGGGCGGCCTGTTCCTTGTACTCGGATTGGACAGCTTGTGCCCGACCACCCAGCAAATAAGGACCGGCAAAAATAACCGCAGCGCCGATCACAATGCAGACAGCCATGCTCCACTGCAAATAAAACAGCACGGCAGTGCTGATCAAGACGACCGAGAGCGACTGGATGCCAACCGTCAGGATCACGGTCATCGCCCGTTCAATCGCAGGCAAGTCGGCGGAGAAATAGGCCAGCAGGTCGCCTGCGTGTGTTTTTTGAAAAAAGCCGATATTCAGCTGCTGGAGGTGAGCGAACAACCGCTCCCGCAAATCGAGCTGCACCCTGGCACTTAATCGGGCCAGCGCATAGTCGCTGATGATGCCCGAGCTGACGCCGATCAAGCCGCCGATGCCCAGTGCGCTAAGAATAAGAAAGAAGTAGCGGGTGTCCTGAGGCACGATCGCCTTGTCGATCATCACCTTGAAGCTGAGAGGGGCCAATGAAACGAACGCAAGGTCCAGCAGCAAGGTGAAGAAAAAGACAACGGCCAGAGGTTTATACGGACGCATATAATAGAATAGATTACGAATAACGAGCAGCATAACGTGTTTCCCTTCCCTGGATTTCTAGACTCCAAAGTGGCTCTCATGCCGAAATTTCATTGCGTAAGCGTGCCAGTCCGCCACCGCAGCCCGGTATTCGTCGACCCTTCCGAAGGGGGTCTCGTGTACTGCACTTCGTACTGCGAGCTTGTCCCACAGTCTTTGAAGCGACGGCTGGGAAGGCGTCCGGAAGCGGACCTCTGTGACCTGCTTGTCCAGCTGGCCTATGTACTGCGTTAAATATTGAAGGCCTTGGAGAAACAGGCGGGTTCGCCGGTATTTTTCCGCCAGCAGGACGGTTTGGATTTGAATGATATGCGTATCCTGATAATCGTTCTCGCCGGTTCCGTAGATATAACCCAGAGCGCCCGCGACTTCGTCGTCCTCATCAAAGCACAGAAGCGCTTCCTCCCTCATGAGAATGGGGCTCGCTATAAAGCTGAGGGTTACGGGAAAGGAATAAGGGAGGTTTAATTGCCGGTAGTGGCGGAGCAGAAAGTCAATGTACTTTTCTTGATATTTCTCGGTTGCGCATATCGCAAAATAGTAGCTCATGTACGCCGTTGCCTCCAATCATTTGGAAAAAGTATAGCATGACTCGTTAGCAAAACAGAAGCAGATTCCGAGGATTGCCGACAGGAGTAGAGGTAATATTTTACTAGATCGACTTCTATCGACACTATTTGACATAATGTGATATTATGAGATTCTTGATAAAGTGGTAACGTAGTAAAGTAACTTGAACTCAACAAAAGGTGGTTTAAGCATTTATGAAATGTACAGCAGCTATGATAATGATCATTACCGCAGTGTTCTCCCTGCTTATCGGGTGCTCCGGGTCCAAGGGCTCCGCAGATGCAGGTAAAAAGCTTGTCATCGGTATAGACGATAAGTTTGCTCCGATGGGCTTCCGCGATGACAAGAATGAAATCGTAGGATTCGACATTGACTATGCCAAAGCGGCTGCAGCGAAAATGGGCGTTACGGCTGAATTTCAGCCTATTGACTGGAAAACGAAAGAGTCTGAGCTCAGCAGCGGACGCATCGACTTGATCTGGAACGGATACACCATTACCGACGAGCGTAAAGGAAAAGTGCTTTTCACGAAGCCCTATTTGAAAAATTCGCAGGTGGTCGTCACCCTGGCGAAATCCAACCTGACCAAGCTTGACGATCTGGCGGGCAAAGTGGTAGGACTGCAATCCTTGTCCTCCGCGGCTGACGCCTTGAATGAAAGTCCGATCAAATCGAAGCTTAAGAATGTGACCGAGTTTTCCGACAATGTTCTGGCATTAAGTGACTTGAAAATCGGCCGCGTCGATGCGGTAGTGATAGATGAGGTTGTCATTAAATATTTCATGTCCAAGGAAAAAGGCACCTTCAAGCTGCTGGATGAGTCGCTTGCACCGGAAGAGTATGGCGTTGGTGTGAAGAAGGGCAATGACGCCTTGCTTCAGAAGCTTCAAAAGGCGCTGGACGAGATGAACCAGGACGGCACCGCTGC
Source organism: Paenibacillus rigui (assembly GCF_002234615.1). GTDB lineage: Bacteria > Bacillota > Bacilli > Paenibacillales > NBRC-103111 > Paenibacillus_S > Paenibacillus_S rigui. The sequence continues at coordinate 44,973 of NZ_NMQW01000019.1, read as the reverse complement.
AGCGATCTCCACGAAATGGTTTGGCGAGAATAAAGTATTGAAATAAGCAGAATTGAATCAAGATAAGACAAACGAAACGGATGACTTAGAGATCCTCTAAGAAAATTCCGTTTTGTTTTTGGGGGAATATTCAACATGTCCGCAACGACTTTACACAACATGGTCATGCCTATGCTGGAAGGGGCACAGATGACGATTCTGCTGTTTCTGATCGCCATTATCGTCTCCGTACCTCTCGGCTTTGTCCTCACGTTAGCTGTCAAAAGCGGCAGCAAACCTGTGGCCGGGCTGGCCCATGCCTATATCTACATCATGCGCGGCACGCCTTTACTGCTGCAGCTGCTGGTGATCTGCTTCGGGCTGCCGATGCTGCCGGTCGTCGGCGAATATTTGGTGCTGGACCGGTTTACCGCGGCCTGCGTCGGTTTTATTCTCAACTATGCCGCATACTTCGCCGAGATTTTCCGGGGCGGCCTGCTGGCAATCGATAAAGGCCAGTACGAGGCCTCGCAGGTGCTGGGCTTCAGCAAGTGGCAGACGACGACGCGGATTATTTTGCCGCAAATGTTCCGGGTGGTGCTTCCGTCCGTCTCGAACGAATCGATTACGCTGATCAAGGATACCGCGCTGTTGTATGCCGTTGCGGTGCCGGAGCTGCTTCACTACGCCCAGACGGCGGTGAACCGTGATTTTACGATCGTACCGTTCTTTATTGCCGGGGTCATTTATTTGATCATGACGCTCCTGCTAACCACGCTCTTCAAATGGCTGGAACGCAGATTTAAATTTGAATAAAAGGAATGGCGCTAGTGGCTATCATTGAAGTATCCCAACTGACGAAATCGTACGGCACGCTGGATGTGCTGAAGCAGATTTCATTTGATGTGCATAAAAATGATGTGATCGCACTCATCGGCCCTTCGGGCTCGGGGAAAAGCACGATGCTCCGAAGCCTCGTGCATCTGGAACAAATCAACGGCGGCAGCATCCGGATTGCCGGTGAGGCGCTCGTGCAGGACGGGGTCTATTCCAAGCCGCAGGAGATCAAACGGATGACGTCGAGAATGGGAATGGTGTTTCAGCATTTCAACCTCTTTCCGCATTTGACGGTGCAGGAAAATTTGGAGCTCGCTCCCAAAGTGGTCAAAGGGGAGTCGGCCTCGGACATCCGTAAGCGAAGCAGCGAGCTGCTCGACAAGGTCGGCCTGTCCGGGCGGGCAACCTATTACCCGGCCAAGCTATCCGGCGGACAGAAGCAGCGGGTTGCGATCGCGCGGGCGCTGATGATGAATCCCGAAATCCTGCTGTTCGACGAGCCAACCTCGGCCTTGGACCCGGAATTGACGGGCGAGGTGCTGCAGGTGATGAGGAAGCTGGCGGAGGAGCACATGACGATGATCGTTGTCACGCACGAAATGGGTTTTGCCCGTGAGGTGGCGAACCGGGTTATATTCATTGATCAGGGCGAGATCGTAGAGTCGGGCTCCCCGGAGCAGATCTTTACCCATCCGCAGCACGAGCGGACGAAGGCTTTCTTGAACCGCAGCCTGTAGACGCTGTCCGGTTCGGCAGCCGTTCCTTGGGACGGCTTCAACCTTCGGGGTCAAATTCTTCAATTCACACAAAGAACAGCTTCTTGCAGGTCATGGAACAAGGACCGCAGAAGCTGTTCTTTTTTTTGCATATTCGAATCGCCGGAAGCGGTTAGTGAATATCTTTTTTCTTGAACCGTCCGCCCTTGACGTCATGGATGTTGCCGATGGCCAGGAACGCGTTCGGATCGTTCTCGTCCACGATCGTTTTCAGCTTGGCTTCCTCCAGGCGGGTAATGACGCTGAAAATGACCTTTTTATTATCGCCGCTGAAGGCGCCTTCGCCATGCAGGTAGGTGACGCCGCGGCCAAGCCGGAAGGTGATGGCCTGCCCGATTTTCTCATACTCGTCGCTGATGATCCAGACCGACTTGGATTGATCCAGGCCCTCGATCGTAATGTCGATCATTTTGGAGGCAACGAAGTACGCAATCAGCGAGTACATCGCATGATCCCAGCCGAAGACGAAGCCGGCGCTGCTCAGGATGAACAGGTTGAAAAACATGACGATTTCGCCTACGGAGAAGGGCGTTTTTTTGCTGAACAAAATCGCTACGATCTCCGTTCCGTCAAGCGATCCCCCGGAGCGGATCACAAGGCCTACGCCGATGCCAAGAATGATGCCGCCGAACACGGCCGCGAGCAGCGGGTCGATCGTTATCGGCTGAATCGGATGCAGCAGCTGGCTTCCGATGGACATGAGGACAACCGAGAACAAGGTGGAGAAGGCAAAGGTTTTGCCGATTTGCTTGTAGCCGATCATCAGGAACGGCAAATTCAGCAGGACCAGAAACACGCTTAACGGAATATGCAGCAAATGGGACAAAATAATGGAAATACCTACGATGCCGCCATCGATAATATTGTTAGGGACCAGGAAAATTTCAAGTCCTACGGAGAAAAGCAGCGAGCCGATGACCATAAAGAAGGCGCGGCGCAAAAATTTGGTTCGGGCAACTCTCTGGTGCTGGGCCGTAATCTGTTCTTGCGACAGGGGTGTGCTTGTCAATGAAATCTCCTCTTTTCTTCTCATTCAATTCCTGTTGGGCTAGGTTGAATGAGAATAAGCCACATAAGCCGAGGTGAATTTCAAAGGGGCCAGCATATACTTCCTGAGTCGTTCTCGGAGCTTCGAGTATAGAAAGACGACAAATAAAACGTATAACAGAGGGAAGCAAGGATCCGGCTCGTCTTCCCAGTCCTTCCAGGGCATAGCGGGATATATCGCAGGAACGGAGGGTTGGGAGGACTCTGATTTGATCCGCATGAAAGCGGGCGTTTCATTCATCTGGCTTACGACATGCTCTCCGAAGCTAATATTTTGCGAGATGGGAGGCGTGAGCGGAAAGAGGAAAAAACCGACAACAATCCATACCAGAATGATCCAATGCCGGTGGCGTCGGTTATTCATCAGCGGTTCCCCTCCTTCCTTTCCGAATCTATGAAGTCATTAAAATTTTATCATTATTTCATAAGGTCAGTAAAGCTTGGAAGATTGGAAAGCCTGAGTTGCGGACCCGGGACGGCTGGGTTATAGTCATTTCAAGTAGGTGCAAGGAGGTTCTGCCATGACGATCCAGCTGCATTCGTTGTTTCGCCCCGTACAAGCGAACGGAAGAGTCGCTACCCATACTTATGTCGAATGGCTGCCCTCGGCTGTCATGCAGCCGTATGTATCGTGTTATTGGGCGTCGGAGCCCTATGAATCGGGAGCAGCGGTCCTCATGCCGGGTGGCGAAGGAACGGACAGGGTGCTTCCGGACGGGTGTACCGATCTTTTGTTCGAGCAGGACAGGGAAGGCAATCATTTCCGGGTTTCCTATTGCGGCATGTTCGATCAAGCGTTCACCATCGCATATGACAAGCACCGGCCGGTGCACAAGTATGGCGTCCGCTTTTTTCCCGGGGGTGCACATGCCTTATTGAAGCTGCCGACAGCGGAATTTACAAACCGGCTCGTGCCCTTAGCCTGCCTATGGCCGAGAGATATGGAAGAGCTGGGCGGTCGGATCGTGCAGGAACCGTCGATGGAGGCCAAGATTCGGAGGATAGAGGAATACTTGATCTCGCTGCTCAAGGTGAAGGGTGCCGGAACGGATGCCCTCATGCAAAACCTGCTGCACCGCATCTTCGTGTCCGGGGGAAACATCCGTATCCGGGAGCTGGCAGAGGCGGAAGCCATTAGCGCCCGTCAGATGAACCGGAAGTTCGATCAATGGATCGGTATGGGTCCCAAAAGGTTCAGTGAAATCGTCCGATTTCAGGCGATTGTTCGAGCCATTCGGGATGGGCAGCAGCTGAACTGGAGCGAGCTTGCGCTGCAATACGGCTTTTTCGACCAGGCGCATTTGATCCGGGAGTTTCGCCGATTTTATGGAGATACGCCGGGAGCGGCGATGGAGGAATACCGGAACTTGTCCGTTTTATCCAATGCCTGAGCCCGTGTTCCAGGTATAATGAAATTATAGAAAGATAAATAACCTCTGAAGAGGAAAGGATGAAGAGCATGAGCGGTGTACTGGAAATTCGGAACCATCTACTCGAGGAATTGGAACTGGCGGTACGGACAAGCGAGGGGCTGATCCGGCGTATACAGCAGGAGCAGTGGGATTACCGTCCTCAGGACAATATGCGCACGCTGCTGGAGCTCGTTCATCATCTGGTGATGATCCCGGCATCGGATTTGGCGATTTTACAGGAGAAGCCGCAGCCGGAGGTTGAGAAGCTGGAAACCAGCTTGGCGGATGTGAGGGACACCGCGGCATTGGCGGAGCAGTTCAGGCGGAATTTCGAGGCGGCGAAGCACTACTTTGAATCGCTGTCGGAGGAGGAGCTGCTGCATAAGTCCACCAAGGCATTCTATCTGGAGCATGGCGCGGTACAGAGCAAATGGCTGATTGAAATCGTAACCCACACGTTCCACCATCGTTCCCAGCTTTACAATTACTTGAAGCAGCTCGGACATGACCTGAACTTTTTTGTATTGTACAGCTAATATCGACAGGAGGCTGGGGAGTATGAGTGAGGTTTACCCATCCAGGACATGGAGTATTTCTATCCAATGCCCGCCTGAGCGGGTGTATGCGTATGTATACGATCTGCGTCATTTTCCGGCATGGGCGGTCTCCTTCGGCTTGTCCTCCATAGAGGCTTCCGAAGGAAAAGGGGTCATAGAAACGCCGGAGGGCCCTTTAACGATGCAATTCGTCCCGAAAAATACGCTTGGCGTACTGGATCATGACGTGACGCTTCCTTCCGGCGAAATCAACCGGATTCCGATGCGCGTCATTGCTAACGGAACGGGCTCCGAGGTCCTCTTCACGCTGTTTCGACTGCCCGGCGTTTCCGAGGAAGCATTTCAGCGGGATCAGGTGATGGTAGAGCGGGACCTGCTGTCGTTGAAGGGCATTATGGAAAATTAGTCGCCCCGGATCGTTAGCTAGCTGGCAGACGATGAACCGGCAATAAGGATAGCACGGGGACTGCACGAAGGCGTAATCGCCCTCATGCAGTCCCTTTTTTGATTGCCATTCACCTGTTTATCCGCCTACGCGACGAGCGTACTCCTCCGGCGTTTCGCCGATGATGGTTTTGAAATCTTTAATAAAATGAGACTGATCATAGTATCCCAGATCCAGCGACAGCTTCAGCCAATCCACTACCCGTCCCTGATCCGCCTGCTCGGCGGCATGATGGAGCCGGTACAGCTTGATCACCCATTTGGGGCTGACGCCGACGTACTGCTCGAAGAGGCGCTGCAGCTTTCTTTTGTGCATAGGAAGGCATTCGGCCAGGTGGTCTACCTTCGTAATATCAGGCTGTTCCTTGATCCGGTCAATGATGTCCTCGATCAGCAGGATCGTGTCATCTCTCGCAGGGAGCTTCGGGCGGATGAATTGTTCGGCGAGCCGGATCATGGCTTCATCGTGCTCCAGAGCCAATAGCTGCCGCTCGATGTCACGGGCCTCGATATCGAACACACGGTCTATATCCAGAGGCTTGTCCAACAGCTCGGAAACCGGCTGCTGCAGGAAAGGGTAAAACCCGCCGGGCTTGAACTTGGCGCCGAAGACGCAGCCTTTGCCCTGCAAAAGATAAGAAAATTTGCCTTTGGCTGCACCGAAGATAGCTGTTTTATCCCGCTCAATGACCAGGTTCACACAAGGATTCGGAACGACATCCTGCAAATACGGCTCTTGTCCGGTCAGGTCCCAGCTGACAATCCAAAAATGCTTGATGAAGAAAGCGATATCGTCGGAAGGAGTATAGCGGGACAAGCGAAATTTCGTTTCGCTGCCCTTGAGATTCAGCACACCCATGCTGGGCTGGCCGGGGAAACTCTTTTGTACGGATCCATTCATCGTTTATCCTCCTCATCATTTCCGATTTTGTCGCGTTTTTACAATACTTGTATGCTAGCAAAAAACTATAGTTATAGTAAAGCATTAACGGGAGGCTCCCGACCTTGCTTGCAGCGAGGACATGCTGAAGGACCATTTGACGATAAGGAGCGAGTGAATATGGAATTGAGGTACGAATTTTATATCGGCGCACAGCCTGAGCAGGTATGGGACGTATTGGTTTCACCGGAGGGTGTGAGAGAGACACTGTTCGGCTGTACGCTGGAAACGACGTTTGAGGCCGGGGCTCCTTTTCAGTACGTAGGACCAGGCAATGACGGGGACCAAACGGTACACGTGTACGGTACTATTGCGGCTTGCGAGCCTCACAAGGTGTTCAGCTATTATGAGCATCCGGGACCTTCCTACCATGCGAATCATGAGGAGCTTCAGTCCAGAGTGACCTTTACCTTGGAGCCTTCGGGTCAATGCACGAAGCTGACGCTCGTCAATGATCAATGGACGCCGGACCATCCGTCCTTCCCTAACACGCAGAAGCATTGGTGGATGATCCTGAGCAATATGAAGACCTATGCGGAGACAGGGAAAACGCTGCAATTCGCTTGGTAACGCCGTCCATATGCTCATAGGGGGAGCCTTGTGACCCTCGGCAGCATTTCTTGACCTCAGAGATTGCCCCGAATCGTATCCATTTCCTATAAAATGGAACATTTCCCAGTCCGGCCTCGTCTATCCTTTCATCAAGCATAGATTGGGGGAAGGGGTAGAGCGATGAGAAAGAGACAAGGATTCATCCTGCTGTATACGATCGTATGGATATGTATGGTGATGACGGTATGGCTGCCGAAGGAAGCATACGCTTGCTCCTGCGCCATGCCGGCCTCCGTGCAGGAGGAGCTTCAGCGGAGCGAGGCGGTTTTTTCGGGGAAAGTCATAGGCATCACGGAAAAGAAAGGGCTGCTCCGCTCCAGCGCGGATCCGCTGAAAGTGCAGGTGTCCGTGTCCAATGTATGGAAAGGAGCGATCGCCCCGGAGGCTACCGTGTACACGGCGCTAAGCTCCGCGAGCTGCGGCTACGGCTTCCAGCCGAACACCGAGTATTTGATCTACGCGGGGCGGGATGCTGACGGCCAGCTGCAGACGAATTTGTGCAGCAGAACGAAGCCTCTGGCCAAGGCGGAGGAGGATTTGACCGCACTGGGAACGGGGCAAGGCCCAACCGGACAGAAGGCGGCCCTGAGCGGTCAGAGCCCATGGGTGCCATGGGCAGGGGCGCTTGGTGCTTTGGTCATCGTATACGTTCTGGGGAGAACGGTGACGGTTATGGTGTACGGGTACTACCTGACCCGCAAGCATCTGCCGGATTTAATCCGTGCCCACAAAACCTTGCAGCACGAGGAGCTGCCTTCGGAGATTCACTTCGGCGTAAAGGATAAGAAGCGGAAGCCGGTGCCGGAGCTCATCGGCCTGGCTGCAGCCGCTGTTGCAGCGGTAATCGTATATTACGTGCTCCGCTGACGGCAGCTCAATGGAAGGAGTCAGGCTGGCACGTCGTTCTTAATGTTGTCCTTAAGATAGAGCATGAGCAATAGTTATGAGAAAAAGCACCTGCTGATTTATCAGCAGGTCCAATAGCGAAGAGGGTAAGCAGAAGCCGACTGCTTACCCTCTTTTTGGTCTTCCAACACGCGCGAAGCCCGGGCGTGCGCTGCGCCGCTGCGAGGCAGCCGATCCTTTTTTGAACGCAGGGGAGGGAAAGGCAGAAGACGGCGTACGGCAGGCAGGGTAGAGCCGTCTTCCGAACCGTCCCTGCCGGTGTTTAACGTTTGCGGCCTGTGGCCGGTGCTCGTTTGGCTTTGTTGCAGACGAGACGGTAGTGCTTGCCGTAGCCTCTGGCGTAGGCGACAATTTTGCGGATCATTCGCCGATCCGGCAGCTTGGTGAACGGGCACGGATCCGGGCTCGTGTTCACTTCGAGAATCCAGGGCCTCAGGCTGCGGTCGATGGCCACGTCAAGCCCAAGCTCATTGAGGGCGGGGTAGGTACGGCTCAGTTGGGCTGCGGTCACGCGCGCTATCCGGTTCATCAGCCGAATGAGCCGGCCGGCCCCGGCTTTCCCGCCATGAGGGGTGAGCAGCGCAGCCGCAGGGTAGATCGTACCGCCCTGGCTGCCGTTGGTCACGATTTTGAGCGGATGGGCGACCCGGCCGGCAATGCCTGTAGGCTCCCAGCGTCGCGATGGGCTGCGCTGGATCATCACCCGGAAGTCGAACGGACGATGACCGTGCCGGAGCACGTGAATTCCTTTCTGAACCAGGTAGCGCCTGCGGCCGATCCGCTGCTGAAGCGAGCGGAATAGTGCCGGAAAGCCCGGGAAGCTAAAACGGCGCGTGCCGCTCTGATAGCTGTAGGCGAGGCCTTTTTTCTCCACCTTGATGACGCCGATACCGAGTGAGCCGATGTCGGGCTTGACGTAGACCATGCCGTTCTTCTCCAGCATGCGGCGAAGCGTCTCGCGGTGAAATAGACGGGTAACCGGGACATATCGGGTCAGCTCGCGGCTGCGGAGCACGACTCGGGTTTTGGCCATTTTACTGGGAATGTTTTGACGCCTATCCTTCATCCGTATAAACCGCCTTCCTGTAGCATCTTCGTTCCTTTTCCATGATACGGGGCTGGGTGCGCTTAGGTGAGCCTATCCATATGTCGAATCACCCATTTCCTTCCAAAGGCGAGAGCGGGAATGAACGCAGCAAGGACAACACGCATATCGTATACAGTCGGGAAGTGTGAAGTGATCCGGCAAATCAGGATAGGGGGAGTCTGCGAATGCAGGGGTCACCAGCTCTACAGCAAACGGTCGAACGGATGGCGCATCGCTATCCTTGGTATGCGGGGATGGCGGGCTTGCAGCAGCCCTACGATGCTTCGGGTGTAGCCTGGGGTCGACTGCCGCTAATCACGTCTTCCGTTCTTGAAGCTCATTACTATACGGAGTTGAATCCGCTGACAAACCGTGCGGATCTGTACTGCTACCAAACGTCGGGTACCAGCTCCAACCGCCGCAAAAAAATTTATTATTCCCCATCGGATGAAGAGGCGTATATCCGCATCAAGCTGGATGTTTTTCAGAGGCTGGTCGGCTCGAAGGGGTATTGCCGCGCGATGTCCGATATGGGGACAGGGCATGCGGAGGCGACGGCTGTCGATGTATTTCAAAGGCTGGGCATGGAGGTGGAGTCGGTTTCCTTCCGGCTGCCGATCGAGCGGCATTTGGAACGGCTGGCTGCCTTTAAGCCGGAGGTGCTGTATACGATGCCGTCGATTCTGGACCGGATTCTGCTTGCATCGGAGGAGCCTGCTGCATATGGCATCCGGCAGGTGGTATTGGTCGGCGAGATTGCTTCCCCCGGCTGGATTCAGCGGGCTGCCGAACGGCTCGGCATCGGCGTGGAACAGATAACGGATACGTACGGGTCCATCGAAATCGGTACGATCGCTTATTTCTCCCACGAGCATGGACGGTACCTGTTTGCCGAGGGCATTGCTGCGGAGGCGGTACCGGCGGAAGCACTCAGAGACGGCTTCGAGCCGCTGCCGGAGGGGGAGCAGGTGCTGGTGCTGACCTCGACGGTCAGAGAGGCCTTTCCTGCGCTGCGGTATGTTACTTACGACGTGGTGCGCGATTTTGACACCGTCATGGTGGACGGGGTGCCCAGGCCAAGCTTTGGGAGCTTGGTGAAGCGCATCGGGCCGGATCTGAAGCATGGAGAAAAAATTAGCATTTACGATATCGAGGACGTCGTATGCCAACATTTAAGCGATGCGAGTGTCAGGGTCAAAGTAGTGGGAAACGCCTTGGGCGTGCACGTCTACAGCCCGAACGCGAAGCAGGAGATACTTGACCGGATCCGTCGCGATCTGGAGCATCGCATTCCCGAGATTGGCGTCATGATCGGGGCCGGCATTCTGGAAGGCATTCAGGTTACGGCCGACGTGTTTGAAGATCTGGAGCGGCGAGCGGCAGTGAAGAATAAAAAGATTTTTTACGAATAAGTAATCCAATCGTTTTTCAGCAGCTAAGACTTTGACAAACACATGCCATTTGGAACGATGGTGAAGCCGTGTATCTCTTGGCATGGAGTCTGCAGCGCATAGGAGGGCTCAGCTTGAAACTGGAAGGCGGTATTGTAGAAGCGATTGGCAGCACTCCGCTTATCGGACTCAACCGGCTGTTCGAAGGCGAAGCATTTCGAGTGTTCGGGAAGCTGGAATGGATGAACCCGGGCGGGAGCGCGAAGGATAGGCCGGCACTGTATATGGTCCGGGAGGCGATGAGGCGGGGCGAGATTACAAGTGAAACCGTCGTCATCGAATCCAGCTCGGGCAATTTGGCGATTAGCCTTGCCCAATTGTGCTGTTATGCGGGGCTGCGGTTTATTTGTGTCGTGGACCCGCGTACGACAGAACAGCATAAGCAGATCATCCGCAGCTTTCATGGGGAGATCGATTTGGTGACGGAGCCGGACCGGGAGACGGGCGAATTTCTGCCTGCCCGTATCCGCCGGGTGAAGGAGCTGCAGCAGCAAATCCCGAATGCGTATTGGACCAATCAGTACGGGAACCCGGATAACTATTTGGCGCATGCGGAAACGACAATGAAGGAGATCGGGGATGCATTGGGACCGATCGATTATTTGTTCTGCGGCGTCAGCTCCTGCGGTACGATCCGCGGCTGTATGGAATATATCCGCAGCCGCGGGTGGCCGACGCGGATCGTCGCGGTGGATGCGGAGGGCAGCGTGATCTTTGGCGGACAGAAGGGACCGCGCAAGTTTCCCGGGCTTGGCGCGGGCATGACGCCGCCGCTGCATCGGGATGACCTGGCGGACCTTGTGCTGCACATGTCCGACACCGACTGCGTGCGCGGCTGCAGGGAGCTGGTGCGGCGCGAAGCGATTCTGGCCGGGGCCTCGTCGGGGGCGGTGGTCTCCGCGATCTGTAAACTAAGCGATAGCATCCCTGCGGGAGCGGTATGCGCGGCGATCCTGCCCGACCGCGGCGAGAGATACCTGGATACCGTCTACAATGACGAGTGGGTACGGCGGGAGCTGGGGGCAGACCCCGTGTCCTGGAAAGGTGGAGGCGCATGATTTACTTGAACGACGAAACGATACGCGGCATAGGCATCGATTGGCCAAGGCTTGTCGGCATCGTAGAGGAGGTCGCGGCGATCAAGGAGCGGGGCGACTGCGCCCATCCGTTGAAGCCGTATTTGCGGTTCGGCGATCCGGTCAACCGGATCATTGCCATGCCGGCCTATGTGGGCGGGAGCGTTCAGGCGGCCGGTATCAAGTGGGTGGCGAGCTTTCCGCACAATCGGCGCATAGGGCTGCCCCGTGCCCATAATACGCTCATATTGAATGATCCGGCCACCGGGGAGCCTGTGGCCTTTCTTCATAGCGGCCTGCTGAACGGCCTGCGGACGGCAGCGGTCAGCGGAAGCATCCTCCGCGCCTATGCAGCGGAGCGGCGCCCTGCGAAGGTGCGGCTCGGCCTGATCGGCTGGGGGCCGATCGGCCGTCTGCACCTGGAGATGGCCATCGCTCTGCTCGGTGACAAGCTGGAGCGCATTACCCTGTATGACCTGAACGGCATGGACCCGGGCACGGTCCCTGCATCCGTGCGCGGCATCACGGACATTGCCGACGATTGGCGGCCTGTGTACCGCGGGTCCAGCGTCATCGCGACCTGCACGGTCGCCGCGGAGCGGTACATCGATGAAGCGCCGCCCGCGGGCGCGCTGCTGCTTAACGTCTCGCTGCGCGATTACAAGCCAGACAGCGTAGCGAAGGTGAAGGCCATCATCGTCGATGATTGGCAGGAGGTATGCCGCGAGAATACGGATATCGAGCAGCTGCATGTGCAGCACGGCCTGCAGGAATCGGATACCCTCACGATTCCGCAGGTGCTGTTCCATGGCGCTCTGTCCCGTTTTGACGCAGAGGAGCCGGTTTATTTTAACCCGATGGGGCTGGCTGTCTTTGACATTGGTATTGCGGATTATTATGTGGGCGAAGCGCTGCGCCTAGGGAAGGGAACGAGGCTGAAGGTCTGAGGAGGGATCCGCTGATAACACGCTGGGCATAGCTTGCCGCGGGTTCCCAGACATAGCAAAGCAGGAGAGGAGTGCTGCTGCGAAGCACTCCTTCTTTTGGTTAGGCCGGTCGGGCTGTTCATGTGCAATGGGCAGTCATAGCCGGCTTGCTTGATTTATGATGATGGCTTGGGCCGATGAACAGCGAATAAACGATAATGTAGACAATATATATTCCTTATTCGCTTACTACATTTTACAGTTCATTTTTCATAGATTTGGCGAGCTCGGCTATCGTCTGATTTCTCAGATGCTGTTCCATTTTTTCTTCTGCGGCTAGTACCACCTGCTGAATCGCACATTCGGGTCCATGGTTCAAGCTGCAATCAAACAAGGAAGCATTCCCTTCAATTGCGTGAATAATATCAAGGAACGAGATGCTTTCCCAGTTCCTCTTCAGACTGTATCCGCCGTTGGCTCCTGATATGGATTCAATCATGCCTGCCTTGGCGAGCTTGGTTAAGATCTTGGAAAGATAGGTAGGGGAAACGTCCTGCCGTTCTGCCAGCTGCTGCACGCCGATCGGTTTGTTGGGAGTTATGGCCGCAAGAAAGAGCATGGTGTGAAGGGCGTAATTCGTTGCCTTGGAGTACTTCATTCGGGATCATCCGCCTCAATAAAAGAATTTACGTATCCATAATAACTTTAACGCCAGGCAACGTCAATGCAATCCCCGACTTGAGACTAGGCTCCGTCACCGTCGCCGGTCTGTTTTTCTTTCCACAGGCAAGCCTTACAATAAAGGCATGAACGATGGAAGGGAGAACAACTCATATGAAAAAAATATACCGCTCGATTTCAAATAGCAGATTAACCGGCCTGTGCGGAGGGATTTCGGAATACCTGGGGATCAACGCCACTCTTGTCCGCATGTTGATGATCATTGCCGCTTTCTGCAGCTTCGGGACAACTGTACTGCTGTACTTTATTGCGAGCCTGATCATCCCGAAGGATGCTTATATCCATCACGTGTCTTAAGATGAAGTGAGGCTGCCACAGCAGGGGAGGAACCCTCCTGTCGGCCGATAAACGGTTTCGAGCCGGAGACGGGATGAATGGAATGCAGCAGAAGCTCCCCTCCCGTGAACGCGAGGCGGGGAGCTTTTGCTGCATATACCGTTAGCCTTGGGCTTTGCGGTAAGCGGAGTGCATCGTCGGTCCAACGAACGAGTTGATCGGGAAGCCGTGGCGGATCGCCTCGGAGATGAACGCCTTTGCGGTGCGTACGGCCTCTTTCACTTCGCTGCCCTTGGCTAACTCAGCCGTGACAGCGGCGGAATAGGTGCAGCCTGCACCATGCGTGTAGCCGGTCGAAATTTTGTCCGACTCGAACAGCTCGAAGGTCGTGCCATCGTAGAGCAGGTCGACGGCTTGCGGATGCTCCAGCTTGGCGCCGCCCTTGATCAGCACGTAGCTCACGCCGGTCTCGCGGATGATGCGGGCGGCTTCTTTCATATCCTCCAGCGTACGGATCGGTGATGTGTCCGCGAGCTGTGCAGCTTCGAACAGGTTCGGCGTTACGACATCCGCCAGCGGCACCAGCAGCTCCCGCAGCGCTACGGTCGATTCCGGGTGGAGCGCCTCGTCATTGCCCTTGCAAACCATCACCGGATCGATGACGATGCGCTGCAGTCCCTTGGACTTGATGGTGTGGGCTACCAGCTCGATCAGCTCAACGGAACCGAGCATGCCGGTTTTCATCGCGTCGATGCCGATGCCGTCCAGCACGGTTTTCAGCTGCTCTTCCACCGTGGACAGAGCAATCGGGAATACCCCGTGGGACCAGCCGTTGAACGGGTCCATCGTTACCACCGTCGTCAAGACGGTCATGCCGTAAACGTCACGCTCCTGGAACGTTTTCAAATCCGCCTGGATTCCGGCGCCGCCGCTCGTGTCCGAGCCGGCTATCGTTAGTACTTTTTTTAGGCTCAAGGTACTCGTCTCCTTTATAATCACGAATGTAATGCACAACACATGTTATATATTTATCCTACGGATTTCGACACGAGATTACAACCCGCAATTTTCACTGCCAGTCGGGCAGATCGGGGTTCGAGGTGTTCGGTTTTCGTCCACACCCTAATAGGCGATTCCTACTCTGGATCGAATATAGGCCGGATCGTCCAGCTGCGCGTAAGCGAAGGCGGCCGTATCCTGCACTGAAATTTGTTTGCCGTCCTCGGGCAGCAGATCCTTGGCTACCCGGTACGTCCCGGTGAACGCGCCGTCAGGCAAATAGGTCGGGCAGACGATGGTCCAATCCAGCTCTGACAGCCGCAAAGCTTCATAAGCTTTATGGTGCTCCTCGGCGGCACGGGTTAACGTGCGTCTGGATTCGCTGGACTGGTACCTCAGCAGGTCAGGCGAGACCCGGCTTTGCAAAATACCTGCGGTTCCGATGGTAATGATGCGCCGCACGCCGCTTTGGCTCATCGCGCGGATCAGGAGCGGCATCCCCTCGGATAAAGTGGAGGCTCCGTCCGTGCTTAAGGCGCTGATGACCGCGTGGGCGCCATGTACCGCAAGCTCCAGAGCCTGGGCTGCCAAAGCATTGCCCTGTATCACAGTGACGTTGTCCCCCGCAAGCTGCAGGTTTTCCGGTTGGCGTACCAGCAGCGTGACATGATGGCCATCACGGGCAGCGAGAGCCGCAATATGGGAACCGACGCGACCGGTCGCCCCCAAAATAACAAGATTCAACACAACCACGATCCTTTCCTCAGACAATCCTGCTTAGTATAGCATGAAAAGAAAACCCGCGTCCCTTATCCACAGCTTTATGCACACAGCCCACAGCTCCTGAAAGCAGGGTGTGTATAAGCCTCTAGGCTTCTACTCACATATCCACAGAGCAAGCTATCCACAGAATCGATTCAGGCTTAAGATAAGGAAATAGTGCCTTTGGCAAGGAGCGGATGCTTGCAGCAGCTTCTAACGGTGAGACGCGGCTCGCATCCAAATCGTTCAACTGAAGGGTACGATGTACTCCACGGCTTATCCCCATATTTATACACATTATTAACAGGGATTCAACCCTTGCTGTGCATAAAGGGAAGATCAGCTATCAACATATCCACAATTCACTTTGTCCACAGATTTAAAGCCCTAAACACAATGAAAAGACACCGCTTGTGCTTGCATTTAACATTCCAATAACAATCATCTGCTAAGTTGAAATAGAGAAGGTGAATAGCGGTTATTGTGATGAAGATGGGGGCGGAGAGCATGAAGCATGAATTGCACCACTACTGGGGCGCGAGAAAAATAATTCCTGCCGTACGCAGGCCGGAGGATTTGCAGGCGGCCTGCCGCGGAGACTGGCCTGCCGTGTTTTTGCTGATCGGGGATCTGTTTACGGTTGAAGATTACGTCGGCCAGGCGCTTCGTGCAGGCAAGAAGGTGTTCCTGCACGTCGATTTTATAACCGGGCTGGGTGGGGACCCGATTGTTATGAGGTTTATCGCGGAGCGGGTCCGGCCGACCGGCATTATTTCAACGAAAAGCCATTTCGTGAAGCATGCCAAAAAGAACGGGCTGTTAGCGATCCAGCGCCTTTTTCTCATCGATACGTCGGCCTTGGAGCATGGCATCCATAATATTTTGCAGAGCGAGCCCGATGCGGTTGAAATTATGCCAGGGCTTATCCCGCGTGTCATTACGACCTTGAGGGACCGTATTTCCCTGCCGATTATTGCCGGGGGGCTGATTCAAGAGCCGGGCGAGATTGAGATTGCGCTGCAAGCGGGCGCGAGCGCCGTGTCTATGGGGAGCAAGCATTTGTGGACGATGTAAGGGGTCAAGGGGGGCTTTACAATTTATTTAAGAGGGCTTGACGTTCCGATAACAAAACGCTGGTAAAGTAGGACTTGTAACGGACAAAAGAATAGGCAAGGGTACGAGTCGAGGAGAAAACCCTTTTATGCAACAGATGGACAACCCCATTGTTTTGGGGCGTCGTTTCCGTTTGATGGATAGAGGGTTTTTTGTGTTGTTCCGGGAAAGGAGGCGGCAGGGTTCATCTCAATCAGATGGGCGTATTGGCGCATTGTGCGGGAGAAGCGGGAATGGAAAGTCAATCATGAATGAAAGGGATGAAGGGACAATCATGAACAACAAGTTTGCCAAGCTAGTACGCATAGCCACGGCGGCAGCTATCGTCGGAAGTCTGGTACAGCCGCTCAGCTGGCTGCCCTCCGCACACGCGGCGGACGCGGGCAGAATCTCGCTGGAGGTTAACAAGACGTTAACCGCTCCGGTCATTGACGGCAAGCTGGATGAATCCATCTGGAAGATTGATCAGCCGTTAAATAAGAAGTCCGGACAAGGGACCTTTAAGGACGCCTCCTTCGGGCTGCTGTGGGACAATCAGTATTTGTATGTCGGGGTGAAAGCCGATGACGATACGCTGACCTCCAACGCAACAGGATATTGGTTTGAACAGGACAATATCAATATTTTCCTGGATCCTACGAAGCATCAATCGGCTCCCTTTGCCGCTGACGATATGCAGATCGGGCTCGTATATCAGCCGGGAACGGCAACGCCGGAATTCCACTTCGGAGCCGCGCCGAACAATCAAGGCAGCAAGGACGAGAAGAAAATTCTTCGTTCCATCAGCAAGACAAGCACGGGCTGGGCGATGGAAATGGCAGTGCCATGGAACATGCTGAACTTTGATCCTGTGCTGACCAAGCAGCTGGGCATCAATATCGGAGCGACGGACCGGTATGGCGCGGATTCCTCCGAGCAGCGGTCAAGCTTCTGGAGCGCTTACAATGAAGATACGTTCTGGAACAATACCGCCGGCTATGGGGTGATTACACTTTCAGACAGTCACCCGGTATCAGGCAATGTCAATCCGGTGCTGCTGAATGAGAACTTCGACAGCTATCCGACCGGCAGCACGCCGGACGGCTGGGTATCGGACGTTAACTCGGGCAGCAGTCCGTTTACGGTTGTTCAGGACACCTATGGCAACGGCAGGCTGACCTTTGATGGGAACGCGTCGGGCAAGCAAAGCCGGATCATCGCTCCGGTCCAATGGGACAATTACGCGATTGAGGCGGATGTGAAGTTCGACGCCTTCTTGAACACCGGCCGCTGGGCTTCCATTATGTTCCGGGCGCCGTCAACGGGCAAGACGCCGTATCCGCAAATGGCCATCAAGCAAAATGGAACCATTGAGACGGCCTACCGGAAACCGGATGGCAGCTGGTACTCTCCTACGCCTATAAGCGGCACGGGAGCTACCTTGCAAACGGGCAAAGATTACACGATGAAGCTCAGAGTGTTTGACAACAATGTCAAGCAATATTTGAAAATGAAGAGCGATGCGGACTTTACCGGCTACGGCGATAAAAACTTGACCTCTGAGGTGCTGCCGGAGAAGGGAAGAGTCGGGTTTCAGGGAGACCAGAGCAAGGTATCCTTCGATAATTTGAAGGTGACGAGAATTACGGCTGACCGGCTTGATATGACGGTATCCGCTTCATTAGAAGCTTTGACCGGCCCGGCCAGCGTCACGCACAGCGTCTATTTCTCGGACGGTATTACAGATTCCGTGCCGGCCGACCGGGTGAAGCTGTATTCGTCCGATGATAGTGTGATCAAAATTATCAACAACCAAATCTATCCTGTCAAAGAGGGAACAGCCAAAATCAAGGCGGTTTATTACAACGCGGAAACAGAGAAGACGATCACTGTGACGCGATCGACTACAGGGGTTCAGCTGACTTCCTTGAAGCATGACACAGGGTATGTTCTGGCAGTGTCCGGCCAAACGGTGGATTTGAGCGCCATTACCTTCCAGGGCAGCTATAACGATTTCTCCACGGCAGTGCTCCGGGGCGATCAACTCAACTGGTCATCGTCCTCCAATGCCGTGGTGATTGAGAACGGACAGCTGAAATCCGTATCGCAAAAGGGCGTCTATACGGTGACCGTGCAGAAGGATGGAGGCAGCATTGCCTTGACGGTGGTAGTCAAGGACCCGGCGGACAAGGAATACGTGCTGTATGAGCAAAATTTCGATTCGCTTCCGGACGGCTCCCTGCCGCCGGATTGGACAAGAATCGAGGGGACAACGGCTGCCGCCGCAGTCGTGAAATCGGGAGCTTTCGAGCTGGATGCGCGCACGAGCCCGGATAATCCCTCCAGGGTCCTGCTTCCAAGCTACTTAGGGGCATTCGGCAACTACAAGATCGAAGCGGATGTCACTCATCTGGCAGCGAACGATTCGGCAAGATGGCATTCCATCATGTATCGCATTCAAAATAATAATTATCCGTATTATCAAATGGCTGTAAGGCAGAATGCTTCTGCTAACGGGGTTGAGTTTGCTGAACGTACATCGTCCAACGGATGGAACGTGATGGAGAAAGCCTCGTACAGCGAGTCGATCCAGGCGGATAAAATGTATCATTATACGGTCATCGCGCTCGGCAATCGCGTGCAGCAGTGGATCAACGACCAAATGATCGTCGATACGGAAGCGGCGACAGCTTATGCCAAAGGTAGGATCGGATTTCAGTCCAACGGCAGCAAGATGAAGGTGGATAACATCCGGGTTACGCTGCAGGAAAGCGCGCTGCCGCCTACTCCGACGGAGAAATTCGTTAAGATGGCGACGCCGGATACGAAGATCGCTCTTGTGCCATCCGTAGCGGCGGAAATTCATTCGCTCGACGACTTGTCGGCGCTGAGCACAAGCTCCAAGCCTGCAGCTGTGATGCTGCATGTGACCGGTGATTTGCAGGTAACCGATCAGACTGGACAGACGAACATCGGCGGTCTGGATACGGTTATGGGTATCATTGGAACCTCTATGATTCCGACCTTCTATGTGAAGGATGAACAAGCCGTAGATCAGCTTGTGCAGTATCTGAAGGCACAGGCAATCGAGGACGCGTTTGTCGTCTCCGATCGGGGAGAGCTGGTGAAGCGGGCAAGGGAAGCGTATCCTATTCTACGCGGGATCATCGACTTCACGGCAAGAAGCGTCACGAAGGATAATTTGCTCGACATTCGGAGGGAAACGTCCGCGAACAATGCGCGGATTGCGATTTTGCCGCAGGCTGCTGCTGTTTCCAGAGACATGGTCGAATATCTGCAGCAAAGAGCGATCATGGTCTGGGGGCAGGAGGCGTCTGTTCAGGCGGAACGCACCCTGGTTATGCATAAGCTGATTACGGCGGGTGTAGACGGAATTATGACGGGAGCACCCCAAACGGCCGTCGATGCTTTCAAATTATATTCCCATAACACCACATTGATTCGGAAGCCGTTTATTTTGGCCCACCGCGGACTTCCTTCGCAGGCGCCGGAGGATACGATTGAGAGTAACATTCTTGGCCTGGATGCGGGCGGGGATTTTATCGAGAATGACATGTGGCTGTCCAAGGACGGGCATATTGTGATCGTCCACGACGACACACTGGACCGTACGACAAACGGCACAGGCAGTGTAGAGAATTTCACGTTGGAGCAGCTGAAGGCGCTCAATGCGAATAAACCGCATCCGGCGGGATTCCCGAACGTGAAGATCCCGACATGGGACGAGCAGATCGACCTGGCCCAATCAAAAGGAAAAATGGTCGAATCGGAGATCAAATCCTCCAAGCCGGAAATGGTTAATACGGTGATTCAGGTCATTAAGGACAAAAAAGCAGAAGACACGGTCAACATGATGTCCTTCAATACTGAGCAACTGATGCGCTTGCGTCAGCAAATGCCGGAAATGCCTACGGGACTGCTGGTCAATGGCATCACTTCTAACGAAACCAATGTAAACAAATCACTGCGGGATGCGATTCGAAATGTTCAGGGAACGAACGCAACCTTTAATGTAGGCTATTACAACATCGGCAAAAACTTCATGGAATCGGCGCATCACCATGGTCTGATCGTCTCGCCGTGGACAATCAATAACCAAAACGATTTCATCTCTATGTTTATGCTGGGGCCTTGGGGGATTACGACCGACTATGCCGACTATGCTTCGGACTGGGCGGCTTCCATCCAGCCGGAGAAGGATCAGTACGATCTGGCTCAAAATGACAGCCTCACCTTGTCTGCTTCTGTTGTTTCCTTCAAGGGAGCGAAGACAGCTGTCACACCGGAGATCGTCCTGCTGGACGGACAAGATGTCGTGAACGTGGACGGGGCCAAGATGACTGCGAAGAACGCAGGCACGGTTCATGCGCTGCTGAGAACGACACAAGTTATTGACACGAACAATCAATATGATATGTATTCGCAGCCCATTACTATTGAAGTCAAAGGCGGCCATAAGGGCCACAATAGTGGCAGTGGCAGCGGCGGCGGCGTAACCCCGACGGTTCCTGCGACTCCGAATGAAGGCTCGGTAAACGGTTCGGATGCCTCTAAGTCTATTCCGGATACCGTTGAAGCGACGGATGGCAAAGCGGATGCTTCCAAGCTGAAGGAATCATTAGGTGCACATACCAGGGTTCAGGTGAAGTTTACCGGAGATACGGTCACACTGCCGGCGGCAGGCGTGAGCAGTGCATCTGGTACAGACGGCAAGACGCTGCTGCTTACAGGCGATCACATCGCCTATACCTTGCCTTTGTCTGCATTGAAGCTGGATGCATTGGCACAGAAGCTGGGTGTTAGCGTCAACGACGTAACCCTTCGGTTCACGGCCAAGAAGCTGGAGGAAAGCGAAGCTGCAGCAGTAAGCGGCGCAGTAGCGGCAGCGGGCGGCAAGCTGGCTGCGGCTCCCGTGAAGTTTATCGCCGAGGCGACCGGCAAGGACGGCGCTGCGGTTCCGGCTGGTCTGGCTGCGGCAGAAGGTTCGCGTGAACTGACGCTGGACCGCGCGATGGACCCAAGCAAGGCGACGGGCGTAAAGTATGATCCGCAAACGAAGCAGCTTCAGTTCGTTCCGGCCCTGTTTACCGTGAAGGACGGGCAAACGATCGTGACGCTGAAGGGCAGCGGAGATGGTGTATTCACGATAATCGAAAACAACAAAAGCTTCGCCGATCTGGCGAACCATTGGGCTCAAGCGGACATCGAGCTGCTGGCTAACAAGCTCATTGTTGACGGCGCAGCCGAGAACCGCTTTGACCCGGACCGGCACATGACCCGCGCCGAATTCGCAGCGCTGCTGGTACGCGCTTTGGGCTTGGAGTCTGCGTCCGGCAAAGCAAGCTTCAGCGATGTGAAGGCTGCGGATTGGTATGCGGCACCAGTGGCTGCGGCGGCATCCGCAGGTCTGCTTGGAGGCTATGAGGACGGATCGTTCCGTCCGAATAAAGGAATCACCCGCGAGGAGCAGGCCGCGATGATGGTTCGGGCGATGGCCTACGCAGGCATCGACGCAGGTGTTTCCCCGGCGAAGCAGGATGAGGCGCTGGCTGCCTTCAAGGATGCGAAGCAGATCGTCTGGGCGAAGGCGGAGGTAGCCGCTGCGCTTCAGGCGGGGCTCCTGAACGGCATGACGACGGATACACTCGATTCGGCAAGCTATGCGACCCGCGCTCAATCGGCGGTTATGCTGAAGCGGCTCTTAAGCAAGGTAAATTATATAAACTAGCTGTTCCTGGCTTCCTGTATTGCACTGTATTGCACTGTCTTATCCTGTCCGAACCGGTACATCGTACCGGCTCGGACAGGATTTTTTTGTGCCGGGTTGGAATCCCCCGGCACCCATCTCTCCTCACGTACAAACATGCCATTCCTTGCCAGGGGCGAAGCAGACTCCCTGACCCCGCCTTTACAAATTGTTCATACCCGGTTGACGCTGCGATAACATTGAACGGTTATACTTACGTTGTAAGCTTAAAAGAGAATAATGCAAGGGTACGAGACGAGGAGAAAACCCTTTATGCACCAGACGGAGCTGTACCGGCCGATAGCGGCCGACTGCGACTGCCGTTTGATGGATATAGGGTTTTTTGTGTTTTTTACAGAAGGGAGCTGCGCGAATATTGCCGGATGTGACGGATTTTGATGGGTATTTGTTTGATTTGGACGGGACGGTCCTGCTCGGGGATCAGCTGCTCCCGGGAGTCTTGGAGGCGCTCGGAGCTCTGCGTAAGGCCGGTAAAACGATTTTGTTTCTAACGAATACGACGACGCGGACCCGCAGAGAGTGCCAGCTGCGGCTCCAGCGGCTCGGGCTGGAAGCGCATCTGGACGAGATGCTGACGGCGGCTTACGTCTCGGCCCTTTATCTCCGCGAGCGGGAAGGGGAGCCGCGGAAAGTGTTCGTCGTCGGAGAGCCGGCGCTGGCCGCCGAGCTGGAGGAGCAGGGCATTCCGCACGCGGCGGACGCGATGGAGGCCACTCATGTGCTTGTCGGAATGGACATGCACTTCCATTACGACAAGCTGCATCAGGCGATGAAGGCGGTAAGGAACGGGGCGGCGCTCATCGCGGCGAACCCGGACCCGTTCTGTCCGGTGGACGGGGATGTCCTGCCCGACACCTGGTCGATGGTGAAGGCGATCGAGGCAGCCAGCTGCGTGACGCCGCACGCGGTCATTGGCAAGCCGTCGAAGTATTACGGCGACAAGGTACTGCAATCCAGCGGGCTGGCGGCTGAGCGCTGCCTGATGATTGGCGACCGGCTGGAGACGGACATCCTGTTCGGAGCCAACAACGGTCTGCGCACGGCGCTGGTGTTGACCGGCGTGACCTCGGAGGACGACTTGAGACGATCTCCGATTCAGCCGGATTACGTATGGTCTACGCTTCATGAGATAAGCTCAGCCTTCGCGGCCAGTGAATCGCCGGCTTCGTAGCACCATTCCATGATTTTACCCCTGCTTCACAATGCTCTAATCGCTGCTTTACACTTGTCCGTTATAGTGAGAAGGGCAGGACGAAGCGGGGCTTATATACTACCATTTATATTAAAAGGAGAGAATTCCATGCGTTCCTTAACGACGAAAATGATCAGTCTCGCACTCTGCTGCACCACCCTGGCAGCCTGCGGCCAAGCCGGCACAGCTTCCAAACCGGCAGCCCCTGCAGCAGCTCCGGCTCCGGCGGAAACGAAAACCGAGGAGAAAGTCGACCTGACCTTCTACTATCCTATCGCGGTGGGGGGGCCATTAACGGCTACGATCGAGCTGATGGCGCAAGAGTTCACGAAGCAAAATCCGAACATCACCGTTAAGCCCGTCTATACCGGAAGCTACGCGGATACGGCTGTAAAGACGCAAGCCGGGGTTCAAGGCAAAAACCCGCCGGATGTGGCGGTTCTCCAGTCCACGGAGCTGTTCAGCTTGCTCGATATGAATGCGATTGTTCCGTTGGATGAGTTCATCGCCAAGGAAGGCGGAGACAAATACTTGTCCGACTTCTACCCGGCGTTCATGGCGAACTCCC
Source organism: Paenibacillus rigui (assembly GCF_002234615.1). Taxonomy (GTDB): domain Bacteria; phylum Bacillota; class Bacilli; order Paenibacillales; family NBRC-103111; genus Paenibacillus_S; species Paenibacillus_S rigui. The sequence continues at coordinate 21,505 of NZ_NMQW01000019.1, read as the reverse complement.
AAACCGGCGGGAAAACGTACAGTATCCCTTTCCAACGAAGCACGATCGTTCTTTACTATAACAAGGACCTGTTCAAGGCAGCCGGCCTCGATCCGGAAAAAGCGCCTCAAACCTGGGACGAAATGAAGGAATATGCCAAAAAGCTGACCAAAAACGGCACCTGGGGGCTTGAAATTCCGGTAACGGGCTACGGCTACTGGATGCTCCAAACGTTCGCTCTGCAAAGCGGCAAGAACCTGATGACCGAGGACGGCAAAAAGGTGATGTTCAACACCCCTGAGAATGTTGCTGGCCTGCAATACTGGAGCGACCTGTCCCGCAAGGAGAAGGTGATGCCGGAGGGTGTAACCGATTGGGGAACCGTTCCGTCCGACTTCCTGGAGGGCAAGACGGCAATGATGTACCACACGACCGGCAACCTGTCCAACGTGAAAAAGAACGCCAAATTTAATTTCGGCGTCAGCTTCCTGCCAAAGAACGCAAGCTTCGGCAGCCCAACGGGCGGCGGCAACTTCTATATCTTCAAGGATATTGACAAGAAGAAGCAGGAAGCGGCTTGGAAATTCGTCAAGTTCATGACCGAAACCGAGCGTGCGGCGCAATGGAGTATCGATACCGGCTATGTCGCGGTGAAGAAGTCTGCCTATGAGACCGAGCGGATGAAGAAATACGCTGCGGATTTCCCTGCGGCGCTGGTTGCCCGCGATCAGCTGCAATATGCTGCGGCCGAGCTGTCCACACATAACAACGGCAAAGTGATGAAGACCCTGAATGACCAGGTACAGGCCGTACTGACCGGCACGCTGACCCCTGCCGACGGGCTGAAGAAGGCGCAGGAGGAAGCGGACAAAGCGCTGGCTCCTTTTAACAAGTAAGCAGAAGCAAGGAATCGGATGGGCACCGCTGCGTCAGGCTTTGTTCGCAATTCGCTGAAGCCTTCCTCGGCAGGTGCCCCCCTTTTTGGAAACACATTTGATCTTAAGGCTTGGAGGAGGTTTGCTCATTGGGCGTCACGACATTAATAAGACATTGGAAGACGAACGCCTTTGCCTGGCTGCTGCTGCTGCCTTCGCTGCTGTTTTTGTTCCTGTTCACCTTCTACCCGATTGCCAAGACGATCAAGCTCAGCTTTTATCAAGCGGATTTGGCAACGCCTGTGCCGACGTTCATCGGACTTGACAATTACACGCATTTGGCCGAGGATACGGTTTTCTGGAAGGTAATGGGCAATAACCTGTGGTTTGCGCTCGGTACGGTACCTACGTCGATAGCGCTGGCCATTCTCATGGCGATATTCGCCAATAAAGCGCTGCGGGGTACAGGGCTTGTGCGCACCGCGTTCTTTTACCCTACGATGATTCCTATGATTGCCGTAGCCAACATTTGGCTGTTCATTTATACCCCGCAGTACGGGCTGCTCAGCCGGGTGATGAAGAGCATCAGCGCAGGCGACGTCAATTGGCTGGGCTCTCCGCAGCTGGTCATGTGGGCGATGGTGTTCATGGTGGTCTGGAAGGAAGCAGGCTACTTTATGATCTTTTACTTGGCCGGGCTGCAAAATATATCCCCCGATTTATATGAATCGGCGCATGTTGACGGGGTGGACCGCTGGACGATTTTTCGCAAAATTACGTTTCCGCTGCTGATGCCGACGACCTTGTTCGTGACGATTGTCGCATTGACCAATTCGTTCAAGCTGGTCGATCATTTGATGATTATGACCAAAGGCGGGCCGGATAACGCAAGTAATCTGCTGCTGTATTACATTTACGAGACGGCGTTCAGCTTCTGGGATCAGGGCGTGGCCTCCACCTTGACGGTCGTCATGATAGCGGTGCTGCTGTTGTTCGCCGCATTGAATTTTCTCGGTCTGGATAAGAAGATCCATTATCATTGATGCAGAAAGAAAGGCGATATGATGCACTTAGCGAAGTTGAAAATTAGCCGCTGGCTCCTATATATATTTGCACTGCTGTGGCTTGTGCCGCTGCTCTGGATGACGGTGACGGCCTTCCGTCCGAAGCAGATCGCGCTCTCTCCGTCGTTCTCACTGGAGTTTACACTGCATAATTTTGCGACGGTCTGGTCGGCCGCGCCGTTCGCGCAGTATTACCTCAACACGGTCATCATCGTCGTGTGCGTTTTCGGGGTTCAGATGATTACCGCTACGATGGCGGCGTTTGCCTTTGCCCGCGTCAGCTTTTTTGGGAAAAATGTCGTATTTCTGCTGTTTCTCGTGCAGATTATGGTTCCGGCGGATGTGCTCATTTTCCCGAACTATACGGTGCTGAAGGAATTATCGCTGCTCGATACGAAGCTGGGCATTATGCTGCCGTACTTCGCCTCGGCCTTCGGTATTTTCCTGCTCCGCCAAATGTTCAAGACGATCCCGCCGGAGCTGGATGAAGCGGCAACGATGGAGGGGTACTCCAGGTGGCAAATATTATGGAAGGTGTACTTTCCGCTGGCACGTCCGTCTTACATCGCCTTCGGGCTGGTGTCGGTCAGCTATCACTGGAATAACTTCCTGTGGCCGCTCATCGTGACCAATTCCGTGGAAAACCGGCCGTTGACGGTAGGGCTTGCTATATTCGCCCAATCGTATGAGATCGGCGCCCAGTGGACGGAGGTCAGCGCGGCTACGCTGCTGGTCATCGCACCGCTGCTGGTCGGGTTCCTGCTGTTTCAGCGCCAGTTCATGAACAGCTTCATTCATTCGGGTATTAAATGACCTTGTAACGAAAAAGGAGGAGTCAGCATGCCTATGCAAGGCAGCTATTCGGTATCTACTTACGCCTTGATCGAGCATCCCCTCGAGGAAGCGGTAGCTTGTCTGATTGAAGGCGGCTGGAGGTCGATCGAGGTGATGGGCGAGGGAAGGCACGGCGAGCTGCTGGAATGGCCGGAGGAGCGGCTGCTCCGGTTGCAGCGTCTCGGGGAGGAGCATGGGATCGTATGGTCGCTGCATGCTCCGATCACGGGGCTGAATTTGGCGGCTGCTGAGGAAGAAGCGGTACGGTGCACGGAAGCCATGCTGCGGCGCACACTGCAGATTGCATGCCTGCTGAAGTGCACGCATGTCGTGCTGCATCCCGGGGAGCTGGCTTACCGGGAAGGCGTCCTGAGCGCAGCTGACAAGGATGCAGCGGCATCGCGCGCGGCCCATGTGCTGTTGAAGGCACTGGAGCAAATCGAGGGCACCGAGGTCGTCCTGGCTTTGGAAAATGTGCCTCCGTATCCCGGATTGCTGGGCACGGATGCGGACTTTTTATTGCAGGTGGTCCAGAAAGCGGACTCTCCCCGGGTCGGTATCGTCTTTGATGTGGGACATGCGCATCTGATGGGGGAGGGCGAATGCTTGTCCGGCTTGCGCAGGGTGATGCCGCATCTGGTCGGCGTCCATTGGAGCGATAACGAGGGACGGTATGACGATCATCTCCGGCTGGGGGCCGGTACGGTTCCGTTGGAGGAAGCGGTGGCGCTCTTGCAGGCTGCAGAGTACGCAGGCGCATCCGTGCTGGAGCTGCGGGCGCTGGACGATGTCGTTGCCTCTGCGGCATGGATGGACGAGCGCTGTGCACACCACAGCCTGAGGGTATAGGGTGCTGCTCATAAGATAGATGGCCGCTAGACGTAGCCGGGTTCCTGATCACAGGGGCCCGGTTTTTGCATGTGTTGGAGGCTGAACCGCATAGAAGCCGGGGGCGCTGAAGGACAGCATTATTTTGACTGAACCCGTCGAAAGCTGAAGGTTTATCCGGTTTTTTAAACCAGTTTTAAACTGAGGCTGATAGATTAATAGCAAATCGTTCAATTTCAGAGGGAGGATCCACATGTTATCTGATGGGCAGGTTCAAAGTTGGGCGCGTATACGTCTCGTGTTGGTATATACGCTGTTGGTGTCGCTTCTGGCGACGGTCTGGAGCTGGAGCGTTCCTGCAAAGGTGCATGGCGCGGGGGCAGCCTTTTCGAGCTTCCAGGTGACAACGGAAGCGCCGCCGTTGTACAGCGGCTATTATCTCGGCCCAGACAATTATTCAGTAGAAAAACCGGTTTATCATTACTCCTTCACAGCGCAGGATAGTCTGGCTGCCGGAGACTCGATTCATATTGTGCTGCCTTACCAGTACAATTTCACCGGGAACCCGAATTTTTACGGCTTATGGACTACCGGTCAGACGGTGCCGGCCGGCAGCATCGTTTCCACGGTGAACGGTTCGCCGCTCAGCCTATTCGGCAGTGTGACTACCGAATGGTCGGCGGACGGGCATCCGATGCTATCGTTTCCTCTGAACCAGCCGGTAGCTGCCGGGGCGGCGGTGGATATCAAGCTGTCCGGCTTTCTTATTACGCCGGACTATCATCGCAAAGAAGCCGGCCCTGAAGACTACGCGATCAGCACGGCTTCGAACGATGCTGCGTTAGCCGCGCAAAGTAATATTTACTTCCGCAGCGTGATGAACTTCCGGCCGGATGCGGATACGTATGCGGCCTCGGCCCATACCGCTTACCTTTTCGGATTTACGGTGATGCAGCCGATCCATACGACGGATCTGATCACGCTGAAATTTCCTGCCGAGATCAGCTTACCTGCGGCAATCACTCCGTCGGATGTGCAAATAGACGGGGTGTCCGTGGCATCCGTGACCGTCAACGGAGACCAGCTCGTGCTTCAGCCTAGCCAGCTGCTGCCAAGCTATGCGAATGCCATGATTCGTATCCTGGCCTCGGCGATGCTCCTGAACCCGTCCACAAAAGGGTACTATTCGTTCGAGCTGGCAACCAGCGTCGATCCGCTTTCCGCGACGGGCCGAATCGGGATTGTTCCTGCGGATGGCGGGTCGCTTGCGGATAACCCGTCATCGGATGAAGGCTATGTCGAAGTTGACAGTGACGGCCGCTTGCGGTTCAGGTTCACCAGCCCGACGATTCTAAAAGGGGGCGATACGGTAACAATCGTCAGTCCCGAGGGAACGGTGCTGAGCGATCCCGCCGTTTCAACCGCGGATGTACAGATTGAACCGGGAATGGTAGAAGCCATGGACATTCTTCACCCGTCTTCCCTATCCAGACCCGCAGACAACAAGCTGCAATTCGTGCTGCCTGCGAATTATTATTTGGCACCGGACTACTCGATTATTTTCTACTTGCCGAACAAGTTCGCCGGGCATTATGGGCAGTACCCGATCCAGGTGATGACCTCGCAGACGGTTAAGCCGAATACGGTCCCGCTGCTGATTGCGCCTTCGAAGGTGCAGCAGTTTGGCGTAACGCCGGCCTCCACTTGGGCAGGCGAGGCGAACGCCGCTTATACGTTCACTCTCAAGCCTAACGTGCCGTTAGCTGCCGCTAACGGGGATTACGTTGCCTTCACGCTTCCTTCGCAGCTTCAAGTGCCTGCCGTTGTTGACCCGATGAGCATGACGGCCACGATAGATCCGAATCTGGTACTTGTGAACGGAGTTCCGGCAAAGGCAGTGAAATATATAAGCTTCTCGCATACGCTGACCGTAGCCGTGCCGCAGGACATCCCGTTGCTCGGTGCGATGGAAATCACCGTAAGCGCACAGGCCGGATGGACGAATCCGGCGCCGGGCACGTACACCTTCAGTGTGTACCCGAATTGGTACAGCGACAGCTTGGCTGAGGCTGCTATCGAATACAAAACCGGGATCAGCGCAGCACCCGGGGTGGTCAGCCTGCAGCTTGGCGGTACCGTCAGCCGTCAGCTTGCCGTTACGGAGCATCTTGCCGACGGCACGACACGGGATGTCACCTCCGCCGCCTCCGGGACCATCTACAGCAGCGGCAATACGTCCGTAGCGACGGTCACTGCCGACGGGCTCATCGAGGCGAAGCAGGAGGGGCAGACGACCGTTACGATTGCTAACGGCAGCTCCACGGCAGCGGTGCAGGTCACGGTTGCAGCTGCGAACGCCCCTCAGGTGACGGGCATCACGGCGGTGCCGGCAACGGTGCAGCTGCAGCTGGGCGGCGCGATTACACAGCAGCAGCTAACCGTCAAGGCGCAGCTGTCCGACGGCGCGGAGAAGGACGTGACGTCCGCTGTCTATGGCACCGCGTACGAGAGCAGCGATGCGTCCGTGGCGACGGTGACGGCCGATGGCCTGATCCGGGCGAAGCAGGCGGGACAAGCCGTCATCACGGCAACAAACAGCGTGTACCAGGCTGAGGTGAACGTGACAGTTGCGGGAGCGGACGTGCCGCCCGCATCCGTCAAGGTGACGGGCATCACGGCGGTGCCGGCAACGGTGCAGCTGCAGCTGGGCGGTGTGGCAACGCAGCAGCTTGCAGTGAAAGCGCAGCTGTCCGACGGCACGGAGAAGGACGTGACGTCCGCTGTTTATGGCACCGCGTACCGGAGCAGCGATGCGTCCGTGGCGACGGTGACGGCGGACGGCCTGGTCCAGGCTAAGCAAGCAGGCCAAACGGTCATCACGGTAACGAACAGCGTGTATACGGCTGCGGTGTCCGTGACTGTCAACCCGGCGTCTCAGGGCAGTGGACGCGGCAAGCATAGCGGCTCCTCGTCCACAGGAACCGCTGCGGCTTCCGAGGGAACGGGGACGGGCTCGGCGTCCGAAGTAACGAGCGTAGAGAAGGGATTTTTGGCTGCGGTGGGAGGCGTACTGGAGCTTCCGGCCAAGGCAACGATAACGATTCCTGCGGGCGCTCTGCAGAAAGACGGCACCGTCAAAGCGTCGCTCGTGAAGGAAGCGGATGCCCCCTCCTTCGCAGGAAAAACGAATCTTGGGCCGATCGTGGAATTTACGAGCAGCACGGGGACGAATCTGAACAAGCCGATGAAGCTGAGCATCTCGTATGACACTTCGCGCATCGGTACGGGCTTGAAGCCTGCAATATATTACTACAACAAGAAGCAAGCCAGATGGATATATATCGGGGGGACCGCGGATGCGAACGGAACGATAACCGTGGATGTGAATCACTTCGGTCTGATTGCGGTGTTCCCTGCGGAGCAGCCTAGCTTCTCCGATATGAACGGACATTGGGCGTCCATGTATGTAGACCGTTTGGTCGGGCTGAACGTCGTTCACGGCTTTGAGGACCGGACGTTCCGGCCGGATCAGCCCGTTACCCGGGCACAGCTGGTCAAGCTGATCTCGGATGCGCTGGTCCTGCCCGCCGGCGGGCAGCCGGATGCTTTCGCGGACCGCGATACGCTGCCGGCCTGGGCTAAAGATGCGATAGCACAAGCCGTTCAGGCAGGCGTCATCCAGGGCTATCAGGAAAAGGGCGCCGCATGGTTTAAGCCGAGTCAAGAGCTGACACGCGCGGAGCTCACCGTGATTCTCTCCCGCGCATTGGAGCTGGGACCGGATGCCGCCGCTCAAGGCAGCGGGGATGCGGCCCAGTTCTCGGATGGTAAAGACATTCCAGGCTGGGCTCTGGATGCAGTCCATAAAATCGCCGCAAGCGGCATTGTGACGGGGTATCCGGACGGCTCATTCCGTCCACAGGCCTCCGTAACCCGCGCCGAGGCGGCCAAAATGATCTATATGCTGCTGGAATCACTGCACAGATAGAAGCGGCATCAAGCTGGAGCGAGCAGGCTCCGGACGGAGCAGGGCAGGACAGGCGAAAGGTAGATTCGCCCTGTTCTGCCTTGTCTTTTGGGCGGCAAAAAACGTTGTAGCCGCGACGGCTTTAGTGTTACTCTGAAGGAAGTCATGCTTGAGGGGAATGGACGGGATGAGAAAGATCGGATGGCTCTGGTTAGGCCTGCTGCTGTGCTTGAACCTATGGAGTTGGCCTCGGGCTTTTGCTGAAGAAGGGACCGGTGACGCGGGCGCCGTCCTGGATTTGACCGGATGGGATTTGACCCAATCCACAGTATCCTTGGGGGGAAGCTGGGACCTGTATTGGGGACAGCTGCTGACGCCTGAACAAATCGATAGAGGGCTGCAGGAGCAAGCCCCTCTGCGGGTTCAGGTGCCTGCGGTCTGGAGTACCGCCTTCCATGAAGGGGAGGCGTTGTCCAACCAAGGCTACGGAACGTACCGAGTGCGTCTGCTGCTTCCGGAGGGGGCGGATCTCCCGCCTTTATCACTGTATGTGCGCGGTGTCGCCACGTCGTACAAGCTGTGGGTGAACGGCAAGCCGCTGGCTTCCAATGGGACGGTCGGCCGCTCGCTGTCCACAATGGTTCCGTACAACCTTCCCAAGGTGGTCAGCTTTCAGCCGAAGCCGGGAAGCAATGAGCTCGTCATGCAGGTGTCGAATTTTGTTCAACGCAAAGGCGGTATTTGGGAGCCGATTCATCTGGGCAGTACGGAACAAATCGGGCGGGAGCGGACGATCCGCTTCGGTCTGGAGGCATTTATTATCGGCAGCCTGCTGATTATGGGCTTGTACCATCTGGGCTTATATGCCGCGCGGAAAAAGGACCGAAGCTCGTTATACTTCGGGCTGCTGTGTTTGGCCGTTGTCGCCCGAACCTCTGTGTTGGGGGAGGAGGTCGGCCTCTACGTGTTCCCAGGCATTTCATGGGAGGCCGCGGTCAAGGTGGAATATATCTCCGCCTTTGTCGGCATGCAGATGCTGCTGCAGTTCGTGTACCGCGAATATTGGGACCGGCAGCACCCGGTTATCGTCCGTGCTTCCATGGCCATTCATCTGCTGCTTACCGTATTCGTGCTGGTTGCGCCTGCACGGGTATATACGTACTTGATGCTGTTTTACCACTTGTTCGTTGTGGTCCCCGTGCTGATGTTTCTGGTCTTCGTCTATATTCGGTCGATCTTCGCCCGGACGCGAGAATCGCTCGTGAATATGCTGGGGTTCGTTTGCTTTGCGGCTGCCATTTTGGCCGACATTTTATTTTTTAACCATTTTATTCGAAGTGGTATTTATTTGCCTTACGGCCTCTTGTTTTTCTTGTTTACGCAATCCGTTCATTTGGCATTGAAGTTCGCCCGTACGGCGCGGGAGGCTGAGAGGCTGTCCAAGGAGCTGAAGGTGCATAACGACACGCTTGAGCACAAGATTCAAGCCAGAACACTTGCGCTGCAGAAGTCTCATGACGAGCTGTTTCACCTCAACGAGAAGCTGTCCCGCATCGAACAATTCCGCCGCCAGCTGCTATCGGATATTTCCCATGAGCTGGGTACGCCGATCACCGCCATTCGAGGGTATTCCATCGCGATGGTGGAAGGGGTGATTCAGGACGATTACGCTAAATATGCAAAGCGGATTTACGACCGGTCACAGGTGCTGGAACGGTTAATCGAAGACTTGACGGAGCTGACTAAGCTCGAGACCGGGCAAATCCAGTTTCATTATAAACCGATGGAGGTTGTCCCCTTTTTCCAGCAGCTGTTTCGCAGGTATGAGCTCGATATGCTGGAGCGTGCTTCGCAATTCGTATGGCTAGAAGGCAGTACGCTTCCGGATGGGTCAAGCTCTTACGTGGCGAGAATGGACCCGATTCGTATGGAGCAGGTCGTGCTGAACATATTGTGGAATGCCAAAAAGTTCATCCCCGAGGATGGCCGCATCGAAATGCGGGTCGACATCGTCCCCGGCACCGTCTCAGGTGCTGTCGAGGCAGTCATTAGTGTATGTGACAATGGGCGGGGGATTCCCGAGCAGGAGCTGGAATCGGTATTCGACCGGTTTTACCGATCCAAGGAGTCCAGACGCGCCGTCAAGGGGACGGGATTAGGCTTGTCGATCTGCAAGGAAATTGTCCACTACCATCAGGGACGCATCGGAGCGGAGAACATACCGGGCTCGGGATGCCGCGTCTATTTCACCTTACCTGTCGTGAGCGGCAGGGAATTCAGTGAGAAGGAGGAGGACCATGGGGGAGCGAGTGCTGCTCGTTGAAGATGACGAGGATATTGCCGATATTCTCGTCATCTATTTGCGGATGGACGGCTTGGACGTCGAGGTGGCTTCAGACACCGCCGCCGCATTTTCCATGTTTAAAAAGAACGTGCCGGATCTGTTGTTGACCGATATTCTTTTGCCGGATGGAACCGGCTTGGAGCTGGCGGGACGGATTCGGGGGATGTCGACGATTCCGATTATTTTTATCAGCTGCAAGAAAGAGCCGCAGGAGGTCATCGAGGGCTTGAAGCTCGGAGGTGATGACTACATTACGAAGCCGTTCGAGCCGAGTGTGGTCGTAGCCCGTGTCCGTGCGCAGCTGCGCAGGTTTCAGATGGGGGCGGAGACGCAGAAGCCCTCGAACCGCATTTGGCGCGATAACCGCATGGAGATCCATCCGGACAGCCTGGAGGTGAAGATTGCGGGGAGTCCGCTGGCCTTGTATGCGAAGGAAAGGCAGCTGCTGCTGTTCATGGCGGAGCGCCCGAATCAGGTGTTCAGCGTCGAGCAGCTGTACGAGCAGGTGTGGGGCTGGGAGAAAGACAGCGATCTGCGCACCGTTATGGTACATATCCGCAATCTGCGCAAGAAGATTGAGGAGGAGCCGGATTCGCCGAGATATATTGTGACCGTCCGCGGCTTCGGATACAAATTTTGCTGGGCTCACGCTTCATGCTGAGATGGAAGGGAAGCGAAGGGTGCGTCGCTGGTTCTCTTTTGAGAAAATTTGTAACACAAATGAAATGTGTTTTTCATCTTGTATTAATGAAACATGCCTATAATAAAAGTCGACCCCCTTTTTAATATATAAACCTTAGACCTGCGGCCCGTTGCTGCGGGTCTCTTTTTTTAAGGCTATGCTAAACTTTGTTGTTGATATTTGATATATGTGTCCCGAACCAAGGGTATGGCGGTTCCAGTTCGAACGATTGATGAAATTCAAGAGCAGAAGCATTCAGAGGGACTCGTTTGCCCGCATTGCAAAAACCATTCTGGTGTGCGATTTGGGAAGTACGCTGTAAAATCCAGTACTGGTGAGGTTTAACGTCAACGCTACCATTTTGGAAGCAGTTAGTAATTTTTGATAGAATAAGTATGAAGATAATCTGGTAATAAATTTGTACACCTAAGGAGATAAAACTATGGCAAAAAACAAATTGCTAAGAATGGACAATGTGGGCATTGTTGTAGAATCCCTTGATGACGCAATCTCTTTCTTCGAGGAGATTGGCTTGAAGCTCGAAGGGAGAGCTACTGTCGAAGGTGAATGGGCTGGTCGCGTAACCGGGCTGGGTTCACAGTGTGTAGAGATTGCCATGATGGTTACCCCAGATGGCCACAGTCGACTTGAACTTTCGCGATTTCTCACCCCGCCTACTATATCAGATCACCGAACGGCTCCTGTAAATGCCCTCGGTTATCTACGCGTTATGTTCACTGTTGAAGACATTGACGAAATGGTATCCAGACTCACTAAGCGTGGTGCTCAGCTCGTTGGCGAAGTGGTTCAGTACGGGGACTCGTATCGGCTCTGCTACATTCGTGGACATGAAGGACTTCTAATCGGTTTGGCGGAACAACTCAGTCATAAATAAGTGACGTTTAAAAAAAGACCTAACGGGTACGATAGCCCAATAAGCCGCCTCTTCAACGAGGCGTTTTTTTTACCGTACAAATCAACATCAGGAGGTGACATAGCCTTTTTTAAAATGGCTTCCCAGGAACGTAGCTGTTGTGAAGTTTCGAGAAAAAGAAAAACTTGCAAATATCAGGGGCTGCCCCCCATTTGCAAGTTTCTGTTTTTGTTTTGTTGAATCGATAGGGACTCTTAGATTACACCTTGTGCAATCATCGCATCGGCTACTTTAATAAAGCCGGCGATGTTGGCTCCGACAACAAGGTTTCCTGGCTGGCCGTACTCCTCTGCCGCCTGGACGGAGCTCTTGTAAATATTTTTCATGATTGTATGAAGCTTATCGTCTACCTCGTGGAAGTGCCACGAGTACCTCATGCTGTTCTGGGACATTTCTAATGCGGATACCGCAACACCGCCAGCATTGGCTGCTTTAGCCGGCCCGAACAGAACACCCGCCTTCAAGAATACATCGATCGCCTCCAGCGTGGACGGCATGTTGGCACCTTCGCCAACAGCCTTTACTCCGTTGCGTACAAGAATTTTCGCGGACTCCTCGTTAATCTCATTCTGTGTAGCGCTCGGGAGTGCAATGTCGCATGGAATCGTCCAGATGCCGTTGCAGCCCTCGTGATACGTCGCATGCGGGTGCTCCTTCACGTACTCGCTGATCCGCTTTCTCTCGACTTCCTTCAAGCGGCGAACCGTATCCAGGTGAATGCCGTTCTTATCGTAAATGTAGCCATTGGAATCGCTGCAAGCAACGACCTTGGCACCTAATTGCATCGCTTTTTGCATGGAATAAATAGCTACGTTGCCGGAGCCGGACACGACAACAGTACTGCCCTCGAAGCCAAGACTTTGGGACTGGAGCATTTCGTTGACGAAATATACGCAGCCATAGCCAGTAGCTTCCGTACGAGCCAGACTGCCGCCGTAGATGATGCCTTTGCCGGTCAAGACGCCCGCTTCATAAGCGCCGCGGATTCGTTTATATTGACCGAACATATAGCCGATCTCTCGTGCGCCAACGCCGATATCCCCTGCCGGTACGTCGGTGTCTTGTCCGATATACTTGTACAGCTCGGTCATGAAGCTTTGCGTAAAGCGCATGATTTCGTTGTCGGATTTGCCCTTGGGATCGAAGTCGGAGCCGCCTTTACCACCGCCGATGGGCTGGCCCGTTAGAGAGTTCTTGAACGTCTGCTCGAAGCCAAGAAACTTGATAATGCTCGCATTCACGGAAGGATGGAACCGCAGTCCGCCTTTATACGGCCCGATGGCACTGTTGAATTGCACACGGAAGCCGCGGTTGACGCGAGGGATTCCTTGATCGTCCACCCATGGCACACGGAAAGTAATGAGACGCTCCGGCTCCACAAGACGCTCCAGAATTCCATGCTGCATGTATTTCGGATGCTTAGCAAAAACAGGAGTCAGCGACTCCAAAATTTCTTTTACCGCTTGATGGAATTCGCTCTCATGAGGATTGCGCTTTACTACAGTTTCGTATACGGAGTGTATATATTCCTTTGCCTTTGTTTCATGATCTACTTGCAAAGTCAATTCATTCAACCACCTTTATCAGTCATGGAATAGTTTCAAAATGGCAAATATATATTAGTTTTACCTTATTTTTATTCATAGGGCAACAATAATTTACATGTCATGTAAGCTTACTCCTGAGCGTCAATAAGAGGCCATTGGTCGTAAATATTCTGAACATAGTACGGGGTGTTGTGCGGATGTCCATTCACAACTAGTTACAATTAGCTTGATACGGAAAAGGCGACTCCCCGGCAAGTGCCGGAGAATCGCCCCTGTATCACATGTTTTGGTAGTTCAACCGTTGAAGTAGTGACCTTCTTCGAGGTCCTGGATCAGAGTGGGGTGCACCGGCTTCCAGCCCAGGAGGTCCTGCGTCTTTGCACTCGACGCAGGGTTATCGGCCGACGCGAAGGCGCCGATCCAGCCGAAGTGGGCTGATGCCTCTTCGTGTGAAATGCTGGCCACCGGCAGGTTCAGGTGGCGGCCGATGACGCCGGCGATGTCGCGGAATGGCACACCCTCATCGCCGACACCGTGCAGCCGTGAGCCGGCCGGGGCCGCCTCCACCGCCAGCCGGAACAAGCGGGCGGCATCGATGCGATGCACCGCCGGCCAGCGGTTGGACCCGTCGCCGATGTAGGCGGAGACGCCTTTGTCACGGGCAATGCGAATCAGCTCCGGGACGAAGCCATGATCGCCGGGGCCGTGCACGGATGGTGCGAGGCGGACGATTGAGGACCGCACCCCACGCTCAACCAGCCCAATCGCAGTTTTTTCGGAATGCCGCAGTGTGTTCGGGGGCAGGGTGTCTTCTTCCGTCCCGAGACGTCCCGGCGAAAGCATGAGCGTCCCCGCGGTGACAACGAATGGTTTGTTGGAGCCCTGGAGCGCGGCTCCGATCGCCTCGATCGCTTGTCTATCGGTTTCGGCTGCTGCAGCATAGTCCGAGAAGTTATGAATGAAGGCAAGATGGATGACGCCGTCCGCAGCGGCGGCTCCATTTTGCAGGCTGTCGAGGTCATTCAAGGTACCTCGATGTACGTCGGCTCCAGCGGCTTTCAACGCTGCGGCCCCCTCATCCGAGCGGGCAAGCCCGACGACCTGATGCCCTGCAGCGAGGAGCTCGGGCACAACGGCAGATCCGACGAATCCGGTTGCTCCGGTGACAAAAACACGCATTATTACATTCCTCCTATAATGGGAATCATTACCGACAAGTAAAATGATAAAGTATAGAGTGCACTCGATAGCAATACCTTCCGCAGTGCTGCTGCCCTTTTATAGGATCATCGCGGAATTCTAGCCCAGCAAACGGGGGACATACAGGCCAGCGCCGGATTCGGTTTACCAATGTTCCTTCTTGGGATTAACAAGAAACGATAGCAGGCTATCCGCTTAGCGTCCGGTCAGCTTGCTTCAAGCCGGCGACTTTTAAGGTCCAGGCTGCTCCAAGCAGCGTCAGCCCTGTAAGCAGAAAGACGAATTGAATGCCGATCCATCCGCCGAGAATACCACCGAGCAGCGGGCCTGCCACGATGCCGAACTGACTTGCAGATTGACTCAGGCTGACGGCCCTGCCGCGGAAATCAGCGTCCGCATATTTAATGATGAGCGCATTCAAAGCCGGATACACGGCAGCAAAAAACAGCCCATAGCTGAACCGCAGGATGCCAAAGCCGACAAGATGATGAACGACGAGCTGCAGCAGATTTCCGATGCCTCCGCCTAATAGCCCGATGAAGAGCGTTTTGTCATACCCGATTCGACCGCCTATCTTACCCCAGCGGGGACCCATAATGACCGTAGCAATGCCAACCGCTGAGAAAACAATGCCCGAGCTGAGCGAAGCGTTGTTTATACTGCCGCCGATTTGCACCACATAGATTGTCAGGAGCGGCTCCAGAATCATGACCGAAGTTGAGACTAATAAGATGAGCCCATAGATCCGTATTAATCTCGGGTTAACGGAGGCTTGCTTAAGATCTTTAAGGACACTGGGACGTTCCCCGGTCTGTTGCACGTGCACCTCTTTAACACCTGCCAGAACGATGAAGGCGGAAACTAACGTAATCAGCCCGGATGCCACGAAGCATTCCCGCAGCCCCATCCAATGACTCAGCACGCCCCCGGCGAGCGGTCCAAGAATGCCCCCTGCAGCAGCTGAAGTCGAGATGACGCCCAATGCATAACCGACATGCTTCTCCGGTGTATTGGTGCCAACCAAAGCGATAGAAGCAGGGCTGAAGCCTGCCATAAAGCCTTGAAAAATCCGGACAAGAATAAACATATAAGGATCATGAACGAAATAATTGGCGAAGTGCGCCATAGCTAAGCCTATACCTGAGCGAATAAGCATAGGCTTCTTGCCATATTTATCGGCGAGCGACCCCCAGAAGGGTGCACATAAGCCGCTAATCAGAAAGCTGATTGAAATGGAAACGCCTGACCAGGCTTCCAGTCCGTTCTGAATGCCCAGATCATTTTGTAGAAAAATAGGGAAAAACGGTACCGAAAGGGTATACGCCATGTGGTTAAAAAACAAGCCCAGCCATAATACATAAAGATTGCGTTTCCAGTGGAGCTCCATGCTGTCACCGCCTTCGTTTGTTAGTAGCCTGCTTTATAACCGGCCGCTCATGGATTGTGGTGATTAATTTGCATTAATTCTATAGGATAAGTGCGGTATACGCCTAAATTTACCATTGGCTTCTTCATCCTGTCTAATAGATTTATTCTATTTAACCTGTAATTGGTAAACATGAGACTTGACACATCGATGATTTGCGATATGATAATGTGTATGGAGCCGATTGAAGTTTTTAAAGCACTGTCCAACGAGTCGAGATTGCAAATTTTGCATTGGTTGAAAGATCCTGAAAAGCATTTTACGCCCCATGAAGGGATTGATATGAGGAAAATCGGGGTATGTGTTGGTCAAGTCACGGATACGCTGAAGATGACACAGTCCACAGCTTCCCAATATTTATCGATACTCCAGCGGGCAGGTCTGATCACGTCGGAACGAATCGGTAAGTATACGTACTTCAAAAGAAACGAGGAAGCGATACGCGAAATCGGTGCATTTTTCAATAACGAAATGTAATAAAACAACAAGCTGAATTCTTTTCTAAGGATTCGGTTTGTTTTCAAGCCTATAAATCGACATATTTAAATATTTAGATTTATAATGCATAACAAATCGATAATTCATTATATATAGATGTGATAAAATTTAGGAGTGGTGAAATTTGAAGTCGAGCATTTGGAAGATTTATTTTTTGGCGATCGTCAGTTTTTTAGTCGGGACATCCGAGTATGTCATTTCAGGTATTTTAGACAAAATCTCGGATACGCTGGGGATCTCCATTACTTCGGCCGGGCAGCTTGTGACCATTTTTTCCATTGTCTATGCTATTTGCACCCCTGTATTCATGGCTTTGACGGCAAAAATCGAGAGGCAAAAGCTGCTCGTTGGCGCGCTGGGCATTTTCGTGTTTGCCAACCTGTTGTCTTTTGTACTGCCGGGCTTCGGGCTTTTTGTGCTTGCGCGCGTGTTGATGGCTTTAGGCGCAGGAATGGTTGTTGTAACCGCCTTGGATATAGCAGCGAAAATTGCGCCCGAAGGGAAAAAGGCCAGCTCGATTGCAACGGTAGTGATGGGATTTACTACATCATTAATTATCGGGGTTCCTCTCGGACGCATGATTGCTACGGCATTCGGCTGGAAATCAGTGTTCGGTTTCATTGCCATAATAGGTCTTCTGGCCATCTTTGTTCTATATAGAACGATCCCGCGGGTAAAAGGGGATGCCCCTGTACCTTTGTCTAAGCAGCTTGCTCTTCTCAAAAACAGAAAAGTGGCTCTTGGACTCTCGATCACTTTCTTTTGGCTTGGCGGCTACTCTATAGCGTATACCTACATTTCACCTTATCTACTCAAGGTTGCAGGCTTACATGAAGAAGTGCTCAGCGGAGTCTTGCTGGCGTTCGGCGTGGCGAGCTTGATCGGTTCCAAATTCGGCGGCTACAGTACAGATCGATGGGGAGTTTCCTTCACGTTAATCGGTGGGATGCTCCTGCACATTGTCGCATTTTTGCTGCTGTCTGCTGCCGTCGCTCTAACGAGTTCTTGGGTCATCGTTGCCGCCGTCCTTGTATTATGGTCATTTGCAGCATGGTCGTCGGGTCCTACGCAGCAATATAATTTGATCCGGATTGAGCCGAATTATTCAGGAGTCATGCTCGGGCTCAACCAATCTACGATGCAATTATCGATGGCAGCAGGAGCAGGAATCGGCGGCGTCGCCGTGGATCGGATATCCTTGTCATCCATTTCGTGGTTCGGGACGACCTGGGTGACAATTGCAGTCATGGCCTCATTATTATTATTTTCATGGATAAGACAGGAGGCAGGAAAAGAAGGCATCCGGCAAGAACATGCTTTGTCAGACTGATTCAGGTTTATCCCGATGACCGAGCGGAAAGCTCCGTTACATTTCGAATGAAAGACTGCAATTCGCTTATAAAGGTTTTTGCAGCTTGCCCCATAAATTTGTCCGTTCGGTACAGGATGCAAATATCCTGGCTTGGTGTAGGATGGAGCAGCGTTACGGCTGAAATATGATCACGTTTCAGGTAATCAAGCAGCAGCCTCGGAAGTATCGCCGCTCCTATCCCTTGTTCGACTAAGGACAGAAGCGTCGATAATGTAGAGGTTTCAATGGAATTGTCTAGGGCAATTCCTTTTTCTTTGCAGCAAGAATCAATAACCTTCGTAATCTGATGCTCCGGACCGAACATGACCATCTTTAGCTGCTGTAATTGTTCAAAGGGGATCGCCTTTGACTTCGCAAAGGGGTGATCGGAATGGATGGCCAAGGCAAACTCCTCGTGGAACAAATGGATGATCGAGATGCGATCATCCGGATTCTCAGGCACAATGGTAACTCCAAGATCCCTTGTGCCGTTGACAACTTGTTGATATACATCAACGGTTTCCGTAACGCGTATGGAGAGCTTGGGATGTGCGCGGTGGAAATTGATCAACAGTGCATCAAAAAGTAAATCTCCGTCTCCAGGAAGAATCCCGATGTCCAGTCTGCCGCCTTCCATGTGCTTCAGGTCTGTTATCGCTCCCTTAATATAGTCGACCCGTTCGAAGATGATATGACATTGTTCCAGCAAAATCTTACCCGCATCCGTTAACGCGATCCGTTTGCCAATGCGATCGAACAGAGGCATCCCGAGCTCGTTTTCCAAAAACTTGATCTGCTGACTCAGATTCGACTGTGTCGTGCATAGGTTCTCGGCGGCCCTAGAGAAATGCATCTCCTTACAGATGGCGGCAAAATACTCAAGCTGTCTAAATTCCATGCTCCACTCCCCCTTTGAATAAACGATCTCCGCTCATCATTATAAAGGGAAATCCAATTTATCCCAACCCCTTATTCAATCATTACTAAAACCGATCATTTGCATCGGATTCTCGTGATTGTTGCTTTGGTAGGAGAAAGGTACACTTTGGATATGAAAGCGAAACACTTACAACCATTTCATTAGGAGGCGTTATAATCATGGCCAATTCGATTATCACTACTGGAAAAGTTTTGCGTCAAATCGTGATCGGGCAGCTTCAGGGCATTTCGGAGGATCAATTCGATATTGAATCGAAAGGCTTCAATAACACGATTCGTTGGAATGTGGGTCATATGGTGAATTGGATGGATAAATACTTGACTTTATCCTTCGGATTTCCTAGTGCAATTCCATCTCAATATGAAGCGCTGTTTGGTTCCGGAACGAAACCTGCGGAGTGGACGGTTGTTCCGCCTTCGAAGGAAGAGCTGACCGAAATGTTAATGGCGCAGCTATCCCGCCTCTCCGAGCTGACGCCCGAAATGCTGGACATGAATCTGCAATCGCCGTTTATTATGGGCCCGTTCCAATTCTTGAGCTCCGGGGAGTTGTTCAATTTCGCGCTAATGCACGAGGCCATACACCTGGGGATCATTTCGAGCCAGCTTAAAGCCATACAATAAGTTTTAGGCATTGACGAATACGACGTGAAGCTGCCGACCCATGTTACATTTCTAAAAAAGGAGGCCGATGCGATATGAAACCTGATCAAGTTTTGCAGCAGTATTTTCAAAGCTTAGCGGATATAGATAAAGCTCTTGATTATGTGCACCAGGATGCTAAGTTTATCGCGGCATTCGAGAAGGAGGCCGACAGACATTACTTTTATGGAACCTATTATGGGATAGAGGGCGTAAGGACGTTATTGTCTAAGTTCCAGAAAGATCTCGATACCCAGGAATTTGTGATCCATAAGATCCTCGCTGATGAAACCACTGCTTTGGCTTGGGGAAGCTTTAAACATCGGATTCGGCCTACCGGTAAAATTTTCGAAAGTTACTGGGCGGTGGTTTGCGAGGTGGAAGACGGTAAAATAAAGTATTTTCGGGGCTTTGAAGATACGGGTGCCTTGGAGGCCTCTTTTAGAGAGGATTGATTTCATTCTCGAAAAAATACAATAGCTTTGCCACGAGGCTGCCGTGTTCGTACGGTCGCCTCTTTCTGCTAGCGGCGTGTATCATAGCGTTCAACCGCAATAGGCGCAGGCTCGTATGCGACGAGCACAGGCTCCTTTTAGGTTTGACAACGGTACGGGCAATTCATATTATCAAAATATGATTGTAAAAAATTGAAAATGGGGTCGAGGGCGAATGGCGACAACTGACTGGGTGAACAAAATTACCGAAATCACATTGTTTGTGGAAGATTTGCATAGGTCGAAGGCATTCTACCAAGAGACGTTCAAACTTGAGATTATATATGAAGATGAAAGCTGCACGGTGTTCGATTATGGCAATACAAGCATCAATCTGTTAAATCAATCCAATGCCCACGAGTTGATTAAGCCGGCGCAGGTTGGTCGCGGAGGAGATGGCGCGCGGTTTCAGTTCACGATTCAAGTGTCAGACATTGACCGGGTATGCGATGAACTGGAAGTGCGAGGCGTTAAGTTATTGAATGGACCGACAACGCGCCCCTGGGGGCGGAGGACGGCTTGTTTTGCCGATCCGGACGGGCACTTGTGGGAGATTGCGCAGGTGTTGTAATGAGTTTGGGATTAGCGGTTAAAATTTGCTATTCAAGTAAAGAAAGGACAGAGGTGCCCGCCCTGTCCTTTCTTAAATAGATGAGGATAAACGGATGATGTGTTTATGGTTCGTTCAAGGCTTACAGATCGACTCTCAAGGTGCCCAGCATCTTGGCGAAATTTCGGGTCGTGGTAGGATAAGAAAAGGCTTTCCCGCGTATCGAGCGCGGGAATTTGTTCGATATCGTCCCAGCTCAACTCAAAGTCGAAAATGTCGAAGTTTTCGACGATCCGCTCTTTTTTTACCGATTTTGGAATGACAACGACTTCACGCTGAACAAGCCAGCGCAACACGACCTGGGCGAAGAACATCTGGTCACCAATACAGGGATTATGGTCACAGGCGTAAAACCTTCGTTATGGACATACGCATATAGCACTGCTATAATGGACGTATGAACACATATGATAAAATATTGGCAGCTGCTCTTAAGGTACTCGAAGAGGAGGGCGGAGCCCAATTCTCGACGCGAGCCGTAACTGCGATCGCGCAGGTTACGGCTCCTACACTCTACCACCATTTCGGTAATGCCGATGGACTCCTGAGTGCAGCTATAGTGGAAGCGTTCAAACAGTTATTTGAAAGCAAGATTGCCGCAGTGGAGTCCACCATTCCAGAGATGGCTCTTCGTCAAGGATGGGATGACTATGTCCGCTTCGCGGCAGCCCGTCCTCGGATTTATGCGGCGATGATGGGGCGGTTGCTAGAGGGCGCCCATATTGAGGCGGCAGATCATTCGTACCAAGCACTCGTGCAAAATGTTCAGAAAGTCGCCGCCGAAGGCAAACTGGCTGTGTCAGCCCAGGCTGCGGCAGATCTGGTCTGGGCTTCCGCCAATACGGCCTCTTGGCTGTATGTGACGGCCCAGATTCGTAAGGCACGCCCACCCCAACCCGATGTCATTGATCTCATTCGGGAAAGCGTAATGCAGATCATTTTGATCCAAAGGCCGGACGCCGATTCAAAATGAGGAATTCGATGACAGAGCCTGGAAACTCCAGGCAAAGCCCCAATTTAGAAGATGCGTAAAAAAGATCGCCTATCCAACCTGGGCCTCCAGAGGATGGCGATCTTTTTTATGTTTGGAGGATACGAGCATTAGTTCTCTTGGATTTGTGTCAGACCGCAGGACAGCACTTTAGAAAATGTATAGCACCGATATAGACAATTTTGTATAGCGGTGCTATAATACTTGTATAGCAGTGCTATACCGTGATCCATGTCTCATCAAACCTAGGAGGGTTACTATGTCATTCAAAACTCAAGAGCCTGGCTCTTATACCCATCT
>NZ_NMQW01000018.1 GCF_002234615.1 Paenibacillus rigui | reverse complement strand
TATGTCATAGAAGTACGCTAACTCTTACATTGTATGCTCCATCTATTCCTCGGCATCGTCAGATGTATATAAGTGTCCGCAGCTGCCAATACCGGCTCAGGTATGTGTTCATGCCTCTCAAAGGGACTCCTCCTCCTAACCAGTTATGCGAGGCGGCAAGGCTTGCGGGTTATAGCGGCCCGCAAGCGCCGGCCTCTTTTCTTGGAGTCCGGTGAATACAAGACGGCTGCACGGGCGGATCCTTCTTTCAGAACGATTCCACCCGCTCCGCTGTGTATTCACCAGCCTCATGTCTAGGGCTGCAAGCTTATTTCTTCATTGCTTTGTAGGCTTCGGTGCGTTCCTTCTTGATTTCCTCGCCGCCGCTTGCCAGATAGTCCTTCAACGCAGCGTCATAGGCTTTGTCAAAATCAGCCGGTTTGGCCATCATGCTTTTCACGATCAGCTCATCGTATTTGTCCTGAAGCACTTTGCCATATTTCACTTCCGCCTGGATCGGACGATCGAAGCGGAGCGGCGGAATACCGTCGGCCAGGCCGTTCTGGTACGCTATCGCAGCGTCCTTACGCAAAGCTTCAGGGACAGCGAGTGCCATTGCTTTCAAGTTTTTATCTTTATCGCCTAGGTCAAGTCCATTGGACACGAGTCTCATATCGCCTGCATTGTATAGCAGGTTTTTCGTATCCTCGTCCGTTTTGAGCACCGGGATGCCGTCCTGAAGCGTGTAGTTCTTGCCTTCGTCTCCGTTGGTCAACCGGTTCAACACGTCTTTTTGCGCCATCCAGTTCAAATATTTAATGGCCGCCTCACCGTTTTGGCTCGTTTTCGGAATCATGATGTACATCCCCGCCGGCTGGTAGCCCGGCTTCGCGTGCTTGCCCTCCTCGTTCGTGTAAGGGTCGATCGGAGTCACCTTCGCATTCGCATCATTCTTCTGAAGAATACCGATGATGTCCGGTGCCGTACCGTAGCTTTGGCCTGCATCCTCTGCGTACATGCCGACCTTGCCGGTCATCACGTCCTGCTGCAGCTTTTTCTTGTCTTTATCCAGTGCAAAGTCCGGAGATACGAGTCCCTCGTTAAACAATTTATTCAAAAATTTGACGCCCTCTTTATGGCCTGGCATGAGCGTCGGACGATCGCCAGAGCCCAGAAGCTGCATGGAGGTATATCTTTCCTCATCGGACGTTTTTTTGATGAACGGCCAGATGATCGGCTCGATCGAAGCCGGTGCCAGAGATAAGCCTAGTGGAATGGTGCCGCTTCCTCCGGGATTTTTTTCTTTAAACGCTTTCAATGTGTTGTACACTTCATCCGTCGATTTAGGAACCGGAAGCCCCAGCTTGTCGAGCCAGTCCTGACGAATCATAGAGGAATATTTGCCGAGATACACCCGCTTGGCTGGAATCGCATACTGCACACCGTCGAATTTGCCGTAGCTGAGCGTATCCGCTCCAAGGTAGCTTTTCAGGTTAGCCCCGTTGGCGTCAATCAGCTTGCCCAGATCCATCAGTCCGCCCTGCTGCACGTACTTATACACAACGTTCGGATCATAGGTAAAGACGATATCCGGCGCATCTCCGCTTGCCATCAGCACGTTCAGCTTATCCACTTCCTGCGCCCTTGGAACCGGGATGAATTCAAGCTTGATATTGTTAGGATTGCCGAATTGCTCCTGCACCCATTTGGTGACTAAATTATTTGTAACGGTCATACCCGCCGGCGAATTGCCCCGGTCGAAGACTTCTACCTTTAAGGTTACTTGCTTGCCGCTCGTGCTGCCGGAGGCGGATCCAGCGGAAGTTCCCGCTTGTTCTCCATTGCTTGCACAGCCTACTAATAAACCGAATGACGTCGTAATTGCCAACACCGATGCCGCGTTACGTTTAGGCGCTTTCTTTTTCAAAAGATTCATCCCCTTCGCTTCGTGTATCCGATTCAGTTACTGAAATGCCTCCCGCCGTCACATAGGCTGAACAGGATCGTTCGCACCGGCCGGGCTTACCTCCGTTATACAGGCTGATCCGAGTCACGGTCAACCAACATGATTCGCCCGCATAAACCGATTGCCGAAAAAGGGCTGATGAGGGGTGACCAACCGAATTCCTGCAACCAATCTTTTGTCAGATAGAGCGTTAAACAGGCTGTTTTGACGGCAAAAAATGCGAGGCCTGGCCAAAAATCAAAGGCCCGCGTATCCGATTCGAATCGAGAGCCTTCGCCTTTTTATGTGATTTGTGTGTATTTGCGATAATCCCCCGGCGTAACTCCGACCACCTTCTTAAAGGTCCGGCCGAAGGAAATCGCATGGGTATACCCGACCTTCTCGGAGATATCCTGCAGAGACGCGTCTGAAGCTAGCAGCAGCTTCTTGGCTTCTTCCATCCGCAGGTTCATCAAGAAATCGACGAACTTCATCCCGTACGCCTCTTTGAACAGGTGACTTGCATATTTGGCATTGATGCCGAATTCATCGCTGATCATATTCAACGATAAATCCGGATTCGCGTAATTGTCTTCAATATACTTGCGCATATCGCTTAGCATGGAGTGATGGCTTTTGGATTCCCGCAGATCCAGGTAATGCTTGTGCATCTGCTTAAGCGAATCCGCAAAAATAGGCAGAAGCTCTTCTGCGGTTTCTATCGTTTCAATGGCTTCGGTCAAGCTTTGCCTGAATTTGTCATTCCAATAAGCTGTATATTCCCCGGGCAAAAGCTCGATCATTCGCTGGAGCATGCGCATCCAGTACTGCAGTAAATGACGGATCTCGACCTCCTTAAGCAAATCCTGCTCCAGATCATGCACAAGCTCATCGACCTGAAGCTGCCAGGCGGTGCCTTCCAAGCGGAAATCTTGACTGAGTGCATCCATACGCTGGTAATATTTATGAGAATCAACGGATTTGACCCCGCGCAGCTCCTCGTAGCAGATGACCTGATTGTTGCCGAGCGACATTTTATACTCTAACGCCGATATCGACTCACTAAAGCTGAGCCCCAGCTCCGCCAGGCTGGCCACATTTCTCCCTACACCGACCGTCATGGAAAACTTCAAGTTTACGGCCACCCAGATGCGGAAGCGATCCAGCAGCTCCATCGTGTTCTGCTGCTCGTTCAACGCCGGCGCGTTGACTATAAACAATATGGCGAGCCTCTTCTCGGAAATCCATTCGGCCCATACCGTCAGCCATTCAGGATCGGAAAATTCCTGCACGACATTCGTCAGAGCAAATTTGAGCAGGTTTTGATCTGTCACACTGTACGTTGTCTGGAAGGCCGCGAATCCATCGATTTCGGCTGTGCCAAACTGCAAATTCGTATACGTATCGGGCAGCTTAAACCGCGGCATATTTTCCGCCCAAGCTTTTTCCGAAACCGAAGACCTGGAAGAGATCAGCTCTTGAAAAAACTGCTTCCGCCGGACGATCAAATCTTCCTGATACTGCTTCTCGTACCGGCCGGTCTGGTCAATCAAATTCTCAAGCACTTTCCCGATGAAAGAAAATTCGTCGCTTCCCTTCAACTGGTTCCGGCTTTGATGGGCATGAATCTGCTGCATAATTCGTTCAATCGGTTTATAGTTGCGCCGGGTCACATAAACCGTATAGATCAGGCTGAACAATATCGTCAAAACACCGATACTGATCCACATGTGGGATATCGTAGAAACCCATGAGAACATCCGGCCGCCGCGAATCCCGCTGACGAAGGTCCACCCGATCAGCTTGGAGTAAATATTCGTCACGACACTGCCCTCGGAGGCTTCCTTCCCCTGTCCGGTCAGCTTGGCTGAAGTAACAGGATACACTTGCGCTCCTTCGGCATCCGCTATATTCATAAACGTGATGCTCGGATTCATCATCTCATCGACAATGCGCAGCAGCTGATCCACGCGTACGTTCACCACAATGATGCCCTGATTGCCGAACGGCAGCAGCGCTTTCTTGCTCATCGAAATGACCTGCTCCGGAGGCTGCAGCGTAAGTCCCGAGTAGGAGCGGACACCGGACCACCCCGAGCCGGCAGGCTGCTGGAGCGCTTGAAGGACGTAAGCTTTATCCGGGAACGTATCCAGCTTCTCCAGTGAATTTATCGTAAGGACCTCCTGATCTTTGGCCCGGTATAAATAGACGGACTGCAGAAGCGGATTGTCGTCGAGTATTTTATGAATTTCCTTCGAGGTTTCGTAATATACGAGTCCTGCATCATCCGTGTCCTTCATTTCAAAGAAATGGTAAAAGGCGTCACTGTTCCCCGTTTCCTCCAAAATGACACGTTCCACGCCCTTTAACGAGGTTTCCATGGAATCAATTACATATTTGACAAAGATACGGTTTGCCTTCTCGGTTTCGCTGATAGAGAATTCACTAAGCATGGATACGGACAGAAAGACGATAATCCCGACCGTGACGAACAAGATTGGAAAGTACGATAGGAGCAGCCGGTGATACCAAGTCTTTTTCAAGTTAGGGAACCTCCTCGCGTTGTTATTTTTCTAATTGTAAGCGGTGTCACTCTTTTTGTCACGCGCGAATAAAGCGCTTAACTTATTATACTTTGTCCCTAGCTGCCGGGCAAGATGACGTTCTGCCGGGATGAGTCAAGGATAATCGGCTGCGCCAACTTTCCAGGTGGCATGCGTTTGTCAAGAAACTCTATCGAGGCCTTGCGAAGATGAGCGACCGCGTACAGCGGTTTTGTGGTCAAAAAAACAGCTCTGCCGGATGGCAAAGCTGCTTTGATTGACATATAACATTCCATTATATCTGACGAACGGATTGGCGAAAGTTCGGGGTACCATCCGCGTTCCAAAGCAGCGGACGAACAAACATATGCCGGTTCGGGTCGTAAAGCGGATCCCCCTGAATGTCCTTATAGGTTCTGGCGTGAAACACCAGGACATCCTGCGTGCCGTCCTCTGATTTCGTAAAGCTGTTATGTCCGGGTCCGTAGAGGCCCAGCTCCTCATCGGTCGTCAATACAGGCTGCGCCGACTTTTCCCATGACTTCGGATCGAGCAGATCCGCGTCTTCACTCGCGGACAGCAAGCCTATGCAATAATTGAAATCCGTCGCGCTGGCAGAGAAGCTAATGAAGATGCGATCGTCGCGCTTCAGCACTGCGGCGCCTTCATTTACCTTGAAGCCGATGATCTCCCAATCGTATTCCGGGGTGGAGAGCTGCACCTGCTCCCCCTGGAGCGTCCATGGATTGCTCATCTCCGAAATGTACAGATTCGAGTTGCCTGGAATGTCGGGGTCCTTCTGGGCCCATACGAGATAACGGGTTCCCCGGTGCTCGAAGGTCGTTGCATCGAGCGCGAAGCTTTCCCAACGGGTACGGATTTGCCCCTTCTCTACCCAGGCTCCTTCCAGCGGGTTCGCCGATTCGTTCTCCAATACGTACATGCGGTGATCGAACAAGCCTTCATTCGTCTCCGTCGTTCTTGCCGCGGCGAAATAGATATACCACTTACCGTCAATAAAATGAATTTCCGGCGCCCAAATATTGGCGCTCAACGGTCCCGTTTCATGCTTCACCCAAGCCGTTACCGGCTCCGATTCCCTCAGCCCTTGAAGCGTTGCCGCGCGGCGCAGTTCAATCCGGTCATAGGCCGGAACGGAGGCCGTAAAGTAATAGCAGCCGTCCGTGTGCTTGTATACCCATGGATCGGCACGCTGCTCAATCGTAGGTGTATTCAGTAGTATTTGATTTTCTCTCATAGGGGTCTCCTTCTCCTCATGCGTGTAACACGGATCGTTTATAAGCAAGGTAAATAATGAATGGTTGAAAGAGCGGCCTGCTTAGCCTTTCACACCGCCGACCGTCAAGCCCGATACAAAGAAGCGCTGGAAGAAAATAAAGACAAGCAGTATCGGCAAAATCGCGAGCACGGAGCCGGCAATTAATATATCGTAGTTGTTGCCGTAGGGGGTAACCAAGCTGGCAAGCCCGATCGGCAGCGTCATCTTTTCGCTTGATTTGATCACAATCAGCGGCCAGACGAAGCTGTTCCAGCTCGCCAACGCCTGCAGGATTGCCATCGCCCCGAATGCGGGAGTCATCAACGGCACCATAATCCGGAAAAAGATGCCGTACTCCGAGCAGCCGTCGATCCTTCCGGCATCCAGAAAATCCTTAGGCAGGCCTGCAGCGTACTGCCGGAAGAAAAAGATCGGCAGCGGCGCGACGACGAACGGTAAAATGACGCCGCTGAACGTGTTGATCAGCTTGAAGGCGATCATTTGCTTATAGAGGGGCAGCATAATAATTTCTACCGGCACCATCATCACGAGAAGCACCAGGACGAAGATCAGGTTCCGTCCGCGGAAACGGTACATGGCCAGGCCGTACCCGACCATGGAGGACAGCAGCAGGCAGCAAGCGGTGTAAATCACCGAGATAAGCACGCTGTTCTGGTACCATACCAGGTACTTTTTGGCAGAAGCGGAAAACAAAAACGCATAGTTGTGTAAGGATAGCAGCTCCGGCTGCAGCTTGACGTTCAGACCCAGGCGCAGCAGCTCCTTGGAAGGCTTCAGGGAAGCCAGAGCCAAGCAGTAGAACGGAAAGAGGCACATGGCTGCCAGCAGAACGAATAAAAGAATCAGCATGGCTCTCTGAAGCTTGGAAGGTTTCTCGTCCATGACTTAATCCTCCTTTTTGAACAATCCGAAAAATTTCAGCTGAATGACATTCAAAACCATCGTAAGCACCAGCAGCGTAATGCCGATAGCCGAGCCGAAGCCCAAATTATTTTTCTCAATGCCTTCCCTGTACAATAGGCCGATCATCGTCAGCCCGATATCGTTCGGGGAACGGTTGCCATTCCACAGGATGAAGCTTTCGGTAAACATCGAATACCCGCCATAAATGCTGATGGTTATGACATAAATGCTGACCGGCTTCAAGAGCGGCAGCGTAATGCGCCAAAATCTTTGCCACGTATTCGCCCCGTCGATGGCTGCGGATTCATACAGCTCCTGAGGGATGCTTTGCAGGGCGGACAGGAAGTAAATAATATTGACGCCGATATAGCGCCAGGTCGCCAATACAACCAGAACGAACATCGCCGTGGACGAGCCCGCCAGCCAGTTGATAGTAGGCAGCCCGATCATGTGACGGAACGTATTCATCACCGAGTTGTCCAGGGAGCCGAAGACAAGGCGGAAGATCGTCCCCGCTACGACGACAGAGGTCAAGGACGGGATAAACAAGGTGGAACGGAAGAAGGAGCTCCATTTCATCAGCCTTGAGTTTAAAAATACGGCCAGCAGCAGCGGCAGCGGGATCAAGACGAGAATCGTCCAAAGGGTGTACCTGCTGCTGTTGAACAAAGCGGTGAAGAACGAATCGCTCCACAGGTTTTGGTAATTGGTCATGCCGATATAATGCGTCTGGCCCGGCAGCACCTCCTGAAAGCTCATTTGAATCGTGCTGAACACCGGATAAGCGAAAAAAATACAAAAGGACAGCACAAACGGCAGGACAAAGACGTAAGGAGCCACCTTGGGCGAATACAGCAGCGGGTTCAACAGCCGGCTCTGCTTTTTCGCTTTCACTGAAACGTTGACGGTGTCTGCTTCCATAGTAGTTCACTGCTCCTTTCTTGTAGCTTGGAGCCGGCTTCCTCCCCGCTTCCTGAATTCGCGGGAGAAAGCCGGTCTTGCATGGCTTGGTGCGTTTCTATCGCACGTATCCTTTACTTAATGCTTTGTGCCGTTTCGTCCAGCACCTGCTTCGGATCCTTCATATCGTTGATGACCTGGAAGATCGTCTTCGTTTTCACAACATCGGAGACTGCTGGTGTTTTCTCTTTAATGTTGGTAGGAGCAATTTCATTTTTCACGCCGATCAGCACATCGAATAAATTTTTGCCGAAGTAAGCCGTAAATTTGTTGTCCTCCTTCAACGCCGGATCGTTCCATACATCGGTACGAATCGGATCAAAGCCCAGCTGCTTCCAAATCTCAATGTTGCCTTCCTTGGAAAGCTTGGCATAGGAGAGGAACTTCTTCGCGAGCTCTTGGCTCTTCGATTGATTCGTGATGACGGTTCCCGTACCACCCATCCCCGAGGAGCGCATTTCCCCCTGCTTGAAGACCGGCATCGGCTTGATGATGATTTTCCCTTTCAAATCAGGCATGTAGTCGGTGAACCGTCCCATGTACCACATCGGCATCCACAGGGAGGCCGCGCCGCCTTTATTCATAAAGCCGTAGTACTCCTCCGCATGGTGAAAGCCTCCCGGTGCAGGTACGGCAACCTTCTCCTTCACAAGCTTCTGCAGGAAGCTGAGCACCTCAACATTGGCGCTATTATTCAAAATCACCTTGCCGTCCTTATCAAGGAAATCGGAGCCATGCTGTACGACAAGCGGCCAGAGAGACCATTGATCCGTCGTTTCCACCGTTGTCATCGGCTTCCCGGTTTTTTCAAGCACCTGCTTGGCGGCCTTGTCATAATCGTCCCAAGTCTTGATGTTATCTGCGTTCACACCGGCTTTATCGAGAATTTCCTTATTGTAGTACATAACCTCCGCGCCTACGTGGTAGTCAATGCCGTAATATTTGCCGCCCTTCGCGTAATTGTCCAGCCTGGACATGACGAGGTTCGCTTTCTCCGGCTCGACGATGTCGTTCAGCGCCACCAGCTGCGGCTCACCCTTCAGGAAGTTGCCGATCTTGCTGATTTCCACATCGGCCATATCCGGCGCCCCTGTACCCGACTGCAGAGCAACAAGCAGCTTATTGTGGTTGTCATCATAAGGAAAGGTCGTAGCCTCCAGCTCGATGGGCTCAGAGGGATGCGACTTGTTCCAGGATGCCGCCATATTCTCGAAAAACTTCTGGTGCAGCTCGTTAAAGGTCCAAAATACTAATTTCGTCCCCCCGCCCGACTTCGTATCGGTTCCGCCGCTGCTTCCCGTATCCGCCCCACTGCACGCCGTCAGAAAAAGTGCGGAACTCAGCATTACAGCCGTCGATAATTTAAGCGCTTTCTTCATCATGAACATCTGCCCCCTACGAATGAATTTGGCTTGTTTTGAATCAAACTATTTTTTCCATTTTTTAAATATTAAGTATTGTAACCGCTTCACTAATTGGATTATAATATAGATAATATATAATTTATATACTCAATTGGTTATAAAATATTACTTTTTAAATATTTAAAAGGGGCTGCGCAACATGAATCATAAGAATGCTTTGTATAAGCAAATCCAAGAGCATATTAAAGAGAAAATACAGAGCGGCGAGCTCCGTCCCAAGGACCGGGTACCCTCGGAGCAGGAAATCATGGAGGAATACAAGGTCAGTAAGATTACCGTCAAAAACGCCTTAACGGCGCTGGCTGACGAAGGGTATGTCATCCGGGTGCAGGGCAAAGGAACGTTCGTAACCGAGCAGCCGTTCCATGCTAACCGCATGAAGCAGCTTGCTCCATCCAAGTCACCTGCAAACCTCATCGGATTTATTATTCCTACATTAAAAACAGGAGTCATCCAAAAGCTGGTCGACCATGTAGAATATTACTTGACCCAGGCCGGCTTTCAAATGGTATTCCGAATTACAAGAGAATCCTCCGCAGAAGAATCACGAGCTATAAAGGATTTAATGGAATGCGGTGTTAAAGGGCTGATCGTCTTTCCGACCGAGGATGAGAAATACAGCGAGTCTTTGCTGCGCCTTTCCCTGGATAAATTCCCGTTCGTCTTCATTGACCGTTATCTGCGGAATATAGATACGTACACTATCACATCGGACAATCTGGGAGGAGCTTATGAAACGGTATCCTACCTGCTCGGCAAAGGTCATCGTCAAATCGCCCTCATCTCTCCTGAAAATACGAATACAGCTGTCGAGGATCGGACAGCCGGCTTCGAGAAAGCTTATACCGATCAAGGCGTGTCCATTGATAAAGGGCTCTGGTGCCACGTCCCTCTCGATATTCTGCGAAGCAACGATGCCCTTTCATACATTACCGACTTCCTGAGGAGCCACCCCCAGCTGACGGCCGCATTCACGATGACGGCGGAGATGGCCCGCTTAACCTCGCGTGCGCTGCAAGGCGCCGGTTCCAGCTCGTCGGTCAAGGAGCTGATCTCCTTCGATGATCCCGAGCTCCCTCATGTTCCTTACATTGCACAGAACGAGAGCAAGATGGCGGAGGCAGCCGTCGATCTATTGATCCGGCAGATCGACAGCCATTATGAGCCTCAACAGGTTGTGATCCCTGTAAAGCTCATTCTCGCAAATCTTCAACCTGCC
Source organism: Paenibacillus rigui (assembly GCF_002234615.1). GTDB lineage: Bacteria > Bacillota > Bacilli > Paenibacillales > NBRC-103111 > Paenibacillus_S > Paenibacillus_S rigui. Next base: position 86,299 of record NZ_NMQW01000018.1, on the reverse strand, counting down.
TATTAATTGATATAATATCCCCCCGGAAAAGCTTGAGAAATCAAGCTTTTTTTTATTTTGGTCATAACCCGGAAGACTTTAATGCCCTTGGCCCGTAAATTGTTTTATCTTTTTGTAAAAAAAAGTTGGAATTTGTAGAAAAAATATTAAAATGAAGTTAGTATGTTAATTGAGACGAGGGGGATTTACTCATGGAGAAAATGAAATCCGTCATTACCGGTTTTGGAATCAAGTTTCCTAACATTCAAAACAGTCTCCAGTTTGAGCAGGTACTCAGGAACGGGATATGTACCCATTCCATCGTCCCAGGACTAGGCCCCCATAATGAAAGTCTCGTTTGCGGTATTATCGACGAAAATCCGGAGGCGTGGACAGGCAGAAAATTGCGCGGCTATCCAAGAGCCAGCCTGCTTGGTATCGCTGCGGCCAAAGAAGCTTTAGAACATGCTAAAATAAAAGCTCCGAATGCTAGAGTTGCGGTCATCATGGGAACGACGACATCAAGCCTTCCGGAAATCGAACAAAGCTCTCAGCTTTACCGAAATGATAAATTCAACAAAATCAGTCCCTTAAATGCAGGACTGACCAACATACATAGTCTCTCATCGGGCGTAGCCAATTATTTAGGCTTGGGTGCGGGCAATCTCGTCTTTACTCTTACCGACGGGTGCGCATCAGGTTCCGACGCCATTGTACTAGGAAAAACCTTGTTGGAAAACGGTGTCGTTGACGTCTGTATTGCGGGCGCTTCCGAGACGCCCCTCTGCGATGCTGCGATAGCAAGCTTTGCCAAACAGAAGTCTATTAAATTTAACGCGGCAATAGGGGAAACAGGCAATCCGTTCTCCAGCAGCTGCAATACCTTCGTTATCTCTGAAGGAGCCGCGGTCGTTGTCATGGAAACCGAGCAGCATGCAATGAAGGAAAACAAGACCATTTATGGGTATATTACAGGCGCAGCAGCCAATAATGACGGGGAGAACATCCATTCCATGAATATGCAGGGGACCCACTTGTACGAAACAATGGTCCAGGCCGTCGGCAGCAAGAAGATTACCTACACCAACAGCTTGGCGCTCGGGCTTGAGGTGCAGGATAGGAACGAAGCCAAAAATCACATGCAATTATTCGGGCCCGACACGCCAATCACTTCGATTAAAGGGATGATCGGGCACGCCTTCTCATCTTCCGGTGTCGCTCAGGTGATTGCTTCCCTGCTTAGTCTGCAGCACAGTTTTATCCCTGCAACCACATTATCCGATTTCAAGGGCTACGAGCACGTCAATATTGTAAAAGAGACTCAATTTTGCAACATCCAGCATATCGCAATTACTTCACATGGATATGGCGGGAACAACAACACAATTGTGATATCGAAAGAAGGTTAAGGTATGAACTTTATCCTCATGGCGGCCATCTCCCTGGTGCCATTGTTTTTAGGCATGTCCAGCAAAATGATGTTCAAAACCAAGCTGACGAACGCCATGCTGTTATTTATGGTTTTCATCAGCTTATGGCAGCTGGATGTCAGTCTGCTCTACAGCTCGGATTTATTAAGATACGACATCATCTTTTTTCTGTTCAAGCTGTTCCGGGTAGGCTCGATCATGCTTCCCCCGGCCTTTTTATATGTAGGCTACATGGCGCTTAAATATTTATCCAAGGATGAGGGCAGCTGGCTGAAGTGGGTCATTAATAAATACACGATAGGCGCTTACTACTGCTGGTCGATTTTTGTGTATATCCTGAATTGGAGCGAGCTGGGTATCACGGGCTTAAACCATATCAACGGGCTGGGAAGCAGTGTATTGTACCCGTTGTATGGGGAATGGAGCAGTTTGTTTGCCAACCATATCAAGCTGCTCGTGATCAGCATCGTATTAACCCTCATCGTCAGCAGGAAGGTGCTGGATAAATACGTAAGGCATTTCCTAACTTATTTCAGTCTTACTTTCCTGCTGACCTATGCGGTTGGCGTATTAAACTTACAAGCCCGAACCTTTATTTACTCAAGTCAAATTGCCGTCCTGATCTTCTCCATCTTTATTTTCTTCGTGTTCGTTCATATGAGCACCAAAATGATCATAGAGAGCAATCAAATTTTCAAAAGAAAAGAGCAAGAGGAACAGATTGAGGTGACGACATCCGGGTTGATTCACGAAATTCGGAATCCTCTGACAATTATGAAAGGGTATTCAGAAATATTGGCTAAAAACGAGGCCTTGGACTCAAAAGCCAAAGGCATGATTTATCAAATTCAAATGGCCGGCTCCCACATGAACAGCATTGTTTCCAATTATAATGAATTCATCAAAAGCGGTAAAATTATAGCGGAAGAAGCCGACCTCATTGAGATTATCAAGGAAGCCATCCTGCTGACTTCGATCCGAACCAAGGAAAAGAACGTATCCATCCTGCTGAAAGAGGACAAACATATTATCGCCAAAGTGGATAAAGACAAATTGCGTCAGGTCTTCATAAACCTCATCAATAACAGCATTGAGGCCATGGAGGAAAAGGAAACGAGGCTGATTAAAATCCATACCGTCATTCACAGCAACGAAATTCACATCTCGTTCGCAGACACCGGCTCGGGGATCCCTGTCGAGAAATGGTCGCAAATCTTCACTCCCTTCCACACGACCAAAGAAGCAGGCATGGGGCTCGGATTGTCTATTTGTCAACGGATTCTGAATTCCCACGGCGGACACATCGAGATCGTACATAGCAATGAGCACGGCACGGAAATCAAGGTAGCCATTCCTGTCGTCCATTACGAAAAAATTGTAAGCACCTAGTAGTCCAATACGAAGAGAAAAAGCCCCTTTTTATGCGGCAACCGCGACAAGAGCACGCTGCCGCTGCATAAAAAGGGGCTTTGCTTTGAATTACAAACGAAAATGACCTGATTTATTCATTTCCTGCTGCCTGCTCGGCAACCGCCTTATACTTGGAAGAAATATATGTTACGGCCTTCGGCTCGGTCACAACCGACGCATTCATGGAATCCGGCTGCGGGTCCTGAAGCGTATAATGAATGACCGCCTGACCGTCCTGATCGAACCGGATATCCGTGATGGTAATTCCATAGCCCGCACTTGGCTTACTGCCACGGGACAACGTCACCTTGTTGACGTCGTCGTTCACTTTTTCAACGGCAACCGCTACGTCCTCAACCACCGGCGCCGGCTTTTGCGGATGAGCCGCCATCACCTTACCGGCATTGTATACCCATGCAGCCGCCTCGCCTCTCGTAAGCTCCCCCTTCGGATTCAGCTTCCCGTCTTTATCCAACGAGGCAATCTTGTACAGCAGCATCCGCTGCAAGGCACCTTGATAGCCCGGCGTGATCTGATCGCCGTCCTTGATCTCAATGTACATTTTGACAAGCGGGAAATTGCCCTTCTTCTCCAATGCTTTAATCAGCAAATAACCGAATTGCTCCCTGGTCATCGTCTCATTCGGATTCACATCCTTCGGGATCTCCAAGCCGTTATAATGAGCGATGACGAAGGCCTCCGCATACCAGGCATTGTCAGGGATGTTCGTATAAATATCGGAAGCTACCGGAGCCTTGATAAAGCGCAGCAAATCCAGGTTCAGATCCAGCCCTTTTACAATCATTTGTACGCTTTGCGCAAAGCTGATCTTGCCTTTAGGTGCAAAATGCTCATTATCGATTCCGCTGACGACGCCGCGGCTCTGCAATGCCGAAACAGCCTCCGCTTGACTATCCTCCACATCGGAAAAAGCAAATGCCGTGCTGAAGGTTAAGCTCCCCACCAGTGCAGTAGTCAATGTTAAAGCCGCTAATTTTTTCACAGTTAATTCTCTCCTTTTAGTAGGTTGTTTTTATATTCCTCTAGAGTTACCCTCTAAACGGCTGCTGTGAAATAAAAGTTGCAGCTGACGGCATTTTTTTCGGCTTATTTTTTGAATTTCGAATATTTCAGTATCCTTTTATACATCGCCTTATTTCTCAACGCACGAAAAATCGTCATATCCGGTCTTGTGTTCACTTCCAGAACCCATGGCTTCATGTGAGAATCAATAGCAATATCCACCCCAAACGCCCTGTTGCCTCGATAAGCCTGTCCAAGGGCAAGACTAGCCTTTCTTCCAACAAATGCAATTTTATTCATATATCTTCGTTTCTTCTCTCCCCGAAGGCGGGAATGCAGCAGCGTCCCGACAGGTAAAGGTTTACCTCCGCTATGATAATTGGTGACAATCTTGCCCGCCTTAGCCAGCCGCCCGACCATCCCTGTGACCACCAGTTCATTTGCCCTGTTCTTCTGTACCATCACCCTGATATCAAACGGGCGCCTGCGATGTCTGAGCAAATCGATTCCTTTTTGAACAACATATTTTCTTCCGGATACCAGCCGATGAAGAGACCCGTATAACCGGTCATAGGAAGCATACGTCTGCGATACTGTCCCCCGTCTTACGATGTACCTGCTGCCATTTCTCGTGATCTTCATAATCCCATGACCGCCGGTTCCTTCATCCGGTTTTAAGTAAACGGACTTATACAGCATGAGCATGGCTTGCAGATTCGACTTCGTAGCAAGCCTTGTTTCCGGCAGAAAGGAGCGAATGCCGCTGCTGTTTCTCATAAAATGATACTTGCCCAGCTTCCCGTATTTATATTTCACTCTATCAACCTCCCCATGACTTCTAGCAATATATTCAACATGCCGAAGTTCGGAATAGGTAACAGAGGGTTTCTACCAAAAAAATAAGAGAACCCGCTGAATCAGCGGATTCCCCAACTCTCATCTCAATGGACTAGAAGCCTCTGACTCAGCGCGCTACTGTGCTGAAATAACGATACACCTTATTTAGTTTCATTTCATGCTTCCCCTTCGGACTTTCCATGCTCCCAAATTCAAAAAACGTTACCTTTCGAATACCGACATATTGTAAAAGCGCCTTTCTCATTAACACCTTGTGAGCGTTATTCAACCAGAACAACGGATACAGTGCCGGCCCTTGCATGGTTGAGACGCATACGGCAGATTTCCCCTTCAACAAGCCTTCAGGGAGCAGTCCACCCGTTTCTTTATAGGCAAAGCCGGAAGCAAACATTTTATCGATGTAGCCCATCAGCATCGCAGGTGGGCGCCCCCACCATATAGGGTACACAAAGACGATTTTATCGGCCCAAAGCAATTGCTCACGGTACTTCGCCAGTGCGGGATCCGCGTGCATATCTCTTCTGCGCTTATTCTCGTTAAAAACCAACACCGGGTCGAATCCTTCTGCATACAAATCCAGAACATCCACTTCCGTAATATGAGAATTGTCCTTGCTTCCCTGGATGACCTTTTGTAAAAAGGCATAGCTTAAGCTTTGATGATTAGGATGTGTATAAATAACCAGTACTTTCAAAAAAACCACCTCATTAATTATCATTTGATAATTAAATCCTAGCACGGCACTTTTTAGTTGTCAAATGATAATTGTTTTTTGATAATTATTTTGATATGGTTACTCTAGAGGTGAGCCCATGGACAACCAAGCTTTTTTTCACAAATTTGTGGCTTTTACAACTGCGGTACATCAAGTCACCCATGAGATGACCAAGGACATAAAGAGCGACGACATTACCCCCTTGCAGTACAAAATGGTTGAATATGTCGCCGTAAGCCAACCTGTTACTTTAAGTCAGATAAGTGATTGCCTGCACATGTCCATGCCCAACACAAGCCGCGAGCTGAAGAAATTGTGCGACAAGCAGTTATGCGAGAAGTTTACCGATACCGCAGACCGGCGCAGGCAGCTCATCCGCCTCACACAGGAGGGTCAGCGCATGATGGATCAGGCGTTCAACCATATCGCACAACAGTTTCTTGCCCGGCTTCAAGATGCCACGGACGAAGAATGGCAAGCGCTGGAGCAGGCTATGGACCTGCTGCATACCAAAATATTTTACTCCCCTTCGGATTCCGTTTCGCCGTAACACATGGATAATCGGCATCGCCATCTTTCCAGATGGGATGCGCATGCATTTACTGAAAAAGGGGCTGTCCTACGTCATCTTTGATGACTCGGACAACCCCTTCCTTATAGCACGTTACAGGTCTTTGGCGATATGCGGCTTGCTGTAATGACTTACTCCACCCGAACCGACAAGTACTCTTCCGCCTTTGTTGAAGATAAGCAATTTACTTGCCCCGGTGCTGAGCAATACGGTTACTTTGGCCTGGTTGCGGATTGCTGTATAAACCACATATCCGCTTTGGGTCACTGCGGTCACCCAGTTTTTATCAAACTCGGAACGGACCACACGATTGGAATAAACCTGATTTTCCACTCGTGTTGCTTTTACTTTTGGCATTGAATACGGTATATCTTATTCATTAGAAAGGATATCGGTTTGGACAGCCGGTCTAGACAATCTCCTATTTATTCGCCAGCGTCGGATGCTTCGGCCATTGCCCTACAAACTCCTCCTCAGCATAAGTGAAGAAGTCGTTCAAAATCTCCTCGCGATGATCGAGGAACAGCTGATCCGCTATCGCAGTGACCAGCTTCGGTATCGCGTATCTCATGCCCGAAAGCGCAGATGCCGAAAGACCGCAGCTGAGCAGCGCCGAGTAATTGAAAGAAAACAGACCGTGCAGCCGCTGTGTTCCCTCTTCATCCCGGCCCAAGAAAGCAAAGCCGGGGCTAAGGAACGGATGCGCATCAAGCAGCGGGGTGGCTATCGCTTCCGGTGCTTTGTAGCGATCGCTCCACCGGGCAATATGGGATTCCACCAGCTTTAATTCCGGACGCAGCGCCGGATCGGTCAAAAGGCCCGTACTGATAATAAGGAAATCGAATGTGAATTTACCTTGAGGCGTGGTCACGATCGCCCCTTCTTCTCCGGCCTCTACATCAAGCCAAGGGGAGCCCAAATGCAATTGGAAGCCCGGCCATGAAGCGGCACGTTCGAAGGTATCGTTCGTCGGCGGCTGATTGTGCTTGAAGAAATGGGCGATAGCCGCATATTTCTCGGCATCGGACAGAGCCGGGAACCGTTCAATCATCCCTGAAACCTCCATCTGGCGGATCGGATTGATCCGCGGCAGCTTGTCACGACGGACAAACACGTGGGCCTCGGCCACACCTTCGGATAAAGCATAATTCGTATTGTCAAAGGCCGAAGCCCCGCCGCCCAGGACGGCTACCTTTTTCCCCTTCAGCTTATCAAAGTCAATAGCCTCGGAGGTGTGAGCATACAGATGACGGGGTAATTTATCAGCGATCATAGACGGTACATGCCACTCACCTCCGCCTTGAATGCCTGTGGCCAGAACGACTTTACGGGCCAGAAGTGTCCCCGACGGCGCCCCCGCACCATCGATATGCAGCCGGTGAATGCCAGCCTCTCCAGGCTCGATCAGCTTCAGCTTCACCTCATTGATGACAGGCAAATCCAGCACCTTCCGGTACCAGCGCAAATAATTCATCCAATCGCCGCGGGGGATTTTGACGACCTGCTCCCACCCTTCCAGCCCTGCCTGCGCCTCCCACCACGAACGGAACGTCAGTGAGGGGACCCCCAAATCGATGGAGGTCAAATGCTTCGGCGTCCGCAGCGTCACCATACGGGCGTAGGTTTCCCAAGGTCCTTCCATGCCCTCCGGGTTCTCATCAAGAACAATAATATTGGATACTCTTTCCCGCAAAAGACCGAAGGCTGTGCCCAATCCGCTTTGGCCGCCACCAATAATTACGACATCATACACATGGCCCTCCGGATGGTTAGCCGGGCGTACCCAGTTCGAGCCTCCATAAGCAATATAGGCAAGATCCGTTTTGACTCGTTCATTTAATGTCTCTATGCTCATGATTTCTCATACCTTTCGATGGCTTCTTTCGTGCATTCCAATATTCAAATGTAAGGTTATCGTACATCCTTTGTATCTTATTTCTATATTAGCTCCTGGATTCCGGCATTTGAAGTCCATTGCGATGGAATTGTACGTAAAGCTAAATTTTCAATTCCTAATTGTTCAAAATAACTAGGATCGCCACTTTTGCCTGGCAGGCTGCCCTTCTAATGCACAAAAAAAGCGGCTGCTCCCTATTGTACGGAAGCCCCGCTCAAATCACGTCGAACCCATTTACAGCCATTCGCCCAATGATTGGGCCTGATGATCCAATTCCCTCGCAGCCTGACCTATTCCCATAAATTCATCGACAGCCGTTTGAACCCGACGTTGGCTGTCCGCAATTACGTCTTGGGATTGTTTTGTGCCTTTCCCCATCGTTGTCACCTCTTTGGCGATTCCCTCCAAATGGGAATTCATCTCATGCGCCGCATCCTCCGCCTGCTTCGCCAGCTTCCGAACCTCAAGCGCCACAATGTTAAAGCCAAGTCCGTGCTCGCCGGCATGGGCCGCCTCGATCGCCGCATTCAAAGCCAATAAATGCGTCTGTGATGCAATATCGCGAATCATTCTTATCATCCCCTGCACAGCTTCCGCCTTGCTCTCCAGCAATTGGAGCGCCTGCATATTCGCATCAGATTCCCTAACAACCCGATCCATGGCTGCGGCAATTTGATCGCTGCTCGAAATGCCGGCTTCTGTACGCCGCAAAAGAGTTGCCGCCATTTGCTGCAGCTCATTCGTGACTTGCGTTCTTGCATTTTCGCGGGACGTAATATCCGAAGCAACTTTGAGTACGGCTTGTACTTGGCCCTCGTCGTCAAATACGGGGGTATAGGTAGCCTCAAACCATAGGTGACGCCCGTGCTTGGAGACGCGGAGTATTTTCTCTTGAAAAGGGCGCCCGCTCTTTAAATTGTCCCATAAGGCCGCATACTCGCGGCTATTGACAAATGCAGCGGTACAAAACTGCCGGTGCAGCATTCCGGGCATCTCCGCCGCTTCATATCCCATAGCTCGAGCAAAGTTATCATTTGCCCATAGTACTTTGCCCTGGATGTTGAATTCGATCATGGCCAACGATTGCTCCATGGCTGCAAGAACCGCACTCGGATCCAGCACCTGGGTAGCAGAGTACCTCATACTTCTTGTTACATTCATGTTGTATCCCCTCTCTGGTCCACTTATATGTATAAATTTTGTATATTATTATGATAATTATTATACATATTCTATACATTAGTTACAACGTTCATGAGGTTCCGATCAAATTATCGGTAAAAGCGTCCCTTTTTGTGCAATCTTTGTGTAATTTATGTATAATTAATTTGAGGTGGGCTACACATGTACAACATTAAAAAGGTTTCCGAAATACTCGGCATTCCCACGGTTACGATCCGTGCCTGGGAAAACAGATACGACATCATCACTCCAACACGGAGTCAAGGCGGACATCGTCTATATAGTGAAGCGGATATTGAAACCCTTCAATGGCTCAAAACCCAAATGGACGAAAAGCAAATGAAAATTAGCGAAGCCGTCCGTCTCTGGAGAAAACAAGCTCATGATATTGCGGAGGAACCCGCCCCCAACCTGCTGCTTCATAAAAACTATTCGGATCTCATCGAGCAGCTATACGGGTATTTAGTAGAATTCCAAACAAGCCAAGCACACGAAACGATTGACCTGGCCTTTTCGTTATACCATTACGACGATGTGTTCCACCATATCCTAGTTCCGGTATTATACCTGATGGGGGACGAATGGGAGAACGGTCTCATATCCGTAGCTCAAGAGCATTTCTCTTCTCAATTAATCATGCAGCGATTCACCCAGTTTCTCAGAATACTTCCGGTGCAGCCTCACCTGCCAAGGGTATTGGCATTGTGTCCGGAAGGCGAGCATCATCATATTGGCTTGATGCTCTTCACGCTATTTTTGCGGAAGAAAGGTGTCGATGTGATTTACTTGGGGCCGAATACCCCTCTCCAAGGGTTGCATGAGGTCATTGAGAAGAGACAGATTTCAGCCGTTGCTGTTTCCGTTACCGATCCCCGGCATGTCCAAGGACTTGGAGAATGGATCTCCTTATGTCATAAGAAGTGGCCTCAGCTGGACTTCATCCTTGGAGGCGAGGGCTTTCAGCAGAGCACAACACCGATCTCCGCTTACGTCCAGGTTTCTGATAAAATTACATGGGAACGATGGTTTCAAACCGTTTATATGCGAAGACATGCTGCTCCGCTCTAGCGTTCAGTACAGCTGCGCGGACAAGGTCAAAATAAAAACAGCCTCCGCTCGGTACGATACCGGGCGAAGGCTGTTCCTGCAGGTTGGGGAACTACCCCAACACTTTCTTAACGGTTTCCAGAACGCGCTGCGATTGAAACGGCTTCACGATAAAATCTTTGGCACCGGCTTGAATCGCCTGAACCACCATGAGCTGCTGCCCCATGGCTGAACACATGATCACTTTGGCCTGAGGGTCGTTTTTTCGAATCAATCTCAGCGCCTCGATCCCCTCCATTTCAGGCATCGTGATATCCATCATGACGACGTCGGGCTTTAAGGCTCTATATTTCTCCACCGCGACAATTCCGTTCTCGGCTTCACCGATGACGCTGTGCCCCCCTTCCGTTAAGCAATCCTTCAACATTAACCGCATAAAAGCTGCATCATCCACTACTAATATGTTTGCCAATGATTCCAGTCCTTTTTATGTTCAACTTTGAGCCGCCTCTGGTTAGATTAATCCAGATTTTTGAAGCAGCCGCTCCATCATTGCCGCGACTTCCGCTCTAGTGATATACGATTGAGGAGCCACCTCTGTGCTGTTTCTTCCAGAAATGATTCCTACATTCAAACATTCGATCATACTGTCTTTCGCCCATTCTGCAACACGATTTGCATCATGAAATGAAGTCAATACTGCCTGAGACGCCGGTGTCGGGAGCTCCGATCCCAAACCAGTCGTCTTCATCGCTTTAGCAATCATCGCCATAGCCTGTTCCCGTGTAATTTTGTCTGACGGATGGAAGGTTCCGTCCTCAAAACCGCTGATCAGATTGTACGCATAGGCAGTTTTGACCGCATTGCTGTACCAATCCGAGTTGGACACATCCGAAAATGGTACGGAACCCTTTTCCAGCCGGAGCCCCAATCCTCGAACGAGGATGGCAGCAAATTCCGCTCGGGTAATCTCTCGGTCAGGACTAAACATGCCATCTCCAGTCCCGTCAATGACCATTCTTGACCCCATATCGTTCACAGCATGCTTGGCCCAATGGTTGGCAACATCGTTAAATTCGATCGGATGCCATACTAACGAATACGTACTATTGGTCAAGCTTTTTATAACTGCGTAATAACTGCCATGCATCGCAACCACCTTCGTAGGTACATGGGTTGAGGACCCGTCCGGATCAACAACAACTCCAGTCGTAATCTTATTGGGATCAACGTCTCCTGGGATCGCCAAGGTTCGTTCCACATAGACATTGAACTTCGAAACTTCAATTGATTTATCCCCATTCATAGCTCTTACCGAAAAATTTATCGGCGGTGCGACAAGCGTAAAGGCGCCTTGAGCCGCCATATTTTCCACTACCTTCTGGATATCCGCGGTTGGTATAGCGATTTCGATCTGTACTTTAATATCTTCAAGTGCTATCGATTTCCCTACTTGATCGGATATGGCTCCAATGTTGATTTGCTGCGCAGGCAGCGTATAACTGGCACGATCGGTTGTGATTTCGAGAACCGCTTGTTTCTCTTCCATATTTTTGATCATCCGACCATTCAATTCACCAATGACAACATCGGATTTGTCCTTCACCGGAATCGTTACCACCGCATGCTGACCTTCCATTGCAAGCTGATTTTCCAATTTTTTCCTGTCAACCGCAATGGTTATAACTGACCGTGAATTGATGTTCGCCACCTTTACGGTTCCTGCAATCTCGGATTTTCCATTCACTAGAATAACGGCATCCGTTAGATCTGACTTCGATGATGTGGAGGACCCGGATTTTGATGGATGAGAACTGAAATATACTGGAATTACCGCATTAGAAGCGTTTGAAGCCATGCTGCTGCCCGCACGGTTCGTTGCTACCACTGTAAACGTGTAGGCTGTACCATACGTCAAACCGGTGACAGTGATTGGGCTTCCTGTACCGCTAGCCGTCAAACCTTCAGGACTCGAGGTCACGGTATAACCGGTTATGGCGCTACCTCCGTCGTTATCCGGTGGCGTAAAACGGATTGTTGCTTGGGATTCCCCTTTCCTTACCTCAGCCATGACAGCTGTTGGTGTACCCGGTACCGTAACGGGGTCGTTTAGTTGGGTAGGCGTAACGCTATTCGAGGAGGCCGATGCGACAGAGTTCCCCGCACGGTTCGTTGCTACCACTGTAAACGTGTAGGCTGTACCATACGTCAAACCGGTGACAGTGATCGGGCTTCCTGTACCGCTAGCCGTCAAACCTTCAGGACTCGAGGTCACGGTATAACCGGTTATGTCGCTGCCTCCGTCGTTATCCGGTAGCGTAAAACTAATTGTTGCTTGGGACTCCCCTTTCCTTACCTCAGCCTTGACAGCTGTTGGTGTACCTGGTGGGGTGATCGTCATTTTTAATATCTGGATCCGATGGTTGCTTGTTTCGGCCACGTAGAGATAATCATCGTTCACCGCTACACCGAGGGGCTCTCTAAACTCCCCTAAGCCGCTGCCTGAACCGCCGCCGCTCTTCGTCCATTCACTCCATGCATTCTTTGCCGCATTCCACTTTTGGATTCGGTTATTCATGGAATCGGCTACATACACATTCCCTCTGTTGTCCACAGCAACGCTGTATGGTTCATTAAACTCGCCGAGGCCGCTTCCGGAACCACCCCCGTTCTTCTTCCATTCACTCCAAACTCCTGTGGCGGAATCCAGTTTCTGAATGCGATGGTTGCTCATGTCTGCTACGTATACATTGCCGTCGTTACCTACTTCTATGCCGGATGGCTTGTTAAACTCCCCTAAGGCGCTGCCTGCGCCGCCCCCGTTCTTCTTCCACTCGCTCCATATCCCTGTTGCCACTTCCAGCTTCTGGATGCGGTCATTTCCATAATCGGCCACGTACACATTTTTGTTATGATCTACGGCCACCCCGCTGGGATAATTAAACTCGCCCGGACCGTTGCCTGAACCTCCGCCACTCTTCTTCCATTCGCTCCACACGCCTGTAGAGGCATCCAGCTTCTGAATGCGGTGATTATAAAAATCAGCCACATACACATTACCGTCTTCGTCTACGGCAACGTCTGCAGGACCGTCAAACTCGCCCGGAGCGCTGCCATAGCCCCCACCATTCTTTTTCCACTCGGTCCATACCCCTGTAGCTGCTTCCCGCTTCTGGATACGGTGATTCCCAAAATCGGCCACATACACATTTTTGTACTTATCTACCGCAACGGCATTGGGGTACGCGAATTCACCAAGACCTTCGCCTTTGACGGCTCCCCGGTAGCCCCATTCACTCCATTGCCCCTCGGCTGTGCTTAGCCTTTGAATCCGGTGGTTTTGAGAATCAACCACGTACACATTGCCGTTTACATCCACCGTTACACCTTTGGGATAATAAAACTCACCCAAACCACTTCCTGAGCCTCCGCCACTCTTCTTCCATTCGCTCCACACGCCTGTAGATAAATCCAGCTTCTGAATGCGATGATTATTATAATCTGTCACGTAAAGATTACGGTTGCGGTCAAGAGAAACGCCGAAGGGTTGATCAAACTCACCTAGGCCGTTTCCTAGTCCCCCGCCGCTCTTTTTCCACTCGCTCCATGTGCCTGTGGATGCGGTCAGTTTCTGGATCCGATGATTGCGGGAATCGGCTACATAGAGATTACCGCTTTCGTCCACCGCCACGCCTTTAGGATCATTAAACTCTCCAAGGCCGTTTCCTGATCCGCCACCGTTCTTTTTCCATTCACTCCAGACGCCTGAAGATACCGTCAGCTTTTGGATCCGGTGATTGTGGGAATCGGCAACGTAGACGTTGCCGCTGTTGTCCACCGCTACGCCTTTAGGATCATTAAACTCCCCTAAACCGTTTCCCGATCCGCCATCGATCTTCTTCCACTCACTCCACACGCTTGTAGACGAATCCAGTTTTTGGATACGATGATTGCTGCTGTCAGCCACATACACATTATCGTTACTGTCTACAGCCACCCCGCTCGGATTGCTAAATTCCCCTAAACCGCTTCCGTAGCCGCCTCCTTTCTTCTTCCACTCGCTCCATACGCCTGTAGCAACAGTCAGCTTCTGAATGCGATGGTTTACGTTATCCGCCACATACATATTCCCCCATTTGTCTATCGCCACACCGGCCGGACTAGAGAACGTACCGAGATCTTCATTGCTGCCTAATCCAATCTTGGCATATTGACTCCATTGCTCAGCTGCTTGCACTGGAGCCGCCAATACCGATGCAAAGATCATGAAGATAACAATTCTCCGTATCCATGTGACACTCCAACGATGTCCTGCATGTTCCAAAGTCATCACTTGTTTCCCCCTTCTCAGAAAAAATGGTTAACTTGCAACCTCACGGTACATGGTACAAGACATACCTCACAAAATTCTCACAAAACAATAAAAAAGGATGAATCGGGGTACAATTTGCAAAAAAACTTACTGAGCGGTATGCTGCAGTAAGCCATAGAGAATGGATATCCTATTAAGAAAGGGGGCACACAACATGCTGGCCAACGATATCGAACGCAAGCTGCACAGCCAAAAGCAGTACTTTTTTACCGGTGCAACGAAGCCGTACGCCTTCCGTCTTTCCCAGCTGAAGCGGCTGAAGCAGGTGATCAAAAAGTATGAGGCTGAGCTTTTGGATACGCTGGAGGCTGAGCTGCGCAAGCCGGGGCAGGAGAGCTATTTAACGGAGATCGGGGTCACTTATGAGGAGATCAATTTCACGATCAAGCATTTGAAGCGCTGGATGAAGCCGCGCAAAGTCACAACGCCGCTCACCCATATCGGCTCCTCCGGCGTGATTTATCCCGAGCCTTACGGGGTGAGTCTGATTATCGCGCCGTGGAACTATCCGGTCCAGCTGGCTCTTGCCCCGCTGATCGGTGCAATCGCTGCCGGAAACTGCGCCATGCTCAAGCCTTCGGAGCTGACACCCCGAACCTCGGCGCTGCTGAAGAAAATGATGGACGAGACGTTCGATGAGAACTATGTCGCCGTCGTTGAAGGCGGCGTGGAGGTCAGCACGGAGCTGCTGAAGCAGCGGTTCGATGCGATCTTTTTCACCGGGAGTGTGCCGGTTGGCAAGATCGTTATGGAAGCTGCTGCAAAGCATTTGACCCCGGTTACGCTGGAGCTTGGAGGGAAAAGCCCCTCGATTGTGGGTCCGACGGCGAATCTGGAGCTGACCGCCAAGCGGATCGTGTGGGGCAAGTTCTCGAATGCAGGCCAAACCTGTATCGCGCCGGATTATCTCCTTGCCCATCACTCCGTGAAGCAGAAGCTGCTGGAACGAATGGAGCATTACATCGTTGAGCTGTACGGAGCGAATCCTCGCGTCAGCGGGCATTACGGATCGATCGTTACCGAACGGCACGCAAGACGTCTCGCCGATTTCATTGACAAGGCCCACATCGTCCGCGGCGGGAAGTACGATACGGCCGACCGCTATATCGAACCGACGATCATCGATCAGGTTACGCTGGAGGATCAGGTCATGCAGGAGGAAATTTTCGGGCCGGTCCTGCCCGTCTTCGAATACAAGGAGCTTGATGAGGCGATACAGTTCATCCGAAGCTTCGAGAAGCCGCTGGCGCTCTATTTGTTCTCAACGGATTCCGCAGAAATCGATACGATGCTGCAGCAGATCAGCTTTGGCGGCGGGTGCATCAACGATACGCTGACCCATATCGCAACGCCGTACCTGCCATTCGGCGGCGTCGGACAGAGCGGAGTCGGCGCTTACCACGGCAAAGCAAGCTTCGATGTGTTTACACATCACAAGAGCGTCCTGCACCAAACGGTCGCCTTCGATCTGCCGGCCCGGTATGCCAACAGCCGGCTGGGCGCCAAGCTGGTTCGGGCTTTATTGAAATAGCGGGCAGCTGCCCTGTCGCCTGCGGCCGCCCTTGAGATTAGAGTTCATCCGAATCATTCCGCTCCAACTAAGCGGTTCAACGGCTTGAATAAAGGAAGGACCCAATCGGTCGGCCCGGGCAATTCCGGGAAATATACCAGCAGAATCCCTATGGTCAAGGCCACAGCGGAGATCCCTCCGATAGTCGCCTTCACCTTGACGCTTTTCACATGCCTCGCTTCCATCATGTAAATCACCAAGGTTAATACCGTCAATCCAAGGATAGGGAGTGCCTTCAACCCCATCGCCTCCTATTTTTTACGAATTGAGCTTTCGGGGATGCCTTGAGGAACCGTCGACTTGCCTATCCGGTTCAGCTGGGTACGAATATGAAGGTTCACCTGCAATGCCGGAAACACTTCGTCATTCCACCGATCCTTGACTCGGCTCCACGCCTTGGGATAATGCCGGTAAAAGGGTTCCGCGAAGCCGAAGGCATCCGTTTTCAGCTGCTTTTGTACACGCTTCAGGGCAGCCTCGATATCCCCGCGGATGGACTCCGTCCATGCTTTTTTAACTTGCTGGACGAATTTCGGGTCCGAATTGAACTGATTGGTTGTATTCAATACCAAATCCCCATCCATCTCCACAAACAGGTCCATGCTCCATACTCCTTTTTCATCAATATGGGGAACCATTTTCGTTTTGGCATGAACTAAATTCACCGAAACATGGCCTCCGGAAGTATCGATGGGAAACGAGAAAATTTTGGTCTCCAGCTCATTGGTGATCGCAAGAATCCCCAGGTTCGCCCGCTCCTCCAGGCTTCCTACAAATTTATCTTTCTTGAACACGCCAATACCGGTAACTTGAATATTATTGTGTGCCGCATCCGCTGCGGTGGCGAATGGAGTAATATGGATACGGGTCAGCAGCGCCGCTTGAGAGGCCCCGTCTATTTTTTGCGCCAGCTCCTTGAGGGTAATCTGGGCTCCGAGCTTCAAATTGCCCATTTCCCGGAGTACTTCCGCCGAGCTGCGCTCCAGCGGGGGCTGCAGCTTGATCAGATCGACCGCCCGATCCTTGCTAATGTACGTGTATGCATGCTCCCTGAATTGAACATATCGCAAGAAGAAGTCAATATAGGAACGAATCCCCTTCGCTGCAGCTGCTTCCCCAATAATCATCACCTCGCTTTGTCCCCAGAATAAGGAGCGGGGCAGCTTGCTCTGAAGCTGGGTCATGGCATCGGCAATAGTCACTCCCTCGGCACTCTGCATGATCGTCTGCCCTATCGCATTGCTGCCGGTGCCTCCCGTATTGCCTTGCGGCCCTCCGCCCGCCACCTTTGGGAAAAAGATTTGCGCGGACAGCAAAATTTTATGATTCGGATTGCGGTCTACTCCGACAGCCAGAACAATAGCCAGGTCATTGATTTCCCTGCGGTCCCAGCAGCCTGCAGACGTCGAGGCGAAGACCAGAAGCAGCCCAAGGCACAGGAGCCTTTTTACCGGATTCATTGGGAACTCCCCTTCTCCTTCTTCCCGGCACTTCCCCATTTTCTGATGACGGCAACAGCCCATAGCAAACCCGGGAGGAATATAAGCATAGTCATCGTATAAAAGTTGCCGCCGGCACCTAACAATGCGCCTACCTCTGTCTGGTTCGACACAACCCAGAAGCTGTACACGACAGTCAGAACAGCCAGCGGAAATACCAATGGACGGTAATCCTCGATGTTCAGCCATTGTGCCGTGGCCACCGCATGAATATATAGAAACAGCGAAACTTTTACAAAAATACCGGAAATCCAAATGGCGACAATAAGGGATTCAATATGCTGGAAAAAATCCGCATAGCTGATATAGCGCGCAGCAATCATAACCGGGTATACAAAGGTGTCCGTTAAATCCCCGAAGAGCATCAGACAGGACAGATTAATGGCAACCATCGTAACCGATACAACACCCAATGACACCAGCGTAACCTTAAGCGCTTTGGGCCGGTCGGATAAGCTCGGCAGAAAAAAAGAAACGAGAATGTATTCCGAGAACCAGCCCGCCGGAGCAATGGCTCCGATGATCGAAGGCTTCAAACCTTTCTCGGCAAAAGGAAGCAGCTCGCCCGGATTCATATCGGGAATGAGCAGGATTAATATAAAGAAGAGAAAAAACGAAGCCATGACAATCAAAATTTGACTGCTCCGCGCGATGACTTGAATTCCGCTCTTCACATTCATGGCACAGAATAGCATGAGCGAGCCCATGACAACGAATAAGGGCGTGTGATGAAGAACCGTGCTCAAGATAAACTCGCCGTATTCCCTTAATATAATTCCGCTCAAATGAGGCAAGTAAAACATATAAATCAGACCGAAGAGCTTCCCGCCAACCCGGCCTAGTACCGTCGTGCTGCATTGAATCATAGACTGGCCCGGAAATTTCACGTTAAGCTGGAAAACCACGAAGATAGCCAGCAGCCCCATAATGGAAGCCCACAGCGGGGACAGCCACATGTCATGGCCTGCATATTTCATCGTAACGCTGGGTACGCCGAGAACCGAGGTCGCCAGTATAGCCGGATACATAAACAGAGCCATCTGCTTCGAGGAAATCTTTTGATGGATCATGTCGTATCCTCTCCTTCAACGTTCTGTCCGGCAGTACGATGCTGCTGCTCTTGATAACCGGTTAATTGAGGATGATGCTCCTGCTTCCAGACCGGCGCGCGGAACATGATGTCTTTGAACTCCTTGAAGCGCGTAGGGGCAACGGGAGCTAAGTAAGGGACACCAAAGGAGCTCAGCCGGCTAAGATGCATAATAATTCCGATAAAACCGAGCATCACACCAACCAAACCAAGAGTTCCTGCCATCAGCATAATAGGAAACCGGATGAGCCGAAGCGGAATCCCTAGCGTATACCTTGGGATCATGAAGGAAGCAATCCCCGTGATAGCTACGACAATGACCATGGGCGCCGAAACAATGCCTGCCGAGGTAGCGGCCTGTCCGATAACCAGAGCACCTACGATACTGACGGCGGCACCTACCTGCTTCGGGAGCCGAACCCCGGCCTCTCTCAGCGCTTCGAATGTAATCTCCATGATCATGGCCTCAATCAGTGCAGGAAACGGAATTTCTTCTCTTGATTTCGATATGTTGAGCAATAGAACGCTCGGTATCATTTCCTGATGAAAGGTGGTAATCGCTACGTAAGCGGAGGGAAGCAGCAGAGAAATGATAAAAAAGACATATCTCAGCCAGCGGATAAAGGTGCTCATGAAAATATTCTGATAGTAATCCTCTGCCGATTGCAGCAGCGAGAACAGGCCTATCGGAGCAACCAAAACAAAGGGGGTGCCATCGATCAGCACCGCAAGCCGTCCCTCCAGCAAATTGGCGCACACGACATCCGGACGTTCCGTTGGTAGGGCCTGCGGAAACGGCGAGTAAGGGTTATCGGCAATCCACTCCTCGATCATTTCACTCTCCAGAACCCCATTAATGCGAATCCTTTCGATTCGCGATTTCATTTCTGCTACCAGGTGGGGATCCGCCAAGTTCTTCATATAAGCCAACGTAATTTGCGTTTTCGTATACGTACCTACCGTCAGATTGACCAGTTTAAGCTCTGGACTTTTTATTCTTCTGCGGATCAGCGGGAGGTTGACGCCAAGCGATTCCGTAAACCCTTCGCGGGGTCCTCGTATCGTTGATTCGGCAGCCGGCTCTTCTACGTTCCGCTGTGTAATTTTGATCATCCCGAAGGCATACGCCGCATTCGAACCATCGATCCACAAAACAGGGAGCCCGCTGCCGATCTTTTCTGTAATGACGGTCCAGTCGGTTAGCTGCTCCGCAGTAGCTGGAAGCTGAGCAACAAGCTGGGACACACCTTCCGTCCGCTCCGGCTCCATGTGCATTAAAGGGTCGATGACTTGATGCTGGAACAAGCTTTCATCCGATAATCCCTGCACATACACAGCGGCAGCCCGGATTCCATTCGCCAGCTCGAACGAACGGAACACAATATCGCCGCACTCTTCATATAGGGAAGCCAAGTCATTCAAATTGTCGTCCAGCCTGGTGGAAGGGCGAGGCTGGAATCCAGCTTCAGATACAGAGGGAGCCGCGGCCGTGTTTAAGTTCCTCTTCCATCCTCTGTTGAATAGACGCATTCCCGCTCCCTTCTTTCCCTATCTCAGCTCAGTTATACAGCGTAAGTATGTCCCAATAGAGAGAATACTATCCAATTCGTTCCGGCTCGGCCCGAAGCTTGGAGCATGCCAAATAATCCTCCAGTGTACTGAAGGATTATTTGGTCATAGCCTTGCGCTAAGATCATCGGCTTCTCTACTCATCCGAAGGAAACCGTGTACCTCTTCCCTTTTTCGGTAGGGAACCGATACAGTCCATGGCTCAGTTCCTCCGTATAAACCTCGCCTTCTCCTAAATGGACCACCAGGCTTGCGTCGTATCGTACCGTGCAAGCTTCTCCAAGAACGGATTCGATGACAGCCTCAACCAGCCGTCCCTGCTCCCAAACCAGACTGACCTCAAACCCGTCGCGGGCACGCAGCCCCTTCACATAGCCTTTCGGCCAAGCATCCGGTAGAGCGGGAAGCAGATGCAGATATCCTTGATGTGACTGCAGCAGCATCTCCGCGATGCCTGCTGTAGCTGCAAAGTTGCCATCGATCTGAAATGGCGGATGGGCATCGAACAGATTCGCATACACGCCGCCTTGATGATAGTTCTCCGGTTCATCCTCCTTCACCAGCTGAAGCAGATTTGATAGAAGACCCCATGCGCGGTTCCCGTCACCGAACCTGGCCCACAAGCTGACCTTCCACCCCAGACTCCAGCCGGTGCCTCCGTCCCCCCTGCGCTCCAGCGAACGCTTGGCGGCTTCAAACAGCTCCGGCGTCAGCTGCCCGGTAAGCTGCTTTCCCGGGTATACCCCAAACAGATGGGATACGTGGCGGTGATGAACGTCCTCGTCTTCAAAATCTTGAAACCACTCCTGCAGCTGGCCATGCCGGCCTATTTGCAAAGGATACAAACGCTCCCTCGCCATGGAGAGCTCGTTTGCAAACGCCTCGTCCGTCTGCAAAATCCGTGCCGCTTGCATACAATTCGTAAACAAGTCCCAGATGAGGGACAAATCCATTGTTGCCGCCATACTTACGCCCGCAAGTCCGTCGGGTGTTCTGAATTTGTGCTCGGGTGAGGTGGACGGAGCCGTAATCAGATGCCCCTCCCCGTCTTCAATCAACCAATCGAGGCAAAATAGCGCAGCATCCTTCATCATCGGATAAGCCTGATTCTTTAAGAAGTCCGCATCCTTGCCAAATGCATAATGCTCCCAAAGATGCTGGCACAGCCAAACCCCGCCCATCGCCCAGCTGGCCCACACGGGATCGCCATGCCCGTAATCTCCGACAGGAGCGCTCTGTGCCCAAATATCGGAATTGTGATGCGCTGTCCATCCGCGGGCGCCATAGTTCACTTGAGCCGTCTTCCTTCCGTTCTCGGCCAAATGTCCAATAAACTGGAGCAGAGGCTCATGGCATTCCGCCAGGTTGCATGTTTCGGCAGGCCAGTAGTTCATCTCGGCATTAATGTTGAGCGTCCAATTGCTGCTCCAGGGAGGTCTTGTGTCCTGATTCCATATCCCTTGCAAATGGGCTGGCTGCGTTCCGGGCCGGGAGCTTGCTATCAGCAGATAGCGCCCGTAATGAAATAGAAGCACCACCAGCCCGGGGTCGCTTGAGCCATATAAAGCAATACGGCGGTCCGTGGGTACGTCCGAGTAATCGTCGGCTGCTTCTCCCAGCACAAGCTCCACTCTGCCGTAAAGCGCCTGATGATCGTCCCTATGCCGTTCGAGCAAAAGAGAATACGGGAGCTGCACGGCTTGCTCCAAATACGATGCGGCAAGCTGTGCGGGATCTTTCCCCTCTTTACCGGGAGACCGGTTAAAGCCATTGAAGCTTGTCGCCGCACTGATATACAGTGTAATGGTTGTTGCTCCAATGAGATGAAGTCCATCCGGATCGACTAGCATGGTGCCCTCCTCCTGCTGCGCAGTGAGGCTTGCTTCGAATCGCATGGCATCCGTATTCCCGGGCTCGCCATACTGAATGGGATGATCCGATGAGTAATAATTCGGGAATACTTGCTCCGGCGCTACTCCTTTCATGATAAACCGGTCCCCGGATACGGACGTTCGATACCGCAGCGGGCTGTCCAGCCTTGCGTGGACATTCAGCATGCGCGGCTTGCTGGCTGTCAGACGGACGACAATGACTTGATCCGGATAGGAGGCAAAAATTTCGCGCGTATACAGCACCTCCCCGATCCGGTATTCCACTTTCGTCACGCCCCGTTGAAGCTCAAGCGATCTCTGGTACGCCTGGGCGCGTGAGCCATGTTCGAATTGAAGGTGCAAGTCCCCGAATGGCATATACGACTCCGTATAGGGTCCCATCATTTGCTTGGACAGCTGATCCGCTTCCATGAACCTGCCTTCCCTAAGGAGCTGCCGCACCTTCGGAAGCACGTCCCTTGCTGCGGGATTGTTTCCCTCTCTCGGAAAGCCCGACCATAGACTGTCCTCGTTGAATTGAATCCGTTCCTTCTCCACACCGCCGAAAATCATCGCGCCCAGCCGGCCGTTGCCGACAGGCAGTGCCTCCGTCCAATATTGGGCCGGTTTGGTGTAATGCAGCTTCATCTCGTTCTCCCCTAACCTGTAAGATCGATTTATTTCGCTTTAAGGGATGCATTATACGACTGTTGCATAATCGTAAGATACCCTTTCAAATTCAAGCTGTCCAGCCCTTTCACATACGTATCCCAATCTTTATCCAGGCTTTTGGCACCCGTCACAAACTGAAGCGCGTTTTGATTAACGAAATCTTTAATATTCGTTTGCATCATGCTGGCTTCGTCCGCAGAGGCCGGATCCATCCAGATCGCCCAGTGCGGAAACACTTCCTTAGGCTGCTTGCCATCATAGAGGTGGGTCGCTTCTTGAAGTCGGCGTTCATAGCCCTCAGGCTTATAGATATCAGTCCCTTGTATCCAGCCGTTGCGGAAATCCTTCGAATGGTTATATTGCGCAGTGGCCCCCCAAGCGGAGTTACGGGGCGCCGCTCCTTCTTTTTTGGGAATCGTGGCAAAAACAGGCGTCGCATTCTTCTCGATCGGCACGTCTCCCTCCTTCGGCTTGCGCCAGTCGACCCCTTCTTCGCCGTAATTGCTCAACAGCTGACCTTCTTGCGTATAAATGTAGTCCAGTACCTTGATTGCGGCGATTTGTGCGGCTTCGCTGGCCTTGTTCGTTAGCACGAAGGTTGCTCCGGGCTCAACGGGGTAATTAAATGTGGCGTAGGATGCATGCGGTCCGGTTAACGGTGCCAGCGGATTATAATCGCTGCCTCGCTTGTTGTCGAGTCCCGTATTCACGAAAATGGCAGGGTGCATGCCGGCTCCGGCACCAAGCAGCTGCGCATCCGCATTCTCGCCGATCTTCTTAAAGGCTTCGGCATTTTGCGTAAAAGCTCCCGGATCAATCAGTCCCTCATCGTACAGTGATTTAATGTAGGCAAGCCCTTCCTTCCACTCCGGCTTATTGGCGGCAATGTCCACCTTCCCGCCGTTCAGGATCAGATAGGTTCTGTCATCATCATAAATAAACCCGTTCATTAAATAAGGAATAATATGTACGCCATAGGTTTCCGTCGAGCCGCTGAGCGGAACTTCATCCGCCTTGCCGTTGCCGTTAGGGTCTTTCGTTTTGAAGGCTTTCAGCACATTCTTGAATTGCTCCGTCGTTTGGGGCAGCTCCAGACCCAACTGCTTCAGCCATTTCGTATTGATCCACATTTTATTTGGAAAGGAACAGTGATAGCATTCATTCAGCTCGTTGAGACCGTAAATTTTACCATCTGGTGCCGTGTTCATCGCTTTGTAATACGGATTTTTATCCAGAGCAGCCTTCACGTTCGGCGCATATTTATCAATCAGATCATTGAGGGGAAGAATGACCCCCTGCTGTCCGAACCGGAGCAGATCGGTCTGCGAGAACTTATCGACCCAAGGAATGAGCATATACAGGTCAGGGTAATCGCCGCTGGCCAGCGAGATTTGTCTTTTCTCCGCCGCTCCGTCATAAGGTACCGTCGTCCAGGCGAATTTGACGTTAAATTTATTTTCGAGAGTTTGGGTGAACAGGTTCGTCTTGTAATCCAAATCCGTTCCTTGATGCGAGAATACGCGAATCGGGGTTGGCCCCGAACCACTGCCGTCCTGGGATGCTCCCTCCTTCGTACCCGGATTCGTTGCAGCGGAATCTCCTGAGGTACAGCCTGCTGCAAGAACCGCAAGCGCTAGCATTGTTATCGAGAGCAATGAGCCTGTTTTTTTCACAATAATCCTCTCCTTTATTTCATTGGCGGTTCCGTCTGCAAAATAGAACGTCCACTGCGTGGAGTCTCTTCCTCAGCCTGCGGCGGCTTAGCCTTTGACCGAACCGATCAGCATCCCTTGTACGAAATAACGCTGTACGAACGGATAAATAATCAGAACCGGGAGGCTGGCAACGACGATGAGCGAATATTTCATGAGATCGACCATTTGCTGTCTCTCGATCATTTTGGCAGCATCCATCGCCCCTGTCCCGTTGTTCAAAATAAGCACGCTTCTCAAGATAAGCTGCAAAGGGTATAACGATTGCGTCTTTAAATAAATGAGCGCATCAAAATAGGCATTCCATTGCCCGACCGCGTACATGAGGGAAAGCACGGCGACAATAGGCTTCGATAGTGGAAAGACGACGCTCCAGATGAACCTCAAATCGCTGCAGCCATCCATTTCGCTCGCCTCCACCAGCTCATCCGGTATCGAGGATTGGAAAAACGTTCTGGCAATAATCACCTGCCACACCCAGATAGCATTCGGCAGCAGCAGCGCCCACCGCGTATCGATCAGATGAAGCTGCTTCACGACCAAATAGGTAGGAATGAGCCCTCCGGAAAAAAGCATCGTAAATGTGATGAACACCATCACCCCGCTTCTGCCGAAAAACGTTTTGCGGGACAGCGGATAACCGATCATGATAGTCATAGCAACGCTGATGAAAGTGCCCGCTACCGTATAAAACAGCGAATTGGCATACCCGGTAACAATTTGGGGATTTTGAAACACGGCCTGATAGCCTTTAAAGGAAAGGTCAACAGGCCACAGCCACACTTTCCCGGCCGAGACCGCAAGAGGACTGCTTAATGAGGAACTGACAATGTAAATGAGCGGATACAGAACCAGCAGCAGCACGAAAGATAAAGCAGTGTATACAAGCATTAGAAACATTCGGTCTCCGAACGGTTCCCTTATGGACTGCCGTACCTCTGTCATGGGTTCACCTGCCTTTCCTGCCTTTACCATAGGCTGTTATTGGATATTTTTCTGGCGGCAGCATTCACGACGAGCAGGAGAATGAGATTCACTACGGAATTGAACAAGCCCACCGCCGTTGCAAAGCTGTAATTCGCATTCAACAAGCCGACCTTGTATACATAGGTAGAAATGATCTCCGAGGTTCCCAGATTGAGCGGATTTTGCAGCAAATAAATTTTCTCGAAGCCGACGGCCATGATATTCCCTACGCTTAAGATCAGAATGATCACCGCTGCGGGCATAAGTCCCGGCAGATCGACATTCCTTATTTTCTGCAGCCGCGACGCTCCATCCACCTTGGCAGCCTCGTATAACGAAGGATCCACACCGGCCAGCGCCGCCAAATAAATGACTGCAGAGTAGCCTGCCGTCTGCCACACGTCCGTCCATACATATACCGAACGGAACAGCCCGGTGCTGCCGAGAAAATTAACCGATTCGAAGCCGACGGCATTCAGCAGGGTGTTGGCGATCCCGAGCCGTGGTGACAAAAACAGCATGATCATCGAAACCATGACAACCGTAGAAATAAAATACGGCGCATAGGTCACCATCTGAACCACCCGTTTAAATCTGGCGCTCCGCACCTCGTTCAATGCCAGAGCAAGCACAATCGGGATGGGGAAGCCCACGATCAGATGGTACAATGAAATAAACAGCGTGTTTTTAATCAGATTCAGCGATGCCGGGTTATCAAAAAACAGATTAAAATATTTGAATCCAACCCAGGGACTCCCCCATATGCCTTTGGTGACATTGTAATTTTTGAAGGCAAGAACGGCATTCAGCATCGGGATGTACTTAAAGATAAGGAAGTACAGCAGCGGTGGAATCATAATAAGATACAGCTGCCAATGTCTCCTGAAGCTCTTCCTCGCCAACCCCCACACGCTCAGTGTCTTTCTATCCTTCCTTAGTTCCTGATCTGCAGCGATAAGCGTTTCCAGAACAACACCTCCTAAATATGGATTCATCACAAGGATACAACGGTGAAAGCTGACCATGGCAGCGCTTACTTCCAGTGTCATCATAGGTTTTTTCCCCGCCGCATGTAAAGGTACACTTCGGGAGCCTGGGGTACAATTGCATCCGTTGACACAGCGTACATTTCCTCCCGGACCGTACACACACGGATAACCGGCTTCGCCGTCCGGAAAACGAAGAACCCCGCCCTGTTCTGAATGAATGGACGGGGTTCTTGATCTAATTCGCGGATTGCCGGTACAAACTCGGCGATACCCCGCGCACCCTTTTGAACGCTCTACGAAAGGAATGGGCGCTGTTGTAGCCGACCTGGCTGGCGATCTCATCAATCGTTAAACCGTTGCCGGTTAACAGATCCGCTGCCTTACTGATTCTCATGCTCTCCAAATAGTCGGATAAGCTTTCCCCCATCCGCTCCTTGAACAGCTGTGAAATATACTTCTCCGGACGTCCCACATGCTCCGCTATGCGATATATAGTCAGCTCCGGGTCCTGGTAGTATTCCTGAATATATTTCATCATGTCCTGCAGCATTTCGTGCTGCAGCTCGTTCTTTTTCTTGGCAATGACAGCGCAAAAATCATCCACCATACACTCCATGCTTTGCCTTACCTGCTCCATCCCGTCCGATAACCTGAGAGCAGCGATTCGCTCCTGTATTTCCCGGGAAAAGTCGCCATCCTGAAACGCCTTTTGATCCAGCAGCCTGAGCAGCGTTCCTTTCATCTCCCCGATGAGCTGCTCCTTCATTTCAATCGATAGCTCTCTTTCGGCGAAATTCCATGCAACAATCTCCGCGACGATGCGCTTCCCTTCGGATGCCTCCCCCGCTTTGACCGTATTCATCAGCCTTTGCTCCGTATCCATCGGATAATAATACAGCATCGATTCCCTCATGGTCTCCTCGTACCAGACCAGCCTCTTCTCCTCCATATGGACCGCGTAATCCATGGCCTGACTGGCCTCGCTATACGAGCGGCTAATATCGGACAACGAAGCATATACGCCTCCCATGACAGAGGTGATCGATATGCGATAATTCACATACATCGATTCCATACATGGAACGAACCGCGCTTCGAATGCACGCTGCCAGTCTTTGTCTGGTTCACACTCCGGAGTCAAGAGCATCACGATTTTATCCGATCCCAAATCCGTTGCATGCAGACCCGCCTCCAGTTCATGAAGCATTTGCTTGACGATGAGTCTTGCTGCGCTCAGTTCTTCAATAATTTCCTTGCTGTCGATGCCGCCATACCCGTTTATTTTCAGCATGCCCACAAAGCCGTACGGCTGAAGAAATACGACATCCGCCTGGGATCGGACCGCTTCCAATTCCTTGGCCGAGTTAAATTCACCTGCAAGCAGTCTTTTAATAAAAGCATCCTTCACCAAAGGCATCTGCAGGCTCAGTTCGGTCTGAAGCTGCTTGTTGTTAGCAATAAGATCGGATATATTTCCCGACAAGAAATCATACTCATTCCTGATCCTTGACGTATCCAGACCAACCTGCTCTTTGAATACGTTCATCAGACGGTTAATCGGCACACTGTTCCGGTAGGACAGCAGCATCCCGATGATCAGACTGATCAGTAACGCTGCTGCCGATAGCGTCCATGTCATGTATTTGATCGTATTCGCTTTCCCCATCAAAGCTTCTTTCGGGACACCCGCCGCGTACATCCAGCCCGTCTTGTCGGACCGGACGGTGATCAGCAGAGTGCCGTCGTCCAATTTCCTGGTCGTCCGGGCTTCAGACATGGACAGCTGCCAGGCTTGGCTGTTCGCTTTCGTCAGCCCTTGGGACGCTAATGGTTTCCCGCTGCTGTCGGTAATTATAGCCCAGCCGCCGTACTGGCTCGTCAGACTCTCCAGCAGGGAGCTGATCTTCCTCTCGTCAATGAGCACCACGGCCGTAGCCTTCGGATTACCGAAGCTGTTGAGCGGTAGGGACTGTACGAAAGTCAGCATGGAGGATGCATTCTTGTCTTGCATAAAAGGACGTGCAGGCAGCAGGGTGCGTTCATGGGTTGCTTGCAGTATCGTTTCTTTCCAGGTCTCGTAGGGCTCGTCAACGTAGTGATTCAGCTCATAATAATGCTCGGGCCGATAATAGATGGATCCCGGGGTGAGGATGACGTTGTAATTCTGAAAGTAAATATAAAAGCTTTGCAGAAAATCATTCGTTTGGCTGTAGCCGGACAGGTCGCGCATCGTTTTCCAGAAACCGAACACGTTGTACGCATCCCCCTGCCTCTTCTCATTGATAAGAAGATTCAAGTCCTGATTGATAGCCAGCTGCTTCGTGAAGCCTTCCACTTCAGCTAGCTTACGCTCCAGAATCTCTGCACTCTGCCTCAACAGCATCGTACTGTTTTCGATAGAGCTGGATTCCGCTACGTCGATGGACGTTCGGTACGATAAATAACCGGCCAAATTAGGGATCAGCAAGATAATGAGATAGGAAATCAAAAACCGTTTGAAGCTGGATGAAACATGGGCCCTCATCCTGCGATCCCCTTTCAGAAAGCGTTTGCAGCTTGTTTTGCAGCGTTCTATGTTTCTTCCGAGTGCTAACATTATACTATAATGACCCGCACCATAAAAGGGAATAAATTCCATTTGCATCCATGCCTCACAGGGCTCCCCACTTATACAATCTGCTGTTCGATTTAAGCGACCAAAAATAAACCCTTGAAGCCCGGTGACCGGGTCTCAAGGGTTCCTTGATGTGGGCAAGCTTACTTGCTTAGAGGCTGACCATCGAATGCAGTCACAGCCAGAGGCGCGGCCAGCAGCTCCTTCGCTTTGGTTACGAACGATACGAAATGCTGACTTGCATTATGGCTGGCCACAGCCGCCATGTCCTTCCAAACCTCCACCATCGTGTAAAGGTGATCCTGCTCGGTGTCCTTTAACAGGCTGTACGAGATATTGCCGCTCTCCGCACGGGACTCGGCAATCAAAGCATGAATTTCCTCTAAAAACTGTTGTTCCTTTTGTTCTTGAACGGATAATTTGGCATGGATAATAATCATAATTCAAGTCTCCCTTATGTCATTGATGGTTATGCAGGTTATTTCCAAAAGGTGATCTTATCAATGGGAAGACGGACGCTGCGGTATCCGCTGTCTGCCGCTTTACCAATCGAGATCAGCATGACGGGAACATACCGGTCCTTATCCAGGCCGAATGCTTCCGCGATCTGTTCCTTCTCATAGCCGCCGATCGGATTCGTATCGTAGCCGTGTGCTCTTGCAACCAGCATCAGCTGCATGGAAACCAAGCCTGCATCAATGAGAATGATGTCATTCATCATCTCCGGCGTCAGCTGTGCATAATAATTCGAAATGAATTTCATATTGGACGTTTTGACGTCCTCGGGCATGTAGCCGAGCTCCACCGCTTTTGAATAGATTTCTTCCGCATTGTCAAAGTTATTCATATCGCCGAATACCGCGATGACCGCTGCTGAGGTATCGACCTGTGTCTGATTGAACCGGGCTAACGGGGCCAGCTTCGCTTTCCCTTCCGGACTGTCGATCACGACAAAGCGCCACGGCTGCATATTGACCGAAGAAGGGGCAAGCGTTGCTTCCGTAAGTATTTCCTTCATTTCTTCCCTGCTGATCTTCACGTTGGGGTCATACCGCTTGATGGAACGGCGTCCTGTTACGATCTCTTTGAAATCATTCGATGCTGCTACGGTGGTGTTAAGATTCATATGTTCTCTCTCCTATGCTGTAGATTCCAAGAGCCGGGTTACTAAAATGCCCGCCGCTTGCTTTCGGGTAGATCAAGATTCATGCCTCGGTTAACCGAAGCTTAATAATGCTGAAGATTGTCGAGCATACGCCGGAGCATGTCATGAAAATCACTGCGCTCTTGCTCGTTAAAATCTTGAAGCAGCTGCGCTACAAACTGCTGCTTCTCCTTTTTATAGGCTGCAATCTCGCTGCGACCCTGATCGGTAAGCCGGACTAGTGTAAACCGATTGTCGGTCGGATCATTGCGCCTTTGCACCATCCCGGAAGCCTCCAGCTGCTTCAGATGCCGGGTGATCGCCGCGCTGTCGATGTTGACCTCTTTTTGGAGGCTCGTTTGACTAACCTCGTCGACTTCAAACAGCTGATGCAAAATGCTGAGCCGTGACGGACTGATGCCCGTACAGCGTTCAAATTTAGGACTGAGCTGGAGATTAAGCCGATAAATCAAGTCGAAAATTTGATCTTCTTGTTTATTCGAATCGGTCAAGGGACCCCTCCTTACCCGGACATTCCCGTTAGTTGATAGCTCAATAGTTGACCCATCAATTAATATAAATCAAAACGTCCCGAATGTCAAATGGCCGCGAACAGGAAATTTAAGAAAAGCCTGCCAACCGGCAGGCTCTCTCTCTTGACTCCTTCCTCTCATCACCTGCTGCTTCATTAAGATGCAGCCCCTTGCTTAGCTGCATTCTCCGCATGCCTGTTTTTCCGCTGCACCCAACGAAAGAAATAGTAAAACAGCAGAGCCATCGGGTGCTGCAGCAGCATCGCCAGCAGCACCGGCAGAGCGACGATAGGCTCAAAAAAAGTGGTCGCCAACACGACACCTACCGTATAATTGCGCACGCCGCCCGAATAGCTAATGGCGATATGATCCTCATGCGCCTGCGTGAACAGCTTGCTAATCCCGAAGTTGACAACATAGCCGAACACCATCGTGCCGAATACGGCGGCAATGATAGACCCTACATGATCGCGGATCAGGTGGAGCTGCCCGGATATCGATGCGGCATTCAATAAAACAATGAAATATAAGCATGCTTTACCGAGAAGTGCCGAGGCAGGCTTAAACCACACCCGTTCCTCTTTCTTTTTCACATATTCCCCAACCAGCATACCTGCAACCGTAGGAATTAATACGAGCTTGAATAAGCTCACAATCAGCGCTTCGGTCTGAAGCTGGACTTGGGAGCTCAAGATGAGTGATAAGGTCAACGGTACGATGAGCGGGCTCAGAATCGTGTCGATGGACACCAGAGACAACGTGGTTTCCACGTTGCCTTTGTTATACGCCACCCAGAAAATAGAGGTCACACCGAGCGGAAGCAGCGTTGATAACGTGATTCCCGCGGCTAGCTCCGCTTGGCCAAAGAACAGACGGCTGCTCATTTGAAAAACGGTCCACGGAATGACCAAGTGAGCGAATATCAGAAAAGTCAGCAGAAGTGCCGGTTTCCTGATCACATGGACGAATTTGCGATAGTCCGCGTTCAATGAGGAAAGGAACGTCAGCAGCATAAACAGAAACGACGTCCAAGCCGTCCATGGTGCGAGGCTTCCCCCGATCGTCATACCTAAGACCATAATCGAAGGCATGAGAAGGTAAATCCATTTTTCCAGCAAAGTATTCGTTGTTCGTAATATTCCCATGGTGATGTTCCCCTTGCAATAGGGTACCCTTCAGCTTTTATAGATTCATAACTATAATGCGTTCTTCGGTCATTTCCTCAATGGCGTACACCGGTCCTTCTTTACCCGTTCCGCTGTTTTTCACTCCGCCGTACGGCATATGGTCAACCCGGTAAGCCGACCCGTCATTGATGATCAAGCCGCCGACCTCAATCTCTTTGGCCGCTTTCATCGCAAATTTCAAATCGTTCGTGAACAAGCCTGCCTGCAAACCGTATTCCGAATCGTTGACCTTGGCAATAACCTCATCCATTTCGCTATAGGTGTCTACTGCAACGACAGGACCGAACACTTCCTGCGAGCACACCTTCATCGATGGCTGCACTTGAGTCAAAATGGTCGGGCGATAAAAAGCGCCGCTTCGCTCGCCGCCCAGCACCAGTTCAGCTCCCTGCTCCACCGCTTCATGAACCCAGCTCTCGACCCGCTCCGCTTCTCGTACGCTAATCATCGGTCCGATATCCGTCGCTTCCTCAAGCGGATTGCCGACAACCAACCGTTCGGTTCTCGCTTTCAGCTTCTCCAGGAACAGCGGCAGCACGTCTTCATGCACATAAACGCGCTGTACGGAAATACATACCTGGCCCGAATTGTTAAAGCTTTTCATAGCTATCAGCTCCGCCGCTTGATCCAGATCGCAATCCTTATGAACGATCGTTGCCGAGTTATTGCCGAGCTCCAGCGCGACCTTGCGAATGCCCGCTTGGCGGCGGATGATTTCTCCTACACGTACACTGCCAGTAAATGAGAACATGCGCACCTTCGGATTGTCCAAGAGCCAAGTACCGATTTCGGCACCGTCTCCGGTAAGCACATTCAGGCGTCCCTTCGGCAAGCCGGCTTGGTGGAAAAGCTCCGCCAAACGCAAAGCGACAAGCGGCGTTACCTCCGACGGCTTCAGCACCACACTGTTGCCCGCGGCAAGCGCCGGACAAATTTTGTGGCAGACGAGATTAAGCGGCACATTAAACGGAGTAATGGCGGCGATGACACCGACAGGAACCCGGATTGTAAAGGCCATCCGGTTCTCGGAGCCTTGAGCGGCTTCCACCGGAACCCCTTCCCCATGAATACGCTTGGCTTCTTCTGCGGAAATGATCATCGTCTGAATGGCTCGATCGACTTCGCCGCGGGCTTCCCGAATCGGTTTGCCAACTTCGCTTACCAGTAGAGCAGCGAATTGTTCTCTTTGCTCCTGAAGAAGCTGGGCCACACGCATCAGCACTTTGTAACGTTCGTTAGGTGAAAAGGGCGATTTTTGTGCAGCATGCGCGCTTTCAACGGCTCGGGCAACGTGCTGCTGCTCGGCCACCGAAATGGCAGCTGCTTCGGATAGGCTGTACTTATCGAGTACCGCCATCGTCCGTTCGGTTTGTTCCCATTCTCCATTTATAAATAATCCGTAAGCTTGCTTCACGCTCACATTCATCACCTCGTATTTATAGTAACGTCACGATGTTTAAACTTAATCATTATCTAAAATCTTGGGCACGGCCCGAGCTTCCAAATAACCTGATTTTTTCCTGCACCTTCGCCTGCATGAATTGTCTTCCACGGCCCAAGGAAACCGCCAAATGATATTCCTCTTGATCCTTCAGCAGCACATCCAGCATCCCTTGAGTAAACGCTTGTCTCAGCTCGGTATCCACATTGATCTTGGCAATGCCCCGCGGAATCGCCTGCTGGATTTGCTCATCCGGTACATCCGATCCGCCATGCAGCACAATTGGACGCTTGACCGCATCGGTAATTTCCTGGAGACGCTCCAATGCAAGCTTCGGCGGCTTCTTATACATCCCGTGGGCTGTACCGATCGAAACAGCCAAGTAATCGACATCCGTCGCCTCTACGAAACGGACCGCATCGTCCACAGTTGTAATCATGGCATCCTCTTCATCGACCGTAATGTCGTCCTCGGTACCGCCGATTTTGCCTATTTCTCCTTCGGAACCGATATGGAGAGCCCTTGCGGCTTCAACAACCTTCCGGGTAATCGAAGCATTTTCCTCAAAAGAAAGCGACGACCCGTCGAACATCACGGATTGAAAGCCTAGTTGAATCGCACTCATTGTCTGTTGATACTGACGGCTGTGATCAAGATGGATACAAACCGGAACGTTCGTATGCTTCGCAAACGTATCAATCATCACTTTCATCGCTTCGAGCCCCATATAGTGGATCACTCTTTGGCCTACTTGAATCATAACCGGAGCTTGCTCGGCCTCCGCCGCCATCAGAATAGCTTGAATGCTCTCTGCATTATGAGCGCTGAAGGCGCCGACGGCATATCCTTCCTTCCAAGCTTTGTCCAACATGTCTTTACCGGAAATAAACCGCATAGCTTTCTCCCCTATCGTGTAAGTTCTATATCGTAGCTGTACTGATCGCTTCTAAACTTCGTGCGTGTATACTCCATTGGATGACCATCAATACCGAAGCTTAGACGGGTCATCTCCAGCAATGCTTCGCCTCCGCGAATGCCAAGCAGATCGGCTTCATGCAAGGTAGCGTTAATCGCGGATATTTTCTCATTGGCCTGCTTCAGGAAAATATTATTGCTCTCAAGAATTTCGTAGTACCGTGCCGAATTCAAATCATATTTCATGAGAATCTGACCGATTTTCTCGGGCCAGCAGCTGCGCTCCAGCGCTATGGGGGTATCGTTGGCGAATCGGATGCGCTCGATCAGCAGCACCTTCTCATTCTCCGGAACCTGCAGCATGCTCTTCTCAAAATTCAGGATCGTCGTAAACTCCGCGCGGATGAGCTGCGAATTCGGAACCAGACCTCGCTCCATCACTTCTTCAGCGAACCCGCGCAGCCTTCCCAGGTTTCCTACCAGCTTCAGCGGCAGTACGATTGTCCCTTTGCCTTGACGCTTCTCCAGCAGCCCCTCTTGAACCAGCATATTGATCGCTTGACGAATTGTCGTCCGGCTCACCTTGAAGGTGTCCATAAGCTCTTGCTCCGTAGGAATCAATGTATTGGGTCTCCATACCTGCGTATGGATAAACTTAAGGAGCGCATCCTTTACTTGCTGATACAGCGCAATGTTCTTATTGGGATCGACCGAATTCGAGTTTATGGTATTTGAGGTCATGTGGTTTTCTCCTTTTCCATGCCGGAGGATATCTTCTGACTTGATCTCCAATCAGAGGCTCCAGCCACGAATAAAAATCAGCAGGGTTCGATATAAACGTTTCAGGCAGCATGCGTTCGCCCAGAATAAAGACTTGTTCAAGGGGCACACTCTTTAAGTCATAATTATATCCTATTGCGTCGCTTCTTTGTATACTAATCATGACATTGGAGTATCCTTTTTCCAAGTACAGGGCCGCTTGCTTCCCTACCTCATAAGCTTCCTGATGATCCCGGCTCGAAACCGCCCACATGGCGCTGCGCTGGTTCATGCCCAAATTTTCGGATCTCACATTCAAGCCAAGCTCGGAACGGAGCAATTGCTCCATTTCGGTGGAGATGCCCCCGAGAACGGCTCTTCCATTCACCACTTCCCGCTGCACCTGAGAGCCGCCTTCAAAGGCTACCCCTTCGCTGACGACAATCGTGGCGATCCCGTTATCCTTCACGATGTTTTGAACCTGCCGGACAAACGGCTCCTTGGCCACTGCCAGCTCCGGAATGCAGATCATATGAGGGCCATCCCCATCGCAGGTTTTGTGCAATCCGGCCGCCATCGCCAGCCAGCCTGCATTGCGGCCCATCGTTTCGATGATGCGAACCTGCTCGAAATTACGCATCGCTTCCAAATCCTTGTTGATATCCCTTACCGACATGGACACAAAATGCGCTGCGCTGGCATACCCCGGGGCGTGGTCCGTAGCGGACAGATCATTGTCGACCGTCTTCGGAATGCCTATCGTCTGCAGTTCATAATTCATGGACGCGGCCGCCTCGCTCATCTTCTGAAGAGCAGCCATCGTGCCATTGCCCCCGATAAAAACCAGTGTGTGAATATCTCTGGCCTTTAAATTCAGCACTGCTGTCACGATCAAATCCGAAGTGAAGGCATATCTGCCTGAGCCAAGACACGCCCCCGGAACGCCCCTATGCTGCTTAAGCCATTCCAGAGAAGACCTGTCGAAGCGTTCCATCTCATTCAGAACCAGGCCTTGATACCCGTTCATGACCCCGTATAACTCCACGTTCTCGGGCAAACCGTCTACAAAGCCTACCAGACTCGCATTGATAACAGCGGTTGGCCCTCCGGCTTGCCCGACGGCAATTTTATGCATCCTGTTCATCCTCCCTAATCAAACGTAAGCAATTGTATGAATGCCAAGCTGTCGGCCCAGTTCGATTAAGGCATCGGCAACATCCTCATAGACAAGAGCGAAATGCGGCTCAAAACCTTCATTCATCAGCTCGACCAGCGTATCCGAAACATCATGAGGCAGCTTCACTTCGACGGAGGTACCGCTGAACGGCTGCGCTGCGTCCAACGCTTCGCCCTTCATGACGAGCAGCCGGTAGCCGTCCGGCGTATGGCTGACGCGGAAGATCGTCACCCCGCCCGGCTTCAGGCCGAAATCCATCGTAAAGCCCATCTTGCGGTTCGGATGAACCCCTGCTTGAGCACCCGTAGACGGGTGAGCCAAGGAATATGCCCCCGCTCCACAGTGCCAGAAGACGACCGAGTTGCGGTCTTCGTTCACATGCACCATATCTCCCAGGTACGGGGCTTGCCCCTGACTTAATTCCTGCAAAATATACATCGAGATCGAACCGTGGATATCCGATTCGCAGGAAGACACGACACCGCATTCCGTGAACTGAGATAACGTTGAGCACGCTGCAGCGCCAAGCTCGACGAAGAAATCCGGCCAGCAGCGAACTGCTAACGCTTGAATCCGATGCTCGTTGATATACTGCTGAAGATACGTATAAAATTGCGCAAATTTTTTAACGGTTTCATCGGTTCGGTTCAGGCCGACGACCTGCTGTTCCGCCCGTTCTACCGCTTGGATCCAGCGCTCCTCCTCAACCTCCGCACACTCTTTAAAGGCTTGATGCAAATTCAGCGAGTGCAGCTGGACGCCAAGCGTGTCCTTTAGCTCCACCGCATCCGCATCGGAGAAAAAGAAGCCCGGCGGGTGTTCGCCGACCACTCCGATCGAAAGCTCCTGCAGCTTTCGAATCACACCGTTGACCTGAAGCTGCAGCTTCAATCGCTGCTGCAATTTGGCCTCGGACGGATTGCCGAACACAAATGCAAAGGGATGGCTGTGATTTTTCAATACGTTGCTCGTGCTGTTGCCACCGGTTAAGGAATTCAGGCGAAGCCGTCCGCCAACACTCGGCTCACGTACGGACCATACGATGAAAGGAGCCTTGAAGTAGTCCAACACCTTCACGGCGAATTCGCCGTCGGCGAAGGTCACGCTTTGGTACACAATGGAGTCAACGGCTTTGCCTTCCAACGTTTGGAGGAACGCCTCCAACTCGTCTATGGAAGTAATGATACCGGCAGGCTCATAAACTGTCTCATATTGCTCCTTCAATATTGCAGACGTTTCCGCCCAGATCGGCTCGGCCGCCGTCATGTCAAACGTTTTACGGCCGATAGGTAAGTATAAAAGCGATGTTGTCAGCATAAGTGTAGGGCACCTCTTATCATGGAATAAAGTTCACATCTCGTTAGAGACTAGCCTTGAATTCCGGCTGCGGACCGGAACAATTCGGCATAGCTTGAAGACTTCCGGTAAAAGACGGGCGGGCAGCCGAGCGGTGCGGCAACCTCCACTTCGCCGCCACCAGGATACGATTCCCCTGTCCATAGATGAACCCATTCATCCTTTGGAAGGTAGACCGACCAGGCGGATTGGTTCTCCTGATAAACCGGAGCCACAAGAAGATCAGGCCCGTACATATATTGGTATTGGATATCGTAGGAGCGTATATCATGCTCATAGTGCATGAACAGCGGACGCTGTACCGGTATGCCTTGTTCCGCATTAATGCGGACAAGCTCCCTTGTATAAGGAGACAACGCTGCATAAATGTCCGTCATCCGGACCAAATGCTCCAGCGTCTCGTCGTCACTGTCGAACTGCCAGCAATCGTAAGGCCGATTCCCCTCGTGCGTTCGCATCACAGGAGTAAAGGCGCACATCTCCGCCCAGCGCATAAACAGCTCTTTGCTTCGTTTATTACCATGCAGGCTTGTGTAGCCCCCAATA
The DNA here is from genome assembly GCF_002234615.1 of Paenibacillus rigui. Classification (GTDB taxonomy): domain Bacteria; phylum Bacillota; class Bacilli; order Paenibacillales; family NBRC-103111; genus Paenibacillus_S; species Paenibacillus_S rigui. Next base: position 48,205 of record NZ_NMQW01000018.1, on the reverse strand, counting down.
TCGCTGTGGTGCAGACCATTGCCAAGCAAGCCGGAGGATAACGCAGCGGGAATCACCGAGGCGAGACCGTCGTCGAGCGACCAATCCACGCTCTGATCCCCAGCCCAAAGCAGCGTGCAATATTGTTGAATACCGCTGTAGCCCGCTCTCATGAAGTACACAACTTCGCCTAATTTCCCGGACTCTTCCACAGCCTCATAATTCACCTTCGCCCATAAGACAGGCCAAGCGTTATGCATTAATTTTGCCGGCTTGCGATTATGCAGCACCAGGTCAATCGGCAAATATTCGCCGAAGTCGGCCATCCAGCCGTCGAGTCCGAACCCGATCAAATTTTCCTTAATAACTCCCTTATACCATTCGTTGGCTTCCGGATTCGTGAAATCGACCACGCCGCAGTAAAACTCGCCGAAATCGACCAAATACACTTCCCCCTGCTCCGTTAAAGCCAGGTAACCGTTCGTTTTGGCCGTTTGGAACAAATCCCCCTCCACGGCTACATAAGGGTTAATATAACCGAGAAAACGGATGCCCTGCTGCTTCCACTCCTGCATTTTGCGATCCAGGCCCGGATATTCCTGCGGATTCCAGCGCCAGTTCCACATCAGCCGTTTACCGAACGACGTGATTCGTTTGCCCTGCCAATCCTGACACCAGACGCCGCCGACCTTCAGCCCTTTGGAAAGCACATGCTCCAGCTTCTTCTCCACCACAGCCGTGCCGCCTTGAATCCCCAGCCATATCCCGTTATAAGTCCAGTCGGGGAGCTCCGGTTGACGTCCGAAGCGATCGGAGATACGACTTGTCAGCTCCAGGAACGATTCGGCCGTTTCGATCACAATGCTTGATGGCACCTCCCACATTTGGAGCTCATGATACTGTGGCTGTCTGAAATCAAAGTCCGCATAAGCCGTTGTTTCCACATGGCACATGTACTTCCGGCTGGAGACAAACGTAGGCTCCGGGTAATTGGTCGTATAATAATCGCCCCCGGCTTTGTCGATCACATCCGCCTGCCAGGTCACATAGGTCTTCTTGTTTCTGCCGACCCCGGGCTCGGACGTCCACAGAGGAAAATTTTTGCCCCGCAGGTTCAAATGGGACATTTGCTCGCCGCAGCCATACACTTTCTCTTCCGCATCCGCCTGAAGCCGGAACCACAAACGGTTCAATGCAGCATTCGCTTGTATGAAATCGATCTGCAGGTCGCGAAGTCCCTGCTTCACCTCCAGCGTGATATAAGGCTCGCCATTCTTTACATTTGAAAAGGTGATCCGTATCGATTGCTCCGTCACTTCCGTCTCCGCATAACGCAAAGCTATACGCTCAATCACATAATCACGGATATCGAAATTTCCCCGGTACATCTCCATCGTTTCTTCACCGTAACCGGCAAATAGCAATGGCTGGGCTGAAGTATGCCTGAGCAACACGTCCCCCCGGAGCGTGATCTCAAATCCGTCCTCCAGCTTCGTAAACTGAAACCGGCTTTCTTGTGTCGCTTGATCCCGCACGCCATTTCCTCCTTAATACATCATCACAATGTTATCTCCAACAATCCCGGGATATGCACCCCGATCGATCAGAATTTTCCTCTCCGGATGGGCCAGCAGCCATTTATTGGTCATAAACAGCAGCTCATCTTCCTCTGTGATGGCTTCGCTCTTGTGCTCCAGCGGTTCATTCGTGCCTTTCGGCAGAACAACGATGCATTTGAACCCGTCATCCGTCACCTTGCAAGGGGCAAAATGCAGCGTCGTTGAGTACAGCTCCACAGCCGTTCCTTGCGGAATAAAAAACGCTTGTATATGTTCAGTCGAGTACTTATTGTCCCGGATATCCTGTACTTTCCCTAATAGAAGGACCAGGTCCGTCACTGCGACATTAATTTCACTGCCTTTGTGGTATTCCAGACCATTCAGATTGGAGTTTCTCCCATTGCAATAGCCGAGCTGAATCTCCATGCCGCCGTATACATGCTGCTGCAGCTGGCCTTTAATAGCCGTTTGCTCCAACTGCTTCACAGAAGTCAGGTAGACGTTCCCCTCTGCGGGAATGTCGGTTTGTTCCATCTGCTGCATCACTTCATTAAAATCATAGCCCTTCAGAATCCTGCCATATGGGCGAAAGGCTTCGTTCTGTACAGAGAACAGTGCCAAATGCGGATTTAAGCCTTGAAGCTCGGTCATTCTCTCTTTCATGTATCTCTCCCTCTCTGTTTCGATCAGCCTTTCACGGAGCCAGCCGTCACACCGGCAACAAAATATCTTTGCAAAAACACATAGGCAATGACCATCGGTGCGGAGGCGATAATGACCCCTGCGAAAATCATCGGATAGTTGGTCAAATACTCTCCCTGGAACTGGAGCAAAGCCAGCGGCAGCGTTTTTTTGCTATTCGAGTTAATAAACAATAACGGATACAACAGATCGTTCCATACCATGACGCTCAAAAAAATAGCTGACGCGGACAAGGAAGGAAGCGTAATCGGCAGGACGACCTGATAGTATACCCGCCATTCATTGGCGCCATCGATCGCAGCCGCTTCAATCATTTCTTTGGGCACGGACTTCATGAATCCGGCAAGAATAAAAACGGCAACCGGCATAAAAACCGATGCGGACACGGCGATCAGACCGACTAACGAATTTGTGAGTCCCAGCTTCGCGACCAAAGTATAGATCGGAATCATATTGACCTGGGGGGGAACCATCATCCCTGCGGCGAATAGTCCGTACAGCAGGACACCCTTCCAGCCGGTAAAGCGATACATGGCATACGATAGCAAGCTGGAGAAGAACAAGACGAGAAAGATCGTCGAGCCAGTCACGATCACACTGTTTAGAAAATAATCCCCCATCGATTGCTCTTTCATCATATTGAGATAATTACTGAAGGAAAAGTTCACTGGCAGCCCGATCGGATTCTTGAACAGCTCATTCGTACCCTTGAAGGATGCAAACACAATAATCAATAACGGCAGCACGATGGCTGCTGCGTATACGAGGAGAATCGTCCGTTTCATTAAACTCCCCGCCACTGTTTCCTTGCTTAGCTGATTCATTGGTGGTTCATCCTTTCATGCGGACATGTTAAGCCGCCCGATTGCCTTTTAACAATTTGAATTGAATAAACGTAATCAGGGCGATGATGGCCATGAAGGCCATAGATTGGGTAGCCGCGTAACCGAACTCTGAGTTTTGGAATGCGGTATGATAAATATAAGTAGAAAGAATTTCGGTAGAGTTCATTGGACCTCCGCCAGTCATGGCAAAGATCAGATCGAAAGCCTTGAACGATTGAATGGTGGTGTAAGCAACAACGATTGTCGCAGCCGGTGCAACCATCGGCCAGGTCACATTTTTGAACGCTTGCCAGCGCGTCGCTCCGTCCAGATAAACCGCCTCATACAGCTCACCCGGAATCGATTGCAGACCTGCGACGAAAATGACGAGCATTTGTCCCGTATGTGCCCAAATCTGTACGAAAGCGATCGAATACATCGCAAGGCTCGGATTGCCCAGCCAGTTCATCGCAAGGTTTTCCATCCCGACTTTGCCAAGGATCACATTCAATGCCCCGACATTCGGATTCAGTACAAAGGACCAAATGAAAGCGACGGAGATCGAAGAAATGATCGTGGGAAAAAAGTATAATGCCCGCAGGAAGATGTTGGCCTTGGAATTTTTGAGCAGCAGCAGTGCCAGGATCAAGGAAAACGCGGTTTGAAACAGCACGACGCAAAACATGAATTTCAAATTGTTCAAAATAGCCGTATGAAAAATAACATCATTTGTGATCATTTTCTTATAATTGTCCAGTCCGACCCATTTCCAGTCCGGAGAGATGCCTTCCCAGTTCGTGAACGAAAGGACCAGTCCGTTGATCGTCGGATAAACAAAAAACAGCAAGTACATGAGCAAGCCCGGTAAAACAAACAGATAGAGCGATTTACTTTGCTTCATTGCGTTACCTCCATATTACCTGTTTGGGAGGGGAGAGCCCCTCCCCGCTTTCCGTTACTTCTTCACATTTTGGTCGATAACCACTTGAGCTGCTTTGGCCGCTTCTTCCGGGCTCTTGCCTGAAACGACCGCTTGGATCGAACTGACAACCGCTTTTTCATTATTTGCATTGGCTATCAGATAACGCGGATGGAATCTCGTCTTCTTATCCGCCCATTGAGCGCTTTCCTTCAGCTCAGCCGTTTCATAGTTAACGCCTTTCACTGTAACCAGCTGCCCCGTTTGGTTCGCATACTTCTGCGCGTTTTCCTTTTGGCTCAAAAACTCAATAAACTTTTTGGCTTCCGGCTTGTGCTTCGAATTGGCATTGACCCCAAGCATGAAGGTGGTCGTATGAATTCCTTCAAAAACCGCTTTGTCTGCGCTTACAGTAATCGGTGCCAGCAAGCCTTGAACCAGGTTCGGGTTTTGCTGTTTATTTGAGGACATCATGTAAGAGCCTGTAGCGAGCATGGCTGCCTTTTCTTGAGCGAACAGCGAGCCGGCAATATCTTTATTCGTACCAAGAGAGTCCTTCTGGAAATAACCTTTGTCCGCAAGCTCTTTAAATTGCGATAGAGTCTTAACGAACCATTCATCCGTCAGCTTGGCCTGACCCGACTCTACCTTACTCCAAATCGCTTCATCCGTATTGTTATTCATCATCATCGAGTTCATAAATTGCCCCGGACCGATATCCTGACCCGGGAAAGCAATCGGGATGTAGCCGCTATTTTTCAACGTTTCACAAAGCTTCAGGAATCCGTCCCAATCCTTCGGCGGCTTCAAACCAAGCTTATCGAAAATGGCTTTGTTATAAATCGGTTGATTATATACAAGCTGGTATGGGAATGCAAGCTGCTTGCCGTCCTTTTTACCCGCTTGAATCAAATTTTCCGTGTAATTGCTTACAAAACTTTCTTTGGATAAATCTTCATACAAGTTGGCTTTGGAAATGCTTTCAAACTGGGCTCCAGGGAAGGATGCGAATACATCGCCTGAGGAACCGTCAAGCAGTTTGGCCTGTGCATTGGCTAAGTATGATTCTGAAGGAAATACATTCATTTCTACATCAATCGTAGGATTCGCTTTCTTGAATTCAGCAATAAGATCATTGAATACCTTGGTATCCTCACCGCGCCAATGGATAAAACTGATTTTGGTCGTTTTCCCGGCAGCAGGCTTCTCCTCGCCTCCCGTAACCTGAGTTTTTCCACAACCTGTCACCGCTAATGATCCAACAAGCAAAACCGATGCCCATTTCCAAGCTTTTCTCATACGTTTACCCCTTTACTCATCTTATTGTTCGATACGGGTACTCCTTATAAATGAAACATAGTGATGTTTGAGTTCGTTCATTGTATGAATAAAGCGTTTACATCACTATCTTTAGATTCATTGTAACTACCTTTCGTTTTTTTTGCAACCGTTTTTTTGGTAAGAAAATGAACAGGCACGCCACTGCACCTTGACTCTGGAAAAAGAAAAAGAGCCAATCCGGTTTAAGGATTGACTCTTACAGGCTCAAACGGTACTTCGGGGCTGTTCTTTCCTGCGGTGTATGCAGCTTGAACAACTGCTCGAACAAGCTCGTTATCTCGGCCGCCAAGGCAGCACACCTGTATCCAACCTGTTATGGAGCGAGAGGACCCACATCCGCCGGGGTCAACGGACGAATAGAGAACGTCGTGGCATTGGAGCGTTCATCGGCTCCGGTATCGTTCGTAGAGCGCGTTTCTCCGTCCATATCCTTCGTAACAAATGCGTAGCTTCCCTTCGCATAATTGATTGCCGGACTGGAATCGGATAGCTTTTGCAATCCGCCGACCGTTGTGAATAGCGGGTTCGTATTCCAAATTTCGGCGGCAGCTCTCGACTTGTTATTGACCGTACTGCCATAACCGATATTGCCCTCAAATACGGTGTTCGTCGTCGCCGCCTCATTGTAGAGGGTACCGACTGTATTTCTTACAATATTGTTTGCAACTCTGCTATCCTGAGGCGGATACGTCTTGCCGGAGCCCACGATAATCCCTGTAGCGCTATCGACAATGGTATTGTTCACAACGTTGGCGCGATATATTTTCCATTGTGCCGTTAGGTCGCTTGAGGATGGATTGGAGGGGTAGCCGTCGGAGCCGCCGTCATAACTGCCGCTGTCCAGCAGAATCGCATTTCCCGTCAGCTTCTCCATATAATTGTTGTAAATTTTATGGTCGTTACCATAAATCCGAATTCCGTCCTGGTTGCTCTCTACTCCATCCCCAAGGAAGAAGTTTCCGTAAAAGCTGTTGCTATGTCCATGCCTTGAGGTAAGGCCGCCCTTGGAGGTTTTGAAGGTATTGTAGCGGACCGTATTGTTGCCGCTCTTCACAGAGACGATCTCGGGCTCACCATCGGTGTTTTCGAATAGATTGTTCTGGATCGTATTGTAGCCATTCGAGAGAGACACGGAGGACAAACCGAGACGGATGGTTTCCTTGCCGTTCGCGACCCACGGGCCTACATCGTGGAAATAGTTCAACTCGATCACATCATATTGCGAGACGTTTCCGTTGCCATCCCCTTGATAAGCGATTAAAGGAGCTGTGTCACTTTTGTTTCCAAAGTCGTTATGATCGATTTGATTATGATGACTGTTGCTGCCGCTGACCTGAAGCCAGATGAGGTCTCCCCCGGTAGCAGCGAGCGCGAATGTATTCCGCGTGACCCGAATATGATTCGATCCGTCCAACAGAATGGCCGTGTTCCCGGTATTGGTAAACTTCAAGCCTTCAATCGTGACATACGATGAGCTTGAAATGTGTATTGCCGCGCCACCGGAGATGATGGCCTGACCCTGATTGGCTGCTTTAATCGTAATAGGGGCAGCGGACGTCCCTTGCTTTCCGGTAATGATGAAAGGCGTACTCTGCGTATAAGTTCCGTTAGCGAGCACAATCGTAGTGCCGGCAGCTGCATTACTTAATGCCGAGCTCAATTGTGACGATGTCGAAACAGGCACAACCGTGCCGGAGCCTCCGGAACCGCTTGAGTCGCCCCCATACATCTCCACCTCGGTATAGCTGTTCCATGCATTGACAGAGTTGCCGTGCCCTACGATCCTCACATACCGGACGGGATCCGCATCGGGAAAGTCAAAGGTCTGAAGAGCCGTATTTAAGCTGCTGGTTACATTCGCACTTATCGTGGTAAAGCTAACGTTATCTGTGGAGGCTTGGATGTCGAAGGTTGAGGTCCGAATATCCCCGCTTAAAAAAGCGATTTTCATATATGCAAGCTTCTTATTTGCTCCCAAATCGTATTGGATCCACTGCCCGTCCCCGCTTGCCGACCAACGGGTCGCTAAATTTCCATCCACGGTATTAGCCGGTACATTTCCATCATCGGCACTGGCCGTCACAGAGGTGCCCGGAATAGACAATTTAGCTGCAGCGCTTGAGGTATCCCCATACATCTCCACCTCGGTATAGCTGTTCCAAGCATTCACGGAATTCCCGTGTCCTATAATCCTCACATACCGGACGGGATCCGCATCGGGAAAATCGAAGGTCTGAAGAGCCGTATTTAAGCTGCTGGTTACATTCGCACTTATCGTGGTAAAGCTAGCGTTATCTGTGGAGGTTTGGATGTCGAAGGTTGAGGTCCGAGTATCCCCGCTTAAAAAGGCGATTTTCATATAAGCAAGCTTCTTATTTGCTCCCAAATCGTATTGGATCCACTGCCCGTCCCCGCTTGCGGACCAACGGGTGGCCAAATCTCCATCTACGGTATTAGCCGGTACATTCCCATCATCGGCACTGGCTGTTACCGAACCGGGGGCTATGGATATTTTGGCGTCAGCTGCATTACCCATCATTGGAATCATAGTTAGCATCAAACACAAGCATAACAGCAAAGCGAGGATTCTCTTCGGGTTTTTCATTTTCGTTACACATCCTTTACACATTTTTTGATGAGAACGCTTTCTTAAATACGTACCTCCTTCCCCGATCCGACCATTGTCCAGAGCTTATGCAAATATAGGAACACTCATCGCTTTAAGCCATGCTTTAGCGATCAGTGCGTGGCCGGCAGGTGTCGGGTGGACCCCGTCAGGGGCCCAAAAGCCCGGCGGCGCTAAAGTGGAAGCTTGGGCCAACAAACCGTCGAGCGGAACAAGAAGGGCATTAAATTCGCGCGCCAGGTCTCTTACGATATGAATTTTGGGATCAAGGTCCTCGCGCCAGGTCTTGCGATCCTCCGGCACAGGCAGCACGAACGGCTCCACTAAAATCAGCCCGGCACCCAAGTGGGTCCTCGTTCTTGTGAGCAGCTCCCGATAGCCCTCCTCAAACTGCTCTGCTGAGGTAGGGTCGTTCCGGTCGTATCGCCTCCAGCAATCGTTGATTCCGATATATATCGAAACCCATGTCGGCTTAAGCTCCAAGCAATCCTTTTCCCAGCGTTCCTGGAGATTTTTCACCCGGTTACCGCTTATACCGCGATTTAGGAAGGTGACCTGCTTTTCGGGGAAGGCCGCCCCGAATAAGCCGGCAATCATATGGGCATAGCCTCTGCCCAGGTCCATCGGATTGTCCCGATTCCGCCCTGCATCGGTGATGCTGTCACCCTGAAAAAGCACAAGATCTCCACGCTTAATGACGCTCATCAATTCTCCCCCTACCCTTTAATCGCTCCGATTAGGGCACCCTTCACAAAGTATTTTTGAAGAAACGGATACACTAACAGAATAGGTACGGTAGCTACAATGATCGTAGCGTATTTTAAAGTGACGGATAACATCCCGGCATCCGTAACGGAGGCACCGACAGCCATGGCACTGGCTTCACCCTGCAGCAATATCTCCCGCAAAACCAGCTGAAGCGGATACATGGAGCGGTCCTGCAGGAAGATCAGCGCGTGAAACCAGGAATTCCAATGACTGACGCCATAGTATAAGAGCATAACTGCAATAACAGGCATGGATAATGGAAGAATGATCCGAAATAAAATGACAAAGTCGTTGGCGCCATCCATCTTCGCCGACTCCTCCAGCGCATCGGGAATCGCCTCGAAGGCTGTTTTCATCAGGATCAGGTTAAAGGTATTGATCGCCTGGGGGATGATCAGCGCCCACAATGTATTCGCCAGTCCGACTCCCTTCACGGTCAAGTAAAAGGGGATCAAGCCGCCGCTAAAAAACATCGTAAAAACGATAAACAGCATAAGCTGCTTGCGATATTTCAAGCTTTTGCGTGATAAAGCATAGGCCCCTAACGAGGTCAGCAGAATGTTAAAGGCAAGCCCCGTCAGCACAACAAAAAAAGTATTGCCGTAGCCCTTCAAGATCATCGGATTTTCAAATACACTTGCATAAGCATCGAGTGAAAACCCCAGGGGCCTCCAAAGAATGCCGTTGAAGGCCATAAGCCTTGCTGCATCGCTTACGGATGCAAATGTGATATAAATGATGGGGTATATGGTTACCATCATCAGCAGTGCTAAAAATAGTGCATTGGTCACATCAAAACATCTTTCCGATATTGTCGGTCGATTCATATGGGCTGCTCCTTCTTACCAAAGGCTCGTATCGTTTAACTTTCGGCTTAGCCAATTTGAGAATACAAGCAGGGTGAAATTGACTGCCGAATTAAACAGACCGACAGCCGAACTAAAGCTATAATTGAAATCCTGCAGACCGACCCGGTACACATAAGAGGAGACGACATCAGCCGTTTCGTAAGTGCTGGGATTGTACAGCAGTATGATCTTTTCGAAACCAACGTTCATCATTCTTCCCGTTTCGAGGATAAGCAAAATGATGATCGTCGGCATGATCCCCGGAATCGTAACATGGAGCAGCTGCTTCCAGCGCCCAGCTCCGTCCATACGGGCCGCTTCGTATTGTTCGGGATCTATGCCTGTTAATGCGGCTAAATAAATAATGGTACCCCATCCGATATGCTGCCAGATCCCGGAGGACACATAAATCGGCCGGAACCATTCCGGATCAAGCAGGAACGTAGCCCGTTCTCCTCCCATCCAGGCAATCAGATCGTTAATAACACCCTCACTTGAAGTAAAGTCCTTAACAATACCGCAAATAACAACCAAAGAGATAAAATGCGGCATGTAAGTAACCGTTTGAACGGTACGCTTGAACAAGGAATGCTTCACTTCATTTAAAAGTAGAGCTAAAATGATCGGAGCTGGGAAACCAAAGATCAGTTCGTAGAGGCTGATCAAAATCGTATTCTTGATGGTCCTCCAGAAATAGGCTCCGGTAAAGAACGTCTTAAAGTGCTCGAAGCCAACCCATTCGCTCCCTAAAATCCCCAGACTCGGCGAGAAATCCTTGAAGGCGATCAGGGCTCCATACATGGGACCATAATGAAATACGATATAATATAACAATACCGGAAGCAGCATGAGATATAATAATTTATTTTTTCGTATATCCAGCAGCAGACCAGACTTCGTTTGTGTTGAGTCTCGAACGATGGGTGTTGCTTCCTGATGAATTGCAGACATCTCTATTCCACTCCATTCCTTAATGCCCTTTTACAGGAAAACGCGTCCTCTTGAAGCGCAGCCGGCGTGCTTTTTAACGCTTATTGTAACGGTCGTAAGCATCCTGATAAATTTTCACAACCTTGTCGCTGCCCATATCTTTAATCCGCTTTACATAATCGTCAAACTTATCAAGCGGCTCTTTCCCCATAACAAATTTCACGAACATTTCCTCTTTATAGCTGGCGATTGCAGTATTGATTTTCGCTACCTCTTTGCTTTCTTCTATCGTAGGGGTAATGAATAGCGGAAGCACATGTTTGGCTGCATCGGTTTGCTCCCATATGGCTATTGCCTCATCCTGCTCCTTAAAAGTATTGAAGCTTTTTCTGGAATCGCCTGGGAAAGGACCGTTCGGCTTCGTAAACTGGGATACCATCTGCTGCAGATTGTACTTTGGATCCTTCGTAATTTTATCCGTAAAGGCCGGTTTGCCGTTCTGCATCGTGTAGCTTTCTCCTTCAATACCGAAGTTGAACAGCATACTGCCCTTTTCGCTATATGCATAATCCAGCCACCTTATAGCCAGTTCAGGGTTTTTGGCAGCTGTAGTGACCGCCTTGCTGGCTGCCGGGTTATATTTGAAATCGCGCTGCCCGATGAAGGCCCTTTCCCCCTTCTTCAGCGTAGGATACGGAGCGGCAACCAGCTGGAACTTCGGATCCTGCTTCTTTCCTGATTCCATCCAGCGTCCCATGCCTCCGCTCAACAGTCCGACCGTAGCCCCCGAGGCATTGCTCAGCATTTTATTGTCATAGGATTTGGAGTCCGTATTCAAAGCAAAATCCTTATCGATCAGTCCCTCGGCGTACCATTTACGAAGCAAGGTTAATGCTTCCTTAAACTGAGGGTCCACCGGTCCGTACTTGACCTTGCCCTGATCGTCGATATAGTAACGGTTAGCCGTTTGGAAGGCACCGATGAACGCATCCTGAATATTAAGCTCATTGCTATATTGTGCCGTGAAAGGGGCCGAAGCATTTTTCTTTTCCTTAAACGCTTTCAAGACCGTGTACCACTCATCAATGGTTGAAGGAACACTCAATTGAAGTTCGTCCAACCAGTCCTTGCGGATCATCGGACCGCGGAATACAAGGCCGTTATCCGGACGAATCATAGGAAACACATAGTATTTGCCGCTGTCCGTCTTCAGCATTTTATTCAGCTCTTTGTCCTGCTCCAGCCTTTTCTTCAAATTCGGTGCATGCTTATCAATTAACTCGTTTAAAGGGAGGATGACCTTATCGGCAATCGCCTTTTCCGGTCCGCCAGGGTAAGAACTGTTCCAATCGTACTCGATGACATCGGTTAAATTGTTCGATGCGATAAGAAGGTTGAATTGCTCCTTCGACTGTCCGTCTGCCGGGTGCGAGTATTTGACTTTGATGCCCGTTTCCTTCTCCAGCTGTTTGCCAAAGGGCGAATCGGCCAGGTTGGGAAAGAACGTGGTTAAGTTCGAATTAATCTGCTCCCAGGATGTAATGGTTTCCGCCGTGCTAACCGGGTATTTGCCCGCTTCGGTCATCGGTGCGGCTGGTTTCTTAGTCGAGTCGGTTCCTCCCTCCTTTGTGCTGGAGCATGCCGCCAATAGGCTCGTTGAAGCCAGCATGACGGAAACGGCAAGACCGACCGATTTGTTCATAGATTGCTTTTTCATCGTTATCCCCCTTGTATTCGTCGCAAGTTCTTTTTGGGTGCTCATCTGCAAAAGACTGTCACCCATGGCCCTATTATGGTCTTAAGATCGTGTTTTGGAAATCTACAAAAAACAGAATTCGTCTTTAAAATGGGGAGTTAAGAATATGCAAAACGGAATATACCCTTTAAAAAACGGAAATAGCCGCACTCGGCGGCTCAGATGGAGGAGAGAGACTTTTATTCAATGACATGCCCTATAGAATGCTCTTATATTTGCCTGGGGTGATGCCCTCATACTTTTTGAACAGTCGATTAAATGTGTTAATATCCGAGTAGCCTACCTTTCTTGCAATTTCGGCAATAGGAGAGGATTGGTCGGCAAGAAGGCGCTTGGCCTCTTCAATACGCGTCCTGCTAATATACTCCAGGAGCGCCTCACCTGTTTGAGCTTTAAATTGTTTTGACAAATAAGGGGGAGTTAAGCGGAAGGCCTCCCCAATCATCGTAATATTCAGGTTTTCAGAGCTGTAATGCTCTTTCACGTAAGCCATCACCTGCTGACTGAGCTGATTATGCCCCTGCTTGCGGTCATCCTGGATGGAGGCACAAACCTGCTGAAGCACGGCCCCGATCTGCTCTCTCATTTCATTGATCGTTTGGCAAGCGGTTAATCGATCCACCGGGTTCATCATGTCAATGAAATCCCGCTTGTCGCTGCTGCTGATTTCGTCCAGCGTCTTGAGCATGGTAATGATAAGGTCAAACATAAGACATTTAGCCAGTGGAACGGATAAAGTAGCATCCGCTATATTGGTTTCAACAATTTCGTCGACCGCGGCCCTGGAGTTTTCGTAATCCCCCGTCTTGATGAAATTAATGAGCTGCTGCTCCATATGCACGGGATAGAAGTACCGGTTACTGCCTCGAACCGTGCCTGCACCTGGCAGATCCTCATACCGAATGATTTCTCCTCTTTCCTTGACTAATCGGTACTCAAGTGCAGCGAGCGATTCCTGATAAGCGGTCGAAATCCCTCCAAGTCCTTGATGGACTCTGCTAATGGCTACCGTCAAGTGAATATGATAATGATCCGCTACGAACGATTTCACCTGTTCCGCGATCCGATTTAATTGTCCCGCTTCATATTCTTCGTTGAAATTAATAATGCATGCCTGCTGGCCGTCAATTTCCGTAGTCATGGCTTGATGCCTGGATCCCGCCACTTCCTCCGCCACATTCATAATAATAAAGTGTACGAGCTTCACCTTCTGAGGCTCTATGAAGTCGGAGGCATGGAACTTACCGTGGTGGTCAATATGAAATAACAATACGGCGAACTCCGATGTTAACAGCCGGATATTATGACTCTGAAACAACTCGTGCAGGGGTACCTTCGGTTCAATCCGCCCTTTAAGCAGGTCCTGGAGAAAGTGGGAACGGATGGCGTCGCGGTGCTGTTCCAATCGTTGGCCGGCCTTCTCCTTCTCGTCCAAGGTATTGTTCAGCGCAGCTTGCAAATAGCCGTATTCATTCGACCCTTTCTCAAAGGTGATTCCTGATTTGGTGGAGAGGCTGCGAATTAACGTATGGATCGGATTATAATTTCTTCTCAGGAATAAGAAGGTGACGAGTCCCCCGACCAGCAAGCTTACCGTAAGACTGATATAAATCAGCTTCTTTACATATTTCATTTTCTCATCGAACATTTCGGCGGGGATCATCGAGACGTACTTCCACCCGGTCTTTTCTGAAGTCGTATAGGAAACCGCTACTTCCTGCTCAGCCTGGCCTGCGTAGAATAACCCATTGGTTCCAGTAAATTTTGCCTGGGCAAGAAAATCAGGGAGCTGCTCGATGCCGGTGGAGGCAATCAAGCGATTGTCCTTATCCAGCACGGCTACGGACGTTTGGTTTGCAGAGCTGATGCTTTCAAGGAGCTTTGAATTTTTAATCATAAATAAGATAACGGCGCCCGGTTGTTCAGGGTTATCAAGCAGGATCGATTTGGCATACATCACGGCTTTAACCGCTTCTCCATTCTCCCGAAGAGTGACCGGTGCATATTCCTGGATGTATCGCTTGTTGAAAAACGTCTGCCATTGCTCATAGCTCATGTCATCTCGTTCTCTAATCCTATCGAATAGCCCGCGGCTATCGATTCGTTCGCGGGTAGATATGACCGTATCACTATTCTTGTAATACACGTATATTTGCTCGATATAATCGTTAGCCAGCTGATACAACCGAAGATCCGCTGCGATACTGACAATATCGTAGTAGTCATTGTCTGTCAGCGGCTTGGCCGTGCCAATGAAGCCTGCAAGACGTTTACTTAACGCCATTTCTACGCTGAGCCGTTCGATGCCGCTTAGATTGCCGTCAATCGCCTGTTCCATCTGCCGAAGAAGCGACTCATTGGCCCGATTTACTTCGGATTCCACCACATGCCAGGTTGCTGTATAAATAAAAGCGCTTACCACAATTGGTACCAGCAGTACGGAGATGTAGGAGATGAGCCAGTTGAATACGATGCTATGTGTGTTAAAACGAATCCTTCGAAGACTCATAACCGTTACCTCCGGCAATCTTGTTATATAAGTAATAATCTCATTATACACAAAAGCAGGGATCGAGCCAGCGTTCTCGAGTTTCTCCCGGCATCCGTTCATAGGAAACAGCAGGGACGGCTGCCCGATCCGCGGCCGTCCCTGCTTTGTTTGCGAAGAAAGCTAGCGCAAGGTGCACTGCTCTTCTTTTTTTGCTGCGTCGTGATTTCAAAAAATCGCCATCTCTTCCCTCTGCTGTTCGGCGTGAACATAACATAGAGCACTTTCACATATTGTAAGAGCTGGTCTCTCCTTAGTTATATAGAGGATGGCTCTCATTTTAAATCAGCAAAAATTGAAACCGCTCATAAATATGAAGACAATACGATCATTAATTTTGAGAGTGTATCTTCATTTTGGGGAATTATGATTTCATAGTCTCATCATTACTCAACTACCGTGCGAATCCACACACTCATTTCTCCCGGTGTCCGATTACCCCACAGGTAATACGGTACCGCTCTCAGCTTCACCGGTTCGGATGCCCGCTGCTGCGCAAGCGGCCGGTATGGCGTGTCGGTTTGCCAGGATGCACGTTCATCGGCGCTGCCGTCTGCCTCGATAACGACCGCTCCGCCGAGCAGGTCATGATCATAAACGGACTTCAGCTTCGAAGCGCTTCGAATGAACAAAGAGGCAATCGGGCTCATATTGTCCGTTTCCTCAAGACAGTACACCAGCGGCCCCCGTTCGATAGCCGCTTTCCCCGCATTCGCGCGAATCTCGGGGTGAGCGGCCGTCAGCTGTGGCTCCAGGGCAAGCACCCATGTTACCCTGTCCCCTTGCATCCACTGTCTGCCGATTATCGCGTAACCGTCCTCGACACGATAATCGACCGGGGCGCCATTCAGGCTCATGACGGCCCGGCCAAAGCTCCAGGATGGAATGCGCAGAGCGAGCGCAAACGGCGCAGCCGGAACCTCGGACAGCTCAATGCTGACATTCCCTTCCCATGGCAAACACGATTGCTGCTTGAGCTTAACAGTCCCCGCATCCAGCTGGAACTCGGCCTCGCTTCCGATAAACAAATGCGTATAAATCGTATTAGCCGTTGTCGAGAAAGTATAGATATAGCTGTTCAATGAGCTGAGCAGCCGTGCCACATTCGGAGGGCAGCAGGAGCAGCCGAACCATTTTTGCCGCGCCGCCTTCACATGCTGCCGGCCCGGATTGCGCTCGGAAGCCTTCGGCCATACTTCAAGCGGATTCACGTAGAAATAATGCCTGCCGTCCTGCGACATGCTGCCGATCACATTGTTGTAGAGGGCCCGCTCCATCACATCTGCATACTCGCTCTTCGGTTCAAGCTCAAGCATGCGGCGGGCGAAAAAGATCAGACCGATAGAAGCGCAGGTCTCGGCATAGACGGTATCGTTGGGCAGGTCATAATCGAACGAAAATGCCTCCCCATGATGGGTGGACCCAATGCCGCCGGTAATGTACATCTGCTTGCGGGTCATATTGTTCCACAAGCGGCGGCACGCGTCCATCAGCTCCCGGTCTCCCGTCAGCCTGGCCAGATCGGCCATGGCCGTGTACATGTAGACCGCTCTTACGGCATGCCCGACGGCCGTTTCCTGTTCCCGGACCGGCTTGTGAGCCTGGTTGTACGCCATCTGCTCGACTGATGGAATCGGCAGATTCTTTTTCCCCCAATGGCTGTACCCTTCTCTTCGCTTGCACTCCTCCACAAGAAAATTCGGCTCCGCCCCTCGCTCATCGATGAAATATTGAGCCAGCTTCAAATAGCGTTCCTCTCCAGTTGATTCATACAGCTTCACAAGGGCAAGCTCAATTTCCTGGTGTCCGTCATAGCCCCTCAGCTTGCCGGGCTCCCGACCGAAAACCGAATCGATATGATCGGCACATTTGCACATTACGTCAAGCAGCCTTCGCTTGCCTGTCGCTTCATAATAAGCAACCGCAGCCTCCATCATGTGCCCCGCGCAGTAAAGCTCATGAGCCTCATGTAGGTTGGTCCACTCCTGACCCGGTTCTTTGACCGTGTAGTACGTATTGAGGTAGCCGTTTTTGTGCTGTGCCCTTGCGATCAACTCGATGACCTCATCCGCAGTTTGCTCCAATTGAGGGTCGGGGTGATTCCGCAGCGAATAACCAACCGCTTCGAGCCATTTCGCCACATCGCTGTCCTGAAAGACCATCCCCCCGTATTCCCCTGCTTCAAGCCCTGCCGCAATGCGAAAATTTCGAATCGCAAAGCTTGGTTGGGCATCCGGAACCAAGTCGTTTAATGCCTCCCATTGGTATGGAATCACCGTCTCCCGAACCAATGACGTATAGCGGTTCCAGAATTCATCCTGAATGCGAACGCGGCCGGTGCTGCATTGTCCTCTAGCAGAGTCCAACATGTGTCTTCCCTCCTTCGTTGTGTGCAACGTTTATATAACATTTGATTATTTTCCTACTCCAGTTTATCCTTGGAAGGAAGGAACATCTACGTATAAAATCAACTTGTTTTTTATAAAATTTCACACTACTGAAAAGGGAGTCAAGGCACATGAATGACGGACTGATTTCGATGAAGCTGCCGCCGATGCCTTATTTCATCACAATCGGCGAATCCACCTTCAGACCGGGTGAGCAGCACCCAAGCCGCCGGAAGCTCGGCATCTTTGACCTGCTCTTCGTTGTCAAAGGCGCCCTGTACATGGGAGAGGATGACCGGCACTGGACCGTTGCAGAGGGTCAGACGCTGCTGCTGCTTCCGGATCGTTACCATTATCCGGTTAAGCCGTGCGAGACGGAGACCGTCTTTTACTGGATTCATTTCGATTTTCCTGGGGTATGGTACGAGGAGGCCCGCCACATCCATGACGGGGAAAGTGATATCCATCCGGTTCGGCAAACCTGGTCCAATCCTTATCAGCTTCGGATTCCCCAATACGCCTCACTGCCGGAATTCGCTCTGGCCGAGCGTCATTTGCGCAAGATGCTGGCTGACTTTAAACGGCACCGGTCAGCTGCGTACTGGAACGGGCAGCAGCTGTTCCTCGAGCTGCTTCGTCTGCTGGAGGAGCAGCTCGCTGGAAAAGAAGGCTCGCCAGCAAAGGAACTGGCCGATCAGACAGAAGCTTACCTGCGCCAGCATTATCAGGCCGAGGTGACGAATGGAACGCTTGCCGAGGCGCTACGTTTTCACCCGAATTATATCGTCAGATGCATGAAAGAAATATACGCATGCACGCCGATGGAATATTTGCACCGATACCGCATGGAGCAAGCCAAGCTGCTGCTGGTCAAGACGGAGTGGCCGATGACGCAAATCGCCGAACACGTTGGCTTTCCGAATACTCCGTACTTCTCCAACTGCTTCAAGCAATACGCCGGGATCTCGCCGATGCGGTTCCGCAAGCAGTACTTGCCGTAGTGGCTACTCCGAACCATAAGCATCCAGTAAATAATCCATGATCTCGTTCAGCCCGGTTGGGGACCAGCTCATCCCGATCCAATTCGGGGTAAACCGTATTTGATCATTCCGCACCGCCTTCATCGTGCTCCACGCATCGCTTGCCAATAACGCAGAGAATGCGGCCTCCTCCTGGGGTGAAACATACTGCTTGTAGATCAGCAAATGATCGGTTTCGAAGGGAGGCACCTGTGCAAGCGTAAATTCCTTGCTTCGTTCATGCTGGGGCACACAGCTGCCCGGCTTCAGCCCAAGCTCCTTATACAGCAAGTGGTTCAGCGGGTGGTCGATCATGCCATACATGCGGATTTTGCCATAATAAAAACGCAGAATGGACAGCGTCTCCTTCCCAATGGCGTGAGCGAGCACTTCACGGGTATAATTCACCTTGAGCTCCATCTGGTCAAAATTGTACCTGGCCTCCTGTTCCCGCCCAATGAGCTCGGCGATTCTCCAATGATTTTGACGCCAGTCCATCGTGAAATCCAGACAAATCGTTGGAGCAATGTCCTTGAGCCGGTCATAAAACGGCAGGTGACGGTAGTCTGACAGGATCATGTCCGGCTTCGCTTCCCGTAATGCGTCCAGCTGCACTTGAACAAAGCTTCGATGCTCCTCCGCAGTCAGCTGTTTAATGGTATATCCATTCATTTCATATAAGGCTTCCGTCCCCAAAGTGCGGAGATTTTCCTGGTATCTGTAGCAGGAAGCCACACCCACCCGCAGCTGCTTGCGCTTCATATAGATGGTAGGAGAAAGACCGATCGTCCTTTTGAACATCCGGCTAAAATAAAATTCATTGCCAAAGCCGACGGATGCGGCTACGTCCTGAATCGGGAGTTCCCGCTTCAGAAGCGCCTTCGAGCTCTCGATCCGGATTTGATTCAAATACTGGACCGGAGTAACGCCTTTGGCCTTCTTGAAGCTTCTCGAATAGGAGGTCTCGGTCAAGCCAGCGATTTCCGCCAGGGTATCCAGTTTAATTTTTTCACTGTAATGCTTGTACATGTATCCAATGCTCTGGTCAATCCCATTGCCGGCTGCTTCACCCTGCCCGGCTAGCTCCTGCTGCAGGTCCTGGAAGAACATCTGGAATTGGCGCTGCACTTCATGGGCACCATCTGAAGACAGCCTGCTGGTGGCATGCAGCTGCTCCACCCGTTCGAGCCAAATTTTAGCAGTCGGCAATAGCAGCTTTCCCGATGGCAAAACCGATACACTGTCAAGGGAAGGCTGACATGACCATTCCCCCCTCTGCCGTGTCACCGTAACAGAACGCAGCGTCAGCAAATAATAGTCTACATAGTCGGATTCCAGCATCACTTCCATCTCGGTAGAAGGTTTCAGGAAAAAAATTTGATTGGGGCTTAAGGTAACCATATCGTTGTGAATCCGCACCATGCCTTCACCCCCGCGTACAACGCATAAGAGCTCAGCAGGTATCTTCGGAAATTGCAGGGTATGACGCTTGTAGAAGCGGCGTTTATGGATGGAGGACAAAAATATTAGAGGATAAGAATGCTTAGCAAACGAGGGCATAACATGTCACCTTTCCAAACAGCATTGAGAACCGTTATCATTAATAGTAGTATAGATGGTTTTCGCGCTGTTGGAAAGGCATATGCGGCTGGCGGCTTCATTTACAGGTGTTCTACAACGGTCAACCGTGCTTCGGCTGCTGTACGGGGTCTTGCAGGCGGAATGACCTCCGGATAACCGACGTGCAGCACACCGGCAATTTTCTCACCGGGCTGCACCCCGATGGCCTCACAGAACTTCGGTTGATAGCCGTAGTTGTTCGTTTTCCAAACGACGCCAAGCCCCTGCTCCCATGCGGCAAGCTGAAAATTCTGAATCAGGCTGCAGACGGCCGCGTAATCTTCGTCCCATACTTTTTGCCTTGGATCTTCCTTCAATACAATGACGAGATGAGCAGGAACCTGCATGAAGTATTCCCTTTTCTTCGCTCCGTGCTTCTCCAGATCTTCTCCCGAATACGTCTGCACCATCGCTTCCGCAATTCTGGCTCTGCCCTCACCCTGAAACAGGATGAACCTCCATGGCTCCCTGTGACCATGATTCGGAGCCCACACGGCTACATTCAAGAGCTCCGTCAGCAGCTCCGTAGGGACTGGATCGCTCTTGAATACGCGAACCGTTCTTCTCTGCTTGATCAGCTCCGATACATTTCCTTGAACCTTCGTATTTGTTTGTGTCATACCTGCCAAACCTCCTATGTGAGTTACCTTCTTCTAAGCTAAATTAGGCTGCCGGCTGTTGGCTCCCGACTGCGCTCTAAACCAACCGACTTGCGCCTCTTATCTTGCATTCCTTCTCGTATAAAGTAAATAGATGAAGAATGGCGCTCCTACCGCAGATGTAAATACCCCTGCAGGCACATCCAACGGGAGAAAAACGGTTCTCCCCACAAGATCCGCCAGCATCACGATTGCGCCTCCAAGCAGCGCGGAGACCGGCAGTACATTCTCGAAGCTGGGACCGACCAGCTTGCGTGCCATGTGCGGCGCGATAAGCCCGACAAAGCCGATCCCGCCTGCCACAGCAACGGCCGAGGCTGCAAGTGCAACGCTGAGAAGCAGGAGAAGGAGACGGTTCCTTTCGACCCGACTCCCGGCTCCCATCGAGATTTCGTCCCCAAGCTGAGAGATGTTGACATGGCGCGCGACAAGAAGACAACATGGAAGCAGTACCGCCGTCCACGGCAAAATCGTCAGTACGTTCTCCCAATTGGTGGAATACACGGAGCCGGTTAACCATAAATAAGCTTGAGCGGCATCGTTTTTCGGACTGAACATGATCATCATCGTGGTTGCTGCAGACATGAGTGACGACATGCCGATCCCGACCAGGATGAGCCGAAACGGGGTTACCCCGCGCTTCCAAGCCAACAGATACAAAATGGCGGAGACGGCAGTGGCGCCTGACATCGCTGCAAAAGGAAGCCAGCGAATGCTAAGGCCGCCGGCAAAATAAGTTAGGAAGGCCACGGCCGCAACAGAGGCCCCGCCCGTTACGCCCATCATATCCGGCGAAGCCAACGGATTGCGGACAATGCCTTGCAGCAGCGCTCCTGCCGCGGCCAGCGATGCTCCCGCCAGCAAGGCTACCGTAATTCTCGGCAGCCTCAGCTTCTGAATCACCAGTGAGTAATCTTCGGAGCCGGCTCCGAACACGCTAAGGATCACGTTCCAGGGAGAGATGTACAGCTCCCCCATACCTGTGCTGACGACAGCAATCAGCAAGCAGCTTAAGACCAGTAGTAAAGAAACCCAAACAGTCTTCTTATGCACCAGAATGGAAAGACTGCCCCGCTTAGAGCGCAAAGGAATGTGTGAATTCATGAGCGCGCCGCCCCCTTCCGTGCGATATACATGAAGAACGGCGCGCCGATGGCCGCAGTCATGACACCGACAGGCAGCTCTTCCGGGATCATTATGAAACGGGCTGCGATATCCGCTCCAAGGAGGAGGATTGCACCGAGCACCGCACAATAAGGAATGACCCATCGATGGTCCACCCCGGCAAAAAATCTCGAGACATGCGGAATGACAATCCCAATGAAGCCGATAGGGCCAGCTACAGATACCGAGCTTCCAGCCAACACAACGATGATGACGCCTGCGGTCACTTTGATCCCTATCGTCTTCTGCCCCAGCCCCTTGGCTGAGTCCTCTCCCATCATCAGCAGGTTCATATCCCGAGCGATGAGCCATGCCGCCACCCAGCACAAGGCCATATAGGGCAGCACCGCAAGCAGGTTATCGGGCGACCGTCCTGCAATGGTCCCGGTCAGCCAGTACAATACGGTATTTAACCCTTGCTTGTTCAGCACAAGAATTCCTTGTGTAAAAGACGAGAATAACGCCGTCATCGCCGCCCCGGCTAAAACAATTTTCAAGGGAGTCAAGCCATCGCGTCCCACCGAACCCAGCACATACACGATAATAGCTGCGCCTGCCGCTCCGGCAAACGCAAGCATCATCAGCACTTGCATGGAGGAAACCGAGAAAGCCACCGCTCCCAATACAACGAGAAAGGTCGCTCCTGCATTGACGCCCAGGACACTCGGTGCGGCAAGCGGGTTACGGGTTAAGGTCTGCATAAGTGCTCCTGCGATGGCGAGACTTGCACCGATGGCCGCTGCGATAAACGCTCTCGGCAGTCGGGTTGTTCGAATAATGACCTGCTCGGTTACTTGTTCGTCATAATGAAAGACCGCATCCCAGGCCGTATGCCAGTTATAGTTCACGGCACCGAGCAAGACGCTCGACACCATGCCTAATACCATGACAATGCAACCGGCCAACAATCCGCTCCATTTCCAATCCTTTGACTGTTTGCTTGCTATCATTTCCGAATCTCCTTGTGACACACAAATGAATGAGCATGCTCGCTCATCCATTGGGCTCTTTATCCTATTGAATATCAAAATATTTATACAAATCATCGAGCAGCGCTTTCGCCGCCAAGGCACCGCCGCTTAAATTCCATGTTATGGCATCTACTTTAAAATATTTATCATTCTTGACGCCCTTCAAGCCCTTCCATAATGGATGTGCCGTCCACTCGCTCTGGGATTTCGCATGATTAGGGTCGCTGCCGCTTTGGGTAATATCAAATATGAAATCGCCGTCAAGCTGTGACATCTGCTCCTTCGATGTAAGATTGACAACCGATTTCCCCTCTAGCTGCTGGGATTTCGGCCGGCTGAGCCCGAGCTCGTTGAAGATCGTCCCTGCGAAACCTGTGACGTAGATCCGTGCGCTGCCGTCTTTCTCAAATCGGATAAGGGACACTTCCGTATTGGAGAGCTTTCCGCCTGCCTTTTGCTTAAACTCGGCAACCCGTTGATCCCAATCGCTTAAAAATTTTGCCGCTTCGTCCTGCTTACTCAGAGCATCAGCAGCGATCTTCATATTTTCTTTCCAATTAAACAACTCTTCCACAATAACGGTAGGGGCGATGCTGTTCAGCTGGGGATAGATCTTCTCATGACGGCTCTTGGCTCCGATGATCAAGTCCGGCTTCAAGGCCAGGATGGCTTCCACGTTAGGCTGGGTCTCATCCCCCAGGTTCTTCACACCCTCCATCTGCGGACGCAAATAGTTGTACCATGGCTTCTGATCCCAAGATTCCACCGCTCCAACCGGTTTTACACCCAGCGCAATTACAATATCTACACCGCCATTGAACAGCACGACGACACGTTCCGGTTTCTTTTTCAGCGCAGCTGTACCCAATGCGTGTTGAATGGTTTTCTCCGTACCGGCTTGCCCAGGCTTCCCGTCTCCCGCAGACGGACTACCGCTGTTCTTCGCCCCGCCGCTTGCTCCGCATGCCGAAACGGCCAATGCCAGCATAAGCACCAGCATCATTTTGATCACTCTCATCGGTTGGTTTCCTCCCGTTATTAGACCCTCAAGTCCTTCATAGTTGATATTGATAATTATTATCAATTATAGAAGGCAAGCTTTGCCATGTACATATCTAATTTTAGCCGTTTTATATACTAAATCTGCCCTTAAGGAAACTGAATGATTACATGAACCGCATACAAAAAAGATGAATGCTTCCTCCGGCCGCCCGCAGCAGGCTCAGAGCCTCAAGCAAACAGAAGTATGCATTTTGAAGCACATACCAAGCTGAGGATGAACCATGCTCTTGAGCTTATTCGTAGCACCTCTCTTAACGTATCGGAGATCAGCAAACGGCTGGGGTATCAGAATCCTTACTATTTCAGCAGAGTGTTCAAGAAAGTATTCGGCGAGTCGCCCTCGGCTTATATGAGTCATTTCTACAAATCATGACATCCGGCAGGCTTAAGAAAAACCCGAGGCTACGCCTCAGGTCCTTGTCTAACCCAATACGTTTGAGCATGGGGGGAATGGATATGGGGCTCCAACCGTTTCTTGAAATCGTGTTTTTTAAATTTATGTAGCGATAATAACACGATTTCAAATACGGACGCTATCGCTTTTCCACCCCATATCCATTCCCTTTTTGTTCTACTTTGAGCTACCTTCGACTTCTTTTTTTCCTAACCGATCCTCAATCCGGTATTCATATCCATGTACACCCTTGTAATATTCGGGATACATCTCTCCACACTCCACCCTGAAATTTTATAAATTCTATAATGTTAAAAAGAAAGACGCCTTCCGGCGTCATAGCGAAGCAACATGCTCTAAACCAACAAAGCGGACATGCCCGGAGGTCTCCGGGAACGCCCGCCGTTCTCTTACACTTGCTTCAATAATAGAATGCTCCACGGTGCCAGTTCGATATTTAAATGAAGAACGCCATTCTCGTCAGCGGATAAAGCGGATTGGCGTGTGCGCTGTGACGCAGCTTTAAGCAATTGAGTCTGCTCCCGATTCGGCGGCTCAGGCAATCCCATGCCCTTCCATAGCGGGATAGCGTACCCGTGTTCTTCATCCACCGCTTCGACACGGAAGAGACTGTTCGGCTTGAGCCCGCTCAACTGCAATTGTAGTGAGCGAGGACGCCCTGATTGCTGTACCTGCTCGGCTTCCTCACGATTATTCGTTACCGGCGGCGCTGTAGGAACACTTTCATGATCATAGTTGTAGAATAACGCTGCAATGCGTCCATCCTTTGAAGATCGGGTGACAATGCCTTGCTCAACTCTGTCAATCTCGATATCTCCTAAGCGATTCAGGAAGCGGTACGCATGGAAGGTCGGTTTGACAATCCCTTGGAAGTTCACCATGCCGAAACCGCCATGAAATATGGAAGCGCCTGCGCCTTTCTCTTCGAATACATCTGTAAATGTCCAGTAAGACAACGAGTCGGTTAAAGATGCTGCGTCCAGATTAGCTTTCACCACATAAGCTGCAGCAGGCAGATGATCGTGGCTATGATCTCTAGGGGAAGGACTGGAGCTCCATTCGGTCAAATGAATTTCCGCCTCCGGAAAGGCACTCTCCTGCACGATACGCTTCAACAGCGTCAGATCTCGCCTAGTCGCCTCCACGCTGCGGCTATAATTGCGCCCGTTGCCGTGTCCGTCCAATGCAAAATCCGTCGGATACGGGTGGCAGGATACGAAGTCCACCGGTAATTGCTCTCGGCTGCAATACTCCAAAAAATCTTTTACCCAGACCGGTCTCCACTCCGCGTCGTCAATATTTGGCGAGGTGAACGTTTGATGCTTGCTCAGATCTTCTCTATCCCCATCGAACCGGTCATCCGGAACAAAGTTGCTTGTCGCAGGACCCCCAACCCGAAGCTTCGGATGAATGGACTTGATCGCCTGGACACTGCATTTATATAACTCGTAATATTGGGTACGTGTTCCTTTCCAGAACGGGCTCAGGTTCGGTTCATTCCACACTTCAAAAAACCATTGAAGCACTTCGTCGATCCCGTAGCGCTGAATCCAGTGCTGAACCGATTGATAAATTAGCTCGGTCCAAGCTTCATATGAGCTTGGCGGCGTCACGTTTCCTTTCCACCAAAATACGGTTCCTTCCCCGGATGCCAGATCCTTTGGAGTAAAGCCAAATTCCACAAATGGACGAATGCCCATATCGAGCAGGCGATCAAATAACTCGTCCACATACTGCCAATTGTGAGCTACCGCTCCATTCACTTCGTTGTATACGAACATATCGTCATGGAACAAGCCGTGGAAGCGGATATATTCAAATCCGCATTCCGATACCACCATTTGAAGCTGCTCCAGCCAATTGGCCCGCAGTCCCTCGTTAGCCCTTCCCGCTCCCACACATTTATTCCAAATAGGAGTCAGTTTCTTACCCTCTTGCGAAATATTGATCTCTTGTATCGTCAAAGTTATGCACATCCTTTATTGTTGACTGTAATGTATACCTTCGTAAAGTGGCTTATCATTGAGCATTGATTAGTTAACGGAGAACAATGAAAGCTATAGTGCCGTCAGCACATAGGTTCCGCCTGCCTCCACAGCAAACTCAATCAGCTCGCTGACGGGGTCACGCTCCATCACTTGAACGCCGCCACCTGTGGTCAGGGCAATTGCGGCATCTGTTCTTACCCGACAGATGCCGCCAAGACTTGAATGGATAACCGCTTGCTTCAATTGACCCCGTTCCCATGCCATCCGTACCTCGAAGCCCCCCCGTGCTCTCAGTCCTTTCACTTCTCCCTCAGACCATGCTTTTGGCAGTGCAGGAAGAAGATGTAGCTCTCCTGCATGGCTTTGCAGCAGCATCTCAGCTATCCCCGCCATGCCCCCGAAGTTGCCGTCGATCTGGAAAGGCGGATGATTGTCGAACAAGTTAGGAAGCGTTGATTTTCTCAACAGCTCGGATACATTATGATACGCCTCCTCCCCTCGTTCCAGCCGGGCCCAGAAATTAATGATCCAGGCACGGCTCCAGCCGGTATGGCCACCGCCATTCGCCAGCCTCCGGCGCAAGGTGACCACAGCCGCTTCCGCAAGTTCAGGCGTCCCCCGGACCGTGAACTGGTTTCCGGGATGAAGGCCGAATAAATGGGAAATATGCCGATGTCCCGGCTCTTTTTCCTCATAATCCTCGATCCATTCCTGTATTTGCCCATGCTTGCCGATACGCGGTTCAGGGAGATTCGCCTTTATATTCTCAAGCTGCGCTCGAAAAGCCTCGTCTGCCCCAAGCTGCTCACTTGCTTGTATACAGCTTGAAAATAATGCGTACAGGATTTGACTGTCCATGGATGGCCCCATGCACAAAGTACCGGACTCTCCGCTCGGAAGAATATATGTATTCTCAGGAGAAACCGATGGACATGTGACCCACTTGCCTTCAGGGCCTTGAATTAAGAAATCGACGAAGAACAGCGCCGCTTCCTTCATAGCCGGGTAGGCTTCCCGCAAAAAGCCCGGATCTCCACTAAATGCGTAATGTTCCCATAGATGCAAGCATAACCACGCCGCTCCCATCGGCCAGTACGATGCAGGTAAATACATATCCTGGGGGGCCGTGTCTGCCCAAATATCCGTGTTGTGATGCGCTACGAAGCCGCGACAGCCGTACATGCTCTCCGCGGTGCGTCTGCCCGGCGCCCGCATGCGTTCAATCAGGTCAAACAACGGCTGGTGGCATTCGGATAGATTGCAGCTTTCCGCGAGCCAATAATTCATCTGCGTATTGATATTAATAGTATACTTGCTGTCCCAGGGAGGAAGCATTTGGTCGTTCCAAATGCCCTGCAGATTGGCCGGCAATGAACCGGGACGACTGCTGGAGATGAGCAAATAGCGGCCGAATTGAAAATAAAGCTCGAACAAGCCTGCATCTTCTTTCCCCTCTTTAAATCTTTTCAGACGCTCATCCACAGGCAGTTGGCTTAAACAGTTCTCCTCCTCGGCCCCCAGCCGCAGGATTACCCTGTCATACAGTTCCCGATAGTCGGACAGATGGCGCTCCTTCAGCTGGTCAAAGGACAGCGATGAGGCTTTGTCCAATACAGAGAGGCATTGCTCACCCGGTTGCTCATAACGAAAGGAGGTCGCCGCCGTTAACAGAAGCGTAGCGCTATCCGCACGTTCTATAAGCAGAAACTCACCGATAGCCGATAGCTTTCCTCCATCCGTTGAGGCCTTCACACACGTAGAGCTATCGAGGAAGCCCGTATTGGCATGTAGAAACAAAGTATCGTTTCCAAGCCGACCCACCTGGTCGATGTGACGGTTTTTCGTTCGAGTTAACCGAATACGGAAAGAGAGCGAGCCGGGCTTGTTCGCCGTCAACCGGATGGCCATCACTTGATCCGGATAACTTGTGAATAATTCCCTTGTAAATGTCGTACCGCCGACTTCATAACGGACCGAGACCGAGCCTGTTGACAAATCCAAAGCACGTACGTACTCGGTTACCTCTCCTTCTTGTCCATGAAAATGAAGCTGCAGGTCAGCGAGAGGCATATAGTGCCGCTGACTTTCCGGGGTGCCTGAAAAGGCAGTAACCGCCAACCCGTGCGCTTCCTGCAATTTCCCTTGCATGATCAGCTCTCGGATCATGGGAAGGTTAGGCAACGCATCCGGATTGTTCCGGTCCATTGGCCCACCATACCATACGGAGTCTTCATTCAGCTGAATACGTTCCTTTGCAACATGACCAAACACCATAGCCCCCAACCGTCCGTTGCCCAGGGGGAGTGCATCGTTCCAATTTTCAGCGGGCTTCTGAAACCAAATTGTAGAATCCTTCATTATGATCTGCTCCTATTATGATAAATAACTTCCGTGCAAGATCTTTTCATTATATTAGGTTTTCCCTCACACGAAGAGGCAAACTGGAATCCCGGAACCAGAACATTCCCCGTCGCACCTGCCTTATCCTGACGGTCCATTCATGTGCAAACCCATACGTTCTTGTGTAGGGAGGGAATGGGCATTCGGATCGTCCATCGTCCATGGAGCTTGCTTTATTTACCTGCCGCCCGCTCCTCACGGAGAATGCGGCCGCTGGCAGTTTCGGTTTCCACCATGCTTACGGCTGCGGAATCGTCCTCGATGTCGTAAACCGTCATCACTTGGGTTCTTCCGTCCCTCAGCTTCACTTCAACCGTGTTCTCATCTGCCGCATGAACGGACAGGATCATGGCTTCCGCTTCAAAAGGCTCCACGACAGTGACAAACCGTGCGGTACGGCCTTTCGTGCGAACCCCATACGTTGTGCGCCGCTGGGCTTCGTCGCCCGGGAACGCATCCGCTCCGATCAACCCGACAAAACGTACCGCATCGATTCCGGTTAAATCTACCGTAATGACGCCCTCTTGAGCATGATCGACCGGACTCGTCGGAATCGCATAAGGGTATTCGTTGCCAATAATCGTGACCCGGCCCCCCTCGTAATCTTTGCCGATGCCAAAGCCCGGATCGATATTTTCACTCATGAAATCGACATCGCACAGATGGATTTTCTTACCGTCCGCGCAAAGCAGATAAGCCTCCCCCCAGAATAGCGCCTGCTTCGTTTTCTCGGGATATTTTTGCTCGTTATACGTTGGATCGTTTCTTACGCGCAGCGTTAAAGACCTAGCCCCGTGAAGCTCAATGTCGCATCGGCCTTCGCCAAGCAGCCATGCCCCGAATGCACCCTCCGCCTTCACCTCGCCATCCACCTCAACCCCGTACGCCATCGGAATCGCGATACCATGCGACTCTGCTGCTCTGCCGGCAATCTGCAGCGACTGGTGCGGCCAAGCGGTATGCACATCCATTTTCAACAAACCGGGGGTGTTGTGCGCTGTTCTTGTGCCTCGAAGATCCTCGCCTTCACCGAAGATCGTTTCGAAGCTTGCAACGCTCGTTCCGCCGGATACGTTGTACCAGTGGCAATCCGTAATGAATTGGGCGTCGGAGAGCGGATTGTCCGTCCATTGGCTGGTATGCTTGATGTAGTCCAGCTGCCGGGCCTTTAAGCCCTTGAAGCCTTTGATCTGGAACAGGCTGTCGTATTGATGCTCCCGCTCGCCATGTACATAATCAAAAAGCACGAGGTAATCATCCGTTACCGCCATCACTCTTTTCTGCCTGATCGGCTCGGTGAAATCGGAAAGCTCCCCATAAGGAGGCGCCTCCTTCAGCTGGGGCAGCGAGCTGGCGTTCATGCGGCATCTTTCTTCCAGCGTTTCGTTATCCTTGTACACCATCCCGCCATAAGGTGGGTAGGACCACGGGGCAAGCGTCTCGATGGCTACGGCCTGAATCGCTTGACCGCTATAAAACAACGTTCTTTTGGAATCGCTCGGCACCTGCATTTTTTCATCGACAACGACCATGTTCTTGGTCATTGAATTTTGTACATAAAATTTGTACATAAAATGATGATAGCCCCACCAGACATGCTCCGGGTTAAAAAAGCTCCGGCCATAACGCATGACAGACAGGATTCCGGTCTTATCGTAATGCCCGTGCGCGTAACCGTGGGAACCGTACCGGATGACGGCCTGGATTTGATCCTTCGGCTCCCTGTGCTCCGTCCGGCTGCGCAGCATGGCTACCCCCACGTTGTCCGCATAAGCATTTTTCTGAATGTAGGCCGACTCGTAGGCAGGCAGCTCCCCATGCCCGAAGATCGGGTCTGCATAGCTGTTCTGGCGGATGACCGGAATGTATTCCGGATCCTTATAATAGTGGTAAGCCAGGTCGAAGGTGGATCCAAAATGAGCGCCTTCCAGTTTCTTCTCGTCCGAGTCGCTGATTCCGAACAGTACCCCTCTGTAATCCAGAAAAGGGATCGTCGCATCGAACATATCTTTGATGCATACGTAATTTTTGGAATTGCCTCCCCACTTCTTGTTCGCCATTCCGAACCGAATTGGAATGTCCTTCCCGCCATACGTGCTGTCGACTTCGTCGTTGAACGGGATCGGGAAATGGGTATGCACAAGGTTATAGCCAAAGGGCAGCAGCGCGTGGGCGGTATGGATGTACATCGAAGATACCCAAGTGTTATACCCGACGGAGCATTCGTGCCACCAGCCGTCGTTAAATAGCCCGTATCTCAGGTGATCTATGGAGCCGCCCGCGCCGAATACAAAACGCTCGACGCGTTCTATATCCTGAATCGCCATGGCGCAGTACACCGCTCCCGTAATTTCGGATAGCAGCCAGTTGGAAATATGCCCCTGCTGCAAATGATGATCCAGTATGTCCATGTAGATGCGGAATACGTTCTCGATTCCTGCATGCTCCTCCGGCGTAAGGACGCCCGCGTCATAAATGATGTCATAGGGAATCGCCAGATGCTGGAAAAAGTGCCCTTCCTGCACGTAGCTTTGGCTGCAGCCTTTTTTCTTCTTCGGATACCCGGTTTCTTCGTCGATAAAATAACGGAAAAACCGGGCCACCTTTTCGGCGTATCGAGCCTCCCTCGTCAGTGCATAGGCATATGCCGCAGACATCATAAAGTGCTCTTCGCTCGTGTTATAGCAGTAATCCCGCTCGTGAACAGGGGGCGTCACCACCCATGAATCCGCATCGGCGATGATTTTGTCATACCCTGCTTGAAATTGCGGATACGTCCCGATTTTTTTCTTCGTCTCTTGCCACTGGTGCCCGTTATGGTAAATATACGGATGCCGAAGCCTTCTTAACGTCTTGCATTCCACTTGAACCGAGCTGTCGGCATCCCCGTTCGGTGTAAATTGCAGGATGGTGTTCTCGTGGCCCCCGGCAACCATGTTATCGTGCACCCTCACCTTGGCGACGACCTCTTGCCGGGCATCCGGCTCCAGCACAAACCGGGACGGCCGCACATCGGCCAGCAGCGATTCCCAGCCTTTAAACAGCTGCTTCACCGCAACGCTTTGCTTCTTCTCCGTACAGTTATGCACACGGAACGTGTAGCTGATGTCTTCATTCGCGTCTCCCGCTTTTCCCAGCACACCGGTTTCGACGAATATGGTATGGCCTCGGGTCAGGCTTGCCGAGACGAGCTCAGCCTCGCCTTGAAGCTCAAAGCCCTGCAAAAATCTCCAAATGTTGGCCTTGCTGGTTTCGATCTCGAAATCGGAAAGCTTCACCTTAACCTGATCATGAAGTCCGGCTCCCGCCAGGGCTACCGTAGCGGTAATGGTCCTCCGGTCGGCGAAATTCGCCTTAATTTGAACGAAGGCTTCGTCGGATCGGGTCCGCAAGCAGAGCTTCAGGCCGTACCATCCCATCGCTTCCAGCGCCGTATCGTTGCCCCTCTCGAAGCCTATAGGATACCATCCTACGGCATCTGCGGCTGCCGGAAATCGGATATGCAGTGCATCCTTCAGTGCATACCCCTGATCCGTTCTCTGGCCTGTATTATCCCAATCGCGAAGCAGATCGATTCGGTTCATGCGTTCACCTCGATTTGTCCTATGTGATGTTTATCCATTACCGGATTGCTTCCCAGCTGACAACTTTATATTTGCATCCGTCGTAATTGCCGCTATGCGCAATGGCTCCTTGATGGTCCGGATGCCAGGAAAGCTTCACCCAGTTATATTCGCCCTCGCGGTAATGGAATGAACTTCCGTCGTCTTCATACAAAAGGCAATCGCTCGGCGCCGATCCGTAAGCACGGACCGTCAGCTCGAACGTGCAATCGTCCGAAACATAAGGTAGAGGCTTCGCAAGCGGAAGCAGCGTTTGATCCTTCACAAATACCGGAATATGCCTAAGCCCCGGTGTACATTCGTAGGTTTGACCGCCCTCATACGGTTTGTTCGTCCAGAAGTCCCACCAGCGGCCCTTTGGCAAATAAACGCTGCGTTTTGTTTCACCGGTCACCATCGGAGCTACCAGCAGTGACTCACCCATCATATAGGCATCGTCTATGCCGTACGTATTCGGGTCGTCCGGATAATCCATCACAAGCGCGCGGAAAGGCGGAAGTCCTTCAAAGCTGTATTTTGCAAAACTTGAGTACACATAGGGAATCAGCGACATCCGAAGCTCAAACAGCTCCCGGCACACGTCCCGAACCTCTTCATAGTTATCGAGAAACTCCCCGCGCACATTTTTTTCCCGATCAACCTGCATCCACGGCGGATTCGGAATTCGCCAGCAGTTTAACAGCGCCAGCGGGGAGAACACGACCGTTTGAATCCGACGGATCAGATCCTCCGGCGATTCGGCCTGCCGGACCTCCGGCGTCCACAGCAACCCGGAAAAGCCGCTATTCACGATGCCGCGTATGAACACTTTATGGTTGTACAGATCACTGTACAGCACGAAGGGAAACGGCGAAGCCAATGCGCCGGAAGAGCGCACCTGCGAAAGCGTCCTTTTGCCTGCCACCTCGAACGGAGCCTGCACCGCCGCCTGGTACAGCGTACCGAGCTGGTTGTGCATTTGTTCCCCGTCCATCCCTGACGGAAACTCGGCGATATCCGGAAACGACCAGTTCGAATGGACGAAGTCCGAGCTGTCGCACTCGTCGAGCTTGAAGCCCGATATGCCTTTGTCGACAAACTCGCGAAGGTGGTGGTCAGCGAAGACTTCCTTGGCTTCCTTCACGGCAAGATCCGGCACCAGGCCCTCCCATACTTCGTAATTGCCGGAATGAGGCTTCAATGCCTGATACATCGGCGAGGTCGGATGGACGAACAGATGCTCCCACAGGTTTACCTTGTAATTCATGCCGTACAATGAATCCAGCATGCTCTCGTGTTCTGGAAACCGGCTTTCATCCCAAACAAAGGAACAGGAATACGCTTTGGTCTGCCAGCCCGGCTCGAAGCCGAACACATCGACAGGCATCCGGTCGTTGCGGAAGCCTTCCGCCAACCGCTGCACATCCTCATTCCGGGCCGCACTATAAGCCCGGTACCACATGCCAAGTCCCCACAGAGGCGGCAGGCATCCGCCGCCCGAGAACAGGTTGTAGCGCTGCACCGCGGAGATCAGATCAGGGCCTTCGAAGAAATAAACGTGAATGCCCTCCGCGAAAGGGACATCGATGACGACACTGCGCTCGCCGCTGGCAGTCTGATAGCCGTACAATTCGATTTCGGAGGTAGCAACGGACTTGGTCTCGAACTGCTTATGCTCCGAAGCCCCTTTGGGCAAATTCGTCCCGCAATAAAAGGTGGCATACCTGGAGGTATCCACAAACACGCCATAGCCGGCCGTCGATACATAGAACGGCACCGGCGCGTGGCCGTCACCTGTATCCGCAATCGGGTCGCTGTTGACACGGATGACTTTTTTCCGGCCCGTATGGTTAACCCGGTGCAGCTGCAGCCCGAAGCCGTAGATCTGCTCCTCCGCCCCCAGAGGCAGCTCAATGTTCACACCTCTGGCCGTTCGCTTAACGGCAACCTCTTCCAGGGTAAAAGGGGGCCGACCTTCGCAGGCCAGCTTCTCCAGCGCCTCCGTCTTCATTTCCGTCTCCCGCAGGCTGACAGGCGTGTGCGCTTCCGGCTGTCCCGATTGAAGCCTCCACACTCCGTTGGCCAGCTGCTGCATGACTTTGTCCTCTTCATGGTTTCGATTCAATTTACACTACACCTCGTTTATCATATGGTTTGATTCATGTTTTATTTACCAATACAGGTTCCATGCCCTCGAAACTCGAACCAAGGCTTCGAAATAGTAATAATCTCCCCACAGGCAGCTTTCATCGATTCCCATGCCACGGGGCTTGTTGTATACCGCATGCAGCAGCACGCCATGCTGCTCCTCCGACGGCCCGGTCGTATAGCTTCGCTCCAGCGATTGGAGCATCGCAAGCGCAGCCTGTTTATAAACGGCACTCTCCACGTCCGTAACAGGCAAATATTTAATCAATTCCAGTAGGCCGCATATGGCGATCGCTGCTGCCGAGCTGTCTCTTTCCTGCGCATCTCCTTCCGTAAAGAGTAAATCCCAATAACATACGTCATCCTCAGGCAACCGGTTGAGAAAATAATGGGTCAGCCTTTTGCTCAGCTCAAGCAGCCCGGCATCCCGGGTATACACATAGTTTAAAGCGAAGCCGTAGATGCCCCACGCCTGGCCCCGGGACCAGCAGGAATCGTCGCTGTAGCCTTGATGCGTCTTTCCTTGTACAGGCTTGCCGGTATGAACGTCCATATAAAACGTATGGAACGTCGATGCATCCTCCCGTACGATATAGCTTGCGGCCTGATGAATATGATTTCGTGCCACTTCATAATAAGCTTTATTGCCCGTTTCTTCAGATGCCCAATACAGCAGGGGAAGATTCAAATTGCAATCGATGATCATACGGCCCTGCTCCTCCGGATGGTTCAGATCCCCCCATGCTTGTATAATTTGCGCCTTGTCGTGGTAACGCTCCATCAGCACATCCGCTGCCCGTAAAGCCGCTTCCCTTGCTTCCAGATGACCGGTTAATTTATAGGCGCTCACGCAAGACAAGGAATAGAGAAAGCCGAGGTCATGGGTGTTCGTCTTGTGCCGCTGTTCAATCCGTGCTTTGAACTCGGTCACGTGCCGTTCTGCAATGGATTTATATTTCTCATCGCCCGTTACCTCGTAGGCGAGCCACAGCATCCCCGTCCAAAAGCCCTCCGTCCAGTCAACCTCCTCCGCGGTCACAGCCTGATAGCGCGAATGCTGCGTGGAGGCTGACGGGAACCGGTCCCCGAGTCTTTCTATATTTTGATCGATTTTGGTTAGAACATGCCGTATCGCTTGTTGAACCCAAGCTTCATCGACGTTCCCCTGAAGCGGGAACCGATCTGAACGAAGCTCTTCTTTCGTAATTGCCGTTGTAGTTCTCATTTGCTATGCTCGACCCCTTCATTAAAATGACAATTTGTTCCATACAACCTGAAGATGCGGCTTCCTCTGCCAGGCAAGGTTATCGTTACCTGACCCTCGCTTGCGGCGTGATTCGTTCCCTCCATCATATCCATCCATGCCGCTTCCATCGCAGGCAGCTGCACCGCTGCCTCTTCGCTTGCCGGATTGACGAGCAGGACCATCCGCAACCTCTCAGCAAGGCCGATCCTCCATGCATTTATGCTGCTATTTGTCTCTAGCTTCTCCGTCTGCAGTCCCGCAGTCCCCGCCTTGTGCGGATGAAGCACGGCCAGGTAAGACGCATCCGCGTTTCCTTTTATGCGAATATAATTGAGCTGATGAGCCCCGTTCACCGGTGGGGCCATTGCCTTACACCTGCCCCACTCCTGTTCAAGCTGCGCTTGCTCTGGGAGCAGAAATACCGTCTCCAAATCAACGTCGTAGTGGCCCTTGGACAAGGCCCGATTCCCTTCAATGTCCGAATGAACCGCCGCAACCGGCAGGTTAAATATCGTCCCTTCCCTGGCTCCGCGTATATCATCCCAGACGATCAGCGCACTGATCTCATCCTTCACGTAGAACAAATGACGGGTCTGCGTCCCCTCTCCCTCGCTGTTTGCAACGCGAATACGGCAGTAGTCCATCAGCTCCGACGTTTGGAATACCTGCATTTCGCTGGTGCGCGGAGTATTCACATATTGACCGTGATAGCTGAACTGCACCGTGCTATGGGCATTGGAGCTTGTGTACCATGCAAAGGTGCTGTCAAAATAGCTCTCTACTCCCGGGTCCGCAACGATTGGCGTTTGATGGGCAAACAAAATAAACGAGCCTTGGTCCGCATGGCCATGACCGATGGGCGCCGCATTGGAAATGACGGAAACAAAGCCTTCCTCCGGTTCACCGAATCGGTGGCGGAACAGATATAATCCCATATCTGCGAATCCCTCGGAATCGAGCTTTAGAGGCGCTCCCCCCGGCTTCTTCAATCCGGCAGGGATAAAGAAATTGTCCAAGACGCTGCTCTCATGACCGTAAGAGGCAAGAGGCCGTCCCGCTTTCACCCAAGTATCATACATCCGGGAGGCAAGCGCCGTATCCGTGGAGCCCACTTCGTCAATGAACAGGCCGAGAGAGGCATACCCTCTGCCGTCGTCCAGCATGTGATCCCCGAAATTCGGTGTGGCGATTCGCCCGCCGAAGTAAGCGTACGGCGGCGTTTGAACGGATACGGCAAAATCGAACATGCGGGCAAGCTTCGTTCCATGGAACCAATTTTCCCCCGTCATATGCCGCAACGCCTTGGCAAACCCCGCATATCTGGGAATGACCGCAAACAAATACCGGATCGATTCGGGCCAGGAGCCGTCCTCGTTGACATGATAGTCGAGCTGTCCCTTCAGAATGGCCCTCCCATTGTCAAACCATTGTCTGGCATGGGGCAGCTCCGGCATGGCCAAGGCCAGCATGGACGCCCCCGCCGCCATATCCGTGTGCCAATTGCTCGTATGCAAATGAGCGGCGTACTCGCCCATTTCCGTCCGGTCACGCAGGTCCAGCAGGTCGCGCAGCAGGTAGTCTACCCGCGCCAGCAGCGTCCTGTGCTCCTCCGGCGTAAAAACCCCCGCGGGTCTGATCATGGCATAAGCCGATGCAATAACTGTGGCGATACGTCCCCCCTGTACGGCGCCGTAGGCGTCGATTCCGTCCGGGCGCATATTGGTAACGAGCCAGAATTCGACGCCTTGGCAAAAATCGTTCAGCATCCACAGCATCCGGGCTTTTGCTTTGTCCGCATAAGACCGGTCTCCGGTGATCGCGTATACGAGCGCATCCGCCTGAAACAGAAGCGAGAACTTGACATTCCCGTTGCCCAGCATCGATTTTTTGTTATGCACCCCACAGTACGTTCCAATAACTGCACCTGATTTATCCTTGAAGGCAAGGACAGCATGGACGCCGCTGGCAAGCTTGCCGTCGATTTTGGCATGGAAGCTGATCGTGTGTCCCATCCCGCCCTGCATCGGCAGCTCCTTCTCATACACCCAGGAGCCCTCATCCGCAGCCGTCGGATTGCAAATATAAAGCGAACGCTGCCCTTCGTTTACGTAATGGGGCCGGTCCTCCCATTTCATGATCGGCTCGCCCTTTACGGCACAAGGCTTCCAGCCCGCCGGCAGGCCGTCTTCCTCAAGCTCGAAGCCCGAATTGTCGATGGCCAGATTCGTTGCGTTCGCCGGCAGGATTTGGACGTCGTCGATCCAAATATGCCCGAGCCGCCCGTGCTCCTCATGATTGTCCGAAGGAAGCACGAACCTTAACTCAGCCGACTCCGTGCCTTCCGGCGGCGTAAAGGAAAGCACCGGCGAGACACTCCATAGCTTAAATCGAGCATTCAGCTCCTCGGGCTCTGGCCGTTCCTGCAGCAAGAGATCATACTGCCGTATGTCCTCGAGGCTCATCCCGTCGGACAGCTCCTTTAGCTTCCCATACTCTGCCTTCAGCACCGGTGAGGTGCTTACCGTTTCTTGAAGCTTGGTCCTGCTTTCCTGATCGAAAAACAGATCGGCAGCCGGATCGAGAGCACTGCGTAGAACCTGGGTGTATCTCATCGTACGCATCGCATTGTAAACCTTCACAAGCGCATGGCCGATTTTGTCGGCCTTGCCTGAAGCCTGGAGCTTCCAGGCATCCGATATAGCCTGACGCAGCCCCAGGACCGACGCCTCAGGGTATTGCCCCAGTGCTTGACCAATGACCACGCTGTCAATCATCCGCTTCGCCTGATTCAGTACAAAACGGGCCTTCTGCTCCAGCTTCTGCTCATCCACTTCCTGCAGCCGTATGTCTATGACCGGATGCATGGACTCATCGGAGTACTCCTTGGTATAAAATCCGCAGGCAACCGCCCCGGGCTCGTTCGTCAAAGCAAAGGTGACCGAGGCTGCCCTGGCCGCCAGCTTGCTCGTGATCGGCTTCGTAATATCGACATAGGCGGGACGATCACGGAAGTTGATATGAAATTCGGACAACAGGGTTCCCGGAACAGGGGAGCCGTCCTCATTGTTCGCTACATCCGCATAGGTAACTCCCTCTGCTGTCAGATGAGGGGCTAAGTAAAGCAGCAGCCTTTTCCCATCGATATGATGATTGGTCAGCCTCAGCCTGGCTTGCCGTATCGTTTGGGGCATGCCGCTGAGCGGAAATTGGACATACGCAATATGGCCTTGATCGATTTCTACCGTACGCTTGCCGGCATACGAGCAATCCGGTGCCAGTGCGGACACATACGTCGAAAAGCTTGTTCCGACATGCAGCGTCCGGTAGGTGCCCATAAGAATATGCTCGTTTTCGTACCATGCCAGTGCCGGTCTTAGCCCGTACGTGGTCATGCCGTAGCTTGGAGCCATAGAGCAATACTCGGTTGCAAATTGAATATTCTCATCCGGTCTCGGCTGATGGAACTCCCGGTTCCGGACGAACGGCACCTGGTACGTTCCATTTAATACCGCCTCCGCCCGCTCCAATGAATCTCGCAGCGCCGTCTTCGCACCCTCGGTGTAGCTTTCGGTGTCGACCAAAAGGCAGGCTT
Source organism: Paenibacillus rigui (assembly GCF_002234615.1). Lineage (GTDB taxonomy): Bacteria > Bacillota > Bacilli > Paenibacillales > NBRC-103111 > Paenibacillus_S > Paenibacillus_S rigui. The sequence continues at coordinate 9,132 of NZ_NMQW01000018.1, read as the reverse complement.
TGGCCTGCCATACCAGGCGGTTCAACTCCCTCCGGTAGACGGAGTAAGCCAGCAAATGTTGTTTGGCATCGATAACCTGATCGGAGACATGAACCGAATTCAGGAAAACATCCGCGGCCTGTCTTATCGAACGTATGGCTGCCTCCTCGCCATTCTGGGCAGCCCCAGCGCTGCGAATGGAATGAAGGAAGGCTTGGACCGCCTCCTCAAGAAACTGACCTGGTTCGTTACCGCATCTCGCTTCCCGGGCCGTCTCCTCTGCAAATCGAACGATGGAATCCAACGAAGATGTTAAAGACACTGACACTGATACCACTCCCTCTTGGACGCAAGTAAGCTTCATCTCTTGTTGCTTCCCGCCTATCTTAGCGGCTTCCCGTTCCGAAGAGTAGTTCAAAAACTGAATAATCCAAAGGATTGTGAACATTGCCGGTATTCAAATATTGATACTTGTTTCAAAAAGGAACGCTCCGCCCCTGCGAACATGCGGGTGTTCAGCACTTCGCTTCCTCAACATCGTGAAAATAGCCTGATGCAGCATGAGAAAACCTCTATCGAAGCCTTGCGAAGATGAGCGACCGCGTTCAGCGGTTGGTTTTATCGCCAATAAGAATTTTGTTTTCCGACTCATTGGAAACTTTTAAATTATTATGTGGTGAAAAAGCCTCCTTGCACGGCGCTTCCGCGCAGCTCAGGGAGGCTTTGTTGGCTCTTATCCTTTCGTAGCTCCCGCTGCGACGCCTTTTACAAAATATTTTTGCAGGGCAATAAAAGCGATGAGGACGGGAACGATCGATATGGCGGTACCGGCGAAAACCATATCCCACTGAGAGGCCAGCTCTCCGACAAACTTGAAAATTTCGACGATCATCGTTTTCGGCTCCCCGGAAGGAAGAACCAGCATCGGCATGAGGAAGTCATTCCAGATCCCAAGCCCGTTCAATACGACCATACTCGCCGTACAAGGACCTAACAGCGGGAACACGATCCGCCAAAAAATACCGTAGCGCGAGCAGCCATCGATCGAAGCCGCTTCTTCGATTTCCTGAGGGATCCCTCTAATGAAGCTTGTATACAGCAGCACGCCGAACCCGACGGAGCCGGAAATATAAATCAAGATCGGGGCGCCCAGGCTGCCGTAAAGACCGATCATTTTCATCTCTTTGAACAAAGGAATCATGTACACCTGAAACGGGATCATCATCCCCGCCAAATAATACATATAGACCAGATGCGTCCACCTCTTGTTGGTTCTTTCGATGGCGTAAGCCGCCATAGGAATGACACCGATCATCAAAGCAATCGAGGTTAAGGTTAGAATCAGACTGTTCAGCATCGCCCTCGGGAACTTTGTCTGTGTCCACAAGGCTTTAAAGCTATCTACATAAAAGCTGTCCGGAAAAGCGACCGCATTCCGTAATATTTCCCCGTTGCTCTTAAAAGCGGAGATCAGGCTGAAATAAATCGGGAAAAAGAACACAACAGCCAGCACAAGCGTTACAGCAAAGAGAAGGATGTCAAACATTTTATTACGGGATTTCATAGCTACATCTGCACCTCTCTTTTGCGTAAAAGCTGGATTTGTACAATGGAAACTAGCAGAATCAGAATAAACAGGACAAGCGCAAGCGCTGTACCGTATCCTTGGCGCAGCTCGCCGAAGCCGACTTTATACACGATGTAGGTGAGCGTCTCGGTAGCAAAGCCAGGCCCCCCGTCAGTCATTACCGCGATTTGATCGAATATTTTGAGCGAAGAAATCATCGACAGCATGACACAAACCGTCATCGCCCCGGCAAGCAGCGGGAACGTAATGTGGCGGAACTGCTGCCAGCGGTTCGCCCCGTCAATAGCAGCGGCCTCGTTCAATTCCTGCGGAATTCCTTGCAGGCCCGCCAAATAAATAATCATGTAATAGCCTGACGATTTCCAAACTGTCGTAATAATAATGGCAAGCAGCGCATACTTCGGATCCCCGAGCAAATCCAATTTGAGAAATCCCAGGTGGAGCTTATCGAGCAGCTGTGAAATGACACCGAAGTTGTAGTTCATAATGATCGTCCATACAAAACCCATCACGATCCCGCTGAGCAGCACCGGGAAGTAGAAAATGCTGCGGAAAAAATTGCGAAGCCAGCGGACCTGATCGACCAGGATGGCCAGCAGAATGGCCGTCACATTTTCCAGAACGACGAGCACGACAGATAAAATCAGCGTATTTTTAAGCGCATTGTGCACCCGCTCGCTATGCCACATTTCCACGAAATTGTCGAAGCCGATAAACCGGATGTCCGGGCTGACGCCGTCCCATGATGTAAAACTAAGGTAAATGCTGCTGAAGGTCGGTACAATAACAAACAAGGTATACAAAACGAACGTTGGGAGAATAAACAGCACGGCATAGGAGAGCCAGGCATTTTTTTTCTTTACAGCCTGTGCGCTCGTCATTCCGTGTCCTTTCACCAGTTGGGTACTCGCCATTATACTCACTCCTATCCATATAAAAGGAGAACCTCTGCAGCAGCAGAGGTTGCATCCCATGGTTGTGTATTAACATTGCATTAACATTTACTTCTTCATCGCTTTGACTTCGGTATCCCATTCGGCATCGGCTTTTTTCATATAATCCACGCTGAAATCACCCTTGGTCAGCCATTCCTGAGCCAATTTATAGAACCAGTTGCGGAATTGCGGCGGAATTTGGTTATCTCCCCAGAAGTTGTTGATTTGGAGCGATTTCTTCACTTTCGGATCCGCCATCACGTCCAGAACCTTCTGCATTTGCGGCATGGTCTCATACGTGATTTTTTCTTTGGTCGCTGCGACCCCATTCACGGCCTTCAGGAATTTCGTGTATTGGTCCTTGCTGAAGAAGAAGGAAATAAACTGCTTAATCGCTTCCGTCTTCTCCGGACTTTTGGCTGCTTCCGCCGAAATGGCCCAGCCCTGCGGCTGCGGAAGTCCAACCAAGTTCACATTTCCCTGCTGATCCGGCACCGGATACCACCCGAAATCAAATTTCGGATCGGCTTGCTTGATTTGCTCGAACATCCAAGGGCCTGAGAACAGCGATGCGGCTTTACCGGTAACCAACATGGAAGCGGTTTGGTTATCCGCTGTGCTCAAGTAGCCTTTGTCCACATAGCCCTTGGTGAACAGCTCCGTGAAGCTTTGCATCGCCTTCATCGGTCCTTCATCGGTGAAGCTGACTTGTCCCTTGGAGCGCTGGGCATTCCAGTTCGGGTTCTTCACGAACATTTCATCGACAAAGTACTTATTAATCCAGAAGCCCCAGTGGAATACGTCCTTGCCTCCGACAACGATAGGGGATACACCTTTAGCCTTCAGCTTTTCCTGAGCGGTCAGGAAGTCGGCATACGTTTTCGGCTCTTCTTTAATGCCTGCTTCTTCATACAGCTTTTTGCTGTAAATAATGCCCTGAGGTAAGGTCAAAGAAATCGGCGCCACATAAACCTTGCCGTTCACTTGAGGTACATTGTCGAACAGCCCCGCTATATCGGAAGGAAGCTCCGCGAGCTTGCCGGCATCGGCGAACAGCTGCGCATCGCGCATTTCTACCAAATCAGGGAATTCCCCCACAGCGTCCTTTGTTTTCAGAAAATCCAGATATGCCGACGATCCGCCGTCACTGATATTTTTAATTTTCACATTAGGATTCGCTTTCATGAAAGCGTCTACAGCCGTAGCCATGGCTTGCTTGGTCGCAGGGTCACCTATGGCGTAAGCAATGGAGAAGGATACTTCCTTCTTCGCAGGAGCCGTCTCTGCGGGACTGGCCGTATTGCTGGGGGCGCCGCCTCCGCATGCGGATAAAACCAGGGTCAGTGCCGATGTCCCTGCCACAACTTTGAGCATTTTCTTTAACATCTTGTTGATGCCTCCCTTTATGATTTCTTTCTTTTCTATATTTCAAGACTACCATACGCGTCTGTCGTTTAGAATGCGGTTTTTTAAGCGCGATGTGCAGCATTTTAAGAAAAAAAAACTCCGCCTCCCTTATCGGTTTCGAGCGGAGTTGGAGCTGGCTTTATTTATTCTGGCTCATGTTCTTATATTCCTGGGGCAGCTTGCCGAATTGCTTCTTGAACATATCGCTGAACTGTCTTGCGTTGTTGTATCCGACCTGCTCTGCAATCTCGTAGACCATCAGATCGGTTTGGAGCAGCAGCTTGACGGCCTCCTTCATCCGGACTTCCGTCACATATTGCTTGAAATTTTGATTCGTATGCTTTTTGAAGAAGCTGCTGAAATAGTAAGGGTTCATAAACACCATCGACGCCATGCTGTCGAGTGACAGGTTTTCTTTGAAATTTTGCTCGATATACTCCTTGACCAGCTTCATCTGGTGAATTTCCTTGCTGCCGCCCGACTGCTTGATTTGCTCCAGTACGTCGAGGATGTACTTCGTCACCCAGGCCTTTAACCCCTCGAAGCGCGGATGCTCGTGCATGCACTGAAGCAGCTCCTGGGGCTCCCGCTTGATAGACGCCGGAATACCCATCTCCGTCAATTCTTCTGTCAGCTCAAGTAAAAAGGTATAGCAGCTCGTTACGGCCGCCTGCTTGTTCCATTTGGAGGAACGAGAAATCGATTCGAACAACGGCCCAAGCGCTTCGAGCACTTTACCCTCCTCCTTCATTAGAAGAGCCTGAGTGACCGCTTGCTTGAGCTTCGCCGGGTTCTGCTCTCCCTCCCGCTCCTTCGCTTCCTCTCCTGTTACAGATTCCGAGAGCGCCCTGCCGCCGCCTGTAAAATAGCTTAGACTTAATGCCTCTTGGGCGGCATCGTAGGAGCTTTGGATATGACCAAGTCCTCTTATGGATGTTCCCATACCTACGGTTACGGCAATTTTCAAATACAACTTGATTTTGTCCACCATGTCCTCTGCCAGAGCAAACAGATCGGCGTCGAACGGATGGTTAATAATTGCACAAAGGCGGTCCGATTTCCGGATGATCCATCCCTTATATTTCTGGTGAATCAGCTCGTCCGCCAAATTGGTCATCGCAAACAGCAGCAGACGCTTCTCGTGCTCTCCCCAGCTTCCTGTATGGGACTGCAGCTGTTCGACTTCAATCAAAACTACAGTATTCGTGTCCGAAGCAAAATCGGCTTTCAGCGCCTCCAGCCGGCGTTCCGCTTCCTCGCTGCGAATATCTCCCTCTGTCAGCCTGTCGAACAGATCCTCCAGCTGCGTCTTCTTATCCTTCTGTTCATAGACAGCCAGCTTGCCCTTGGACGATCTTTCTTCATTTTCCTCGTTCAGCTGGGTAATGGCCTTCTGGACTGCCGAGATGAGCAAACTTTTCTCAATCGGTTTGACCAAATAATCGACGGCACCGTAGGCCAGCGCATCCTTCGCGTAGGAAAATTCCTGGAATGCGCTTATAAAAATGACCTTCGTCGGCAGCTGCCGCCGATGAATTTCTTTAATTACATCAATTCCCGTGTCATCCGGCATGCTGATATCGGAAATGACCAGATCCGGCTTCTCGGCCTCCACCAGGCTCATCAATGACTTGCCGGTCCAGGCTTCACCTATAATCTGAACCCCCAGCTCCTCCCAAGGAATCAGCTTACGGAGACCGCGGATAATCATAGGTTCATCGTCAGCCAGAATGGCCTTAAGCATCCCCGCTCACCTCTTTCACTATCGGAATCATCATTCGGACGGAAGTACCGATATGCAAGCTGCTGTTCATCTCGATCCCATAAGGGGCACCATATAAAGCGGCAATTCGCTCATGCACATTTTTAATCCCTATCCCGCCTGAGCTCTCACTGACCGGCGAGCCTGTGAGCTTGTGTCGAACCCGCTCCAATGCCTCTTCAGACATGCCCACTCCATCATCGTCGATCGTGATGCACAGCTTGTCATCCGCCAGCTTCTCGGCCGTAATTCGAATCGTCCCTTTGCCTGATTTCGGCATAATCCCGTGATAAATAGCGTTTTCAACGATCGGCTGAATCGATAGCTTCGGGACCTTGTACTGCAGCACCTCGGCATCGAACCGAAAATCGAGAGCCAGTCGATGCTCGCCGTACCGGAACTCCATTAACCGGAAATACTGATCGATATTCGCCTTCTCCTCCAGCAGCTTCACCGTCTCCACTCCGGAATCCAGAACATATTTTAACTGGTGGGATAACGATAAGATCATTTCCCCTACCTCATGGTCATCATTGGCCACCGCACTCATCCGGATCACCTCAAGCGTGTTGTATAAATAATGCGGCCGGATCTGGCTTTTGAGCGCATTCAATTCGGCCTGCTTTTGCTTGATCTGTGCGACGTAGACTTCGTCGATATAGTTTTGCAGCCGCTCCACCATTTTATTGAAGCCACGGGCAAGCAGACCAATCTCATCCGCGGATTGCACGGCGACATAAGAATTGAAATTACCCGATTCTACCTTGGACATTTGTTTGGTAATACTGCGGATCGGACCCGAGAAGCGGTTCGAGAACCATAGCGCAACGAGCATTAAGGATACGGCGCAGATGACCGTTACGATCAGCAGCATGCCCATGATTTGCGTGATTCGTTGAAACATTTCCTCCTTGTACACTTCGCCGATAATCGTCCACCCGTTCTCCGCAGCGTCCTGCCGGATATGGAGATACTCCTCCGAAGCTATCGGGACGTACGCTTTGCCGATCAGCTCCCGTTTGTTGCTGTACAGCACAGTCCCCTTGGCATCGACTACATATACAATGTCATTCGCGTTCAATACGATTCTCTGAAATACTTCATCGAATGCGCTCAGACTTACATCCATATACAAGGTTCCCACAACCGGTCCGTCCAGCGCCGTCGTCCCCAGAACATTGGTCAGATTACGTCCGAAGGTCATCACCTGACTGTTGACTCCGACATGGTACTGCTCCGGATGCGTCGGAAAGAACGCTAATGCTTGGCGATTCTGTTTGAGCTGCGCTTCCCACGCGGGGTCGGGATAGTGATACCGGTAGTCGAATACTTTGCTATCCTTCGTCAGCCTTTGAAAGGTGCCATCCGGAAACACGAAGAAAACGTTCTCCAAATACCGGTCCGTATAAAGCACTGTCCGCAAAAAGTCATCGACAGTCGATTCCAGCCTGCCGTCCTTCATGTCGACTTGTGCCGCGATCGCTTCCCCTAATTGACCGTACTTGCCCAGAATCCCGTACGAATACATTAATTTGGATATATTGTTATATTTGTTGTACATATCGGTCATATTATTACTTGCAAACAGGATCATTTGTTCAAAATTGTTAACCGTGTACCGCTCCATGTATTTGCTGAACGTGCTTAAAGAAATATAGCTGATGACCAGCAGCGGAATTAACCCGATCAGGATAAAGGAAAACGTGAATTTGGCAAAAATACTGTTGCGCCACCTGGAAATATTGAATTTGCCCACAGCTACCGCTCCATCCCCAGCTTGAAATAAAGTATCATTATTATAACAGAATAGATAAGGCTCCCACATTATAATTGAGGCTTGCAAAATTTGGAATGAGCTTATTTAAGGATTACGTGCTCTTTTTTTAGAAGGTATGCGGAGGGGGAGGTGTAGCTGAACAGACGAAAAACGCCTCGCGGCGTTTTTGGGTGGGTAGGTTTTCTAAGACTCAGAAAGAAGCCTGCTTGTGCTCCGTCCTTCAGGCGTTATTTTCTCGATTCTAAGTTATAAAAGTAAAGCATTGGCGTGCGTACAACAACTTCGAGAAATCTTTAAATGGATATTACATGGATTAAGTTTGTTATTGGTTGAATGATGAAACTCATTCAGCACTGGGTAAAATATATATCTAGAAATTAACTTAACAATTCCAAAAACTCCTCAAAACTTGAACTAACTATATACGACACTGGTTCTAATTCACCAGATTCTTCATGACTCCATACACATACAGAAGGCGCTTCATTCGACACCTTAAAATCCAAACAAAGGTAATCACCTGAAAACAAAGAAGCAATAGGGAGTAGTTCTACCCCTACTAAGTCTTCATTATCAGTAAGTCTGTCTTCAATACGCGTAAGAGTAACATCAATATCATATACACCAAACTTATTGTTATTTGCATCTTCGAGAATACAAAGAAACCTATCAATTGCATATGAACGATGATTTGCTATAAATGAGTTTTGTTCGGGAACTCCACCGTTATTTTTTTTTATAAACTCCCTATACTGAATAGGTAAATTAACTCTCCACATTCCCTCTTCTTTATTTAAATAAGCATCTCCTGGTAAAGGATGGACAATTGTATCATGAATAATATTCATATGTTCACTCCCTTATAATTTATAATTATCGTGGTGCATCTGCCCACATCCCAGTAGTTCTTCCTCCATTATGTGGAACTATATCATGTATCCCCGTTTCTACTAATTCCATTTTACCTGGTATTTCAGTATGATGCCAAGTCATTCCTGGTCTATTTCCACCTATAGCTTCATCGAGCCATTTAAATTGTTCTGAGTCAGAGGCTTTCCATAAGTACTCAGGTAACTCAACAGTTTCATGAACAACTCCTGCACTCTTAAAATCTGCAAATCCAAATTTCATTCCTTCAACTTTAGTTACTTTAACCTCAGGTATTAAACCTTTCGCAATTGCAGCGTCTTTAATAGCTTTCTTTTCCTTAATCGATAACTTCTCTGGGTCTGTCAAATCTTTTGTGTAAACTCTTTTACAGACTTCTCCCCGAGGGGAGAAAAATTTTCAGCGCAGGTGCTGGCTGATGCGATCTGGATAGAAAACAGATAGCTGGAGCAGCATTTGTCCCCAGTTCTGGACACGGCCTGTCCACTTTCGAGTGACGTCCATGGTGGCTAGATAGAGCATTTTTAAGAGCGCTTCGTCCGTTGGGAAAATGCTTTTCCCTTTGGTTACCTTTCGAAGCTGACGATGGTAGCTTTCAATAATGTTGGTCGTGTAAATGAGCTTGCGAATTTCGGGTGGATACTTAAAAAAGGTCGCTAGTTCATCCCAGTTATTACGCCAAGAGCGAAGGATGAGCGGGTACTTTGTTCCCCAGGTTTCCTCGAACCGATCAAGCTCGACGAGTGCCATTTCTTCTGAAGCTGCCTTGTAAATGGGCTTCAGATCAGCCGTTACC
>NZ_NMQW01000017.1 GCF_002234615.1 Paenibacillus rigui | reverse complement strand
TAAATTGGAACCGAGGCCATTAGAGTTTTTCGAGTAGAGTCGAAAAACTCCAACGACTTACTCTAAGGGAATTGTCTCAAAAACTAGACTGCTTTGGAATACACCTTCTTATTAGACGATTACAAACAAACTGGTGAAATGGTTGATACACCACATGTTAATGACCCAAGTGTTCCGGGTGGTGTACGACTTCCGTATCCCTGGGAGTTTCCTGGTAAACCCTAATGAATGAGGTGTTTAATTTGAATAATATTGAATGGCTACAACAGTGGTATTCTCAACAATGTGATGGTGATTGGGAGCATGGGACAGGAATTAAGATTAATACAATTGATAATCCGGGATGGTATTTTGAGGTTAATCTAGTGGACAAACCTTTATTGAAAAAGGAGTTTGAAGATTTACAAATCGAGAGAAATGAAGAAGATTGGCTTCATTGCAAGGTCAAAAAAGATACATTTGTCGGTGTAGGTGGTCCATTAAATTTAGATGAAATTTTAAGAATCTTTAAAGAATGGGCATTGGCTTAGAAAGTAATCATTTGTTAACCACAATGCGACTAACCCTCGTGTTGTGGTTTTCTTTTTATCCAGCATTATATCAACGGAAATCTATGAAAACACGAAAATAGTACAAAACGTTATAGCGGCGGGACTTTCCAGGGTATGTCAAGAATTTTGTGTAGTGCGGTCGGGCAAGGTCGTTAATTCTAGTGGTGTGAGTCCCATCAGGATAAAGCCTAACCAGTAGTCCTGTAGCTAGTTCTTGGAGGCTAGTCGGCAACGAGTAGCTTTAAGCGTAGAACGGCAAAATAGCGGGCCGAAAGCGAAAGCTGAAGTGATTGAGCCTCGAAAATCAGTCAGACGTGCCGATGTAGTTACACATACAGAAGGCAGAATCCGTTCAAGCGCTAGAGTGAGTTTGAACGGGCACTCCGGGGTCTAAGGGCTTGGCACGTTATAAATGGAGAATTAATGGCAACCGGGGAGCCCCTATCTCTTCCTAGAATCGAGGGTATGCCGTACAAGCGAAAACCAAGCAAAGAAAGCAGATGAGGGATAGGGAGTCGGATGGCTGAGTAGTATCGATGAAGCTGCGTAATGGCGGTGGAGAAAAGGAAGCCACATCAGAGGACCTTAACGGCGGATACAACTCCCACACCCAGAGGTGGAATAAAATTGAAAGCCAAGCTCGTTAAGATAGCACAGTTAGCAAATTATCGCTTTCATGATAGAGCCTGTTCTGGCGTGGTACGCAGCATATATCAAATATTGACCGGAGCGCAGATGTTTTGTATCTTGTAGGGATGGGTTATATAGAGTACATCTTGAACGAAATGAGGGAATCTTTTGTCTTTTGGGGCACGTATGCTGAAAACGGGAATAGCGGTCACCCTGTCGCTATACATTTGTGCATGGCTGCACCTGTCTCCTGCCGTCATTGCTGCGGTAGCGGCGATCTTCGCCATGCAGCCTTCGCTGTACCGTTCGTGGCGCTACTTTCTGGAGCAGCTCCAGACCAATACGCTCGGAGCAGCCATTGCCTTGCTGGCCGGGATGTTTTTCTCCAAGGAACCGATTGCTATCGGGGTCATTTGTATTCTGGTCATCATGATTTGTCTCAAAATCAAGATGGCGGATACGATAGGCCTGACGCTGGTCACCGTCGTTTCGGTGATGGAGGCCTCGGGCCAATGGGATTTTGCATTAAACCGGTTCTTGCTTAGCTTGATCGGGATTGTTTCGGCCTTCGTCATTAATATTATTTTCCTGCCCCCCAAACCGAGAGAGCAGTTTACCGATCAATTTCACGAGGTGTTCAACCAGCTGTCGCTGCTGCTCAGAACGGTCATTTCCGACGAAATGAAGAAGAAGGTATTCAGGGAACAGAAGCAGAAATTAAGCGATGCCCTGCGATCCTTATCGGATAAATACAAGCTGCTGGAAGAGGAAATCAAAAATCCGAAACGCGCCAAGTTCAGTAAAACCCGGCACGTGGTCGTGTACAAGCAAATGCTGTATGCGCTGCAAAAGGGCTACGAGGTGCTGGATACGGTGGAGGAGCATTATTTCCAGGCCGACCGCACCGAGGAGACGGATGAAACGTATGACCGCCATTTGGAGAAGCTGATCAAATACCACGAGCACGTACTGCTCAAGTTTGACGATAAGCTGAAGAAGGACAGCTCGGAGGCGGCCGCGATGGAAGAGGAGAACGACAGGTTTATGCAGATGGCCTCCGAATCGTACAGCCAGGCGCGTGACGGTGCATTCCGGTTGTTCGTGGTCGCCGCGGCGATGTATGATTACGGCTTCCAGACCCGAAGGCTGGACCGGCTCGTTGAGCATTGGGATGGCGGCGAGGAAGAGAAGGAAGCTTAACTCCGGTGTGGAGCAGAACGGGTCTATCCTGCGGGAAGGGGCCCGTTTCTTTTTTTGCATAGTTCACCAGGAGGGCCAGTCGGTCAAGCTGATTATCTTTGTGATTATATTTTTATTGACAGGCGAGAGCGGTATTCTTTATAATACTTAAAAATACGACTAAACATATCGGAATAATATATTATCTGTAAAAAGCTGGATCTACCAGACGGCTGGAGATGCGCTTTCCTGAACTGCTGCGGCATGTGGGAAAAGCTGTGTCTCTTTTTTTGTACAAATTTACAGGGTGGCGAAGCCGTCCATTCTTGGCAGGGGAGGGTGACATTCCAATGAATATCGATAACATAGAAGCGTTCGTTTATGTCATTCATTTCAGCAGCTTCAACAAGGCGGCGGATGCGCTGTTTCTGTCCCAGCCATCCATATCCGCGCGAATCCAATCCCTGGAACGGGATCTGGACGCCAAGCTGTTCGATCGGGAAGGCAGACATTTCTCATTAACCGAGAAAGGGAAGCAGTTTCTGCCGTACGCGCAGCAAATTTTACAGTCCTATAAGAACGGCAGGCAGCAGCTGCAGCAAATGCACACCCAGCTTCATGAGCTTCGCATCGGGTGCACGGTTTCTGTCTCCAATTATATGATTCCCGAAATATTGCCTGTTTTCAAGCAAAAGTATCCTGATATCAAAATCAAGCTCATTACGGCTTCGACGGAAGCCATCCTGGAGAAGGTGCTGCATAAAGAGGTTGATTTGGGGCTTGTCCGTTACATCACGCATCCGCATATCGATTCGGTCAAATTTTATGAGGACCCGATTCGTTTGTTTGTCCATCAGGATCATCCGTTTATCGGCAAGGAGGATACGACGATTGAAGACGTCGGGAGCCAGCCGCTTGTTTTCTTCGAATGCGGATCGCTGGATTGGATGAAAATCCACCGGCTGTTCGAGACACTGGATCACCCGCCGCATATCGAATTCCATATGGATAACCTGGAGTCGGCCAAGAAGCTTGTACTCAAAGGAATGGGGATCAGCTTCCTGCCGGAGCTGTGTGTGCATCAGGAAGTGAGGGAAAAAAAGCTGTTTCCTGTCGAGGTGCCGTCGCTGGCCAGCTTATCGCTTCGCACGAATCTCATTACGCTGAAGGGCGAAGGCTCGGCCTTTTTCAAAATGTTTCACGAAATCGGCAAGGAGGTTCGATTGAAGGAAGAGCGGGTACCCGCGGCTTTATAGCCCATCGGCTGCTTGGATAGAATTGTTCTATTTAACCATAGAAAAGCTTGATTATCCAACGGATTGACGCTCTTGAAGCACCCGTGCTAAGATTTTTTCATCGAATAAAACCGATAAAACATATAGGAATTATTGTTATTCGGGAGAATGAGGAGGAACGTGCTTTGGGATTAAAATTAAGTATTTTGGATCAGAGTCCTATTCACGAAAATGAGACGGCGGCCGATGCGTTCCGCCATACGATTGAGCTGGCCCAAAAGGCGGAAGCGTGGGGCTATCACCGGTTCTGGGTATCGGAGCACCATGATTCGGACGCGGTCGTAGGCTCCTCACCCGAGGTGCTGATCTCTTATTTGCTGGCCCATACGAAGCGAATTCGCGTAGGCTCGGGAGGCGTGATGCTTCAGCATTACAGTCCCTACAAGGTGGCGGAAAATTTCAATGTGCTTGCCGCCTTGGCTCCGGGACGCGTTGATCTGGGGATTGGCAGAGCGCCCGGCGGGCTTCCCCGTGCGACCCGGGCTTTGCAGCAGAATGAAGAAGGGACAGCAACCCGAACGCTGGGGGAGAAGCTGGTCGAGCTGGACCGGTATTTGAACGGCACGCTGGAGCCTGAGCACCCGTTGTACGGCATTCGTGCGGTTCCTGTTCCGGAGAAGCCGTCGGATTTGTATTTGCTGGGAGCGAGCACCTCAAGCGCCGAGCTGGCCGCGAGCCTGGGCATCCCTTACGTATTCGCCCAATTTATTAACGGGGAGGAGCAGATGCTTTATGATTCGCTGAGCACCTACCGTTCTCAGTTTCAAACCGGGAAGGCGCTGCAGCCGCATGCGATTGTTGCTCTATCTGTCATTTTGACGGATACGGATGAAGAAGCCCGGCAGCTGGCCGCCGATTCCAAAAATGTCAAAATCCATTTGGAAAGCGGCCGGACGTTAACTGTCAAATCAATCGGGCATGCGGAGGAGTTCGGCCGGCAATCGAACGAGAAGTATACGATCGAGGTAAAGCAGGCGAATATTATTCACGGCTCCAAGGAAACGGTCCGCAGCAAGCTGCTTGAAATACAGAAGAGCTATGGAGTCGAGGAATTCATTATTGTGATGGCTATCCCCAATTTTGAGAAGCGAGTGCGCGCTTACGAGTTGTTAAAGGAAGCTTTCTCGGAGCAGCCGGTTTAAATAGAACGTCATTCTAAACTCATGAAAAGGTGGTATTTTCTATGACAACGACAAGAAAGCTGAAATTGGGTGCAATGCTTCACGGTGTCGGAGGCAATATGGCGGCATGGAGACATCCGGATGCGGTTGCCGACGCCAGTGTCAACTTTGACTTTTATAAGCAGCAAGCACGGAAGGCAGAGGAAGGCAAATTCGATTTGGCATTTGTGGCCGACGGACTTTATATCAATGAGAAATCGCTGCCTCATTTCTTGAACCGGTTTGAACCGATTACGATTTTGTCCGCCTTGGCGGCCGTTACTTCCCGCATCGGGCTGGTCGGAACGCTGTCCACTTCCTACAGTGAGCCGTTTACGGTAGCAAGACAGTTTGCCTCGCTGGATCATATCAGCCATGGGCGCGCCGGCTGGAATGTCGTGACTTCCCCGCTGGAGGGCTCGGCGCTCAACTTCAGTAAAACGATCGAGGAGCATCCCGATCATGCCAAGCGCTACCGAATCGCCGCCGAATATTTGCAGGTCACACGCGGGCTGTGGGATTCATGGGAGGATGATGCATTCGTTCGCGATAAAGCATCCGGCGTCTTCTTTGATCCATCCAAGCTGCACCGTCTGGACCATAAAGGTGAGTTTTTCTCGGTGCAGGGGCCGTTAAACATCGGACGCTCCCGGCAGGGACAGCCGGTTGTGTTTCAGGCGGGCTCATCGGAAGCCGGGAAAGATTTGGCGGCGAAGGAAGCGGATGCGATTTTCACAGGGCATCCTACGCTTGCGGACGCGCAGCGTTTTTATCAGGATGTTAAAAGCAGAGCGGTCGCGTATGGACGTTCAGCTGACGACCTCGTTATTTTACCCGGCATCCAGCCTATTATCGGTCGGACCGAGGAGGAAGCGGAGCGCAAGTACCAGGAAATTGTGAATCTTGTATCCATCGAGCTTGCTTTGAACTACCTGGGCCGTTACTTTGAGCATCACGACTTCTCGCAATATGATCTGGATGCACCGTTCCCGGATTTGGGAGAACTGGGCCAGAACAGCTTCCGCAGCCATACGGACCGGATTAAGAAGGAAGCGAGAGAGCAGGGCTTGACGCTGCGCCAAATAGCGCTCAAAGAGGCAACGCCGAAAACGTCCTTTATCGGGACGCCGGAGCGGATCGCCGATTTGATTCAGGAGTGGTTCGAGGGCCGGGGGGCGGACGGATTTATCGTAGGCACTTCCATACCGAACGGGTTTAACGACTTCGTGGATCATGTCGTGCCGATTTTGCAGGAGCGTGGAATATACCGTACCGAGTATGAAGCCGATACGCTGCGCGGCAATTTGGGCATTCCTGTTCCCGTTAACCGTTATGTGAAGCAGCCAGTAAATAACTAGTCCCTGGATGAATCGAATCACAAGGAGGCAGGAGTATGAGCAGCAATACAAGGAAGCTTCGATTCGGTGCAGGCCTTCGCGGCCCGGGCGGCAATATGGCGGGGTGGAGACACCCTGACGCGCTTGCGGATGCCAGCGTGAATTTTGAATATTATACGAAGCTGATTCAAAAAGCGGAGTCGGGGAAATTCGATTTCGCGTTCATTCCCGACGGTTTATATATAAATGAGAAATCCATCCCGTTCTTCCTGAACCGGTTCGAGCCGGTAACCATTTTATCGGCGCTGGCGGCGGTAACCTCGCGTATCGGCCTGGTCGCTACCGTATCGACTTCCTACAGTGAGCCCTTTAATGTGGCGAGGCAGTTTGCCTCTCTGGACCAAATCAGCGGGGGCCGGGCAGGCTGGAATGTTGTGACCTCCCCGCTCGAAGGCTCCGCTTCGAATTACAGCAAAGCAGAGCACCCGGTGCATGAGAAGCGGTACCGGATCGCATCCGAGTTTCTTCAGGTTGCGAAGGGGCTGTGGGATTCCTGGGAGGAGGATGCTTTCGTTCGCAACAAGGAAACGGGGCAGTTTTTCGATCCAACCAAGCTGCACAGGCTGGACCATAACGGGGAATTTTTCTCCGTGCAGGGTCCGCTGAACATCGGGAGATCCAAGCAGGGGCGTCCGGTCGTATTCCAAGCGGGATCGTCGGATGACGGCAAGGATCTGGCTGCCAGGGAAGCCGATGCCGTCTATACGAATCCGGAGACACTGGAGCAGGCCAAAGCATTCTATAAGGATGTTAAGACAAGGGCGGCAGCGAACGGAAGAGCGCCCGGGGATATTGCCATTCTTCCGGGCTTGATCCCGATTATCGGAACTACGGAGGAGGAGGTGGAACGAAAGTACCTGGAGGCGGCTAATTTGGTCACGATCGAGGACGCGCTAAACTTTTTGGGACGCTTCTTCGATCATCACGATTTCTCGCAATATCCTCTGGACGAACCGTTCCCGGATCTCGGAACTATAGGTGAAAATCAGTTCAGAAGCACGACGGAGCGTATTAAACAATTGGCAAAGGAGCAGCATTTAACGCTGCGCCAGACCGCCCTTCGGGTTACGACCCGCAAGGGAGAGTTCAGCGGAACACCGACACAGGTAGCGGATCTTATTCAAAAGTGGTTTGAAGAAGAGGCTGCTGACGGTTTTATTCTCGGAGAGGCTTATCCGGGGGCACTGGGCGATTTTGTCGATCAGGTGATCCCGATTTTGCAGGAGCGCGGACTGTTTCGGACGGAATACGAGGCGGCGACACTGCGCGGAAACCTGGGACTGCCATACCCGGTGAACCGGTATACGAAACAAGAAGCTATCCATAAATAGAAAGGGGTCAATTTATCCATGTCAAGAACGTACCGGACCGGATTCACATACGCTGCCCTTACGGCAATCCTGCTCTTCTTCCTGACCGGCTGCGTCAATGGTGTCGGCACTAACAGCGGAGCAGCTCCAGCCGGAAATACGGCAGAGGCGGGGACGGCGAAGCCTGCCCCCGGAGGAGAACTGAGCTATGCATTGGCTACATCCCCGGATACGCTGGACCCGCACCGCAGCGGGCTGGCCGTAGCCGTCAGAGTGATTCGAACCATCTACGACAGTCTGGTGGTGCAGCTGCCGGACAACACGATCAAGCCTTGGCTGGCTACCGAGTGGACGATATCCCCAGACGGCAAATCGTATACGTTCAAGCTGCGCAAGGATGTGAAATTCCAGGACGGCACGCCGTTTAATGCGGAAGCGGTCAAATTTAATTACGATCGCATTATCAATCCCGAAACGAAGGCAGGCAATTCGCTCGCGCTGCTGCGGCCTTATATCTCCTCGGAGATCATTGATGAGTATACAATCAAATTAAATCTGGAGACGCCGTCAACGGCCTTCCTGGGCAATTTAAGCCAAGCGCTTCTAGGCATCGTATCGCCGACGGCGGCGAAACAATACGGGGACGATTTTGGCAGGCATCCGGTAGGAACCGGACCGTTTACGTTCGTTAAGTGGAACGAGAATGCGGATATTCAGGTTGCCAAAAGCCCGGAATATAACTGGGCTCCCCAAATTGTAGATAACAAGGGGCAGGCTTATCTTGATAAAATCACCTTCAAAATCGTACCGGAAGAAGCAACCCGGATCGGAAGCGTTCAAAGCGGACAGGTGCTCGCTGTAGAGACTGTACCCCCGCAAAATGTATTGGCGCTCAAGAACGATCCGAAGACGCAGCTGATCCAGGTCAATACGGTCGGCCTGCCGTATACGTTATTTTTTAATACTAGACGGGCGCCATGGAACGATGTCAAGGCAAGACAGGCGGTGCAAGCGGCGCTGGATGTGGACACGATTGTGAAAACCTTGTATTTAGGCACCTATCCGAGGGCCTGGTCGGCGCTTTCGCCAGGGATATTCGGTTACGATGCTTCCCTGGAAAATACGATTAAACCGGATGTGGCTAAAGCGAATAAGCTGCTTGACGAGCTTGGCTGGGTCAAAGGGGCCGACGGCATCCGTGAGAAGGACGGCAAAAAGCTGACGCTTCATTATGTTGACGGCTCGCCGAACCGCGAGAAGCGCAACGATATTGCGGTTATTATTCAACAGCAGCTGAAGTCAGTGGGCATTGCCGTTGAGGTGGAAATTACGAAGGACATCGCGACAGTCGTTTATAAGAACGGGGCCCATGACCTGTACGGCAACAGCCAGGTGAACTCCGATCCGGATGCGCTCCGCAATTTTTATCATACACAGGATCCCAAAGCAACAAAGCTGACGATTGCAGGGCTTGCGGATCCGGAGCTGGATAAGCTGCTGGAGCAGGGAACGGTCGAGCAGGACGTGACCAAACGGCAGGATATTTATAAAAAGGTGCAGCGTTATTTGAACGACAATGCCGTCATTCTCCCCATTTATGTATTTCCTTACACAGTTGCGGCATCCCGCACGGTAAAAGGGTTGAAATTCGATTCGCTGGGCTATCCGCTGTTTAATGATGTCAGCATTCAGAAATAATCGCAGAAGGAGCGGATTCACATGGCCAAGACGTTGATCGAACGGCTGATCGCTTCCTTGCTTGTCGTCGTCGGGTCGCTGGTACTGGTGTTCTGCATCATATACCTGCTTCCCGGCGATCCGGTGCTTTCTATGCTGGACCCCGCCTCCGCGACTCCGGAAATGATAGCGAATCTGCGGCATCAACTGGGATTGGATCAGCCGTTCTATGTTCAGTTCGGCAAATATTTCGCCGGAGTGCTGCAGGGGGATTTCGGCAAGTCCTTAATTAACAGCGACCCCGTGCTTCCCAAAATATTGACGCACGTTCCGGCTACGCTTGCTTTAACTCTGGCCAGCACCGTCATCTCCGTTGTCGTCGGAGTGCTGCTCGGTGTGCTGTCGGCGATCCACCGCAACCGTTGGATCGATATTGCGGCCAGACTGGTCGGGTTATTCGGCATCTCGATGCCTACCTTCTGGTCCGGGATTCTGCTTATCCTTATCTTCTCGATTCAGCTGAACTGGTTTCCGGCCATGGGGTCCGAGGGGGTGGCCACCCTTATTTTACCGGCTCTCACCTTAGGAATCGTCGGAGCGGGCTTCATCGTCCGTATGGTACGCAACAGCATGCTGGAGGTCATCCACGAGCCGTTTATCGTTACGCTCCGCGCCAAAGGCTTGTCGGAGAAAGCTGTGATGTACCGTCATGCGCTCCGCAATGCGCTGATTCCCGCCGTTACCATCATCGGCATTCATATCGGTGACTTGATGGCCGGAACCGTCGTGGTGGAAACAGTCTTTTCCAGACAGGGCGTAGGCCGAATTATTGCAGACGCCATTATGGCCAAAGACTTGCCGGTCGTGCAAGGCGTCGTATTTTTCTCGGCAGTGGTATATGTGGCAGTCAATTTACTCGTGGACATTTCGTACACATTTATCGATCCACGGGTCAGACGCTCGTCTTCCACACCGTCATAATCGTAAAAAAGTTGTCCAGGTTTAGGATTAGGAGGAATTCGGTATGAAGGAAGTCATATCGGTGAAAACCGTTTGGCAGGGAAGAAAGCTCGAACGAGGTTCCTTGACGAAATCGGTAAAGCAGGCTGCCGTTTCCGAGCTTTTTGTCATTGCAGCTGCGCTTATCGTGCTGTTCATTGTGATTTGCGCCATCGTACCGGGCTGGATTGCACCTTATGCACCAACGCAAATGTTTACGGACCGCATCCTGCAGCCACCCGGCGGAGGTCATTGGCTGGGAACGGATTATTTCGGCAGGGATGTGTTCAGTCTTGTTGTCTACGGAAGCCGTGACTCTCTGTTTATAGGTGTCGCTTCGGTGCTGGCGGGCGGCTTGATCGGCGGAACGCTGGGGGCCTTGTCAGGCTATGTCGGAGGGTGGCTGGATGCAGTGCTCATGCGATTCATCGACATATTAATGACGATCCCGGGTATCCTGTTGGCATTGGCAATTGCTGCTGCATTGGGGCCCCATTTGTTTAACATTGTTTTTGCCGTTGCGGTTTCGGCCGTACCGGGCTATGCGAGGGTGATGCGGGGTCAAATCATGAGCATTAAGAACCGTCCCTTCGTTATGGCATCGCGTTCGATCGGAACAAGCCGGCTGCGCATGTTTTGGTGGCACGTTCTGCCCAACGCCTGGTCACCGCTGCTTGTCATGGCGACGATAGGCCTGGGCTCCTCTATCCTGATCGGTTCGGGTCTTAGCTTCCTTGGACTTGGGGTCATCAAGGAGATTCCGGATTGGGGGACCCTGCTGTCCCAAGGCCGGGGGTATTTAACAGTAGCTTGGTGGATATGCACGTTTCCCGGTATGGCGATTACGTTATTCGTGCTCTCCGTGAATCTGCTGGGCGATCAATTCAGGGATGCGACGGACCCCAAAAAAATCAGGGGTTAGTGAAGGAGGGACAACAATGACGCAGCTGCTGGAGATTCAACATCTATCCGTCGATTTCAAGACAAAGAATGGCTTGCTCAGGGCAATAACAGATGTTTCCCTGCACATTCAGCCCGGTGAAACGGTCTGCCTCGTAGGAGAGTCGGGCAGCGGCAAAACGATAACCTCCAAATCGGTGATGCGGCTGATTGATGATGAGAACGGGAAGATAGCGGAAGGCAGCATTGTGCTGGGGGGTACGGATGTCACCGTGCTTCCGTCCAAAGAACTGCGCGCCCTGCGGGGTAAAAAAATGGCCATGGTGTTCCAGGAGCCGATGGCTGCCTTTGATCCGGTATTTACCATTGGGAGCCAAATCACAGAGAGCATCCTTGAGCATAAGCTCGGGAACAAGGAGCAAGCGTGGACTCGGGCTGTGCAATTGCTGCGAAGGGTCGGTATTCCCGAGCCTGAGCTAAGGATGAAGCAGTATCCGAACGAGCTGTCGGGCGGCATGCTGCAGCGGGCCATGATCGCTATGGCGCTGTCGTGCGGTCCTGAGCTGTTAATTGCCGATGAGCCGACAACGGCGCTGGATGTGACGATTCAGGCGCAAATATTGCAGCTCCTGCAGGAGCTTAAAGCCGAATTCAACATGTCGATCCTGCTGATCACCCATGATATGGGCATTGCCGCCGAGATGGCCGATCGCATCGTTGTCATGTATGCAGGGCAGGTTGTGGAGCAGGCGACAGCACATCAATTATTCGAGCAGCCGCATCATCCGTATACGCGGGGACTGCTGCAGTCCATTACGACGCTCGACAGCGACCGGAGCCGGAAGCTGTTCTCGATCGACGGATCGATTCCGAATCTTTCGGAGCTGCCCTCCGGGTGCCGGTTTCACCCCCGATGCCCGTATGCGGCGGACCGCTGCTCCAAGGACAGCCCGCCTTTGTTTGACGTGAACGGGCGCCAGTCGGCCTGCTGGTATGCGGCGGATTTGGTTCAGCGAAGCGATTGGAAGCAGCCTGAGGCGGATTCCAAAGCAGAGACAATCCTCATCCAAGAAGAGGATAAAGAAGAGTCTTTTTCACTCAAGGAACGTATGTTCGAGGTGGAGGGAGTCAGCAAATATTATCCGGTCAAAAAAGGGCTGCTCCATCGCTCCGCTTCGTTCATTCGTGCGGTGGACGACGTGTCGTTCTCTATCGTCAAAGGGGAGACCTTCGGCCTGGTCGGGGAATCCGGCAGCGGGAAATCAACGCTTGGTCGGGTGCTGCTTCAGCTGGAGAAGGCCACGGCAGGCAAAGTATTATTCCAGGGACAGGACCTGGCCAAGCTGGAAACGGCAGGGATTCAGGAAGCCAGAAAGCATATGCAGATGATTTTTCAGGACCCGTATGGCTCGGTGAATCCCCGGTGGAGCGTGGGCGATATTATCGGCGAACCGCTGCGGGTTCATGAGCCGTTGAGCTCGGGCGAGAGGAGAAGGCGGGTTGAAGAGCTGTTGGGGGCTGTCGGTTTGAATCCTTCATGGATTGACCGCTATCCGCACGAATTCTCGGGGGGCCAGCGCCAGCGGATCGGCATTGCCAGAGCGATTGCGCTGAACCCGCAATTTATTTTGGCGGACGAAGCGGTATCGGCACTGGATGTTTCGGTGCAGGCGCAGATTGTCAATCTGATGCAGGACCTGCAGGAGCGGCTGGGCTTAACGTATTTGTTTATCGCACACGGCCTGAACATCGTACGTCACATCTCCGACCGGATCGGCGTCATGTACCTGGGCAAGCTGGTCGAAATCGCTCCGAGCGAGGAGCTGTTCCGGCATCCCGCGCATCATTACACAAAGGGTCTTCTTGCTTCCGTACCTATAGCCGACCCCTCCCGCAAAAGAGAGCTGATCTCGATTCAAGGGGAGATTCCTTCGCCCTCGAATCCGCCGGCAGGCTGCCGGTTTCATACCCGCTGCCCTGCTGCGACAGCCCGCTGCAAGGAAATACAGCCGGAGCTTAGCGAAATCAGCGACGGACATTGGGTGGCATGCCACTATCCGGCATAAACCTGCGCATTAATTCTGAGTATTTACATGAGGATAATTGTATATAAAATAGTTGACGTTGGGGGAGCTCAAACATGAACAAGAAACCATTTATCGCATCCGTTATGGCCGCATTCTTGCTGGTAGCGGGCTGCGGAACAACGGCTGCAACGAAGGATGCAAGCAATGGCGCAGGTACGGCCGCTACGGCCAAGCCGGCCGCAGCGGCACCGAATGTGAAGAAAATTATTGTAGGAACGGGTACGCAATTTCCGAATATTTGCTTCATTGATGATAAAGGCAACTTAACGGGATACGACGTCGAGCTCGTCAAAGAAATCGACAAGCGTCTTCCGGATTATGAATTCGAATTTAAAACCATGGAATTCAAAAACCTGCTGCTCAGCCTCGAAACGAACAAGCTGGACCTGGTGGCGCACCAGATGGAAGTGAACGAGGAGCGGAAAGCGAAGTTTTTGTTCAACGACGAGGCCTACAATATTTTCCCGCTGAAAATTGTCGTAAACAAGGATAACAACGATGTGAAGTCGATCGAGGATCTGCGAGGGAAGAAGCTGATTACCGGCGCTACCAGCAACGGGGCGCTGTTGGTTGATAAATGGAACAAAGCAAACGGCAACGGCAAGCCGATTAACATTATTTATACCGGAACAGGGGAATCCTCGCTGGATTATATTAAGTCCGGCCGCGCGGATGCAACGATTACGACGCAGTTTTCCGTGGATTACCAGAACAAATCGGTCGATGCCCGGTTGAAGACGGTAGGAGACACGCTGTCGAATTCGAAGGTATATTTCATTCTCCGTAAGGATGAGAACGAGCTGAAAACAAAAGTAGACGAGGCGTTGAAGCAGATTAAAGCCGACGGGACGCTGGCCAAATTGAGCACGCAATGGCTTGGGTCGGACTATACCGTAGAGAAATAAAATAGCTAACGGATCGATTTTTCAACCGAAAGGTGCAGGGTGTGAATGGGAAAAGCTTTTGATGTCACGATGATCTGGGAGAACCTTCCCAAGCTCTTATCCTACCTTCATATTACATTGTTTATTGTCATCGCTTCGCTTTTGTTCGGCATTGCGGTCGGGCTGATCATTGCCGTTCCCCGTTTGTACAAAGTACCGGTACTGAGCCAGATCGGTGCGGTGTATGTGTCCTTCGTCAGAGGAACTCCGATCCTGATCAAGCTGTTTCTTGTTTACTATGGGCTGCCGGAACTGCTGAAGCCGATAGGAATCGATCTGTCGAGAGTGAATCCGATCGTGTTCGTTATTATTACGTATTCGCTCAGCAGCGGGGCGTTCATCTCCGAAAATATGCGGGCTTCCGTGAACAGTGTCGACCGAGGCCAGACAGAGGCGGCCTACTCGGTAGGCTTGACGTCAGGGCAAACGTTTTTCCGAATTGTCGTCCCGCAGGCGTTGAAGGTTGCCTTTCCGAACTTTGCGAACACATTTATCGGGTATTTAAAGGATACCTCGCTCGCTTTCTCCATTGGCGTCATGGATATGATGGGAAGGGGCGAAGCCATTATTGGCGCGACTGCGCATTTTCTGGAGGTATATATTTCCTTATCCATTATCTACTACGTTACGGTGATTGGGCTGGAAAAGCTGTTTGCGGTTTCAGAGCGAAGATTGCAGCGGCACGAGCGCAGGCTGGCCGCGCGCTAACGGGAGCAGACTCGGTCATACAAGCCGCACTTCCCTGCGAAAAGGGGCCGGGACCGGGATGCTTTCGGTGAATCCTGTATCCGCAAGAGAATGGAGGGATAACGCTGACGATTGATGTTGCTTTCATTTATACTTCCTTTTTTGAAATTATAAAAGCGCTGCCGCTGACGATGATTATCACGGTTGTCCCCTTGATCGTCGGCTTTTTTATAGGCGTGGGGGTCGCGCTGGTCCGAATTTACAAGGTGAAGCCGATTTATCCCTTGTTTGATTTCTACGTATCCTTTTTAAGGGGAACCCCGATTATTTTACACGTGTTCGTTATTTATTTCGGGCTTCCGATGCTGATTGACAAGCTGTCCAGCGTGTTCGGCTGGGGGATCAAGACAGCCTCTATTCCGATTCTGTTATTCGTGCTTATCGGATTTTCGTTGGCCGCAGGCGCCTACATGTCCGAGATTATCCGCTCGGGTATTCTATCGGTGGACCGGGGCCAGCTTGAAGCGGCTTATTCCGTTGGCATGAGTACGCCTCAGGCATTGGTACGGGTTGTGCTGCCTCAGGCCATCGGAGTCATTCTTCCGAACCTGTGCAACATTTTCATCGGTTTTTTACACACCTCCTCTCTGGCGTTCACCGTGTCCCAGATGGAGCTTCTCGGAAAAGCGAGCGTCGTCGCATCCGTGAATCTGAAGTTTTTGGAAGCTTACATTGCTGCAGCGTTTATTTACTGGGGACTCACGTTTCTTGCTGAGAGGCTCACCGCTTTTTTGGAAAAAAGGGTTACATCCTACAATAGAGGTGGCGTCGTATGATCCGGCTCAACAATATACACAAATCGTTCGGTAAAGTGAAGGTGCTGAACGGCATACATTTGACGGTGGAAAAAGGGGATGTCGTCGTCATTCTCGGCCCCAGCGGCTCGGGCAAAACGACGCTGCTCCGCTGCATTAATTATTTGGAGCGGCCGGGAGAGGGGGAGGTCACCATCGGTGATTTCACTGTCAACTGCAAGCATCCCGGCAAGCAGGACATATTGAAGCTGCGCCGCAAAACGGCGATGGTGTTCCAGCACTACAACCTGTTCAAGCATAAAACTGTGCTGGAGAACGTAATGGAAGGGCTGGTTACGGCCCGGAAGGTTCCAAAGGACGAAGCCAGAGCGAGAAGCCTGGAGGTGCTGGATAAGGTTGGCTTGTCCGGCAAAATCAACGACTATCCAAGCCAGCTGTCCGGCGGACAGCAGCAGAGGGTCGGCATCGCCCGGGCGCTTGCGCTGAATCCGGAAGTCATCCTGTTCGATGAGCCTACCTCCGCGCTTGATCCGGAGCTTGTAGGCGAAGTGCTGTCGGTGATTCGTAAAATAGCCAAGGAAGGCGTGACGATGATCGTCGTGACGCACGAGATGAGCTTTGCCCGTGAAGTATCCAATCATGTGGTGTTTATGGACGGCGGGGTCATCGTAGAGGAAGGGAAGCCTGAGCAAATATTCAGCCAGCCGAAAGAGGAGAGAACGAAGCAGTTCCTGAAACGGATCACGCCGGAATGGAGCTATGTAATCTAATTCAATCCTATGGAATGAGGTGAGGAAATGAGCGAAGTGTACCGGCGGGCTGTGCCGGAGGATAGCGAGAAGGTGTTGAAGGTCATTCTAGGAGCGTACAAATCGATCCGGGAGCTGGGTATCGAGTTTCATGCCGTTCATGCCGATATCGAGATGATCCGTAACAATGTCATTCAGAATAACTGCTACGTTTTGGAGCAGAACGGGGCGATTGTAGCGACGATTTCCCACAAGCCGCTTCAGGAAGTAACGCCGTATCCGTTCCTGTATTGGTTTGCCGTAGACCCGCTTGTTAGTTCTAAGGGGGTGGGGTCAAAGCTGCTGCGGTATGTGGAGGAAGCGATCCTCCGGGATGCATTACAGGCTTCTGCCGTCACGCTCGCAACATCAAGGAAGCATCCGTGGCTGCTGCCAATGTATGAAAGAAAGGGCTACAAGCCGTTTTATGAGAGAGCCTTGGGCAAGGACGATCAGCTCGTTTTTTTAACGAAAATACTGGTGCCGGACGCCATCCCGGAGCAGGTGTCCATACCTGTGCAAAACCAATAAAACCTACTATATTTCTGGAGGGATTTCCAATGAGTTCAATTCAATCGGTCATCGACCTGCAAGCCTATACCGGTACTTACAATCAACTGAGCGAAGCGATCGCCGGGCTGTCCGAGGAACAGCTGAAGCAGAAGCCGGCGCCGGACAAGTGGAGCATTACCGAGGTGCTTTCCCATTTGGCGGATCATAATATCGTCGTTTCGCTTCGTATTCGTAAAATCATTGCCGAGCCCCACGCGGAGCTCCCGGCCTTCCAGCAGGACCCTTGGGTAAGTGAATCGAAAGCGAATGAAAGCTCCGCAGAGGACATTTTAGCCGTATTTCGTGCGCTGCTAACCTATAACAGCCTGTTGTTCCAACGGCTGTCCCCGGAGGATTGGAATAAAAGCGGCATTAATTTCAAAGGGGAGTCCGTCACGCTCTTAAGCGCGGTTCAAGGCTTTGTGAAGCATGTTCAGACCCATCTGGGGCAAATTGACCGGATCAAGGGAACTTTCCATGAAGCCTGATGTCCTGCTGCAGGCGGCGCAGGAGCTGCAGCCGAAGCTGGTGGAGCTGCGCCGCAAGCTGCACAGCTACCCCGAGCTGTCGATGCAGGAGGTAGAGACAACGCGAACCATTGCGGAGCTGCTGGCAGCCGAAGGCATCAAGCTGCTGCCTATGGACCTTCCGGTAGGCGTGCTGGCCGAGGTGTCAGGCCCTGTGCCCGGGCCAACGGTTGCGCTTCGGGCGGATATCGACGCACTGCCCGTGCAGGAGGAGACCGGCTTGCCCTTCGCATCGACGGTCGCAGGGAAGATGCATGCCTGCGGCCATGATTTTCACACGGCGGGGATGGTCGGAGCCGCGCTGCTGCTGCACCGGTTTGCCGAGCAGATGAAGGGCACAGTCCGTATCCTGTTCCAGCCTGCGGAGGAGAAGGGAACCGGCGCCAAGGCAATGATCGGCGCAGGAGCGCTTGAGGGCGTGAAGGCCATCTTCGGCATGCACAACAAGCCGGAGCTGCCGGTAGGCACGATAGGGCTGCTGCCGGGGCCGCTGATGGCAAGCGTAGACGGCTTCAGAATTCGGGTCAACGGCAAAGGCGGCCATGCCGCCATTCCCCACAGGGCCATTGACCCGATTGTAGCGGCAAGCGCGATCGTAGGAAGTCTGCAGACTGTCGTCAGCCGCAGCCTGAGCCCGTTTGACAGCGCCGTCTTAAGCATTTGCAGCTTTCATGCCGGAACGACATGGAATGTGATCCCGGATCAAGCAGTGCTGGACGGAACCGTAAGAACGTTCGATCCGGAGGTGCGCAGGAGCATTCCGCAGCTGCTTGAACGGTTGGCCGCCGGGATAGCGTCGGGCTACGGAGCGGAGATTGATCTGAGCTGGTATGCCGGCATTCCTTCGGTCACGAATGACCCTGCGATGGTGGACATTGTCCGGGAAGCCGCCGGAGCACTGGACCTTCAAGTGACAGAGGCTCAGCGCTCCAGCGGAGGCGAGGACTTCGCGCATTATCAGGAGCAGGTGCCGGGCTGCTTCCTGTGGATGGGAACAAGCGGAACGGAGGAATGGCATCATCCCCGATTTACATTGAATGAAGATGCGCTCGTTCCCAGCTCCGCCTTGTTTGCGTTGACGGCGATCCAGGCGTTGAAACGGCTGGGTTCAGACGGTCAATTATAGTCAATAAAGGAGGTTGCCTGGCGACATGCTCAGGCAACCTCCTTCATTCATGGCTTATAGGACACGGCCCCCGGCAGCCTCGGCTAATCCCTGGCCAAAACGCACAGGTGCCTTGCCGAAGCTTGGGCTTCGCGTGCAGCTGCTAACACGCGACGGGCGCAGCAGGCCGGCGCTATCCTGCCAGCCCGCTGACGCAAGCACGAATTGGACGCTGCAAGCTCTAGGCGCGGACGTACCATTGGCCGGACATCCACTCGCTTGCTTTCCACCGGAGTACGTCAGGGTTGGCCAAATGCACGATTTCCTTGAAAAACTCCAAGGTTTCGATTTCCGTCATCGGTGTAAAGCTTTTGGCGATAGCCAGATTTTTCTCCAGCTGCTCCATGGACTCCATCCCGACGATAGCCGTCGATATAGGCAAAGAGAATGTATAGCGCAGCGCCTTCTCATACCAGGGCGCTAGCTTCCCGAGGGCGAATACCTTCATGCCTACGACGGCAACGCCTTTCTCTGCGGCCTTCGGCAGAAATTCGTGGGCGAAGCTGTAAATAAAATGATCCGCCGCGGATAAAGCGACAAGGGTGCTGTCAAAAGGAAACCGCTCGATCGCTTCGAGCTGTACGTGCGGATTCGTGTGCCCGCTGATGCTGAGAGACTTGACGATCCCCTGTTCCTTTGCTTCGATCAAGGCTTCCAGTGCTCCGCCTGGCGCAAAGCAGCGGTCGAGCTCTTCCATCGTCATGATGTTGTGCAGCCGCCACTCGTCAATGTAATCGGTTTGAAGCCGTCCGAGGCTTTCCTCCAACAGTCTCAATGAGCCGTCCCGGGTACGGTCGTGCGTTTTGGTTACGAGATGGACGTCCTTGCGCCGTTGTTGAAAAGCTTTGCCCAGCCGTTCCTCCGACTGTCCCTGGGAGTAGCTTGGAGCCGTATCGAAGTAAGTAATTCCTTCATCGATGGCTCTGTTAACGATTTGTATCGCTTCTTCTTCGGTACAGTGATGCTCGTCCACAATACGTTGAGCGCCGAAGCTGAGAATAGGAAACTGCTTGCCGGTGGTACCGTAGGCTCTTTGCTCCATCAAGGCTCACTCCTTTAAGAAGGTTGGGTTGGTCAGGTGGTAATCCATTGCTCTATAATAAGTATACCATAATTATACATAGATGAACCGTACAGGGAGGGCTTCATATTCGCACTTCATACGATGTGATTATTGTCGGCGCCGGCTCGATGGGGATGAGTGCCGGGTATTATTTGGCCAGGCAGGGAGTCAAAGTATTGCTCCTCGATGCTTTCGATCCGCCGCATACGTCGGGCAGCCATCACGGGGACACGCGGCTGCTGCGCCATGCTTACACGGGAGCCCCGGTCTACACCGAGCTGGCCCTTCGCTCGGACCAGCTGTGGAGAGAACTGGAGCAGGTCAGCGGCGAGCCGCTTGTCATCCGTTCCGGGGTACTGAACCTGGGACCGGCAAAGGCTCCGGGGCTTGAGGCCAAGCTGCAAAGAGCGGCAGATTACAAGCTGGCCGTTGAAGCATTGGATGCAGCAGCGATGGAGAGCCGCTGGCCCGGACTGCAGCTGCCCGATTCGTATATCGGGGTCTATGAGAAAGAGGCCGGGTACGTCCGCAGCGAAGCATGCGTCCGCGCCTTCCGGCAGCAGGCTGCCGCGCATTCGGCTGACATGCTGCCCTTCACGCCCGTCACGCGTTTGGAGTCTGTAAGCCAAGGAGTGGCCGTACATACGTTGGACAAGGGGACTTATACGGCGAAGCATGTGGTGCTTAGCCTGGGAGCCTGGTTCGGCGTGCTCCAGGACACGATCCGGCTGCCAATCCGCGCTGTACGCAAAGCCGTTGCCTGGTTCGAGGCGGAGGAACCGATGTTCGATGTGGAGCGGTTCCCGGGCTTTACGATTGGCGGTGGGGATGGAGGCTACTACGGCTTTCCAAGCAGCTGCGGCTCCGGCGTGAAGATCGGCAGGCATGACGGAGGGCAGGCATGGCTGCCGGGCGAGGCATTCGAGCCGTTCGGTCACTATGCTGAGGATGAGCAGGATGTGCGGCGGGCGTTGGAGATGTTCATGCCCCGGGCAGCGGGACGGGTGTTGAGGGGAGCGGTATGTAAATATGAAATGACGCCGGATGAGCATTTTATTATCGACCGTCATCCAGATAACGAACGGATTGTGCTGGCCGGAGGCTTCTCGGGACACGGCTTCAAGTTTGCCAGCGCCATCGGGGAAATGATATCCGATCTGGTGACGAAGGGGAGCACGGGGTTCGATGTGACGCCGTTTGCCCTTTCACGGTTCAGGTGACAGTGAGTGCAGGCTCGTTCACTTTTTGAAATGAACGAGCTTGACTTTTTATTTGGTTAGAACTAATATGGTTACAACGAGAGGGTGATTAACGATGAAGCAAATTAGCAGCAGATTTTCTGTCGCCGTCCATATTCTCTCAATCATTGCTTTATTTCCGAACGAAAGCACCGGCGAATTTATAGCAGGAAGCGTCAATACAAACCCTGTCATCATCCGGAAAATTATCCGTTTGCTGAAGAAAGCAGGATTGATTGCCGTTCGGCCCGGAGTCGGCGGAGCTTCGCTGCTTAAAGACACGGGCGAAATAACACTGCTGGACATATACAGGGCGGTGGAGGTAGCGGATCAAGGGGAATTGTTTCATTTTCATGAGGAGCCAAACCATGCATGCCTCGTAGGCAACAATATTGAGAATGCGCTTCGCGATGAGCTGCGGGCGGCTCAATTGGCGATGGAACAGAGACTGGCTCAGGTTACCCTGCAGCAGCTGATTGCCAAATTCGTGTGAAAATGTGGATGAGCTTCCGAGGTCATCGGATGTAAAATTTGGTTATGGCTGTAAAATCTGCCGCTGAACGCGGTCGCTCATCCTCACAGTGCCTCGATGGAGGTTTTTTCACTAAGTTATAACCAAATTGGTTATAACGGGTTTTTTATAAATCATTTTATGTGGAGGGATTCTTTTATGAAAATTTTAGTGACGGGTGCAACAGGACAGCTTGGAGCGAAGGTGGTCGACGCATTGCTGACGGCGGTACCCGCCGATCAATTGGCGGTGAGCGTCCGTGAGCCGGAGAAGGCGAAGCATCTGAGCTCCCGCGGGGTGGAAGTGCGTTATGGCGATTTTGACCGGCCCGATTCCCTCGATGCGGCTTTCGCCGGAGTGGATCGCTTGCTGATCATTTCATCCCAGGGAGATAACGATACGCGGATTCGTCAGCATTTGAACGCCATATCCGCTGCTGAACGGGCTGGCGTGGGTTTTATTGCCTACACTAGCGTCGTAAAAGCCGAGGATACCCCGCTGCTCCTCGCTCCGGTGCACCATGCAACCGAGGAGGCGATTCGCAAAACAGGTATTCCGTATTCCTTCCTTCGCAACAACTGGTATATGGAAAATGAAGCGGGCTTGCTCCAAGGGATTTTGTCGGGAGCGCCGTTGGTAACGTCAGCAGGTGCTGCCAAAGTAGGCTGGGCCGCCCGTGCGGATTATGCGCAAGCGGCTGCGGCGGTAATTGCCGGCAGCTGCCATGAGAACACGGTTTATGAGCTTTCCGGTCCTCCGATCACCCATGAGGAACTGGCTAAGGTGATCGGGACGGTATTGAACCGCGAGGTTCAGGTCCAGCAGGTGGATGATGCGGCTTATGCGGGTATCATGCAGGCTGCAGGCGTTCCGGATGCGTTCATTCCTTTGCTTACCGGGATTCAGGCCGGGATTAGAGAAGGGGCACTGGATATCGAGAGCGGAGCCCTGCAGAAGCTGCTTGGCCGCCCGTTGACACCGTTAAGCGATGTGATCCGGGAGCTTGTGAACGGGATGAAATCCTGATTTGGTTTTGCCGTATTCCTCCAAGGGATACGGTTTTTTTACACATAAGAATTTAAAGCTTCCGAATGAAGCGGAAAGCAAAATTTTTATTGGCGATAAAACCTGCCGCTGAACGCGGTCGCTCATCTTCGCAAGGCTTCGGTAAAGGTTTTTTCATGCTTCAGGCACACGCCGGTTTACAAGCCAGTACCCGAAGGCCAAGGCGCTGACGGCTGCGCCCAGCATGCAGACGGCTTGCCAGCCGTAGCGGGCATACAGGAAGGTGGAGGCCAGGGAGCCTGCAGCACTGCCGATGGAATAAAAAATCATATAGCCGCCGGTAAGACGGCTGCGAGCTTCGGGCTTCACCGCAAAGAGCAGGCTCTGGTTCGTTACATGCACGGCTTGAACGGCAAGATCGAGCAGCACAATGCCAATAGCCAAAGCGGCTAAGGAATGATCGATGAGACGGATCGGCAGCCATGAAACAGTGAGCAGCGCTAAGGCAAGCCCAGTGGTTTGCTGGCCCTTGCCCCTGTCAGCCAGAGCGCCTGCTCTGACTGCGGCCCATGCCCCTGCAGCACCGAACAGTCCGAACAGCCCGATCTGTGTCTTGGATAGAGCATAAGCAGGTCCGCTTAACGGCAGGACGAGCGGGGTCCACAGCGTGCTGAAGGCAGTGAAGATCAGTAGGGCAAGTACGCCGCGTACCCGAAGCACCCGTTCCTCTGCATACAATTGAAACAGGGAGAGGACCAGCTGTTTGTACGATAGTGAAGTTCTTTCTGCGTCATTGCTTGGCAGTATGCGGGATAGCAGCCATGCCATGAGGAGCGTTAAACCGGCGGAGGCCCCGTAGACAGCCCGCCAGCCGCCCAAATCGGATACCATACCTGCAAAGGTTCTTGCAAGAAGAATCCCGATCACAATCCCCCCGGTGACCATGCCGACGACGCGGCCTCTTTCGCCGGGTGCTGCCAAGGTCGAAGCGAAGGCGACCAAGGTTTGGGTGATGACTGCAAGCAGTCCCACGGCCGCCATACTTGCGAGCAGCATCATGCGGCCCGGTGCAGCGCTTGCGGCTGCCAACGCGGCGGCGGACAGCAGCATTTGGGAGATGACGAGCTTGCGCCGGTTAACCAAATCTCCGAGAGGCACCAATAGCGCTAACCCCAACGCGTAAAACAGCTGGGTTACGGTGATGATGCCTCCGATTGAGGCAAGAGGGATCTCCAGATCTTTGGACATAGCATCCAGTAAGGGCTGGGCATAATAAATATTGGCCACGGCCGTACCGCTAGCGGCAGCAAAAAGAAAAGGCCAATAGCGGGGGAGAGCAGAGTTCGTGTCGGGCTGGGCTTGCTTGTGTGCAGAAGCGTACATATCTTGGTCAGACTCCTTTTAGTTATATACCAAACAGTACATAATATGTTTGACTCAAATCCTAATATGATACAGGATTAATGTCAATATTTATTTGACATTTGGATGTTTTTATCCGGAATTTAATATACCAATCGGTATGAAATTAAGAAGGGAATGGTATGGCTCAGCCGCAATGTCAGAGCCACGGCCTTGTCTTTGGTTGTTTCGTTGATCGGATTGGCGGCGCTTTTGACATCCCGCCCTGACCGTTCTTTTGCCGAACACGCCATCAAGCGTCATACTTGCGGCCGTTCACAGAGAAAAAAAGCACGTCCGACCGTACTGGGGGTACAGGGTCAGACGTGCTTTTTTTGCAACGATACGCTATACGTACCGGTTCCAATCCAATTGGACCTTGGTCGAAGCGAAGAAATTCGTGATGACAAAGGAGCAAGCTCCCAGCACAGTCGCGCGAATGCCCAGCTCCGAGAACTGGACGTTAAGCTGTTCCCTCGGGTAGGGGAGCGAACGCTGCTCCAACGCTTTCAGTATAGGCTCGCGCAGCCATTTCTGCGCCTCCGCCAGCCGTCCCCCGATCAGGATAAGATCCGGGTTGAGACCGTTGATGATGCTGACGATGCCGACGCTCAAATAGTCCGCAAGCCGTTCAAACAGCCCGATAGCGGCCGGATGCCCTTCCTCCGCCAGCTTCAGTAAATCCTCGACGGTGACTTGTGCAATCCCCAGCTCCGTTCGCGCCCGATCGAGCAGCGCATGCTCGGAGGCATACAGCTCCCAGCACCCGCGGTTACCGCAAGGGCATTTCGGCCCGTCGAACTGGATGGACATATGCCCGAGCTCGCCTGAGAAGCCGGTTGTCCCGCGGTACAGCTCATTATTGATGATGATGCCTGTCCCGATTCCCATCCCGATACTGATATAGACAAGATGCGAGGCGGACTTGCCGACGCCGAACTGCTTTTCTCCGACGGCCCCGGTATTAGCTTCGTTATCGATGATGACGGGAATATCGAATTCCTTCTCCAGCATAGCCTGCAGCGGCACGTGCTCCCAGCCGAGATTAGGTGCGAACAGCACATTCCCCTGCTCATCACTGATGCCGGGAATGCCGATGCCGATGCCGACGATCCCATAGGTGCTCTCCGGTGCACGCGAGATAAGCTCCCGGATACATTCCATTAATTTGGCAAAAACCTGCTCCACGGATTCATTGCGGTGCGACATACGGTATTCCTCAACGATCGTGCCGTTCAAGTCCGTCAACGCAGCGTAAATATAATGGACACCCAGGTCGATACCGACCGCATACCCGGCCGTGCCGTTAAAAAGCAGCATCATCGGCTTGCGGCCGCCGCTGGATTGTCCGACCCCGATTTCGTAGGTCAAATGGCTCTCAATCAATTCATTGACAAGGCTTGAAACCGTTGCCTTCGTCAGACCCGATATTTCGGCAATTTTTGCTCTGGAGATCGGGGATTGGGTTCGAATGTAATCAAGCACAAGAGATTTGTTAATTTTTTTGACTAAGCTTAAATCGCCGGTAGGTTTCATGGCTGCCCCCAATATGGTTCCGATAAAAAGGTATAGCCCGATTTTAACATTAACCCGAAACGAATGCACGAACTAAGTTTGTTTAATCAATTTACAAACTTTGCGACTGGTGGTATGATAGGGATGAAAGCGTTACTGAATCGGCTTGCTTTTCGCAATGCCGCCATCATTTATTCATGTATTCCTAATTTCAATTCACATTCCGGAGGGACGATCGATGAGTTATTTTGGTAATTTGGACAAAGTGAAATTCGAAGGAAAGCAATCTACGAACCCGTTGGCATTTAAATTTTACAACCCGGATCAAGTCGTGCTGGGCAAAACGATGAGAGAGCACCTGCGCTTTGCTGTAGCTTACTGGCATTCCTTCACGGCAAACGGTACGGATCCGTTCGGTGCGGGCACGGCGATTCGCGGCTGGGATCAATACAGCGGTATGGATTTGGCCAAAGCGCGTGTGGAAGCTTGCTTTGAGCTTTTGAACATTCTGGATGTCGATTACTTCGCGTTCCACGACCGGGATATTGCTCCTGAAGGCAGCACACTGCAAGAAACCAACCAAAATCTCGACGTCATCGTTTCCTTGATTAAAGATAATATGAAAGCAACAGGCAAGAAGCTGCTGTGGAACACGGCTAACATGTTCTCCAACCCTCGCTTCGTACACGGCGCGGCAACAACGAGCAATGCGGATGTATTCGCGTATGCGGCTGCACAAGTGAAGAAAGCGTTGGAGCATGGTAAAGAGCTCGGCGCAGAAAACTATGTGTTCTGGGGCGGACGCGAAGGCTATGAAACACTGCTGAATACGGATATGGGTCTTGAGCTTGACAACCTGGCGCGCTTCCTTCACATGGCTGTCGATTATGCCAAAGAAATCGGCTTCGACGCACAGTTCCTGATCGAGCCAAAGCCGAAAGAGCCTTCCAAGCACCAGTACGATTTCGATGTGGCGACTTCCTTGTCGTTCCTGCAAAAATACGATTTGATGAAGCATTTCAAAATGAACGTGGAAGCGAACCATGCGACGCTGGCAGGTCACACCTTCGAGCACGAGCTGCATGTGGCCCGCATTAACGGCGCTCTCGGCTCCATCGATGCGAACCAAGGCGATTACCTTCTGGGCTGGGATACGGACGAATTCCCGACAGACCTGTACTCCACGACGCTCGCGATGTATGAAATCCTGCAAAATGAAGGCGGAATCGGCCGCGGCGGCGTGAATTTCGATGCGAAGGTTCGCCGTTCCTCCTTCGATCCGATCGATGTCGTATATGCGCACATCGCGGGTATGGATTCCTTTGCAAGAGGCCTGCAGGTAGCTGCGAAGCTGCTGGAGGATCGTGTATTGACGAATGTCATCGACGACCGCTACGCTTCATTCAAATCCGGCATCGGTGCCGATATCGTTGCAGGGAAAGCGAACTTCCACAGCCTGGAAGCCTATGCGCTGCAAAATAACCCGATCGTGAACAAATCCGGTCGCACCGAGCTGATCAAAAACATCTTGAACCAATACATCATCAACGTTTAATTTTTTATTTCAAGCATGGTCTGCAGCAGCCGATAGGGTTCACCTATGATGGCTGCTTGCAGGCCATTTTTTTTACCACAACCAACCATAGAACGCGGTCGCGCATCTTCGCAAGGCTTCGATCGAGGTTTTCTCAATAGAGTATAAGCTTCTTATATTTCGTCTACATTTCTACCTTGACGGAGGTATGCCATCCTGTAAACGGCAAAGCCGTTTATCTCTACTTCCAGCGGAGAGCTGTCTGTACGATCCTGACAGCAACGGGAAAAAGCCGGGAAAAACTTCCCGACAGGTTTGGGAAAAAATGATCAAAGTTGTGATTCGTTGGTAATTTACACCCTTCAGCGACTGCACTATAATGGGCAATGTAGCCAAACGGGAGGGCTTGGGGCAGGCGTACGCTTGCGATGATACGTATTGTATCGTTTTATGAGAGGCCGTCCCGCTTTGGACATTTGGAGGAGGGTAAGAAGATGAAGAAGGGTAAGCTGAAGCGTTCAGGCAAAGCCTTGCTGAGCGCCGCCTTGGTTTGCTCCATGCTGGTCACATCCATGTTTCCGGGGTACGCGGAAGCGAATGGATCGTTCCGTACGGCAGCTCCATTGCTATTCAGCACAGCTGCAGGCGATGCAGTGACGCAATCCGTTTACCGGAGCGTTTACGGAGCAGCGGCGGATGCACCGGTCCTGGATACACTGCCGAAGGCGGTCAATACGCCTACGCTGCTGTTGAAGGGGAAGGCGGAGCCCGGTGCCGAGGTCGGGTTCTGGATGGTGAAGGACGACGCGGCGAAAGAGTACATCGGCAAGTCTACCGTGGAAGCATCAGGGTTGTTTCAATTTACAGCCCAGCTGAAGGGGGACGGCGTGTATCGCTTCACCGCGGTCTATGTGCAGGGAGGAAGCGCTGGAGCCGAATCGGAGCCCGTGCAGGTGCGCCTCATCACCACACCGCCGGAGGCGCCGCGCAACGGTGCTTGGACGACGGTCGGCACGGATCAAATTGTGCTGGCCTGGGAGCCGGGGGTGTCGGGCGGAGCCCCGGTCAAATACCGTGTCCTTCGCAACGGCGTACCGCTTGCCGAAACGGTGGATACGCGGTATACGGATACCGGGATTCCTGCGCAAAGCAAGCTGGAGTATGAGGTGTACGCGTTGGACGAAGCCGGGAACGCGTCGGCGTATCCCCTTGGCTTCTATGCGGGGACGCCGCACCCCAGCCAGCAGTATTTGAACAGCTCCACATCGGGAACCCCTGGAAACGGGGACGCGAGGGATCTGGCGTTAAGCGGGGATGGGCGCAAAGCGGCCTTTGTATCCGCTGCGACGAATCTCGTGCCGGGAGCGGGAAGCGATACCGGCGCGCTGTATGTCCGCAGCCTTGGGGACGGTGCTATGGAGTCGGTGCCGCTGCCATTTGGCGTATCGAGTCCTCTGGAGCCGATGCTGAACGAGGACGGCAGTGTGATCGTCTTCTTGGCCAATGTCGCCGATCTGGCTTACGAGGTGATGGTGAGGGAGCCGGGGGCGGGAGCGCATTCGATCGCCCCATTGGATGCCGATGCGCACAGCCCTTCGGTAAGCCGGGATGGGGAAACCATCGTTTTTGAAACAAGTGCGAACCGGCTGATCCCGGGTGATGAGGATGGGAGCAATGACTTTTTCGTGTATCAACGCAGCACGAAGTCCTTCTCGCGGATTGCAATACCGGACGACATCCGTTCGGAGGGGATGCATGAGCCGATCGTTTCGGGCAGCGGCCGATACGTCGCCTTCTACACTGGGTGCAACGAAGGGTGCCTCTATAACAAGGTGTATGTCGCTGATTTGGCTGCGGGCGGCGCCACGGAGCTGATCGCGGAGGGGGCCTGGGGACATAGCGTCAGCGATGATGGACGGTATGTCGCTTATGGCCTGAGCGGCAGCATTTATGTGTGGGACCGCGAGGCAGCCGGAGTTGGCAAGAGCAAGCGGGTGCTGGAAGGCACGGGCTCGCTGAAATACAGCAGTCCGCGCATAAGCGGCGACGGGCGCAAGCTGATCGCCAATGCGTACGACTCCGGTGCCGCCGGGTACGGCGGGCATTTCACCGAGGTTCGCTGGCTCGATTTGCTGGCAGCAGGCGCAGTTACTGTCCTTGTCACAAATCCGTCAACGGATGGGATGACTGCGGGCTTGAGCCGGGATGGAATGACCGTCGGTTTTGCTTCAGTCTATACCGCACAAACGACGGAGGAGGGCACCTTCCGGTCCGGCGTGTTTACAGCCTGCCCGAGCGGATGCTCCAATGTACCTCCGACAGGCAAGCCGATTGAGAAGGTTACCTGGCAGGCTCCGATGGCTGCCCGACAGCATATTCAGCTGGGCAGCCAGCTGGAGGTAACCGTAGCCGGAGCGAAGGAACGCAGGGCAGAGGCAGTGGTGACTTATGCCGTTGGCAGTGAGGAACGAATCGCCGAGGTGGCCTTAACGGAAAAGACTCCGGGCCTGTATACGGGAGTTTTTCCGCTGACAACCGGCATCACGGAAATCCGGTCGCTCCTCGGCCGGGTAGCCGATTCGGACGGCTCCATGGTTTCGAAGCCGGCGGAAGGCTTGCCTGCGCCTGTTTCGGCAGCCGTCGATATCCAGATCGACGATCTGTCGAACGCCGAAATTCGCGCCGCATTGAACGGCAGCCGTTTGGTCGGGTGGAGCGCAAGCAAGAAAACGGGAGGCCAGTCCGCGTACAACGGTCAGCAGCCGCTTAGGCTCGCGCTCCCTGACGCGCCGGATTACAGGCTGACCTTGCTCTCTGCGGACGGGGCGGTGCTTGCGGAAACGGTGTCGGTATCCGCTGCCAAAGGGGAGCTGGTCACCCGAGGGATGACGCCGCAGATCCCGGCCTATGTCCTGGTGAAGGTTGTGGAGGCGGACCAGAGTCCCAAAGCCTATATCCCTGTGACGGCTGGCGACGCGGCAGACCCGCAAAGCGTCGCAACGGGCTTGACGAATGTCAAGGGTGAGGTGAAGCTGCGTGGGGGCTATATCGGAGGCAAGGCATCCGTTAAGGTGCAGCTTCCGCGGCCCTATGCAGCGGTTGAACCGGCAGAGGTTCTGCTGGAGGGCGCTTTAACGCCGTTCACCGTGCCGGCGGTTATCCATTACGGTACCGTCACCGGACAGGTGACGGATGCGCAAGACCAGCCGGTCAGCAAAGCGCTGGTGCGCATCCGGCAGGCAGGGCATGTGGCCGAAGGGACGACCGACGCTCACGGCATGTACCGGATATCGGTTCCCGAGGGCGACGCCATTGCAGTGTCTTACTCTTTGGACAGCCGGAACCTGCGTACCCGGGAGGAGCTGGCGGTTCAGGTGAAGGGGTCCGGCGAGCAGCAGCTGAACCTGCGGGTGTACCCGGAATCGAAGGTGACGCTGGCCGTCGATCTGTATACACGGGCGATCGGCTCGAGCTGGAAGCAAGAGGATCTGACATCGTCATTAAATAATTTATACACGTTCAGACTGTATAAGGGTGACGGTAAAGAGGCATCGGCGACCTATTTGAGCAATGGCTTCGTGACTTCAGGCGTAGAGGGGGAAACGTTCAAGCTGTGCGTCAGCGACCGGTACCAATCCATGGGATCGGACTGCCAAAGCGTAACGATCGATAACTCTTATTACGGCAAGGCAGAGCTGCGATTGCAGGAGAAAGCCGTCGTTACCGGCAAGCTGCAGGTGGATCCGGCGATTCCGCTGAACTCGTTTTACGTTGTCTTTTACAAAATGAATGCCGATGGAACCGTGGGCCAGGCAACGGCTTCGTACGTACTGAATCCCGGCCTGTTCCGGATCTCTTTTCCCGAGAGCGGGAAATATACGGCATTATTCGGTGCAAACGGGGCGGTACGCGGCTTGCGGGCCGTCAAAAGCTTCACTGTCTTTGATGGAGAAGTAACGGAGCTCGGGTCAATCGAGCTTGCGGAGAATGCCTGGTTCAGCGGCCTGAACGGGAATACCCTGGAGGCTCTCGATGGCCCTGCCGCACAGGGAAGCCGGATCACGATGCGTGGAACGTACATGAACGGATTGTCTACGGGAACAGCCTTTTCCCCATCGCTTATCCTGCGAAGTCCTGCGGGAACTTCAATAATAAAGGATTCCATTGCCATCGTGAACGGACCGAAGCTGAAGGAAATTGTGGAGCTGTCCGGCTCCGGCTATGAGGTGCTTCTGGATGAGGCGATACACGGCGAATCGGGAGGGACGATTCAGTACCAGCTGCAGGTTGACGAAGTGAAATCGGCAGCGATTCCGGTGGACTTTGCCGTCAAATTCAAGAAGGAAGAACTGGGCGAATTCGTGGAGGAACCGTTAGCTGCAGCATGGATCGGAACGACTCTTATTAGTCTGGACGCACCTGCAACCACCGCCCGTAATACCTTTACGGTCAGCGGCCGGACGGTGCCGGGCAGCCAAGTGACGGTTTATGACGGCACGGTGGCGGTAGGAGAAACGGCGGCATCGGCCGGCGGCTATTGGAGTCAGACGATCACGCTGACGGACGATCAGGCGCAAGGCACAACTCATGCGCTCACGGCACGTGCCGCCAAGGGTCAGAATGAATGGCTCTCCAGCCAGGCCTTCGTCCGGTATGATTCTTCCGCACCGCAGCCGCTCCATCTGACAATGTTCATGAGCGGGCACCGAGTGGAGGCGGATTTAACCGACGGGGTTGTCCGTAAGCCGATCTCGATCAGGCCGTTTGATCCAATCACTTTTTCGGTTGAATTCCAGGCTCCGGAGAAGGTGTACAATGTGCAGCTGCATCTGGCCGAGGAGGAAATCCCGCTGACACTGAATCCGATGACCAAGCGCTGGGAAGGGCTGAAATCAACCTATCAAAAAAATCTCGGTCCGATCTCGATTAGCTACAAGGTCATTCCGACCGATGCGCAGGTTCCTGCAACGGAAGAAGAAATGCTGCAGCAGCTGCCTCCGCTCGCTCGCCAGCTTCACCGGGAGGTGCTGGATGATGGGGAGCAGCCGCTGGCGGGAACGGCCGGGGGCGCCGGTAGCTCCGGGCGGACTTATGTCAATACTGTGGTCATTACGAGTCAGGATGCCGCCGATGAAAGGGCGGAGGTCCGCTACTATTATGCCCCTGTACCTTCGGGCTACAAGCCGGGTGCGCCTCCTTCGCACGGACCGGAGGTGTACGATGTGAAGTTCCAGGCGAACCCTTCCTTGGGAACGATGCACGTCAGCGCCGTCATGCCGGTCGAGCAGGCACAGTCGCTGCTTCGGGGCATCCATCCGCAGCTTGGCGCTTTGACATCCGAGTCGCTCTTTATCGAAATCGGCACGGATATCAAATATGAGATCAAGACGCCGGGCACTCCGTCGAAGCTGGGACTGGCCGGAGTCATTTATTCCGGCTACGAGTACCAGCAGAAGATGAACCGGCTGAACGATTTTGCCGATCAGCTGGACGGTGCCGGTTGTATGTCGGCCAATGCGATCCGCAGCTACAACGACAAGCTGAGCGAATTGAATGAGCGTTTGTTTGCAAACTTATTTTTGAAATATGTGATGCAGCTTACAGCAATGAATCTGGTCGCGATCGGCATCGGATTTTTGGCGGGCGCCGGCGTTGCGCTTTCGTCCTTTGCCATCAATTATGCGTTGAATTCGGCTTGGGAGGACGATTTTGAAGCGCTCCAGTCGCAGTTTGCCGCCCAGCAGGCGGATCCGGAATGCAAGGACGACGAGGACAAACCGGATCGCCCGATTCCGCCGGATGATCCGAATGATCCCGATGATCCGGGAAGGCGGGAAATCGTCGATCCGAAGTGGCTGTATGATCCAAGCGGCTATGTGTATGAAGCGGTTGCGTCGAACCGATTGGAGGGCGTGCAGGCTACCGTTGGAACCATCGATCCTGCCGACGGGCAGTGGAAGCGTTGGGACGCTGATACCTATGGGCAGACCAATCCCCTGGTCACGGACCGGGAAGGCAAGTACGGCTGGGATGTGCCGGAAGGGTATTGGCAGGTCAGGTATGAAAAAGACGGCTATGAGCCCGCTCATAGCGAAGTGCTGCAGGTGCTTCCGCCACACTTCGATGTCAACGTGGGCATGATATCCAATCAACCGCCGACCGTAGCGGCGGTGCTGCCGGATTTGAAGGAGCAGGGTGTGCGCGTCTTGTTCGATAAATACTTGCAGGCAGACTCGGTACTGCCAGAGCTGGTTACGGTTGTCAAGCCGGGGATCGGCGGCGAGCCGGAATCGGAGGAGATGCTGCCTGTCGAAATCGTCCCGGTTGATCCACAAATGAGTCCATCCGGCGTCAAGCTTGCCAAACAGTTTATGGTCAAGGCGTCCTGGGTCCCGGGCCAGAGCTACCGTATGGCTATCGACTCCATGGTGCTGAGCTATGCGGGCATCCCGATGAAGCAGAGCTTCGCAGCCGATGTCGCTTTCAAGCAGCCGGATTCGGTGATGGAGGCGGTGTATGCCGATAATACGCTATACACGATTCCAGGTGTAGGCGCTCTGGCCGTCCATTGGACGGAAAGAGACGACGTGCGCTTCGATCATGTGAAGGTGGAGTGGCAGGAGGCGGAGACAGGGGCCGTCGTATCGATTGCAGACGTCGTCAAAGGCACCGGCTTTAGCACATTATCCGGTGCGAAGTCGAATACGAGGTATACCGCCCGGCTCATGACCGTCGATCTGGACGGCAGAGCCTCAAGCGGGGTTGCGGTCAGCGGAGCCACGCTTGCTGAAATCCAGCCTCCCGGCAACGAACCGCCGGGTCCGGTGACTGCTGCTGCCGTCGTACAGGAGCTTGGCGGCTTGACCGTCACCTGGAAGGACGCTGCCGACCCGGATCTCCGGGGCGTCCGGGTTTCGTTGAAAGAACCGCAGGAGGCCGACTTCGGGCCTGCGTCGGAACGATACCGCGGCGAACAGCGCTTCCGCTATGATGGCCTAACGCTTCCCGGCACCTATGAGGTGAAGCTGGAAGCCGTCGATTTGGCTGGACGCAGCTCGGAGGCCGTGATTGTCAAGGCGACGTTCGACCCTTCTGGGGAAGATCGGCCGCCGGGCCCTGTAACCGGAGCTGCACTGACGATTCAGGCGACCGACCTGATCGTCACATGGAAAGACCCGAGTGAAACGGACCTGCGAGGCGTTCGATTGTCACTCAAACCGCCGGGGGAAACGGAGTTCGGCGCTGTTGTTGAGAAGGCAGCAGGCGAACAGCAGCATCGCTATGAAGGGCTTACCGTTCCCGGCGTATATGAAGTTATGCTGCAGGCTGTCGATCAGAAAGGGCACGTGTCGGAGCCGGTCACAGTCTCAGGGGTGAAGGAAGCTACCGGCAGGGGAGGAAAAGGCAGCCGAGGGGGAAGCGGAGGCGGTACCGGCGAAGCACCTGTTCCGGCCCCCGCTCCGGAATTGCCTGCGAACGAAGCGGTTATTCAGGCAGCAGACGGCAGGATAGAGCATTCGGTGTTTGACGGTCTGCTGCGGCTAGGGATCCATGACGGGACGGTACCGGTCGGTCAGGACATCCGGATTCGCCGGTTGCCGCAGGCATCGATCCGTCTTCCCGAGGATTACCGCGCGGTGTCTGAGGAAATGACGCTGAGCGCGGCTTCACAGCCGGGCGGAGCGCTGCAGCTCACGCTGCGCTATGCGCCGGAGCAGCTGCAGGGAACAGATCCTCGCAAGCTTGGCATCTACCGTAAGGATCCTGCCGCTCCTGCCGGCTGGCGCTATGTGGGCGGTACGATTCGGCAGACCGGACACGAAATCGCCGGCACCCTGGAGCAATGGGGAAGCTATGCGGTTCTCGTTTATGATCCGCGGTTCGACGATCTTGCGGGCCATTGGAGCCGCTCCGAGGTAGAGGTGCTGCTGAGCCGCCATTTGGCGGACGGCGTGGACGCATCGCGCTTCGCACCGGACAGCCCGATCACGCGGGCGCAAATGACGAAGCTGCTTCTGGAGCTGCTTCGCCAAGCCGGGAAGCTGCCGGAGCAGCGCGGGGAGGCGCCGTCGTTCCGCGACGTGCAGGCTGATCAATGGTTCGCGCCTTATATCCAGGAGGCTGCGGCCCGAGGGCTGGTGCAAGGCGACGGCGATACGTTCCGTCCGGAGGCTCCTGTCACGCGCCAGGAGCTGGCTGTGATGCTGCATCGGCTCTTCGGCGAGCATGCGCCAATGGCGGAAGCAGGCACCCTGGCTCCATTCAAGGACGCGGCGCAGCTTGCGGACTGGAGCCGGGAAGCGGTGGAGCACATGGTGGCCGAGAGCCTCATAGGCGGGGTCACGGAGAGCGAGCTGCGGCCGAATGACACGGCTACCCGAGCGCAAGCCGCTGTCATCCTCGTCCGCTTGCTGGAGCGCTGGGGCTTGCTTCTAGCGAAGGAGTAGGCGGAGGCTGCGGCGGGTGAACCGCACGAACCACGCATCACAGCGCACAACGATGCTGCTGCGGAATATAAGCAGAACCAAAGCAAAGAGGACCACCGGCTGCAGCCGGGCGGTCCTCTTTGCACGTGTTAAAAGAAAATAAACCAGCGATGAAGGATAGCTTAGGAAAGAAGGTGTGGATGCTTCTTGTTGACGCGACTCTATATAGCGTCATAAAATAAAGGCACCATTTGGTGTAATTTCATTTCATG
This sequence comes from Paenibacillus rigui, assembly GCF_002234615.1. GTDB lineage: Bacteria > Bacillota > Bacilli > Paenibacillales > NBRC-103111 > Paenibacillus_S > Paenibacillus_S rigui. Next base: position 485,302 of record NZ_NMQW01000017.1, on the reverse strand, counting down.
TGAGGGGGTGGGTGATGATGAGCGCAGTTGCACAGACACGGGATGTCTATTATGCCGTGGCCGATCCGACCCGGCGTGAAATCATTCGACTGCTGGCAGATGCGGATGAATTGCCGCTCAATCGGTTGACTCCGCATTTTGCGATGGGCCGCACCGCAGTCTCCAAGCATTTGACGATATTGAAGGAAGCCGGCCTCGTGAGCGAGCGTAAAGTCGGCCGTGAGACGCGAAACCGTCTCAATCCCGAACCGCTGAAGGAGCTTCAGGATTGGTTATCGTACTACGAGAGATTTTGGAAACAAAATATGATTCGTCTGGATCAGCTTCTTAAGGAGGAACAGGAGTGAAGCAAGCTATGTAGTAGCTGCGCTTGCTGGTTTGCTTGCGAACGATTTACAGGCTGCGGCCAAAATTCCCCGCAACATTCCGTTATTTTCTCACACGATTCTTGGATGAAACAGTCCATGCAAGCTGGTACAATGAGGGATACCAATCATTCATATCCTCCCTCTGGGACTCAAAGGAGCTGTGTACGATGGAGCATATTTCGTTTGTTTTGCAAATCGATCCGAAAGATTACGAAGCCTATAAAGAAAGGCATGAGCGTGTATATCCAGAGCTGGAAGCGAAGTTCGCCGAGGTGGGAATCCACAGCTATCACATCTATTATCACGAGGGTACCTTGTTCGCTTACATGCTCGTTGAGCATTTCGATGACGCGATGCGTCAGCTGGAGCAGGACCCGGCCAATCTTCGTTGGCAGGAGTATATGAAGGACATGCTGCTGCCGTGGGATAATGGGAGCACGGTGAAGCGGATACCGGGGATGTACAGCTTTGTAAAGCCGTAGCTGCAGATCGCGTTACCTCACTGCCCGCCTACAACACGTATGCAGGCGCGGCAGGGAGGAGTAAGGCTACGGCTCCTCCCTGTCTACGGCCGGAATCCGAATTGCTACAGTGGTGCCTTCTCCCTCTGCGCTATGATATGTCAGTCCATACTCGTCTCCGAAATAATTGTGAAGCCGCTGCGCCACATTGATAGTTCCGTAGCCGCTATCGTTCCTGCCGGGGCCGCGCTTCTTATCGCCCTCATGAGTTAATTGCTGGAGCTGAGCCTCCGTCATGCCGATGCCATCGTCCTGGATCGTGAAGCGCAACCCTGTTTCCGTCCTTCGGCCGAAGATCGAGATCGTACCCGTGCGCTCCGGACGCCCGAGAATACCGTGAAGGATTGCATTCTCCACAATCGGCTGGAACGTGATTTTGGGAATCAGGAAGTCCATGATCTCCTCTTCCACTTCAACCTCGTATTTGATCTTATTCTCAAAGCGGATATTTTGAATCTGCACGTAAAAAGCCGCATGGCTAAGCTCCTCGCGAATCGTAATAATGTCTCTCCCGTTGCTCAAGCTCACCTTGTAAAAGCGGGCCAAGGCTCTGACCACTTTCTTAATCTCGCCGTTCATTCCCTCGACAGCCATCCAATTAATGAGATCCAGCGTATTATATAAAAAATGCGGGTTGATTTGCGATTGGAGTGCCTTCAGCTCAGCGCTTTTGACCTCTTGTCCCAGCTTGTACTGCTCCTTGTTCATGCGCGAAATTTGCTCGATCATGAAGTTGTAGGTCCGGATCAGCTCCCCGATCTCGTCCTTTCCCTGGGCTTGCGCCAACGGACTCAGGCTCCCATCCTGTATATCCTTCAAACGCCGGGTCAGCTGGGAAATACGTCTTGTTACGGAAAAAGCCAGCACATAAGCCAGTACGTAGGCTGCTGTTGCAATAATAGCCAGAAGAAAGAGCAGCTCGTTACGCAATTGGCGGCTCTGATTGACGATCTCGTCCAGCGGAATGACGGTGACCATCGACCACTGGGAGGAAGGGATCGGCCGCAGCAAATAGTAGCTGCCACCGCTCTTGAAGCTGATCAAATCCTGATGGGGTGACGGCTCCGGGAAATTCACCTCTAACGGAGGCATCTGCCCTGGATCGGAGGACAATATAATCTGGTTATCCTGGCTTTTTAAAAAGGTGACACTGTGCTTGACAACGTTCGCCTTTTCCAGAATGGTCCGGATCGTATCCGCATTGACGTTGACCCTCAGCTGGCCGATCGTTTCCAAATAGTTGTTCGGGTTGCGGATGCTTCGGGCAACATATAGAAATTTGCCGCGGTCCTGCTTGCTTTCGTCAATTTCGGCAGGGGAGCACCATACGTACTTCACATCCTCCTTTTTGAGACGGGTAAAGCAGGGGGGGATACGGGATGTATCCATCGGCAAAAAATTTTCCGATTCGTTGGAGAAAATATAAGCCCCCTGCACATACAGAAACATGCGGGCGATATCGACGCCGTCCTGAAGCGATTTGAGCAGCTGTTTAAGATCGTTGTAATCCTTCAACTGACGGCTAATGTCGTTCAGTCTGGACGTATCGGTCAATATATCCATCATTAGCGGGTTTGTTGCCATAACATCTGTTGTATCTGCGACCCGCTTGAACCGGTACGTGAGAAACGAGTACGTCTGGTCGAAGCCCTGTTCGGCGGAATAAGTAATATGGCTCGTCATCATTCCCGATATTTTCTCAGAAGCAGCCAGTTGAAAAATGACGAGAGGGCACACGATAAGCACTAAATAGGTCAGCATGATTTTATGGCGCAGCTTCATGTTATAAAGCCATTTGCGGTATAGGCTGCTCAGAAAAAGAATCATGAATGGTAACGCTCCCTGTGCTCCGAAGGTGTCATGCCTGTAGCTTTGCGGAATATTTTGGCGAAATATTCGCCGTCTTTATAGCCTACTTGTGAAGCGATATCCGAAATTTTAAGCCGGTCGTTTTTCAGCAATTGCTTAGCTTTGTCCATCCGGTAATCCATGATGTACTGCCGGATCGTTTTCCCGGTAGCCTCCTTGAAAACCGATATCAGATAGGAGGCCGTCATTTGCAGATGATCGGAAATCTCCTGAACGGATAATTCATCGTTCGAGTAGTGCTGGTGAATATATTTCACGATTTTACTCGCTTTGCTTCCGATGCCCCGCTCGGCCAACGCCTGCTGCAGCTGCTCTGCCTTGGCCTGCAGATACCGGAAAATTTCCTGCTCATAGCTACAGCCAAGAATGAAATTCCAAAGGGACCGGCTTTCCTCCTCCGTCTCAAAAATCGAAAGGCCCAGCCCCGCACCGAATTTATCCAGCTCCATTAGCACTTGATAATACATTTCCTTGACGTTGTTGACTAATGTACCCGGCAGTCTGACGATCCCCTGGTGAAGGGAATGAAGCATTCGCTCCGCTTGTCCGAAGTCGTGCCGCTCCAGCTGTTCTCTGAAATCCTTCACAAAATGATGGTCGAACTGGTACGATACCACCTCTGTAACCGCTCTCTCGTTGTCTGTTGCAATGACGGTACAATAGGGCCCTTTGTAGAACGTTTCCTGTAAATGAAATACAGCGGAGGTGTAGGAACGGCTTAGGAGGGAAGCCTCTTGAACGACGACGCCCGCCGCTATGGCGAATTGGTACGGATGTCTTTTTAACTCCCCGGACAACCAGTCGGCAGCGGCCCCAATATCCTTCCGGCCTAGTGTTCCGCTCTCATCAGCGGCAAACAAATGAAGGATCCAGTGAAGCTCATCCTTCAGAGCGGCCAGCAGAGGGCGCTGCAGCTGCTCCGAGCCTGCAAGGGCAATCGAATCCAGTACCTCCTGCTCCGGATTCGGAGGCAATATTTTGACGATAATCGTTGCACACGGCCTCTTAAGCGGCAGCTGCAGCCCGGCCCAATCCAGCCGTTTGCGCAGCAGCTCCTCATCGTACGCCTCGCGAATCAGCTGCAGAGCCAGCTCCTGTTTCATTAGAGAAGAGCTGGCATGCAGCTGCTCCCTGGAGACGCTGCTCAGCTGCCGCTCCTTTAAACCTATGGAAACGGCCTCCTGCAGCGCCTCCTCCAATTCATCCATATCAAGCGGCTTCTCCACATAGCTGATGGCTTTGAGCGAAATGGCCGCTTTAAGGTATTGTTTGTCTGCATAGCCGCTCATAAAAATGATTTTGCAATCCGGGTACAGGCTGCGGATTTGAAAGGCGAATTCCACGCCGTTCATCCGGGGCATTTTGATATCGGTCAATACGATGTCCGGCTGAAACCGCTGCGCGGTCTCCAAAGCATGTATGCCGTCGAACGCTTCTTCCACCTCCATAATCCCCAGTGAGCTCCATTGGAATGATTTCTTGATGCCTTCTCTTGTCAGTTTCTCGTCTTCAACCAGCAGTAATCTCATGCATGTCCTCCAGTGATCCGGCTAACGGGCGATGCCGTAATGTCTGAGCCTATCATAACGCAATCCCGCGGCCTTTGCCTATTCAGATGAGAGGGAATCCATAAAATGTACAGACAATTGATATTTTGTCAGGTACTTTTCTATTTGAATACTTGATAATCTATGGATACATCAAACGAGGATCAAACAGAGATCGAGGAGAGACACACATGAAAAGTAGATGGTTTCAACGAATAAGGGCTAACAGGACACTGCTTTTAATGCTCGCACCGGCATTCTTGTTCTTCTTTGTGTTCAGCTACATTCCGATGGCGGGGATCGTGCTTGCCTTTAAGCAGTTCCGTTATGATCTGGGTATTTTTAACAGCCCGTGGGTAGGCTTGAACAATTTCAAGTTCTTTTTTATGACCGGCGATGCCTTCAAGGTGACACGCAATACGATGCTGTACAATTTATTTTTTATCGTCATCAATAATGGGCTTCAAATTATCGTGGCGATCCTGCTTGCCGAGATTGCGAGCAAACGATTTCGGAAAACGGCCCAGACGGTCATGTTTCTGCCGTACTTTTTGTCCTGGGTCGTTGTCGGAGCCGTAGCGTACAATCTGTTCAACTATGAGCATGGAACGATCAATACGCTGCTCAAATCGTTGAACATGCCTGTGCTCGATATTTATACGACGCCGGAATATTGGAAATATATTATCGTCATCTTTTCTGCGTGGAAATCGGTAGGGTATGGAGCGGTCTTCTATCTGGCGGCGATTATGAGCATCGATAAAGAGACTTACGAGGCCGCAGATATGGATGGAGCCAATGTCTTTCAACGGATTTGGCATATTACGGTACCATCGCTGAGGCCGACGATAACGGTGCTCGTCTTGTTGGCGATAGGCAACATTTTCAGGGGGGATTTCGGGCTGTTCTATCAGCTGGTGGGCAACAACGGCATGCTGTTCCAAGCTACGGATGTCATTGACACTTACGTCTTCCGCTCGCTGACGGTCAATGGGGAAATCGGCATGTCGGCCGCTATGGGATTCTATCAATCGGTGCTGTGCTTTATCACGATCATGGTCGCTAATTATTTAGTGAAGAAAACGGATAAAGACAATGCCCTATTCTAATCAGAAATTTAAAAAAAGTGTTGAGGTGACATGATGAGTATGTCTTCGGTGGGCGTCACAAAGAAGCCTCTGGATCAAATACTGTTGAATGGGGCGGGTTATATCGTTGTATCTTTCATTGCCATCGTCTGCCTGCTGCCATTTTTGCTTATAGTAAGCGGATCCTTTACCAGTGAAACGACAATTTTGAAGGAAGGGTTCAGCTTGTGGCCCAAATCGTTCTCGTTCAGTGCGTACAGCTATGCGTTAAGCCATCCGCAGCAGTTTATTCGTTCATATCTTTTGACCATTTCGCTGACGGTCATCGGAACCTTGCTGGGCCTTTTCATCTCTGCCATGACCGCCTATGTGCTGCAGAGGCAGGATTTTGAATGGCGTAACGGCTTCTCGTTTTATTTTTACTTTACGACCCTGTTTAACGGCGGTCTGGTTCCCTGGTATATTTTAATCGTCAATTATTTGCATATGAAGGATACGTACTGGGCACTGCTGCTTCCTCCGATGCTGAATGTATTTTATATCTTGATCATGAGAACCTTCCTGAGAAGCATCCCCGATGCGATTACGGAATCGGCAAAGATCGATGGGGCCGGGGACTTTACCATATTCGTCCGTCTCATCCTGCCCTTGTCCAAGCCTGCGCTGGCCACGATCGGTTTGTTTACCGCGCTGATTTATTGGAATGACTGGTATAACTCGCTTCTTTTTGTACAAAGCGATAAGCTGTATACGCTGCAATATTTGCTGTATAAAATGCTTGGCAATTTGGAAGGGGTCCGCAAAATTATGGAGGTCTCCGGCATGAGAGTAGCCGATCTTCCGGGCGAGAGCTTGAAGATGGCCTTGTCGATTCTGGTTACGGGACCTATCGTATTTCTTTACCCGTTCGTACAGCGCTTCTTCGTTCAAGGTCTGACCGTTGGTGCGGTGAAGGGCTAATTTCGGGATGCTCCGGGCCTACCGTCCGGTATCTATATATCATATCATCATCTAAAAGGGGAGTAAGCAGTCATGTGGAATACAAAGCGTTCAAAGCTGTGGGGTAGAGGTCTTATTTTGTCCATGTGTGTAACTGCGGTGCTCAGCGGATGCTCACCTAGCGCAAGTCCGAGCGGCTCGGCAGGAGAAGCCCCCAAGGGAGCTTCGGCCGGAGCGGATACCAGCAAGGAAGTGAAGCTGAAAATGATTTTGCTTGGCTCCAGGCCCGCGGATTTCGATGAGGTTTACGGGGAAGTCAACAAAATAATGAAGGATAAAATTAACGCTACGCTTGATGTAAGCTTTATCGATTGGGGCGATGTGAATCAGAAATACCCGCTCATTTTTGCGGCGAACGAAGATTTCGATTTGGCCTTCTCTGCACCTTGGGCCTTTTATTCGCAGCAATCGACGAAAAACGGCTTTTTGGAGCTGACGGAGGACATGCTGAAGCAGTACGCGCCAAAAACATGGGCGGAGGAACCGAAAGTCGCCTGGGAGCAGGCAAAGATCAACGGCAAAATTTTTATGGTGCCGCAAAATAACTTTGAGTACGATTACCACTTGGTTGCCGTCCGTGGCGATCTGAGAGAGAAGTATAACCTTCCCGAGATCAAAACGTACGATGATTATACGAAATACTTGAAGGCAATCGTCGATGGGGAAAAAGGGACGCTGCCAAGTCTTGGCGCCAGCGAATTCAACTCGGTCGAGCTGCTGCAGCCTAACGAATGGTCTCCCGTTATTAAGCAGTATCCGATTGTATACAAAGTGACGGATCCGTCCGGCAAATTGATCAATTACACGGAAACCCAGGAGTTTAGCGATTTTGTCAAAAATATGTATGCAACAGCCAAAACGGGCGCCTGGAACCGGGATGCGCTGACAAGCAAGATGGATAAGATGCAGGCGTTCAAGGATGGCAAGCTGGCTTCCGTGGAATGGAATATGGGAACCTTGCTCCGCGCCAAATCGGAGATCGGATCGACGCACCCGGACTGGAAGATCGAGATTTATGACCTGACCTCGAATAAAAAACGGTTGGCGAACCCGTACATTAACAACGGGATGTCCGTTCATGCGACCTCGAAAAATCCGGAGCGCGCGCTGATGGCTATTGACCTGCTTCGCTATGACCAGCAAATTCATGACCTGACGAATTACGGCATTCAAGGCAAGCATTATGAAGCGGTGGGCGACAAGCAGTTCAAATCGTTGAAGGGCTCCGTCAACTTCCCTCCTGCGGGAACAGACCCTTGGGGCTGGAACTCCCTGCACGAACGTAATGATGTAGCGGTTGCTGCCGACATCGAAAAGTTTACGGAGCTGTGGAAATCGACACTGACGGTGAATCATCCATTGGAGACGTTCGTATTTGACGATGCGAATGTGAAGAATGAAGAGGCGGCCGTCAACAACATTATGGAAACCTACGGCAAACCGCTGTTTTATGGATTAATCGATCCTAACGATGGCTCGCACGGCCTTGAAGTGTTCAAACAAAAATTGAAGCAGGCCGGCATTGACAAAATCCTTGCGGAGATGCAGAAGCAATCTCAGCCTCTCGTTCAAAAAACGAAGTAAAAGACAGATGCAGGCAGAGAAGCATGGAAATGGCCAACCGCGGTTTCCATGCTTTTTGTAATCGTAAGAAGGATCCGCCCGCCCGGCGGCAATCGGATTCACCGGACTTATCAGAGAGGAGAGTCGTCAGATGACTTATACGTACCCACCGATTAGCAGCAAGCTGCCCCGCCTTATGCATGGGGCCGATTATAACCCGGATCAATGGCAGCACGATCCCAAAGTATTGGAAGAGGATATCCGAATGATGAAGCTGGCCAAGTGCAACGTCATGGCCGTGGGGATTTTTGCCTGGTCCGCACTGGAGCCGGAGGAGGGGGAATTTACATTCGATTGGCTTGACCGTGTGCTGGACCGGTTTGCGGAGAACGGGATTTATGCCTGGCTGGCAACCCCTAGCGGCGCAAGGCCGGCTTGGATGGCTGCGCGCTATCCCGAAGTGCTACGCGTCGGAAGCAATCGTGTCCGCAATCTGTTCGGTGCGCGTCACAATCACTGCTATAGTTCACCGGTTTACCGGGACAAGGTGGCCATCATGAACGCGAGGCTAGCTGAACGCTATGCGAGTCATCCCGCGGTCATTGGCTGGCATATTTCCAATGAATATGGGGGCGATTGTCATTGCGATTATTGCCAGGCGGCATTCCGGCAATGGCTTCAGCGGAAGTATGGGACGCTCAAAGCACTCAATCACGCATGGTGGACCGCATTCTGGAGCCACACCTATACGAGCTGGGAGCAGATCGAATCGCCGGCTCCTCATGGGGAGAACCTGGTTCACGGGATGAATTTGGACTGGAAGCGGTTCGTGACGGACCAAACCGTCGATTTTTGCCGTCACGAAATCGCCCCTTTGAAGTCGGCTAACGCAGACCTGCCGGTAACGACGAACCTGATGGATGCGTATGAGGGGTTGAATTATTGGAAATTTGCCGATGTCCTCGATGTGATCTCGTGGGACGCTTATCCGACCTGGCACGATGCGTCAGATCATAGCGGGCTGGCGGCTTGGTTCAGCTTGAACCACGATATGTTTCGTTCCATCAAAGGCGGCAAGCCGTTTTTGCTGATGGAGAGCACGCCGAGCTTGACGAACTGGCAACCGGTGAGCAAATTGAAGCGTCCGGGCATGCATCTGCTGTCCTCCCTTCAGGCCGTAGCCCATGGCTCGGATTCGGTGCAATATTTTCAGTGGCGCAAGAGCCGTGGGGCCAGTGAGAAGCTTCACGGGGCGGTGATCGATCACGTTGGACATGAGCATACGCGCGTGTTTCAGGATGTGCTGCAGGTTGGGGAAAGCCTGGAGAAGCTGACCGAGCTTCTGGGAACCGGCGTGCAGGCGGAAGCTGCCATTATCTTCGATTGGGAAAACCGCTGGGCGGTGAAGGATTCCCAAGGACCCCGCAACCAAGGTGTCCACTATGAGAAGACCATTCTTGCCCACTATCGGGCGATGTGGGACTTGGGTGTTTCAATGGATGTCCTCAATATGGATTGCGATTACTCCAAATATAAGCTCCTTGTGGCACCGATGCTGTATCTCTTGCGTCCTGGCGTAGGGGAACGGATAGAGCAGTTTGTCCGAAACGGAGGAACCTTCGTAGCCACTTACTGGTCCGGTATCGTGGACGAGCATGATTTGTGCTTTCAAGGGGGATTTCCGGGTCCGCTCCGTACAACGCTCGGCATCTGGTCCGAAGAGATCGACGGTCTGCAGGATCACGACGCGAATTGTCTCGTTATGCGGGACGGGAATCCGCTTGGCCTTGCAGGGGAATATGCGATTCATGAGCTGTGCGACCTGATTCATACGGAAGGAGCGGATGTGCTCGGGACGTACGGGGACGATTTTTATGCCGGACGGCCTGCATTAACGGTGAACCGGCTGGGAGCCGGGAAAGCGTATTATATCGCAGCGAGAGTAGAGGACGCATCGTTTTACGGGCAATTTTACAGTGAAATCGTCCGGGAATCGGCTGTCCGACCCGTGTTGGAGGTTTCATTACCTGCAGGGGTTACGGCGCAAGCGCGTACGAACGGGAAGGAGGATTTTGTGTTCCTGATGAATTTTAGCGGGAAGGAGCAGGAGGTTTCCTTGGGCACTTCCCATTATAAGGATATGCTGTCGGGTGAACGGGTATCGTCGAGGGTGCTTTTACCGCTGCACGGTGTGCGTGTATTGAAGAAGAAAAGATCGTCATAGCCGGATACAAGAGCCCTGCTCCGAGAAGGAGAGATGGGCTCTATTCTTTTAAAACAGCGAGGAATCGGAATGGGCTTAATAAACGGGCGGGACGGGTTTGCTTAACTCGCATTTATTGTTATAATAAGGTCAATTATACAGTGAGGGGATAGCTATGGACTTTATTAGTACTAGAGGCAAGATTCAGAAGTGTGGATTTATCGATGCATTCTTAATGGGATTGGCAGATGACGGTGGATTAATTATTCCTGAACATATACCGGTTGTGCCGCAAGACCAGCTCAAAGCATGGGAGCAGCTGTCCTACCAGGAGCTGATGTTTGAAATCTTTTCTTATTATACGAACGGTGAAATTCCGGACGAGGATTTGAAAGCACTGATTCACGACAGCTACGCGACATTCCGGAGCCCGGATGTCACGCCGATCCACACCATTAACGAATCGCTTCATGTACTGGAGCTGTTCCACGGACCGACCTTTGCGTTCAAGGATGTGGCCTTGCAGTTTATCGGCAACCTGTACTCGTACGTGTCCAAGAAGCAGAACAAAATTATTAACATTCTCGGAGCAACCTCTGGCGACACCGGAGCTGCTGCAATTCAAGGGGTTCGAGGCAAGGAAGGCATCCAAATCTGCATCCTGCATCCGCACAACAAGGTAAGCAAGGTGCAGGAGCTGCAAATGACAACGGTGCATGATGACAATGTACTGAACTTGTCGGTTGAGGGGAATTTCGATGACTGTCAACGCGTTATCAAAGAGCTGTTCGCCGATATTGAGTTCAAGAACAAATACCATCTGCGTGCAATCAATTCGATTAACTTCGTACGTATTTTGGCCCAAACCGTGTACTATTTCTACGCCTACTTCCAAGTAGCGAAGAAGCAGTCTATCGATGCCATCAATTTCAGCGTGCCGACTGGCAATTTCGGTAATATTTTCTCCGGCTACCTGGCTAAGCAAATGGGGCTGCCGATCGGCAAGCTGATCCTGGCTACCAATGAGAACAATATTTTGGAGCGCTTCGTAAAAGAAGGCATCTATATGCCGGGCGATTTCCTGAGCACGTACAGCCCTTCGATGGATATCCAGATTGCGAGCAACTTTGAGCGGTACTTGTATTACCTGAACCAAAAGGATGCCGGCAAAGTAACCGAGCTTATGAACGAGTTCCAACAGAACGGCAAGCTCGTCATCGCAGAAGCGGATATGCCGCAGGTAAGGTCGGACTTCGACGCTCACGGCGTCAAAGGCGCGGAATGTTTACAAATCATTGAGAAGTATAACAAGGAGAGCGGCTATTTGCTTGATCCGCATACCGCTTGCGGCGTTGCAGCGTATGAGGCCTGCAGCGATAAAAATGAGGTGTGTGTCGTATTCGCTACCGCGCACCCGGCCAAGTTCAATGAAGCGCTCGAGCTGATCCCGATTGAGCAGCAATTCCCGAAAGAAATCGAGCAGCTGTTCAATCAGCCGCAGTATCAAACGGTGCTGGATTATTCGAAGGAAGAGATCGTCAAGCAGCTTGAAGCATTCTATAAAGTGTAATATCAATGAGAAACCAGCTGCTGCTCTAACGAGCGGCAGCTGGTTTTGTGTTCTTAGCCTTCGGATAAACCAGCGGGAAACCGTCCCCTTGAATGGTTTCGCCGGGCTGCACTTGGATGTGCGGCTCCATCGGATGCTTGCCGGTGGGCTCATAGCGGGTATGCCCGGGCATATAGTGCACTGCGATCGCTCTGCGCTTGCGCTCGGAGCGGTTGCACGGACTTCCATGCCAGGTCAGGCAGTGATGGTAGCCGACCTGGCCTTTTTTAATTTCGAAAGGAACGGCCTGGATCTGAGCGCCCTCCGGCAGCAGCTCGGGGTGTTTATGATACGGCATAAACTCGGCGTTGCTTTTCAAATGCTTCTGGTGGTTGCCCCATTTGTGACTGCCGGGCACCATCCACATACAGCCATTCTCAATGGTTGCGTCGTCCAGGGCAACCCAGGCACTGACCAGGTCGGCCGGCTGGATAATAGGCCAGGACGGATGATCCTGATGCCAGGCGGTGGGTCCGCCGGTTATCGGGGGCTTATACTGAATTTGGTCATGCCAAATTCTAAGCGTGTCGGTACCGCACAGCTGGGCAACCTCCTCGCATAACGTTTGGTTGCAGGCATGCTGCAGAAACAGGTCGCTCGCCATCCAAATATTGACGATTTGAACGACCGTTTCTTTATTACTGATGGACATGCCGTATTCCGAGCTGCCGTCAAGCAGGTTCCGGTTCAATACGGGCTTTTTGACAGATTGGCCGTTCATGACAAGCTCGAGCTCCTCGCGCAGCTTCTCAACCTCCTCGTCGCTTAAGACGATATCTCCTTTAATAAATCCATTCTTGTCAAACACTTCCAATTGGTCTAATGTAAGCATCAGGGGGCATCCTCTCGATTTGGGGTTTACAGGCATTCATGCTTTGTAACCAAAGCATAGCAAAGGGCGGAGAGGTTAGTCGTTACAGCTTTCGCATAACGTTTTGCACTTTTCACATATTGGAGCATACAAGTTATCAAAGCAGAGGAGAAGGAGGCGGGGCGTGTGAACGAGTCTGTGGAGAAATTTGTGAGGGCGACCTATCGTACATCGCTTTCCCGGCTGAGACCGGTCGTTAATTTTGCGAACCGGTTGAAGACCAAGCAGGGACAAAGCTGGGGACCCCGAACGATTTCGGATTGCCAGCTGATCTTTGTTATTTCAGGTCAGGCGGAAGTGACGATCGGCCCCCAAACGTATCGGATCAGCTCGGGGGAATGCGTGTTTTACGGAGCCGACAGCCCGCACTGGATTAGATCCTCCGCATCGGATCCTGTCACGTTCAGCAGTATTCATTTTTCCTGGGAACGGGAGTCGCTGACTCCGTTGATCCCGCTGCCGGAAATACAGGATTGCCAGGAGCATGAGCTGTCGCGTGAGCCGGCATCGTATATCGTCCTGCATGGCGACGGTGACGAGCGGATGGTTCCCCATCACTGCATGCTGCCGGAGCTGGAGCCGCTATTCTTGAGTATTGTCGCCGAATACCGCGGGGAAAGCTACGGCTACGAGACGAGCATGCAGTCGCTGCTCACGCAATTATTGGTGCGCATGCTGCGTGACCCGCGGGCTGGCCGCGCGGCTTCGGCACACCTTGCGCACAAAATAGAGCCGGCGCTGCATGCGCTGCGTACCGAGCCGGATGTTTACTGGACTACGGAGCGGTTAGCCGCCTTGTGCGGGTACCATCCGACCTATTTTGCCGCCCTGTTCCGGGAATTGACAGGCGAGAAGCCGAAGCATTACATTGTGCTGGAGCGAATCAAAAGGGCGAAGCAGCTGCTTTTGGAAGACAGTACGATTGAACAAACGGCACATAAGCTGGGGTATACGAGTGTGCATTATTTTTGCCGGAATTTTAAAGAGGCTACGGGACTGACACCTACGGAATTCAAGCGGCAGATGAAAGTTCTGTAAGCGATGGAGGAATTCGATGAACCTGTTCCACTTTAGCGAGGAAAGCTCGATTGAGGTTTTTGTGCCCCGTGTAAAAGAAAATCGTACGGATATGCCGCCTGTCGTTTGGGCGATTGATGAAGAACATGAATATACTTTTTACTTTCCCCGGGATTGTCCCCGAATTGTGTATTCCAGAACAGATGAAATCAATGAGGAGGACCGCGCCAGGTTTTTTGGCTTGAGCGACTCGGAACGGATCATAACCGTTGAGACCGGTTGGTACGAACGAATAAAAAATACAACGCTTTACAGATATACGTTTCCTGCGGATACGTTCCGGCTGTTTGATGCATGTGCCGGATACTACATATCGACGGAGACGGTAAAACCATTGAGCGTGGAGCCGCTCGATCATCTTCTAGACAGGCTCATCAGCCTGAATGTGGAAATCAGATTTACGCCCAGCCTCCACCCGCTGAGAAACGCTCTTGTAAACTCATCGGTACAAGATTTCGGCATTCACCGCTTTGCGAATGCCCAAAGCCATCCTCTATGATTTTCCCCGATAAAAAAAGATGAAGCCCGTTAAGGCTTCACCTTTCCTTCAAAAACCACTTGATTCAAATCCACGCGAGTATTCGGCACTTCCCGTTCACGCAAGCCGTCAGGCAGCTGGGCAGCGTCCCCTTGATACCCCAGAGCAATAACGGCATGAAGCTCGTATTGGTCCGGTACATTCAGCAGCGTCCGGGCCTTCTCGCGATCGAAGCCGCCAATTGCATGGCTTGCGATTCCAAGCAGGCTCGCCTGCAAAGCTATGTATCCCCAAGCAGCACCGGCATCGAATGCATGCGCCCCGTTCGGGTCGCCGTTAGCTCTCAGTTTATCGGAAGCAACGACGAGAAGCACAGAGGCTTTCGAAGCCCAGCTCCGGTTGAATTCATTCAAAATTTCATGAAACACTTGCAGTTGTTCATCGGTCTTGGCAACAATGAAACGCCATGGCTGATCGTTGTAGGAGGATGGTGCCCAATGAGCGGCTTCGAGAATGGTATTCAGATCCTGATCCGATACGCTCCGATCAGAGAAGGCACGCGGAGACCAGCGGTTCAGAAAAGCGGGAGAAACCGGATATTGCGACTTGCGGTTCGCGCGGACTTCGGGAGTCAATTCCGTAGTGAAAGTATTAGCATTGCTCATTTGATATAACCACCTTTCAATGAGATGAGTGCACTATTAAATATAGCATCCGCCCAGCCGGAATTCAATCATTAATTCGATAAAATTTATCGGAAAAGTATGAAATGATTTCATCATAAAATTTTCAACCTTTTTAAAGATATTTCTCCATAGGTTTAGAACGCTCCAGCGGATACAATGAGCACATAGAAAGGATCCATGACTCCAACCAATGAAAAGAAATCGGGGTGTCGCTTTTGAACGAAACACTTGTGCTGATGGAGAACATTGATAAAGCCTTCCCGGGAGTTCAGGCATTGAAGCAGTGCCGATTCGAGCTGCGGGCAGGAGAGGTGCATGCGCTGGTCGGGGAGAACGGCGCCGGCAAATCGACACTAATGAAAGTGCTTACAGGCGTGTATCCGAAGGATTCGGGGCACATCGTCTACCAGGGCAAGGAAATAACGATCCCGAATACGAAGGCCGCTCAGGATTTGGGGATCAGCATTATCCACCAGGAGCTGAATCTGATGCCCCACCTGACAGTTGCCCAAAACATCTACATCGGAAGGGAGCCCCGGAGGGCGGTTAAGCTTTTTCTAAATGATCGCGAGCTTCACGAGAAGGTCAGCCGCTTGCTTCAGCGCATGAATTTGAATCTGGATCCGGGAACGCGGGTGTCGGAGCTGACGGTCGCCAAGCAGCAAATGGTTGAAATTGCGAAGGCGCTCTCGTTCGATGCTCAAGTGCTCATTATGGATGAACCGACCGCGGCTTTAACGGATTCGGAAATCGAAGATCTGTTCCGGATGATCGAGCAGCTGCGGAGCAGCGGAGTCGGTATTGTGTATATCTCGCACCGGATGGAGGAGCTGAAGCGGATCAGCGACCGGATTACGATCATGCGGGACGGGTGCTACATCGACACGGTAGCTACGGACAACGTAACGATCGAGGAGATCATTGCCAAAATGGTCGGCAGGCCCGTGTATACGGGGAACAAGCCCGAGGTTGCCTCGGGACAGCGCGAGAAGGTGCTGGAGGTTCGTAATTTGAACCGGGGCAGCGAGCTGAAGGAGATCAGCTTCCATCTGAATAAAGGCGAGATTTTGGGCTTCGCCGGGTTGATGGGAGCGGGGCGAACGGAGGTGGCCCGGGCGATTTTCGGTGCGGATCCGATCGATTCCGGGGAGATCCTGATTCATGGGAACAAGGTTCGCATCCAGCAGCCCCACGATGCGGTTGCCCAAGGGATCGGTTATTTGTCCGAGGACCGGAAGCGGTTCGGCTTGATGGTCGATATGGATGTGAAGACGAACATTGCCGTTGCATCCTACCGGCGCTTTAGAAGTGCATGGGGCGGGATGCACGACGAAGCGATAGCTCAGGCGGCCGCAGGGTATGTGGATACGATGAAAATTAAGACGCCAAGCATCGATCAGCAGGTCAAATATTTGTCCGGGGGCAATCAGCAAAAGGTCGTAATCAGCAAATGGCTCGAGAGAGACTGCGACATTCTCATCTTTGACGAGCCGACGCGCGGGATCGACGTCGGGGCCAAGAGCGAAATTTACAAGCTGCTGGACGAACTGGCGGAGCAGGGAAAGTCGATCCTTATGATCTCCTCGGAGCTGCCCGAGATTATTCGGATGAGCCATCGGATTCTCGTTATGTGCGAGGGTCGCATCACCGGTGAGCTGAGCAGGGGGGAAGCGACACAGGAAGCTATCATGAGGTACGCAACTATGCGTAATTAGGGGGAAGAGCATAACGATGAAAATGACCATATTGAAGCCGCAGTCCGCTGTTTCCAACCGGGCGAACCAATCCGGCGCAACGCAAAAGCTGCTGGCATTTGCAAGCCTGATCTTATTGATTATTGTGTTCTCGCTATCTTCAAGCAATTTTTTTCAATTCGATAATATTGTCGCTATCATATTGGCAACGGCGGTGACCGGGGTGCTGGCCCTCGGTTCCACATTCGTCATTATCACAGGAGGTATCGACTTGGCGGTCGGTACGGTTATGACGTTCGCCTCCGTGATGACGGGAGTTATGATCACGACCTGGCATTTGCCGATGCCATTAGGGATTGTAGGCGGGATTGCGACGGGTGCCCTCTGCGGTCTGATCAGCGGCTTGGCGGTAGCAAGAATGAACATTCCGCCGTTTATTGCAACGCTGGCTATGATGATGATTACGAAGGGGCTGTCGCTGGTTATTTCGGGAACGAAGCCGATTTATTTTAACGATACGCCTGTTTTTTCCCAAATTTCGATGGGCTCCGTGTTAAATGCTATCATTCCCGGCCTGGAAATTCCGAATGCCGTCCTTATTTTCTTCGGATTGGCCATTGTGGCAAGCATTATTTTATCGAAAACGATTATCGGCAGATACAATTTTGCGCTGGGCAGCAACGAGGAAGCGACGAGGTTATCCGGCGTTAACGTGAACTATTGGAAAATTACGATTTACACCTTAACGGGTATTTTCAGCGGGATTGCGGGCATATTGATGGCCTCGCGCTTAAATTCCGCACAGCCGGCTCTAGGCCAAGGCTATGAATTGGAAGCGATTGCAGCCGTAGTTATCGGGGGCACCTCGTTAAGCGGCGGGCAGGGCTCCATTCTGGGTACTGTCATCGGGGCATTGATCATGAGCGTGCTGACCAACGGGCTCCGTATTCTTTCGGTACCGCAGGAATGGCAGACCGTTATTGTCGGTTTGGTTGTCATTTTGGCCGTATATACGGACATTTTGCGCCGCCGGCGCAAGTCGTAGCATGCATCCGACGACGCAGCAGTAGAAGCGGATCAGGACCGGTATAAGCTCCATATGGAGTTGCATACAACACAAATCAGGAAGATGAAGGGGAGATTGGACATGAGCTTACGGATCGGTACAAAAAGGTGGATGGCTGTTCCTGCCATCATGTTATTAGCGGCAACCGTACTGGGAGCCTGCGGTGGAGGCAATACGGCGCAGCAGACCGCCAAGACGCCTGCCCCGGCTGATAAACCGGCCGCCACGGCACCTGCACCGGCGGCAGACCCGAAGAAGACGGACAAAATTTACATCCCCGTCATTTCCAAGGGCTTCCAGCATCAATTTTGGCAGGCGGTGAAGCAGGGGGCCGAAAAGGCAGCCAAGGAATTTCAGGTAGAGATCACCTTTGAAGGACCGGAAACGGAATCGCAGGTGGATAAACAAATCGAGATGCTGCAGGCAGCGCTCGGCAAAAATCCGAAGGCAATTGCCTTTGCCGCATTGGACAGCAAGGCATCGATTCCGCTGCTGCAAAAGGCGAAGGCGGCCAACATTCCTGTCGTCGGCTTTGACTCTGGCGTCGACAGCGATATTCCTATTACGACGGCGGCCACGGACAACGTAGCTGCAGCAGCGCTGGCGGCAGACAAGATGGCTGAGCTGATTAACAGCGAAGGGGAAATTGCCCTGGTCGTGCATGACCAAACAAGCCGTACCGGGATTGACCGGCGCGATGGCTTCGTGAACCGGATCAAGGAAAAGTATCCGAAAATCAAAATCGTAGATATTCAATACGGCGGCGGGGATCAGCTGAAATCAACCGATTTGGCTAAAGCGATCATCCAGGCGCATCCGAATGTGAAGGGCTTTTTCGGTGCCAATGAGGGCTCGGCGATCGGCGTGCTGAATGCTGTCGGCGAGATGAAGAAGGACGGTAAAATTATCGTCATCGGTTATGACTCCGGGAAGCAGCAGATCGACGCGATCAAGAGCGGCAAGATGGCAGGCGCCATTACGCAGGATCCGATCGGGATCGGCTACTGGTCCGTCAAAGCGGCGGTGCAGGCTATTAAAGGGGAGACGGTGAAAAAGTCCATCGACACCGGGTTCCATTGGTATGACAAGACGAACATCGACTCGGCTGAGATCAAGCCGCTGCTTTACAATTAATTCGGTACGAGTACCGGGAAGCGAGTTATCGGGAAGAGCCGCAGACGGATTTGTCTGCGTGCTCTTTTTGCATAGAATCAGTATAATGACAGTATTCATACGAATATTTTTCAAGGGGTAACGTCCATGTACAAAATGATACTGATCGACGATGAGGATGAAGTAAGGGAAGGCATCAAGCGAAAGACCGATTGGCATGCTTGCGGCTTCGACCTGATCGGCGATTTCGATAACGGCCGCGATGCGCTTGATGCGATGGAGACATTGGCCCCAGATGCCGTCATTACCGATATTTGCATGCCGTTTATGGACGGGTTGGAGCTGGCGGGACATATCGCAGAGCGCTATCCGGATGTGCTGGTAGTCATCGTAACCGGCTATGAGCAGTTCGAGTATGCAAAGCAAGCGATCCGACTCAAGGTGCATGATTATTTGCTGAAGCCAATCAACAGCGAGGAGTTCAACGGCTTTCTTCACCGAATGAAGCTGGAGCTTGACGAGAAACGCAGGCAAAAGGAGGACTTGACCCTTCTGAGGCATCAGCTGAATCAGAGCCTTCCGCTGCTGCGGGAGCGTTTTCTGGAAAGGCTGGTGACCTCAAGCATGAAACCGGAGGAAAGGGAAAGAAAGTTTCAGTTTTTTCAGCTGAGGCTGTCAGGCAGTCATTACCTTGCTCTGGTTGCTGAGGTTGATGATTTTACGCGGGAGGGCATAGAGCTGACCGAAGGGACGGACGCGGAGCTGCTCCGGTTTGCAGCTTTCAATATTATTCAGGAAATTTTCGAGCAGGATCACCAAGGGCTTGTGTTCCGAACCCGCGACGATAAGTTCGCAATTGTGTTCTCGGGAGAGCCGGAGTCGCTCGAAACCCGTGCGCAGCTGCTTGCGGAGCAGGCCAAATACAGTACAGCCAAATATTTGAATTTGTCGGTTACGCTGGGCATAGGCACCTTGACCTCGTCATTGGAGCAAATTTCAACCTCATTTCAGAAAGCGCTTTCTGCACTGGATTACCGGTTTCTGCTCGGACGTAATCAGATTATTTCGATCAACGATATGGAATTCGGCAAGGTGATGGACCACGCGGGGTATTTAGAGTGGGAGAAGCAGGTGCTTTCCGCTGTGAAGTCCGGTAAAAGCCGGCAGGTCACTCACGTATTGGAGGGATGGATGGAGGAGCTGAAGGGATCCTCCTGTTCGGTTGAGCAATGTCTGGGCTGGTTTCACCGGCTGCTTGTATCACTGGGGAATCTGGTGCAGGAAATGGGCTTCGACAGCGCGGAGCTGCTGGGACCCCACCCGGTATCCCGGCTTTCCGGCATGAAAACGCTGGATGAAGTGAAGCGCTGGCTGGAGACGACCTGTCACTGCATGCTCGTGTCGTTTTCGGAGAAGCGCGAGCACGTTGCAGAGTCGCAAATCCGCAAGGCGATCGCTTTTATACATGAGAATTACCCTGACGAGCAGCTGTCCCTCCCGCAGGTTTGCCAGCACATTTATATGAGCATCAGTTATTTCAGCGCCATGTTCAAGCAGCATACGGGCGTCACCTTTATCGAGTATGTCACCCGCTACCGGATGGGCAAAGCGAAGGAGCTGCTGGCCGTCACGCAGTATAAGACCTATGACGTTGCAGCCAGAGTAGGCTACGGCGACCCGCAATATTTCAGCATTATCTTCAAGCGGCATACCGGGATGACACCGAAGGAGTACCGCATGACAGCGAGGGAGGGAAGCGGCGGCCATGAGGCATAGAGGTCCTTTTGCGCTTCGGTTCAAAAGCATTCATACGGGCATTGCGCTCGCTTTTTCCTGCCTCATTCTATGTACGACCGCCATTCTAAGCTACAATTCGTACCGTTTGTCCGCCGATGCGGTGACCGACAACTCGCTGGTATATACCTCCGAGCTGATTACCCAATTGAATACGAACATTCAAACCTATATCGGCAATATGGAAAGCATCTCTACCCTCGCAATGAGCAACGGCGATTTGGAGCGGTACTTATCGCTGCCCGATCCGGATAGTGAGGAAGCGAGGTCGTTAGCGAAGCAGCTGAGTCCTTTCTTCCGCTCCATCGTGAAATCCCGCAGCGACATCGCCTCGATCGTGCTTGTGGGATCGAACGGCACCGTGGTGTCGGACCGGGATTATGCCCGCTATAAGGGACAGGAAGAGCTTGCAGATCAAGACTGGTATACCAAAGCGGTATCTGCGAAGGGGCGCGTCGTGATCTCTTCATCGCATGTGCAGCATATTTTTCAGAACGAGTATCGGTGGGTAGTTTCCATCAGCCGCCAGCTGGGTGGCGATAATTCTTTGTCCGATAAAGGAAAAGGGGTGCTGCTTGTCGATCTGAACTACAACCTGATCAACGACTTGTGCAGGCAAATTCATTTGGGCCAAAGAGGCTACGTGTTCATTCTCGACCCCTCCGGCGATATGATCTATCATCCGCAGCAGCAAATCGTATACACGGGCTTAAAGTCGGAGGATATTCAGACCCTATTGGCTTCTCCGGACGGTCCCATTGCGGCAGGCTCCGGCAGCGGGGAAAAGATGTACACCCTTCGCACGAACTCGTACGGCTGGAAAACCGTCGGTGTGATTTACCCGGAGGAATTGGTCGGGAATAAAAAAGAGATGCAGCTTTCTTCGGCGCTGTGGGGTTTTCTGTGCTTAATTACTGCGCTGGCCATTTCCGTCATGCTTTCCTATACCTTAACGAAGCCGATCAAGCATCTGGACGCCCGGATGAAGCAGGTGGAAAAGGGCAATTTCGACATTCGCGTCGATATTGAGAGTGTGAACGAAATGGGCAAGCTGGCCCGCACGTTCAACCTAATGATCAGCAAAATCAAGGAATTGATGCATCAGATCGTCGAAGAGCAGGAAATGAAACGGATCAGTGAGCTGAAGGCGCTTCAGGCGCAGATTCAGCCGCATTTCTTGTACAATACGCTGGACTCCATTATCTGGATGGCGGAAACTGGAAAAATGGAGGACGTTGTGCGGATGACCTCGGCCTTGTCCAAGCTGTTTCGCGCCAGCATCAGCAAAGGGGAGGAGCTTGTGCCGATCGGCGTGGAGCTGGAGCATATCCGGAATTACTTGACCATTCAGCATATCCGTTACCGTAACAAATTTACTTATTCCATCGAGGTGGACCCGGAGATTCAGGATTTTAAGATTTTAAAAATTGTGCTGCAGCCTTTGGTGGAAAATGCGATTTACCATGGAATCAAAAACAGCAGCGAAACCGGCCATATCCGCATTACCGGATCGTACCGGGAGGGCGGCACCATTGAGCTTCGGGTTATCGACAACGGCATCGGGATGGAGCAGGAAAAGGCAGATGCCTTGTTATTGAAAGGCAGAGCGATGGAGAATGGAAAAGGCTTCGGGCTTCATAATGTGAATCATCGTATTCAGCTTTATTTTGGTCCCGCATACGGCTTATCGTTCGAGAGCGAGCCGGAGGAAGGGACGACGGCAGTACTCGTCATTCCGGCGCTGCCGCCTGGAGGTGAATGAATGGTTAAGCGATTGGCTGGTTTCATTGTTCTTGCAGCACTATTGTCCTATGCGTTGTATATCGGACCGAGTATGGTGTCCGGCCAGCTGGAAACGCCCAATAACCGGATCGTCTATATTCCCAAAACGATTGATCAGCGTGTCGAATTTTGGCAGGTGATGAATCAGGGAGTGCTGGCTGCAGCGAAAGAGTTTAATGCGCAGGTTACCGTCATAGGTACGGAAAAGGAATCGGACATTGACGGTCAAATCCGGGTACTGGAAGAAGCAATCCTTCAAAAGCCGAAGGCGATCATTTTGGCGGCAACCGACTACAACCGGCTCGTTCCCGCAGCGCAAAAAGCCGTTCAGGCCGGTATTTTGCTTATTACGGTCGACTCGGCATTAAACGGCGATACTGCGGCAAGCTTCATTGCCACCGACAATTATACGGCCGGCCAAAAAGCGGGTCAGGCGCTGCGGAAGTGGGTTCCTGATGGCGGGAACGTCGCGATCATCAATTTTGTTGAAGGCTCTGCCACGGCGATGGAGCGGGAGCAGGGCGTACGCGACAGCCTGAAGACGAACGGGCGGGACATGCTGCACGTCGTGGACACCTTTTACAGCGGAGCTTCGGAGGAGAAGGCTTACGAGCTGACGATCCGCTTGCTGAAGGAGCAGCCGGGACTGGACGGGATTATCGGCTTGAACGAGCCGTCGGCAGTCGGAGCGGGCAGAGCGATCAAAGACTTGGGGATGTCGCATCAAATTAAGCTGATCGGGTTCGACAGCTCGATGGACGAGGTTGCCTTTCTGGAGGACGGCACGATGCAGGCAACGGTCGTGCAAAAGCCTTTTACAATGGGGTATTTGGCCGTTCAAACGGCAATACAGACGCGTAAAGGAAAAGAGGTGCGCCGGATCGATACCGGTTCGGAGGTCATCACCAAGCAGGACATGTACACGAATGAGAATCAAAAGCTGCTGTTCCCGTTCGTCGAGAAATAAGAGCGGACAAACCGTAACCGTTTCCAAATGTAAGAAGCCATTTCTGATATTCATAAGACGGGTTGGACGTCAGAGCTTACAATGACTACTAAGCAATGAAGCATGAACACTCATTTTACTTGGGAGGTCCAACAAATATGGCACTTATTCCACTGGGGATTATTATGAACGGCGTTACGGGGCGGATGGGAACGAACCAGCATTTGATCCGCTCGATTCTGGCGATTCGCCAGCAGGGAGGCGTTAAGCTGCCGAATGGGGATGTGATTATGCCCGATCCGATCCTTGTCGGACGGCAGGAGCATAAGGTGAAGGCACTGGCGGCGGCTCACGGGCTGGAGCGCTGGAGTACGGATTTGGATGGCTGTCTGGCCGATCCGTACAACACGATATATTTTGATTCGCAAACGACGGTGCAGCGAGCGCAAGGGGTTAGGAAAGCTATCGCCGCAGGCAAGCATATTTATTGCGAAAAGCCGACGGCGGAAAGCATGGAGGAAGCGCTGGAGCTTGCGAATTTGGCGAAGAAGGCCGGTGTGAAAAACGGTGTGGTCCAGGATAAATTGTTTCTTCCGGGCTTGATCAAATTGAAACGGCTGGTCGATTCGGGCTTCTTCGGCCGTATCCTGTCCATCCGGATGGAATTCGGCTATTGGGTATTCGAAGGCGATTGGCAGCCGGGACAACGTCCTTCCTGGAACTACCGCAAGGAGGACGGAGGCGGCATCATCGTCGATATGTTCGCACATTGGCGGTACGTGCTGGATAACATTTTCGCCCCGGTACGTTCCGTATCGTGTCTGGGAGTAACGCATGTGCCGGAACGGATTGACGAGAACGGCAAGCCATACAACTGCACGGCCGATGATGCGGCTTATGCAACGTTCGAGCTGGAGGGCGGCATCGTGGCACAGGTCAATTCATCCTGGACCGTCAGGGTGGACCGGGACGATCTGCTGACGATTCAGGTGGATGGGACGGAGGGCAGTGCGGTTGCCGGACTGCGCGATTGCAAATCCCAGCATCGGGTCAATACGCCGAAGCCGGTATGGAACCCGGATATTCCGAACCCGTTCCGGTTCCGGGAGCAGTGGGAGCACGTGCCGGATAATCAGCTATTCGATAATGGCTTCAAAATCCAATGGGAGCAATTCTTGAAGCATGTGGCCACCGAGGATACGCCGTTCCCTTGGGATCTGCTGGAGGGAGCCAAAGGTACGCAGCTCGCCGAGCTGGGCTTGCAGTCGTGGCGAGAGCGCAGGTGGATCGACCTGCCGGAACTGACATTGGAGAAGTAGGAGGAAACCTGGATGGCTTCACATAGCACCATATTGCAGCTGCCCCGGGCGGGCGGCGAGCTGTACACGTACGAGCTGAGCAAGGGGGCGGCCTTCGCGGTGCCCCAAGGCACCCTGCAGAAGCGGATCGCCTATTCGGCCGCTCACGTCGTCTGCGATCCGTTCGCAGGCACGGATCCGCTGGCTCAGTCGCGGATCGACTTCAAGGCGACGATGGCGTACCGCCATTACTTATGGTCGCTCGGCCTGTCCGTCGCCGAAGCGATGGATACCGCCCAGCGCGGCATGGGCCTGGACTGGGCCGCCGCAAAGGAGCTGATCCGCCACTCGATGGCGGAGGCGCGCGCGGTAGGCGGCCGGATCGCCTCGGGCGCCGGCACGGACCACCTCGCGCCCGGAGCGCAAGTGACGCTCGAAGCGGTGGAAGCCGCTTACGAGGAGCAGTGCGCCTTCATCGAAGGAGAAGGCGGCCGGATCATTCTGATGGCGAGCCGCGCGCTCGCCGCCTGTGCCAAAGGCCCGGAGGACTACGAGAGGGTGTACGGCAAGATTTTGAGTCAAGTCTCGCAGCCGGTCATTTTGCACTGGCTTGGCGATATGTTCGATCCGGCGCTTGCCGGCTACTGGGGCAGCCCTGATTTGGATGAAGCGATGCAGGTGTGCCTGCGCGTGATCCGCAACCATGCGGAGAAGGTGGACGGCATCAAAATATCGCTGCTGGACGCGCAGAAGGAGATCACGATGCGCCGTTTGCTGCCGGAAGGCGTGAAAATGTATACCGGGGATGACTTCAATTACCCAGAGCTGATCCGGGGGGACGAGCAAGGCTACAGCCATGCGCTGCTCGGCATCTTCGACGCGATTGCTCCTGCGGCTGCGGCTGCGCTTCACGCGCTCGACGAAGGGAATGCGGCAAGATACCATGAGCTGCTGGACTGCACGCTGCCTCTGTCCAGACATATTTTCCAGCGGCCTACCTTTGCTTACAAGACGGGTATCGTGTTCATGGCTTACCTGAACGGCCATCAGCCGCACTTCCGGATGATTGCCGGAGCGGAAGGGGCGCGATCGATCGTGCATCTGTCGGATTTATTCGTGCTTGCCGATCAGGCCGGTCTGTTCACCGATCCGGAGCTCGCGGCAGAACGGATGCGCCAGGTGCTGGCACTGTCGGGCGTACAGTAGCTGGGACCGGGGGCAGGGCGGAATGATCGCTACGAGCAGCTTCGATGTTTGGACAGGTGCTGCCGGGCAGCAGCCAAGGAATAACGACATTGCAGAAGGAGAGCATGACTTATGCCAATAGAGCAAAAGGTAGATTTGGGACGACTCAGCCTAAATCAGATCACGACGGACCGATGGAGCCTGCGTGAGGCCGTCGAGGGCTGCCTGCGCGCCGACATCTCCTGGATTGCGCCTTGGCGCAACAAGGTGGCGGAGGCCGGGCTTGCCGAGAGCCGGAGGCTCATCCGCGACGCAGGCTTGCGCGTGTCCAGCCTGTGCCGGGGCGGCATGTTCCCGGCCGCGACCGCTGCAGAGCGGCAAGCAAGGCTGGATGACAACCGCCGGGCTGTGGAGGAAGCGGCTGAGCTTGGCGCGGAGGTGCTCGTGCTGGTGTGCGGCCCGGCCCCGGACCGGGACATTGCCCAAGGGCGGCAATGGGTAGCCGAGGGGATCGAGCAGCTTGTGCCCTTTGCCCGCGAGCACGGCATCCGGCTTGGGATCGAGCCGCTGCATCCGATGTATGCGGCGGAGCGCTCGGTCGTGGTGACGCTCGCTCAGGCGAACGCGATGGCGGCAGCTTTTAGCCCGGACGATGTAGGTGTTGTCGTGGATGTGTTCCATGTATGGTGGGATCCGGACCTGTACAGCCAGATCGAGAGAGCCGGAGAGCAGCGGCGCATTGTGGGCTTTCACGTCTCCGACTGGATCGTGCCAACCCCGGATATGCTGCTCGGGCGGGGGATGATGGGGGATGGCGTGATCGAGCTCCGGCGCATTCGCCAAGCGGTAGAAGCCGCGGGGTATACGGGCCCGATTGAGGTGGAAATATTCAACCGCGCCATCTGGGATATGCCGGGCGACGAGGTATTGGCCCTGATGAAGCAGCGGTATGTCGAGCACGTATAATGCTGCGCATAGCTCCTTTATAACGAGCGGGAAATAGCTTGTGGGCAGGCCCCCAAAGGGGTAGAATGGTCAAAGAACCATTATTTCCTAATGCTTTGGGGGCCTCCTTATGGTGTTGAAAAGGATTGATTTGCCTGTGAGCGGCATTCATTTGTATGAAAGCAAGCATCAGGACGGTGATGTCGTCTACGAGCACCATCACGGAATCCATCAGTTTTTGTTTGCACTGGAAGGGGAGGG
This sequence comes from Paenibacillus rigui, assembly GCF_002234615.1. Lineage (GTDB taxonomy): Bacteria > Bacillota > Bacilli > Paenibacillales > NBRC-103111 > Paenibacillus_S > Paenibacillus_S rigui. The sequence goes on along the minus strand of NZ_NMQW01000017.1, from coordinate 458,339 downwards.
CACGATCACCCTGGACGGTACCCGGCATGACTGCTGTCAAGATTGCGCAGCGCTGATCGTTCCTTATTCCAATCATGCCGTCGTATCGGATTCCAGGCTGACGCTGCTCGTGCTTGCCTTCGAGGAAACCGGCACGGATTCGTTCGCCAGAACCCATCTGCTGCATACCTGGTTCAAAGCCTCCGCGATGCTGCAGCTGAATCCCTTTGCCGCCGCCGAGGTCAGACAGCTGCTGCGCAAGATGCTGTTCGAGCAGACCCATGAGGACGCCTTCGGGCCGTGGGCGCTGCATATTTATTTGCATGAACTGCTGCTCGTGCTGGCGAGATCCAGCCAATCCTCCATTGTAACGGATTCGAACAGCCTGCGTGCGGACCGCATCCGCAGCTATATTGACAGGCATTATTATGAACCGCTGACGGCATCGGATTTGGCCGCAAGGCTTGGCGTCGGGTCCCGTCAGGTGAACAATATTTTCAAAGAGCAATATCGGATGACGCCGATACAATATATGACGGAAGTCCGGATCAAGCGAGCTCAAAAGCTGCTTGAGGAAACGGATAAGGACATCGTCTCGATATGCTTTGAGGTCGGGTATGAAACGCTCCCAACGTTTTACCGGTCCTTCAAAAATATCGTCAATATGTCTCCGAACCGCTTCAGGCAGCAGAGCCGAAACGAAAAGGAGCTAGGGAGATGAGGAACAAGCAGGTTCAGGTTGTCATCGTCGGCATCGGCGGATACGGTGCCACGCATGTCAAAGAAATGCTGCACGACATTCGCGAGCAGGATGCCGTTCTTGCAGGTGTCGTTGATGTAAAGCCGGAGCTCAGCCGGTTTTACGGGGAGCTTGCCGCAGCGGGAATTCCAATGTATGACTCGCTGGAAAGCTTTTACGCGAATCGGCCGGGCGGAGCGGACCTCGTGGTCATTTCGACGCCTATTCAGTACCATTGTCCGCAAACCTGCCTTGCTCTGCAGCATGGCAGCCATGTACTAGTTGAGAAGCCGGTCTCCGCAACCGTCCAGGAGGCAAGGCGGATGATGGAGGCGGAGCGGGAGGCCGCAGGGCCGTTTGTCGCGGTCGGCTACAATTGGTCGTTCAGCAGCCAAATTCAACAGCTGAAGCGGGATATTCAATCCGGGCTGTTCGGGCGGCCGCAGCGGCTGAGAACGTTAGTGCTGTGGCGCCGAACACAGGACTACTTTCAGAAGGGCTGGAAAGGGCGCGTGAAAAGCCCGCAAGGAGACTGGATATTGGACAGTGTCGCCCACAATGCCACCTCTCATTATTTGCACAATATGTTCTATCTTCTCGGAGACGACACGGAAGCAAGTGCATTACCGTTCCGTGTGCAGGCCGAGCTGTACCGGGCCAATCCTATCGAAAATTTCGATACATGCGCGGTTCGAGCCGAGGTGGAGGGCGGAGTGGAGCTGTTGTTTCTTGCTTCCCATGCCGTAACGGGAGTGGAGGGGCCTGATTTTACGTTCGAGTTTGAGCGGGCCGTCATCTCCTACGCATTCGGGCAAGATAACGAGGAGATAAAGGCGGTCTTTCAGGACGGCACGGAAAAAAGGTACCCTAAAGCAGGCGGCGCCTATTTCTTGGGTACAGGCGAACAGCACAGCGCCGTCGAAGAGTCCCCAAAGGAGCAAAGCAAGCTGCTTACCTGCATACAGGCAGTCCGGACCGGATCTGCCGGGATTTTGTGCGGCCTGAAAGCAGCATATCCGCAGGTGCTGTGCATGAACGGGATGCTTGAATCGTCGGCCGTGGCCGATTTCCCGGAGAGCCTGATCCGTTGGGCTGAGCCCGAGCGGGTTGTTTGGGTTGAGGGGTTGAAGGAAGCGCTGCGTCAATGCTACGAGCAAGGAAGGCTTCCGTCGGAGCTAGGGAAGGACTGGGCCGTGCCCGGCAGATGGGTCGAGTTAGCGACCTATGACAGCTTTGAGGGCGGATGTCTGCAGCCTTAAAGCGGGATGCGGCGGCTGTGAAATTTCCTAACGAGAGAATGGGGGCCTCTATTGGCCGCTCTGCTCATCTCGATGTTCCAGTCCTGCTGTTCTATGTGCTGTTCCAAAAGCAAATTGCCGGAGGTATTACCGCCGGTGCTGTAAAATAATCGATGGGCTAAGCAGTGCCCGCGTCTCCGTAAAAAAAGCATGAGGTCGGCTTTTCTGCCGTGACCTCATGCTTTTTTACGGTTATTCAGGCTGAACGGATATTTCTCTCTCTTTGAAAATCCGCATGACGACATCCATCGCGCTGATCGCTTTCGGAAACCCTACATAAGCGGAGCAGTGCATCACCAGCTCCACAATTTCCACCGGCTTGACGCCGACATTGAGAGCGGCATGCACGTGAAAATTCATTTGATCGATAGCGCCTTGACTGATCAAAGAGGAGAGGGTAATCAGCTCCCGCTGTTTGTGATCCAATGCCGGCCTTGAATATACATCGGCAAATCCATTCATTACGATCATATCGGCAAAATCGGGATAGAAGCTTCGAATCGCCTCCAGCGGAGGGAACACGTCGCCTCCAATCATTTTTTTCAAAACATCCATTCCTTGTTGATAGCGTTGTTCTGACATGCTTCGTTCTTTCCTTTCTATTCATGAATTTACAGCTTTCCTAATTAAGCTGCGGTATCATTCCAAGCTCAGCAGCCTGGACAAGATAGGCGGAATCTCCAAAGGATCCACAATAATTTCGATTACGGAAGTACGGTCCGACTGCAATGCGGCGGTTACCGCTTGACGAATATCGTCCTGGGTTCGGCAGCAATAGCCTTCGGCTCCCATGGAGCGAGCGAACATCGTAGCATCCAATGGCTGTTCATAGATGGCCCCGATACTCCGCCCGGTATTATAAGACATGCCTTTATCAACCATATCCAAGCGTCCGTTATTCAAAATAACAAACAACGCAGGGATGTTGTGATTCACGGCTGTCGCAATTTCGGTACCATGCATCATCGCGCAGCCATCCCCGGTCAAGCAAACGACCTTACGGTCAGGAAGAGCAGCCTGGGCACCGATCGCATAACCGATGGCATGACCCATGGCTCCAAACACATCGTCAAAAATAAACGTGCCCGGCTCATAAATATCATAATGCTGAATGGCGTAGAACGTATGGCTGCCGTCATCACCAAACAGGATGGCATCATGCGGCAGTGCCGAGCGAAGCGTCTTTACCGCATCGACCGCGGACAGGATAGCGGTTTCGGTGCTTTGCTGTTCTTCTTCCGCACTTATTTCCAGGGTCGCGGCAGCTTCGTACAACTGGCCCTTCGCGTCTGCCAGTTTAATTAGCTGCTGCAGGTTTGCTTTGGCATCCCCAAGAATGGCGCAGGTCGGAACCGGCAGCGCCTTCCCGATAAACGTAAGCTCATAATCAAAGTGAATGACCTTCCGAGGCATCATGTCCGGGGTAAAGCCGGATAAGGTCATGTCGCTAAGCTTGCTTCCTATGACAATCATCAGATCGACGCCCGATTTCATATAAGCTTCGGCCTGCTTGGTACCCCCAAGACCGAAATTGCCCAAACTGAGCGGATGACGGGTAGGGAAAGCGCCTTTACCGCCAGGTGTTGTTATGACAGGCAGGTTCCAGTGCTCCGCCAGAAGGCGTACTTCTTCATAGGCCTGAGAGGCAAGCACGCCTTTTCCGAGAAAGAGCACAGGCCGCTTGGCTTCGTTCAGCAAGGGGATGGCGTCGGCCACATTGGGCGAAACGGCCTGCGGGATATGAGTCGGAAGGGCTAGCTCGAAAGGCTCGATGGAAGCCGTTAATATATCAAACGGAATGCACAGGTGCACAGGCCCCCTGATTCCTGTTGTCGCTTTTTCCACAGCGTGCTGCAAATATAACGGGAGCAGGTCTTCCCGGTCGACACGGGCGCTGAACAACGTAACGGGTTCAAACATTTTGACCAAATCCGTGCCGAACAGGCTGGAATCCTGTCCCATCGCTTTGCCGGAATCGGTTGCCGATGGCTGTCCTGTAATAATAAGGGTCGGCACGTGATAAGCCTTTGCTTGTCCTGCCGCAGTGAGCAAGTTCGTTCCTCCTGGTCCCGACGTGCCGATCGCTACGCCAAGCGTGCGGTTCGCCAGTGCGTAGCCGCCGGCTGCGAAGCCGGCCCCTGACTCGTGACGGGTGAGAACGAACTCAATACCTTCACTGTCGAGATCGAGCATGAGCGGCGAAATCGATTTGCCGGGGATGCCAAAGACGTGCTGGATGCCCCAGCTTTTTAGATTTGAGGCAAGAACTTGCGATACTCTTTTCATCACTTTACTTCATCTCCAACTTCTATAATGTGCTGTTTCTTAAATATTTTTTTTCCAGCTCGTCTGCCGTCAGAGGCGGACTATAATAGTAGCCTTGGATTTCGTCGCAATGCTGATCTTTCAAAAAGGCAACCTGCTCTGGCGTTTCTGCACCTTCGGCAATTACGTTCAAGCCCAGGTGGTGCGCCATGGATATAATGACACCGACAATTCGGGCGTCGCTTTCGTCACTTGTAATATCACGGACGAAAGAACGGTCGATTTTGAGCCGATGAATCGAAAACTTTTTTAAATAATTAAGAGAGCTGTAGCCTGTGCCGAAATCATCGATGCTGATCTGAACGCCCAGCCGGCTTAATTCATCCAGTATCACGCTGGCCCGTTCGACGTCCATCGTCATCGTTTCCGTGATTTCAAGCTCCAGATAGCAGGGGTCAAGACCGGTTTCTTTAAGGACGTCGGCGACCGTCTGGTTCAAGCTTTTCTTGAGGAACTGTGCCGTTGACAGGTTAACCGCGACACGAATTTTAGGGAGTCCGGCATCCTGCCACAGCTTGTTTTGGAGGCAGGCTTGCTTCAAGGCCCATTCTCCTATAGGCACGATAAGACCGGTTTCCTCGGCGAGGGGAATGAATTCCCCGGGAGAAACCAGGTGATTTTTCGGATGCTGCCAGCGGATAAGCGCTTCTACCCCGACGATTTGTCCGGTTTGCAGGTCAATCTGGGGCTGGTAGTGAAGCACCCATTCCTGACGTTCGACGGCTTTGCGCAGCGAATTTTCCAAGGCCAGCTTTTCATGGGACGATTGGTTCATCGACGGCGCGTACAGCACGTAGTTATTTTTTCCCGTTTCTTTGGCCTTATAGAGTGCCGTATCGGCATGGATCATCAGGGTTTCCGCATCCAAGCCGTCTTCCGGATAGAAGGAGATCCCTATACTTGCGGAAATATGGAAATCATGTCCCTGAATGCGGAATATCCGCTTCAGCTTCTGTATAATGGCGTCGGCAACGGCGACAGCGGTATCCGGCTCAGGAGCATTCGGGAGGATGATCGTAAATTCATCCCCGCCCATCCGGGCCAGTGTGCTGGTGGATTTGAGGCAGCTCTTCAGCCGTTTGGACACCTCATATAACAAAATGTCCCCATTGCGGTGGCCGAGCATATCGTTCACCATTTTGAAGCGGTCGAGATCTATGTAAAGAATGGCAAACGCATGATTGTTCTGTTTTGCCGTTTCGAGCATTTCATTGAGCTGCTTGTAGAACAGCCTCCGGTTGGGAAGGCCGGTCAAATCATCATGGTATGCGAGATGGTTATACTTTTCCTCGGCTTCGTACAACGGAGTCACATCTCTGAACTGGCCGAACGCGCCGATGATCTGGTAATGCTCGTCGTAAATGGGAAGCGCGTCAAACAAGCAGACTACCTTGGAGGAAGCTTTGGGCCTTTCGAAAATGAGCTGAATATTCTCATATTTGCTTCCTTTTTCAATGACGTCGCAAATGTACTGTCCCATCGGCTTGAATTGGCGCACCGCTTGCTCGCGGACGAGCTCCTTTTTCAGCCCGGTCAGCTGTTCTGCAATATCGTTGAACTCGATAATATGTCCGATTTTGTCCGTCATGATGATGCCGCTTCGTGTGGAGTTGATCATGATTTGATTGAGGACGTTCAGCTTTTGGTTTTGTTTGACTAGGAGGAGTTCCCGCTCGATGGAATCGACAGCCATGGATAAAAGCGTTAAGTAAGCCGGATCAGCCAGTTCTATAGAGGTCATGATGGAGATCGTACCCAGCAAATCGTTCATGTCTGTATAGTGGAACGGAACAGAGTAACATGCACTATTGAACAGATAGTGGTGATAATGGTCGTTGCCGATCAATTCCACCGGGCAGCGCCCCGACAAAGCAAGATTAATGACGTTGGTTCCGCACGACTCCTCCGTAAAGCGAACACCGATACGGATGCCAAGCTGCGTGATCGTCTGCTTTATCGTCTCATCGCCATCCATTTCCAGCACGACACCGGTCTCGTCCGAAATGACGATAAGAATGGGATTGCCCTTCAGCGAGTCGAGCAGCTTCTTAACGAAGAACCGAACGACCCTTAGAACGCTCTCATATTCAGAAAATTTACGCTTTAAATCCAATGGAGACATGACTTCGTCAAACCCGGGAATGGTATTCGGATCCAATTGATATTCTTCCGATTTTCGCTTCGATTCCATAATATATTGTTGTTTGGTTAACGTCATGGGCGATCTCTTGTCCTCTCTTCCTGCTTCATCTAATATGTAATTCGTTTCCATTGTCAAAAAATCCTTCTTCGGGCGCAAAGAAATTCGACATCGTTCCTGAATATTTGCTTAGGGCGGCATTACATCCGGGGCACGGGTACATAAAATTTGACCTGTGGTGAACAATAACCGTGCATAAATGATAAAGGATGAGATTGTATTGAAATGGAATCTCAAGGCAGGTTTGATCTTCTTATGGATCATGCAGCTTTGCCTCATAAGTACAGGCCTTGTCCAAGCGGCATCGGCACCCTCAACCATACCATTGGAAGCGCTGAGGGAAGAAGGCGTATATATTGAAATTAACAAGCGGACCAATTACTTGACGGTGATCGTAAACGGCCGGGTCATGTATGGTTTTCCAGTAGCGACGGGAAGACGTAAAGAGCTGACACCGGTGGGTGAATTCCACATCGTAACGAAAATCGTGAAGCCATGGTATGTCCGCAAGCAAATTCCCGGAGGTTCTCCCAAGAATCCGCTAGGTTCCCGCTGGCTTGGCTTAAGCGTTCCTGGAACGGGAGGGTATACGTATGGCATTCACGGGACGAATCGCCCCTATTCGATCGGGAGTCACGCATCTTCCGGGTGTGTGCGCATGCATAACCGGGACATCGAATGGCTGTACCGCCACATTCCTCTTGGGACCAAAGTTATTATTAAAGAATAAATGTATAAAAGCATGCGTACCGGACATACTATCATTAGCGGTGAAACGAGAGAGGTGTGGTTCCGTTGAACGATTCAACGAAGCATTCCGGGAACATTGAGTTAGACTCCAGATAGAAGCGGAGGGATGTGCCAAAGACACGTTAGTGTAGTACTCGTACTGCAATGAAGTGACGAGGTATTTGACCGAGCTTTTCGAAGGGATCGAGGCAAGTGTACCAAACATCAATTCACCGCGAAGAGGACTCCGAAAGGGGTCCTTTTTTTTGTGCGTTCTTTTGGCGAATCTTTGCGGGGAAACAACCATATTTCACACTTTTTTTACATTTCAATCACAGTTTTATCATGAATGTGCGCTAAGTTGATGTTATGCTGGAGCATCGCTTATCAAAGCATCCGTAGCCGCCTTCAAGCGGCGGGCAGATGGGACGGACAAGAATTCGTGGAGGGGTATGAAATGATCAGGTGGATCCAAAGTGTATCCAAAAAATGGGTGGTTGCGGCGATAGCAGTTGTTGCCATTATTGCTGTTGTCAGCGCAACCGTATGGAACGGAGCAGGGTCCAAGCAGGGACAAGGACAAGGCGCACAGCAGACCGCCGGCGGGCAGAGGGGCGCAGCAAGACAGTTCCCGGTGGAAACACAAGTGGTCAAGATGGCTGAGGTGACGGGAGGCCAGGTATTCAGCGGGTCGATCACGCCTGTCTATACAACCAACGTTTCGTCCAAAGTAGCCGGAAGAGTGACCGAATTGATGGTAAAAGCGGGAGACCGGGTCAAAGTGGGCGATCCCCTTGCCCGAATGGATACGACCGCATTGGAGCAGCAGATCGCACAGTCTCAAAATGCGGTGGCGATTTCATCCGCACAGCTCCAAAAAACGGTGAATGACCAGGCCAATAGTGTATCGACTGCGGAGAAGGCGGTTAACCTTCAACGGGCCAACCTGGAAAAGGCGATTGTCGATCAGCAGAATGCGGTTGCCGCTGCGAAGCAGCAGGTGGCGATATCACAGGCCAATTACAATAAGGCGCTCAACGATCAACAAAACGCGATCGCCGCTGCGAAGCAGCAGGTAGCGATATCGCAGCAAAACTTGAATAATGCCCAGGTCACCTACAACACGAATTTGACCAATGCTCAAAATACGTTGAACGCCCAGCAGGACTCGGTGCAGACCTCGCAGGCCAACACGGATAACTCGGTGGAAGCTCTGCAGCTAGCCCTGCAGCAGGCGATTATTAATTATAACAACGTGAAATCATCGACGGAAAATAAGACGAATATAGATGCAGCCCTGCAAAAAATCCAAACTGCTCAGTTGAATTTGGATCAGGCGCAGCAAACGACGCCGAATGCATTGATTACGGCAAACAGCGCTCTTCTCAAAGCGCAGGCCGATTTGATTACGGCCCAAAATTCCCAAACCGTACAAATCGCCCAGGAAAATTTAAACAAGGATTCCATTACTTTAGCGAATGCGCAAAACTCTCTGGCCGTTATATTAGATGCCAATGAGAAGTCGCTGCAAAAGGACCAGCTGTCCTATTCGAACGCCCAATCTACGCAGGAGCTTGCCTTGAATGTGTCCAAGGCTCAGCTTGCCCAATCGGAGCAAACGCTGCAGTCCGCCAAATCTACAGACGCGGTGACTGTGGGCAGCGCACAGCTTCAGCAGGCTCAAACGAACCTGCAATTATTGAATGAGCAGCTGCAGGATGGCGTGCTGATTTCGCCGGTGGATGGAGTCGTCACTACAATCAATACGCCAGTCGGACAAAATGCCGGGACGAATGCGAACATCGTCTCTATCGCAGCGCTTAACCCGACGCAGGCTACGGTGAATATTTCTGAAGCCAATATCGGCAAAATCAAAGTCGGCATGGAAATGAAAATTACGGTGCCGACGCTGAATAAAACGTTCGATGGAACCGTCTATACGATTCGGCCTACGATGGACTCCGTCACCAAGGCATATGGTGTGGACATCAAGGTCAATGATCCCAAGGGCGAGCTTCTTCCCGGTATGTTCGCCACGTCCAGCCTTAAGAGCGAGGGACGCAAAGCCATCATGGTACCGGCGGATGCCGTGCTGAGCCAGCCGAGCGGCAACTCGGTCTTCGTTGTTTCCGAGGGCAAGGCCAAGAAGGTCTCGGTCAAAGTAGGAACCCTGACAAGCTCCCAGTTTGAGATTGTCAGCGGGCTGAAGGAGGGCGACGAAATCGTCGTCAAAGGCCAGGAGCTTCTGTCCGACAAGGCTGCCGTACAAATCGTTCAGCCGGGCCAGCAGCAAGGGGGCGGCCAGCAGGGAGGCCAGCAGCGTCAGCAAGGTCAAGGAGGAGCCCAGCAGCAAGGTGGTCAGCAGGGCGCTCAGCGTCAGCAGCAGGGCGGGGGGAGCCAGCAGGGGACCCAGGACGGGCAGAAGCAGGGCAGTCCGTCGCCGGAAGGCCAGGCTGAGAAGCAGAAGGCCGAGAAGGCACAAGGCGAGAAAGCTCAGGGTGACAAACCCAAGGGCGAGAAAGCCCAGGGGGAGAAGCCTCAGGGAGAGAGTGCCCCTAAAGGCGAGGGCAGCGGCACGGCCGGTCAAACCGGGAGAGCAGGTGGCACGCAGTGAATTTAGCGAATTTCTCTGTAAACCGGCCTGTCACGATCCTTATGATCATGATTGCGCTCACGATACTGGGGTCTATCGCAGCACCGCTGCTGCCGGTGGATTTATATCCGAATATGGAGATTCCGACCGCAACCGTTCAGACGAACTGGTCGGGCGCGTCGCCGTCCCAGGTTGAAGCTCAGGTCACCAAGCGTGTCGAGGCATCGATGGCTACGATAGCCAATGTGCAGTCCGTGACCTCCACCTCACGAACGGGCTCGAGTATCGTCACCGTTCAGTTTAACTTTGGCACGGACATTAATGATGCCACCTTGACGATGCGCGACAAGCTGGACCGGGTCCGCAGGCAGCTGCCGACGGATGCGGATGCGCCTGTCGTGTCCCGGGCGGATCCGAACAGTCAGCCGATCATGAGCTTGTCTTTGTACGGGAGCGGCGTAGATTTGATCACCCTCCGTGATTTGGCGGATAACATTGTGAGTCCCGCCGTTCAGCGTGTGGACGGTGTCGCATCCGTAGGCGTCTCGGGCGGACGCGTAAGACAGATTCAATTGCTGCTTGACCAAAATAAGCTGACCCAGTACGGGTTAACCTTCAACCAGGTGACATCGGCACTCAGCAACGATAACCAATCCATGGACGCAGGGCTTGTGTATAAAGGCGAGCAGCTGATCCCGTTAACCATTCAGGGTGAGTTCAAGTCGGTCTCGGATATCGACAAAGTAAGAGTGAATTTGGGGAAAGGCCAGTCTATCGCTCTTGGAGAGCTGGGCCAGCTGATTGATACTTACCAGGATATTACGTTTGATTCCCGCCGTAACGGAGAACAAAGCGTAGGCATCTCGGTCCTGAAGCAGTCGGACGGCAATACGGTTGCTGTAGCGGACAATATCCGCAAGGCGATCGACGATATCCAGACGAAGCTGCCGGAAGGGGCCAAGCTGGCTGTATTGAACGATACCTCCAAATATATTAGCAACTCGATTAATACCGTAATTGAGCATACGCTGCTTGGAGCCATCTTTTCTATTATCATTCTTATGCTTTTCTTAAACAGCATTCGGGCGACATTGATTATCGGCGTTGTGATCCCGATCTCCGTCGTCAGTACTTTCAGTATGATGTATTTCTCGCATCAGACGATCAATACGATTACGTTGGGCGGCTTGGCCTTGGGGCTGGGCTCTCTCGTCGACTTTGCGGTCGTGGTGCTTGAAAGCATTTTCCGTAAAAAGGAAGAAGGCTTATCGCCGGTTGAAGCGGCCAAGCAGGGGACGGCTGAGGTCGGAACGGCGGTGCTTGCCTCGGCATTAGCGCAGATTGCCGTGTTTGCCCCAACCTTGTTCATTAACGGAATGATCAAAAACTTCTTCGTGCCGATGGCGCTGACGGTCAGCTTTTCCCACATTGCGGCCTTGTTCGCGGCTATTACTTTAGTGCCGATGCTGGCGGCCAAAATATTGAAAAAGCATCATGACGAATCCTTGCCGGAGGGAAGATCCTATAATCCGGCCGTATGGTTCGGCAGAGGGATGAACCGGTTTACGAATGGCTATTCCTTCCTGCTAAAATGGTCGCTTGGCCATCGGTGGACAATTGTATTCATCACCTTGCTTATGCTTGGAGGCAGTGCATACCTGGCCAAGTTCGTCGGTACCGAGCTCACGCCGAAGACGGATGAAGGGCAGCTGTTCGTTAACATCAGCCTGGCGCAGGGAACGAAATTCGAAATTACGAATGCCTTGGCGGGCAAGGTTGAAAATTTGATCAAGGATATCCCTGATATTGATACCATTTTTACGAACGTAGGAAGCAACGGCGGAGGTGCGTTCCAGAGCGCTTCGACGAACTCGGCTAATATTACGGTGACTCTTAAGCCGCTCGCAGAGCGTAAACAAACGACCGAGCAGGTCGTGGAGCAGATCCGGAATTTGACACAGGGCAATCCGGGAGCCCAAATTTCGGTGAACAGCCGATCCTCGGTTCGTCTCCCGGGGTTGGGCGGCGGTGGCGGCGGGGGGGCCGACATCGTAGTCAATTTGAACGGTCCCGACCAGACCGTGCTGAGCAAGCTCGGTGATATGGTTGCGGAAGAGCTTCGCGACATTCCGACGCTCCGCAACGTGCAAAATACGCAGGAACGCAGTATTCCTTCTTATAGCATGACCATCGACCGGGATGCGGCGACGTACTACGGCATCTCCGCCAGGGAGGTCATGACATCGCTGCGTACCGCCTATCAAGGCGCTGCGGCAACGAATTTGAAAACAGGGGATTCGCAAATATCGGTGCTGGTGAAGTATCCGACCGAATTTACCAACAATCTGGAAAATCTGAATCAAATCATTTTGACAACGAGCTCAGGCGCCCAGGTGCCGCTGAATGCCATCGCAAAGGTGGAGCCAAGCTCCGGGCCCGCTCAGATTCGACACATCAATCAGCAGCGGCTGACGACGGTTCAAGCTTTCGTGAACGGGGCTCCTGTAGGGGATGTATCCAAGGTGGTTCAAGAGAGGCTGGATACGATCCAGGCACCGGACGGCTACTCCATCAGCCTGGGCTCCCAGGCGGATTCCAACAGCACCTTCAAAAGCTTGTATATTATGCTGGGGCTTTCTCTGGTGCTGGTATACATGGTTATGGCAAGCCAATTCGAATCGTTATACGGCCCGTTCATCATCATGTTCTCGATGCCGCCGACGTTTATCGGTGCCATTCTCGGCCTATATCTTACACACCGTACGATTAATATGAACTCCGTCATGGGGATGATTATGCTCGTTGGGGTCGTGGTGAATAATGCAATTGTTCTCATCGACTACACGAACCAATTGAGAAAGCGGGGATACACCTTATACGATGCACTTCTGGAGGCAGGGAGAATACGTTTGCGTCCGATTCTGATGACAACGGCGACAACCGTACTGGCGATGCTTCCGCTCGTCATCGGCTTTGGAGAAGGCGCCGAAGCGCAGGCTTCCATGGCTACTGTCGTTGCGTTCGGTCTGACACTGTCGACCATGGTTACGCTTCTGCTTGTGCCTGTGGTGTATATGCTGATGGATGGTCTAATGGATGTGTTGAAAAGCAAGTGGAAGCGTCAATCTCCTCCAGCTCTGCCTGCCGATCATTCGAGCCACTAAATCAAGAAATTTATACGGAGGAGAGGTTAAGAGATGCTTCAACAACAACGAAAGCTGATACGGGGCCGTAACCGCTGGCTGCTTCCTGTATTCAGACTGATGCTGGTGGTGCAGCTGCTTGCCATGACGGCAGCGCCTGTATGGGCAGAGGAGGCCCCGGCAGCACAATCAGCGGATAGTACGGAAGCGGGACCTTCCGTGAAATCTCTGGGAATTGTACAGATTACCGGAGGTCTCGGACATACGGTAGCATTGAAAAGCGATGGCTCTGTCTGGACCTGGGGAGACAGTCTGCACGGGAAGCTCGGTACCGGCCCCAATGTATACCGGTACGCGCCGACACAGGTGAAACCGTTGTTCGATATTACGTCGATTGCCGCAGGTCTGAATCATACCCTTGCTTTGCGCAAGGATGGAACGGTTTGGGCTTGGGGCCAAAATACGAATGGCCAATTGGGTGATGGCACCTTAACGGATCGGCCGGAGCCTTTTGAGATCGAGGGCTTGACGAATATCGTCGCCATTGCGGCAGGCAATAATTACTCCGCCGCTTTGAAGGGCGACGGAACGATCGTCACCTGGGGAGATAACTCGAAGGGACAGCTGGGGGACAGCACGTATGACCCCAAATTAACGCCTTCCCAGCTGTCCTACCCGACCAACGTCATCGGCATTGCCGCCGGCGGCATGCATATGCTGGCGCTGTTGAGCAACCATACCGTAGTGGCTTGGGGCGACAACACATACGGTCAAGTGGGCAATGCGGAGACGCAAACGAAAACCAATCGCCCGACCCTCGTGAATTTTACTTACGATACGGTGGCTTTGGCTGCAGGGGCGAATTTCTCGGCTCTGCTCAAAAAGGACGGAGAAGTGTGGACCTGGGGCTACAACATCGCCGGTCAGCTCGGCAACGGCAACAAGACCGACCGTAATTTCGCCAACAACGTCGTGGGTGCGGACGATGTTGTCAGTATTGCGGCAGGCAATTCCCATATGATCGTCCTGCACAAGGACGGCAGCGTGAGCGGATGGGGGCTGAACAATTACGGTCAGCTCGGCACCGGCGATTATAAAGACAGCGATCATAATGTGCCTGTGGAAGGCTTAAAGGATGTGTCCGTCATCGGTACAGGCAGCTTCAATTCGATGGCGGTCAAAAGCGACGGAACAGTGTGGGGCTGGGGAAACAGCACACTGGGCCAGCTCGGTGACGGCACGGCGACGAGCCGCATTTTACCTGTCGTTGTACCACGGTTCAATCTCATCGTACAGCCGCCCAAGGGAGGCAGCTTCGCGAATGAGATCCAGACCCGTGCATTGGCTGCAGGCGACAGCTTTAACCTCGTCTGGAAGCGGAATCGGCTCTGGACATGGGGCGAGAACACGTTCGGGGAGCTCGGGACCGGAACGGTCGGCGGCAAAAATGTGCCTGTGGAGGCTGTTAACGCAGGTACCGTGACCGCCGTTGAGGCAGGGAGTCACAGTGCCTTCGTGCTGAAGCCGGATGGAACGGTCTGGAGCTGGGGGCAAAATGTAAACGGACAGCTCGCCGATCAGACGACCGATAGCAAAAATACACCGGCTGCCGCTCCGTTGTTGAAGGATGTGAGTATGATTTCGGCGGGCAACGCGTTCACGCTTGCCTTGAAGAAGGACGGTACCGTCTGGGGAATCGGAGACAATACGTTCGGTCAAATGGCGGATAATACGACCGAAAGCGCTGCGAATGTGGTGCAAATTTCCGGATTGTTCCGGATCAAAGCGATTGCAGCCGGCTATAACCACGCCTTGGCTCTAGCCGAGGATGGAACCTTGTGGGCATGGGGGGATAACAGCAACGGGCAGCTCGGTGACGGGTCCTCGATGCTCCGCAGAATGGTCGTGCCCATTGACGGATTGAAGGACGTCAAAGCAATCGCCGCCGGCCGGAACCATTCGCTTGCGCTTAAGGCCGACGGAACCGTCTATGCTTGGGGCTACAACGGCTTCGGCCAGCTGGGCGACGGCACGACGACGAACCGTACGGCGCCCGTGCCGGTCGCCGGCTTGACCGGCGTCGCCTCCATCGCCGCCGGGAGCTATCACTCCTTAGCCGTCAAGCAGGACGGCACGGTGTGGGCCTGGGGCGCCGGCAGCTTCGGCCAGCTCGGCGACGGCTCTGCCGCGAACCGGTCGCAGCCGGTTCAGGCCAAGGGCATCCGCGGCGCGACAGAGGCTGCCGCGGGAAGCTATCACTCCGCCGCGATTTCGGCGGAGGGGACGGTCTGGACATGGGGCGCCAACATGTCCGGCCAGCTCGGGGACGGTACGTATAAGAACCGTACCGTGCCCGGGGTCGTGACCGGCTTCGATCGCGGATTCAGCGATACGGCCGGTCATTGGGCGGAGGCGACGATTGCCTCCGCGGTAGACAAGGGCTATGCCGACGGGTATCCGGACGGCACGTTTCACCCCGACGGCACGCTGACCCGTGCCGAATTCGCCAAGCTGGCCGCAGCGGCGTTGAAGCTGCCGGGTGCGGCGGCTTCGGGCGGCAATGGCCAGGCCTGGTACCAGCCTTACGTCGAAGCGCTGACGAAGGAAGGCGACTACGGTCCGGAGGAGACCGGACGCGCATGGGATGAGCCGATAACCCGCGCAGAATTGGCGCGCATTGCGGTCAAGGTTACCTCTCCCGAGCTGCGGGCTTCGAACACCGCTATGAGCGATGCCTTCGCTCTGCAGACTGCCGTGAGCAAAGGCATCCTCCAAGGCTTGGATCATGGCCGCCTCGGACCGGAGGAAACAACGACCCGGGCTCAGGCTGTGACGATCATGGAGCGGATTTTGACGGTTCAAGCCGGAGGTGCGCTTCCTGTGGATGAAGCTGCCCTGCAGCAAGCTGGCAAGGAGTAAGGCGCTGGCTTCAATACAGTATGGCGCGTGCAGCTCTTCACATATGGTTTGAAGCATTTATGATGAACCGGCTTGGTCTTCGGCCGAAGCGCCCCATCATTTCCGAACAAAGGGTCAAGCTTTCCGCAGATGTACCGGAAATGATGGGTAACTATAGGCCATAGCACATGCCGATTCGCCCGGCCCGGCATACCTTACAGCATGCTTAACTACCCATGGATGGGAGCGGGCCTATATGCTGAAGGACAATTCGGGACTCCTGGTTTTGGTGCTATTTATTTTATTAATGATTCTATTGATGCTTTTTGGGTGACAGGCAGGAGCCAGCTTAAGCCGATGCCGAAGAAACAAGCATGAAAAACAGCCTTCGCAAGCCGATTACGGTTTTGCGGAGGCTGTTTTTGTTTTTTTTGCTTAAAATCCTTTATATTGCGGTTCTTCGTTTTCCAGCTGTTGAATGCGGCTGCTTACTTGATCGCACACTTGCTGCGTCGTCTTGGCTGCACTCTCGAACAATTGCTTTGCCTCCTGGTTTTGCGTGCTGAGTGCAAAGGTTTCCAGGCTGGCTTGAGCACTTTTCAAAGAGGCCAGAGTTGTTTTTACATTGGATGCTACGGTCATGGTGTTCACCTCCCTTTCGTGTATTGCAGATACTAATGTGCACCACAATGGAGAGAAACATAACTGTAAGAGGCTGGAAATAATTTTGGGAAAAACTTTGATTGTCCAATCCTTGATAAGCCTGCGTTTTTTGGCAAATAATTTAATCGCAAGCATGATGCTGAACAACAGAAAGGGGATGTGAGATGGAGTGGCTTCATATTGTCCTAAGGTCGCTTGGCGCAATAACCATGCTGTTCATATTGACAAGAATTCTCGGTAAAAAACAAATTTCCCAGCTGACCTTTTTTGAATATATAACGGGAATTACCTTGGGGGAATTGGCCGGTTTTATTTCAACGGATATCGAAAACAATTACATGCATGGCGTTATCGCACTGGTCGTCTGGGTCATGGTTCCCCTTCTGGTGGAGCTGGCGACGCTCAAAAGCAAAACGCTGCGCCAATGGTTTGAAGGCAAGGGGACGATTTTGATCGAAAAAGGAAAGGTATTGGAAAAAAACTTGAAAAGAGAAAGATATACCGCAGACGAGCTGCTGGAGCAGCTGCGGGCCAAAAGTGTATTCAATATGGCCGACGTCGAGTTTGCCGTACTGGAGGCGAGCGGGGAGCTGAGCGTACTGCTCAAGAAGGAGAATCAGCCTTTGACCCCCAAGCACTTGGGCATTAAGGTAGCTCCTGAAAGGGAGACGCAGGCGGTCATTATCGATGGGAATTATATGGACGAGCCGTTATCCACCGCGGGCTTTAGCCGTGAATGGCTGGATACTGAGTTGGAGAAAATAGGCGTCATCAAGGACAATGTTTTTATCGGACAAGTGGATTCGTACGGGCAGCTCTATGTGGATTTGTATGACGATGTGCTGCAGCTGCCGGAAAATACCCAGAAGCCGTTGTTATATGCGACGCTCAAAAAATGCGAGGCTGACTTGACGCTCTACGGACTCGCCACACAAAACGAAGCCGCCCAGGCGATGTACCGGCACGGTGCGGAACAAATGCAGGAAGTATTGAAGCAGGTTATGCCTTTGCTGAAAAGATAAGCGAAAGGGAGGATGCTCATGGCCACCAAGGCGAAGCAAAAGATGACATGGACCCAGCAGGAATATCATACGCTTGCGAAAAAAAAGGAGCCGGCCCGGCCGGTTGCCAAAAACTGCTTGAGAGCCTTCATAGCCGGAGGCATCATTTGTGTCATCGGGCAAGGGCTCATGGAGCTGTTTATTCATGTTTTCGGATTTACGAACAAGACGGCCGGGAATCCAACGGTTGCGATTCTTATTTTGCTTTCTTGTATTCTTACAAGCTTTGGAGTATACGATAAAATCGCGCAATGGGCCGGCGCCGGCACGGGCGTCCCTGTAACAGGCTTTGCCAATTCCGTGTGCTCGGCGGCGTTGGAGCATAAAAGTGAAGGCTTCGTGCTTGGTGTCGGCGGCAACATGTTCAAGCTGGCGGGGGCTGTCATTGTTTTCGGTACCGTAGCGGCTTTTTTTGTCGGGGTGGTCCATTTACTTTTTGGATTGGGGAGGTAATTCGCATGCTTCAGGGGCACCAAAGCTGGGCATTCTCGAAACGGCCGGTCATCCAGTCGTCGGCCACGGTGGTAGGGCCGGATGAAGCCAAAGGACCGCTTGTGCATGATTTTGATCTGGTTCACGGCGACATGCTTCTGGAACAGGACAGCTGGGAAAAGGCGGAGCGCAAGCTGATGGAAGAAGCCGCCCAGCTGGCCATGGACAAAGCGGGTTTAACGAAGGAGCAGATTCAATTTTATGTCGGCGGGGACTTGATGAATCAGATTATCAGCAACACCTTCGCGGCCCGTACCTTAACGATACCGTATCTCGGCATTTTCGGCGCATGCTCCACCTCCATGGAAGGCTTGGCGATAGGCTCGCTAATTATGAGCACCGGGTCAGCCAAGCATGTGCTTGTAGGGACGTGCAGCCACAACTGCACGACGGAAAAACAATTCCGTTACCCGACGGAATACGGCTCGCAGAAGCCTCCTACGGCTCAGTACACCGTAACCGGGGCTGGTGCCGCCGTCCTTAGCGCATCAGGGGACGGACCAGTCGTTACCGGAGCTACGATCGGCAGGGTTGTCGATATGGGAATTAAAGATCCGTTTAATATGGGAGCGGCGATGGCTCCGGCCGCCGTAGATACGATTCAGGCGCATTTCCGCGACTTTCACCGCGAGCCCGGATATTACGATCTTATCGTTACCGGCGACTTAGCCAGGGTAGGCTACGATATTGCCTGTGAAATGCTTGAGAAGCACCAGGTTCCCATGCACCAGACGAACTATTATGATTGCGGGCTGATGATTTATGACCTGGAGAACCAGCCTGTCATGGCAGGAGGAAGCGGCTGCGGCTGCTCGGCGGCTGTTACGTATGGACACATTATGAAAAAGCTGCGCAAAGGGGATCTGAAACGGGTGCTGGTTGTAGCTACCGGGGCCCTGCTCTCGCCTCTGTCCTTCCAGCAGGGGGAAAGCATTCCATGTATCGCCCACGCCGTAGCCATAGAAAGCAGAGGATGATAGACGATGGACAACTGGATGCATTTTGTTTGGTCATTTATTATCGGAGGCGCCATTTGCGTCATCGGGCAGCTGATGATGGATGTCATGAAGCTGACTCCGGCGCATACCATGAGCACCTTGGTTGTGTTAGGAGCCCTGTTCGGGGGCATTTTTATCGGAGACAAGAGCTTGTACGACCGGTTTGTCGAATTTGCCGGCGCAGGGGCGACGGTCCCGATTACGAGCTTCGGCAATTCGCTTGTGCACGGAGCATTGGACGAGCTTCATAAAGACGGGCCTGTCGGCATTTTGACGGGGATCTTCAAAATTACGAGCGCGGGCGTATCCGCGGCTGTGATTTTTTCCTTTCTCGCCGCGCTGGTGGCCAGGCCCAGAGGGTAACTTTGCAAGGACAATCCAAAGGCAGGCATATTTTCAATCGGAAGTAAGCAGAAGCTCCAGGGGACCATCCCTTGGAGCTTCTTGGCATTTTCATGTGAAAAGCAAGGAAAAATCGACTAAAATGTGTAAATTTACAAACAAATTCAGCATTATTGCACGTATACGCCGTTTTTTGAATCTTGTAAAATAGAATAAGGCATCTATTAACCCAAGGAGGATCAGGAACATGGAAGCTATCTTAAACGAAGATATTCAAATACTTAAGCGTATTCAGGCAAATTTGGAATCTTGCATCCTCGGTAAAATGGATGAAATCAAGCTTCTCTTAACAGCGATGCTTGCGGGCGGGCATGTTCTGCTTGAGGATGTTCCGGGAACCGGAAAAACCGTGCTGATCAAATCGTTGGCCCGTTCCATTGAAGGGCAATTTCGTCGCATTCAATGTAATCCTGATCTGCTTCCTACTGATATTACCGGGGTTTCCATATATCATCCGAAGGATGAGGTATTTATTTTTCGTGCGGGGCCTATCATGACGAATATTTTATTGGCGGACGAAATCAACCGGGCGACGACGAAGACCCAGTCTGCGCTGCTTGAAGCGATGGAAGAGCGCCATATTACCGTGGACGGGGAAACGCATGCGCTCCCGGAGCCTTTCTTACTGCTGGCTACCCAGAATCCGATCGATTTCGAGGGAACGTATATGCTCCCCGAAGCTCAGCTCGACCGGTTCATGATGAAGTTCAGTTTAGGCTATCCGGATGAGGCTACGGAAATGAAAATGATCTTATCCCAAAGCGTCATCCACCCGCTTGATCAAATCCAGCCGGTTGCCGATGTCGGCCAAATCCGCGGTATTCAGCAGCGGGTGAAGCAGGTGCATCTGGATGATGCCGTTGCCGCCTATTTAGTCGCCGTAACGAGGCAGACGCGGGAGCATCCGGCTATTTTCCTGGGAGCGAGCCCTCGTGCAACGATATCCCTGGTCCAGGCGTCCAAGGCTTATGCGATGCTGCAGGAGAGAGACTATGTCATACCCGACGACATTAAATTTTTGGCTCCTTATGTCCTGGGGCACCGTATCCTGCTTCATGCGGAGGCACGAATGGACGGAGCGACGGTACAATCCATCCTTCAATCTGTGTTTCAGCAGGTGAGGGTTCCGGTTCGATTGGAGAAATGAGCATGATGAGGGAACCGTTCATTCAGAAACTTGTTGAACGTCCCCGCATGAGCCGGCCATTTTGGGCGGTATTGATCAGCTTTCTCGGCAGTTTGGGATTTCTGCTGTTCCAAGGCGGCAAGCTTGCGCTCATGCTTTTTGTCATTATGCTTTTATTAAGTATTTATTTGCTGCTGGGGCAATGGAGCGGCATCAAACGGACACAGGGCACCCGCACCTTGACCCAGGTCGATCACGGCGGAATGCTCGAAGCCGGAAGCTCGCTGGGCGTAAGCATCCAGCTGCAAATCCCCGGCTTTTGGCCCATGCCTTATATTTTCGTGAAGGATCGGTTGTATCACAAAAACGGCAGCGAGCTGGAGTTTGAAACGACGATTGTTCCGGACTGGCGCCGCCGCGGACAATGGGAGTATAAGACGCCTGCCCTGCGGCGGGGCTTTTATTCGTTCGGCAGCACCGAGTGTGTGACCGAAGACATCTTCGGCTTGTTCGAGCACAGCGGATCATTGAAGCTGCCGCACAGCATTGTCGTGCTGCCGCAAACGATTGCGATTCGGGAATGGCTGCAATTTCATCAGATGATGAAAGGGACCAACCACCATTCCACAACAACCCGTGCCGTTAGGGAAACGACCCAGATCAACGGAGTCAGGGAGTATATTTACGGGGACCGTTTATCCCGGATTCACTGGAACGCTACGGCGAGAACGGGAACATGGAAATCCAAGGAGTTCGAACGTGAATCCTTGCCCAAAACCTATCTTGTTTTGGATCGTCAGCTTAAAGGCTACGAAGC
The DNA here is from genome assembly GCF_002234615.1 of Paenibacillus rigui. Taxonomy (GTDB): domain Bacteria; phylum Bacillota; class Bacilli; order Paenibacillales; family NBRC-103111; genus Paenibacillus_S; species Paenibacillus_S rigui. The sequence continues at coordinate 436,876 of NZ_NMQW01000017.1, read as the reverse complement.
CGATCTGGATCAGTTTGAGCTGGCCGTATCCGTCGCTGCCTCGCTGTTTCAATACGGTGCGAGCCGCAGCCTGGCGTTGGGCTTGGTGTCTACCGGATCGGATGATGTTTATTACGAGCCGCGACCAGGACAGAATCAGCATAAAGCCGTTCAGCAGCATTTTATCCATGTGGAGGCGGACGGCAGCTATTCGCTGAAGCAGGTGCTGAGGGAAAAGGTGCAAAACTTTGTGCCCGGCAGCTTTGTCGCTATTGTTACACCGCTATATGGTGAACCGATGGTGCAGATTTTCGGCTGGCTGAAGCAGCTGCAATTGAATCCTTGCCATATGTGGCTGTGCGGCGATACCGAAGGCAAGGATAGGTGGCTGAAGCAGCTGCAATCTCTCGGTGTGACAGGCTACGCCGTTCAATCGCTGCAGGAGCTGCCAGTTGTGTTAGGAGGGAGAAGCGGATGAACGAATCCATTTCCTGGTGGCGGCGTTTGTTTCTGCTCAACTGGACGCACCGGCTGACCGTTCTTCTTGTCGGCGTGCTGCTGCTTCAATTCGTATACTGGATTGCAAAGGAAGACGGAGTCTGGCTGCCTGAGACGGTTGTCATCGTTGAGTTGACGCTGCTTGTTACTTTCCTGCTGGAGCATATCCCCCGGCTGCATTGGCTGCTCAGGGGGGCTTTGCAGGTTGTTCTTATCGTAGTCATTAATGCTATGGTTCTTGAGCAATTCCATGTAAGAGGACCGATGCAGCTGAGCAGCTTTTTCTCTTCCCGCCTGTTTCTCAACCTGTATGAGCTGACCCCCTACTTATGGTTTGGCCTGGGGGCTTGGGTACTTTATTTGACGCTCCTTTGGTGGGTAGAGGTAAAGTGGCGCGTATATGCTTTGATGATTGTCAGCGTGCTCGCCATGTGCATCCGTGATTCCTTCTCCAGCATCTATCTGTGGCCACAGGTGGCGATGACGGTAGGCTGCGGACTGTTTCTCCTCATTTTATGCCATCTCCAACGGCTGCGGAAAAAAGATCCGGATACGTGGAGCTATTTGGCGGATTATCCGACCTCGATAGCGGTTCCGGTGATCGCATTGATCTCCTTAACGGTTATGATCGGCACGATCATGCCTGAGGTCGGTCCGCTCCTGACTGATCCGTATACCGCGTGGCGGGCATACAGGGGGGAACCGGTCAACTTCACGACAGGTAAGGGCATTGAAGTGGCGCCCGCGGTGTCCAGCGCAGACACGTCCTCCGGCTACAGCCGCAACGACACAGCCTTGGGCAGCGGCTTCCAATTCGATTACACACCGGTGATGACTGTGGATACGACGCACCGCAGCTACTGGCGAGGAGAAACACGTTCCTTATATAACGGCAAAGGCTGGGATTTGGGCGAGAGTGATAAGCGTGCAGGTGCTTCAGCTGTTCGCGCGGATACCGTGCTGACGACAGACCCGCGTTCCGCCGGCAGCAAGATGAGGACGGTCGAGGTGAAGCAGACGGTTACGATGCTTAACGAAGAGCCGTATCCTGTATTGTTCGGAGCCCTCAACGTTCAGAAGGTCGTTGATCTGAATGGCATCAAGACCGGCTTCGAGGGCTTGCAGTGGGTGCCTATGCAATCGGAGCTTCGGTACAATGAGCAGCGTCAGGCATACCCTAAGACGTATATTGTCATTTCCCAAATGCCGGTTATTGATGAGGACGTGCTTCGCAAAACGTCGGAGCCGGCAAACCGGGCCGAGCTCGCCGAATATTTGCAGCTGCCGGATAATGTACCGGCTAGGGTTCGTCAGTTGGCCGCGGAACTTACTAAAGACGCGACCAATCCGTATGACAAGGCCAAAAAAATCGAAGATTATTTGCGCATTACATTTCCTTATTCCAATAAACCGGATTTAACGAAGGGACGCAGCAGAGACTTTGTCGATCGGTTTTTATTTGAAATTAAAGAAGGTTATTGCGACTACTATTCCTCGGCGATGGCGGTGATGTCCCGATCGGTAGGCTTGCCTACCCGTTGGGTGAAAGGCTACGCTTCCGGGCTTAGCGCGATGTCGCAGGAAGAAGCGCTCGGTTTCCTGGGGGATCAGGGAGGACTCGTGGACCCTGATGCCGCGGGGGTGTACACGGTTCGTAATGCGGACGCCCATTCATGGGTAGAGGTGTACTTCAGCGGGTACGGCTGGGTACCATTCGAGCCGACGGCAGGCTTCGCGCTGCCTCGTGCTACAATCCAGGAGGAGCTGCCTGCCGAGACGTCCACTCAGACCGCAGCGCCGGTGGAGCCAGAGGAGCCTGCAGATATGTCCCGCCATGTCCAGTGGATGAGCATGACCGGTCTGGGATTACTGGCGGCAGCAATCGTTGCGTTTCTGGGCTGGAAGTTTCAGATCCTGGAAGTCATTCGTGAGCGGCTGGAACGGCGCCGCGCTTCTCTTTTGAAACAGAAGGTCATCGTAGAGTGCGAGAGACTGTTGAGAATATGCCGACGCAACGGATATGTAAGGCAAGAACATGAAACGCTTCGGGAAGCGGTTCGCCGCTGGACGCAGCAGAGCAAATGGATGAAGGCGGATTTGGAACAGATCTTGTCCATCTTCGAGAAGGCGAAGTACAGCAAAGCGGACATCACGGAGCAAGATTGGCAGCAGGCCGCACAGATCGTCGAGAAGCTCCGCTCTCAATTTTGATCCCGTGCCTACATCCTTAAGCACAATACGAAAAACCGTCTGGGTTTCCAGACGGTTTTCGTCGTTTGTTTTGCTGGGCTCTAAAATAAATCCTTGTTCTTTTTCACAAATATCCATATCGAAACAAACATGGCTACCATCAATAAATGAACACCTATGAGCATGGTCCATATGCCGAGGGGGGTTCCCATCATTCTCACCTGTCTTTTCCTAAAATGATTCTGTGGCTTGTTATTACTTTATCTTGAGAGACAAAGTCTGTAACCCCCCAATTCGGCGCCAGTCATCCCATCCAATTTGGATTTGATACGATCACGAAGCGAAGAAGTATTATAAGGTCGGATCATAGACTGAGCCCATAAACAATAAGGCTCCGGTTGCCCTGTCTTCAATCACGAAGAGAAAAGGGCGGTCGATTTGCATTTGAAACGGAGAGACCGGCGCTGCGGAGCCTGCCATCTGCATGGAGGTGGCAGCGGCGGCCTCCGTTCCTTTTTCGTTCACATCGACATAGGCTTTGTGCAGGACCCCTTCAATGGCTAGGTGGTCTCGATTTTCGGCAATGCCGCTAAAGTCCGCTTGACTTGGATCGAAGGCTTCCGACATGCCCAACGCTTTCAATACCTCGTTTAATTTCAGCTGCTCCTTCATTGTAAACCGGGGCAGCTGGATTGTGCCTGACTTAACCGGAAATGGCTTCGTCAAGCCATCCGGCCGGGATAGGATGCTGTCCTCCACCGTGTCCAGAGCTATGCCCTCACCAGGCAGAACAAGCAGCATCCCCTGCCGGTTATCGGCATAAGGCAGCCGAAGCGCCTGATACTGCTCCGTCTGCATATACTCGTACGACCCCGATTGATGCATCATGGGCACGGTTCTCAGATTTCCGTCTGTGAGATGAAAATCCCCGTTTCTCGTGGCGGACGGCTCGAACGGATGGTTCCAATTGCCTTTAAAATAAACGGCATTCATAAGCAGGAGCATCGACTGAGGAGGAAGGGGCGGCTCTACCATGGCAGGTATTTTGCCTCCGGTATGCTTTTGAACCCATTTGTTTATAGTTGCCGCTGATTTGGCATCAGCAAAGTTCAAGGTATGTATCTCAGAGCCGTAATGCTTGCCGGCTTGCTGAATAAAGGCTTTGTTGATTTTCGCTCCCTCTTGGACCCATATGGAGTTAGCGATGGACAGCTGGGAGCCTCCGCTGCTATGTGTCAACAAATCAAGCAGGATTTCATTGCCCAGGCTCACCTCTTCCGACTTGAGAACGGTCAGCTGCAGCGCTTTGCCCATGGCATCCCTCGTAGAACCGCCCGCGCCGTTGTAGGCCATCGTTAAAGCGATTGCGATGCTCAACGGAGAGATGAAGACGTTGCTTCCTTGCTTCTGTTTCAAGATTTGCCGGTACAATGCGAAGCTGAACTGCTGTTGCGCCTCGATGATCCGCGGGTCCAGCTGCTCCACCTTATAAACGGATGTTTTTGTTGTAGCGGACATTCCCGGGAACGTGCAGCCCATGAGCAGGACAAGAGCGGCCAGGCATGCCGCAGCCTTTGTTTTCTTTTTCATAGCCCTTCGCATCATTTAGAGTGACCCCCCTTGGTATTTTAGTTAAACAGACGCAGATGAGGTAAAATAAGTTGCCGCCGCTTCCGCAGCAACAATCCTTTTTGCAACAAAAAGGACATATATGGTATAGTTTGCGTATATATGCACGTTCTGGGGTGAATTTGTTGCTGAATAATCTGGTTCCACGCTTACAGGTGAACACGATTTACGATATTGACTTAAATGAACTGTGGAAGCAAGGCAAAAGGGGCATTATAACCGACCTGGATAACACTTTAGTTGGGGCCAAAGCGCCTCTTGCTACACCGGAGCTGATCGACTGGCTGAAGGTCGTGGCACAGATCGGTTTTCAGGTTGTCATTGTGTCAAATAATAATAAAGTGCGGGTTGCTCAATTTGCCGAGCCTTTATCGCTTCCTTTTATTTATCGGGCCAAAAAACCGACCAGTGCGGCATTTCATAAAGCTATGCGGCTGATGAAGCTGCCGGCGGAAGAAATCATTGTCATTGGCGACCAAATGATGACCGATGTGCTGGGGGGCAACCGGATGGGCTTGTATACTGTGCTGGTGCTTCCGATCGCTCGGGCAGATGAGGGTATTTTTACGAAGATGGTGAATCGGACGCTGGAAAAAGTAGCTCTAACTTGGATGAAAAGGTAGGTACGTCATGACAGAACTAACCAAAGACACCGAAGCCTGTGCAGGCTGTGGAGTCAAGCTGCAAACGGAGCAGCAGGACAAGCTGGGTTATGTGCCCGAGCAGGCATTGAACCGGACGCCGGTCATTTGCCAGCGCTGCTTCCGTATTAAAAATTATAATGAAGTGTCCGGCACAACGTTGAATCAGGACGACTTTCTAAAGCTGCTGAGCCATGTGGGAAGCACCAAGTCGCTCGTCGTCAATATCGTCGATATATTTGACTTTGAAGGGAGCTTGATCAGCGGGCTGTCCCGATTCGTCGGAGATAATCCGGTTGTGCTTGCCGTGAACAAGATCGATTTGCTGCCCAAAGTGACCAATTTCAATAAAATTGTGAATTGGGTACGCAAGCAGGCGAAAGAATTCGGTTTGAAGGTCGTTGAGGTCGTGCTCTGCTCGGCTAAGCAGAACATGGGGTTTGATCGTGTCATTCAAGCGCTGGACGAGTACCGGGACGGTCGCGATATTTATGTCGTGGGCGCGACGAATGTCGGAAAGTCCACTCTAATTAACAGGCTGATCCGGGATTACAGCGACTTGGATGCGGAGCTCACGACTTCCCATTATCCGGGCACAACCTTGGATCTTGTAAAGATTCCGATGGACGACGGAACCTTTATTATTGATACGCCGGGTATTGTCTATCCTCATCGTCTGACCGAGTTGGTGAGCAAGCAGGATTTGGGCAAGCTGATGCCGGATCGACCGCTTAAGCCGTTAGTGTTCCAACTGAATGAGCATCAAACCATCTTTTTCGGCAGCTATGTCCGTTTCGATTTTGTACAGGGGGAACGGCAGTCGTTTACCTTCTATGTGTCTAATGCCATACCTGCCCACCGGACGAAGCTTGAACGGGCCGATGAGCTGTACGCGGAGCATAAAGGGGTAATGCTTGCACCGCCGACCTTGGAGGCGTTAGAGCAGCTGCCGAAGCTTGCCAAGCACCCGGTTCGGATTCCGAAGGGGAAAATTTACGACGTTTCCATCTCCGGTCTGGGCTGGGTCAAGGTGAATAGCGATGTCGGAGCGGATTTGATGATTCATGTCCCCAAGGGCATCAAGGTAGCCGTCAGGGAATCGATGATTTAAGAGGGAACAGGGAGGAACATGAGTCATGGGGAAGCAGCAGTTGGACAGCCATACGATTTTATACGGAGTGTTCGGGGATCCGATCCGTCACTCCAAATCGCCGGTGATGCTGAATCGGGCTTTTGAAGAAACGGGGTTGAATGCCGCTTATGCGGCTTTTCATATTTTGCCGGGACAGCTGAAGGATGCGATTAAAGGGATCCGGGCGCTTCAGTTTCGCGGGGTGAATGTAACGATTCCGCACAAGCTGGAGGTCATGGAATATTTGGACGAGATCGACGAAGGCGCGCGTATTATCGGAGCTGTCAATACGATCGTGAACGATAACGGCCGATTGATCGGCTACAATACGGACGGTATCGGCTATGTCCGCTCCTTGAAGGAAGAGACCGGTATCGAATTGCACGGTAAAAAGGTGCTGATGCTTGGTGCCGGAGGTGCCGCCCGCGGCGTTGGCTATGCTTTGGCCAAAGAGGGCGCAGCTCATATTTATATTGCGAACCGGACCCGGGAGAAGGCTGAGGAATTGGCTCAATCGATGTCCGGGTTCACCGGGGTCACAGGCATGGGTCTCGACGAGATTGCGGATGTTGCAGGAGACGTAGCGCTGATCGTGAACAATACTTCACTCGGTATGCATCCGAATGTTGATTCCGTCCCGATGGACACCACCCTCGTGCGTGAGCATATGGTTGTCAGCGATTTGGTTTATAACCCGATGATTACGAAGTTCCTTCGTGAATCCGAAGCGCGCGGCGCGACGATCCATAGCGGTCTGGGGATGTTTATTTACCAGGGAGCTTATGCTTTTGAATATTGGACCGGGGTTCCGGCTCCTACGGCAGCTATGCGAGAAGCGGTGCTGCAATCGTTTAATTCATAACTCGCGTGTAGAGGTAGAGAGGGCCTTGTAAGTAGTGTTGTCCTTTAAACGTGAATCAGGTAATGGAGCAGGCGGAATCGTTTTGTAGAAACGTCAGCGTTCGCCTTTGTCCTCGGATTTTTAGCGCTAAGCTGTGAAATTCTCGGAAGAACGATCCGCATGAGAAGTGTGCCGCATTCACCGAATTTGTAGAGGACTACGCAGCAGCCCAATTGCACGCCTATCACATCAGAATAGAGGAATCACCATCATGCTAACAGGTAAACAAAAAAGACATTTGCGCTCTTTGGCGCATCATTTGAACCCTATTTTTCAAGTAGGAAAAGGCGGAGTAAACGATCACCTGATCCGTCATATTGAAGAAGCGATTGAAGTGCGCGAGCTGATCAAAATCACGGTGCTGAACAACTGTCTGGAGGATCGTAACGAGATCGGGCAGCAGCTGGCTGAAGGTGCAGGCGCGGAGCTGGTACAGGTGATCGGCAAGATCATCGTATTGTATAAGGAATCCAAGGATCACAAAACGATAGAGCTTCCGGTCTAACAAGCACAAAGAACCTAATCTCTGTTGAAAAAGAGGTGTAAGGATGAAGGTTGGCATCATGGGAGGGACCTTTGATCCTATTCATATCGGTCACCTGATTGCGGCACAGCACGCTTATGAGCAAGCGGGGCTTGACGAGGTGTGGTTCATGCCGACGAACGTGCCTCCGCATAAGGAACACGCGCCGAAAGCTTCTGCGGAGCAGCGTTTGCATATGGTAAAGCTTGCTGTGGAATCGCATCCGTATTTTCGTCCGCTCGATATCGAACTTCGCAAAGGCGGCATATCCTATAGTATCGATACCGTGAAGCTGCTCCTTCAGGAGCATCCCGGCATTCATTTTTCTTATATTATTGGAGCGGATATGGTGCAATTTTTGCCGAAGTGGTATCAAATCGGGGAGCTGGTCCACTTGATTTCGTTTATCGGGCTCAAGCGGCCAGGCTATATTTTGGACCTTGAGGATTTGCCTGAACAAGTACAGGCAGCCGTCACCTTGGCGGAAATGCCGTTGATGGAGCTATCCTCGACGAGAATCCGCAACCGCATAGCCAACGGGCAATCCGTCCGCTATATGGTACCCGACCGCGTATACGAATATATAGAGGAGAACGGTATCTATGGAACGCAAGCAGTTGATTGAAGGAGTGAAAGCCCAGATGCCCGCCAAGCGGTGGGAGCATACATTGGGCGTGATGGAAACCTCGGTATGGCTTGCGCGTAAATACGGCTGCGATGCGGATAAAGCTTATATCGCCTCGATATTGCACGATGTATGCAAGTATTGGCCTGTTCAGGAGCAGGCCAAAGTGATCCGGGAGCAGGGTCTGCCTCAGGACCTGCTGGATTATGACAAGGAGCTATGGCATGCGCATGCCGGTGCTTATATTGCGAAACGCGATTACGGGATTGACGATGAGGCTATATTGGACGCCATCCGTTATCATACTTCAGGCAGGGAGCATATGACGCTGCTGGAGAAGGTGGTTTGCTTGGCGGATTATATGGAGCCCGGGCGGGATTTCCCTGGAGTGCATAATATTCGTGAAATCGCCGAACATAGTGTAGAGAAGGCATTGCTTACCGCGTTCGATGGAACGATACGGTTTTTGCTGGAACATGGGAAAAAGGTGTATCCGCAAACGCTTTACGCGCGAAACGGCCTGATTGATGAAATCAAACAGTCGGAGCTGCCGGAGTCTTAGCTATTCGTGATTAAGGATAGCGCAGCGGCGGGCATAGATTTTCCCGGGCCTTAGCAAAACCTTGGATAGATACAATAATGGCAAAAGAAAACGTCTAGGAGGACATGGAATGAGTGTAAATCCAGATCAATTGATGAGTTTAGTCGTTGACGCGGCTGACGATAAAAAAGCGATGAATTTGATCACATTGAATCTGCAGGGCATTTCGATGATTGCAGATTATTTTGTGATTTGTCACGGGAATTCCGAAACACAAGTACAGGCTATTGCAACGGAGGTTCGGAAAAGAGCGGAAGAGCATGGTGCACAGGTACGCGGGATGGAAGGTATGGATACGGCGCGCTGGGTGCTGGTCGATTTGGGCGATGTAGTGGTCCACGTGTTCCACCGCGATGATCGTGAATATTACAATATTGAACGGCTTTGGTCGGATGCGAAAGTGGTAGAGAGAGTATGAGTCTGGAAGCGGGTAAGTGGTATGATCTGGAGGTAGCGAGAGAAGTATCGCCTCACGGATATTTCTTGACGGATGGTGTGCAGGATGTACTCCTGCATTACAGTGAAGCTGTAGGCGATGTTCCTGTCGGCGAGGAAGTCGAAGTGTTTCTGTTCTATGATTCGGAGGACCGTCTGGCGGCAACGATGCGCGAACCGCTAATTCAGCTGGGTCAAGTGGCTCTGCTGGAGGTTGTCGATATTCACCGCCGGTTCGGCTGTTTTCTTGAAATGGGCTTGGGCCGTCATTTGCTGCTGCCGTTCAGAGAGCAGCCGGAGCTGCCAGAGCTCCGTCCCCAAGTTGGGGATAAGGTATTCGTTATCCTCGCCCATGACCGTCAGGGAAGATTGATCGCGAAGACGGCGAGTGAGCATGATTTGAAGCCATTGTGCTTCGATGCACCAGCCAGCTGGAAGAACACTACGGTCAAAGGCCGGGTGTACAAGCCGCTGCAAATGGGCACCTTCCTCGTACTCGACGGAGGCGTGATTGGCTTCGGCGTGATCGGGATGATTCATTCCTCCGAACGGACGCGTCTTCTGCGTCTGGGCGAAGAGGTTGAGGTGCGCGTAGGGTATGTGCGTGAAGACGGCAACGTCAACTGCACGATGAGAGCACCGAAGGAAGCAGGACGTGATGAAGACGCCGAGCGGATTCTGGCTGTGCTGCGGGAACGGCCTAATGGGGCTATGCCTTATTCGGACGAGACGCCGGCTGATGTGATCATGCAGCGGTTCCAGATTAGCAAGTCGGCTTTCAAACGGGCTATCGGAAAGCTGATGCGTGAAGGTTTGGTATACCAGCAAGGCAGCTGGACTCATTTGAAGCAGGAAGCGCAGCAAGAGCAATAATATGAGCTTTACCTACCGGCTCTGGTTTGCCGAGGGGCTCTGCTAGAGCGATGTAATGTCGCTAGCGGACAACCAGCCTCGCAGCAGAGACGGTTTTTTTTGTGCGTAGATAAGGAAGGGGATGAATGGAATGGCTTATGATCGGTTCGCATACCATTATGATCGGCTTATGGAAGAAATGCCTTATCCGGCATGGCTTGATTTTCTCAAACAATGCTGGATAAAGAACGGACAACCCAGGTCGATTGTAGATTTGGGCTGTGGAACGGGAGCTTTGTCTATACCATTGGCCAAACAAGGATATGAAGTGTACGGCATCGATTTGTCGGAGGATATGCTGGCGGTCGCTCAGCAAAAAATGCAGGAGAGCGAGCGTGCGCAGATATTTCCTGCGGGAGGCTCTATTGCTTGGCTTCAGCAGGATATGCGGGAGTGGGAGCTGCATCGGCCGGTGGATGCGGTCATCTCCATGTGCGATTGCATAAATTATTTGCTCGAGGAAGAAGAGGTTGCCCAAACCTTCGTTCAAGTTTTTGAAGGGCTGAATCCGGGCGGGACGTTCGTGTTTGATGTTCATACTCCTTATCAGCTGCAAGCTTATGCTGAGGAGCAGCCGTTTTTTTTGAATGAGGATGACATTGCCTATATTTGGACTAGTGAGCTGGATGAGGAACGCTGTGAGATTGAGCATGCTTTGACGATTTTTGTCAAGGAGGAGCCTTACCATGGTAACGGAAACCCCTTGTCATCCCAACCGGCGGAGGGGCAGGAACGATTTCGTCGTATAGATGAATTGCATGTGCAAAGGGCTTATGATTTGGCATGGATGAAGCAGCAGCTGCAGGCCGCAGGCTTTCGGGACATTGAGACATATGGGGATTTTGCATGGAAGCCGGTGACGGATACGACACAGAGAGCATTTTTTGTGGCACATAAATAGCATGTTCTGGATGGCTTGTTTTGTTAAAGGGACAGAATGAGCCGCACAATGCAAAGGATCATCCCCCACAGCGGCAAGGATAATACAATTCCGTTCCAAAGCCCTGACATAGTTGTCACCTCTCGTGAAAAATAGTGTATTCGATGAATTTGTCCCTAGTTTTCCCAGTTTATGCGGAATCTAATCCGGGAGCAGGCCGTGCACACTTGACATGTTTGGCGATTTTTACATATAATCGCTTTATATCCACATAGCTGTGATAAGAAGTAGTAACTTGGCGTCATTTGGCAGAGAGCCGGCGGAAGGGTGCAAGCCGGTAATGATCAAGAGTGAACTCGTCTTGGAGCCAGAGGAGAAAAGCTGGAATCGAAGCCGCGGTTAGTCACCGTGACTTGCAGCCGGCCCTAACCCTCGTCGTTGCCCCCGCGTTAAGGGGAAGAGTGAGCACGGGCAAAGCATGCCCGCTGTTAACTAGGGTGGTACCACGGGAAGCATGCCTCTCGTCCCTAGCGTTGCGCTAGCGATGAGGGGCTTTTTTGGTAGCATAGAAAGCACGAACGTTTTCCGTTAAATGTTGAAGGAGGAGCAAGGAAATGACGCAGGAAGTGAAAGAACAGCAAGGCTACAACCCTTTGGTCGTGGAGCCGAAATGGCAGGCGTATTGGGAACAAAATAAGACATTCAAAGTGCTGGAGGATGACAGCAAGCCTAAGTTTTATGCGCTGGATATGTTTCCTTATCCATCCGGTGCAGGGCTGCACGTAGGTCACCCGGAAGGCTATACTGCAACGGATATCGTATCCCGCTATAAGCGGATGCAAGGCTATAACGTACTTCACCCGATGGGATGGGACGCATTCGGTTTGCCGGCTGAGCAGCATGCTTTGGACACAGGCAAGCATCCGCGGGACATTACGTTCAAGAATATCGATAATTTCCGCCGTCAAATCAAATCGCTAGGCTTTTCCTATGATTGGGACCGTGAGATCAGCACAACGGATCCGGAGTATTATAAATGGACACAGTGGATTTTTATCCAGCTCTACAATAAAGGCTTGGCTTACGTAGACGAGGTACCGGTAAACTGGTGTCCTGCGCTTGGAACCGTACTGTCCAACGAGGAAGTCATCGACGGCTTGAGTGAGCGCGGCAACCACCCGGTCATCCGCAAACCGATGCGTCAATGGGTACTGAAAATAACCGAATATGCGGAGCGTCTGCTTGAGGATCTGGAAGAGCTGGATTGGTCCGAATCCATTAAAGACATGCAGCGCAACTGGATCGGCAAATCCACGGGCGCTGAGGTAGAGTTCGTGATTGACGGTCACGCGGGTGAAGGGTTGAAGGTATTCACCACACGCCCGGATACGCTGTTCGGAGCGACCTATTGCGTTATGGCGCCGGAGCATGAGCTGGTATCCCGTATTACGACTGCTGAACAGGAAGCGGCGGTTAAAACATATCAGGAGAAGGCGTCCCGCAAAAGCGACCTGGAACGTACGGATTTGGCAAAGGACAAAACAGGTGTGTTCACAGGGGCATATGCTATCAACCCGGTGAACGGCAGCAAAGTGCCGATCTGGATTGCGGATTACGTACTGGGCGGTTATGGTACCGGAGCCATTATGGCTGTACCTGGACACGACCAGCGTGACTGGGAGTTTGCGAAGCAATTTGATCTGGCTATCGTGGAAGTCGTTCAAGGCGGGGATGTAACGAAGGAAGCTTACGCAGGCGACGGCGCGCATGTGAATTCGGAGCTGTTGAACGGTCTGAACAATGAACAGGCGATTGCAAAGATGATTGAATGGCTGGAATCGAACGGAAAAGGCCATGGCAAAGTTACGTATCGTCTGCGCGACTGGCTGTTCAGCCGCCAGCGCTACTGGGGAGAGCCGATTCCAATTTTGCATTTGGAGGACGGCACGATGAAGACGGTCCCTGTGGACCAATTGCCGCTGCTGCTGCCGGATGTGGATCACATCGCACCTTCAGGCACAGGGGAATCCCCTCTGGCCAACGTGACGGAGTGGGTCGAAACGGTAGACCCGGAAACCGGCATGAAGGCTCGCCGCGAGACGAATACGATGCCGCAATGGGCGGGAAGCTGCTGGTACTACCTGCGCTTTATCGATCCGAAGAACGATAAGGAGCTGTGCTCGCCGGAGCTTCAGCGCAAATGGCTTCCGGTTGATCTGTATATCGGCGGTGCCGAGCATGCCGTACTGCACTTGCTGTATGCCCGTTTCTGGCATAAAGTGCTGTATGACTTGGGTGTCGTCGAAACGAAAGAACCGTTCTACAAGCTGGTCAACCAAGGCATGATCTTGGGTGAAAATAATGAGAAAATGAGTAAATCCCGCGGCAATGTCATCAATCCGGATGAAATCGTGAATGAATTCGGTGCGGATACGCTGCGCTTGTATGAAATGTTTATGGGCCCGCTTGAGGCTACTAAGCCGTGGAATGTGAACGGGGTGGAAGGCTCTTACCGGTTCTTGGGACGTATTTGGCGTTTGTTCGTTAATGAAGAAGGTCAGCTGAACAATAAAGTGACTGCGGATGCTTCGCAAGGCAGCGATGCTTTCAAACGCGTATGGCATCGTACGATCAAGAAGATTACGGAGGACATGGAGGCGCTGCGGTTCAACACTGCGATCAGCCAATTGATGATTTTCATCAATGAAGCGTATAAAACCGACGTTTTGCCGAAGCAAGCCATGGAGCATTTCGTACAATTGCTGTCGCCGATCGCACCTCATTTGGCTGAAGAGCTCTGGGAGAAGCTGGGTCATACCGAATCCATCACCTATGCAGCTTGGCCGACCTACGATGAAGCTTGGACTGTAGATAACGAAGTCGAAATCGTCATTCAGGTGAACGGTAAAATCGTCGAGCGCCAGAGCGTCTCCAAGGACGCCGATGAAGCGGCACTGCAGGAGCTTGCTATGGGACTGTCCAAAGTCCAGGAAGCGATGGCAGGCAAAGCTGTGCGCAAGGTGATCGCGGTTAAAGGCAAGCTGGTCAACATCGTAGTAGGCTAATCGGTCCGAAGCTGTTCATCAGCATGAACCAAACAAATAACCGCTCTGCAGCAGGCGACAAGCCATACGCAGGGCGGTTCATACCGGAATAGCGAAAGCATCGCTTTAGTCCACCTTGGTGTTCAAAAACTGTGCTTCCAGCTTTTCCAAATCCTCTTCGTATTTAGCATGAGTTGTGCGGATCACATGGTTGAACATTCCGCGCAGCTCTTTTTCCATTATGCGGAGTCCTTCGGCAGTAATCCCTCCCGGAACGGATACGCGTTTTTGAATAGCCTCCGGCGTAAACCCGCCTGTGGTCAGGAGCTTGCCGGTGCCCAATGTCATTTCACTGGCTAGTTGGGTGGCCTCTTGCTCCGATATACCGGTTTCCTGAACGGCGGCATCGACAAATTTTTGAATGAAATAGGAGAGGAAGGCGGGGCCGCAGCTGGTAAGATCGGACGATACTCTTGTGTATTTCTCGGATACGCGAATAGGAGCGCTAATATGGGAAAGCAAGTTTTCCAGAACCTCTTCGTCTTCAACGGTCATGCGGTCACTGTAAATACAGAGTGTCGCTCCGCTTAACGCATAGTTGGTGATGCTCGGAATGATTTTGGCGATTTTGCATCGGGCTTGCTCCTCAAGGTGCCGGATTAGCACTGGACTGGTGATCGAAATCAGTATTTGTGAAGGATGGACGGTTTCCCCGATTTCAGCGAGAACGGCTTTATAGTCGCCAGGTCTCACACAGATGAAGAACATATCGCTGTTGCTCACAACGTCTATATTGGACACAGCGATCCGCAAGCCGGGGTAAGATGCTGCCAATCGCTCCACTTTATCGATCGTACGGTTTGTTGCCACAATTTGATCCGGGTTCAAAGCTCCCGATTGAATGAATGCTTCGATGAGTATACTGCCCATGCTGCCTGTGCCTATGAATCCTACTCTCATGACCATCCCCCCTGAATAACTGCAGCCTTCTTAATCCATATGAGCTAAAGGTGGTGAATATGTTAATTTCTTTGCAGCAAGGATGTCTTCTTGACACTTACGGATAAATAAGAATGGAGGGAATGGATGATTCATGTCGGGATGGACCTGGAATAAAAAGACGCTTCCGCTTGTTTTGGTTATATGCTGCATGATCTTAGGCGTGTGTGGCTGGTTCGGATATTCGTTGTGGATTGAAGCCTCTCATGCACAATCGGGCTGGCGTACCGCAGATGAGGAAATGCGTGAATTGCTGTCGGAGCAGTCGGATAGCGACAGGGCAGGGAAGGAACAACCTGCAGCTGCAGCCGGCTCAGGGAAGAGCAAGGGAGCGAAGGAGGCGGATAGCTCCTCGGGTTCCTCGGAACAAGCCAAGACGGCTAGTTCAACCACGAATGCGAGTGAGGGGAAATCATCACCACAGGTCCAGCCGCCAGCGCAGCCGGAGCCGTTGACAGAGGGGAAAGCCGCTGCCAAAATTCCATTGAACACAGCTAATGTCCAGCAGCTGACGGCGATTCCGGGGATCGGGGAGAGTAAGGCGAAGGCGATCGTTGCCTACCGGGATCAAATGGGGGGACGGTTTCAGCATGTAGAGCAGCTTCTGAACGTGAAGGGCATAGGGGAGAAGCTGCTTGAAAAAATGAGGCCTTATCTTACTTTGGAGCCTTAATCCGATAAAGCATAACAGCGCTTCCGTTTTTTTACCAAATATGAGAAAATAGTATGGATACTCGCAGTATTCAAGTATGGATACTAGCAGCATTCATCCCATTTGCCTATTTTAAAGGAGGAACCACCATGTCAGAAGAACGTAAGCTAGGCCTTGAAACACTCGCAGTTCACGCAGGACAAGAGATTGATCCAACGACAATGTCCCGCGCTGTGCCGCTTTACCAAACGACATCTTACGGCTTCCGCGATACGGATCATGCGGCAAACCTGTTTGCGTTGAAGGAGTTCGGCAATATTTATACGCGTTTGATGAATCCGACGACCGATGTGTTCGAGAAGCGGGTTGCGGCATTGGAAGGGGCGCCTGCGGCTTTGGCTACCGCGTCGGGACAAGCAGCCATTACTTATTCGATTCTTAACATTGCAGGCGCCGGCGATGAGATTGTTTCCGCGGCAAGTCTGTATGGCGGTACATACAATTTATTTTCTACGACATTGCCGAAGCTGGGCATTCATGTGAATTTTGTAGATCCGACCGATCCGGAAAATTTCCGCAGCGCGATTAACGAGAAAACAAAAGCGATTTTTGCCGAATCGATTGGAAATCCGAAGGGCAACGTGCTGGATATTGCAGCGGTTGCCGCTATCGCTCATGAGAATGGCATTCCACTCATTATCGACAATACGTTCCCAAGCCCGTATTTGTGCCGTCCTGTCGAGCATGGGGCAGATATCGTCGTTCATTCGGCTACCAAATTTATCGGTGGACACGGTACTTCCATCGGCGGTGTCATCGTAGACGGCGGACGTTTCGATTGGAAGGCAAGCGGCAAATTTCCGGGTCTGACCGAGCCGGATCCAAGCTATCATGGCGTCGTGTATACGGATGCCGTAGGTCCTATCGCTTACATTATTAAAGCCAGAGTACAGCTGCTGCGCGATATGGGGGCTGCCATTTCCCCGTTCAATTCGTTCCAGCTGCTGCAAGGCTTGGAAACGCTCCATCTTCGTATGGAACGTCACAGCTCCAACGCACTGAAGGTAGCACAGTTTCTTGAAGCACACGAGGCGGTGGATTGGGTAAGCTATGCTGGGCTGCCGAGCCATCCTTCTTATGATTTGGCTCAAACCTATCTGCCTAAAGGTCAGGGGGCGATTATGACGTTCGGCATTAAAGGCGGAGTTGAAGCAGGCCGCAAAGTGATCAATCATGTGCAGCTGTTCTCGCATTTGGCCAACGTCGGGGATTCCAAGTCTCTAATCATTCATCCGGCGAGTACGACGCATCAGCAATTGTCCGAGCAGGAGCAGGAAGCTGCAGGGGTAAGCCCGGGCATGATCCGTCTATCCATCGGTACAGAATCCATTGATGATATTTTATATGATTTGGATCAAGCGATTGCTGCCAGTCAGAAGGCGTAAGATTAGATAAAGATGAGATAGGATTGGGAGAGATCATACATGCGTAAAGATTGGGATACCTACTTCTTGGATATGGCTTATATGGCTTCGACGCGATCCCAATGCAGCCGCAGGCATGTAGGGGCGGTGCTGGTTCAGGGTAAAAAGCTGCTGGGCGCAGCGTATAACGGCGCTCCCATGGGCGTACCTGACTGCTCGGAGGCAGGCTGCATGCTGGTAGAGGAGTTCGAGCTTCTCAATCAGGGAGGTGACGAGCAGGTAGTCAAAAAACAGCGCTGCATCCGGACGATTCACGCCGAGCAAAATCTGCTGCTTTTCACGGATCCGAAGGATCGGGAGGGCTCCGTCGTTTATGTCACGGATCAGCCGTGCTGGACCTGCGCCAATATGCTGGCGAACAGCGGAATCAGTGAAATCGTGTATCACCGGCCGTATCCCAAGGATAGTGACAAGGTCAAGTCGCTGATGCAGCAAAAAGGAATTACCTTCCGCTGCCTGGAAGCGTATGAGCCTCCGCAGGGGACGATGGCCGAAGTCCAGCATTAATTTGAATAGCTTTGCCTGAGGAAGAACCTCTTTCACTGCTTGCAGCAGCGGGGAGGTTCTTTTTTTGTCGATATATTATTAGAAGGAGGCGAAAGCCATCCAAAGGCCTATCGTTGCCGTAACGCTGCTGTGGACTGCTGGTTACGCATTAGCGATCATTGCTCCGCTATCCAAGCTCTCTTTTACTACCAGTCTTATACTGGGTATTGTATCCGTTCTGCTCTGGCTGGTGCCTTTTCCCGGGCATAAAATCGTTTGCGGTTTGCTGTTCATAGGAATTGCCGCGGGATATTATGGGGGTTATGATCGGGTCAACCATTCTTCTTTATCCGACAGTTTCGTTTCATCGGATACGTTCGTGACGGGGACATCGGTTTCTTTGCAAGGAACGATTGCTACCCCGGTGGAGGTGGATGGGGATAAGGCCACTTTTATTTTGGAGTCGGATGGGAAGGGTTCGGAACGGTTTCTTGTGAACGTCAAGTTGTTGACGAAGCGGGAACAGGAATCGGCCTTGCAGTGGAGCCGAGCGGATAAGGTGTCATTGCTGGGCACAGCCAAGCTGCCCGAGGAAGCGCGCAACTTTGGCGGCTTCGATTACCGGCGTTACTTGCGGCTGCAGCATATTCATTGGCAGGTCGCCGTGAAGGGAGCTGAGCAGCTGGAGGTGCATCCGCCCTCTTCCTGGAATTGGCGGATGCTTCTGCGTTGGAACGACCAGCTGCGGGATCGGCTGGGCAGCGGCGTGGAACAATTGTTTCCTGAGGAGCAAGCCGGCTTTATGAAAGGAATGCTGATCGGGCTGACGGATGATTTGGACCCTCAGCAGTTTCAGCAGTTTTCTCAGCTGGGTCTGACTCACATCATCGCGATTTCGGGCTTGAATGTGACAATTTTTTTGGGTTGCCTGGTTTGGCTCATGCGGAAGCTGGGCTTTACGAGGGAAACGTATTTAATTACAGCGATGATCATGATGCCCTTATATATAGCGGTTACAGGAGCTTCCCCATCCATTGTCCGGGCAGGTCTGATGGCCTTGATCGCTTTGTATGCCGCCTACCGCCATGCTTTGAAGGATGGGCTGCATGTCGTCCTTTTGGTTGGGCTCGGGATGCTGGTCTGGGAGCCGTACTATTTGCTCGATGTCAGCTTTCAGCTGTCTTTTCTGGTAACTATCGGCCTCATTCTCGGCGTTCCTGCGGTAAACCGGCTGCTGCCCATCCGATCCCGTTCCTGGAGAGACGCGCTATCGATTGCTATCGTCGCTCAAGCGGTTTCGTTTCCCGTTTCCATTTATTATTTCAATCAATTCTCGCTGCTTTCTTTAGCCGCGAATCTTTGTCTTGTTCCTTTATTCAGCATGGCTGTGATGCCTGCCGGAACGGCGGCTATGCTGCTGGGGTTAGCTTATTTGCCTGCGGGGAAGGCAATTGCCTGGGCTGTTGCGAAGCTAAACGGCTGGATATTCTGGCTGGTAGATCTGGCCAGCGGCTGGGATGCCTTTCAAACGATTTGGGGTACGCCTGGCTTCGCCTGGATTGCTTGTTATTATGGCGGTGGTGTTCTTTTGTTATATGGGGTGTACCTTTACAAGGAAGGGCTGCGGCCAGCAGAACAAAGACCTATGCTTGGATCGCATACGATGAGGTCGCCGCTGTCCGAGGGCTTGAAGGCTTCCGCCATCCCTTTGCTGCTTGCCTTCGGGACGCTTTGGATGATGCTGCTTTTGTTCTGGGGCTACTATGCCGAGCGTTGGAGCAAGGATGGGGAGGTGGATTTCATTGACGTAGGGCAAGGGGACAGCATCCTGGTTCGTTCTCCGGTGAGCCGCAGCATCCTACTGATTGATGGAGGGGGAACGGTGTCTTTCCGTAAGCCCGGGGAGGAGTGGAAGGAACGGAAGGATCCTTATGAAGTAGGGCGGAAGCTGCTAGTTCCTCTGCTCAAGAAAAGAGGGATACAGCAGATTGATTACTTGTTCATCTCCCATCAGGATGCCGATCATATCGGGGGGCTGCAGGCAGTGCTGGAGCAAATTCCGGTAAAACAGCTCGTATTTAACGGAACCTTCAAGCCAGGCCCAGCGGTGGAGAAGCTGTTTGAAACGGCGTTAGATAAAGGGACTCAGCTGGTTAAAGCCTATTCCGGCGATATCTTGGAGGTAGATGAAGTGACCGCGCTGCATATGCTGTTTCCTTTTCAGGAGGAAAGAGAAGCGCCGATTCGATTGGAGAAGGAGCAAAATGGACAATCTATTGTGTTTGTGATGAAGATGCAGCAGACAAGGTGGTTGTTTACGGGGGATGTGGATCAGGCGGGGGAAGAAGCTGTGCTTCGCAGGCTGAAGCAGCAATCCGCAGCAGGAGATAGAGTAATTGACCCTGCTTTCGGTGCAGCCCTTTCCAATACCCCGGAGGAGGCGGCAATCTTACCCGTCGATGTGTTAAAAATTGCTCATCACGGAAGTAAGACCTCTTCAAGCCCGGCGTGGTTAGACGCGTGGAAGCCAAAGCTTGCAGTCATTTCAGCAGGGGCTCATAATATATACGGGCACCCGAATGCTCAGGTGACGGATCGATTGCATGAGCGGAGAATAGGCGTTTTTCGAACCGACCGGCAGGGCGAGATTCAAATGCGTGTGAATTCTGACGGGGAGATACGGGTAAGGACCAAGCTGATTCCATAGATGGATAGCCGCATAAAGAAGTTGAATGATGTATAAGACCGGGGATACGGAACAATCTAGAATAGAGTTACGGTTGGCAGGCTTTCGCGTGAAGAAAAAAATAGATATTTACCCGTTGACATACCCTATGAGGGTATAGTATATTAGTTTCAAGAGGTGAGAGCATAATGGATGAATTCGTAGCGGGTGCACACCAGGATTGCTGTACGAATGAGGGTGAGAGGAAAAGTCATCACTCAGATAAAATGAAGTCGAATCTTATTTCCCGGCTGAATCGCATCGAAGGTCAAATCCGAGGTGTTAAAGGATTAATCGAGAAGGATACTTATTGCGATGACGTACTGAATCAGATAGCCGCCATCCAATCTGCTTTGAATAGTGTAGGCAAGCTTCTGCTGGAAGGTCACATGAAAAGCTGTGTCATTGAAAGAATTCAGGCAGGCGACCAGGAGGTCATCGAGGAGCTTCTTGTTACAGTGAATAAATTAATGAAATAAACCAATTGGAGGGTATCGATATGACAAACGTAAAATTAAAAGTGGAAGGTATGTCTTGCGGACATTGCGTCAATTCTATTGAAGGAGCGTTGAAGCAGCTTGGAGCATCCGCTAAAGTGGATCTCGGCGCCAAATCCGTATCTGTAGATTATGACGAATCCAGCATCACATTAGCAGCGATCAAAGAGGCGATAGAGGAACAAGGCTACGATATCGTGTAATGCGGTTATGGAGCCATCGGGAGATGGCTCCCTTATTCGCTCTAAAATATACCCCCGCAGGGTATTTTGAGAAGTAAATTATAAGAAGCAGGTGAAGAGTATGAGCAACGCTGCAGCATCCGAATCCAACCAGCAAGCTACTTTGGAAATATCCGGCATGACCTGTGCCGCATGTGCGAATCGAATTGAAAAGGGACTTAACCGATTGGATGGTGTTAAGCATGCCACAGTGAATTTTGCTATTGAGACTGCGCATGTGGAATTCGAATCCTCCGCTGTGACGATTGACGATATGGTTAAAAAGGTAGAGCAGCTGGGATACAAAGCCCAGCTTCAGCAATCCGCGAATGAGACAGGAGCTGGGCGCAAGGCTCACTTGCAAAAGCAAAAGGTAAAGCTGATCACCTCCGCGGTATTATCCATTCCTCTCTTATGGGCGATGGTCGGTCATTTTTCATTCACTTCGTTTATCTGGCTCCCGGATTTATTTATGAATCCATGGTTTCAGCTGGCACTTGCTACACCCGTGCAGTTTGTCATAGGATGGCAGTTTTATGTAGGTGCATTTAAAGCATTGCGCGGCGGAAGTGCCAACATGGATGTGCTAGTTGCACTGGGAACGTCAGCGGCTTATTTTTACAGCTTATATTTAACATTTCAATCACTCGCCAATACCGGACACGGTCATGGTCAGGTGGAGCTCTATTATGAGACCAGCAGCTTGTTAATCACATTGATTCTGCTTGGTAAGCTGTTCGAGGCTATGGCCAAAGGCCGGTCTTCGGAAGCCATCAAGTCTCTCATGGGCCTGCAGGCGAAGACAGCTTATGTTCTCCGTGACGGGGAGGAGCTGCAGCTGCCTCTGGACAAGGTGATTTTAGGAGATATCGTGCTGGTAAAGCCGGGAGATAAAATTCCTGTGGACGGCGAAGTGCTGGAGGGGGTGTCCTCTGTCGACGAATCCATGCTTACCGGAGAAAGTATTCCTGTGGAAAAAAGGGCCGGAGACCAGGTTATCGGTTCGACGCTCAATAAGAACGGGGTGCTGAAAGTCAAAGCGCAGAAGGTCGGCAAGGAGACTGTGCTTGCGCAAATTATTAAAGTCGTTGAGGAAGCGCAGGGCTCTAAAGCGCCGATTCAGCGGGTGGCCGACGTGATCTCCGGTATTTTCGTACCGATTGTTGTCGGAATTGCGTTATTGACGTTTCTGATCTGGTATTTCGCAATCCAGCCCGGCGATTTTGCCGAAGCATTGGAGAAAGCGATAGCCGTTCTCGTTATTGCTTGCCCCTGTGCCCTTGGTCTGGCTACTCCTACATCAATTATGGCGGGCTCCGGCCGTGCCGCAGAGCTGGGCATTTTGTTCAAAGGCGGGGAGCATCTGGAGGCTACACACCGGATTCAAGCGATGATCCTCGATAAAACCGGAACGATTACTAAAGGAAAGCCCGAATTAACGGATGTCCTGGTGGAACAAGGGTTTGAGGAACCGTTCCTGCTCCGTCTCGTCGGGGCGGCAGAGAAGCTATCGGAGCACCCGCTTGCAGAGGCGATGGTGGAGGGGATCCGTCACAAAGGCATTGAGCTGCCTAATGCGGAAGCATTTGAAGCGATTCCCGGGTACGGAATACGTGCTGTTGTTGATCAGAGAACGATTCTGGTCGGCACCCGGAAGCTCATGACCCAAAATAATGTCAGCATGGCTTCAGAAGGGGAACGCCGGATGGAACAACTGGAATCGGAAGGAAAAACAGCGATGCTGATTGCCGTAGACGGTCGTTTTGCAGGGATCATTGCCGTGGCGGATACGATAAAAGAAACGTCCAAAGAGGCGGTTGCCCGCTTGCAGTCCCAAGGCATTGAAGTGTTAATGATTACGGGAGATAACGAGCGAACAGCCAAAGCTATTGCTGCTCAAGTCGGAATCGATCGGGTGCTGGCCGAGGTACTGCCGGACGGGAAAGCCGCTGAAGTTAAAAAATTGCAGCAGCAAGGCAAGAAAACCGCCATGGTCGGCGACGGCATCAATGATGCGCCTGCATTGGCATCCGCAGATATCGGTATGGCTATTGGAACCGGAACAGACGTGGCGATGGAAGCTGCCGATGTGACGCTGATGCGCGGAGATCTCAATAGTATTCCGGATGCGATAGCTATGAGTAAGAAAACGATGGTCAACATCAAGCAAAACTTGTTTTGGGCGCTTGCCTATAATGTCATCGGCATTCCGATTGCCGCCCTCGGATTTCTTGCTCCGTGGTTAGCGGGCGCAGCAATGGCACTAAGCTCCGTATCCGTCGTCCTGAATGCACTTCGATTGCAAAAAGTAAAGCTTCATGACCGGTAAGGTTTAGCCGCAATGAAAAATGGCGATTCTGACAGTAATCCAATTTATGAATGATGGAGGGAATTGGTTTTGAAAAAACGATTAGTTATACTTATCGCGATTATGATAGCTCTGACAGCATGCAGCAAGACAACTTCGGAGCAGATGAAGCAAGGAGGCGCCGGGTCGGCAGACCATGGCGGACATGGGGGGAATCACGGCGAAGAGGCCAAAGCGGGAGCCGGTGCATCCGTTCAAGCTCTGTGGAAGCTTTCTTCGGCGAAGCCGATGGCCAAGCAGAACACCACGCTCACCTTGCAAATTCAAGACGGTCAAGGCAAGCCGATAGAAAAGTTTGATATCAATCATGAGAAGCAAATGCACCTGATTGTTGTCAGCAAGGATTTATCTTATTTCGACCATATTCACCCTGAATATAAGGGGAAAGGCGTCTTTGAAGTGTCCACGGCCTTTCCGGCCGGCGGAGAGTATAAGCTGGTTGCCGACTTCATTCCTGCAGGGATGACGGCCACTACACAAACCCATTGGATTCAGGTCGAAGGTGAAAAGGCACCGCAGGTGCAGGTACAACCGGAGGCGCATTTGGCCAAAACGGCGGACGGAAAAAACATCACCTTGACCACAGACGGACAGTTGGCGGCAGGCAAGGAACTGACGCTGAAATTCCATATGGAAGATGCCGCTACGAACCAGCCGGTCACGAATCTGCAGCCATACCTCGGGGCGGTGGGACATGTAGTCATTATGAGTGCGGATGCCGAGCAATACCTGCACGTTCATCCGATGGATGAGAAATCAACGGGACCCGATGCCCTGTTCATGACGACGTTCCCCAAAGCAGGTATTTACAAAGTGTGGGGGCAATTTCAGCAAAACGGCAAAGTCTTTATCGTCTCTTATGTAATCCAGGTTTCCTGATGAAATGAAGCAAGCTTGCAGCTGCTTATACGATAAAAGGAGTGTTCGGGATGCTGCCATTTATTCCCCCGATGATCGTCCGAATGGGGAAAGAGGCGTTCGATGACGACCGGTACATTTTTGAACCCAAATGGGATGGGTGGCGGCTGCTGATTTATAAAAGCCGGAACAAAATTGAAGCCTATACCCGAAACGGACGGCTCGTAACGCATCAGTTTCCTGAGCTTCAGGAGGCTTTGGGGGCCATTGAGGCGAATGAGGCTATTCTGGATGCGGAAGGGATTTGCATAAGGAACGGCAGACCGGTGTTTGACGATTTTGCCTTTCGGGGGCGCTTGAGCAAGCAGAACCGCATTGAACAAGCGCGGTGGACGCACCCGGCGACCTTTGTCGTATTTGATGTGCTGTACGCGGGAGGTTTTCTGTACGACGAGCCTCTGATGAGCCGTAAAAAGCATCTCGAAGACATCCTCCGTCCCACTCCCGTCATCACTCCAACCCTGTTCGTAGAGGGGGAGGGGACGTCGTTGTTCCGATTAATGAAACAGCAAAAGATGGAGGGCATTGTAGCAAAGCGGAAAACCGGCATGTATACGCCGGGCAAAGTATCGACCGATTGGCTGAAGATCAAGCACTGGAATACCATCGACACGGTCATTTTAGGCTATCGGACGCATCCCCGCTTTGCACTTATCGTCGGACTTCAATTCCGAACCATCCGCAACAAAAAGGTTTCGACAGTAGAGCTCGGGTTTAAACCCCAAGACAAGGAATGGTTTTTAGAAGTGGCTCCGGTTCTGCATCAGGGGAAAGCTGGAGCTGTGCAATGGGTAGAGCCGAAGCTTTGCTGCCGGATCGATTATTTGGAGAGAACTGATATGCATCAGCTCCGCACCTCGATATTCCGAGGCTTTCTTCCGGAAAAAAAGCCCGAGGAATGCGTTTGGCCTTACGAATAATTCACAAGGTTCAACAGGATTCGTCATTTTACACCCATTTACAGGAAAACGCATTCAGGACATAATGGAAGGACGGTTCGTCCAAATATGTCCAAGGAGTGGTTGTAATGTCCAAATCCATTTTGATCGTGACAGGTGACGCAGCAGAGGTGCTGGAGGTGTATTATCCGTATTACCGTGTATTGGAGGAAGGGTATCAAGCCGTCATTGCCGCACCGGTCAAAAAAGTGCTGCACACGGTTGTGCATGATTTCATTGAAGGATGGGATACGTACACAGAGAAGCCGGCACACTTGCTCCCGGCGCATATCGGATTCGCCGATGTCCAACCGGCGGATTATGACGGATTGATTATTCCCGGTGGCAGAGCGCCTGAATATATTCGATCGGACAAGCATTTACCGGCGATCCTGAGCCACTTCTTGGAGAGCAACAAACCGGTCGGCGCCATTTGTCATGCGGCTCAAGTCTTCTCGGCGCTGAAGAACACAGCCTATTTTGAGGGAAGAACAATGACCGCCTATACGGCTTGCCGCTTCGATGTGGAGCAGCTCGGCGCGACCTATGGCAGCGAGACGCTGCATGTGGACGGCAATCTGGTGTCAGGCCACGCATGGCCCGATTTGCCTGGCTTTATGAGAGAGTTTCTAAGACTGTTGAAATAATAGACACTAGCGAAAGCAGCGTTTCCCGTCAGGGAAGACTGCTTTCTTCTCTTGAATCCGGGTACTGCTTCTGTTATATTAATTGTTTGTGAGGCGCCCGTTGGGTGGTTCTCGCGGGTGGGTGAGGGATAACAAAGAAGAAGGAAGCGCATGAAAGCAATGAATCGTTGGAAAGCGATCGGGCTTGTATTAACGGGTGCCGCTTCATACGGCTTATTATCGTCGTTTGTAAAGCTTGGGTACCAACAGGGGTTTACCGCCGAAGAAGTGACCGGAAGCCAGGTGTTTTTCGGTTTTATCGGGCTGTGGCTCCTCAGTTTGTTTCAGCTTCGGAAGATGAAGAGCGTGACCCGCCCGGTTATCGTGAAGCTGGTGTTAAGCGGAACATTTACCGGGTTGACCGGCTATTTTTATTATCACTCGCTTCAAAGCCTGGATGCGTCTTTTGCCGTTCTGTTATTATTTCAATTCACTTGGATGGGCTTGCTGCTGGATTGGGTTCTGGAGCGCCGAGTGCCTAACCGGTATCAGTGGATTGCAGTCGTCATGATATTGGCAGGGACCGTTCTTTCCTCCGGCATTCTGTCCGGCTCGCTAACGCGTATCAACGCAAGCGGGATCGGTCTCGGGTTATTGGCGGCGTGCTGCTATACGCTGTTTATTTACTTTAGCGGACGGGTAGCCACACATTTGCCTGCGTTAATCCGCACGACCTGGATGATCACCGGCGCAGCGCTGATCGTATTGACGCTCATGCCTCCCCGGTTTTTATGGAATGGGGCATTGGGGGAAGGACTTTGGCTGTGGGGGATTTTACTCAGCGTGCTCGGTATGATCGTCCCTTCCTATTTATTTGCCAAGGGCGCGCCGCATATGGCTACGGGTTTGGCAGCCGTACTCGGCTCCGTTGAGCTGCCGGTCGTCATTGTTTGCTCGGCTGTGCTGCTTAAGGAAACGACTACTCCGATGCAGTGGATCGGCATTATGGTTATCCTGCTGGGTATCGCAGTATCGGAACGTAAAGTAAGAGTCCGAACGGCTTCCACAAGCTAGCTGCAGGGCTGGGATGCCCGACGAGTCACGTATACGAAAAAAAGAAAAGCACGGATCGGCCCGCAGCAGGCTATCCGTGCTTTTTGCATTAATATAAAGCTTTATCGATAGGAAGGCTTTGTCCGCTCCAGGCTTTCTTCGCGGTCCAGTCCGCTTCGCCCTGCCAGAAGGGATCGCTTGCCGGCAAGCCAAGCGGAAGGAAGACGGCCGCGCACAAATACAAGCTGCCTGTGGAAATGTAAGGCTCTCCAACCTCCGGTTGATGGCCGCAGAAGCCGATGGTCAGCCAGCCGTTTTCGTCAAACGTACCAGGCGCTTCAATCATTCGGCGAATCACTGCGGTCAAAGCGCAGCGTACCTGCGCAGGCTTCAGGCTCGCATCAAGCCGCTGCTGGAGCGCCATCTGACTAAGCAGCTGGAAGGCGCCGAAACGATACGCGAGCGAACGCCCTACAGCAGGGAACGTACCCTCCGGTGAAATAAGCCGTTCCTGCTGAACCGCGTAGCGCTTCGCGCGAAGCACGACTTGTTCCTGCATCGCGGCCCACGCTTCTTCCTCGTGGCCTACTTTTTCGATAATATCGACTAGCATCGGCTGAATGACGAAGCTGTTGTAATAATCTGCATGGAAATCCGGTCCGTCCCCGTAAGTGCCATCGCCTTTATACCAGGTCTCGTGCTGCCTCAAGGCGTAATCGATCCGCATCCGGTCCCAGTCTCCGGCACCTGCGATGTAGAGCGCGGTTTCGATCATAGCCGCGAACAGCAGCCAGTTGTTATAGCCGGGCTTGCGCGTGCGTGTTGCTTTCAATGCCGCAACGACATTTTGCTGCACCCGCGGCTCAAGCTTATGCCACAGCTCTCCAGGTGCGCGTACGATGGCGTGGGATAAAAAGGCCGCATCCACGATGGGCTGGTAGCCTTCCGAGAAATTCATGAAGTCCGGGGACGCCGGATCGGTTGCCGCATCCATCGCTTCCCGAGCCCATGCCGCGTAATGCTCGCGCAAACGGCCCTCTTCACCGTCAGTGCCGCCGGATTCAAGCCAAGGAGCCATACCGGTTAACAACCGCCCCAATGCCTCCAAATGTGTATAGAGATGGCGGTCCTCCACCTTGCGTTCGATTGGCATCGTAGCTTTTAGTTTGCGGTTCGTGAGTTGAAATAAAACCGGCTGGGCTATTCGGCTCAGCGTATCGATCCAATAATTACGGTCTTCATGTACATACGGCATCTGTTTATTCCTCCCGGTTGACTTCGGCAAATAGGTTCCAATACGGTCATTTTATAACAAAAAAAGACAAGGGTCATTGGTGAACCTGACAATTATATTTGTGGATTTCTCCTTCGTTTTTATGGAAAGGGAGATTTCGTTAGAAATGAGAGTGCCCTGACGGCTGGCTGATGGCAGAAGGAAGCAGGTATACCTGAAGCTGAAAATTTGATATCCTTGAATAGAGTCTGTTTTCAGGGATGTTTCATATTTTAATGCAACATTTTTAAATCCTACAACGTTTATATGGTTGCAAGAGAGGGGGATCCCAGTGGTAGCGCCAGAACTGATAAAGGCTGCCCAATCGGGCGATCGCGACGCTCTAATTACCCTACTGCGTGAAATAGAAAACCATGTGTATCGAACTGCTTATTACATTCTGGGCAATGAGCAGGACGCCATGGATGCCGCACAGGAAGCGTTAATACGAATTTATACGAAAATCAACTCATATGAGGAGAAGGCGCAGTTTAAGACGTGGGTGCAGCGGATTGTAACCAATTTGTGCATCGATAAATTTCGCCGGTCCAAGCCTACGGTTTCGATTGAGCAGCACGACATGAACTTTACTGCGAGCCTTACGGTAGAAGACGAGGTGATGAGCGGGTACGTTGCCCAGGACATAAGGGAAGCGATTGACAAGCTTCCGGAGCATCACCGTTCCGTGGTTGTGCTGCGGTATTTACAGGATTTTTCCTACAATGAGATTGCGGAATCATTAGATTTGCCCATTAATACCGTGAAATCCTATTTATTTAGGGCAAGGGCACAGCTGCAGACCTTACTGAAAGATTATAAAAAGCCCCGAAGCGATGCCATGCATGGCTGACCGCTTGCGGTTGACGTGAGTAGATCTTGGATTTCTACTTCGTTGTTGTAAGATATCCCTTGTGAATCGAGAAGAAAGGTAGTGTGCGGGATGATTTGTCAAGAGGTGATCGAACTGATGCAGAGATACCTCGATCAGGATCTCGATGAAACAGAATATAATGCTATGCTCCGCCATATACAGCAATGCGACGATTGCGCGGAGCTGTTCCAGCGCCTCGTTTCGTTGTCTCATGAGCTGGAGCAGCTGCCCAAGGTGACGCCTTCCTACAGCCTGGTCGATGCTATTATGCCGAGGCTGGATCGTATCGATGCAGGTGTCCCGTCTGTGGAATTGCCTGCTGCTATTGACAGCGCGCAGCCGTCCGATCTCGCCGCCGCTTCCGAACGCAGTTCGTATAAGGCACCCGTACAACAAGAGACGGGCTGGCGCAGTCGGCTGCGCGGTCTGGTATCGGTACGCATGATCGGCGGCGTTGTTGCAGCAGGACTTGTTCTCGGGTTTTTCATTTTCGAGCAGCAGCAGAAGCAGCACGATATGACCAACGCGGATGCAATACTGCTGCCAAGTGGAAGCGCAAGTCAGAAAAGCACCCGCAGCGATGCGGCAGCCTCCACAAGCGCCGGGGCTATGGAGTATAAGGATGCTGCGGAGCGGAACCAGGCGGAGTCCAAAGCCTCTGACGGGACGGGGGCCGCTTCGATGGACTCAGCGAATGCGGCGGGCGCGGATACGCCTCAGACGTCTGCCATGTCAGGCGGAGGGGCGGCGCTGAAGCAATCGACGGAGCCGAAGACATCGGAGCCGAAGGCCCCGGCCTCACAAAGTCCGGCTGCGAAAATAACGGCTCCGGCCAACGGAGCGGCGGCGTCCGTATCGGATGCCAAGCCGGCAGAAACGAATGCTGCGCAGGCACCGGCTCCCGATTCGTCGCAGCCGTCCTCCGTAGAGGGGCCGGTGCTGAATGAGCAGCAGCGCTCTTTATTGGACCAGCCTCCGTTGAATGCAGCTGCAAGCGATGCCGCCTCCTTGAGAAAGGCTCCAGCCGGCAGTGAAGCGCAAACGGCGCCTCCGGCAGAAGCCGTACCGAGTCAGCAGCAGCCCAAGATGCAAATCACAGCCCCGACACAGGGCTTTGCCGCTTCAACCGATAGCGGGGCGGATGCGGCCGCGAAGAAGCCGGAAGAAGCTGCGGGGCTTTATAGCCTGAATAAGGCTAAAGTTTCGGAGAGCACGGATGCGTCCAAGACCAAAACTTCGTTGGATGGAGCCTTCACCGCAGCTTTGAGCGAGGATCGCTATGTGGTCATTACCGACAAGCAGGGCAAGAAGATATACACTTCCCATCAATGGTCGGCTTCCGCTCAAGTGACACTGGGGGAATGGAGCGCGGACAACAAGCTCACCTACCAGATCACGGAGAACCAACAAAAGGTTACTTACGTGCTGGACCCGGTGAAGCAAACGGACGCGAAGCAGGGATAGCACAGCAAAGAAAAAAACAGGGCAGGGCCGCAAACCTATTCACATGTGCCTGCCCCGATGCATAGGATATGGTAAATAAAGCTTACGATAACGCGATCGTATGACCACCAAGAGGAAGGTTTCTAGAGCTTTCCTCCAAGTGTTTATATAGATGGGGTTTCGTGCAAAGGGATTAAGTCGGAAACCGGCAGGTTTTGACGTAATCCCTTTGTTGTTTTACAATGCTTGGTATAGAAAGAGGTGGGCGAATAGATGGACTACAAACAGGCGATGAAGCAAATTCAGAAGGGGCATCCTGCCCCTATATACGTATGCTTCGGGGCTGAAACTTACTTGGTGCATGCTTTCATCGATAAATTGGCCGCACGGTTGATTGAACCGGAGCATCGTGAATTTGCCGTGTCCAAATATGATTTGTCGGAGACGCCATTGGATGTGGTAATTGAAGAAGCGGAGACGCTTCCGTTTATGGTTCCGCGGAAGCTGGTGATTGCCTCGAATGCATGGTTTCTGACGGGGGCAAAGGAAAGCACGAAGGTAGAGCACAAGCCTGAGCGGCTGCTTGAATATATGAAAGCACCTGCCGATTTTACAGTTATGGTATTCACGGTAGATGCGGACAAGCTGGACGAACGTAAAAAGCTCGTCAAATCCTTGAAGGAAGCGGATACGCTGGTCGCTTGCACCTCCCTTTCCGCAGATGATTTAACCCACTGGGTCAAGCAGGAGGCGGACAAGGCCGATATTCAATTTGCGCCCGGCGTGATTGAACAATTCATTATGTATACGGGGACAAGCCTGCAAGCTTTATCGAGCGAGCTGGAGAAGTGCGCATTATTCGTCGGCCGAGGGGGTACCTTGACATCCGATGCATTGGAACAGCTGGTGACGCGCAGTATAGAGCAAAACATATTCATTCTGATTGAGCATATTGTTCAGCTTCAGTTGGATAAGGCATTCACGATGCTTTCCGAGCTCTTAAGAAGAAAAGAGGAGCCGATCAAGATCATGGCCTTGATTGCCAGACAATTCCGGATTATGCTTCAGGTCAAAGATTTGCAGCAGCAAGGCTATTCCCAGCAGCAAATGGCTTCTCAGCTGGGGCTTCATCCTTATGCAGTGAAAGTGGCTGCGGGACAGTGCGCAAGGTTCGAGCAGAAGCGGTTAGCCGACATCATGAGCCAGCTCTCGGATTTGGATTATCAGATGAAAAGCGGCAAGATCGATAAAGTACTCGGACTCGAAATGTTTCTGCTTCGATTGGCGGCCTAATTCAAAATCTGGAGTTGATGAGCTGTGATCTTGAGATCGACGGGGCCTTTTTTGCGGAGCATCGAATTGGAAAGGGAGCGTATTTCCTCTTACCGGCAGTATCCGTTCCATCTCGGCGCAATCCGGGATTTAAAGCAGCTGAAGCTTCATCCGAAGGTCACTTACATTGTCGGTGAGAACGGGGTGGGGAAATCTACGTTAATGGAATCGATAGCGGTTGCTTGGGGGTTCAATCCGGAAGGCGGTACGCGGAATTTTACGTTTTCGACCCGTTCCACCCACTCCAACCTGTATGAATACATTCGGTTGGTCCGCGGAGTGCACAAGCCGGATGACGGTTTTTTCTTTCGCGCCGAGAGCTATTACAACCTAGCGAGCAATATCGATGATATGGATAACGAGCCGTCTGCCGGGCCATCCATTAAATCGTATTACGGCGGGAAATCGCTGCACGAGCAATCTCATGGCGAATCCTTTTTCGCTGCATTTCTTCACCGCTTCGGAGGCCGGGGCTTGTACATTCTGGATGAGCCGGAGGCGGCATTATCCCCATTCCGACAGATGGCGATGCTGTCGCGGATCCATGAGCTGGTGAAGCAGAATTCGCAATTCATCATCTCGACGCATTCTCCGATTCTGATGGCTTATCCGGATTCGTTTCTTTATTATTTAACCTCGGATGGCATTGAAAAAAGGTCATTGGAAGAAACCGATCATTATATTATCATGAAGCAATTTCTGAATCAAAAGGAGAAGATGGTTCGTGAATTGTTCGAGGATGCTTGAGGGGAGAGCCCGTTATATGGCAATGAGAAAGCCTCTATTGCAAAGATGAGCCACCGCGTTAAGCAGCAGGTTTTACCGCCAATAAGCATTTTGCTTTCCGATTCGTCGGAAAGTTATAAATTGTTATGTGGTAAAAAAAACGACCGTTCCCGAAGGAAGGTCGTTTTTTCGATCTTACGCTTGTGCAGAAATCGCGTTCAGCTTTTTAGCAAGACGGGATTTTTTGCGAGCAGCGGCATTTTTATGGATTAAACCTTTGGTCGCTGCTTTATCCAGCTTTTTGCTGGCAGTAACCAAGGCTGCTTGTGCAGTTTCCACATTGTTGCTTGCAGCAGCAGTTTCGAAGCTTTTTACTGCAGTGCGAAGAGCGGATTTGTGAGATGCATTGTTCAAACGACGCTTTTCACTTACTTTTACTCTTTTGATTGCGGATTTAATGTTCGGCATTGACGTTCACCTCCTACTACAACTTACATAAAACGCACATTTTCATGTTTGTTGACAACTCTTGATATTCTAACATGCCCCATATTAAATTGCAATAGAGTTGCGGACAGGTTGGGGAATTCTTTCTGCCTAAAGCATCGGAATGACAGCTCTTGCTGCATAAGGCCTTGCAATTTTTCACACAATAGACAAGGATGCACATGCAGAAGGGAGACAACCTCAGATGGATTTAAGCGCATATTCCGTTCGCACAGACTTGGCGCTGGAGGCACACGATTTGGCTGCCCCTGCGGGTCAAACGATACCGGGTGTACATACGTCGGCACAGGAACTGGATGGAATTCGGATTAGCACCGTAGATATTACTTCGGAAGAAGGCTCTCGCGCCATTGGCAAGCTTCCCGGCCATTATATCACGCTAGAGGTGCCTGAGCTCCGTAAAAAGGACAGCGCCCTGCAGGATAGGGTCGCTACCGTTTTTGCCAAGGAATTTGAGGCTTTCCTGCAAAAGTTGAATATTCGTCCTGATGCCAAGGTGCTCATCATCGGCTTGGGGAACTGGAATGTGACGCCGGACGCGCTAGGTCCGATTGTAGTGGAGAATATCATGGTCACGCGGCACTACTTCGAGCTGATGCCGGGTCAGGTAAGCCCGGGCTATCGGCCTGTCAGTGCAGTAGCTCCGGGGGTTCTTGGTATCACAGGAATCGAAACGAGTGAAATCGTTCAAGGGATTGTTGAGAAATCCAGCCCTGATTTGGTCATTGCCATCGATGCGCTGGCCTCCAGGTCATTGGAACGGGTCAACACGACCATTCAAGTAGCGGATTCGGGGATTCATCCGGGATCAGGCATAGGCAACAAGCGCAAAGGACTCACGCTTGAATCGTTAGGGGTGCCGGTCATTGCCATCGGCGTGCCAACGGTAGTCTATGCATCTACAATTGTTAACAACGCATTTGATATGATGCATCACCATTTCCGGCAGCAGACGACGAATACGGGAGAAATTTTGGGACTGCTTGACAATATGCAGGAGCAGGAAAGATTGGAACTGGTCAGAGAAGTTCTGAACCCGCTTGGGCATGATCTGCTGGTGACCCCCAAAGAAATCGATCAGTTTATCGAAGATATCGCCAATATTATCGCGAGCGGCTTGAATGCAGCGCTCCATGAGGCGGTAGATGCGGGTAATGTATCGGCTTATACCCACTAAGCGTCGCAGAGAAGAGCTGTCCTGTGCCTTGGAGTTGGAGGCCACTGAAAACTGTGGCGGAGTGTACGGAATCATTCTGTAGAAGGGAGCGATTGGAACAAAGATCCGTCCATGCCACATGCAGCCGTAGCTTTTTCAGCGGCCTCGTTCCTTGGGGCGGCTTTTTTTGTTGGGAAATAAAGGGTATTGCCGCACCGGTGTAGAAGCATCCATATAACGATTTCTTTTTATAGGATGTGATTTCTATGACGATGACGAACAAAGCCAAGCTGTTTATCGGTTCTTCCGCAGAGAGTGTGGAAATTGCCGAAGCGCTGCAAACAAGTCTTCACTTCAGCTTTGAGGTAACGGTCTGGAGCCAAATGTTATTTCCGCCTTCACAAACAACGCTGGCTCCTCTTATAAAGAAAGCGCAAAATTCCGATTTTGCCCTGTTTGTTTTTCAGCCCAATGATCTGACGCTGCTTAGGGACCAGGTGGTAAGTACTGTTCGGGATAACGTCATTCTGGAGCTGGGTCTGTTCATCGGACAAATCGGCCTGGAACGGACTTATTTCATCATTCCGGAGGGGGAGCAGTTCCATCTGGCGACCGATCTGATCGGGCTGACGCCTCTCAAATACAATCCATACCACAGCGATGGGTTATTGGCAGCCTTGGGACCGGCAACATATACTATGAAGCAGATGCTGAAGGAATGGGGCATCCGCTCGAAATGAAGCCAAAAGTGTTTATCGGCTGCTCCCCTGACGGCTCGTTATTGGCTGAATTTTATCAAGCCCAGTTGGCTTCCATTGCGGAAGTCACCGTAGTGAATCAAGGAATTTTGGCGACATCCAATCCGATTCTGAAAAGGCTGGAAAGACAAATCGGCGACTCCGATTTTGGCATGATTATTTTAACCGGAACGGATTATGCCAATCCGGCCGCGTATGCGAACTTGATTTTTTTGGCGGGCATGTTTATCGGCGAGCTAGGGTATAAAAGAACGATTATTGTATTACCCAAGGGCCGGACGCTGCCCGATTATTTGGAGGGGTTCAATCCTTTGACGCTCGAAGAGAGGGAAGGGGAATGGTCTGTGGAATCGGCAGGCGTACACTTGTATCCTATAAAGCAGTCTATCGGTGCCCAGAAAACAAGATTTAAACGTTCGGACTTTCGTAAATCGGAGGCGGACCGGCAATTTTTGTTTTCAGCCTTGGATGCACTCAATATTTCGCACGACGTAGATTATGATAGGGTACTAGACAAATTCCATAAGACTTTTGATCCTGCCTGTGGTATAATCGAATTCCAGGAAGTGACAGCTGCCACGCTGTTTGAGCTATTGGAAGACGGAGTCACGCTGAAGCAGTTTGCACGTGCCGGTCAAGTGGGCAGCAATCATATGATTCAGCTGACAGATCCGAATAGTTATCTTGCTGAGTGCTGCAGAGCCAAGGATGTAAATGTGCACCTTGGACGTGCGAAGGATAAAGAAGACGGAGTGTTCGAATATATTTACTGTGTGAAGCTGCACCCGACAATTATTTCTTCCCTGCATTTTACGACAGATATCCATATTCCGCCCCAGCATCATCATAGTATTATGATAGAGCTTTCGCAGAAGAACGCAAAGCTGGTGTCTTCACTGAAATCCATTGTGAAAGGAAGGATGAAACATGCTGAAGCCCGTGAAGCGAGCTCGTAAGACCAAACTAGACAAGAAGAATAAGGAGCAGATTGATGCTTCGATGATGAAAATATATAGCGGGCCAACCGTGTTGGCACAGACAGGCGGGGTCACGATCGTGGCCAAAGGCTCCTTTGATTTTGAATCTGTAGTCTGACCCGTTCCTATAAAATATGAAAGAGGGCGCTAAGCCCGGCATCCATAGCCGGCTTAGCGCCCTCTTTTTTTGATTATAGCAGCTTAATTTGTAAAGCGTCCCTTCCCCAAATTTTAAAGCTTAAACCGTTTGATCAGCTGGCTCAAATCTTCTGCCATACGGGCAAGATGAGAGGAAGAAGAAGCGACTTCTTCCATCGAGGCAAGCTGCTCTTGCGTAGCGGCAGAAACATTTTGCGCTCCGGCGGAAGTGGTTTGGGTGATGCCGACAATCGAATCGATGGCTGCCACCATGTGCCCGGTATGCTGGGAGATGCCTTGCAGCGATTCATAGGCGTTCTGAATATGCGTATTCACATCGCTAACGGCATGATGGATCTCTTCAAAAGAATGACCGGCGGTTTGGATCGCGCCCAATCCGTCATTCATTCCCGAAGCCACCTTGCTCATGCTGCTTACGGCCTCAGCCGTTTCTTCCTGCACCATTGCAATGATTTCCTCTACCTGCTGTGAGGAATGGGAGCTTTGCTCAGCAAGCTTCCGCACCTCCGCAGCGACCACTGCGAAGCCCCGTCCCTGCTCGCCCGCTCTAGCCGCTTCTATACCCGCATTGAGTGCCAGCAGATTTGTTTGCACGGCAATGGCCGTAATGATCTTGTTCATGTCCCCAATCTCAGCCGAACGCTGTGCGAGCCGGTGAATGACCTCGCTCATTTGATGGATCGTCTCATGAACGGCTTGCATTTGCTCCACAGCGGATCGAATGAGGACGGTACCGGATTCCGCAGTTTGTGAAGCCACGGCGGATGAAGACACAACATGATCGGTGTGTACCGTAATTTCATTCACACTCTCACTCATCCGATTAACGGCGTCAGACGTTTCCTGCACGAGCTGGACCTGGTGATCGCTCTCAACGGCGACCTGTTGAATGGTTTCGGCGATGTGCTCCGTAGCCCGGCTCGTTTGCTCTGCGCTGGCTGTTAATTGCTCAGTTGATGCGGATACCTGGATAGCGTGGTCCCCAACCTCCCGGATAATATGCTGCAGATTGGCGATCATGACACTGAAGCCGGCAGTCAATCTTCCGATTTCATCCTTCGAGGTAGAAGCTAACGTTAGGGTAAGATCCCCTTTGGCAACCCGTTCCGTCGCTTCAAGCAGCCTGGATATTGGCTTAGTAATCAATCGGGTAAGGAGGATGGCGAACGCTAATCCGAAGGCGATGGCGATCGGCAGGATCAACAAAGACAGGCTCATATTCTTCTCAATCAGGGAGGACTGCTTTTGATTGGCCTCCTGAAGCTGCTTGTCATTGAATTGCAGGAAAGCCGCCGTCGTGGCAATCAGCTTTTGCTTATGCTGGTCTGTCTCGTCGTCAAGCTGCTTATAGGCATTTTTTAAAGCATCCGTGGACATCCCTTTGCGCTGATTATATACCGCTTGAATTTTATCGAACGTAGCCAGGTAGCTTTCGGTAGATATTTTGATTTGTTCGGCCCATTGCTTTTCCTCGTCGGAATCCGCGCTTTCTACGAGCTTGGCAAGCTGTGCTTTCAAAGTTTCAGCTTTTTTGCCGTAGGCCTGAATCGCTTCCGCATTTTCATTAATGATCAGATCGGCTTGATCGCTGTATAACAGAGCGACGGTATTGGTGAACTGCATAGCGACTTTCTGGTCGTCCGCCGTGGCAAGGACTTCTTGATTGAACGCCACGATTTGTTTGAAGCCGTAATAATTCCCTCCGATGCTTCCTCCCAATAGCAGGATAAGCACCCCAAAAGCGAACAGCAGCTTCCATTGCAAAGAAATATTTTTAAACATCTAAGCACTCCCTCTGGTGAAGAACATATAGTCATCAAGCCTTTGTAACAAATATCGACATCCCGCTAGTAAAGTTTTAGTACTATCTTCTAGCAGACGTTCATAGATTTGGTAGTAGATCGGTAAAGGTTATGGATTGAGGCTGATAGAGTTTGAGACCGAAGGAGGACAACGGTATGAAGTGGACGGCTGTGACGTTAAATGTAGGCAAGTACCGCAGAATGGGACAAGAGCTTGGCGTGTACGTTCGGATTTTTTCAGTTCTTATCTCCGGCTGCATTTTATTTTTTGTAGCTCTGGGATTGCTAGGATATGTGCAGTCGAAATGGGGCAATACGGAGCCAAGCTCCTCAATGAAGGGATTGGCGGCTTCCGTATCGAGCCAATTTTTTATGGACATGCTGGGGATGGAGGTCGCTCATATGCAAACCGACAGGCAGGCGTTCACCTTCTCTCAGGCGAATGTGTCGGGCTTTCTCTTTTCCTTGGTGACGGATTTGAAATGGAATGATCCCAAAACCTTCATAGCCAGGGAAATGCCGGGCATGATGGAGGATCGCTCGGTTGTGCTGCGCAAGGTAGCTGCAACGAGGGATGACGGGCCGGAGGATTATGGTCCTAGAGCGGATGCGATAGCCAAAAACGGGGAAGGCGGCGAAGGCTCCATTACCGCTAATCCGTCTGCACCCAAATCCCCGGAGACGACGGGACAAGCTCCGGCAGCCAAGCCACCCCGGACTGCAGGGAAGAACGTGGCTTTCATCTATCAATCTCACAATCAGGAGTCGTATTTACCGGACTTGCCTGGAGTCAGCGATCCGGATAAAGCCTATGACCCTAAGAAAAACGTGACGCTGGTCGGTCTTCGTCTGGCACAAAAGCTGGAGGAAGAGGGGATCGGTGCCGTTCATTCGGATAAGAACTATCCTGCGATTGAGAAAAACTTCAACTACTACTATTCCTACAAATATTCTTTGAAAACGCTGCAGGAAGCAACGGCCGCTCACCCGGACCTGAAATTTTACTTCGACATTCACAGGGATTCCCAGCGTCGGGAGAAAACGACGATGCACTTGAACGGCAAGGATTATGCGCAGGTTTATTTTATCGTAGGCGGCAAAAACCCGAACTGGAAAGAAAATGAACAGTTTGCTTCGCAAATCCATCAAGCGCTGGACGCCAAGTACCCGGGCATCTCCAAAGGCATGTTCGCCAAAGCGGCGGAAGGCAACGGAGTCTACAATCAAAATTTTTCTCCGGACAGCGTCCTGATTGAGGTTGGCGGGGTGGACAACTCCTTGGAGGAATGCTACCGGACGGTAGATTTGCTCGCCGAAGCGATTTCGGAGGTTGTGCTTAACGTGCAGAAGGTGGACGGCAGTGCCCCTGCCGAGTCCAAGGATGAGAAAAAGCCGAGCTAGGCCGGGCTGGATGACGGAGGTTTAAGATATGGGGAAGTTTTATATCAGACTGCTGCTGGTGCTGCTTGGCATAGGTTTTTGCATCTTTTTTGGTGTCGATCTGGCGACCCGCGGGGTGGAGCGGATTCAAGGACCCATAGACAAGACAGCTGTATCCGCCCCTTCGGGAACAATAACTGCAAAAAGCTCCCAGCAGTCAACCAAAGCGCAGGAAGGAAAAGGGGGCGACGCTCGGACGGAAGCCGGTAAAACGCAGACGAAGAATGAACCGAAGGCCAAAGCAAAGCCGGAGGAAATCGAACCGAAAGCCGACATTTCCGAAGCGTCGGGCATGAATTTAATCGGCAATAAAGTTGGTGAACTGCTGCAAATTATAGCCCATCACGGGATCCGGTGGTTTGTTAGCCTGTTTCAGGCCATCACCGGTTAATCAAGGCAAAATGACGATCCACGTTTGCTCATTGAAGCGCAACCTC
Organism: Paenibacillus rigui; assembly: GCF_002234615.1. GTDB lineage: Bacteria > Bacillota > Bacilli > Paenibacillales > NBRC-103111 > Paenibacillus_S > Paenibacillus_S rigui. The sequence goes on along the minus strand of NZ_NMQW01000017.1, from coordinate 397,038 downwards.
ACAACTGCTATAATTAGAGGTATTGTAAATTTGTAGGTTAGTGAGGGTCAGCGTACATGGATATTGAAGCCAGACAGAAGAAGATTAGAAACTTTTCAATTATTGCTCACATCGACCACGGTAAATCAACGCTGGCGGACCGCATACTTGAATACACCGGAGCGCTCTCCTCGCGTGAGATGCAGGAGCAGGTGCTCGACCAAATGGATCTGGAGCGGGAACGGGGTATCACCATTAAGCTGCAGGCCGTTAGATTGAACTACAAGGCCGATGACGGCGAAGAATATATTTTGAATTTAATTGATACACCAGGACACGTCGATTTTACGTATGAGGTTTCCCGCAGCTTGGCGGCCTGTGAAGGCGCCTTGCTCGTTGTTGACGCGGCGCAAGGGATTGAAGCGCAGACGTTGGCGAACGTGTATCTTGCACTCGACAACAATCTGGAAATCATCCCGGTCATTAACAAAATTGATTTGCCAAGTGCGGACCCCGAGCGGGTGAAGCAGGAAATCGAGGATGTGATCGGACTTGATACGAGCGAGGCCGTGCTGGCTTCCGCAAAAGCAGGTATCGGGATCAAGGAAATATTGGAGCAGGTCGTGAAGCAGGTTCCGGCTCCTACGGGCAGTCCTGACAACCCGCTGAAAGCCTTGATTTTCGATTCCCATTACGATCCGTACAAAGGGGTTATCGTGTATGTGCGGGTTCTGGACGGTTCGATCCGCTCCGGCTCCAAAATCAAGTTCATGGCCACAGAGAAAGTATTCGAGGTCATTGAAGTCGGTGCGTTCAAGCCGCGCATGACCATCGTAGATTCGCTGGATATCGGCGATGTCGGCTTCATCGTTGCCGGGATTAAAAATGTCGGCGACACTCGTGTCGGGGATACGGTCACTGATGCGAAAAATCCGGCTCTCGAGCCGCTGCCGGGCTACCGTAAAATCAACCCGATGGTATTCTGCGGCTTGTATCCGATCGAAACGAGCGACTACAACGATTTGCGTGAAGCGCTGGAGAAGCTTCAGCTGAACGATGCCTCCCTTAGCTTCGAGCCTGAAACGTCGACAGCGCTTGGCTTTGGCTTCCGCTGCGGCTTCCTCGGCTTGCTGCATATGGATGTTATCCAGGAACGGATCGAGCGCGAGTTCAACATTCCATTGATTACAACAGCACCGAGCGTTGTGTTCAAGGTAACGTTGACAAGCGGCGAAGTCCTGCAAATCGAGAATCCGTCCTTGTTCCCGGAAACCGGTAAAATCGACTACGTTGAGGAGCCTTACGTAAAGGCTGCGATTATTGTACCGAACGATTATGTCGGCGCCATCATGGAGCTTTGCCAAGGCAAGCGCGGCGAATTCATTAATATGGAATATTTGGACACGACCCGGGTGACGCTAACGTACCAAATTCCGTTGTCCGAGATTGTCTACGATTTCTTCGATCAATTGAAGTCCAGCACGAAAGGCTACGCCTCGTTCGACTACGAGCTGTCCGGCTACCGCCAGTCCAATCTGGTCAAAATGGACATCATGCTGAACGGCGAGCAGGTTGATGCGCTGTCCTTCATCGTTCACCGCGACCGTGCCTACAACCGCGGACGCATTATTTGTGAAAAACTGAAGGATCTTATTCCTCGTCAAATGTTCGAAGTCCCAATTCAAGCGGCTATCGGACAAAAAATCATTTCCCGTGAGACGGTCAAGGCGATGCGCAAGAACGTATTGGCCAAATGTTACGGCGGTGACATTTCCCGGAAACGGAAGCTTCTTGAGAAGCAAAAAGAAGGGAAAAAGCGCATGAAGCAGGTCGGCAGCGTCGAGGTGCCGCAGGAAGCGTTTATGGCGATTTTGAAAATCGACGAGTAGCTTTTAGCATAGCAAGAAAACAATCAGGCAGGTGCGCCCGAATTAGCGCATCTGCTTTTCCGTTCATAAGGAAGGAGGGATAAGGATGATTCAACGTCAAGAAACACCGGAAGCGGTCTACATCCATATTCCATTTTGTACGAACAAATGTCATTACTGCGATTTTAATTCGTATGTATTGAAAGGCCAGCCGGTCATGGATTATTTGGACGCGCTGGAGAGGGAAATGGAACGGACGGTGCTGGAGCTTCCGCCGGGCGAAATCGAAACGATATTCGTGGGAGGCGGTACGCCTACCGTGCTTTTACCTGATCAGATGGAGAGCTTTTTGAAGCGGGTCCGCACGTACTTTCCGCAAACGGCCGCCAACCTGGAGTTTACGATGGAGGCCAACCCGGGAACGACGGACAAGGAAAAGCTGCAGGCGATGAAAGAAGGCGGTGTAAACCGGATCAGCTTCGGCGTGCAGTCCTTCGACAATAAGCTGCTGGAAGGGATCGGCCGGATTCACAATACGGATGATGTATACCGGAGCCTGGAAAATGCACGTGCCGTCGGCTTTGGCAATCTGTCGATCGACCTCATGTTCGGACTGCCCAATCAAACGCTGGACACGATGAATGACTCGATCGATAAAGCGCTGGAGCTGGGGTTAACGCATTACTCGATCTACAGCTTGAAGGTAGAAGAGAATACATTGTTTCACACCTTGTTTCAAAAAAATCAGCTGCCGCTGCCTGATGAGGATGTGGAGCTGGACATGTTCCTGCTTATTATGGATCGGCTAAAGAAAGCAGGCTACGCGCAGTATGAAATCAGCAACTTTGCCAAACCGGGATACGAGAGCCGCCATAACAGCATGTATTGGCTGAACCGGAGCTATTATGGTTTGGGTGCCGGGGCCCATGGCTACACACACGGGAAGAGGCATGTGAATATAAAGGGCATACAGCCCTACATCGATGCAACCCTGACGCGCCGTCCGCTGCTGGAGCATTTTGAAATCAGCGAGCAGGAAGCGATGGAGGATTTTATGATGGTCGGCTTAAGACTGCTGCGCGGCGTTAAGCGTTCGGACTTCCATCGCCAGTTCGGCCGGGAGCTTGAAGACGTGTTCGGAGGTGTACTGAACAAGCTGGTCGGTCAAAAGCTGCTGGACCCTACGGCGGAAGGATATCGTCTTTCGGAGCAGGGCGTGCTTCTGGGCAATGAAGTATTCGGGCAATTTTTAACCGGCGGAGTCTGATTCAGATGTCGCAGAACAAGAAAGAGCCGTTCTCTTTCCTATTGAAAGATCTCGTTAGCCGAATTTCTTATTGAATTATTTATACGTTTTGTTGTATATTTATTCATATCGAATTTTTAACGCGGATTGGTGGGTTTGGTATGGCAGTCACATGCAGAAAAGCAACAGATCAGGACATTGACACATTACATGACATTATTCAGGGATATGCAGAGCAAGGGATCATGCTGCCGCGCTCCAAGGAAACGTTGGCGCAGCAAATTGACACCTTTGTTGTCGCACTTATAGATGAAGAATTGGTTGGCTGCGGCTCGTTGACCCGCCTCGGGAAAGACCTGGTCGAAATACGGTCACTCGGTGTTACGAACGGGCATAAGGGACAAGGCATCGGCAATGCGCTCGTAGATTTCCTGGTGGAAGAAGCGAAAAGACAGGAGATTCCGAAAGTGATGGCTTTGACGTATGCTGTAAATTTCTTTGAACGTAACGGCTTTACCGTAGTGCCTAAAGAGATCTTTCCTGAAAAAGTTTGGCGGGATTGCATACACTGTAAAAAGCAGCACTGCTGTGATGAAATCGCAGTTTTGAAGCGCTTGGATTGACTTGACACAGACCTTCGGGTCTGTTATTTTTGTATTATGAATTAGCACTCAACCCAAAGGAGTGCTAACGATAGGCCGGATAAAGAACGCATCCGCATGTTTAACTTATAAACCAATCCCGCCCAAGCTTGGTTCTAATCTATTGCGCATCATTTTAAACAGGGGGTTATCTTATGTTGACTGAACGCCAAAGACAAATTTTAAGTGCTATCGTAGATGATTATATACGTTCAGCCGAGCCGGTCGGCTCCCGCAGCATTTCCAAGCGCGGCAACGTCGGATTCAGCCCTGCGACGATTCGCAATGAGATGTCCGACTTGGAGGAAATGGGCTTTCTCGAACAGCCGCACACCTCTGCCGGGCGGATTCCGTCTCATAAAGGTTATCGTTACTATGTAGACCATCTGGTCAATCTCGGCAGTCTGGGGCAGCACGAAATTGATGTGATGAAGATGTTTTTCGCCGAAAAGATGCAGGAGATGGAGCAGGTTATTCAGCAGGTGGCGATGATTTTATCCAACCTTACGAATTATACCTCCATTGTGATGGGGCCGGAAATGTTCAACACAACGCTGCGCCACATGCAAATCGTTCCATTGAACGAACGGACGGCGGTTGCGATCATTGTGACAAATACCGGTCAGGTGGAGAACAAGACCGTTACGCTGCCGGAAGGCATCCCGATGAGCGAGATTGAGAAGGTTGTTAATATTTTGAATGCAAGGCTGAAGAACGTGCCTTTGCACCACTTTAAATCCAAGCTGTTCACCGAGATTGGTGAAGAAATGCAAAGCTATGTCAGCGGGTATGAGGAGCTGCTGACGATGCTCAATGGCGTCGTCGACCAAGGGGAAGAGGATCATCGGATTTTCCTGGGCGGCACGACGAATATGCTCACGCAGCCCGAGTTCCAGGACATGGAAAAGGTGAAAAACATTCTCGATTTGCTGGCGGAGACGCCGACGCTCGCGAAGCTGTTTACCGGAGCCTCCACGGGAATTCAAGTGCGCATAGGCAGTGAGAACTCCGTAGCAGCGATCAATGATTGCAGCTTGATTACCGCTTCCTACACCTTGGAGGGCAAGCATGTCGGTACGATCGGAATACTCGGTCCGACACGAATGGATTATGCGAAGGTGATTAATCTGCTCGATCATTTATCCAAGGATATGACGCTGGTGCTGGAGCGATGGTATAAATGAACCAGATGAAACCCGTCTCCCATGAGGGAGACGACACATACGCGACATTGCTTAACAATGCAGGGGCTATTCGCGCCATATGCTCCGCTGTTGAAGGCACGCTGGGACCCAAGGGGCTTGATACCATGCTGGTCGGCGGTCAGGGTGAAGTCATCATTACGAATGACGGGGTGACGATCCTCGAAAAGATGGATGTGACGCATCCGGCCGCAAGATTGCTGATCCAGGTTGCCCGATCCCAGCAGCAGCAGGTCGGAGACGGGACGACAACCGCCACCGTCCTTGCCGGAGCGCTTGTTGCCGAGGGCGTGGCTCAGGTCACCCGCGGGGTTCCGGTAGCCAAGGTCGTCAAGGGGATTCAGGAAGGGGTAACGGCTGCTTTAGCCTCACTTGCCAAGCGAAGCCGCCGCGTCGAAGGTCTCAAGGATCCGCTGCTGTACCGGATCGGCTATATCGCCGGGCGTGAGCATGGAGATTTGGCCGAGCTTATCCTCGAAGGCGCCAGACGCCTCGGGATTCATAAGCTGCAGGAGGAAAGCTTTCGCTTCGCGGATACCGTCATTTCTCACAGCCGGGCGGTCAGTGAAGTATGGCCGGGTTTGTTGATTCAGAAAAAGCCGGTCAATTCCCAGCTGGATTTTCCGCCGGATTCCGCTTCCGTTCTGGTATTTCAGGACGCTTTCGAGCCGGAATCCGTCGACGAGGAAGCGCTGATGACCGAGGCCGGCTTCCAGAAGCAGATGCAGCTGAAGGAGCAGTTCCGCAAATCGCTCGATAAGCTGATCGAGCTGCGGGTCGGGCTTGTCATCGCCGACCGCGGGGTGAACGCGGAGGCGGAGCAGTTTTGTACCGACCATGGCATCATGGTCGTCCAGCGGGTGCCGCGCCACGACCTCCGGCTCGTGTGCGACTACACGGGCGCGCGGCCGATCCGCCGCAGCGGGCTTCGTAAGCCTGCCTCGGAGCTGGCAGGCTATCTCGGCTTCGCCGGGCGCGTGTCGTACGACGAGCGTCTCGAATGCGTCCGGATGGCCGAAGGCAAAGGCCGGACGCAGGTGACGATCGTCGTCGGCGCCAGCACGAGCGAGGTGGTCGGCGAGCGGCTGCGCATCGCGCGCGACGCGGCTTCCGCCGTGCAGGCGGCGCTGCGCGGCGGGTGCCTGCCCGGCGGCGGCGCTGCGGAAATGGCCGCCGCCTACGACCTGGATCGTCTGCGCGAGACGATCCAGGGGATGGAGGGCTTTGGCATTGCCGCCGTCGCCCAGGCGCTGCGCAAGCCGCTGGCGCAGATCGTGGTCAATGCGGGTTACAACCCGCTGGAGAAGGTCGAGGAAGTGAAGGCAGCGCAGGTTAATGCGGGCTCGGATACGCTCGGGATCGATTGCGACACGGGAACGGTCACGGACATGCTGGAGCATGGGGTGGTGGATCCCGCGCCGGTGAAGCTGCATGCCCTTCAAGCCGCAGGTGAAGTCGCGGCTGCTGTGCTGCGGATCCATACGGTCATCAAGATGAAGCAAGCCCGGCTCGAGGAATAACGAATTCGGCTAACCGAGAACGCTCGGGAGCAAATGACTTCGTGAATCCACGTACGCCTGCTTACAACCTGTGCAGGCTGGTTACAATAGACAAAGTATACAAAGGTTCGGATTCGGATCAAGGAGGTGACAGACATTGAGTACTGAACAAAATCATCAGGCGAACACGGAACAAGAAGTGGACGCTACATACAATGAAAATGCGCAAGCTGAGGCAGAAACTACAGATGCAGCACAGGAGTCATCCCAAGAGCAGGCATCGCTTTCTCCAGAACAGCAGGAGATTGAGCAGCTGAAGCAGCAAGCGGATGAGCATTACCAGCGTTTGCTTCGCGCGCAGGCGGATTTTGACAACTTCAGAAGACGCACGCGTCAGGAAAAGGAAGAGTTCGCTAAATATGCATCCTTAAAAGTGGTGGAGCAGCTATTGCCCGTTGTGGATAACTTCGAGCGCGCTTTGGCCGCAGGCAAAGATAGCAATGATTACGATGCCCTGCTGAAAGGTGTCGATATGATCTTCCGTCAATTGGATCAAGTGCTGGCGGCCGAAGGCTTAAAGCCGATGGAAGCCGTAGGCCAACCGTTCAATCCGGAATATCATCAAGCGATCATGCAGGTGGAATCTGATGAGCATGAGGAAGGCATTGTAGTGGAAGAGCTGCAAAAAGGCTACCTGCTCAAAGACAAGGTGCTGCGCCCTGCAATGGTGAAAGTAAGCTCTTAAGGCGCGTGGCCTTCAGCCATTTTCAATAATCATGATCATTCTCCATGACATAAACTAAGCAAATAGGCTTTTCATAATCGAAGGAGGTTCAAACAAGCATGAGTAAAGTAATCGGTATTGACTTAGGTACAACGAACTCTTGTGTGGCTGTAATGGAAGGCGGCGAAGCGGTCGTTATTCCTAACGCCGAAGGCAACCGGACGACGCCATCGGTCGTAGGCTTCAAGAAAGACGGCGAGCGTGTAGTCGGTGAGACAGCCAAACGCCAAGCGATCACGAATCCGGATCGTACGGTTATTTCCATCAAGCGTCATATGGGAACGAACCACAAAGAAAGCATTGACGGAACAGACTACACACCTCAAGAAATTTCCGCCATCATCCTTCAAAAGCTGAAAGCGGACGCTGAAGCTTACCTTGGATCTACAGTAACGCAAGCGGTTATTACCGTTCCTGCTTACTTTAACGACAGCCAACGTCAAGCTACCAAGGACGCTGGTAAAATTGCCGGTCTGGAAGTACTGCGTATTGTCAATGAGCCGACAGCAGCAGCATTGGCTTACGGTATGGAGAAATCCGAAGACCAAACGATCCTGGTTTACGACTTGGGCGGCGGTACGTTCGACGTTTCCGTGCTCGAGCTGGGCGATGGCTTCTTCGAAGTTAAGGCTACTAGCGGGGACAACCATTTGGGCGGTGACGACTTCGACCAAGTGATTATCGACTATCTGGTATCCGAATTCAAAAAAGAGCAAGGCATTGACCTGAGCAAGGACAAAGCTGCTGTTCAACGTTTGAAGGACGCTGCGGAAAAAGCGAAGAAAGAGCTTTCCGGCGTATTGACAACGACGATTTCCCTTCCGTTTATTACGGTTGTAGACGGAGTGCCTCAGCACTTGGAGATCAACCTGACTCGTGCGAAATTTGAAGAGATTTCCGCGGCATTGGTAGAAAGAACTATGGGCCCGACTCGCCAAGCATTGAGCGATGCAGGCTTGTCTGCGAACCAAATCGATAAGGTTGTTCTTGTCGGGGGTTCGACTCGTATTCCTGCAGTTCAAGAAGCGGTAAAACGTTTGATTGGCAAAGAGCCTCACAAAGGCGTAAACCCGGATGAGGTTGTAGCCTTGGGTGCTGCGGTTCAAGCGGGCGTACTGACTGGCGATGTAAAGGATGTTGTCTTGCTGGACGTCACTCCATTGTCCTTGGGTATCGAAACTGCGGGCGGCGTGTTCACCAAAATGATCGACCGCAATACAACGATTCCTACAACCAAATCCCAAGTATTCACAACGTATGCCGACAGCCAGCCTAGCGTAGAAATTCACGTTCTGCAAGGCGAACGCTCGATGGCTAACGATAATAAAACACTGGGACGCTTTATCCTGGGAGATATTCCTCCGGCACCACGCGGCGTACCACAAATCGAAGTTACTTTCGACATCGATGCCAACGGGATCGTTAATGTAAATGCATTGGATAAAGGTACGGGCAAAAGCCAAAAAATTACGATCACGTCCTCCAGCGGCTTGTCCGATGAAGAAGTGGAGCGCATGATGAAGGATGCCGAGGCTCACGCTGAGGAAGACCGCAAACGTAAAGAATTGGTTGAAGCACGTAACAATGCCGACCAATTGGTTTATTCGGTTGATAAAACGATTAAAGATCTTGGAGATAAAGTGGACCAAGCTGAAATCGACAAAGCGAATGCAGCGAAAGAAAAAGTCCAAAAGGCGCTTCAAGGCGACAACTTGGATGAAATTAAAGCAGCTACCGACGAGTTGACGGAAGTGGTTCAGCAATTGTCCGTTAAGCTGTATGAGCAAGCCGCTCAACAACAGCAAGCCGGGGAAGCTGGAGCAGCTGAAGGCAGCGCGAAAAAAGACAACGTCGTTGACGCAGATTACGAAGTTGTAGACGATAAGAAGCAAAACTAATTTTTACTAAGCAGCATGACATAGCTTGAACAAGAGTCAAAGCCATTTATTGGCTTTGACTTTCCCTTTGCTCTAGGATACGATTTTGCCATCTTTCCAGGTGGCATATCTTCGGAATAAAAAGTATAATTGGTTTTTGATGGTTGGTGTGGTTTGAAAGATGGGAGTGGAACGATGAGTAAACGCGATTATTACGAGGTACTTGGTCTAGGCAAGGATGCTTCGCAAGACGATATCAAGAAAGCTTATCGGCAAATGGCTCGCAAGTTCCATCCGGATGTAAATAAAGCAGCGGATGCGGAACAGAAATTTAAGGAAGCCAAAGAAGCTTACGATGTATTAAGTGACGACCAGAAGAAAGCGCAGTATGACCGTTTTGGTCATGTGGACCCGAATCAGGGGATGGGCGGCGGCTTTAACGGCGGCAATGCGGATTTCGGCGGCTTTGGCGATTTATTTGATATGTTCTTTGGCGGCGGCGGAGGGCAGCGTCGGAACCCGAATGCGCCTCAGCGGGGGAATGATCTCCAATACACGCTTACCATTGAATTCAAGGAAGCCGTGTTCGGGAAAGAGCTGGATATTCAAATTCCAAGAACGGAAACGTGCGAAACGTGTCACGGAAACGGCGCCAAGCCCGGCACAAAACCGGAAACGTGTACCGTATGCCATGGCAGCGGCCAACAGGAGGTTGTACAAAATACCGCATTCGGACGCATTGTTAACCGGAGAGTGTGTTCGGCCTGCAACGGGCAAGGCGTAACGATCAAGGACAAATGCGGCACTTGCCACGGCTCGGGCAAAGTGAAGAAGCAGCGTACAATCCATTTGAACATCCCTGCGGGTGTGGACGAAGGAGCTCAGCTTCGTGTTTCCGGAGAAGGGGAAGCAGGAAGCCGCGGCGGTCCTTCAGGCGATTTGTTCGTAGTCATCCGGGTGAAACCGCATGATTTCTTCGAGCGCGAGAATGATGATATTTATTGTGAAATTCCTTTAACCTTCGCCCAAGCTGCGCTTGGAGACGAGATTGAGATTCCTACGCTGACGGAGAAAGTAAAGCTGAAAATTCCGGCAGGCACCCAAACCGATACGTACTTCCGCTTGAAAGGAAAAGGCGTTCCCCGGTTAAGAGGCTACGGTCAAGGAGATCAGCACGTGAAGGTGGTTGTGGTGACTCCAACCAACCTAAGTGAGGAGCAGAGGGAGCATCTGCGTGAATTTGCCCGCCAGAGCGGCGAACATACGCATGAGCAGCACCAATCCATCTTTGAACGTATGAAAAAAGCCATTCTGGGCGATTAATCATTTTCCTTATCTTAAGAGATGCACATCCAGGGAGCGAACTGCCCCGTGGGTGTGTTTTTTTTATATATCCTGCATTGTATAGGACTTAAGGAAAGTGAAGACAATAACCAAAGGCTGTAATGAGGCTCATTTTGTCATTTGTCCTATTCAAACGAACATGCGGGAGGAAATAAAATGGTCAAACAATCCAAAGAACAATTTCAACAAAACCACCGTCAATTGCCTATAGCGAAAAATGAAGATGTAGAATTCAGCTCGGAGGCCGCGGACAACGAGGATCTGGAAGCATTGGAGCGTTCCAAAGAAGCGGACGCCAGACAGCAATCTTAAGCAAAAGCAACTCTTCTTTTGGATGATGGAACGGAGGTGAGATCAAATGGGTGAGAAAAATATTTTAGCCTATTTTCATTCCCCCGCTGAAGCGGAAAGTATTGTTCCGAAGCTACGAGCGCTACGCGTTGCCGAAGTGAGCGTAGATCGCATCGGAGAGCTGCATGGTGCAGAGGTGGGGCAAAGTGTGAACCCGGTGACCGGAAGCTTTCCGGGGCTTGCTTATTTGACGTTGGGCTCGGACAATCCAGCTCCAATCGGTGGCGTGATGGCTGCCGCCAGCGTGGACGCAAGCGGATTGTCGAATGGCGGAGAATATGATGAAGAGAACCGGCTCGACACGATCATGACGGTTATTGTCGACGAGCATTATGAGGAACAGGCGCTCCGTGTCATACGTGAGGCCGGCGGGAAAATATAAGCTACCTTAAAGCTTCCTTTGGATGGAAGCTTTTTTGTTTTGCCAATTTATTGTATACTGGTAATCATGTGCTTTTGAAGAGATGAAAGTTTAGGGAGGATTTGAACATGCGTTGGCATGAAGTAACGGTACATACGACAGAAGAAGCGATTGAGATGATTTCGAACTTTATACATGAGCTCGGAGCCGGCGGCGTTGCGATTGAAGAATCGGGCACGCTGAACAAAGAAAGAGATACGTCCCTTGGACAATGGTATGAAAAGCCGCTTAACGATATTCCTGAAGGACGCGCCGAGATTAAAGGTTATTTCTCGGAAGGAACAGATATGGAATCCGTCATGGAGCAGTTACAGGCTTCGGTAGCTCAGTTAACCGAATTCGATATTGATACGGGCAATCCAACCTTTGAGCTGAAGGAGGTTGACGATGAGGATTGGGCGAACAACTGGAAGCAATATTTCAAGCCGCTTCGTATCACGGATCGGATGACGATCAAACCGACGTGGGAGGAATATACTCCAGAACCGGACGAGCTGATCATCGAGCTGGACCCTGGAATGGCGTTCGGCACAGGTACGCATGCCACCACCTCATTGTGTCTGAAAACATTAGAGAAGGTCATCCGACAAGGCGATGATGTCATTGATGTAGGAACCGGCTCCGGCGTTCTGGCAATAGCTGCTGCGAAGCTTGGGGCGAAGCATGTATTAGCGCTTGACCTGGACCCGGTAGCGGTGTCCAGTGCAACGGAGAACACCCGTCTGAACGGACTGGACAACGATATCACGATAAAATTGAGTGATCTGCTCGGCGTGCTCCGCGAGGGTGCTTCTGCTGAATCCAACCCGTCTGCGGCAGCCGCTTTAGGTGTTAAGCTTCCGGTACAGGTCGTCGTAGCGAACATTTTGGCCGAAATTATATTGCTGTTCGTCAAGGATGTATATGACGTATTGGCATCGGGCGGCACATATGTCGTTTCGGGAGTGATTAAGAGCAAGCAGGACGATGTGGAAAAAGGGCTGACAGAGGTTGGATTTACTGTGACCGACCGCCACGAAGACCAGGATTGGGTCGTCATTATTGCTAGAAAGCCGTAGGTGGTTCATTCATGGATTGGAGCTCCTTCTTACCTTACCCGGTCAGTCACATGCCTTTTGTGTTTGTCGTTCTTCTCATTGGGTTTGCAGTCCATGAGTTTGCCCATGCTTTTTTTGCGGACCGGTTCGGGGATCCTACGCCCCGATCCATGGGCAGATTGACCTTGAACCCGAGAGCCCATGTGGATTGGCTCGGCATGATCTTTTTTCTTATCATAGGCATCGGATGGGCAAGGCCGGTTCTGGTGAACCGTTCGCGTTTTAAGAACCCCCGATTGATGGGCATTATCGTTTCTTTGGCCGGCCCGGTCAGCAATCTGGTCCTTGGCTTTATAAGCATCATCGTTTTATATTTGCTGCAAAAAAATCATCTGCTCGAAACGATGTCTACGGGCGTGCAGATGGCGATTCAATTATTTTTGACTTATATGATTATGCAAAATATTTTCTTGTTCATCTTAAACCTGATCCCGCTGCCTCCTCTTGACGGGTACCGGATTGTGGAGGATTTGCTGCCCCGCGCTTGGATGGCCAAGGTCAAGGAGCATGAGCAATGGCTGTTTTATATTATTTTGCTAATGTTCTTTATTCAGCCGATCCGCAACGTGACGCTCGGCCCGATTTTTGCATGGCAGTGGGATATTTTGAACGCGTTTAACTATATTGTATCCCTTCTGTTCGGCAGGGGGTAGCGGCTGATTGGCCACCTTCTTGAAGCGTTCTTTGAACGATTGGAGATTATTGTTAACGGTGGCTTTTTCATTCGAAAAGTTGTATGATGAAATTTGATATTTTCATGCTTCAACCTGTAGATCATCACGAAAGTAGAGAAGAACATGCAGCGTTATTTTATAAGCCCTGAATGGTTTCATGAAGACTCGGTTACGATTGCAGGGGATGACGCCCATCATTTGATACGTGTCATGCGGGCTAAGGCCGGTGATCAGGTGATCGTGAGTGACGGTGTCAACCGGGAGGCTCTGGTTCGTATCCGGGAGCCGGAGAAAGACCGGGTCGTAGCGGATATTGTCGAGAGTCTGCCTATGGACCGTGAGCCGGCTGTTGAGGTGTGGATTGCCCAGAGCTTGCCCAAAGGCGACAAGATGGAGCTGGTTATTCAAAAAGGAACCGAAATCGGAGCCGATCGATTCATTCCTTTTGTATCGGAGCGGACCGTTGTCCAGTTGGATGCGAAAAAAGAAAGCAAGCGTATCGAACGCTGGCAAAAAATTGCCAAGGAAGCGGCGGAGCAGGCGCATCGCAACCGGGTGCCTACCGTAGAAGCACCTCTTTCATGGAAGCAGCTGCTGCAGCTTGCCGGACAGGCGGATGCCGCATGGATTTGCTACGAGAAGGAAAACGGCTTACAGTTAAAGCACCAGATTCAAGAAGCTTTGTCCAAAGGAAAAGCGATTCGTATAGATACGGCGGAGCAGGGCACCCCTGCAAAGCTTCAAACCAATGGCGTGAACGACCGCATAAAGCTGCTGCTCATCATTGGGCCCGAAGGGGGCTTCAGTGAGCAGGAGATCGCCGCCGCAGAAGCGGCAGGGTGCCGGTCCGTCAGCTTGGGACGCCGCATATTACGAACGGAGACGGCCGCTATGGTGGGTCTCACGTGCATTTTGTACGAATCCGGAGAGATGGGAGGATAACGAAGATGCCTACAGTTGCGTTTCATACGCTGGGCTGTAAAGTCAACTTTTACGATACGGAAGCGATTTGGCAGCTGTTCAAGCAGGATGGCTATGAGCAGGTGGATTTTGAATCGACAGCGGACGTATATGTTATTAACACTTGTACCGTTACGAACACGGGCGATAAGAAGAGCAGGCAGATGATTCGTCGCGCCATTCGCCGTAATCCGGAGGCTATTGTAGCCGTTACCGGTTGCTATGCGCAGACGTCCCCGGCCGAAATTATGGCCATTCCGGGTGTGGATCTGGTTATCGGTACGCAGGACCGTGATAAAATCATGCCTTACGTACAGCAGCTCCAGCAGGAGCGCCAGCCGATCAATGCGGTGCGCAATATTATGAAGACACGGCAGTTCGAGGAGCTGGACGTGCCGGATTTTGCCGATCGGACGCGCGCATTTCTGAAAATTCAAGAGGGCTGCAACAATTTTTGCACCTTCTGTATCATTCCGTGGTCCCGCGGCTTGATGCGCAGCCGGGAACCGGAAAGTGTCATCAAGCAAGCACATATGCTGGTTGACGCAGGATATCAGGAAATTGTGCTGACAGGTATTCATACCGGCGGCTACGGGGAAGATATGGAGAACTACAGCTTGGCAAAGCTGCTCTGGGATCTGGATAAAGTGGACGGGCTGAAGCGTATTCGTATCAGTTCGATCGAAGCGAGCCAAATTACGGACGAGGTGCTGGACGTACTGAACGGTTCGGATAAAATGTGCCGTCATTTGCATATTCCGCTGCAAGCGGGGGATGACAGCGTGTTAGCCCGAATGCGCCGTAAGTACACCACAGCTGAATTCGGCGGCAAAATCGAACGGATTCACAAAATTATGCCGGGCGTAGCGATTACTACCGATGTCATCGTTGGTTTCCCGGGGGAAACCGAAGAGATGTTCCGTGCTGGATACCGCTTTATGGAGCAAATGCAGTTCTCTGAAATGCACGTATTCCCTTATTCCAAGCGTACGGGCACGCCTGCGGCCCGCATGGAAGACCAAATTGATGAAGAACTGAAAAATAGCCGTGTACACGAGCTGATCGATCTGTCCGAGCGTATGCAATTGAGCTATGCCAAGCAGTTCGAAGGCCAGGTGCTGGAGGTTATTCCTGAACGGGCTCATAAGGGTGAACCGGGTAAAGGTCTCATTATGGGGTACTCGGACAACTACTTGCAGCTGGTGTTTGAGGGCAGCGAGGATTTGATCGGAAGCGTCGTTCAGGTGAAGGTGAATCAAGCCGGGGTTAATGAGTCCAGAGGCCAATTGGTTCGCGTTGTGCAGCCTTTTGCAGCTTCCAAAGCATTAATCGTGTAGCAAGTCTGAGAATTGGGGATTTCATTCTAGGTTTAAGGATGAAATCCTTCTTCTTTCTCGGTGGATAGGACGGGTATGGTTGTATTGTACATGCATCATGGCTCGGACATGGAAAGGATGGTTGAAGGTATGAAAGAAATCTCCGCTGGCGGTGTTGTCTTTCGTAAGCATAATCAGGAGACGCAGGTGCAAATGATTCAGGATCGTTACGGCAAAATCACGCTTCCCAAAGGGAAAATGGAGCCCGGTGAAACCGTTGAACAGACGGCCTTACGGGAGATTTTGGAGGAAACGGGCATTGTCGGAGCGATTGTGAAGCCTTTGGAAACCATTAAGTATCAGTTCACCATGTCAGGCATCGGGTTGGTCGATAAAGAGGTTCATTATTATTTGGTCGAGGCGACGGGCGGAGACCTACATGCGCAGGTAGAGGAAATACGCGGCGTGGAATGGCTCGAACCGCTGGAGGCCTGGCATCAGCAGAAGCATGCCGGTTACGGCAACAACGATTCCGTATTGAAAAAAGCACTCCAATCCTTAGGTTATGAGGTGAATTGAAATGAGTGAAGCAGGCAACAACGCAGCAATGGATGTAAAGCGTATCCCTTCCTACATAGATCATACGCTGTTGAAGGCGGATGCCAATGCGCAAGCCATTTCCAAGCTGTGTGAAGAAGCAAAGGAATACCAATTTTACAGCGTATGTGTCAACGGTGTATGGGTGCCAACGTGTAAGCAGCTGCTAGAGGGCAGCGGTGTGAAGATCAGTGTTGTGTGCGGCTTTCCTTTGGGAGCCAACGCTAGTGCTGTAAAAGCTTACGAGGCCGCTAGAGCGGCTGAGGCCGGCGCAAACGAGATTGATATGGTTCTGCAGATCGGCCAGCTGCTGGAAGGCAGCTATGATGCCGTGCGAGAGGACATTCGGGCTGTAGTGAAAGCGGTAGAGGGACAGGCCATCGTGAAAGTGATTTTTGAAACGGGTTTTCTGAACGAGGAGCAGAAAAAGGCTGCTTGCCGTCTTTCGGAGGAAGCGGGCGCTCATTATGTGAAAACTTCAACAGGCTTTGGTCCCGGAGGCGCAACGGTTGATGATATTCGGTTGATGCGTGCGAATGTATCGGCACAAACCGGAGTTAAAGCGTCAGGCGGCGTACGCGACCTGGCTACGGCTTTACAAATGATTGAAGCAGGGGCGACGAGACTCGGGACGAGCTCCGGTGTGGCTATTATGAAAGGCGTCTCGGATCATGCGTCCTATTAGATAAGAAGCAGTTACAGTTCAGGAGGAACCGAAGTGGCAGCAGTATTTTTGGATAAGAAAAGAAAGAAACGGCTGGAAGCGGGCCATCCTTGGGTATACCAATCCGAAGTGGAGCGGATCGAGGGGACGCCTGCTCCAGGGCAGCTCGTCGGGGTTCATAACCATTTGGGACAATTTCTTGCAACGGGGTACTGGAATCCGAAATCGCAAATCACCGTTCGAGTTGTTGCTTACGAGCCGGTAACGGAAATGACCCATGAATTTTTTGTCGAGCGGTTCCGGCGCTGCCTGGAGCAGAGAGAGCGGTTTTTACCGGGTGCCTTATCGTATCGTTTCGTCTATGGAGAAGCGGACTTTTTGCCTGGCTTGATTGTTGACCGGTTTGAAAATATATTGGTTGTGCAGCTGCTCACGCTTGGCATGGACCGTGTTCGGGATCAGATTGTCTCTGCATTGGCGGAGGTTGTAAAGCCGGCAGGAATCTATGAACGGAGCGATGTATCGGTACGGGAGCTGGAGGGACTGGAGCAGACAACGGGACTGCTGTATGGGGAATGTCCTCAGCACGTACTCATAACGGAGAACGGCTTGAAGCTGGAAATTGACATCAAGGAAGGTCAGAAAACGGGCTATTTCTTCGATCAGCGTGAAAATCGCGCGGCTATTGCTCCCTTAATGACGGGCTGGGGGAAGCGGGGCGGGATTGAGCTCAAAGAGATGCCTGCGGACGATGGCTCGGAACAAATGATTCAGGCCCCTGTCAACGCCAACGGCAAGGTAGTGACTTTCCCCTACTGGGATGGCGCGACGGTGCTGGAATGCTTCTCCCATACAGGAAGCTTCACTTTAAACGCCTGCAAATACGGCGCTAAAAAAGTGACATGCCTGGATATTTCGGAGCATGCGATCGAAAGCGCGAGAACGAACGTAAAGCTGAACGGTTTTGAGGATCGGGTAGAATTCGTTGTGGCGGATGCCTTCGAATACTTGCGCGAGCAGGTGAAAGGGTTGGAGCTCCGCCTGGAGCGCGGTCAAGCAGATAAGAAGAAAGTGGACACCTCCCAGCCGCTCCAGAGTAAAAGCCGAACGTGGGATGTTGTCATATTGGACCCGCCTGCCTTTGCCAAAACACGCAGCGCAGTGGAAGGGGCTTGCCGCGGCTATAAGGATATTAACCTTCACGGGATGAAACTGGTCAATGAAGGCGGCTATTTGGTAACGGCGAGCTGCTCTTACCATATGAAGCCGGATCTCTTTCTTGAGACGATTCATGCGGCGGCCATCGATGCGAAGAAGACGCTTCGTTTGATTGAATTCAGGGGTGCCGGGAAAGATCATCCGCGCATTCTTGGGGTGGATGAAGGTCATTATCTGAAATTTGCCATATTTGAGGTGCGCAGTAAATAGACTTATATAAACCGTCTTTCTTACTTACAGAGAGGGCGGTTTTATAATGTTATTGATAATTGTTCTCGATGGAGAGGGGGATACCATGAACCAACCTATATCTTTATCCATGGGTCTGGGAGAGGCGATTCGGGGACGCCGCAGTATCGGGCGGGTCAAGCAGGAGCCTATTGCCAAGGAGATCATTGAGACGCTGCTCGAAGCGGCTGCTTGGGCACCCAGTCATCATGCAACGGAGCCATGGCGATTCTATGTGATGGTCGGAGAGGGAAGACGGATTCTGGCGGAAGCTTATGCAGATATAGCCGTTGAACATAGTCGAGGCGTCGTTGCTGAAGACGAGGAAGCAGCTCTCCGTGCGAAGCACGGAAGCAAGGCGTTTCGTGCGCCTGTTGTGATTGCGGCTGCAGTTTCACCATCGAATGCACCCGGGGTAAACCGGATGGAAGAGTTCGCCGCTGTCCATTCGGCGGTACAAAATATGCTGCTTGCGGCCCATGCGATGGGGCTGGGCGCGATATGGCGCTCAGGCGAGCCTATGTATCATCCTCGAATGAAGCAAGCTTTCGGTCTTGCCGATGCGGAGGAAGTGGTCGGCCTTATTTATTTAGGCTATCCTGATATCCAGCAGCCGCATGGGAAGCGCGAACCGGTGGCGGCCAAAACGGTTTGGCTGCAAGGTTAATTCGACAATATATTGGCGGGCGTGCACCTTTAGTCGTGGGTGCTCGCCTTTTTTTGTGCAGATTGACCAGATAAGCCTCGTGAAAACAGCGCAGCCATAGGAATTAACTGATTCGAGAGCCCTGGACGGGTTCAGTGATGTGAAGCAGAGGCTCTGAAGGTAAGCGCTTGGCCAAATGGTGGACGGCGCTCTGTACGGCTTTTTGCACGGCCGCATTCTGGTCTGACCTAAGCTGCTCGAACAACGGGCGAATGCGTTCCCATTGCGTAACGGCCTCGGCTGAAGAGAAAAGCTTGGCGATATGCAAGCGGACAACAGGTGAATCCAGGAGAATCCAATGCTCTAAACGACGTTTTGTCTGTTCAGGGTAAACTCGAAGGAATCCGTCCCCGATGACAGCTGCTCCGAGCTGTTTTCTTATTTCTGAATGCTTATCGTAAAGCAGCGGCTCGATTAGATCCAGCAGCTGCTCCGCCAGGGCGGGGTTTCCTGGCTTTGCGGCAAGCTTGGCCGAAATAAGAGCCGTACGACGTATGAAGGGTGAGGGATCCGTAATCCATTGAGTTAATTCCGGATAGAAGGAATCGAAATGCCTGCTGAGTAATGTGCCGCAAGCGTGTGCGGTCCATTCGCGGACACTTTTGAAAGCGCTATTGGCCAATTGCTTCAATCTGGCAATGGCTGAGGCGGGAGAATGCGGATACAGGCTGACCAGGAGAAATACGGCAAGCTCTTGCGCCGTTTCTTGCTGCAAGTTAGCCAATACATCGGTCAATGGATGGAGCAGCTGGGGATTTCCGCTGCACTCATCTTCGATCAGCAGCAGTGCCCGATGTTTGACTGTCTGCTCCCGTTTTCCTGCAAGGACTGCGGCCTTCATAGCGTTGCGCAGTATCTCAGTTATTCCTTGAACGGAGGATTGTCGGACAGCCGCCCTAAATTCGTCTTCCCAATGAGTATCTTGCTTCATGGTCCCAGCCTCCTGCGGTGAATGGATGGGTATTATTTTATAATAAAAGAGAGAATAGAACAAGTGTTCTTGTTCTATTGTTTTGTGATATAATTGAATCCAAAACATCCCTTACCCTATGAATCGGAATTTTTGGTAGAATAATAGAGTTAAGGGAAATCGTATACAGGTGCAATAAGGCAGGAGGAATCAACTATGGCTGTACGTTTTGTCTTGGGAAGAGCGGGAAGCGGAAAGAGCGAGTACTGCTTGCGCAAGTTGAAAGAAACGCTGGTGGAATCGCCGAATGGGCGCCCGTTGATCCTGTTGGTGCCCGAACAGGCTACCTTCCAAGCCGAGTATGCGCTTGCTTCAACGCCCGAGCTGGGCGGGACTCTGCGTGCTCAGGTGCTCAGCTTCCGACGGCTTGCCTGGCGCGTGATGCAGGAGGTTGGGGGCACTGCCCGTTTGCCGATCGACGATACCGGGAAAAAGCTGCTTTTGCACAAAATTTTACATAAGCACCGCCAGCATCTGAAGCTGTTCTCCAATTCAGTCGATCAGATGGGTTTTATAGAGAAGATCAGTGACTTGTTTAAAGAGTTCAAAAGATACTGCATAACGGCCGACGGATTTTCTTCATTCCTGAATCAATCCTCCATGCATTCCATCATGCTGGAGGACAAGCTTCATGATTTGAATTTGATATACAGGGAATTCGAGACGGAGCTTTCTCAAGCTTATTTGGATGGAGAGGACTTCCTGACACTGCTCGCCTCTCAGCTTCCCGAGTCGGATTATGTCCGGGAAGCTGAATGCTGGATTGACGGTTTTCACGGATTTACCCCTCAAGAGATGGCGGTCGTTGAACGACTCGCTGCTGCCTGTACGGACGTTACGATGACTTTATGCCTTGATCGGGACTATCAGCTGGGAGACAGGCTCCACGAGCTTGAACTGTTTCACCCGACGGCCCGCACTTTGCTGCAGCTTCGTGAAAGGCTGGATCGGCTGGATATTGCAGCTCATGAATCGATCATGCTTCCGTCACAGCCGCCTGTCCGCTTCCGGGAAAGCCCGATGCTCGTCTACATGGAGAACGCCATGGAGCAGCGGCTCAAGAAGCCTTATCAGCCGGCCGCGGGTGCTGCTGCGGAAGAAACGGGCGTCCGCCTTTCGGCATCTGTAAACCGAAGAGCAGAGGTCGAGGGGGTTGCCCGCGATATTTTGCAGCTGGTACGCGATCGTCAGATTCGATATCGGGATATTGCGGTAACGGTTAGAAATGTCGAGGCTTATGGAGACCTGCTGGCCGGTACATTTACGGATTTGAACATTCCCCACTTTTTCGATCAAAAAAGAACAGTGATGCATCATCCGCTGGTTGAGCTGATCCGCTCATCCTTGGAGGTGATCTTGCATTATTGGAAGTATGATGCCGTATTCCGCTGTGTGAAAACCGACTTTTTCCTGCCTCTGCCTCATCACGAAACCGGACAGAAGATTTTGCAGGAGCCGGATGAACCGGTGCTGGATCGCCATGCCATGGATCAGCTGGAAAATTACGTGCTGGCTTTCGGGATTCAAGGCTCCCGTTGGTACGACGGCAAGCCATGGACCTATTCGCTGCGCACCAGTTTGGAGCAGCCGGAAGCGTCTGCCAGCGAATCGGAGGCCGCTCAGCTGCGGTTCATCCATCGCAGCCGGCAAAGTATTGCCGAGCCGCTGTTTGCATTCCAGGAGCGTATGAGACGCTCCAAGACCGTTCAAGACAAGGTAGAATCGCTCTACGGGCTGCTTATAGAAGTGAAGGTGCCGGACCGGCTGGAAAGCTGGAGCCAAGCTTCAATTCATGCAGGACAGCCAGAGAAAGCCAGGGAGCACTCCCAGGTATGGGACCGGATCATCGATATGTTCGACCAATTGGTCGAACTGATGGGTGGCGAGGAGGTATCCACGGATACTTTTGCACAGCTGCTGGAAACGGGGATGGAGAGTATACGGCTTGGTCTGGTGCCTCCATCGCTGGATCAGGTACTGGTCGGCAGCATGGATCGGACCCGCACCGGCCATGTGAAGCATGTATTTGTCCTTGGTGTAAACGAGGGGGTTATCCCGTCCAAAATCAACGAAGACAGCGTTATCTCGGAGCAGGAGAGGGAGGCTTTGACCGATGCCGGGCTTCCGATGGCAGAAGGTGCCCGAAGAAAGCTGCTGGACGAGCAGTTCCTGATCTACTGTGCGTTCTGCACACCTTCCGAATGCCTGTGGCTAAGCTATCCGTTGGCGGATGAGGAGGGGAAGTCACTGCTGCCGTCGGACATGATTCGGCAAATGAAGCGGATGTTTCCTTTTGTGAAGGAACGGCTGCTGATGAGCGAGCCCGCAGGGACGATGAGCTTGACGGACCAGCTCAGCTATGTTGCCCACCCGGGAAAGACGATGTCCTACTTAATCGTCCAGCTGAAGCAGTGGATGAAGGGCGAGCCGATGTCGGGAGTCTGGTGGTCGGTCTACAACTGGCTTGTAGCTCAGCCGGGCTGGGGAGCGAGACTTCGCTCGATGCTTCAGGCACTGCTCTTCACCAACGAAGCGAAGCCGTTAAGTCCTGTCACGAGCAGGCTTTTGTACGGAGAGCATGTGCTGACCAGCGTATCGCGTATGGAACGGTTCGTGGCCTGTCCTTTTTCTCAATTTGCTTCCCACGGCCTTAAGCTTCAGGAGAGGCGGATTTACCGGCTGGAAGCGCCGGATATCGGTCAACTGTTTCACGCGGCATTAAGCTTGTTCGCCGAGCAGATTGTGAAGGAAGGAACGGATTGGGGGGGCCTTACGGCGGAGGATTGCTTCAGGAAAGCGGAAAATGTAGTCGATTTACTGGCGCCAAGGCTGCAAAGCGAAATTTTGTTCAGCTCCAAGCGTCACCATTACATTGCGCGCAAGCTGAAGCAGGTAGTAGGCCGTGCGGCGATGATGCTGGGAGAACATGCCCGCAGAGGACAATTCGTTCCTGTTGGTTTGGAAATCGGGTTCGGTGCGGGGCAAACGATTCCGCCGTTAAGCTATGTATTGGATAATGGCATTCGGATGGACGTTCGGGGGCGAATTGACCGGGTAGACCGGGCGAGTACCGAGCAGGGGACGCTTCTTCGAGTGATCGATTACAAATCAAGTCCGACTGCACTGCTCTTATCCGAAGTGTATTACGGTCTTTCCCTGCAAATGCTGACCTACTTGGATGTCATATTGACGCATTCCGAGACATGGCTGGGTACAGGGGCGAAGCCAGCAGGCGTTTTGTATTTCCATGTACATAATCCTCTGCTGCAGATGAAAAACCGGATTTCACCGGAAAAAGCGGACGAGGAGCTGCGCAAGCGGTTTAAAATGAGAGGCCTGGTTCGTGCGGACGCCGAAACGGCGCAGTTGATGGACGCTGCGCTCGTCGGTTCCAGCGGTCACTCGCAACTGATCCCCGTAGCATTGAAAAATGACGGCAGCTTTTATAAATCTTCCTCCGTAGCCGATGATACGCAGTGGAATGTGCTTCGCGATTATGTACGGGGAACGATTAAAGGCATCGGGGAATCGATGACCGGCGGTGAAATCAGCATTGAGCCTTATCGCATGGGACAGGAGATGCCGTGTACGTTTTGTTCCTTTAAGCCTGTCTGCCAGTTCGACAATCAATTCGAGGCCAACCGTCCGAACGTATTGAAACCTATCGGAAAGGAGCGGGCGCTCGAATTGATGAGCGAGCAGCTTAAGCTGAATGGCTCCCATGCGGAGAAGCCGAAGCTGGTTCCTTTCCGTCCTGCCAGATCGGTGAAGGCGGCACTGGACCCTGTTCAATCATTTGTTGACATGGGGGAAGAGGAATCAGGGGAGGAAGTACAGCAGCAGAGCAGAGTGGATGGTAGAGACGGGGGGACACAGGAATGATCGACAAAATCCAAAAGCCGGAGGGAAGCACCTGGACGGATGATCAATGGGACGCCATAGCGATTCATGGCCATGATATGCTGGTTGCTGCGGCAGCGGGCTCCGGTAAAACGGCAGTGCTCGTTGAACGCATTATACGTAAAATATCCGATGAGCAGTCTCCGGTGGATGTGGACCGCCTCTTAGTTGCGACCTTTACGAAGGCGGCAGCCGCAGAAATGCGTCACAGGATCAGTGAGGCTCTGGAAAAGGCTCTGGAGCGCAATCCGGCCTCGGATCATATTCGAAGGCAGCTGGCTCTTATAGCCAGAGCTTCGATTACAACACTGCACTCCTTTTGCCTCGAGGTTATCCAAACGCATTACCAACGAATAGGCTTGGACCCCTGCTTCCGAATCGCGAATGAAACGGAAAGCGAGCTGATGCGTCAAGATTTGATCGAAGAGCTATTTGAGGAGCAGTATGGGGCTGCGACGGAACAAAGCGACTTTTGGCATTTGGTCGAATGGTTTGGCGGGGAAAAGAGCGACGATGCCCTTTACCGCCTCGTTCAGCGCCTTTACGATGAGTCGCGGAGTCATCCCGACCCGGCCCGCTGGTTGAGGGAAATGGCTGCTATGTTCAACCGGGGAATGACCGGTGATGGTGCTTCCGAATCTGATAATCCTTGGATTCCTAGTCTGCTCATGTCTGTTCAGCTGGAGCTGGAAGGGATCGCTACGACATTAAAAGAAGCGGTGCAGCTTGCCGAATCACCCGGCGGGCCTGCTCCTTATTTGCATAATCTGCGAGAGGATTTGGATACCGTCGCCTATCTTCAGCAGGTGGCCGGCTATTCATGGACCCATCTTTACGATTCTTTTCAAGGGGCGGGATTCGGCAAGCTGAAGCCGTGTAAGGGAGACCAATATGATAAAGAGCTTCAGGAGCAAGTGAAGGAGCTTAGGAATAAAGCGAAGGAGCAGCTTTTCGGTCTCAAGGAGGAGCTGTTTGAACGGACGACCGAGCAATATGCTGAAGAATTAAGCGTGCTTGCCCCTCTGATGTCGGCCCTGGTGGAACTGGTCATAGAATTCGGCCGTCGCTATCAGGAAGGTAAACAATCGAAGGGATTAGTTGATTTCGGTGATTTGGAGCATTTTTGTTTACGCATATTGTCTGAGGGTACGGCGGACGATTCAGAAGAACTGCAGCCGTCCACTGCCGCATTGCAGTATCGAGATCGTTTCGTTGAGGTGCTGCTGGACGAATACCAGGACACGAACCGTGTTCAGGAGGCAATCGTTGCCCTGATTTCCCGGGAAGCGCCGGGAAACCGGTTTATGGTAGGGGATGTCAAACAGAGTATATACCGTTTCCGTTTGGCGGAGCCGGGACTTTTTCTGGAGAAATACAAGAGCTATTCGAACGACGGAACCGTTCCGGGGCAAAAAATTGATTTGGCCAAAAATTTCCGCAGCCGCCGCTCGGTGGTAGATGGGGTTAATTTTATATTCAAGCAGATCATGGGCGAAACGGTAGGCGAGATTGCTTATGATGCAAGGGCTGAGCTGGTCTATGGTGCAGTCTATTATCCGGATTGGCAGGAGATGACGAACGGCTCTCCGGCGGCGGAGCTGCTGCTGGTAGATCGTTCTGACGTGGAGCAAGGAGATGAGGAAAGCGTAGAGGCTGCGGAAGCGTCCGGAGCAGATGATGCTGCCGTCCAAGGTACGGATGCCGATTCGGTGAATGAAGCGAAGGAGCTTGAGACGGCGCAACTGGAAGCTCGGATGATCGCTCAACAAATTCGGGAACTGCTGGGCGACGGAGGGAAGCCGGCATTTCAAGTATTGGATAAGTCTTCAGGCGGTCTGAGGAGTATTACGTTCCGGGATGTGGTGATTTTGCTAAGAGCCACCCAGCAATGGTCTCCCGTAATCATTGAAGAGCTCAAGCAGCAGGGAATTCCTGCGTATGCAGAGCTGAATAGCGGTTATTTTTCGGCTACAGAGGTAGAGGTGCTGCTATCCCTTCTCCAAATCATTGATAACCCTTATCAGGATATACCACTTGCTGCTGTGCTTCGTTCCCCGATTGTACAGCTGAGCGAGGAGCAGTTGGCTCAAATTCGTATTGCGGGCAAGCACAGGGCGTTCTATGATGCGGTCCGATTCTATGGAAAGGGAATGGAAAGCGATAATTCGGATGGGATGGAAAGTATGAATGCCGCCCTTTCAGTCGTGGACGCAGGGTGGAAAGAAGCAGCGGCGGGGGATGCGCTATTACAGAACGACTTTACCTCGTCTGTACAAGGCTCGTCAGTGAACCATGATATGGATGGGGCTGACACCGGGAGCCTGATTCAGGACGCCTATGCGAAGCTGAGCAGGTTTCTAAGAAAGCTTCAGGCTTGGAGAGAAGAAGCTCGGCAGGGGTCACTATCGGATCTAATTTGGGCGATTTATCGGGAAACGGGATATTATGATTTCGTAGGAGGTCTGCCCGGAGGACAGCAGCGGCAGGCCAACCTTCGGGCTTTGTACGATAGGGCGAAGCAGTACGAAGCGACATCGTTCCGGGGGCTGTTCCGGTTTTTGCGTTTTGTCGAGCGGATGAAGGACGGCGGAGGGGACCTGGGGACCGCGCGTGCGCTTGGTGAGCAGGAGGATGTTGTCCGCATCATGTCGATTCACAAAAGTAAAGGTCTTGAATTCCCCGTTGTATTTGTTGCCGGCATGGCGAAAAAATTTAACCAGAGGGATTTAACGGATGCGTTCATGGTCCACAAGGATCTTGGTTTCGGACCCAAGTATATGGACACGCAGGCGCGTATCAGCTACCCAACCTTGCCGTGGCTGGCCATTCGACGCAAAATGCGGATGGAGATGCTTGCAGAGGAAATGCGGGTGCTTTATGTTGCGCTGACACGGGCAAGAGAAAAGCTGTACCTTCTGGCAACGGTGAAGGGAACGGACAAGCTGCTGCGCAAGTGGTCGCGCTATTTGGAGCATAATGAGGAGCTGCTGCCTGACGACGCAGTGGCGCAAGCTCGTTCTTATTTGGATTGGATCGGCCCTGCATTAATGCGTCATCCGGATGGAGCAGCACTGCGCGAATATGCAGGAGTGCCGAACCGGATTCCTGCCGTTTGGTCAGACGATCCCTCTCGATGGCAGATACATCTGCTGCGACAAG
Source organism: Paenibacillus rigui (assembly GCF_002234615.1). Taxonomy (GTDB): domain Bacteria; phylum Bacillota; class Bacilli; order Paenibacillales; family NBRC-103111; genus Paenibacillus_S; species Paenibacillus_S rigui. The sequence goes on along the minus strand of NZ_NMQW01000017.1, from coordinate 370,337 downwards.
AACGTTTCGCCGGATGGGCGGAAGCGGCAGGCACATCGGAAGTGAGTGGGGAACGCAAGCAGTCGGTTCTTCGATTGGAGCCTGTTGAGGATAGGGGAGACTTGCTCGATTCCCAGGTATGGAGCCGATTGGCGTGGCAGTATGGATACGGAACCGCTTCTACTCTGCTATCCAAAACTTCTGTCACGGAGCTGAAACGATTATCAGAGCATCACAGGCTGATGGACCTGGTATCCGATGAGCCGGAGGCAGTCATGCTCAGTACTGGCTATGGCCAGGGGGCATCATCCTATCGTCCGGCGATTGTTCGCCGTCCCAGATTTTTAGAGCAGACCAAGCTGAATGCTGCCGAGCGCGGAACCGTGTTTCATGCGGTGATGCAGCATATAGCGATGGACAAGGCACCAACCCTTGCAGAGGTTCATGAAACGCTAGCCCGTATGGTGCGTAAAGAGTTATTGACGCAGGCGCAGAGCGAGGTTGTGGATGCTGACGTGATTGTTACCTTTTTCCACAGTGAGCTGGGCCGCAGACTGCTTCAAGCTTCCAGAATCCATAGGGAGGTTCCGTTCAGCTATGGTCTTCCCGCTCGGGAGGTGTACGCAGGAACGGATGAGGCGACTTCCGAGGAAACGATTTTACTTCAAGGGGTTATCGACTGCTTATTTGAAGAGGGGCAGGGGCTTGTACTGCTGGATTACAAAACAGATCATGTCAAAAGCAGTACACCGGCTGCTCTCCAGGCTATCCGTGACAGGTATCAGCTTCAGCTCGATTTATACGCCAGGGCCGTGGAGAAAATATGGCGCAGGCCGGTGACGGGCAAGTTTATATTCTTGTTCGACGGTGCACATATCATGGAATTATAAGGCCGCGCATCATCAATTGTGCAAGAGGAGGGGGTTAGCTGCATGTCACGAATCCGCAAGACCATCAGCCGTTGTAGCCGGATGGTATTCGTTGTCGCTGTTGCCGCAGGCTTGCTGGCAAGCGGTTCTCCTGCATCGGCAGACCCGATTTGGGACCGCTGGAAGGCAGCGGAGGCTGCCGTGGAACGGGGGAATCCGGAGGAAGCAGTTCCTCACTGGAAGTACCTGGTGGACTACTACGCATCGATTAGCGATTGGCAGAGTGCCGCTTTGTTCAGCGGCAAACTGGACGAGTATTACGACGGTGTTCATGATTACGAGAATGCGATTGTATATTACGAGCTCGAGAACGAGTATTGGCTAAAGTTTGGAAAAGACTGGGGAGCCGTCGACCTGCAGCGTGCGGAGCAAATAAGAACTGTTGCTGAGCTCTATATGTCCACGTCCAACGTAGACGAGCTGAAAAAGCAGGCGCTGCCCTCCAGCGGCAAACTGGCCAAATTTGAGCCGGAGTACGGGATGTACATCGGCATGTACTCAGAGCAGGATCCTGCGATGCAAAATAACTTTACACGCTCGGAGTCGTTGTACGGCAAAAAACATGCGCTCTACCTTGCTTATTCGCAGGTTGGAGGCGCATTTCCTAAACAATATGCCGTGAGGGCCAAGGAAGCGGGCGCTGCGCTGCAGATTGCCTGGGAACCGAGAAACGGCTTGGATTCCGTTCAGGATGATGCCTATCTTCGCGAATGGGCACGCGCCGCCAAAGCTTCCGGCATTCCGATCTTCCTTCGTTATGCCAGTGAAATGAATGGAAACTGGGTTGTGTGGCATGGGGATCCGCAGAAATATATAGAAAAATTCCGGCTTGTACATGATGTCATGGCCGAGGAGGCGCCGAATGTAGCTATGGTGTGGAGCCCGGGGGACGTTCCGGCCTATTCGATGGATGTCTATTACCCTGGGGACGACTATGTCGATTGGGTCGGTGTCAGCTTGTATACGGAGCCTTATGAGAACGGTGATCCTGCGCAGGCCAATATGCAGGCTACGACGCCGATTGAAAGGCTCGATTATTTGTACAAGACGTACTCGGACAGGAAGCCACTCATGATCAGTGAGACGGCCGTTTCCCATTATGCGCATATTCCGCAGGAATCGTTTACGGAGTATGGGTTGCTGAATTTGCACCGATTGTACGAGGTTATGCCGCTCAAATATCCGCGTCTGAAATCCATCACGTACTTCAATGTGGATCTCAAGGATCGTGAGTCCCGCAACAACTATTTGCTAGGCGCCAACGATGCGATGAAGAAGCTGTACAGCCGGATGATTGCCTCACCGTTTTACTTAACGAAGGTGGAGCAGGGAACCAAACCGGCGGACAATACAGGGCATATCAGGATGCTTCCGGAAGGAAACACCTTCTCGGAGCGTACGAAGATCACGCCTTGGGTGAAAATACCCGATATTTACATCGGTAAGCTGGATTATTCGATCAACGGCAGCCTGATTGCTACCCAAACCGAGCCTCCCTTCGGGATTGAGCTGGAAGCGGGCAGCGTTCCCGAGGGCTCATCTCTGCAGCTGGAAGTATACAATCGTTCCGGTCAAAAGGTAGCGACACGCTCTGCACCACTCTCATCCGAGGTATCCGTGCGCATGGACGGAAAGCTTCAAGCCTATGAGCAGCCCCCGGTAATCCGGCAAGGTAGCACATTAGCTCCGCTCAGGGCAATCTTTGAAGCGATGGGCGCTACCGTTACTTGGGATGCCGCGGCTCAAACTGCTACAGGGCGCAAGGGAGATACAACGATCACGCTGAAAATAGGCGACCGCCAAGCGTTCAAAAATGGTAAACCGGTCGAGCTAGAGGTTCCTGCTCAATTGGTAAACGGATTCACGGTAGCTCCCGCCCGTTTTGTCGGAGAAGCGTTTGGAGGCGATGTTCAGTGGGACGGCAAGCTCCGCACTGTTAACATTACGACGGGGAAAGGCGTATCCGCCGCTGACAAGAGCCTGAACACAACGGCAGCCGAAACCGTCAAAGAACTGACAGCAGCTCCCCAGCCATCAGACCGTCAGATACAGGAAAGGGCAATTTCCCCGCGGCAGGATGAGCAAAAACCCGATTCTCAGGAATCGGGTTGGCTTCATCGTCTGATGCATCGTTTTCGTGGGACCATTCAAGCCGTGGCAGCCTGGCTGACTCAATTTGTGTTTGCTTAAGCCCGCACAGCCATCCACTTACACGCGAACTGGAGTTTTGATGTTTTCAAGTATAGCTTTAGCGACTGCACGCGCACTTGAGAAAGAACGCTCTGCCAACTCGCCTTTTCCTTCACAGCCATCCCCGCAGAAATAAAATGGAACATTCTCCAGTCGGACCGGCAGCAGCTGGTTCGTAACAATGTTTTTCACACTGGATACCATTGCTTTTTTCGATACCCGCTTGACTGCTGTTACGTCCCGCCAGCCTGGATAATAATGGTCGAATAAGTTTTCCATCTGTTTCGTTTTATTGTCGAGATACGCTTTTCTTTCTTCCTCATTCGAGAAATTGTCACTTAAATAGGCGATCCCTTGCAGCAGCTGCCCGCCGTCAGGTACCAATGTGTGGTCCGTCGCGGAGACGTCGCTGATGAACAGCTTATTGTCCATATCGCTAATATAGGAGAAGGGCCGTGCGACTACTTTATTAAGGCCGATATCGTAGACCATGACTTCCGTAGCCGTATTTCCCTCGAAAGGAGCAAGGAACGGCTCCCAAGGCGTACCCTTCATCAGCTTGCATATTTGCTGGACCGGCATGGCAAAGATCACTTTGTCAAAAGCCTGCTCTCGGTTTTTGGTTTTTAATACGTATTTTTTATCCTCGTAGCGGATCGATTCTACGCCTTCCTGCAGTGCCATTTCCCAAGTGCCCGGCAATTCGATTTTTTGGCGAAGCTGATTTGTAATCACTGCCCAGCTTCCAAGGACGTAGTTGACCGGACGGGACGAAAGGAACAGGTTATAGTAGTACTCACTGATAACCTCGCCTGGGACTTTGCGTGCTTCCTCAGGTGTGATGAAGAAATTGGAGCATACCAGGTGCTCCCAAAGCTCTTTGACGTCTTCATCCGCATCGGATTGGGCTAAATAATCGCCGAGCGTCTCATAATTTTTCACCTTATGAATATGGGCGATAATCGCGGAGATTTCGCCGACAAAGCGGACCTTTTGTATCGGATTCAATATCTCAGTCCTCATCAAATTGACAAAATCTAGCGGAGCCGGTGTTAATTGATCATTTTTGCAATACATCACTTTGCGTTTATCGACCTGCTTGGAGCTGAAGGACAACCCAAGCTCGCGTTCCATGGAAGTGAGCTCGTGACGGTCGATTCCATAAACGGCATGGGCGCCGTAGTTTAGGGTGAAGCCGGACTTCTCATATGTAAAAGCTCGGCCGCCCCATTGTGGACTTCGTTCGAACAATACGCCGCGGACACCTTCGTGCTCCGATAAATAAGCGGCCGCGGTCAAACCGGCCAAGCCTCCACCTATAATTGCGATATTCATCCTGTTTGCCTCCTTAACGTTCTGTACGAGCCTAGTGTCTATGGGAATGGAAGGGGTACCTTGCTCTGAGCGCAGCCCGGACCAAACCCAGGTAAGATGGTTGCGTATCATGGTGAGTAAATCTGTATCCTCCTGAGAGCACCACATCCACAGGGTTCCGCGATAGGCTGCAATCAGCAAATTTACTTTATCGCGCTCAGGCAGCCAACGCAGCAAACGATTGGACAACAACTGGTACTGCTCCTCATCAATGCTTTTCAGCGCCTCATTCTGAAGAGTAAGAGAAAGCAGACTGCGGATCAGCCTTGGATAAGCTTGAATATTGGACGCCAAGTCTAAAAATAGCCGGTGAATGTGACTTTCCAAGGATTGTACTTGTGAAGGGGTCGTTTCGGCCCACTCATTGATGATGCTCATCTGCTTACGGGGAATATCTCTTAATATTTCGTCCTTACCTTGAAAATAATGATAAAAAGTCCCTTTTGACGTGTTGGTTGCAGTAATAATATCGTCCACAGACACTTGTTCGTATCCGCGTTCCATGAACAGCCTTAGGGCAACCTCTATCATATAATCCCGTTTCTTCCTTGTTGCAGCACGCATAAACCGAACCATGCCGAACCACCCCATCGTCGTTCTTCGGGTCCATTATACATAATATTAGACTCTCAGTCTAGAAGTGAAACGCCTACTTTTTGAGCCATCAAGAAATTCGGCAAGTCATCCTGATCTTAAGTATCCGGAAGGTTTAGGATGTGTATACACCGCTTTCAAAGGGGGAAACATGCGGCTGTTTCTAGCTTTTGAATATTATCCTTAATTTTTCTTGATTCGGAGTTTCTTTTTTTCTTAAAATTCGGTATAGTAATAACGATATACAATTTGCCGTCAAGTCTTGAGTAGCAGGAGGACAACCCGTCATGGATTGTATTTTTTGTAAAATTGTCGAGGGGAGCATCCCTTCCAAAAAGGTGTACGAGAATGAGCATGTAGTGGCTTTTCATGATATTCAGCCAGCGGCTCCGGTACATATTTTGATTATCCCCAAAAAGCATATCGCAACCATGAACGATGTTGAACCAGGCGACTGGGGTTTGCTCGGTGAGGTTCATCAAGCCGCGCAAGAAATTGCCAGACAAGTAGGTGTGGCGGAAAGCGGTTATCGACTGATTAATAACTGCGGTAAAGACGGAGGACAAGTCGTTTTTCATATTCATTATCACCTGTTGGCAGGGGAGAAGTTGGGCCCGCTCAATGCTAGGTAAAGAATCTTTCACCTTAGGTTGACACCCAGTTTGGGTATGCCATATAATGAAATTTGATGAATTGCTTTTTTTCGTCTTGGACGGTCTGTTCGGAGGGAGGGAAAACTGGTGTCAGAAACTCGAGTTCGCAAAAATGAAACTATAGATGCTGCACTTCGCCGCTTTAAGCGCTCCATCGCAAAAGATGGCGTATTAGCGGAGGTTAAAAAACGCAAGCATTATGAGAAGCCAAGCGTAAAGCGTAAGAAGAAATCAGAGGCTGCTCGTAAGAGAAAGTTCTAGGGGGCTTAATCGATGAGCTTAAGCGAGAGATTAAACGAAGATATGAAGCTAGCGATGAAGAGTCAAGACAAGTTTAAACTCTCCGTAATCCGTATGGTTCGAGCAGCTATCAAGAATATTGAGATAGATCAGCGCAAAACCTTAGATGACCAAGAAGTACTTGATGTTCTGAATCGTGAAGTAAAACAGCGGAAAGATTCCCTCCAAGAATTTGAAAAGGCAGGTCGTGACGACTTAGCCGAAACCGTAAAGGCAGAAATTGTGATTCTGATGGAGTACTTGCCGCAGCAGCTTTCTGAAGAAGAAGTAAAAGCCATTGTATCGCAGACCATCCAAGAAGTGGGAGCTTCTTCTAAAGCGGATATGGGAAAAGTCATGAGTGCATTGATGCCGAAGGTGAAGGGACGGGCTGATGGCAAAATTGTCAATCAAGCCGTTCAACAACTATTATCATAGTACCTACAAGAAAGCACCCCTGGTAACGGGGGTGTTTTTTTCGTTTTCTGGTTATTTTTTGCAAGTTTGAATCGAATCGGCTATCCTTTACGTAAGTATGGAATAGACCTGAATAAGGATTGGCTTGACTAAGGAAGAAGGAGGTTATAGCTGATGTGGAAAGTAAAGCAGGCACTGCAGACCAGGATACTCCTGCTGTTATTCTTGACTGTACTGCTGCTGTCAGGGATCCCTGCATATGCCCAAGATCCTACTACTCCCGCTCCGTCTCCAGCGTCCGTGCCTTTATCGGCGCCGATCGTTGTTATTCCGGTGCATCAGACGGTAGAAACTGGATTGCAAAAGTTTCTGGACCGCGCCCTGAAAGAAGCGGCTGATGCCAGGGCGATGTATGTCATCTTGGATATCGACACCTTCGGTGGGCGGGTAGATGCAGCGGAGGAAATTGGAGAAATGATCCGCAGCAGTCCTGTGCCGACCCTTGGCTTTGTTCACGGCAAGGCGGTATCTGCTGGAAGCTACATCGCTTTGAATGCAACGAAAATTGCTATGGAGCCAGGCAGCTCTATTGGGGCTGCTGCCGTAGTGGATGGCTCTGGTAATGAAATTGAGAATGTGAAAGTTATCGCTCATTGGGCCAGTGAGATGCGTGCAGCAGCAGAACTCAGGGGGCGTGACCCGCAAATTGCCGAGGCCATGGTAGACAAAAATGTTGGCGTTACCATGAAGCCCATCGGGCGTACCGTGCCGAAGGGGCAGCTCGTCTCCTTGACTGCGGAGGAAGCGGTGAAGGTGGGCTATGCCGAAACGACTGCTAAAGATTTGAATGAAGTCATTCGTTATCTCGTAGGAACAGAGCATCCTGTAATTCATTTGAAACCAACCCCTGCGGAAGCATTCTCCCGATGGCTGACCCAACCGCTTATTGCTACGCTGCTTTTATTCATCGGCATTGCCGGGATCGCCATTGAGTTGTTTGTTCCAGGCTTTGGTGTTCCGGGTATCGTAGGCTTGCTTGGCTTCGGGCTTTATTTTTTCGGCCACTACATAGTGGGCTTTGCGGGGGTGGAGGATATAGCGCTATTTATCATTGGCGTCGTCCTGCTGATCATTGAGATTTTTGTTTCGAGCTTCGGTATTCTAGGGATACTCGGTATCGCCTGTTTGTTCAGCAGTGTGGTAATGGCGGCTTATAATACAAAGCAGGCTGCATTGAATCTGTCCATAGCCTTTGTGCTTTCGATTGTTGTTCTGGCTATTTTTATTAAAATTTTCAAGCACCGCGGCGTATGGAACCGATTCATTTTGCGTGATAAGCTGACAACGGATAAGGGGTACACCTCCGCGGAATCCAGATCCGATCTGCTGGGCAAATCGGGAACCGCTATAACGCCTTTGCGTCCGGCAGGGACAATTCAAATCGGTGACGAACGGGTAGATGTGGTGACTTCCGGGGAGTTTATAGCTGTCAACAGTCAGGTTGTCGTCGTCCATGTGGAGGGCTCACGCGTTATCGTCAGAGAAGCGCACGGTGTCCTTCATTAGCCTGTAAATGTTAACTTCGTTAAGCAAAAGTCATCCGGCAGGTCATACTGTCAAAATAGATGTAGGAGGTATAACAATGGATTCGATCGTTTACGTTTTATTGCTTGCCGTCATAATTATTATTGCCCTTTCGGTATTTCTTAGCTTTGTGCCCGTTATGCTCTGGATCTCGGCACTTGCCTCAGGAGTGCGTATCGGGATTATCACGCTTGTCGCGATGCGTCTGCGCCGGGTAATCCCAAGTCGGATCGTAAACCCTATGATTAAGGCAACCAAAGCGGGGATTGATATTACAATAAACCAGCTGGAAAGTCATTTCCTGGCTGGCGGTAATGTAGATCGTGTGGTCAACGCACTAATTGCTGCACACCGTGCAAATATCCATTTGGAGTTCGAACGTGCGGCTGCCATCGATTTGGCCGGTCGTGACGTGCTGCAAGCCGTCCAAATGAGCGTTAACCCGAGAGTTATCGAAACTCCAACCGTATCTGCTGTTGCCAAAGACGGCATCGAGGTAAAAGTAATTGCCCGTGTCACTGTTCGTGCCAATATCGAGCGCTTGGTAGGGGGAGCAGGGGAAGAGACGATTATTGCCCGTGTTGGCGAGGGGATTGTTACAACGGTAGGCTCCTCAGGATCCCATAAAGACGTATTGGAGAATCCGGATTTAATTTCCCGTACGGTTCTAGGCAAAGGACTGGATGCGGGTACGGCTTTCGAAATTTTGTCTATTGATATCGCCGATGTAGATGTCGGTAAAAATATTGGCGCACACCTGCAAACCGAACAAGCGGAGGCGGACAAACGTATTGCCCAAGCAAAGGCGGAGGAGCGTCGTGCAATGGCTGTGGCCCAGGAGCAGGAGATGAAGGCGCGTGTTGTCGAGATGAAAGCGAAGGTTGTTGAATCCGAATCCCAGGTTCCTTTAGCTATGGCCGAAGCGTTGCGCGGGGGCAAGCTTGGTGTTATGGACTATATGAATTTGAAAAATATCGATGCCGATACTCAAATGCGCTCGACGCTCGGTAAAATGAATGATACCGGTAAAAATGACGATCAAAAATAACACGCCCGGCATCATCAACCAGGGAAGGAGCGTGTTGGCGTGAAATGGATCCAGCTTATTTTGAACAACTGGTTCATTGTCGTTGTATTATTTTTTATTCTCAGCGGGTTGTTTAAGCGGAGAACTCCGAGTGGGTCCCAACAGTCGCGTAAGTCTACAGGCCCCAGCATGCCGCCATTTGGCGGAGGCGGAACGGTGGGTCCCGGTTGGGGAAAGAAGTCCTTGGAAATGAATAAGGGAAAGTCTGCGCCCGCAGCAGCTTCAACAGGGGGCGAAGCGCCATCGAGTACGAAAAAAGCGCCTGAATCTTCTTCGACACGTGTCGGGGAAGAGAGAAAAGCTGTGCTAGCCGCTGATAATTATGGCCAGGAGCCTCAAGAGGATTTCTGGGATACTTCTCCATTAAGCGGAAAAGTGCAGGCCTCCAGGGAGAGCTCTAGCGCCCGACATGACGGATCATCTAACAGTTTCGGCGCTGACGATGCCATTTCTGCCGATAAATTAGCCCAAGGGATTTTGTGGGCGGAAATATTGGGTCCTCCCAGGTCGAAGAAGCCTTTTCGTAAATAATCGTAAAAAATAAAATATTTTACACAGCACGGATCCCTTAGATTTGAGGGTCCGTGCTTTTTTTTGTTAAGCAAAGTTGCTTAAGTGCAACTGTTGATCTGCTTTCATAATTTAAGGGTTTCCGGCATATGGTGTAAATAGCCTATGCTGCGTGTTTTATGGTACCGCATAACGAAGCTTATGCTTTCGAAGTAAACTTTCCTACGGAAAGTTCTCAGGAGGGTAACTATGCGCCGTCTCACTCGAAAATGGAATCAATTTACCGCGAAGCTCCTGGATGTGCCTCAAGATGTCGTGTTGGATCTGCCTCGTATGACCCTTATCGGCAATATGCAGCTGTATATAGAGAATCACCGTGGAGTGCTGCATTTTTCGAGTGAACTTTTAAAGCTGGCTCTCTCCAAAGGGAAGCTGGAAGTGCATGGTAAACAGTTGGTCATTAGGGCTATTTTAACCGAGGAAGTATTTATTGAAGGGGTTATAGACGAAATCAAATTTATTCCGTGAAGAGGTGCAGGCAATTGAAATCATCGATTCTTTTATCGCTGCGCGGTTATGTCTTGGTACAAATGAGGGGCCCGCGCTTGGAAGTCATGATAAATCGTATGATAGAGAACGGGATGTCCATTTGGGATATCCGTCTGTTAGGGGAGTCGCGTGCTGAGCTTTATATACTTATAAAAGATTTTTTTCGGCTTCGCCCGCTCCTCAAAGAGACAGGCTGTCGGGTCCATGTTCTGAAGCGGTTCGGTCTTCCTTTTATGCTGGACAAACTGGAGAAACGAAAGTTTTTCGCGATCGGTCTGGTTTGTTTTTTTATCGGTCTGTATTTGCTGTCTTCCGTCGTATGGCAGGTTAGGGTGGAAGGCAACGAGCTTATCAGTACGAATCAAATATTGGAGGCTGCGAAGAAGGAAGGCTTATATAAATTGCAGTGGAAACACCGGCTGAAAGACACGGATGCGTTGTCCAAAAGCTTGCAAAACGATTTACCCGGGGCGTCATGGGTAGGTGTGGAAGTTCACGGAACACATATCATCATCAAGGTTGTGGAGGCGACCATCCCCCAGAAACCGCCTCTGATGAGTCCAAGACATTTGGTAGCGTCCAAGAATGCGATGATAACGTCAATTTTTGCGGAGAAAGGGCGTCCGATGGTCAAGGCCAATACGTACGTCCGTAAAGGGGATATCCTCATATCAGGGATTATTGGAGACGAGACGCATCAGCAAACCGTAATTGCTTCAGGTCAAGTGAAGGGCTTGGTATGGTACACTCCGACGGTTGAGGTGCCGCTGGTCCAGTATTACAAAGTATACACGGGCGAAACCAGGAAACGGTTCTACCTCGTAATGGGAAACCGGGGCTTACAATTGACCGGCTATGGTAAGCTGCCTTTTGAACAGTATGAAACGCTGCCCGAACGCAAAACGCTTCAGTGGCGCAACTGGAGCTTGCCGATAGGATGGTTGAACGAGAAGCTGATGGCAACAAGTCTGGTGGAACAACCCATTGATCCGCAGGAAGCCAAATCGCTGGGAATCGAGCAGGCCAAGGCAGAAATTTTGTCATTAGCCGGCAAGGATTCGAAGATTGTGAGCGAAAAAATTTTGCATGAAAAGACGGAGAATGGTAAAGTTTATATGGAAGTACATTTAGAGGTGGAAGAATCCATCACGCTAGAGCAACCCATCGTACCATAATCGCATTCGCTTGAAGGAGAAGAGGCCTGTTGATTGACAACGCACGCATCGTGAAAGTGGCATTGAAAAATACGGCGGAAGGTTTAGCTCTCTTCGGACCGCAGGACAAGTTTCTGCACTTGATTGAGCAGCATACCGATGCCAGGATCCAATCCCGTGAAGAAGAGATCGTCATTCAAGGCAATGCAGCCGACACCGAATCCTTGGAGCAGCTGTTCCAGGTACTGTTGGAGCTGGTGCGCAACAACTATATTTTGAATGAACGTGATGTGCTGTATGCGCTGGAGTTGGCCAAGCAAATGAAGGCGGACCAGCTGTTGGATTTATTCAAAGGGGACATTGCCACCACGCATAAGGGCAAGCCTATCCGGGTTAAAACGATCGGTCAAAAGCAATACGTATCGACCATCAAGCACAAAGATATTGTGTTCGGCATAGGACCTGCAGGTACGGGGAAAACGTATATTGCCGTCGTGCTTGCTGTCACCGCTCTTAAAGAAGGCAAGGTCAAGAGAATTGTGCTAACGCGTCCTGCGGTTGAAGCGGGGGAGAGCTTGGGCTTTTTGCCCGGTGATTTACAGGAAAAGGTTGACCCTTATTTACGTCCATTGTATGATGCTCTTAATGACGTTCTGGGCCCGGAGCAAGTGCTCAAATCGCTTGAAAGGGGCCTGATTGAAATCGCTCCGCTCGCTTATATGCGCGGCCGGACGCTGGATGATTCCTTTATTATTTTGGATGAAGCGCAGAATACGACCCCCGAGCAGATGAAGATGTTTTTGACCCGTCTGGGCTTTGGCTCGAAGATGGTCATTACCGGTGACGTGACGCAGATTGATTTGCCGCGCGGGAAGTCTTCGGGTTTAGTGGAAGCCCAGCGCATATTGAAACAAATTGAGGAAATCGGATTTATCCAATTTTCTGAATCCGACGTTGTCAGACACTCCTTGGTACAAAAGATTATTGTGGCTTACCATGCGGACCAAGAAAAATAGACCGGTTCTTTCAGATACAGTTAGCCGATAGAGCCGTATGAAAGGGATGACCTTTCGAAATGAAAAACCAGGTTTCGATTCAAGGCAAATTTCAATACAGGCTTTCCGGATGGAAATATAGCGCCATGGTGCGCTTTCTTCTGTTTTTAGTGCTTAGCATCCTTTTTTATGTTTCTCTTATGAGTAAAATCATACCTCCGACCTATGACATTCAGCTTGGTGCGGTAGCGGAGAAGGATATATTGGCGCCGAGAGCAATTGAGAATGCGGTGGCAACGGAGCAGGCGAAGGAGGAAGCTGCACAGCACGTCCAGCTGGTATATAAGATCACTTCTCTCAAGAATGAAGTGCTGATGGAGTCCATGTTTGAGAAGCTGCTTCAGATCAATGCGGATTCCGAAGTGACCTTGGGGGATAAAGTGAACATTTTCAAAACCGTGCTTCCGAATCTGGTACTGGATCACGCGGACAAACAGATTAAAGGCTTTTCCGACAGCGGACAGTACAACGAGCCTCTGCTCCAGGAAATGGGTAAAAAAATTCGGGAGCAGCAGTATCGCATTCCGGAAGAAACGTATTATAAAATGCCCCGTCTATCCAAGGAAGATTTGACGGCGATGGAGCCGGTGGCCAAAGAGATTGTGACCCGTTTGATGAACGATCAAATCCTGGATGCCCAGACTGTCCGGGCGAAGGTGCCGGAGCTCGTCAATGCTTCGACCTTGACCAAGAGTACAACGAGGGAAATCGTACAGGAGCTTGTAAGGGCAGCGATTACGCCGAACAAGTTTTTTGATCAAAAAGGAACTGAGGAAGCCAAAGGCCATGCACGGGACAATGTAAAGCCGGTGTTTATTAATAAAAATGAAATTCTTGTAAAAAAGGGCGATACCATCACGGATGAAATGTACCAACGCTTGAGCGGTCTGGAGCTGCTGAAGGACCAATCGAGCAACTGGCCCAAAATCGGGCTTCTGCTCATTGTCGTGATGTTAAGCCTCGTCATCTTTATTTTTGTAAAGCAGAGTAGGCTTTCCGTCAGTCATAACAACGCTCAGCTGCTTATGCTGGTGCTTATTGTACTCATTAATATATTTGGTATGAAGCTGTTTTCTTTAGTGCAAAATTTAGATTATCCGTATATCGGTTTTTTGGCCCCTACCGCTTTGGGGGCGATGCTGATCACCATATTGCTGGATATGAACCTCGCTTTTATTGCCGCTGTTTTGTTCAGCGTGCTGGCTAGCATTATATTCAACACGGATCACCTGCAGCCTTTTGATTTCCGGTACGGCTTGTTTACGTTAGCCGCTTCCTTCGCAGCTATTTTCTCCATACAGCGGGCCAGTCAACGATCCTCTATCTTGAAGGCGGGGATGATTGTAGCTTTGTTCGGCATGGCACTGGTCGCTTCACTGCTGTTGATTGAGGATCACAGCTCCAAGAAGGAAATGCTGTTCGCGCTTTCGTTTACGGTTGGCGGCGGTCTGCTTACCGCAGTGTTCGTTATCGGTCTGCTGCCTTTCTTTGAAGTCGCTTTCGGCATTTTATCGCCGTTGAAGCTCGTAGAGCTGTCAAATCCGAACCATCCTTTGCTGCGCAAGCTGCTGACGGAGACACCGGGAACTTATCATCACAGCGTGATGGTCGGGAACCTGGCGGAAGCCGCGGCCGAATCGATTGGGGCCGATGGGCTTTTGTGCCGCGTAGGCGCGTACTATCACGATATCGGGAAAACGAAGCGGCCGATTTATTTTATTGAGAACCAGACCAATATGGAAAATCCGCATGATAAAATGGACCCGGCGCTCAGCAAGTCTATTATTGTAGCCCACGCCAGAGACGGGGTGGAGATGCTGAAGGAATATCATCTTCCCAAGCCGATACGGGATATCGCGGAGCAGCATCACGGGACGACATTGCTGCAGTTTTTTTACCACAAGGCGAAGAAGCTGTCTGAAGCGGAAGGCGATGACAAGCCGATTGAAGAAAGCGACTACCGTTATCCGGGGCCGAAAGCCCAGTCCAAGGAAGCGGCGATTGTCGGCATAGCGGATTGCGTAGAAGCAGCGGTGCGCTCGCTGAGAAATCCTACCCTGGAGCAGATTGATACGATGGTTCGCAAAATTATTAAGAACCGGTTGGATGACGGTCAGTTTAACGAATGTGATTTGACCATTAAGGAACTGGATCAAGTTGCCAAAACATTGAATGAAACATTACACGGCATTTTTCATTCAAGAATAGAATATCCGAGCGATCTTCAGGCACAAGCCCACAGTCAGACATCCGGAATGAAACGGGAATAAAGGAGTTAACCTATGAGCTTACGTTTGGAATGGAACAACGAGCAAAATGCATTTGCTATCTCTGAGGAGCTGGTGAACAAGCTGGAGCAGCTGCTGGAGCTAGCCGGACGCGCCGAGCATGTGTCGGAAGGAGAGGTAGCACTCACCTTTGTGGATGATGCGGAAATACAGCGTTTGAATAAAGAATACCGCGGACTCGATAAGCCGACGGATGTTTTGTCCTTCGCGATGCAGGAAATGGGCGAGGATGAGATAGAGATCATCTTTGATGAAGATGATTTTATACAAGAGGAAGACCTTCGCAGCGGCGAGCTGCTGGATCAGCAGGAAGAAGACGCCCGGGCGGACGAGGACGAAGAAGCTTTTGAATCTGACGAAATGTTCGAGGAACCGCTGGGGGATATCATCATTTCCGTGCCGCGGGCGATTGCCCAAAGCGAGGATTACGGCCATTCGGTTGAGCGTGAGCTTGGATTTTTGTTCGTGCACGGTTTTCTTCATTTGATCGGCTATGATCACCAAACCGAGGAAGAAGAGAAGATCATGTTCGCGAAGCAGGAAGCGATTTTACAAGAGGCAGGGCTTGTCAGATGAGACCCAAGGTGAAGTGGCACCGGAGCTTCCGCTTTGCATATGAGGGAGTCAAGTACGCTTTATCTACGCAGAGGAATATGAAATTTCATTTTTTTGCTGCGTTTGCCGCACTGTCGCTTGCTTTGTTTTTCGGTCTGCCCAAGCTTGAAATATTGTTTATTTTACTCGCCGTTACGATGATGATCGTGACCGAGTTAATTAACACGGCGATTGAAAAAGCCGTAGATCTTGCCATGCCGGACCGCCATCCGCTTGCCAAGATAGCCAAGGATGTGGCCGCAGCCTCCGTACTGGTGTCTGCGGCTTTTGCCGCAATGGTAGGGATGATCGTGTTCTACGATCCGGTGGATCGGCTGTTTCGTGAAGCAAGGGCCAGCGAGGGACACAGCTTTTCGGCAGCCATGGTCTGGATTTTGCTTAGCCTGGTTATATTGACGGTCATTGTCATACAAACTCGCTTCTCCAGGAAGGATAGGCGCATGAAGCCCAGCTTGCTGGTGGCTGTCGCTTTTGCCATTTCTACCTTGATTACTTGCTATGTAGCCGTTACGTTTATCGGTCTGCTCAGTTATTTACTGGCCTGCTTGGTGGCATTCCTGTTATATGACAAAAGCGGTCGGAGCTGGGCTTCTCTTGTTCTAGGTGCATTCATTGGCGCTTTCATCGCCGTATTGGCTTATTATTTATTTCAACTCTAATCGTGTACAATAAAAGGAGCGGGTTCGAATGGATCGCCAGCAGTTAGTAGCTCTAGCGATGGAAGCTAGAGAACGTGCCTATGTGCCGTATTCCCGGTTCAAAGTCGGGAGCGCCTTACTCGACCGTCATGGAAAAGTACATTACGGATGTAATGTAGAGAATGCTGCATACGGTCCTACCAATTGTGCAGAGCGTACCGCGTTATTCCGTGCCATTGCGGACGGGGAGCCTGCCCGTTCCTTTCAGGCCATGGCTGTCATCGGTGACACGGCCCAGCCGATCACTCCTTGCGGCGTATGCCGACAAGTGTTAATTGAACTATGTGCGCCGGAAATGCCGGTTTACCTTGCGAACCTGCAAGGCGAGGTTGTGGAAACCACGGTGGCCGAGCTGCTCCCGGGCGCTTTTACTATGAAGGATCTTACTGGAGGCAACGATTTAAAATGACAGCAGCAAATGCAAGCAAAAAAACGTTCAAATCCGGCTTTGTAGCCATTATCGGCCGGCCAAATGTAGGGAAATCGACATTGATGAATCAAGTCATCGGTCAAAAAATAGCGATCATGTCGGACAAGCCGCAAACGACGCGCAACAAAATTCACGGAGTTTATACGACGAATGATTCGCAAATCGTATTCCTTGATACGCCGGGGATTCATAAACCGCAATCCAAGCTCGGTGAGCATATGATGAAAGTGGCGGAGGGCTCCTTAAGCGAAGTAGACGCCATTTTATTTTTAATTGACGTTGTCGAAGGGTTAGGCGGGGGCGACCGCTTTATTATCGAGAATTTGAAAAAAGTAAAGACACCGGTAATTTTGGTGTTGAATAAGATTGATCAGGTGCAACCGGAAGAACTGCTTCCTGTGATTGTAGCCTATAAGGATTTATATGATTTTGCTGAGATTGTTCCAATTTCTGCAAAGCAGGGTAATAATGTGAACACCTTGCTGGAGCAGGTGACGAAATATTTGCCGGAAGGACCGCAATATTACCCTGCAGATCAAGTGACCGACCATCCGGAGCAGTTCGTATGTGCGGAATTGATTCGCGAGAAAATTTTGCACATGACCCGGGAAGAAATTCCTCACTCCATTGCGGTATCTATTGAAGATATGAAAGTGGAAGCAAACGGTGTTGTACATATATCCGCAGTGATTTATGTTGAACGCGACTCGCAAAAAGGGATTATTATCGGCAAAAAGGGAGCTCTGCTTAAAGAAGTCGGGCAGCAGGCCAGACGTGATATTGAAGCGCTGCTTGGCTCCAAAACGTTCCTTGAGCTGTGGGTAAAAGTGAAAAAGGACTGGAGAAACCAAGAGCGTGTATTACGCGACCTCGGTTTCCGCAACGAATAACCATTTGCCGCTGAGGCTTCGATAAAGCAAGCATGGCAGTAATTGCATCGCATACTTTAACCGGTTTGGTATCATCCTAATTCTGTTGACAGGTACCGTTCATCCGTCTTACAGGAGAGGAGATTGATACACATGAGAGATTTTTCGTGGAAGTATTTTTCAATGACCGGAGATGTGGATGCTTACCTGCTTTACAAGCAAGTTTCGGAGGATTCCAGTGCGGTTCCGATGGAATCAGAGGACGACCCTGAATCGAATGGCGGCGAAGAGGGACAATAAGAGCCTGTGAGTTGATGGCTTGGGGGAAGAACGGACGATGCAGTACAGAGTTCAGGGGATCGTTATACGAAGTATGGATTATGGAGAGGGCAACAAGATCATTACTTTGTTCTCCCGCGAATTGGGGAAAGTAGCGGTCATTGTCCGTGGCGCCAAAAAAGTGAAAAGCCGGTATGCTTCGGTCGCTCAGCTGTTCACTTGCGGAGATTACCTGTTTTTCAAATCAGGTCAGCTGGGTACCTTGAATCATGCGGAGATCGTGGAATCGCACCATATCATACGGGGAGATTTGCATAAAGCGGCCTACGCATCTTATATGGCGGAGCTGACCGATCGTGTCCTTGGCGATCAGGAGGCGAACGCTTTTTTGTTTGAGCAGCTGAAAGCGGCTTTAACGGCTTTGGACGAGGATAAAGACATGCATATCGTTACATTCATCTATGAAATGAAGATTTGGATGCAGGCCGGTTATCAGCCGGAGCTAGATGCTTGCGTCTCCTGTTCCAGAGATCAAGCGGATATGTATTTCAGCGCCTTGGTTGGCGGATTGTTATGTGAGAATTGCCGCCCCCGGGATCCGCAGGCGGTACCTTTAGCCCCCGGGACGTTGAAGCTGCTTCGAATATTGGCCAAAATGGACATCAGGCGACTTGGACAAATCGATGTGAAGCCGGCGACAAAGGAAAGTTTGAAGCAGCTGATTCGCTCTTATTATGATACGCATATCGGAGTACAATTAAAGTCCCGGCACTTCCTGGAGCAAATGGAGAAATACGGCGTGTAATGCTTTGACATTTTTATTTGGCTTTGATAATATATTATATTAACGTTAAAGACGACTTCTCGTCCGACTTAGTCTCGTTAGGCTTGGCGGCGGGAATTTTTTTTGGATGACGTCTCATGATATGGGTAAGTAATAGGCGAACAGGTAGAATAGCAGAGAAGGTAGAAAGAGGGTGTGGTCTTGAATAAACGAACGAACCCCATCATTTACATAGCTTCCGACTCCGCAGGGGAAACCGGAGAAGCCGTTGTAAGAGCCGCCTCCGTGCAATTTTATCCGCAGCAGGTTGACGTTCGGATCGTACCTTTCTTGGAGGATCGTTCTGGAATCGATAAACTGATTCAAACCGCTAGAGAACGCGACGGTATTATTGTTTTTACTCTTGTTATCCCGGAGCTTCGCGATTACTTAATTGAACAAGCGATTCGCTATCAATTGCTTTACATCGATTTGTTGGGTCCGATCATCGGCTCCTTGGAGAAAAAACTGAACCAGGAATCGCGTCATCAGCCAGGCATGATTCATCCGCTGGACGAAGATTATTTCAAGAAGGTCGAAGCGGTCGAATTCGCCGTTAAATACGATGACGGAAGAGATTTTACCGGTGTTCTTCAAGCAGATATCGTTCTAGTCGGCGTATCACGCACCTCCAAAACGCCCTTATCCATGTATTTAGCCCATAAAAAATTTAAAGTGGCTAACGTTCCTTTGGTACCGGAAATACAGCCGCCAGAGCAGTTATTTACCGTTTCTAACAAAAAGATCGTCGGCCTCCGCATTACTCCCGAGAAGCTGAATGTCATACGCTCCGAGCGCTTGAAAACACTGGGGCTTCCGCAGAATGCAACTTATGCAAATGTAGAGCGCATCAATAAGGAGCTGGCCTACGCCGACGGAATTATGAATAGGCTCGGGTGCCGAATCATTGATGTGTCCAACAAAGCGGTAGAAGAGACGGCAAGTACAATAATCGACTGGTTTCACGGAAGATAAACCTTTTTCCTGAAACCCGGCAGGATTTTTTATTTCTTCATCGTATATAATAGTACGGTACAATTCCGTAGAAATTCGGTGGGTCGAATCATGCAGCTTAAAATCATCGTTGATGCAGATGCTTGTCCGGTAAAATCGGAAATTGTAACCGTCGCTGCTTCGTTCCAGGCTGAAGTCCTCATGGTTGCTTCGTTTGATCATCGTTTGCAGCCTATGGAAGGGGTTCAAACAGTACAGGTAGACCGCTCCGATCAATCGGTAGACTTATATATAGTGAACCGTATTGCACCAGGAGACGTATTAATTACACAGGACTTTGGCTTGGCCGCTCTGGCATTAGGGAAAAAGGCGATTGCCTTGTCTAACCGAGGTCAGGAGTACACGAACAGGACGATTGACTTTCTGCTTGACCGGCGGCATGAACAAGCGAAGCAAAGGCGCGGCGGCAAGCATTCCAAAGGGCCTAAACCGTTTACTGACGAGGATCGACAATTTTTTCTACAATCTTTGACAAAAGTTTTACGGCGTTTGCAGGAGATTTCATAACTGTAGCGAATATATTACGTGTTAATTTGATTGAAGGTGGATAGGATGAGTAACGGACGCATTCCGGAAGAAATCATCGAATCGGTTCTCAAGCACCATGATATCGTCGATGTGGTCGGTCGTTACGTGCATTTAAGCAAGCAAGGGCACTACATGAAAGGGCTATGTCCGTTTCATTCGGAGAAAACGCCATCCTTTACCGTCACACCGGAAAAGCAAATTTACCATTGCTTTGGCTGCGGCGCCGGAGGCGGAGCCATTCAGTTTTTGATGGCGATGGAAGGGTATTCGTTTGCGGAAGCGATAAGCCAAATGGCCAAGGAGGCCAATCTAGACATCGGTCTTGACTCGCTGGCAGGAGGCAGATCGCAGCAAAATCCTGAGAAAACGAAGCTGTTAGAGGCCTACGAGCTTGCCGGAAAGCTATACCAGTATATTCTGAAGAACACCGAGCAAGGGAAGCAGGCTTTACAGTATTTACGTTCCCGAGGGCTGCATGATAAGGTGATCGATGCCTTTGGCATTGGTTATGCGCCTTCCCAGTGGGATACACTCGCCCAGCTGCTGGAACGACGGGAATTTTCCCTTCCTTTGATGGAAAAGGGCGGCCTGTTGTCGGCACGTCAGGACGGTTCAGGCTACTTTGACAAATTTCGAGACCGTATCTTGTTTCCAATTCATGATTGGAAAGGGCAATTGATTGCTTTCGGCGGCAGGGCGATGGGAGATGTTCAGCCTAAATATTTGAACAGTCCGGAATCGATGCTGTTTTATAAAAGCCGAAGCTTGTACAATATGCACAGGGCTCGGCCGCAAATTCGCAAGCTGCAGCAGCTTGTATTGTTTGAAGGGTATGTCGATGTAATCAAAGCGTGGGAAGCAGGCATAACGAACGGTGTAGCTACAATGGGCACCGCATTAACGGAAGAACACGCTGAAGTGATACGTAAACAAGCGGATCAAGTCATTGTCGCATATGACGGCGATGGCGCAGGGCAGGCTGCAGCATACAAGAGCATTCCTATTCTGGAGAAGGCCGGCTGTCTTGTCAAAATAGCGATGATACCGAACAACCAGGATCCGGACGACTACATTTCCACTCAAGGTTCTGAACGATTCGTACGGGAAGTGATTGAAGCTGCCGTACCATCGATCAAATATAAACTTCTTTATTTTCGTAAAAATTTCAAACTGCAGGAGGATGGGGATAAGCTTCGTTACATTCAGCAGGCTCTCAAAATCATTGCGGACATTGCGTCCCCAATTGAGCGGGAGCACTATGTAAGGGAACTGTCGACCGAATTTCATTATTCTTTTGAAGCGGCGTTACAAAACCTGAATGAAATCAGACTCCAATCCGAAAAAAACAACAAGTTTGGGGATAATAACGATAAACCGTGGAATAATGTTATGAATGACGCAAGACCTCGAGAACGTACGCCTTCTTTATTTCCAGCTTATCATAATGCGGAGCGACAGCTTTTGGCAATCATGATGTATGACCGGGAAGTCACGCATTACGTGGAAAGCAAATTAGGCGATCAATTTAATGTGGATGCTCACGCGGCGCTTGCTGCTTATTTGTACGCATATTACGCGCAGGGCTATGAGCCGAATGCCAGTAGTTTTATTGCTATGCTGCAGGAAGCCGATCTGGAAGGATTGGCGAGCTCACTAGCGATGATGGGCAATTCTCATGGGGTCAACGATCAAGTCATCGACGATTACATCCGAGAAATAAAAAAATATCCACAGCAGCAGCAAATTGAACGAAAAAGAGAAGAAATGATTCGTGCAGAACGTTCAGGGGATATCAAACGTGCGGCACAGATAGGTATTGAGATTATTTCCCTAGAAAAGCAGTTAAAATCTTCTTAGTCTGTCCGGCTAAAGAAGCTCTAGGGAGGAGGGAGTTGGATTATGGCGAACGATCAACGCACGGAGATAGAGACCGAGTTGTCGTTGGATCAAGTAAAGGAACAACTGATTGAGCAGGGTAAAAAACGTTCCTCATTAACCTACAAAGATATCATGGAGAAACTGGCTCCCTTCGATCAGGATCCCGATCAAATCGATGAATTTTTCGAGCAGCTTTCGGAGATGGGAATCGATGTAGGCAATGAATCAGACGACGATAACGAATTAAGTCCAAGCGACCAGGAGCAGGACGATTTTCATTTTGACGATGATTTGTCTCTGCCGCCGGGGATTAAGATTAATGATCCGGTACGTATGTATTTAAAAGAAATCGGCAGAGTTCCACTGCTCTCCGCAGAGGATGAAATCCAACTGGCTAAACGGATTGAGCTTGGAGACGAGGAAGCCAAGCGCCGTCTGGCTGAAGCAAATTTACGTCTCGTTGTCAGCATCGCGAAGCGTTATGTAGGACGCGGCATGCTGTTCCTTGACTTAATTCAGGAAGGCAATATGGGCTTAATTAAGGCTGTTGAGAAATTCGATTACGATAAAGGCTTCAAATTCAGTACCTATGCAACCTGGTGGATTCGTCAAGCGATTACCCGCGCGATTGCCGACCAAGCAAGAACGATCCGTATCCCGGTACATATGGTGGAAACAATAAATAAACTGATTCGTGTCTCCCGGCAGCTGCTTCAAGAGCTCGGGCGCGAACCTACACCGGAAGAAATCGCGAAGGAAATGGATCTGAGCACCGACAAAGTGCGGGAGATTATGAAAATTGCCCAGGAACCTGTATCCCTGGAAACACCTATCGGGGAAGAAGACGATTCGCACTTGGGTGATTTTATCGAGGATCAGGAAGCACTTGCTCCTGCGGATGCGGCTGCTTATGAGCTGCTGAAGGAACAGCTGGAGGACGTACTGGATACATTGACGGAGCGGGAAGAAAATGTGCTGCGCCTTCGTTTCGGTCTGGACGATGGACGCACGCGGACTCTCGAGGAAGTAGGCAAGGTATTCGGTGTTACACGCGAGCGGATTCGTCAGATTGAAGCCAAAGCGCTTCGCAAGCTGAGACATCCGAGCCGAAGCAAGCGTCTGAAAGATTTTCTTGAATAAATGGTGTACTCTTGACCTATCTGCATCTGCAGTTAGGTCTAATTTTTTGTTCCACCCCAACCGATAAAAGGACAAGAGCTGTAAGAAGTAACCATAAGGTTGATGAGGTGAAACCGAAAAGATGGATGATAAGAATAAACGTGCGATACTTATTAAAGAAATCGAGCAATGGCGAAAAAGCAGACTGCTGCCGGAACATTATTGCGATTTTTTATTGAATCTTTATGTCGAGCAGGGAGCTGCCAAATCGGCAGGGAGTGCTAAAAAAGGCAATCAAAGCTCAGCTTTTATGAAAGCGTCGGCTACAGCAATCAGAAACAGTAATTGGAAAATATGGTTGCTTATCATTGGGCTGGTAGCTGCCTTCGCCTTAACTGCTCTTAATTTTAACGCTTTTGAATTACCAATGCAAATTGGGGTTTCGGTTCTGTTTTTATTTCTTTGTTATACGACTGGTACCGTGCAAAATACGAAGGAACCGGTAAGGGCACAAGTGTTGTTCGGCGTCGCGTCCCTGTTCCTTTTATTTATAGGCGTTTATTTGTTTCGCTTGCATGGCATCCATGACAAGCCGGTGCTCGTTGTCGGTTATGTTGTGCTGTGCAGCTTAATATGGATTCTCACCGGCCTATTGGCAGGTCGGATGCTGTTTCAGCTGTGCGGATGGGTCGTTCTGGTGTTCTGCTATGGATGGCTGCTGCATTATCAGCTGGACTCCATCAACTGGCTCACCTTGGAGCTTAGCTGGGTTCCGCTCAGCATCGCCTTTGTATGGCTTGGTTGGATGATTCTCGGCAAAAGCAAGCAAATGGGTACGGTATTCCTTATTCTAGGGTGCATCGTTTGGTTTATGCCGGAGTTATATGCTATGCTTTATGCGGAGCAGTATGGCGAGCAAACCGTACAGCTGGCACTTATAGGCAAGATGGTGACGGAAGCAAGCATATTGTTCACATCTCGAAAAATATGGACAGAGTGGGTTGCTTAATATGTTGAAAATATCAAAACGATTGGAACAAATAGCAAATCAGGTGCCTGTTGGAAGTACCCTTGCGGATATCGGATCGGATCATGCGCTTTTACCTGCGTATTTGGTTCAGCAAGACCGGATTACGAGAGCGATCGCCGGGGAAGTGAATCCGGGGCCTTTTCAAGCGGCTGCGAAGCAAGTGAAGGAAGCAGAGCTTAATTATAAGATTGAGGTGCGTCTCGGGGACGGACTCGAGGTGATCTCACCGAATGAAGTTGATGTGATAACGATTGCGGGCATGGGCGGTGCGCTGATTGCGTCGATACTGGAAGCTGGAAAAGCGAAGCTGCCTGGTGTAAAGCGGCTTATTTTACAGCCTAATGTCGGCGAGTCAAATGTGAGAAGCTGGCTGATTGCAAACGGCTGGGTATTAACGAACGAACAGATTCTCGAGGAGGATCATAAAATATACGAAATTTTGACGGCGGTACCCGCAGATCAAACCGAATTAACGGACTCGTTCGTTTACCGGACAAGAGAGCTGGAGCAGGGGCATCATGCGGATCGAGAGCTGTTGTTAAAGCTCGGGCCTTATTTGCTGGATCGTCCAACGGAGGTATGGCATCGGAAATGGCAGCTGGAGCTGAATAAGTTGGATATGATTCGCCATCAATTGTCGTTATCGGCCTTGGAGGAATCCAAACGCAAGCAGCAGGATGTGGAGCGGGAAATGAAGCAAATCCGGGAGGTGTTAGCTTGTTTGCCAAAGGACAAAGCGTCATTCAATTAATGGAGGAACTTGCGCCCAAGCATTACGCGGTGGAAAACGATAAAATCGGGCTTCAGCTTGGAACGCTGAATAAAGAAATTACGAAAGTACTGGTTGCTCTGGATGTAACGGATGAGGTTGTAGAGGAAGCGATTCAAGCGGGAGCGAATTTGATTATTGCACATCATGCTATTATTTTTCGGCCGCTCGCCCACCTACAAACGGATTCACCTGCAGGAAGCTTGTACGAAAAGCTTATCAAGAACGACATCGCGGTCTACATTGCCCATACGAATTTGGATGTGGCGGAGGGTGGCGTGAACGATTTGATGGCGGATGCGCTTGGACTGACAGGCTTGTCCCCCTTGGAGGATGTGCATACTGAAAAGCTGAAAAAGCTCGTTGTTTTCGTGCCTGCAGATCACCTGGAGAAGGTGCGTGAAGCGGTGTTTCGTGCAGGAGCGGGGTGGATCGGGAAATATTCGCACTGCAGCTTTAATATTGAAGGAACGGGGACGTTCATTCCTGAGGCGGGCAGCGATCCGTTTATAGGACAACAAGGAAAGCTGGAGCAAGCTAACGAGGTACGGCTTGAAACCATTGTTCCGCAAAGCGCTGAACGCCGCGTAGTACAAGCCATGCTGAAGGCGCATCCTTACGAGGAGGTGGCTTACGACTTGTATCAGCTTGATTTAAAAGGCCGCTCCTTCGGTCTGGGGCGTGTCGGCAAGCTGGGGGCGTCCGTGACACTATTGGAGCTGTGCGAGCAGGTCAAGCAGGCTTATGACGTGCCTACGGTCCGACTTGTGGGCAGTCCAGATCGCACTGTACAAAAGGTTGCGGTGCTTGGCGGCTCGGGCAGCCGCTATGTGAGACATGCGCAATTTGCGGGAGCGGATGTGCTGATTACCGGGGATATCGATTATCATACGGCACAAGACGCACTAGCGGCAGGCATAGCACTGATCGATCCCGGGCATAATGTGGAAAAAATTATGAAGCAAGCCGTTGCGGACTATTTGCAGCGGAGACTTCAAGAAAAAAAGAGCAGTACACAGGTCATCGCTTCCCGGCTAAACACCGAACCATTTCAGTTTGTGTAGGCCGCATGCTGCGCTTAACTGTAAGAGCTGTAAATAAAGACCTGAATTGCAAATAAGGTGACGGTTGAATTTTAGTTGGATTCGCTGTATACTAGCAAATGCACATCAGGAAAGCTTGACAGACAATCGCTGGTGAGAAATCACGAGAGGAAAGTCCGGGCTCCATAGGGCAATGATGCTGGATAACGTCCAGTCAGCGCGAGCTGAAGGCTAGTGCCACAGAAATGGACCGCCGATGGCGCAGGATTCGTCCTGCGCACAGGTAAGGGTGGAACCGTGGTGTAAGAGACCACGAGGAGATATGGTGACATATGTCCTGGTAAACCCCATCTGGAGCAAGACCTAGTGGAACGCAAGTCTTCTTGAGAGACAGTCCCTGCCCGGGACGCGTTCGGGTTGGTCGCTTGAGCCAAGCAGCAATGTTTGGCCTAGATAGATGATTGTCGCTTCAACGGTGGGAGGGTGGTACCCGATATGACCACTGGAAGTACAGAACCCGGCTTACGGCACGCTTTCCTGTAACCATGACAAAACCGCCTGAAACGGCGGTTTTTGTGTGTAAATATATACATGTGCTAGAACCATTTGCTGTGTAGTCCTTGCAGCCGATCCAAAAGTCTTTGAAAGTAGGAATTGGTGTTCGGGACGGTTTGAGCAGAGCTTCCGGTGTTTTTTTCTGTGGCTGCGGCGTTGCTTCCGTTTTTGGAAGCTTCTGCGCTCTTCAAGGCAGCTACGACATCGATCAATCCGTAACCGAAATATTTATCTTTACCTTTGGGCCCGATGTCTTGCGCAGTATTGCGCATAATGTCCATCACCTCGGTATTTTTCAGCTGAGGATTGACGGAGCGAATTAATGCGGCCAGAGCAGTAACATGGGGGCTAGCCATCGATGTACCTGACAAAGCTGCATATTGGTTATGCGGATAGGTGCTTGCAATATTAACCCCTGGCGCCGCAGCATCGATATAATCGCCGTAGTTGGAGAAGGAAGCTTTACTTTTATTCGCATCGGTAGCCGCTACCGCGAACACCTCCGGATAAGCCGCTGGGTAGCCCGGCTGCTCCGTGTTATCATTGCCGCTGGCGGCTATGATTACGACGTCGTGATCATAGGCGTATTTAATCGCGTCGTGCAGGAAGTTGGCCTCAGCATAGTTGCCGAGGCTCAAGTTAATAACCTTGGCACCGTTGTCCGTTGCCCAAATAATACCTTGCGCTACGGAATACGTGCTGCCTGCGCCGGTTTCATCCAGTACTTTCACGGGCATGATCCGGTTGTACCAGCTCATGCCGGCAACGCCAAGATTATTGTTGACGAGTGCACCGACAACTCCTGCTACGTGGGTCCCGTGTCCGACATCGTCTAACGGCTGGGCGTTTTCGTTGACTACGTTATAGCCACTGACCAATTGATCCTTTAAATCAGGATGATTAAGATCTACACCGGTATCCACGATACCAACCGTAATTTGATCGGAGCCTTTATTAATGGTCCAGCCTTGCTCCGTATCAATGATCGGGAGATTCCATTGATACCGTTGATATAGAGAATCATTCGGTGTAATCGTTGCTTGAGAGTCGGAAGCTTGCTTTGCTGCAGCTCCAGTATCTTGATTGTAAGCTGTATTGGTCATGTACAGAAAATGTGGCTCCGCATATTCAACATTCCAGCTTTTGAAATAGTTCATCAGCTGCTTGGCTTCCATTTTCTTTGATTCAAAAACATAGGTATAGCCTACTTTCCGGTATCCGGTTGCCCCGATGTCGGCTTGAATTTTTGCCAAATCCGCTTTCGTTGGCTCGGTCTTGAAGCGGACAACAACTTGGTCCACATGATAGTGGCTCGTTCCCTCATTTTGTTCGGGATGATCCACTTTCACATCCTGAAGGGTATTGGAGTCAACGGATTCGATTTTGTAGCGATTGTCGCTGGGATAGGTTACAATCCTGAGATTTTTAAGCTGATGGTCTTCTACCTGCTTCAATATTTCTTGTTTGACCACGCCCAATAAAGAAGCCTTCCCTGAAGTGGAGGGGACACCAAGAACGAAATAAGTGGAGCCGTTGCTTTGGAAAGGCTCGGATTGGTAGCTTTCCCCTTTGTCCGTTTTATCCTTTGCTTTTTGCAATTCCGGCTTGGCCAAGGACAAGGTCGATTCGTTCAAGCTGCCTACGGTAAGGCCGTCTTGTATGCTTTGACCGCGCGCCGCCCAAATCAGCTGCTCCATATGAGGATGCTCTTCCTGCAGCTTGCGTAAGCCCTTCAGCTTGCTTTCCTGAGGGAGCGGGTCTGTTTGCTGAAGCACTCTATGGAGCTCCAGGCTGCATTGAGTCCGGCACAGATCATTTGTCAGAGATATATCCTGGGCCATCGTAGTCCGCTTCATTTGCAACTCGGCGGCAGGAGACAGGCTTTCGATGCGGGGCTCCGCTTCATTTCTCGGGAACAGAAGCACGCCGAGGGCGAAGACGGCTATAAGGGACAAGGCATATTTCCACATAGGACTAGCTCCTTTACTTTAGTTGGAATATACCTTTAGGGTCCCCGCCAGAAGTTTTTATTACTACCGGAAATCATCTCCTTAAGAAGAAGACGGTGGACATTTTTCGTATTACTTTTGCCATGGATTTGTGGTAGGATGAATTTAGAAGTCATTCATTATATAATAAATGTGTTGTGTTGATCAGAGGAGGTCTTGCGATATGGCGATGTTTAACGTCAAAAATGTATGCGAAACAACGAAAAGC
Source organism: Paenibacillus rigui (assembly GCF_002234615.1). GTDB lineage: Bacteria > Bacillota > Bacilli > Paenibacillales > NBRC-103111 > Paenibacillus_S > Paenibacillus_S rigui. Next base: position 341,828 of record NZ_NMQW01000017.1, on the reverse strand, counting down.
AAACTAAGCGAAGCGATCGCGAAGATGGAGAAATTTTTGAACGAGCATTCTCTCCAGCAATTGAATACAGAAGTGGATGCTTCCATGGAGGAGTTTTACAAAGGATATTTGTCCGATACGAGACATTTGCTTGTTTTTTGTGAAGTGGCGTATGAGAAGCTGGGCGTAAGCTTACGCCGTCCGAGCTTCAATGTGGAGTATGCGGAGAAAGTATTATATGAGGTGTACCACTCCTGCATTAACAATTTCTTCTATCCGAAGAATGAGTGCTACTCTGAAGACGGGCGCTATGCCTACACAGGCCAGGACGCTATTCGATTCCGCAAAAAGCCGGCTCGTGACGTCCGTGACCTGACGATTGAGCTGTCCAAAATTTTTGAGTCGCTGCGCGAAGAGCTGTCTTACTACGAAACGGATTACATCACGCAGAAGCGGATGCAAGGCGAACGGGTTTAAATAGAATCATCAGGGAAATAATGACAAAAGGGGTGCTGCCAAGCATCTCTTTTTGTTTAACTGCTTGAATCATGAATCAGGACCATAAAAGGGGGATTATCCTGCATGAATACATCAACCGGACCGGAGCTGTCTTATACGGATTTATTCGAGATCAGCAAGCAGATCATAGCTTTAAATCAACATCCTAGCGGAGGCTATGTCGCTTGTCCGCTTTTTTCTAATTATGCCTTTAGCTGGCTTCGCGATGGAAGCTTTATTGCTTATGCGATGGATAGGAGCGGGGAGACGGAGAGCTCTGAATTGTTTCATCAATGGGTTCGGCATGTGTTGGAGCGACAGCAGGATCACGTAAATCATTTATTAGGCAAAAAAGAGCGGGGCGAATGGATCGCCGAGAATGAATTTTTACATACACGCTATCATCTGGACGGGCGGGATGATGACCACTCGGAGTGGGGGCATTTTCAACTCGACGGTTACGGAGCCTGGCTGTGGGGGCTGACCGAGCATTGGAGAGCGCAAGGAAAAAAGGCTATGCCGGAGTCTTACCGGACCAGTGTTGAGCTAACGGTTCGTTATTTGGCCGCATTCTGGAAGCTACCGAACTTCGATTGCTGGGAGGAGCGGAATGATCAGGTGCATCCTTCCACGCTTGCCTGCATTTATGGCGGGTTAAAGGCGATTCGCACCTATGGGGATTACGCGTACCTCGATAACGTAACCGATGAAATTCAGCAGTTTTTGCTTCGGCATGCGGTACACCCTGATGGAGGCTACTTTGTCAAAAGCATACGCCCTGTAAGCAGCGACGAGGCTCGGTACGACATAGGGTACGAAGGCGTGGACGCCAGTCTGCTCTGGCTGTGCCAACCGTTTCAAGTCTTTCCTTCGGAGCACCCAGCCATGGCGGCTACATTAGAGAAGATTCAAGAAGACTTACATGCAGACACTGGCGGCGTCCGGAGATATGCCAGCGACGAGTACTATGGCGGGGGGGAGTGGATTCTGCTGACGGCGTGGCAAGGCTGGGTGGATACGCTGCGAGGGAAGCAAGCGGAAGCACGTCACGCTTTGGATTGGATCTTACGTCAAGCCGATGCCATTGGCAGGCTTCCAGAGCAAGTGCCTCACACAAAGGCCGAGCGGGATGTATACAATCATTGGGTGGGGAGATGGGGAACACCCGCGACTCCGTTGCTTTGGTCACACGCCATGTACCTTGTGCTATATTGCCAGCTGCATAAATAGCATAGCACACCTCTTTACAGGGCAAATTGATAAAGGGGTGATGATAATGCCAGATGTAAAATGCAGTGTTGCCAACTGTGAATATTGGGCACAGGGCAACAATTGTGCAGCCAAGTCCATTATGATCGAAGTGGATCAGCACGCCAATGCTGATTTCAGCACGGAGTTCGCGGAAGCGGATTTTAACGGGCATAAGGACAAGGCATCCAGTATCCGCAATACCTGTTGCCACACGTTCGAGCAGAAAAAAAGCAAGTAGTTCTACGAAACAGCGCTTACGAATGCAGGCTTTCTTCCAAGAAAGCCCTCAGGAGGCTGAACCGATGAAGGATCAGAAGCACTGGGAAGCTGAAGTCAAGCCAAAGGAGCCCAAGAGGTATCCAATGGATCAGCTGCGCAAAGAGACAGGCCAAGAGGTGAACGAGGAGTATGCTGCTGAGGTATCGGTACCTTATGCAGCGCCGAAACAGGCTCCGGTGGAGACGTCATTGCCGGTACGCAAGTCGGATTCGGTGGCGGATACCCAAGCTGCCGGCGGCATAGCCACGGGATGGGTCGGTTACACGGCTATCCTGGTTTCTGTTATATCCTTATTTATCTATCCTGTTTTATTCGGTGCAGCAGGTGCCTTTCTGGGATTTATTGCTTATGCCCAAGGTCAAAAGGCTTTGGGGGCATGGTCGGTCATTCTCGGACTGGTTTCGCTGGCAGGCTATTTTTTATTAGTTCCCCTTTATTCGTAGCTCAAGGCATTTGCAAACAGCAAGCCGTCGCAGGCTTGCTGTTTGAATACATAGCAGCCATATGGAAGCAGCATCACCTTTTGTGGTGCAAAAAGGAAAAAAAACTGGATGGCAAGTCCAAAACAGTGTACAATGAAGATACATAGACTGTACACAGGGAGCTTGACTTGATGAATATCAATCCGAGTACGATGAAGGAATTGCTTCAACTTCAGATGTTGAACAAAATGAGCTTTTTATCAAGTGACAATACTTCTTCCAGCGATAAAGGAGACAACAGTTCTTTTACTGCATTGTTAAATGACATTTTATCGCAGTCTCCTGATTCTAGATCATCCGCTTCCCAAGCGGTCAAATCCGGGTTAATGAAGCCTATGGCCTATTATCCGCAAATGGTTATGATGGATGGAGGAGCAGGAGCTTCCGAATTAGCGGCCCATGCTTCAGCCTACGATCCGATTATCCAAGATGCGAGCCGCCGCCACGGTGTAGCCCCAAGCTTGGTGAAGGCTGTCATTGATGCCGAATCATCATTTAATACGAATGCGGTATCAGGTGCTGGAGCCAAAGGCCTGATGCAGTTGATGGATCAGACAGGGCGTGGATTAGGCGTAAGCAATCCGTTCGATCCGTCGCAAAACATTCAAGGCGGGACGCGATATTTGTCCAACTTGCTTGCGAAGTACAATGGAAACCGGGGAGTCGCTCTGGCAGCGTACAACGCCGGTCCTGGACGCATTGATCGACTTGGCATCACGAACGACCAGGAATTGATGTCCAATCTGCACTTGCTGCCTTCGGAAACCCAGCAATATGTGAATAAAGTGTTGAAGCTGCAGCGTAATTATGAGGCATAATCAAGATAAACAAGACCTGCTGTAAGCGGCCTGCAAATAAGGAGCTTCAGAGGTCTTTATTTTTTCTCGTTTTAAAAGGGCTTACAATATTGGAGAGCGGAGGTACCACCCTTGTATTTGGATTATGCAGCAACGACACCTCCATATGAAGAAGTAATCGAGACGATGGCTGAGGTAATGAGGAGCTATTACGGCAATCCATCCTCCCTTCACCGCGCCGGAGTGGATGCCGAAAGGCTCATCTCACAAGCTCGTATGGTCATCGCTCAGTGTCTGCGATGTAAGCCGGACGAAATTGTGTTTACGTCCGGTGGCACCGAAAGCAACAATATGGCAATCCAGGGCTCGGTTCTTCAATACAAATACCGCGGGAACCATTTGATTACGAGTATCATCGAGCATGCTTCAGTGTACGATGTGTTCCTACAGCTGGAGAAGCAAGGCTTTGAGGTGACCTATCTTCCTGTGGATGAGACAGGCCAGGTTCGGTTGGAGGATCTGAGGCAGGCTCTAAGAGAAGATACGATTCTTGTCAGCATCATGGCGGTTAACAATGAAATGGGACGCATTCAACCGATCCAAGAAATAAGCAGACTGCTTAAAGCATTAGCACCGAGGGCCATATTTCATGTAGATGCGGTACAAGCTATAGGAAAGCTCGAAATTGAACCCGAAAAGCTGGGGATCGATGTGCTCTCAGGCTCGGCCCATAAGCTGCGAGGTCCCAAAGGAACTGGCTTCCTCTATTGCCGTCAAGGGCTGGAGCTGCAGCCGATCGTGTGGGGCGGCGGACAAGAAGGAGGTTTGAGGTCGGGAACTGAAAATGTACCCGGCATCGTCGGAATGGCGAAGGCTATGCGTATGGCTTGCGATCAGCGCTTGTTGTTTCTGGAGCATACCTCCCGATTAAGGGAATACTGGGTCCGACTGATCGAACAAATACCTGAACTGCAGCTAAGCGGGTCAACGGAGGAATCCGATATGGCTCCTTATATCCTTCATTTCAGCTACCCTGGTATGAAGTCCGAGGTTATGGTTCATGCTTTGGAGAAGCATCATATGTATGTATCGGCGCGATCGGCCTGTTCATCCGGTGCGGAGAAGCCGAGCAGAGTTTTGAAGGCGATGGGATACAGCGACGCCCGTGCGGTAAGCGGCGTGCGTATCAGCTATTCACTGGAGCAATCGATAGAAGATGCTCAACGTTTTGGCGAGATTCTGAAGCAAGTAGTTCAACAGCTCAAGCCGACCATCCCATTACAGCAAAGACAACGACGGAGGTAACAAATGGAACCGGATTGGATCGTTCTCCGTCATGGAGAGCTTACGTTAAAAGGAAGAAACCGTCATCGATTTGAAAAGGCGGTTTTCGAGCAAATTAAAAAGGCGATGAGGCCTTTTCCAGAGGTCAGGTTTAACCGTGAATTCGGCAGAGTGTATATTGTACTGGGTGGAGCGCCTTATGCGCTCATTGCCGAAAAATTGAAAAACATATTAGGCCTCGGTTCATTCAGTCCAGTATATACAGCGCCGCTCGAGCTGGAGGCAATTCAAGCTACAGCTTTGCAAGCGATGCAAGCTTTGGTCGAAGCGCCCGGTACTTTTAAGGTGACTGTACGAAGAGTAAATAAGAGCTTTCCACACGATTCACAGCAAATGAACAAGCTTGTCGGCGGTTTTGTGCTACGCGGTATGCCGGGGCTAAAGGTCGATGTACAACAGCCCGATGCGGAGCTTAGAGTGGAGCTTCGTGAAGAGCATGCATTGATCTATTCAGAGGTTGTAGAAGGGGCAGGCGGCTTTCCGCTTGGTACGAATGGCAAAGCTATGCTGATGCTTTCAGGAGGCATCGACAGTCCGGTAGCCGGTTTCCTGGCGCTAAGACAGGGCCTCCAGATTGAAGCGGTTCACTTTCACAGCTTCCCCTACACCAGCGAACGTTCTCAACAAAAAGTCAGGGACCTTGTAAGGCAGCTAACCGAGTATGCCGGGGATATCAAGCTTCACATGGTTCCATTTACGAATGTACAGACCCGGATTCATGAAACCTACCGCGACAATTTGCTCATTACCATTTTACGGCGGGCGATGTTTCGAATTACCGAAAAGCTTGCGGATTTGCATGGGGCTTCTGCTTTGATTACAGGGGAAAGCCTAGGACAAGTGGCGAGTCAGACCCTTGGCAGCATGAATGTGATCGGGAGATCCGTCAGCCTTCCTATTGTCCAGCCTTTGATATGTATGGAGAAGAAGGAAATTATTAAGATTGCAGAGAAAATCAACACCTTTGAGATTTCAATACTGCCGCATGAGGATTGCTGTACGCTATTTCTTCCTCCAACTCCTAGTACCAATCCGAATTTGCGTGTGGTGGAAAGTATTGAACGCCGGATGGATTGGCTGGAGGAAGAGCTGGAAGCAGCTGTTCGTGCAACCGAAACGATATGGATTCAACCGGCAGCGCTGGATAAAGAGAGTCCATTTGCAAGCTTTTTTTGAGCAGTGGTTTAAAAGAATTTTTATGAAACCTGTTTACGCTTGTCTTCGTATAGTTTAGGATGATGCTGCAGATCACAAAATGCTGGAGGGTATATTCATGTTGGAATGGTTTCTTCTGTTTTTACAAATTATGCTGATTAACATCGTACTGAGCGGTGATAATGCAGTTGTTATTGCTCTTGCGAGTAAAAATTTACCTCTGCATCAGCGTAAGCAGGCTATTTGGTGGGGAGCGTTCGGAGCGATCGGACTGCGCCTTGTGCTAACCGTCGTAGCGGTTTACATATTGACTGTCCCCTACATTCAAGCCGCAGGCTCTTTGCTTCTGCTTTATATTGCGGTCAAGCTGCTTATTGACGATGAGGGCGAAGCACATGTGAAAGAAGCTTCTACCTTGGGCAAAGCCATCTGGACCATTATTGTCGCTGACTTTGTGATGAGCTTGGATAATGTACTGGCCATCGCGGCCAAAGCGGATAATAACCTGACAGTCATTATTCTGGGTATTGCTCTGAGTGTTCCTATTATTGTATGGGGCAGCACCCTCGTTATGAACCTGTTAACCAAGTTTCCTATTCTTGTTTATATTGGAGCGGGAATTTTAGGATATACAGCCGGTGAAATGTTCGTTAAGGACGAGATTGTATCCGACAAGCTTCTTCATGGCTTCCCGCACTGGATCGTTCCGATTCTGACGACGGTGGTAGTTATTGGTGTGGGTCTGGTCAAAAAATTATCGGCGAAGCCGAAGCCAAAGCATTCCTGAATGTAAACGCTAAGTAAAGAAATGTAAGGGAAACGTTAAAATTGTCGGTTTACCTTGCGTTTTGCACAAATTCAACGTATAATAAGTGTAAATGTCAAGCGTCGGCGCTTATGTCCGACGCTTGTTTTATGAACGGACCCCGGTTCACTCCCTCAAAGGGGGCAGAATTGGAAGGGTCAAAATAAGGAGAGGTTAGGGAAACCATGCATTTAAGAGATAAAATACGCAACATTGCGATTATTGCTCACGTTGACCACGGGAAAACGACACTGGTAGACAAATTGCTTCAGCAGTCCGGAACATTCCGTGAGAATGAGGCTGTTCAAGAGCGGGCCATGGACTCCAATGACTTGGAGAGGGAACGTGGTATTACTATTTTGGCTAAAAACACGGCAATCAACTATAAAGATTTTCTGATTAACATCGTAGATACACCGGGCCATGCCGACTTCGGCGGTGAAGTAGAACGGATTATGAAAATGGTAGACGGCGTGCTGCTGGTTGTTGATGCCTTCGAAGGTACGATGCCTCAAACGAAGTTCGTATTGCGTAAAGCATTGGAGCAAAACCTGACACCGATTGTTGTAGTTAACAAAATTGACCGTCCGAATGCTCGTCCTGCAGAAGTAGTCGATGAAGTGTTGGATTTATTTATCGAACTGGGCGCGAATGACGACCAACTGGATTTCCCTGTTGTGTATGCCTCCGCTCTGATGGGAACGTCCAGTATGGATTCCGATCCTGCGAAGCAGGACGATAACATGCAGGCTATTTATGAAACGGTCATCAGTCATATCCCGGCACCTACCGAGAGTGTGGAAGATCCGCTGCAATTTTTGGTTACATTGATGGACTATAATGAATACTTGGGCCGTATTGCCATTGGCCGCGTTAATCGTGGTGTAGTGAAGCAAGGTCAACCGATTGCGGTTATTAATCGCGAAGGGGTTACCAAGCAAGCACGGATCGAGAAGCTGTTCGGGTTCCAGGGATTGAAGCGCATCGAGATTGAAGAGGCAGGCGCAGGCGATATCGTTGCAATTTCCGGTATTAAAGATATCAATATCGGTGAAACGATTGCGGATCCGGCGAATCCGGAAGCATTGCCTGTTTTGAAAATTGACGAGCCGACGCTGCAAATGACGTTTGTCGTTAACAACAGCCCGTTTGCGGGCCGCGAAGGCAAATGGGTAACTTCCCGTAAGCTTCGCGAGCGTTTGTTCAAAGAGCTGGAAACCGATGTGAGCTTGCGAGTAGAGGAAACCGATAGCCCGGATGCATTTATCGTTTCCGGCCGTGGTGAGCTTCACTTGGGTATCCTGATCGAAAATATGCGTCGTGAAGGCTTTGAGCTTCAAGTTTCCAAGCCGGAGGTTATCATCAAGCAAGTCGACGGTCAGAAAATGGAGCCGTTGGAGCGTCTGATCATTGACATTCCGGAAGAAAGCATGGGATCGGTTATGGAAAGCCTGGGAACGCGTAAAGCAGAAATGCTGAACATGATTAACAACGGCAGCGGCAACGTGCGTCTGGAATTTTTGATTCCTGCCCGCGGCTTGATCGGTTACCGTACCTACTTCCTGACATTGACTCGCGGTTACGGCATCATGAACCATGCATTCGACAGCTACGGTCCTTATTATGGAGCCGGTGTTGGCGGACGTCATGAAGGTGTATTGGTATCCAGTGAGACCGGTACTTCGACGACTTACGGTATGTTGTCCGTTGAGGACCGCGGAATTTTGTTCCTGGAGCCGGGTACTGAAGTCTACGAGGGCATGATCGTTGGCGAGCATACTCGTGACACAGATATCATTGTAAACATCTGTAAAGAAAAGCAATTGAATAACATTCGCTCCGCAGGTAAAGACGATACCGTCAAAATGAAAACACCGCGTATTTACTCTTTGGAGCAAGCATTGGAATATTTGAACGACGACGAGTATTGTGAAATTACTCCGAAATCGATTCGTCTTCGTAAGAAGATCTTGAATAAAAGCGAGCGTGAACGTGCGGAGAAACACCGCAAAATGGCAGAAGCCAACGCTTAATCATAAAGACTCCGGGAAAGCTCTGATGATTCAGAGCTTTCTTTGCAGCTTTTGAAACGAAATGCTTAAAAGGAGGACTCGTATCCTATGACCGAATGGTTTCGTGAACACCCTTACATCACCTATGTGATCATTTTTGTGCTGATGACCTATGTCTACAACAAAGTGTTCAAAATGCGCAGGCTGCCTATTTTGAAGGAGATCATCGTCTATATCGTGCTTGGTATTGGGGCGCTAATGCTGCTGATGTTCCAACTAGGAGCGCTTCCTATCGTTGCTAGTCTGACGGTAGCTGTAGCTATGATGTTTTTATACCGGATCCGATATTTTTTCACAAGCCGGGCAAATCGTAAGTAAGCAGTCTTCAAATGGAGGTGGCAGGCAAGATGAGCCGTTACTGGTTAACACCCGTGCAGGCATCTGGGGATGAGGTGACGCTTCGAGAAGAAAGAGTACTGCTGGAGCCGGAGGACACGGCAGGTGCCTTCCTGAAGCTTCTGAGGTCTGTGCATCCCCGGATGCTGGTCACATTCAAAGCCGGCCTGCTTCTAAGCGAAGACGCTGAGTCTGCATGCGGGTTGAATGAGCTGCCTTTTCAAATAGATTCGATGCAAAGGGTTCATTTCGGACCTGATGCTCTGGAATTGTCCCATTGTGCACAGGCTTATTTGGACCGGTTGCCTTCGGAGAAGGAAATGAACTTGTGGCTTGAGTCGGCCGAAAGCCTTCTTGCTGGCACGAATGGCGATCCACAGCACCGTGTTTGGTTAAGCCTAATGAAAAGTTGGCATATACAAGGTTTTGGCGTCACACTGCTGCGGGAGGATGAATAAGATGAGATTAGAAGATGTCTTCTTCAACTGGCTGCAAATGAAGATCGTCTCGGAAGCAAGGCCCGGGGATCAGGCGGCAGAGGATACAAGGTCGTTTTTTGAGGAGATTCTACGTGAGGATCATGCTGTAACCGATTGGCGAACGGAGTCGGACGAGACAAGAATCTATGTTACATATGAGCAGCATGACAGCGCCAAGAAGCTTTTTTTTGATAAGGAGCTGGCCGAGCAGTTGCTAGAGGACATTAATTCCAATCCGAAGTACAATCAGTGACATAAAAAGAGCGAATCCCGATAAAATAAACTATCCCCTGTCTGAAAGGAGTGGCCCTCGACCTTGCAATACATACCGGCATGCACTGTTAACGATCGCGAATTCACTGCTGTATGGTTGCCAAGCATTGCCTGTGATATAATATAGTCAACAACCCAGTTAGTCACACACAAATAGACGCAGGAGGGGTAACTATGGCAGAAACGATCACAGTATTGTCGGAGCCATTGTATGCAGCCTTGCCAAATGAACAGTTTGTGCTTCTGAGTACGATTGATTATGAAAGCGGATCTCCGAGTCATGCGATTTATGGCCGTGCACTACTAGCGGCTGAAGCCTCGGAGGGAGCACCTCTCAAGCTCTCTTGCATGGATATTGAAATTTCGATGGTACGGGATGCGATGTTCTATGGATCTCGGATTTCCGTTGCGCCTGAATATGAGTATGACAAACGCGCCGCTGAAAAGCTGGATGCGCAAGTTTTACTGCTATGAAAAAAGCCTAGAATATGGTCTTCTAGGCTTTTTCTCCATATGCTTTTCCGCGTTGCGACAGTTACATGTTCTGATTGGGCATTTGCGGTTCTGTGCTTTGCGGGCTCGGCTGCACATCTCTTGGCAGCTGCGGCATGATTCGACCGATAATTTCAGCCATTTCTTCTGCAGAACCGCTGATCGGTCTTCCGTTTCGCACGTTGTCTCTTATTTTACGGAGGCGGGCCGACAAATCCATATCTGAAGTAACGATTGCATTAACGCCGTAAGGATCTTTTTTTAGTGCTTCCGCAACCGATAGCTTGATGGTTCCCACTTTGGAACGGTCCATATCCGGAGGCAAATTGATCCCGACAACCGCTGTGTTTCCGAAAACGACACAATTGGCGCTTTCGACCTGAGGGATGCTGGTGGCAATTTGCTCCAAACGTTCGGAAACGGCCCGGGAATCGACGATTTCCTTTTTCTGGGGCGCGGTTTGCTTCACTTGTACCTGTCGATTCGTCTCATTTGTCGGAGAGGGGGAAGCTCCATTCTTTGGTGATTGGTTACATCCTGCCAAGAAGGACAGCAAGACCAAGCAGCTTATGATCATTTTCATCTTTTTATCGTTCCTTTCATCCCTATATTGCTTTGGTTAGCATGTCCTGAATTGTTGATTCTTATGTACAACTAAACCAAACACCAGACCTGGGAGGGGACTCGAATGAAAAAAGTATTTGTGCTGGATACCAATGTACTCTTACAGGATCCAAACGCTATTTTCGCTTTTGAGGATAATGAGGTGGTCATTCCCGCGATCGTATTGGAGGAAATTGATTCCAAGAAGAGGAATGCGGATGAGCTTGGTAGAAATGCCCGGCAAATTTCCAGGATGATGGATGGCATGAGATCCCAAGGAAGGCTTCATGAAGGCATACCGCTGCCGAGCGGGGGCAGGCTGAAGGTGGAATTGAACCATCGGAGCTTTGCCAAGCTGCAGGAAGTGTTCGCAGAGGTGACGAACGACAACCGGATTTTGGCTGTAGCCTTGAATTATCATTTGGAGGAACAGGAGCGGTCTGATCCCAGACCTGTAGTTATAGTCAGTAAAGATACACTGGTCCGAATTAAAGCGGATGTGCTTGGTTTGACGGCGCAGGATTATTTAACCGACCGGGTTGTCAATATGCCTGATATGTACATGGGATATTTGACGATTATGGCACATCCTTCAGTCATAGATGAGTTTTATACGTATCGTTATTTGAGTGTCAACTCGTTAAATTTGGCCTACCCGCTGCATCCGCACGAATTCGTTATATTGAGGGATGAGATGGGAACCTCGAAATCCGCCCTGCTGAAGGTTAATGCAGACGGGAAGAAGCTGGAGCCGTTATTCTTGAGTAACGAGCCGATTTGGGGGATTGCAGCCCGCAACGCACAGCAAAGAATGGCCTTGGAGCTGCTGCTCAATGATGAGATTCCGATCGTGACGCTGACAGGGAAGGCAGGAACCGGTAAAACGCTTCTGACGCTTGCGGCGGGTCTTATGAAGGTAGAGGACGAGCGCAAGTATAAAAAGCTCCTGATCGCCCGTCCTGTCGTTCCTATGGGGAAGGATATCGGCTATCTGCCGGGGGAGAAGGAAGAAAAGCTGCGGCCATGGATGCAGCCGATCTACGATAACCTGGAATATTTATTCGATACGAAGAAACCGGGGGATATCGATAAAGTGCTCGCCGGTCTTGGCAGCATTCAGGTGGAAGCTCTGACGTATATACGGGGACGCTCAATACCCGGGCAATTCATCATTATCGATGAAGCGCAGAACTTGTCCAAACACGAAATCAAGACGATTGTGTCACGGGTCGGAGAAGGAAGCAAGATCATACTGCTTGGGGATCCGGAGCAAATCGACCACCCTTACCTGGACGCTTCGAGCAACGGCTTAACCTATGTCGTGGAACGCTTCAAGGATCAGCAGATCAGCGGTCATATTACGTTGGAACGCGGAGAACGTTCGCACCTGGCCCAGTTGGCCGCTGATTTGTTATAGTCGATTAGGAAAAAACAAAAAGCGCAGTAGAGGACTGAAATCCAGTACCTCTGCTGCGCTTTCTGTTTTTGAACAGATCCTTTAAAATAGCACGGGCTTTACCCTGCATTGATATGCCAGTGCAATGCGTTCGACTAGCTCCGCCGATTGTATATCCGTAAGATAGCTTTCTACCGGCGGTTCTCCTAAAGGAAAGGACGCCCATAGATGCTCCTCCAGCTGGATTAACGCCTGTTCAGGCTCCGACTCGGGGCTCTCTGACTCCAGTTGATAAATATAAACATCGTCAGCGTTCACATAAGTATGCTCGGAGCGGGTCGTCCACCCGTAATCGGTAAATACGGGGAGAGTCTTGATTGAATCGGGAAGCAGGAGCAGTTGAACTTTGTCATAGCTTATACTGTACTGGTTCATCACCGGAACGGAGGCCTCACGCTCCTCGGGTGTGCTGAAAATAAGCAATTCCTTATCCCGGTCCAATATAGGGGATTTGGCAGCAAGAGCTTTGATCACCTGGGCATAAAATCCCGGCAGCTTTCCGTCAGGCAGCTCCATAGCCAGTCCATAAGTTCGTTGTAATTCCATCGCTGGCGCCTCGCTTTCTTCCAGTAGTGTATCCACGTTCAGGTATTGTATTGATGCTTTTATCTATCATTCCGAAAGTCCGGCAATGAAGCAGTGTATCCGATGCAGACGCCAAGTCTACAAGGCTAGCTTCAAGTAGATGCTGAGCTTGCCGTCTATGATCTGGACATCGGTAACCTGCAGGAAAGAGGCCAGCATTTGCGGGTAGATACCGAGATCGAATTCCTTTTCCATTTGATCAATGGTCGTACGGGGAAGCTCGAAGCCGTTGAACAGGAGCTGATCCATGCGGAAGCGGATATAGGTCTTAGGCTTTTCCTCGCCTTTGGTGGCCAGCTCATAGTGTCCTTTAATGGAAACTTCCATATCATCTTGTCTGCCTGCTGCAATGACGGCTGCGTCTTTGAATTGGAACGTCAGGTTGCGGAACAAGCTATTTTTATTTCTGAGAAAAGTATTTAATTCTTCATCGGTGATCTGAAAGGTATATTGAAAGCCGTTCATGATCAGGTGATTGCTTGGATTGGCTTTTCCGTTCCCGGCTCCGTTACTGTTGCCGCCGCTGTTACTGTCCGAGATAATTTCGGGGAGCTGCTTCATGGCCTGTGCCAAGGCTTGAAAATAAGTCCGGAACAGAGGTAACCCCTTGTCCTGCCACTGGACAGTCAGCTGCGTCATCTGCTGCAGGATCCCCATGCTTGCGGCAGCAGGCTGCTTGGCCAATTCGTTATCCAACTGCTGCTGCAGCGTTAGCAGCTGTTCTCTTTGCGTAAGGTAGCGCGCTTTGGCCTGCTGCAGGCTGCTTTTGGACGTCTGCAAGGTCGTTTGCAGCGCCTCCAGCTGTTGCTGGTTGCGCAGATGCTTTTGCAGCGTATCGTGGTCGTTGCGGACGATCATTTGCAGGTAATCGAAGGTGACCAGAGCATCCTGAAAGGAATGGATGGTAAACAGCAGCATCCATAACGAGTCTCTGTCGCCCATATAATAGGCCCGGAGTACTTTGGCGGCATGCCGCCTTGTTTCAGCAGAAAGGGCTTGTTGGGTTTGAATGTCTTGTTCTGTTTTGCTGATTTGCTGCTGCAGCTCCTGCTCTTCTCGTGCGATTCGGGCAAGCTCTTGATCGACCTCGTAGACCGTCAATCCTTTTTGAAGCAGCTGCTTCAGCTCCTCTGCAGTCGCGGCATACGTTTGCGGGCAGGGAATGGCAGAAAGACACAAGACTAGACAAAGTAAGATCATAACGGCTTGTTGAAGGAGCCTCATCCGTATCCCCTCCCCTGCTTGGCACTCAACTAAGCTATCACAACTCTATGAGAAAATTGTTAAAAAAATACTTCTTCAAAGGAAGAAGTAAAAGAAACTAACTTATTTCTGTGCGGCAGCAGCGGGTTTGATCAGCTTCAACAGCTCTTCAAGCGATTTCTGCTTTGCCGGGGTTTCCTTGGTGAAGGAAGGGGCTTGATTCAATTCCGTTAAGGACTGAGTCCAGAGAAGTTTGTTTTCGTTGGTGCTGCTTCCGGAAGTAAAGGTCAAATCCCATCGCTGCTCGCGAATGAACCCTTGATTATCAATGACGATATCTATGGCAGAAGGAGCCTTGAGCTTGATCTGCTTCAAGGTGTTCGTCCAGGCTTCAGCGTTCGCAGAGCCTGCCAATCCATTCGTTTTCAAAATGTCAATCAGCCCTGGCACAGCCGTGCTCCAGTAATCATTGAAGGCCTTCTCGTTCTTTGAATTCACGTTCAGCGTAATTTTCTTGCCTGGACTTCCATCGGAAAGCTGGACAGTCTCTTTAGGGGATGTAAGCCACTTGGGATCCACACCTTCCCATAGCTTTTTGCTTAGATCCGAGGTGACCCTGCCGGTATTTTTAAGAGACTCCGGACCTGCGGGGCTTGAGCCTGCAGAAGCAGCCGACTTGGCAGCTGCAATGGGAAGCATCATATATTCATCTGGTTTATTTAATGGTGGCATGTGGAAAAACAATTTGCTATCTTTAATGAGAACGGGGATCTCGATTGCAGTACCGCCAGCCGGGGTTACTTTCAGGTCGGATTCCATTCGGGAAGGCTCCATAGCGGTCAGACCGCTGTATTCCAGCTTGCTATCCTTCAGCAGCGAGAATAAAGCCAGAGCCATCGGGCCGGATTGCCCGAGCAGGGTGGCATCAGCTTTTAATTGAAGCGAGCCGTTAAAACGATAGCTTGTGACTTGCTCTTGTTTGGCGGCAGCCTGAAGCATATCCTGCTTCAATTGTGCGGTGTCCGTGCACCCGGCCGTGAGCATAGAGAGACAGAGTGTAGCGACAATGAGTCCGGTGCGTGTTTTTTTGAAATTGGCTAACAAAGGTAAGAACTCCTTCCAAGATTACATCGGGTGACATCTTTTTTTGAATCAACCTTCATTATAGCGGGATTGTACGGGTTTGTCTGTAGTAATCCCTACTCATACGCTTCGGATAAAATTTTAAGGAGAGCAGGGGGAGAGGTTCATGGTCCCGGACAACACATTGCATGGCAAAATCGTTCGTGCTATACGGAATAGTCAAGATCATGCCATTCCGTTTCGGGATTATATGGCGATGTGCTTGTATGATCCAGAAGACGGTTACTATATGAAAGATAAGGAAAGAATCGGACCAGGAGGCGATTTCTATACAAGCGCTTCGATCGGTGGCATTATGGGAATGGTGCTTGCCAGGTATATAAGCGAGGTTGCAAGAGGATGGGGGGAGGGGCCTGTCGTTCTGGCCGAGTGGGGGGGCGGTTCAGGAGCTCTGGCCAAACAAATCCTGGATGAGCTTCGCAGCACGAATCCGGAATTGTATGCAGGCTTGTCGTACATCAGCATCGAGCAAAGTCCTGCCCACCGTATGCTGCAAAAGCAGACACTGCACACACACGAAGCTCTTGTTTGCTGGATGACGGAGCAGGACTGGCTGCACAAGGGGCCCTGGAATCGAACATGGGTCTTGTCCAATGAACTGATTGATGCATTTCCGGTAGATAGGGTTCGAATACATCATGGACAACCGCACGAGGTAAGGGTTGGGATCAATGGGGCAGGGGACGAGTTTGTGGAAAAGCTTGTCCAGCTGGACGAGGGGGCGGTGCTAGCCTACGTTCAAGGCATAAGTCAGGAATTAGAGGAAGGGCAGCAGCTTGAAGTCAATCTGAGCGGGATGGATTGGCTGCATATTATCGGGAAAGCCATTCAAAGCGGGGAAGTGATCACCATTGATTATGGAGATCAGGAAGAAGAGCTGTACGCGGCTCACCGGATGAAGGGAACCTTGATGTGCTATACAAGGCATGCGGCGCATGATGATCCTTATGTGAACCCAGGTGACCAGGATATCACAACGCATGTGAATTTCTCTAGACTCATGCAGGCAGGTGAACAGTCCGGGATGCAGACCAAATTTTACGGGACACAAAAGCAGTTTCTTGTAGATCACGGTGTGCTGCAGCTGCTTCAGGATACGACGGGTACCGATCCGTTCAGCCCCGCGGCCAAGCGGAATCGGGCGATTCGTCAATTGCTTCTCAGCGATCAGATGAGTGAATTGTTTAAGGTGCTTATCCACGAAAAAAGGTGAACTGCTTATGAAAGCAGCTCACCTTTTTTGTGTTAACCCGTTCGATAAAGGTTACACTGACATTTTGAAGAAAGACCAGTATGTAAAGCCAGTAAACGAAAGGATCATGTACCCCCAAAAAAGCAATATGTAGGTACGCTCGGATAATCTCAGATATCCTAACAGTACGAAGATAGCCGTTTGGGCGAAAAAGAGCATCGCCATCGGAATCATATCACCGGCCAAAGCCATCAACCCGATGACCAGCGTCCAAAAGCCAAGAACACGAAACATGCGATCCAATGTGCATCCCCCTTTCTAAAAAGCGGTACTTTACTATTGAACATTATACCTGCCTAATCTTAAAGTGTAAACGCCCAAACTTGTGACGATATTACAACAATTTGGCGGTGAATGGAAAAATATTTTCCTTTTCCGTCTTGATTATGACCCTGATAGGGGTAGCTTTCCCCGATGTCGGACCTAACATGTATGAGTCCATGAAAAAATGGCAATACAAAATAGTAGAAAAAGATTCTATGAACTCTATTATGGGCATAGAGATGAAGTAAAGCAACATTCCATGTCTTACTTTCAATAGATGAATGGATGATTGATTACCCAGGGGTTAGGAGGACTGCTTCTGTATGACAGCCATCAGACAAGATGCTTGGAGCGATGAAGACGATTTGATTTTAGCGGAGGTTACCTTGCGACACATTCGTGAAGGAAGCACACAGCTATCCGCATTTGAAGAAGTAGGAGAAAAAATAGGTAGAACAGCAGCTGCTTGCGGCTTTCGCTGGAATAGTTTTGTAAGGAAAAAATACGAAGCGGCGATCCAAATAGCGAAGGCTCAGCGGCAAAAAAGAAACCAGCAAAAGAAGCATTCCGCATATGCGGCTGTGTCTCACAGTACGGCTGTATTGGAGCCGGGCAGCGATTCGGGACGCTCGAATGATTCTTTTGCGGAGGAGTCTATCTCTATTGATGCAGTCATCCGTTTTCTGCGGCAGTGGAAAGGGACTTATCAGGAAATGTCACGTCATATCCGGCATTTGGAGAAGGAAATCGGAGAGAAGCAGGATGAGCTGGACCGGCTGCGCAGCGAGAATGATATTTTAAATAAACAGGTTAATGAAGTGGAAACCGATTACAGGGTTGTCAATGATGATTATAAAGCGCTGATTCAAATTATGGACCGGGCGCGAAAGCTGGCCTTTTTGGTGGAAGAGGAAGACGAGAATAAGCCGAGATTCAAGATGGATGCGAATGGGAATTTAGAAAGAATAGATTGAGAGGGGCCCTGCAGGCTAATGCTTGCAGGGCTTTTGTTTTTTTTTCTGTGTCTGATATGATGGAGATACTTGGCTTAAATGGACGCGAATGGGCAGATCGTGGGGAGAGAAGAGGATGAGAGTAGAAATTATAGGAGCTGGAGCTCTCGGCATGATGATAGCCGCTTCATTGACCGGAGCAGGCCATGAGGTTCGGCTGGTTACTCGCACGCTGGAGCAGGCGGATGCGATCCGCAGCAAGGGGCTGCTGCTATCTGGAGGAATGGAATGCAGCGCCGTGGCGGGTGACGAGGAACAGGTAACGCTGTACCCAAGTGCTGTCTATGCATATGATGAGCTGCAGCAAGACAATGGGTGTGAAGCGGACGCGGAATGCGTACTGCTTATGGTTAAGCAGACTGCAATAACGGATGCGTTCGCAGCATTTGTGGGAGGCCGTATCCGCGCAGATGGGAGGCTCGTCTGCTTTCAGAACGGGATCGGGCATACGGAGGCGCTTAGCCGCTTTATCCCGGCTTCACGCATGCTGCTTGCTGTGACGACAGAAGGCGCGCTGCGGCATTCCTTGAGGCATGTGGAGCATACCGGCAGAGGGTTGACCTGGATTGGTGCTTTGGCACCGGACAGTCCGACGGCAGAGGACAACTTTTTTCAAAAAAAACTGCAAAGCCAGCTGCAGAATGCAGGATTTGCCGTTTCTTTGTCGAACCAAATCACTAGTAAAGTATGGAACAAATTGCTGATCAATGCGGTGATCAACCCTTTGACGGCAGTTTTGCAAGTGACCAACGGTGCGCTCATAGAGCTGCCCGCCCTCTCGCCTCTTATGCGCAGCTTGTATGAAGAAGCGTGTGGTCTTGCGGACAAGCTGGGGATCCCGATTGCACCTGACTTGTGGGAGCAAGTGTTGGAGGTATGCCGGCTGACTGCCAATAATAGGTCCTCCATGCTGCAGGATGTTCAGTCCCGACGACGTACGGAGCTCGATTCGATAACCGGGGGCTTGCTTGTGAAAGCACGCGAGACAGGGTACAAACTGCCTACGCATGAGGCGGTTTACGCACTGGTCCGATCGATCGAGCAGCAGTGGGAAACACAAAATTCGTAAAGCGGGTGGTCTGCTGTGAGCGGATGGCTGACATGGCTGCAGACGGTATATACTTTTTTGGCGCTTGTGCCGTTCGTGTCCTTTTTTGCAGCGTGGGGTATCGTCTACGGGATGACGAAAGATAAGAAGAAGGCGACGTCTGTTGCGATTGGTGTAACGACTTTATTTCTGATCGGTTCCGTTTCTGTATTGACGAAAAGGCTGCTGGACAGTGAAATGGGTTTTTGGATTGTATTCCTTTTATTTTTAATTGCCGGCGGGCTTATAGGCAACCTGCAAAATCGAGTCAAGGGAAAGGTGGACCCTGTTAAAATTGTGAGGGCTCTGCTGAGGCTGGGATTCGTTGTGTTGTCGGCTTGCTATGTATTGCTGCTCTGTATTGGCTTCGGAAAATATATTATGATGAGTTGAAAGGTTGTCGTCTTCATGAGTGTACATAATTTAATGGAAGATATCGTCAAGAGCTGTTTGAAGGATTGGATGCAGCACCAGCCGGAGCTGGCGGGGGTGGACGAAAAAACGGAGAGCGACATTATGGCAATCGTATTAAATCAGCTGCCTGCCAAGTATGTGTCAACGATGCAAGGGGAAGTGTTTGCCAAAACCCAGCTAAGGGCGCAGGTGGAGACGGATGTATACAGAGAGTTGGCTTATGCGGTGCAAAAAGTAATGAATACGGACAGAAGATCCGTATTGTTGAATGACAATTTAGCGCAAGGCTAGATAACGCGGCATCATTTGTTTTCTACACAGATCTTCCTTGTTGATCTATTCAGCCAGGCGAAGCAGTCAGCATCATTGTGCTGGCTGTTTCGCTTTTTTATTGCCCCTCAATCTCCCGGACGGCTCTGACAAAGGCAATGAGCTGCTTGACTTCCCGTGCGCTTAATGCCTTTCCGTCGACAGCTAACGGAATCTTATCCAGCTCCTTAAGCTCATTCTCCGTCTTGCTTGTACTCCATCGTTCCATCGAAAAATCCGGCGCATCTACTCGTCCCAACAAGAAATCAACGGAGGTATCGAACAGGTCCGCAAGCATTTTGACCGCTTCCAGGGAGGGCTCTCTGTAACCGGATTCATATCCGGCATACGTGCTCTTGGCAATCCCGAGACGGTCGGCTATGTATTGCAAAGACCAGCGTTTACTTTTTCGTAATTCGGTTAATCTATTTAGAACCATAGCTCTATTGTTACCCCCTAACTCCCAAACCTATTATAACAAACGTAAACGGATTCTCAAGATGCAATGTACGCGAAACGCGTCATTTATGCTTGATTTATGTTTTTTCGGTCGCTATAATAAGGTAAGGGTCGCTATAAGCGTACTTTCTTTTGGATATGAGGTGCAACATCTGTTGAAAAAGTTACTTTTATTGGCCACGGGAGGATCTATCGCTTCAGTACAAGGCGAGGAAGGGCTGTCTCCCCGTATGGATGCCCATGATTTACTAAGCTTTATGAAGGATAACAATCCGGATTATGAGATTGAAAGCAAGCTGCTTATGAATATCGACAGCACGAACATGCAGCCTGAATCCTGGATTAAAATCGCGGAAGCGATCTATGCAGAGTACGAGCATTACGACGGATTTGTCATTACACATGGCACGGATACAATGGCATACACCTCTGCGGCGTTGTCTTATATGCTTCAAAATGTAAACAAGCCAATTGTGCTAACCGGCTCTCAGATCCCGATCAATTTCAAAAAAACCGATGCAAAGAAAAATGTAATGGATGCGATCCGGTTTGCATGTGAAGAGATCGGCGGCATTTATGTTGTTTTTGACGGGAGAGTCATTCGCGGCACGCGAGCGGTGAAAATTCGGACGAAGAGCTACGACGCTTTCGAAAGCATAAACCATCCTTATGTCGCTCATATTCATGATGCCGAGGTTAAATATGTTAGCGCCATGGTGCCAAAGCACGCGAAGGGTCAAAAGAAAATAAAGCTTGATACTTCTTTGTCTCCGGATGTGTTCGTCTTGAAGCTGATTCCGGGTACAAAGCCGGAGCTGTTCGATTATCTCAAGCTGCTGTACAAAGGTGTGATTATTGAAAGCTTTGGTATTGGCGGCATTCCGTTTCAGGGCAGGGATCTTTTGCCGAAAATTAATGATTTGGTCGCTTCCGGTGTAGCGGTCGTCATAACGACACAATGTCTGGAGGAAGGCGAGGATTTGAATTTGTATGAGGTCGGACGCAAAGTGAATCAAGATCGCATCATTCTTTCCGGGGATATGAATACGGAGGCTATCGTACCCAAATTAATGTGGTCACTTGGGAAGGGTGTCGATTTGACTCAGGTGAAGCAGTTGATGGAAACGCCACTCTATTACGACACGACAGTGTAATGTCGAACGCTTATATCATACTGCATAATCACGGCTGCTCAGGAAATAATAAGCTGGGAATTGAAATTTAATTCTCACACAGGGGCAGTTGGTTTCAGCATGCCTGCTTGACGTGTTCGAGTGGAAGAAAATACAGCTAGATGAAATTGACCGTTGGTTATATAATTTTTATTTGGTAACGTTTTCAAGCTATTTACAAAATGCGAAAAATCATTTAATATTCAACGAGTGTAATATTTACGTCATGTTTCATGACATGAAGTAATGTTGCCATATAATTACATAATATTCAGAGGAGGGTGTCGAAATGAAGTTGAATAAACTTCTCGTTTTGGCCACAGTTACGGCAATGCTTGGCGGTGTTGCAGCAGGCTGTGCGAATAACAATCCGCAGCAGGCCGGGGGTGGGGATAATAAAGCACCAGCACAAGAATTAAGAATCAATCTTACAGCTGAACCGCCGGCATTGGATAGCTCCATTGCTACTACCAACCCTGCGTTCACTATCATGAATGCGATTAACGAAGGGTTATACCGATTGGATAAAGATGGCAAGCCTCAGCCTGCACTTGCAAAGGATATGCCGAAAATTTCAGCTGACGGTCTTGTCTATACTATCACTCTCCGTGATGGATTGACTTGGGCAGACGGATCGCCTTTGAAGGCAAGTGATTTTGAATTTGCTTATAAGCGTACATTGGATCCAACCACGAAAGCGAAATATGCAACGATGCTTGCATGGATCAAGGGTGGTGCGGCTTTGACGGCAGCGAAGCCCGAGGAAATTGAAGCGAAAAAAGCAGCTGTAGGCGTAAAGGCTATCGATGACAAAACATTGGAGATCACCTTGGAGCGTCCGATCGCTTTCTTTACAGATCAGCTGTCGATGCCGATCTTCTTCCCGCAAAAGCCTGATTTTGTTAAAGCACAAGGAGATAAATTCGGTGCGGATGCAGACAAAGTCATCGGTGCAGGACCTTTTAAACTGGAATCATGGAATCATCAGCAGCAGCTGGTTATGGTTAAAAATGATAAATACTGGGACGCGGCTAACGTAAAGCTGAACAAAGTGACGGTCAACGTCGTGAAAGAAGCAAGTACGTCTCTGAATATGTATGAAACGAATCAGGTGGATTTGACGGAGCTGAAGGGCGATCAGTATGCGATGTACAAGGACAAGCCTGATTTAACGCTCAAAAAAGAGTTCGTAACCTCTTATGTGATGTACGAAACAAAGAAATTCCCGGCATTCGCGAATGCGAAGGTGCGTCAAGCTTTAGGTATGGCTATTGACCGTACCGCTTTGAATGAGGTTGTGCTGGGCGGTTCCTCCATTCCATCCACAGGCTTGATTCCGGGAACTGTATCTGATGGCAACAAACAGGAATTCCGCAAAGTTGCAGGCGATGCGCAGCCGAAATTTGATGCTGCCAAAGCGAAGCAATTGCTGGACGAAGGCTTGAAAGAGCTGAACATGACCTCCTTGCCGACGTTCAAGCTGACTTCCGATGACACGGACATTTCGAAGAAAACGATTGAGTTCATCCAAGCTCAATGGAAGCAAAACCTTGGCGTGAGTGTTGAGGGTGAGCCTTTGCCATTCGCTCTGCGTGTAGAAAAAATGCAAAAAAATGACTTCCAGGCGCTGATCGCACTTTGGGGTGCGGATTATAACGATCCGATGACGTTCCTGGATATGTGGCTGAGCGACAACAAATCGTTTAACTATATGGAGTATTCCAACAAGGCGTACGATGATCTTGTGAAAGCGGCAGATAAAGAAACGGATCTGGCGAAGCGTTCCAAAATGCTGGTGGATGCGGAAAAAGTTCTGATGGCGGATACGCCGTTAAGCCCGCTGTATTTCCGTACGAGACCGTATGCGAAGAAAACAAACGTAGACGGCTTGATTTTGCCGGCGATGTCTAAAGAGTGGGAATTGAAATGGACCTCCATTAAGTAACTGCTTGAGGTAGTAATGATTCATGGATATAGGAGTCGTTCCGGGGGGACGTGCTGGACGGCTCCGAATTTTTTTATCCCTCTATTATCGTGGATTTATAGCGGAACGGCTTCGCAAACATAGTCTTGTTGGACTTGAGGTCTATGCTTGCGAAACCGTTTTGCTTTTCATAAGTAACGGTCCTTTTATTCCAGCTTCAATGATGCAAACAATTTCATAGGTTTGATTCATAGCATTAAATTTTTCTATATTGCCAGGAGGTGCCCCATGCTGCGCTATGTGCTTCGACGTCTTATTTATATGCTCATCACACTATGGCTCATAGTCACGTTTACTTTTGTTCTTATGAAAAATTTGCCCGGCGATCCGTTTGGTGAAGATTCACTCAAGCTGACACCGGAGCAAAAGCAAATTTTGTTTCAGCAATATGGCTTGGACAAGCCGATTGGCCAGCAATACTTGAAATACTTAAACGATGTCATCCATGGAGATTTGGGTGTATCCTACCAATTTCCTACGCACAAAGTGACGGATATCATTAAACAAAGCTTTCCCGCTTCCTTGGAGCTGGGGCTGTGGGCGTTGCTTATCGCCATCGTTGTCGGCCTGCTGTTAGGTATCATTGCTTCTTTGAATCATAACAAAGGGGTTGACGTAGCGGCTATGTTTACAGCCGTGGTTGGGATTGCCGTGCCTTCCTTTGTTCTGGGGCCGCTGCTCTCCTACTATGTAGGGGTTAAGCTGGGCTGGCTGCCGCCGGGGATGTGGAACGGACCGTCAACGCGAATTTTGCCTTCCATTGCCTTGTCGTTCGGAACCATTGCCATCTTGGCTAGGCTGATGCGGACCTCAATGCTGGATGTGCTCAATCAGGATTATGTAAAAACAGCTCGTGCCAAGGGGCTATCCGAGCGTGCCATTGTCGTTCGACACACGATCCGTAACGCGATTCTTCCAGTCGTCACGATTCTTGGGCCTACCTTTGTGAACTTGATTACAGGGACGCTCGTTGTCGAGCAAATTTTCGTTGTTCCAGGGCTTGGCAAGCATTTTGTTCAGTCCATTTATTCCAATGATTATACAATGATTACGGGACTGACGATTTTTTATTCGTTTATTCTGGTTGTCGTATTGTTCTTTACGGATATTATTTATGGTTTAATCGATCCGCGCATCCGGATTGCTAAGGGAGGTAAGGCGTAATGGAAATCACCAAACAGCAGTTTCAGCCCGTTGACAAAACCGGCACAGTAAAAGAAGCCATTGTTCGGCCTTCCTTAACGTACTGGCAGGATGCTTGGAGACGGTTGAAAAAAAATAAACTGGCCATGTTCGGCCTGATTACATTAAGCTTATTGATCATTTTTGCCGTTTTTGGCCCTATTTTTTCATCGAACGACTATGCTACGCAAAATTATAGTATAAAGAACCTGAAGCCGAACGGCGAGCATTGGTTCGGAACGGATGATTTCGGACGCGACCTGTGGGTTCGGGTGTGGTGGGGAACGCGGATTTCGTTGTTTATCGGAATCACGGCGGCATTGATCGATCTGGTTGTAGGGGTGCTCTACGGAGGCATTTCCGCTTATTATGGCGGTCGTGTGGATGATGTGATGCAGCGGATTATTGAAATTGTTTATGCGATTCCTTTTTTGCTTATTACCATCCTGATGATCATGACCATCGGTCCCGGAATCTGGACAATCATTATTGCGTATTCGATTACCGGCTGGGTGCCGATGGCGCGCTTGGTTCGGGGGCAGATGCTCACCTTGAAGGAACAGGAATATGTTCTCGCTGCGCGTACGCTGGGTGCAGGCTCCGCCCGTATTATTTTGAAGCATCTGGTACCGAATGCTTTGGGACTCATTATTGTACAAATTACGTTCGTCGTACCGTCGGCTATTTTCGTTGAAGCCTTCTTGAGCTTTATCGGACTTGGCATTCGGGTTCCTCTGGCTTCCCTGGGCTCCCTGTTATCCGACGGTGTGGCAGCAATTCGTTTATATCCGCACCGGGTTATTTTCCCGACGGCCGTTTTCAGTTTGATTTTGCTCAGCTTTAACGTGCTGGGTGACGGCTTGCGCGATGCGCTGGATCCGAAAATGCGCAAATAAGCGCGAAGCTTATGCTTACGAAGTCAGTTTTGCCTTTGGCAAAACTTTTAGGAGGGAACCTCGAATGAGTAAAAATATATTAGAGGTCAAAGACCTCAAGGTATCATTCAATACGTATGCCGGGGAAGTTCAGGCGGTACGCGGCGTTTCCTTTCATCTGGAAAAAGGGGAAGTGCTGGCTATCGTCGGTGAATCCGGTTGCGGTAAATCGGTTACAGCGCAAACGATTATGCGCTTGATTCCATCACCGCCAAGTGTGATTAAGGGCGGTTCGGTGCTGTTTGACGGCAAGGTAGAGATTACGAAAAGCTCCAAGAAAGAGATGGAGAAAATCCGCGGCTCCGAAATGGGAATGATTTTCCAGGATCCGATGACTTCTTTGAATCCAACGATGACCATCGGCAAGCAAATTACCGAAGGGTTGATCAAGCATCAAGGCCTTAGCCGAAGTGCCGCTAACGAGCGGGCTGTCGAGATGCTGAAACTGGTCGGTCTTTCGAACCCGGAGGGTCGCGTGAATCAGTATCCGCATGAGTTTTCCGGAGGGATGCGCCAACGTGTTATGATAGCGATCGCTTTGGCCTGCAGTCCGAAGCTGCTTATAGCGGACGAGCCGACCACGGCGTTGGATGTAACGATCCAAGCTCAAATTATTGAACTGATGAAGGAGCTGTCCGAAAAAACGGAAGCTTCCATTATTGTTATTACCCATGACCTCGGTGTTGTGGCTGAAATGGCACAGCGTGTCATTGTTATGTACGCGGGGAAAGTTGTAGAGCAGGGAACAGTGGATGAGCTGTTCTACGATCCGAAGCATCCTTATACTTGGGGATTGCTGCGCTCGGTACCAAGGCTGGATCAACGTTCAGATGCTGAACTGGTGCCGATTCCGGGTACGCCCCCCGATTTGTTCGCGCCGCCAAAGGGCTGTGCCTTTGCTGCGCGTTGTCCTTATGCGATGGGCATTTGTCTTGAGGTCGATCCGGATCAAACTCCGCTGACGGACACACATGCTGCCGCTTGCTGGCTGTTGCATCCGGACGCTCCTCCCGTGGAGCGACCTGTTGAAGTAGGGAGGGCTGCACAATGAGTGAGCAACCAATTTTAGAAGTACGCAATTTGAAGAAGCATTTCCAGGTCGGAGGCGGCAAAACGCTGAAGGCGGTTGATGATTTGAATTTTGCTATCCGCCGGGGGGAAACCTTCGGTTTGGTAGGGGAATCCGGCTGCGGTAAATCGACTGCGGGACGAACGATTATCCGGTTATATGAAGCTACCTCCGGCGAAGTTCTTTTTAATGGGGAGAATGTGCATCAGCTTAAAGGGAAAAAGCTGCATGATTTCCGCCGCCAAATGCAAATGGTGTTCCAGGATCCGTATGCTTCTTTGAACCCGAGGATGACAGTAGGCAATATTATTGCCGAGGGTGTTGATATTCATGGAATGTATACCGGAGCCAAACGGAAGGAGCGCGTAATGGAGCTGCTGCGTGCAGTCGGGCTGAACGATGAGCATGCCAACCGGTTCCCGCATGAGTTTTCCGGAGGACAGCGTCAGAGGATCGGGATCGCTAGAGCTCTGGCAATTGAACCTCAATTCATCATTGCGGACGAGCCGATTTCGGCACTGGACGTATCTGTGCAGGCACAGGTCGTCAATCTGTTTAAGAAGCTGCAAAAGGAACGCGGACTGACCTATTTGTTCATTGCGCATGACTTGGCTATGGTCAAGCATATTTCCGACCGCATTGGCGTCATGTATTTAGGAAAGCTGGTTGAAGTGACGACTTCGGAGGCTCTATATGCGAAACCGCTGCATCCTTATACTCAATCGCTGTTGTCGGCAATTCCGATCCCGGACCCGGAAATTGAACGGACGAGGGAGCGGATCATTTTGCAAGGCGAAATTCCAAGTCCTTTGAACCCGCCGAGCGGCTGTCCTTTCCGTACACGCTGCCCGCACGCCATGTCGGTATGCGCGGAAGTGATGCCGGAGTTTAAAGAAGTGGAGCCTAATCACTATACTGCGTGTCATTTGTATTAAGGATAAACGGCTTCGCCAGCTTTGTATGATGGCACGTGTTTGTCAAGGTGGACGAAAGTTGTGAAACTTATTCTTTCATATCTACTAAAATCTATTTCTTCTTATTAAATAAGGACCGGCTCTCCCTTGCACAGGAGCGTATCTTGTGCAAGGATGGGCCGGTCCTTTCTGTAAGCAGAGAAAATACAGTTTTGACGGCGAGGGCGAACATGTGTACAATCAAGAAGGGTACTTATTACTGTAAAGAAAGGCGGCTGCCGAGTTGAGGATAGAATCGATTCATTGGAAGTCAAGCCAGCCTTTGACAGAGGATTATGTCCACAATTATGACAAGGTTAGCTCCTTGTTTGACTATAATCCATGGGACGGTATGTCCTTGCAGGAGAGGGCGAATTGGCTGGATCAAGAACGTGGCGCTGCGGCCGACAGGTTTCAGCTCGCCGAAGTGCTTACTCGTTATAATCAAGCCATACATAACGCTCCGGAGGCGATTCAGGCCGTTGAGCAGCTGAAGGACAAACGAACGCTTTGCATTGTCGGAGGACAGCAGGCCGGATTGTTTACAGGTCAGGCGCTTGTCATTTATAAGGCAATCACCTTGATCCGATCTGCGCGGGAAGCATCGGAGAAGCTGGGGCGTCCCGTGATCCCGGTGTTCTGGATTGCGGGTGAGGATCATGATTTTGACGAAGTCAATCATATTCAGACATTGACTTCGGATCTGCAGCTGCACAAGCTGAAGGTGGACCATCCGACAGGCGCCAGGACATCCGTTAGCCGGTTAACCATCTCTCAAGAGCAGTGGGAAGAGGCGCTGCAGCAGCTGGACGCTTCGCTCATCCCTACGGAGTTTAAGCCGATCTGGATGGAAGCCATTCGCGGGATGACTTCTTCTTCCCGTACGTTGACGGATTTGTTCGCACAAATGCTCGCAAAGCTGTTCGGCTCGCAGGGGCTTGTGCTGCTGGATTCGGACGATGCGGCTTTGCGGCGCTTGGAAGCTCCGATGTTCCGTACGCTGATTCTTCAAAACGCGGAACTAAACCAGACTTATCATCAAGGTGCACGGCAGGTCAAAGAGCTTGGATATACACCGCAGGTTGAGCTGCAGGAAAGCCAGGCGAACCTGTTCCTTTTTGATGAGAACGGGGAACGTGTACTGCTGTATACCTCCGAGCATGCGGATGTGTTTACAGACCGCAAACAGGAGCGCAGGTACACGAAGGAGCAGCTTTTGGAGTGGACGGAGACATCACCTGAGCGGTTCAGCAATAACGTGTTAACCCGCCCGTTGATGCAGGATTTTTTATTTCCTGTATTAGGGACGGTGCTTGGCCCTGGAGAAGTGGCTTACTGGGGACTTACAAAACCGGCATTTCACCAGGTTTGTATGCGAATGCCGATCGTGATTCCGCGATTGGAGCTTACTCTCATGGAGGGGACTGTACAGAAAAACATGAGCAAGTACGGTCTGACGCTTGAGGATGTGATCTACAGGCTCGAGCAAAAGCAGCAGGAATGGTTGAAGGAGCAGGATACGCTTCAGCTGGATGCGCGTTTTGAGCAGGTACGTTCGCAATTCAAGGCAAGCTATCAACCGCTCGTTGAGCTTATTGCCGGAGTGAACCCGGGTCTGGGCAAGCTGGGCGAAACAAATATGGGCAAAATTTTGGAGCAAATCGGATTCCTGGAGCAAAAAGCGGCGGATGCCGTGAAAACCCAATTCGACGCGTCATTAAGGCAGTTCCAGCGGATCGGTTTATCGATTCTTCCGGGCAACAGGCCCCAGGAAAGAGTATATAATATCGTTTCGTATTTGAATAAATACGGCAGTGACTGGCTCTATGAGTTATTGAATGCTGACTTCGCTGAACTTGCAGCGGATGGACGGCATAAAGTGGTATATATGTAACCTGAGCTTCAAAAAATCATGAGGTCGGTGAATCGGCTTCCATCCAAACCTATATAATGGAGGAAAAAGAATGAGTACAAAAGAACGCAGTATTATTAAAGATTTATCCCTCGCACCGGAAGGGCATTTGAAAATCGATTGGGTTAACGCCCATATGCCGGTGTTGAACCGGATTCGTGAACAATTCGAGAAGGAACAGCCATTCAAAGGCTTGAAGGTTGCCATCTCTCTTCATTTGGAAGCTAAGACAGCCTATTTGGCCAAAGTCGTTCAAGCTGGCGGAGCCGAGGTTACGATTTGCGGCAGTAACCCGTTGTCCACACAGGACGATGTTTGTGCAGCGCTTGTCGAGGATGGCATCACCGTATTTGCGAAGTACAACCCGGAGCCGGAAGAATATAAAGAGCTGCTGATCAAAACGTTGGAAACCGAGCCGGACCTCATTATTGATGACGGCGGAGATCTGGTATCCATTCTGCATTCCGAGCGCAAAGACCTGCTGAAAAACGTTCGCGGCGGAGCAGAAGAAACGACGACAGGTATTTTGCGCCTGAAAGCAATGGAAAAAGAAGGACAGCTTCAATTCCCGATGGTCGCGGTAAACGATGCATTCTGCAAATACTTGTTCGATAACCGTTATGGTACGGGGCAATCCGTTTGGGATGGCATCAACCGTACGACGAATCTGGTCGTTGCAGGAAAAACCGTTGTCGTTGTAGGCTATGGCTGGTGCGGTAAAGGTGTGGCCATGCGGGCTAAAGGCTTGGGTGCGAACGTTGTTGTAGCGGAAGTGGATGCAATTAAAGGGGTCGAGGCTTACATGGACGGCTTTGCCGTGATGTCGATGACCGAAGCGGCCAAAGTTGGCGATTTCTTTGTGACGGTAACAGGCAACCGTGATGTTATTCGCGGCGAGCATTACAAAGTGATGAAAGACGGCGCGATTTTATCCAATGCGGGACACTTCGACGTGGAAGTGAACAAACCGGAGCTGGATGCACTTTCGGTATCCAAGCGTACAGTACGCCGCAACATTGAGGAGTACACGCTGCACGACGGACGCAAGTTTTATTTGATCGCGGAAGGACGTCTGGTCAACCTGGCAGCTGGGGATGGTCATCCGGCGGAAATCATGGATATGACCTTCGCGCTGCAGGCGATGTCGTTGAAATATGTCAATGACAACTACGAGCAAATCGGTAAAAAGGTAGTTAATGTTCCTTATGAGCTGGATGAACAGGTTGCCCGCTTCAAGCTGGAATCGTTGGGTATCGCTATCGATACCTTAAGCGAAGAGCAGAAGTCTTACCTGGATAGCTGGACAGAGCATTAATCGTTTCTTCGTCTATAGCAAGCCTCTTCTGTTGGTCTTAAATGGCCGCAGGAGAGGCTTTTTTTTCGTACTTTAAAAAGTCGAGGCCACTGAAAAAGTTACGGCTGCATGGACGGATCGTTCTTCAAAATCCGGGGACAAAGGCGAACGCTTACGCTTCTACAGAACGATTCCGCCCACTCCGCCAGTTTTTCAGTGGTTTCCCTTTAGTTTCGGGGATTTGTAAATAACATGCAACAATCCCATCCTTACCCACGTTAGTAAAGTAGCATCTCCAAGTCGGAGTGCTGTGCTGGGGTAATAAAAAGGGGGGATTGTATGCAAGAGACAGGAAGAATTGCTTCGCGAGCCAAACTTGCAAGCAAAGCAGCTGTGAAACGAAGGAAGAAGCTGACCATGTGGGTTATGCTCGCGCTGCTCGCAGCTGTCATCTCTGGCTGCGGGGCGGCGGACAGCAGCAGTAAGGAGGCGGCTGGTGCCCAAGCGAAAGCAATAGCGGATTCGAAGAGCAGGTCCGATGCCCCGCAGGCTGCAGCCGAGGGTTCCAATGCAGCCAAAGAGCAGCTGGCGACTGCAGCTGCAACTGCGGCGGGGGAGGCGAAGAGTGACGCCAACAAGCCTGCGGATAGCTTTAATGGCGGTGCCTCAGCCGCGGGGCCGGATGCTTACAGCGCCATGGACCGCAAAATTATTTACAAAGCGAGTCTTACGATGCAGGTGGACCAATATGCGGAGGCTCAGTCACGAATCGAAAGCGCCGTGAAGCAGGCCGGAGGCTACATTTTACAATTCAATGAGAACGAAACTACCTATGAAAAGAATGGCAATTTCGTGATTAAGGTGCCTGCTTCGGGCTTCAGCTCCTTGTTGGGGCAGCTTGAGAGCATACACCCCTCTACCCATAAAAACATGCAGGGACAGGATGTGTCCGAGGAATTCGTCGACCTGGCCGCACGCTTGAAGGCCAAACAAGTGGTGGAGAGCCGGCTGATCGCTTTTATGGAAAAGGCCTCCAAAACAGATGAGCTGCTTGCATTCTCGAATGAGCTAGGGAAAACCCAGGAAGAGATTGAACGAATCAAAGGGCGGATGCGGTATCTGGAGCAAAATGTCGCGTACTCTACAATCGAGCTTAGGTTAACGCAGAAGCTGGGGTCTGCCGCGGTTATCCAGTCACAGGACCACGGGCCTTTGTTTCAGAGAGCTTTTTCAGCTTTAAATGGCAGCGCCGCTGTGCTGACCATGATATTTCAATGGATTGTCATTGTTTTGGCAGCTGTACTCCCTGTTGCTATAGTAGCGGCAGTCATACTGGTGCCTTTATGGCTGCTCAGTCGAACCAAGAGAAAGAAATTACTCGAACTCCGAAGGAAATTGTCTGAAGAAAATGTTGAAACAACGCTGAACCGGTCGAAATCTGAAGGGCCTCGTGAAACACAAAATTAAAAATTTTCATCAAATCCTGCATAGATGCAGGATTTTTTGTTTAAGTGGAGAATATAACCTATACAAGTGGTGGAAAGTGGGGTAAAGTGGTGGAAAGGGGTGAGGGTCTATATGTTCATGGGAGAATACCAGCACAGCATCGATGATAAAGGTCGTATGATCGTGCCGGCTAAATTTCGTGAATCCCTTGGACCGACCTTCATCGTTACCCGCGGCTTGGACCAATGCTTGTTTGTGTACCCGAAGGAAGAGTGGAGCGTGCTGGAGCAGAAGCTGAAGGCTCTTCCGTTAATGAAATCCGATGCCCGAGCGTTTACCCGGTTTTTCTTCTCCGGTGCAACGGAATGCGAGTTGGACAAGCAAGGCCGAATGAACTTGCCTAACAATCTTATAGAGCATGCCAAATTGGAAAAGGACTGCGTCGTCATCGGGGTTTCCAATCGGGTTGAGATTTGGAGCAAGCAAATGTGGGAAAACTATTCCTTACAATCGGAAGAATCGTTCAACGAGATTGCCGAGAAGCTTGTGGATTTTAACTTTGACTTGTAGAAAAGCCGCATGACAAACACAGGAGGAAGTGCATCATGTTTCATCATATTACCGTTCTAAAAGAGGAAGCCGTAGATGGCTTGAATATGAAGCCCAATGGCGTGTATGTGGATTGTACGCTGGGGGGAGCAGGGCATAGCTCGGTGATCGCTTCCCGGTTGAATGAACAAGGGTTACTCGTTGCTTTTGACCAGGATGACATCGCATTGAATCATGCGCAAACCCGCTTGGCGCCCTATATGGATAGAGTAAAGCTGGTACGCAGTAACTTTCGCGAAATAGAACAGCAGCTGCGGCTGCTGCCTCGTGCGGTAAAGGACGGTAAAGTCCAGGTCGATGGGATCTTGTTCGATCTTGGCGTGTCCTCTCCGCAATTAGATGAAGCGGAACGCGGGTTCAGCTACCACCATGACGCGGAATTGGATATGCGGATGGATCAGACAGCCGATTTGACCGCGAGGGAAATTGTGAACCATTGGTCGGAACAGGACATTGCGAAAATTTTATTCGAGTATGGGGAAGAAAAGTTTTCGCGCCGCATTGCTGCTCAAATCGTAGCGGCCCGGGCGAAAGGCCCGATTGAAAAGACAGGCGAGCTGGTCGAATTGATCAAAGAGGGAATTCCGGCTGCCGCGAGGCGAAGCGGACCCCATCCGGCACGACGAAGCTTTCAGGCACTGCGCATCGCGGTCAATGATGAGCTAGGCGCATTTGAGGAAGCGTTGGAGCAGTCCATCCGCTGCCTGGCTCCGGGTGGAAGAGTATCGGTGATCACCTTCCATTCGCTTGAGGATCGTATTTGTAAACAAACATTTGCTAAATATTTGGAAAAATGTACGTGTCCGCCTGATTTTCCTATGTGTGTGTGCGGGAAGAAAGGAATCGTGAAGCTGGTCAATCGGAAGCCGATTGAAGCGAGTCCGGAAGAGCTTGAGGCTAATCCGCGGGCGCGTTCCGCCAAGCTGAGGGTTGCCGAGAAGCTGTAGTAAGTCTAATTTACGCGTGGTGAAGGAGGAGAACGATCAATGCCTGCATATATTCACGGAAATTTAGCAGTAGAACAAAAGACGGGTCAGAAAGTCAGCGTGAAAGAAACGAAGAAGGTTGTTTACCGCAATAAAACGCTCCCTGTACAAGAGAAGCTTTTCTATTTATTCACGGTACTCGTGTGCGTTGTGGTAGCGAGCTTGATTATTTGGCGCTATGCGCAAATTTATGAAATTAACACCAAGATATTGGATATGGAAACCAAAATTCAAAAGCTGCAGGCTGAAAATAGCGGGTTGAAGCGTAAAGTGGATGCCCTCTCCGCTCCGGATCGATTGCGTGAAGAGGCGATAAAGATGGGGATGGGGCCATCTGATGATAAGCAAATCAGCAAGGTAGCGAATAAAAGCAATGATAATTCGTCGGCCGTAGCGGCTGCCAACCAGAAAAAAACGGAAATGACTCCGTAAAGATCTGACTGGGAGAGTGAAAACCATATGAGCAAAAAAATAAAGCTAAGATCTTTGCTAATCGGGGGGGTATTCACCCTCTTTTTTGTTGCCTTGGTAGGCAGATTGTATTGGGTCCAGGTCGTTCAAGGAGCGGAATTACTAGCGAAAGCCCAGGAGAAATGGGAGGCCGAGGAGGTTCTCAGGCCCGTTCGGGGTGCGATCGTGGACCGCAATGATAAAGTGCTGGCAGAGGATGCGCCTGCTTATACGATTGCATTGAGTCCTACCCTGATCAAGAAATATCATCTCGAAAATGCAGTGAGCAAAGGCCTTGCCGCTATATTGAAAACCTCGGATAATTCGACTGCCATAGCGGAGCTTGAAGCAAAGATTCTCTCAAGGCTAACCAAAACTTACACCAAGCCGAACCCGCAGGTTGAAATCCGGAATGAGGGCTGGAAAATCGACGCGGAAGTGGCCGATCAAGTTCGTCTGCTTGTGGAAGATTTGAAGAAGCAGACGGGCACCAAAACCAATGTCGGCATCTATTTGCTCAAGGAGCAGAAGCGTTTTTACCCAGGCGGGGAATTGGCCGCTCACTTGCTGGGCTACTATGATAAGGAAGGCCAGGCCAAGCTGGGGATGGAGTCCAAATTTGATGAGGTGCTGAAGGGAACCCCGGGCTCCTTAACTTATGAAAAGGACCGCAATGGCGTAGAGCTTCCTGATGCCAAAGTAAGCTATGTTCCTGCCGTGGACGGGAATAATGTCAAATTGACGATCGACAAAAATATCCAATTTTATATAGAGAGCGCCTTGGAAAAGGTGTTTAATAAGTATCATCCGAAGAGCTTGACGGCTATTGCGGCAGATCCGAAGACGATGGAAATTTTGGGGATGGCCAGCTATCCGAATTTTAACCCGAACAAGTACTGGGACTTCCAAAACCAGAGTGATTTTCTGAACAATACGATTGCTTCCCAATATGAGCCGGGATCAACCTTCAAGCTGGTTACTCTCGCTGCCACCATAGAAGAGAATCTCTTTAATCCGAATGAGCTGTACCAATCCGGTTCCATCAAGGTTCCGGGTCGCACATTGCATGACCATAATATATCCGGCTGGGGGCAAATTACATATCTGGAAGGCTTAAAAAGATCTAGTAACGTCGCTTTCGTTAAGCTAGGCTACGAGAAGCTGGGGCAGCCCAAATTATTGGAGTACATCAAAAAATTCGGCTTCGGCGCAAAAACGGGCGTTGACCTGCCTGGTGAGGTGCCCGGTATTATCAATATGCGTTACCCTGCAGAATTTGCAACGGCCACCTACGGTCAAGGCTTAACTGCAACGGCTATTCAACAGACGGCGGCTTACGGTGCGGTTGCCAACGGCGGCAAGCTGATGTGGCCTCACGTTGTAAGGGAAATATACAATCCAAAGACGAAGGAAGTCATTCAATCGTTCGAGCCCAAGGTGGTTCGTCAGGTCGTTTCGGAGAAAACGGCAGGGCTCGTCGGCGGGTATTTGGAGCAGGTCGTTAGCGATAAAGCGATCGGTACAGGGAAAAACGCGGCAATCGAGGGCTATACGGTAGCAGGGAAAACCGGTACAGCCAACAAGGTTGAGCCTGGGGGCAAAGGCTATGCGGAAGGCAAGTGGGTTATTTCCTTTATCGGCTATGCTCCTGTAGAGGATCCGAAAATTTTGCTGACGATCATTGCGGACGAACCGGATTTGGGCGGGGACTACCATCGAGGCGGCGAAGTGGCGGCTCCGGCCTTTAAGGAAATTGTGTCACAAACGCTGCGTTACATGGGTGTACCTTCATCTGCTCAGCAAATGAAGTCCTCTGAGAAAGAAACGAAAGCTATCATGCCGGATTTGTCAGGCTTAACGCTGGATACGGCCAGAACGACGATGAATAAGTACGGAGTGGAAGTGGAGAGCGTCGGCAAAGGTTCGAAAATCGTCTCCCAATCTCCGGCCAGTGGTACTGAAATCGGTACGACCCAACGAATTTATGTAGTCATGCAGGAGAACGGGGACATTTCCATCCCGGATATGACAGGCAAATCGTTAAGGGAAGCGATGGAAGTGTGCTCGATTATCAAAGTGAAATGCCAATCGGCGGGCGAAGGCTATGTGGCTTCACAGTCCCTTGCCGGGGACGGGGAATCGAGAGTGCTTACATTGCAGCTGAAGCCTTACAACGAACTGCTGCAGTCAGATACAGACAGTGCTGGTGCGCCCCCTGCTTCGACAGGGAAATCCGACAAATCGACCTCTGCTAAAACGGGGGATGCGGCGAAAACCTCGGATTCGAGCAAAAACGCGGACAGCAACGCGAAAAAAGCATCCCAGCCGCCAAGGTAAGCTTGTTCTATCCCCGGGTTGTCCTGAATATTCTGGATATGAAACGATCTAGACAACTATTCAGGAGGGGATCGAACGGTCATGAGGGCATCGAATGTAACGGTTCGTCGTCGACTATTCACGGCATTGATTATAGGAACGGTCTTGTTTTTCGCATTGATCGTGCGGCTCGCGTACGTTCAAATATGGAAGGGGCCGGAGCTGAGTCAGATGGCGGAGGAATCGTGGAGGCGCGAAATTCCTTTTGCAGCAAAAAGAGGAGAGGTTTGGGACCGCAATGGCGTCCAGTTAGCCTATAACATAAGCTCGCCTACAGTTCTGGCCATTCCGGCCCAAATCAAGGATGCCAGAACAACTGCGGCGAAGCTGGCCTCGGCACTTCAAATGACGGAAGACTCTATTTTCCAAATGATTACACAGAGGAAATCAAGTGTCTATATCAAACCCGCCGGACGTAAAATGACGATGGAAAAGGCTGCCGAGATTCGGGCGCTCGAGCTTCCCGGAATTTTTGTAGCCGAAGACAATAAAAGATACTATCCGTTCGGAGGGCTGGCTGCCCACATTCTTGGATTCACCGGCATTGATAATCAAGGCTTGACGGGCATAGAATTGAAGTACAACAATCTGCTTACCGGCATTGGAGGCAATATTTCATATTTGGCTGCGGCGAACGGGGGCACGATGCCTAACTCCACGGATAAGTATGAAAAGCCTCATGACGGCATGAACCTGCAGCTGACGATCGACAGCCATTTGCAATCGGTGCTGGAGCGTGAACTGGATCAGGCGATGGTGAAGTATCAGGCCAAAAATGCGATTGCGATCATGATGGATCCGAACAACGGTGAAATATTGGCTATGGGTGCGAGGCCGGGCTACGATCCCGGGAACTTCCGTGATTTCCCGAAGGAAACGTATAATCGCAATTTACCGATTTGGATGACATACGAACCCGGGTCCACCTTCAAAATTATTACGCTTGCAGCAGCTTTGGAAGAGAAAAAAGTGAATTTAAATGAAGGCTTCCATGACCCGGGCGCGATTGAGGTAGCAGGGGCGAGACTTCGCTGCTGGAAACGGGGAGGGCATGGCAGTGAAACCTTTTTGCAAGTGGTCGAAAATTCCTGCAACCCCGGATTTGTTGTAATGGGGCAGCGGTTAGGCAAAGAAAAGCTGTTCGATTATATCACCAACTTTGGCTTCGGCAAGAAGACGGGGATAGACTTGGGCGGCGAAGAAAATGGAATCATGTTCAAGCTGAACCGGGTAGGTCCGGTGGAGCTGGCTACAACCTCCTTCGGTCAAGGGGTTTCCGTTACTCCGATTCAACAGGTTACGGCGGTTTCCGCAGCGATTAACGGCGGGAAGCTGTTCAAGCCGCATGTGGCCCGTGCATGGTACAGCCCGGAGACGGGGCAGCTGCAGGAGGCGATCAAGCCGGAGCTGGTCCGCCAGGTTATTTCCGAAGAGACGTCCAAGCAGGTGAGGCAAACGCTGGAAAGTGTCGTTGCGAACGGCACCGGACGCAATGCCTTTATCGAAGGCTATCGTGTCGGAGGTAAGACGGGGACGGCGCAAAAGGTTATTAACGGGCGATACTCGGCAGATGAACATATCGTGTCCTTCATTGGCTTCGCTCCAGCCGACGACCCGAAGGTCGTTGTCTATGCAGCTGTGGATGATCCGCAAGGTCTTCAATTCGGCGGATTGATCGCGGCACCGCTTGTCAAAAGCATTATGGAAGACGCTCTTCACTACATGAACGTCCCGCCTCGCAAGGATCAGCTGGAGCGCAAATATGTATACGGAGATCCGAAGCAAGTGGAGGTTCCTAACCTGGTTGGTATGAGCGTGACGGATATATATGAGGATTTAAATTCCAATTTCCTGCTGGCCAAGTCTGGAGTGGGGACTTATGTAACGAATCAAGTGCCGAAACCGGGAGTTAAAGTGGAGCAAGGATCGACGATCCGGATCTATTTATCGGATAAGGACCCGACGCCGGAAGGGCCGAAATAACATTTTCATCGTTTTTAAAAAAATAGGCTTTTCAGCGGCGCTTTTTTTGTCCATAATAGATACCATGTGTAAAAAACGGAGGGGAACCCATGAAGTTAAAAGAATTGGCTTCCCAGCTTGCGGTCAGCCGTATTTTGGGTGATGATAGCATAGAAATTTCGGGGATCGAAATCGATTCCCGAAAGGTGAAACAAGGAGATTTGTTTGTTTGCGTAACCGGCAAAACCGGGATAGCAGACCGGCATCTGTATGCTGCACAAGCCGTAAGCAACGGCGCCTCCGCTATTGTAGTCGAGCATGATGTGGATGTGGATGCCCCCAAGCTGTTTGTGAAGGATACGTGGGACGCGCTTGCCGTGTTGTCCTGCCATTTGTACGGTTATCCGAGCAGCGACATGAAGCTGATCGGCGTGACGGGGACGAATGGGAAAACGACGACTACGACGCTGATCGAGCATATTTTTGCAAGTCAAGGGCACACAACCGGGCTGATCGGTACGGGGCATACCAAAATAGGCTCTCAAACGTATGCAACGATTGGAACGACCCAGGACGCACATGAGCTTCAAAAAAACTTATCGAAGATGCGTGACATTGGCTCCGATTATTGTATAATGGAAGTTTCCTCCCACGGTTTGGATTTGGGCCGGGTAAAGGGCTGCAGCTTCCGTACGGCAATTTTTACGAATTTAACGCAGGACCATCTGGATTATCATGGGACGATGGAGGCTTACCAAGCGGCCAAGGGACTCTTTTTCTCCAGGCTCGGCAATGACTATTCGGGTAACCCGGATGAACATCGGTACGCGGTGCTGAATGCGGATGAGCCGGCTTCGGCTGATTATGCCAAGCTGACGTCTGCTCAAGTTGTAACGTACGGGATTGACGCCGACGCGGATGTCCGGGCCGAGAGCATTCGGTTCAGCTCCAAAGGAACGAGCTTCCGCTGTGTCACCTTCCGGGGAGAACTAGATTTTCACCTGAAGCTTGTAGGCAAGTTTAATGTGTACAATGCTTTAGCAGCTATTACGGCGGCACTGCTGGAAAATCTTCCATTGGAAGGGATCAAAACGAGTCTTGAGTCGGTCAAATCCGTTGAAGGCCGTATGGAGGTTGTCGACGCAGGGCAGCCGTTTCTTGTGCTGGTTGACTATGCCCATACGCCGGACGGACTCGAGAATGCACTTGCTGCCATTGCTCAGTTCGCGGAAGGGAGCATCTATTGCGTGTTCGGCTGCGGCGGCGACAGGGATCGGACGAAGCGGCCTCTGATGGGAAGAGTAGCGGCGGCCTACAGCGACTATGTTTTGGTCACCTCGGATAACCCGCGTACAGAGGATCCCGCCCGGATTGTGCAGGATATTCTGCCCGGTTTAACCGAAGCCGGCTATGCTCCTGACCGGTTTGAAGCGATTGTAGACCGCAGAGTGGCGATCGGACGCGCGATTGCTAAGGCAGGGCCGCTGGATGTCGTACTCATTGCAGGCAAAGGCCATGAAACCTACCAGGACATCATGGGGGTCAAACATGATTTTGATGACCGTGAGGTTGCTAGAGATGCTATAAGGGGTCGATTCGATGATTAAAAGAACAGTGCTGAGCATTGCGGAGATGGCAGGAGGTACGCTTGCCCCGGGTACGGATCCTTCGCTAATTATTCATGGCGTGTCCAAGGATACCCGCACACTGCCTCCCGGCTGTCTGTACATTCCTCTGATCGGGGAATCCTTCGACGGTCACCAGTTCGTTCAGGATGCAATAGACAAGGGAGCGGCGGCTTCCTTCTGGCAAAAGGATCATGAGCAGCCGCCAGCGGGTGTACCGCTCATTTTCGTTGAGGATACGTTAGCGGCCTTGCAGACGCTGGCCAAATCATACCATCAGCAGCTGGATGTCCGTATTGTAGGCATTACCGGAAGTAATGGCAAGACGACGACGAAGGATATGACGGCTGCCGTCCTTTCCACTACCTATAAGGTGCACAAAACCTTGGGAAATTATAACAATCACATCGGACTTCCGCTCACCTTGCTTCAGCTGGAGGAAGATACGCAGATTGCCATCCTGGAAATGGGGATGAGCAGCAGGGGGGAAATTCGCTTTCTATCGGAGCTGGCCGAGCCAGAAATTGCGCTGATTACGAATATCGGAGAATCTCATTTACTGCAGCTGGGTTCGAGGGAAGAGATCGCTCGAGCCAAGACCGAAATTTTGGCCGGGCTGCAGCAGGACGGAACTCTTGTATATAACGGGGATGAACCGCTAATCGAGCAAGTGCTATCAGAACTTGAGCAGAACGATGCGCCAATGAAAACGAAGAGATACCACCGTGTAAAGTTTGGAGCCGGATCACATAACGATTTGGTTCCGATTCATGTAAGAATGGATGCGGCAGGTACTCATTTTGAGGTGCAGCGCTTTAACGAAGTACCGTTTTATATACCTCTTCTGGGTTCCCATAACGTGGTAAATGCGTTATCCGCCATTGCGGTTGGCGTTCATTTCGGTATCGCCGTCACGACGATTGCCCAAGGTTTGAAGACGTTCGAAATGACCAGTATGCGCATTGAGATGATGAAGGCTCCGTCGGGGTTAACGATCCTGAATGACGCTTATAATGCCAGCCCGACCTCCATGAAGGCAGCGCTCAAGCTGCTGAAGGAGCTCCAGGGCTACAAACGCAAAATCGTTGTGCTTGGCGATATGCTGGAGCTGGGCGATCAAGAGGCCGAGTTCCATCGTCAAATCGGCGCGATGCTTGACCCGCAGCAGATTGACCGAGTGTACGTCTTCGGCAAGCTGGCTCGTCACATCGCAGACGAAGCGGCTCGCCGCTATCCGCAGGGACGTGTGCTGGTGTTCGACGATAAAAGCCGGCTGGCCCAGGCACTCGCCGCTTACGCAGCCTCAGACGATGTGGTTCTTGTCAAAGGCTCGCGGGGCATGAAGCTGGAGCAGGTCGTACAATTGCTTCAGCAGCTGTAGCAAACAAAGCAGACAATGCTTACGAAGTAACTTTCCATAGGAAAGTTTGTAGGAGGACACTACCGTGGATTTTAACGTGGTCATGATTACTTTGGGGGCGGCCTTCTTATTAGCCGTCATCATGGGGCCATTATTTATACCTCTTCTGAGAAGACTGAAATTCGGCCAGCAGGTCCGCACCGACGGGCCGCAAAGCCATTTGAAAAAAACAGGCACGCCAACCATGGGCGGCACGATTATTTTGCTCGCATTGGCACTGGCTGTGCTGCGCTTTGCGGATAAGAGCATGGAGATGGTCATTTTGCTGATCGCTGCTCTTGGCTATGGCCTGGTCGGATTTTTGGATGACTACATCAAGATCATTTTGAAGCGGTCCCTTGGCTTAACCGCCAAGCAAAAGCTGATCGGACAGCTGATCGTCTCAGTGATCGTTTGTGTATTGCTTGCCCAAATCGGCCACAGCACGGATGTGAAAATCCCT
Source organism: Paenibacillus rigui (assembly GCF_002234615.1). Lineage (GTDB taxonomy): Bacteria > Bacillota > Bacilli > Paenibacillales > NBRC-103111 > Paenibacillus_S > Paenibacillus_S rigui. Next base: position 299,981 of record NZ_NMQW01000017.1, on the reverse strand, counting down.
TATTTCGATTTCACCATTCCGATGGGTTGGTTTTATTATCCCTTCGTCGTGGTCATGATGCTGGGGACCTCCAACGCAGTTAATTTCACCGATGGCCTCGATGGACTGTTAGCCGGCACAAGTGCCGTAGCGTTCGGAGCCTATGCCATCATTGCGCTGAACAACTCACAGCACGACGTTGCCATCTTCTCCGCAGCCATGGTGGGTGCTGTGTTAGGCTTCCTAGTGTTCAACGCCCATCCGGCCAAAGTGTTCATGGGAGATACCGGATCCCTCGGCATCGGCGGAGGCTTAGCCCTGGTTGCGATATTGACCAAGGCCGAGGTGCTGCTCATTCTGATCGGCGGTGTGTTCGTCGTTGAAGTGCTTTCGGTTATCATTCAGGTGACCTCCTTCAAAACAAGAGGGAAGCGGGTGTTTAAAATGAGCCCGATTCATCATCATTTTGAACTGACGGGCTGGTCCGAATGGCGCGTGGTGATTACGTTTTGGACTGCCGGTATCGTGCTGGCGGCGATCGGACTATTTTTAAATGAGGTGTTGTAGCTTATGAAGCATCCAAGAGAGTACCGCGGAGAGCAGATTGTGATTCTGGGCCTGGCCCGCAGCGGAGTTGCCGTTGCCAAATTGTTTCACGAGCTGGGAGCCATCGTTACGGTAAATGATAAAAAAGAAAGATCCCTATGCCCTGAGGCCGATGAACTTACGGCTCTGGGTATTTCTGTTATTTGCGGCAGTCATCCCTCGGACCTGATTCACCAAGGGGTTCGTCTTGTCGTCAAAAATCCGGGGATTCCTTACTCGATTGAGCCGATTCAACAGGCCCAGCAGCTAGGAATTGACATTGTGACCGAGGTTGAAGTAGCTGCGTATGTGACCGTAGCCCCGATGATAGGAATCACCGGCTCGAACGGTAAAACGACGACGACCACCTGGATCGGTCTTATGCTCGATAAAGCGGGATTAAACCCGATCGTAGCGGGAAATATCGGTAGAGCCTTGACGGAAGCGGCATTAGAAGCAACACCCGAAAATATACTGGTCGTGGAGCTGAGCAGCTTTCAGCTGAAGGGGACCGTTCATTTCCAGCCCCGCATTGCCTGTTTGTTGAATGTGTACGAAACGCATCTGGATTACCATGGTTCCATTGATGATTATGTGGCGTCGAAGGCGAAGCTGTTTGCCAACCAGACCTCTGAGGATACGGCCGTGTTGAATTGGGATGATCCGATTTGCCGCCGGCTGGCCTCTGAGGTGCATGCGTCGGTGCTGCCGTTTTCGTTAAAGGAGGAGCTAGAATATGGAGTATTTGTTCGTCCGGTTTGGATTGACAATACCCCTGTCGAAGATCGCATCGTCGTATACCGTGATAAATCGGGAGCCGTACATAACATCATTGCCGTGGATGAGATAGGGATTCCGGGGAGCTTTAATGTGGAAAATGCGCTGGCCGCTTCCTGCGCGGCGATTACTTCTGGCGTTCCGCTGGAAACCATTGCGGAGGTGCTGCGCGATTTCCGCGGGGTAGAGCATCGCTTAGAGCATGTGGCTACGCGGGACGGCGTGTTGTTTTATAACAACTCCAAAGCGACGAATCCCACGGCTACCATCAAAACAATTGAATCACTTAACAGCAAGGTTATTCTGATTGCAGGCGGCCTGGACCGGGGTTCCGACTATATGGAACTGCTTCCTGTCTTTAAGGAGCGCGTCAAGGGCATTGTAGCTCTCGGTCAGACCAAGGAAAAAATCGTCCATGTTGCCAGGCTGGCAGGCATGAGCCAAGTGAAAACCGTCGATACTGCTAACAATGTACAGGATACGGTCACGGAAGCTGTGCGTGAAGCGGCGGCCATGGCCGAAGCGGGGGATGTTGTCCTGCTATCTCCGGCATGCGCCAGCTGGGACATGTTTTCCTCCTACGAGGAAAGGGGAAGCATGTTTAAGGAGTCCGTGCATAACCTGTAAGAGAGGGGTATACAAGCTGCCCCTCCCATTTTTCAAGGTTAGAGGTGGCACGTATGGTCAAAGCGCGGTCTGCTCCGGATGTAACGATGTTGATGTGTACTTTGGTGCTTCTTACCATCGGTGTAGTGATGGTGTACAGCGCCAGTGCAGTGCTGGCATTTCATGAATTTGGAGATTATTACTACTATTTAAAAAGACAGCTGCTTTTTGCTGTACTTGGCATTGTCGCTATGTTCTTTACGATGAACGTCGATTATTGGGTGTGGAAAAAATATGCCAAAATCGGACTCATCGTCTGTTTCGTCCTGCTGGTAGCCGTACTGATCCCCGGCATTGGCGTAGTGCGCGGAGGCGCCCGAAGCTGGCTCGGGATCGGTTCGTTCGGGATTCAGCCCTCCGAGTTTATGAAAATCGGGATGATCCTGTTTTTATCCAAGATGCTGTCTGAGCAGCAGGGTAAAATTACGCTGTTTACCAAAGGGCTGCTGCCTCCTTTAGGGCTGGTAGGGATCGCCTTCGGCATGATCATGCTGCAGCCGGATTTAGGGACCGGGGCGGTTCTCGTAGGCGCCACATTGCTCATTATTTATACGGCAGGGGCCCGAATGCTGCATTTGTCCTATCTTGGCCTGGTCGGCCTTGCCGGTTTAGTCGGCCTGATTATTGCCGCACCATATCGCTTGCAGCGGATTACGGCGTTTCTGGATCCTTGGCAGGATCCGCTTGGGGCAGGCTATCAAGCGATCCAATCGCTATATGCGATCGGACCGGGAGGACTTGTCGGATTGGGCCTCGGGATGAGCCGGCAAAAGTACAGCTACCTTCCCGAGCCGCAAACCGATTTTATTTTTTCTATTATTTCTGAAGAGCTTGGCTTCATAGGAGGTTCCTTCGTACTTATTTTGTTTATGCTGCTCGTGTGGCGCGGCATGCGTACGGCAATTACGGCTCCCGATACATTTGGAAGCTTGCTTGCTACCGGAATTGTCGGTATGATTGCCGTTCAGGTTATTATTAACATCGGCGTTGTTATCGGCATGTTCCCGGTTACCGGCATCACGCTTCCATTAATTAGTGCGGGCGGATCCTCCCTAACCCTTATGTTGACCTCTATCGGCATTCTATTAAATATTTCCCGTTACGCGAGGTGATTGTTTTTGAAAACCATCGTCTTTACAGGAGGCGGTTCAGCAGGTCATGTTACACCTAACCTCGCTATTATTTCCAAACTCCAAAAGCAAGGCTGGACTATCCAATACATCGGCTCCAGGGATGGAATCGAGCGCGAGATTATTCAGCATGCAGGCATTCCATACCATCCCATTTCATCGGGGAAGCTGAGAAGGTATTTTGATCTTAAGAACATCAAGGACCCTTTCAAAGTCATCAAAGGGGTCGGTGACGCATACAGACTTATGCGGAAGCTTAAGCCGTCCATTGTGTTTTCCAAAGGCGGCTTTGTTTCTGTTCCGGTCATTGTTGCCGCATGGCTGAACCGAATTCCGGTGATCAGTCATGAATCGGATATTTCCCCCGGCTTGGCCAATAAAATATCGATTCCTTTTGTCAGCAAAATTTGCGTGAACTTTCCGGAATCCTTGAAATATATCAAAGGGAATAAGGGCATCTGTACCGGACTTCCGATTCGGGACCAAATTTTGGAGGGCAATGCAGCCCGTGGGTATGATTTGTGTGATTTCCACAAACAAAAGCCGGTTCTTCTTATTATGGGAGGCAGCCTAGGGGCGCAAAAAATTAACCAGGCGGTCCGGGAGTCGCTGGATACGCTGCTGGAACGTTACCAGATCGTACATATATGCGGAAAAGGCCAGAAGGATGCTGCATATGAAGCGCGCCGCGGCTATAAACAGTTCGAGTACGTCAATGACGAGCTGGCCGATATGCTGGCCATGACGGAGCTTGTCATCTCCCGTGCCGGTGCGACGTCGATCTTTGAGTTTTTGGCGCTGGGCAAGCCGATGCTGCTCATTCCGCTTACTAGACAGGCAAGCCGGGGAGACCAGCTGCTGAATGCAGCTTCTTTTGAGAAGCAGGGCTATGCAAGGGTGTTATTTGAAGAAGAATTGTCCAAAGAGACCTTGCTGAACAGTGTTAACCATGTGTATGAGGACCGGGAGAAGATGACGGCGTGCATCCGTACCAATGAACAAACGAATGCGACCGCAGCGATTGTTCGCCTGATTGAAGAGAACAGTAAGTAGATTGTCAATTCGGCAGGTTGTCAATCCAATCATTCATTGCTTGAGGCTCTATCGGTCTTGCCATATTTTGATCAACTTGAACTATCCCTTGATGACAGAGGGGCCGTTTATCGTCGGTGCGTAAGAAACTGTCTAGGCGATTGTCACACTATTTCCGATTTAACATAAACTACACTATAACCGTGACAGACACCCGGAGAGGATGCGGCAAGCAGGAAAACAGAGCTTTAAGGACGTGAAGCCGAATCAGCCTGTTTGTATATCCCGGTTTTCGGCGCCATGCCGAATGCTTGAGCTTTAGGTGTTCTGTGAAGGAGGTTTTCCCATGCAGCAGGTCATTACTCAATTGCAAAGCGGTTCTTTTGGAGAAATGTATTTAGACGAACCGCTTGCGCCTCATACCACTTGGAAAATCGGCGGTCCGGCCGATGTGCTTCTGATTCCCGGCAGCAAAGAACAGCTTGTTGATGCTGTTCAACTGCTCTATCGGTATCAGGTGCCTTGGACTGTGCTTGGCCGGGGTTCCAATATGCTGGTAGCCGATAAAGGAATACGGGGGGTCGTCCTGAAACTTGGTCCCGTGCTGGAGACACTTCGGTTTGAAGGCGACGTGGTTTATGCCGGAGGAGCTTATTCGTTCATTAAGCTGTCCGTGATGGCCGGCAAGGAGGGATTGACCGGACTGGAGTTCGCCGGAGGTATTCCGGGAACGGTGGGAGGCGCCGTCTACATGAACGCCGGTGCTCACGGGTCGGATGTATCACGCATATTGTTGCGAGCTGAAGTGCTGCTCCCGACAGGAGAATTGGTAACGATGCAGCAAGCTGACCTCGAGTACGCCTACCGGCACTCTTTATTGCAACGCCAGCCGGGTATTGTGACAGAGGCCGTATTCCAATTGCAGCCCGGTGATAGAAAAGAAATTGCCGGTGCCATGGCAGCTTATAAAGACCGGCGATTGCGTACCCAGCCGCTTCAATTGGCCTGCGCAGGCAGTGTCTTCCGTAACCCCGAAGGACATCATGCTGCTAGACTGATCGAGGAGGCAGGTCTGAAAGGACTTCGAGTCGGAGGCGCCGAGGTTTCACCGCTGCATGCCAATTTTATTGTCAACACCGGGCAAGCGACAGCTCAGGATGTGCTCACCCTCATTGAACAAGTGCAGCGAGCCGTGAAAGAAGCATATGGCATCTCGCTTGTTCCCGAGGTATTGGTGGTGGGGGAGCGGTAAATCGGAGGTGGAATTTTGGAAAAGTTGGTTATCGAAGGTGGGAGACCTCTATCGGGAGCCATCAAAATTCATGGTGCGAAAAATGCGGCTCTGCCCATACTGGCAGCCGGGATGATGGCGGAAGGGACCATAACGATTCATAATGTCCCTGATTTGTCGGATATTCAAGTCATGACGGGGATTCTCCGCGCATTGGGATGCCGTACGGAGCATCAGGGCGATACCGTGACCGTCAATACGTCTACGGCAACTTCGTCCCATATCCCTGAAAGCTTGATGAGTCAGATGAGGTCCTCTATCTTTTTGATGGGGCCGTTATTGGCCCGTTTCGGGAAAGTGCAAGTCTATCAGCCGGGCGGATGTGCAATCGGTGAGAGAAAAATAGATCTGCACTTGAACGGACTCGCAGCATTGGGGGCGACGATTGAGGAATCCGGCAATACGATAGTTTGTACGGCCAGCAGGTTAAAAGGCGCAGAAATCGTGCTTGATTTTCCTAGTGTGGGGGCTACGGAAAATATTATGATGGCGGCGGCAATGGCCGAAGGCATGACGACGATATCCAATGCTGCCAGAGAACCAGAAATACAAGACTTGCAAAATTTCCTGAACGCAATGGGAGCCAAGATTATTGGAGCCGGAACCGATACTATTACAATTGAAGGCGTATCGGAATTGACCCCATGTACTTATCGCATTATTCCAGATCGTATCGTAGCTGGGACGATGATGATTGCGGCAGCGGTGACCCGGGGGAATGTTACGCTCGAAAACGTATGCGCCGCTCATCTTACTTCCGCTATTCACGTTCTGAAGCGTGCAGGTGTTCAAATTACAATTAACGGTGATATAATTAATGTGAGCTGCCTGACAAGGCCCAGGGCGGTTGAACGAATCGTCACTTCACCGCATCCGTCCTTTCCAACCGACTTGCAGTCACAAATTATGGTTTTGCTTTCATTGGCTGATGGCCTAAGCATCGTGAAAGAAACGGTATTCGAGGGCAGGTTCAAGCACGTGGATGAACTGTCCCGTATGGGCTCGGATATCCGGGTTGATTTAAACTCTGCGTTCATCCGGGGAGTCCCCCGCTTATATGGCGCAACGGTAGAAGCTACCGACCTGCGGGCTGGCGCTGCGCTTGTTATTGCAGGCTTGGCTGCGCAAGGAACGACTGTCATCGAGCAAATTCATCATATTGATCGAGGCTATGATCGGATTGAACAAATGCTGTCCCGCTTAGGGGCTCATATTCACCGCGTCTCTCCTGTTGTTTCGGAATAATCATCCAATCTATTTATTCCCATTCTTATGACCACTGCCGCTGAAATATCCCTTTTCTTTCGTAGAATCGGGATGTTTGGCGGTTTACATAGTTTACGTTACGAAGTAGGCATTTCTACGAAATGCCCTTAGGAGGGACAACCTTGCACCCAGAAGATAGATTGCCTGTCATCCAAAAGCCCAAAACCAAGACCAAAGGACGCAGCAGCAAGAAGCTGTTAACTTTTCTGTTTATTTTTTTCGTTACGCTGCTTTGCGTGCTGTTCTTTCAATCGTCATTAAGCAAAATCACCGTTGTCGAGGTTCACGGCCAGGAGCTGTTGACCCCGGAGGTCGTAGCGCAATCCGCTGCAGTGAAGCCGGGAGATCACTTTTTCTCCGTATCCTCCAAGCAGATTGAAGAGCAGGTAATGGGGCTCAAAATGGTCCAATCCGCAGAGGTAACCAAGCATTTCCCAGGGGTGATCCACATTGAGGTCAAGGAGTATCCGAAGGTGGCATATCAACTGGGAGACGGCAATCAACCGGAGGCGATATTAGCCGACGGCAGTATTGTGCCTGTGTCCTCTCAGGTTAATTTCGTGATGGACAAGCCGATTCTCACCGGCTGGTCCGGTGCGGAAGCGATGAAAACAAAGCTTTGTCAGACGCTGGCCTCCGTACCCGAGTCTTATTTAACGGACATTTCCGAAATTAAACCGGATCCGACGGAGTCTTACCCGGACCGTATCAAGATGTATACAAGGTCTCAGTTCGAAGTGATAACGACCGTAGGCTATTTGCCTGAAAAGCTGAAATACCTGGATACGTATATTGCCAATTTGAAGGAAAACAAGATCAATACAGGTGTCCTTAAGCTGTTAGAAGCCGATACTCATGCCCCGTTCGACAATGACGCAGGGAAGAATGCATCCTCGAAGGATGCGGCTCCCAAGGACGGCAAGACGGACAAGAAAACAACGTCAGGAACAGCGACGCCTCCACCGGATCCGAAGAAGGATCCAGCTAAAGATACGGGCAAAACGCAGAAGCCGTCTGGAAAAGAAACGACGAGAAACTAATGGAATTCTAATATAAATCCTCTACTCAACCGATAGAAATAATGATAGAATTGACATTATGGTAACATTTTGGTCAAGAAAATGAAAAAAGTTTGCAAAAAAAGAGGGAAAATCCTAAGCGTGTTGAATATGTACAGAAGCTTTTCTTTACAATCAGCCTATAACAATTACAGATCACAGGAGGTGCCACGGGTTGAGCAGCAATGACATCATTGTTAGTTTGGACATCGGTACATCCAAAGTTCGTGCTATTATTGGGGAAGTCGTTAACGGCGCCATTAATATAATAGGGGTTGGATCTGCCGACTCGGAAGGTATTCGCAAGGGAGCCATTGTCGATATCGATCAGACAGTTCAATCGATTCGCAACGCGATCGATCACGCAGAGCGTATGGTCGGTATTCAAATAGCAGAGGTTTACGTTGGAATTTCCGGGAATCATATTGCTTTGCAATCTAGCCATGGCGTAGTAGCCGTATCCAATGAAGATCGCGAAATCGGGGATGAAGATATCGAGCGTGTCATACAGGCGGCGAAAGTCATTCCATTAGCCCCCGAGCGTGAAATCATTGGGGTTGTGCCTAACCAGTATTTGGTTGACGGACTGGATGAAATCCATGATCCTCGAAGTATGATTGGTGTACGTCTTGAAGTGGAAGCTACCATTATTACAGGTGCTAAAACAGCAATACATAACTTGCTGAGAGTTGTCGAAAAAGCAGGAGTGAAAGTATCCGGACTTATCCTGATGTCGCTTGCGGCTGGACATCTGAGCTTATCCAAGGATGAGAAGGCAATTGGAACGGTTTTGGTCGATATCGGTGCGGGTCAAACGACGATTGCCGTTTTTGAACAAAATAATCTTGTGGCAACGTCTACATTGCCGATCGGAGGCGAATACATCACGAATGATATTTCCATCGGTCTTCGCACACAGGTGGATATTGCCGACAAAATAAAGCTCAAATTTGGCTGTGCCATTATTGAACACGCTGCCGCAGATCAGGTTTTCAAGGTGAATCGGATCGGCAGCAATGTGGACAAGGAGTTCACGCAAATCGATTTGGCGAATATCGTCGAACCGCGTGTGCAAGAAATTTTTCATTTAGTCCGTTTGGAAGTGCAGCGTTTGGGGTATTCAGAAGTGCCGGGCGGCTATGTATTGACGGGCGGTACGGTATCGATGCCCGGAATGCTGGCTGTAGCACAGGCCGAGCTGGCAACATCTGTCCGTATTGCTGTTCCAGACTTTATCGGCGTTCGCGATCCATCCTATACGAGCGGCGTAGGCATTATTCAATACGCTCACAAATATTTGAGATCATCGAAACAAACGAGCGGAGCGAAGCGAATTGCTTCTACCGCGACGAATGCGAAAAAATCGTCCGTTACCAGCGAAACAAAGCCTTCGGTTATGGAACGTTTTAAAAATTGGTTGAGCGAATTCATTTAAAGGGTACGCCTGGCTTATGAAAGCTTATTGAGGAGGATATAGAAGGCTATGTTTGAATTTGACATGGACATGGATCTGTTAGCCAAGATCAAGGTAATTGGTTGCGGCGGCGGCGGCAGCAATGCGGTAAACCGTATGATCGAGAATGGGGTAAAAGGGGTAGAGTTCATTACCGTGAACACGGATGCTCAAGCCCTGCAAAACTCCAAATCCGAGCAAAAATTGCAAATCGGAGACAAATTGACTCGCGGTCTGGGAGCAGGCGCTAATCCTGAAGTGGGGAAGAAAGCCGCTGAAGAATCGAGAGAGTTGATTTTCAATACACTAAAAGGCGCTGACATGGTGTTCGTTACCGCCGGTATGGGCGGAGGAACAGGTACAGGTGCTGCTCCGGTTATCGCTGAGATTGCAAAAGAATGCGGCGCGCTGACCGTTGGTGTCGTAACGCGGCCGTTTACTTTCGAAGGACGTAAACGTGCTATGCAGGCGGAGCAAGGGATTGCAGCGTTGAAAGAGAAAGTGGATACGCTCATCGTCATTCCGAATGACCGTTTGCTTGAAATTGTCGATAAGAAAACGCCGATGCTGGAAGCGTTCCGCGAAGCGGATAACGTACTACGCCAAGGCGTACAAGGGATTTCCGATCTGATTGCTGTACCCGGTCTGATCAACCTGGACTTTGCGGATGTAAAGACCATTATGACAGAACGCGGTTCGGCCCTGATGGGTATCGGTGAAGCAACAGGGGAGAACAGAGCAGCGGAAGCCGCCAAAAAAGCGATCCAAAGTCCTTTGCTGGAAACTTCGATCGATGGGGCCCGCGGGGTTCTTATGAACATCACTGGCGGGGCAAACCTTTCCTTGTATGAAGTCAATGAAGCGGCGGATATCGTTGCATCTGCTTCCGATTTGGAAGTGAACATGATTTTCGGTGCCGTGATTGACGAATCCTTTAAGGATGAGATCAAGGTTACGGTGATTGCAACCGGTTTTGAACATAAAGCTGCACCTGCTCAGCCGGTGCGTAAGCCGAATGCTAACCCAGCTGCTCCTCAGGAGCCTGTAGCCGACAACCGTGGCGCAAGCAATCTTCGCCCTTTCGGAGGTCAAACATCCGGTGATCAGCTGGATATTCCTACATTCCTTCGCAACAGAGGCAGAAACAGCCTGGATAAGTAAGTAATAACTATTGCAATCGTACACATCTCCCTTGAGCGTAGAGCTCAAGGGTTTTTTTGTGCTGCGGGAAGTGCCGCCCCCAACATATGACAAAAAAAGTTACGGCTAATCGGCAAGTTTAGACAGACTTTGGAATAGGCTTACTATATACTTGTCTCATTCGCAAAAAAGTGAAGCAAGCGTACAAGAATGAGGGCTGCTACCGGGAGGGTAAGGAAAATGATTGTATATATCGATATCATTTTCCTGGTGAATGTTTTGATTGACGGGGCTCTTCTCTGGGTGACGGCAAGATCACGCCGGTTAACCTTCCGCTGGTGGAGGCTTATCAGTTCTGCTTGCCTTGGTGGCGCGTATGTCGTACTGATGTTCTTTCCTCCCGTCTCATTTTTGTTCACATTCGGAATTAAGTTTGCCTTATCGCTCCTGATGCTGCTTACTGCGTTTGGGTTTGGAGGTATTCAGCATTTTATGCGGAATGTGAGTGCTTTCTATGTGGTGAACTTTGCGGCGGCCGGTACCATTCTGGGTGTACATTATTTATGGATGTCTTCGGGAGAAGTACTGAACGGCATTTGGTTTGCGCAGTCGGGAGGAGCTTCCCATGAAGTGCACATCGGGCTTGTTTTTTTGATCGTCGTACTGATGTTCGCCATTTGGCTGTACCGGCACGTCCATCAAGCGGCCAAACGCAAGGAGGAGATGGCTTCTTTTTTTGCTAAGGTGGAGGTGTATATCGATGAGTATGCGTCCAGCTGTACAGGATTGATCGATACGGGAAACCAGCTGTACGATCCGTTGACCAAAACTCCGGTTATGGTCATGGAGCTTGGCCAATGGGGCGGGAAAATTCCCGAATCGTGGAAGCAGCGCATAGAACGGTCTGAGGTGGATCAAATCGTCAGTGCGATTGGAACAGAAGAGTTCGAATGGCAGGATCGGCTTCGGTTGGTTCCTTACCGGGGGGTCAATCGAAATACACAATTTATGCTAGCGATCAAGCCGGATCGGGTCATTATTACTTATCATGACAAGCAATTTGAATCATTGAAGGTTCTTATCGGACTCGATGGGGGAAAGCTCAGCTCAGATAATGCTTACCAAGCTATTATTCATCCGAATTTGATGCAAGCTTAGAGGTTCATAGAATAAATTATTGGAGCGGGCTGATTCGTTCTGGAGAAGCATCGGCGTTCACCTAAACGTTTTTGCAACAAGCCTGTATTCACCGGATTTCTAGGCTTACGAAGAAAGTTTTGCTTCGCAAAACTCTAAGGAGGAACAGACGATGCTCGTGAAGTGGAAGCTGAAACTGCAAATCTATTATTTCCGTCTCATGCTGAAGTTGGGTCTCAAAGGCGAGGAGATATACTACATTGGCGGAAGTGAAGCGTTGCCGCCTCCACTCACTCGGGAAGAGGAAGAATACTTACTGGAGAGGCTCTCCTCCGGAGATGCAGCCATTCGAGCGATGCTGATCGAGCGCAATCTGCGTTTGGTGGTGTATATTGCACGTAAATTTGAAAATACAGGGATCAACATCGAGGATCTGGTATCCATCGGCGCGATCGGACTCATTAAGGCTGTAAATACGTTTGACCCGGAGAAAAAAATCAAGCTGGCCACGTATGCGTCCAGATGTATCGAGAACGAAATATTGATGTATTTGCGGCGTAACAGCAAGATTCGGACCGAAGTTTCATTCGATGAGCCGCTTAACATTGACTGGGATGGCAATGAGCTTCTATTATCGGATGTTCTCGGAACCGAGAATGATACGATTTATCGTAATATTGAGGAGCAAGTGGACCGGAAGCTGCTTCACAAGGCGCTGGATAAGCTCTCGGAAAGGGAGCGCACCATTATGGAGCTCCGGTTCGGTCTCCAGGATGGCGAAGAGAAAACGCAAAAAGATGTTGCTGACCTGCTCGGTATTTCCCAATCGTACATATCGCGGCTGGAAAAGCGCATAATTAAAAGGCTGCGCAAAGAGTTTAATAAAATGGTGTAAACTGGAAATTATTTTTTTGATAAAAATGAAAGCGAATCCGGGCTTGTTCTGCTTGGTTTTCTTGTTTTACAGACAAGCCATGGTGGAAATGAAGCAGGGATGGGGCGCATAAAAAAGCGGACCGAGGAGATAATTAACAGTAATGTTTCTCCTTGGGAGGTAATCACGGTGACCCGAAACAAAGTCGAGATTTGCGGTGTGGACACTGCAAAGCTACCTGTTCTGACCAACGCGGAAATGCGTGAATTATTCGTTCAATTACAAACGAACAATGAACGAACTGCAAGAGAGAAATTGGTTAACGGCAATCTAAGGCTGGTCCTTAGCGTTATTCAGCGGTTTAATAACCGCGGTGAATACGTGGATGATTTGTTTCAGGTCGGATGTATTGGACTGATGAAGGCTATTGATAATTTTGATCTAAGCCAAAATGTTAAATTTTCCACGTATGCCGTACCGATGATCATCGGAGAAATTCGCCGTTATTTGCGTGATAACAATCCGATCCGGGTCTCACGTTCGTTAAGAGATATTGCATACAAGGCCTTGCAGGTACGCGACAGCTTAACGAATCAAAATTCACGTGAGCCGTCCATTTATGAAATTTCTGAAGCACTGAACGTGCCGAAGGAGGATGTCGTCTTTGCATTGGATGCGATTCAGGATCCGGTTTCGTTATTCGAGCCGATTTATCATGACGGGGGAGACCCGATCTATGTGATGGATCAAATCAGCGATGATCGCAACAAGGATGTATCCTGGATCGAGGGCATTGCACTGCGGGAAGCGATGCGTAAGCTGAATGACCGGGAGAAAATGATCTTGTCCATGCGGTTCTTTGACGGCAAGACCCAGATGGAAGTAGCCGATGAAATTGGCATTTCCCAAGCACAGGTGTCGCGATTGGAGAAGTCCGCAATATCCCAAATGCAAAAGCACGTCAAAAACTAATTCAATCAGACCGACTCGCGTTAGCGGGAAGGTCTTTTTTTCACGATGGAGGACATTTTGCCCAAGTCCCACATATAGTAATTAGTAGGGCAAAGTACAAGAATCCATGAGAATACGTGGTGGTTGCAGCGTGAAAATTTCAGACTTTCAAACCAAGGACGTAATCAATATAGTGGACGGGAAAAAACTGGGGCAAATCAGCGATCTTGAGCTGGATCTCCGCCAAGGCAGGATCGAGTCGATCGTGGTGCCGAATACGAGCCGTTTCTTCGGCTTGTTTGGCGGGGGGACGGACGTCGTCATCCCTTGGAAAAATATTGTAAAAATCGGCACGGATGTCGTGCTTGTCAAGCTGGAGGACGTACGGACGTTCAAGCAGCAGGAGGAAGTGGAAGGCAGCTATGAGTTTAACCGCCAGTACCGCGGCTAGGAGCTGAGGTAAGCTAAACATGGGAGTAGTCAGAGCAGCACACAATCCGATGCATCCGGGCTTGTATGGGGTTCGCGGTCATTGATGGTGTGCTGTTTTGTATGGGTTGGTGTATACTGATATAAAGAAGAGAGCCGAACCAGAAGCGAGAGGAGCGCCGGATATGGAACCATTTGTATTGCAAAAAGTGGAAAACGGGTGCGAGCTGTTTTTTCTTAAAGGCTGGATGAAAAGCCATACGGGGCTGACTGCCGGATGCACTTCCCGCATGGGTGGCGTCAGTGAGAAGGAGTTCGCCAGCCTGAACTGCGGTCTGCATGTATCGGATCGTCCAGAGCATGTCGTGGCAAACCGCACGAAGCTTGCCGAGGCGCTGCGTATACAGCTGGAGGATTGCACCTATGCTGAGCAGGTTCACGGCAATGAGGTTCAAGTGGTTACCCGCGCGTTTGCAGGTGCCGGAACCCGAACGAGAGAGAATGAAATTACATCCAAGGATGCGTTTATAACGAATGAACCGGGAGTTTTCTTGCATGCCCTGTTCGCGGACTGTGTACCGCTGCTGTTCTATGATCCAGTGAATCGGGCTGTCGGTTTAGCCCATGCAGGCTGGAAAGGAACCGTTCTGCAAATTGCGAGTGCAACAGTAGAAGCTATGGGTAAGGCATATGGTACGAAGCCGGATGATTTGTCGGCTGCCATCGGTCCGTCCATTCATTCCTGCTGCTATGAGGTGGATGATTATGTATTGTCCCGTGTGAAGCAGGTAATGGATGAGTTAGTGATCGTTAACGCTGCCGATGGGGGCTTTCCGCCGATTTACGAAGAGGCCGGGAACGGGAAATATAACTTGAGCTTGCAACAAATGAATCGACAAATTATGATAAAAGCAGGAATTTTGCCATCTCATATCGAAATGAGTAGTTTATGCACCAGCTGTCGCACGGATTTACTGTTCTCCCATCGCAAAGAAAACGGGAAAACGGGCCGGATGGCGGCATGGATAGGCTTGCACGATTAACATGTGTCAAGGAAGGTTATGTAAGAATAGAGGTGAATTACGTAATGCAGCTTTCGCAAACGATACCATATGTTGAGGACATCATTCATAAAGCTTGTGCCCGCTCGGGGAGAAATCGTGACGAGGTTCAGGTCATTGCCGTGACCAAATACGTTTCAACCGAGACAACGGGCGAGGTGCTGAAGCAAGGATTGCTTCATATTGGGGAAAATCGCTGGCAGGATGCGCAGGTCAAATGGAATGCATACGGTGAGCAAGGACTTGGAATATGGCATTTTATCGGGCATTTGCAAACGAATAAGGTCAAGGATGTCGTAGGGAGGTTTGCCTACATTCATTCATTGGACAGGCTATCACTAGCCAAGGAAATCGATAAAAAGGCGGCTTCCTTGGGAATCACAGCCCAATGCTTCATTCAATTGAACGTTTCAGGCGAAGAAACAAAGTACGGCATGGCCCCCGAGATGCTGATGGGATTCGTCGAGGAGCTGAAGGCGTTTGAGCATATCCGTATTGTCGGACTCATGACCATGGCCCCATACGAAGCGGAGCCCGAATCAACCCGTCCAGTGTTCCGGCGTCTTCGTGAGCTAAGGGACGAGCTGAACCGGGAAGGACGACTCGGTTACGAAGTGCCCCATCTGTCGATGGGGATGTCAAATGACTTTGAAATCGCAATTGAAGAGGGCGCTACCTGGATTCGTCTGGGTTCGATTCTCGTCGGCAAAGACAACCTTTAAGGAGGAGAGGGCATGGGCGTGATGAACAAATTCATGAACTTCTTGGGATTGCAAGAGGAAGAAGAAGTTGTTGAGCGGGAAAGAGTCGTGGAACAAGTTGAAGAACATGAAACCAATACCGCAGAACAACGTAGGAATAAAGGTAACATTGTCAGTATACATTCACAGAAAAATGTCCGGGTGGTGCTTCTGGAGCCGAAATCCTATGAAGATACGCAAGAAATCGCCGACCATCTTCGCTCCCGCAGGCCGGTCGTAGTGAATTTGCATTTGGTTCGTTCAGACCAAGCCACACGGATTGTAGATTTTCTGAGCGGAACGGTCTATGCGCTCAACGGTTCCATTTCCAAAATTGGACCTAACATTTTCTTGTGCACACCGGATACCGTTGAAATTCATGGCTCCATCTCGGAAATACTGAATCATGATGTATACTCACAATAATCTTATATCGAGGTGAACAGCTTGTACAATATTGACGGTTACATTTACACGCTTATTGAAATCTATACATACATGCTGATCGCGTATGTGCTGCTTTCCTGGCTGCCAAGCGCAAGGAACAGCTTCATCGGTGAGATGCTCGGCAAGCTGTGTGAGCCGTATTTATCCGTATTTCGACGCTTTATTCCGCCGATTGGCGGCATGATTGATATTTCACCGATCGTGGCGTTGATTGCACTTCGCTTTATTGGCGAAGGGATTCGTGCGATCATTCACTTTTTTGTTTAGGTGACGGGTTGTGAGCGTAGATAATATTTATTCCCATTTTCATCCGGATGAGCATCGTTTCGTGGATAAAGCGGCTGAATGGGTGGAAAAAGCAGAGCAGCATATGGTCAAGCTGACGGATTTTCTGGATCCGCGGCAGCAATTTATTTTATCGTCCTTAGTGAATCGAAGCTCGGATGTGCAGGTAAGATTCGAGGGCGGACATGAGCAGGCAGAACGGAAAAGAGCGCTCGTAGCCCCGGATTATCGTGTGCTTGAGGATGAGAAGATGGGCATTAGTCTGATTGCCGTTTCTTCCCTCGACGACAAGCTTAAAGAGCTCGATCACAGCGATTATATGGGTTCGATCCTGGCGCTAGGTATGAAGAGGGAGAAGATTGGCGATATTCACGTCTCTGCGACGGGCTGCCACTTCCTGGTAGCCGAGGAAGTCGCCGATTACATGAGGCTGAATCTTCAACAGGTCCATCGGGTACACGTGCAGACGGAGCTGCTGCCGCTGGATCGGCTGCAAGCAGCTGTAACGAAACTGGAGGAAGTGGGCTTGTCTGTAGCCTCCCTGCGGCTGGACGGAATCGTCAGCGATGTGTATCATCTGAGCCGCGCCAAAATCTTAACTCCGATCAAAGCTGGACGATGCAAAGTGAACTGGAAGCAGGAAGAAGACCCCAGCAAGCAGCTGAAAGCAGGAGACGTCGTTTCCCTGCAGGGCTTCGGCCGCTTCAAAATACTTGAAGTCGAAGGCGTCACAAAAAAAGGCAGGTTTCGTGTTAAAATCGGCAAATATGCATGAATGCCGATTTTTTTTATGAATGTATGCAGGAAAATGCAGCCTCTTGTCGAATATAGCTATACGCATCGGACGGAAAAGATGATAGTTTGCCCAATATTCAGGAGGTGCCGCAATGGCTTTAACACCGTTGGATATACATAACAAAGAGTTTGGCCGCTCGTTCCGCGGCTATGACGAAGACGAAGTCAACGAATTTTTGGATCAGGTCATTAAAGATTACGAAGCGCTCATTCGCGAGAACAAGGATTTGCAAAATCAGCTGTTGGCTATTCAAGAGCGCCTCGATCATTTTTCTAATATCGAGGAAACATTGAGCAAGACAATCATTGTTGCCCAGGAAGCAGCGGATGAAGTGAAATCCAATTCGAAGAAAGAGGCGCAATTGATCATCAAGGAAGCGGAGAAGAACGCGGACCGGATTATCAACGAGTCTTTGGCTAAATCGCGCAAAATCGCCGTAGAGATCGAGGAATTGAAGAAACAGGCGTCCATTTATCGGACACGCTTCCGTACTTTGCTGGAAGCCCAGCTGGAGCTGCTCAGCAAGGAAGATTGGAGCTCCCTGGAGCGGATGGAAATCGAGCAGGCCTAACAGCTGCAGGTGGGCATGGGTGCCGGTCTCGTATGTTGACGACGAACGGCATTTTCGCTATACTCCTGTATATGCTGCCTTGTACAAGGCAATCATGATAAGGAAAGCGTTGACTGGGAAGAGTAATTCACATTAGCGATGACAAGCGATTCGGGAAGTGGTGTGAGCCCGATCTTTGCGGTGAACGAAAATCACCCATGAGCATTCTCTTGAATTCATAGTAAAGAGTATCGGCTGATCCCGTTATCGATCGATGAGCGAAGACTGTTGAGCTGTCAAATGAATAAACGTCGTTATTTACGCAGTTTATTTGTGGCAGTGGTCTTAATCAGGGTGGTACCGCGAGACTTCTCGTCCCTATATAGGGATGAGAGGTTTTTTTGTTTTATTAGAGGATTAAAGAAGCCTCCGTTTTCAAGGGGCTGTGTCAATTTTTGAAGGAGCTGAGAAGCATGGACTATGGAAAAACTTTAAATCTGCTGCAGACGGAATTCCCGATGCGCGGCAATCTGCCTCAAGCAGAGCCGAAAATGCAAGAGCGCTGGAATGAGATGGATATCTATAAGAAGGTACAGGCAAGCCGTCAAGGAAAGCCGAAATTTATTTTGCATGACGGACCTCCTTACGCCAACGGGGATATTCATATCGGTCACGCAATGAATAAAATTTTGAAGGATATCATTGTTCGCTTTAAAACGATGCAGGGCTTCGATGCGCCTTATGTTCCGGGATGGGACACGCATGGTTTGCCGATCGAGCAAGCCATCGCCAATGGAGGAAAAGTAGACCGCAAAAAGATGAGCGTCTCCGAATTCCGCGAGTATTGTAAAGAATATGCGCTTCAATGGGTTGAGCGGCAAAAAGGCCAATTCAAACGGTTAGCTGTACGAGGCGATTGGGATAACCCTTACATTACTTTGCAGCCCAAATATGAGGCGCAGCAAATCCGTGTCTTTGGTGAGATGGTGAACAAAGGCTATATTTATAAAGGGCTGAAGCCGGTTTATTGGTCTCCTTCGTCGGAGAGTGCGCTCGCGGAAGCGGAAATCGAATATCAAGATAAACAATCGACTTCAATTTACGTTGCATTTCAAGTGAAAGATGGAAAAGGCAAGCTGCCGGAAGATGCGGCTATCGTCATTTGGACGACGACACCATGGACATTGCCTGCGAACCTGGGCATTAGCTTGCATCCGGATTTTGATTATGCACTTGTTCAGGCAAACGGTAAAAAATATGTGCTGGCACAAGGGCTGCTGGAAGCTGCCTCCAAGGAGATCGGCTGGACGGATGCGCAAGTTCTTTCCCAAATCAAAGGAAGTGAGCTTGAAGGCGTACTCTGCCAGCATCCGTTCTACGATCGGACGTCCCTTGTTATGGTAGGGGAGCATGTAACTCTGGATGCAGGAACGGGATGCGTTCATACGGCACCGGGCCACGGCGAGGACGACTTTGTCATCGGGCAGCGATATAACCTGGGCGTACTTTGTCCTGTAGATGATCAAGGTCATTTTACCTCGGAAGCGCCTGGCTTTGAGGGCATGTTCTATGAAAAAGGAAATAAAATCATTGTCGATATGCTGAAGGAATCCGGACATTTGCTGCATTCGAACACGATTCAGCATCAATATCCTCATGACTGGCGTACGAAGAAGCCGGTTATTTTCAGAGCGACGGAGCAATGGTTCGCTTCCGTGGACAAATTCCGTCAAGAGATGCTTGAGGAAATCAAGCGGATTAACTGGACGCCAAATTGGGGCGAAATCCGACTGCACAACATGATCGCAGACCGCGGTGATTGGTGTATTTCGCGTCAGCGGGTGTGGGGTGTACCGATTCCGATTTTTTACTGCCGCAGCTGTAACGAGCCGGTTGTCAACAAGGAGACGATTGAGCATGTGGCTCAAATCTTCGAGCAGGAAGGCTCAAACGCTTGGTTCCAGAAGGAAGAAAAAGATTTGCTTCCATCCGGCACGGTTTGTCCGAAGTGCGGCCATGATCATTTCCGCAAGGAAACGGATATTATGGATGTCTGGTTTGACTCTGGTTCCAGTCATGTAGCCGTACTGGAAACACGCGATGAGCTGCAATGGCCTGCGGACTTGTATTTGGAAGGCTCTGACCAGTATCGCGGCTGGTATAACTCTTCTTTGATTACAGGCGTAGCCGTTAAAGGACAAGCGCCGTATAAAGGCATACTGAGCCATGGCTTTACATTGGACGGGGAAGGCCGGAAAATGTCCAAGTCTTTGGGGAATACGGTTGACCCGAATCAGGTTTGCGACAAGCTGGGTGCCGATATTTTGCGATTGTGGGTATCGTCCGTTGACTATCAGCAGGATGTGCGGATCTCTGATAACATTTTGAACCAGATTACTGAGGTGTACCGAAAAATTCGCAATACGCTTCGTTTCTTGCTTGGAAATTTGTCTGATTTCAATCCAGCTGCAGATCGTGTGCCTGTGGAGCAAATGAATGAATTAGACCGTTTTGCAATGATCCGCCTGAATCGGATGATGGAGCGCGTCATTAAGGCTTACGATGCGTATGAGTTCCATGTGGTGTACCAATCGGTTCACCATTTCTGCGCGGTCGAGATGAGCGCTTTCTACCTTGATATTATTAAAGACCGTCTGTATGCCAGCGCACCGGACGACAAGCAGCGTAAAGCCGCACAAACCGTATTATACGAGGCGTTAACGGCAATAACTAAATTGATTGCTCCTGTTCTGCCGCACACAAGTGATGAAGTGTGGAAGTATATTCCGGGTGTGGAGCTGGAAAGCGTACAACTGAGTGAGCTTCCTCTGGCCGATACCTCCTTGTTTAACGAAACCATCGAGAACAACTGGGAGCAATTCATCGCTTTGCGTGATGATGTTCTTAAAGCGTTGGAAGAGGCGCGGAAAAATAAAACAATCGGCAACTCACTAGGTGCCGCTGTCCATTTGTATCCGGATGCCGAAGCATTCAAGCTGCTTTCGGGCTTTGAACAGCTGGATCAACTCTTGATCGTATCCAATGTTGAAGTTCATGAACCGGGTACTGAGCTTCCGGAAGAAGCGCATGCGAACAAAGGACTCGCTATTCAGGTTCGCATAGCGGAAGGAGATAAATGCGAGCGCTGCTGGATTGTAACGCCGGAAGTAGGTCATGACGCTGATCATCCGACACTTTGCAAACGTTGCTCACAGGTGATCAAGCTTACGGCTCGGGTATAAGAAAATAACGGGTGTGCCCGGCTGCTGAATCTGGATTTCAAAAGCCGGGCTGCCCGTTAAGTTTATAAGTTGCGGGGGAAGCGGAATGGTTGAACAAAACAACAATTTGACCGAGACGGATACAAAGCTTTTAGATAAAGTCAATAAGCAGCTGATCCAGATAGCCAACCAAATGGAACGGACTCAAATTGCCGATTATGTTCAACTGCTGAACAGCCCCAGGAGATTGATATGGCTCAACATTTTGGCGGGGCTGTCCAGGGGCGTAGGAATCGCTATCGGTTTTACCGTATTTGCGACCACCATTCTTTACTTTCTGAAAGCGCTGGGGGCTCTGAACCTGCCGATTATAGGAGACTATATCGCCGAAATCGTGAAGCATGTTCAATTCCAGCTTGAAGGAAGAACTTACTAGCTGTAAGAGTTCTCGTCATATAACGGGTCTTCTTCCAGCAGGCTTTCTCCTTCACCGCTATGCATGTAGTCGCGATAAGCCTTGTTTCGGACAACGGTCACATGCTGGCCGTACATATCTGTCGCAAGAAAGCTCTCGAATGATTCGACATATCCGACGTGCTCGTCTGCTTCAATCTCGATATCATCGTAGTCGCGCGATACATTCGGATTTTCCGCCATGGCGGGGGAATTGGAGGTACCCCAGCTTTCAACGATTTGCCAGGCGTCTTCTCCATCAAATTCGGTTTGATCGTTTTTTTCATCCAGACTGGAGCGTCCGAATGGACGGGCTAGCAGCTTTTCCTCAACGGGTCTTCGCTCTGAGGCATGGGGATCGGGAACATGCTCAATACAGTATAATGTAGTAGGTATCGCCTCGAGCCGCTCATAGGAAATAGGGACCCCGCACGTATCACAAAAGCCATACCGGCCATTTTCGATGCGTTGAAGGGCTTCGTTGACATCGGTCAAATGGCGTTCGCGGTTTTCGTTCAATGCAATATCTTTGCTGCGCTCGAACATTTCCGTTCCGAGATCGGCAGGGTGGTTGTCATTTGTAGACAGCTCCCCGGTTTGAAATCGCAAGGACTCGTCAAGGCCAAAATGATCATTGTCTTCAAGCTTCGTTTGCAGCCACTGCTGTTCTTCCTGCAGCTTGCTCTTTAAATACTGCAGCTGTTGCGGGCTGATGGATTGCGTTTGATTTGCCATGGGAGAGACCTCCTTGTAAAATCACGATGCTCCTATTTTTTACGGTAACTGCGTTTTTTAGCTAGGAAAATCCTTGTATCACAGGAAGCGAATAAGGAGATGAAACCTTGATATATTACATTTATGCATTGATTGTGCTGCTTTTGGACCAAGCTTCCAAATGGCTGATTGTGAATCGGCTTTTGTTAGGGGAATCGCGATCCGTGATCGGGGAGTTTTTTCAAATTACCTCGCATCGGAATCGCGGAGCGGCATTCGGCATTTTACAAAACCAACGTTGGTTTTTCATTATCATTACATTAGCCGTAGCCGTAGCAATTATCTGGTATTTGCAAAAAACGATTAAGGAAGGGCGTAAGCTTCTGCCTTTTGCCTTAAGCTTGCTGCTGGGCGGAGCCTTAGGGAACTTTATAGATCGCGCCTTGTTCGGGGAAGTCGTCGATTTCCTGCAATTCCGGTTTCAGTTTAACTGGTTCGGGACGCCTGTGGATTATACGTTCGCAATTTTCAACTTGGCCGACTCGGCTATTTGTATCGGGGTTGCTTTGATTTTCATCGATTCGTTAATCAGCTGGAGAAAAGAAAAGAGGGACTTGCAATCGTGATGCCGGCAGCAGAAACAGAAGGAATGGATAACCGCAAGGAATGGACGGCTGAGGCGGAGGACCGTGGGGAGAGAATAGATAAATTCATAACGGATTCGCTGGAAGAAGACGTATCCCGGACGCAGGTTCAGCAGTGGATCAAGGATGGCCATTTGCAGGTGAACGGGTCATCGGTCAAAGCCAATTACAAGCTGGCGGAAGGGGATCAGCTGGTGCTGAGCATCCCGGACCCTGAAGAGCTGGATTTGGCACCAGAGGATATCCCTCTTGAGGTCGTTTATGAGGATTCGGACGTCATTGTGGTCAATAAGCCGCGGGGGCTTGTGGTGCATCCGGCGCCAGGACACTACAGCGGTACCTTGGTCAATGCGCTGTTGTATCATTGCAAGGATTTATCCGGTATTAATGGAGTCATGCGTCCGGGGATCGTACATCGGATCGATAAGGATACCTCAGGCTTGCTGATGGCTGCCAAAAACGACCTGGCTCACGTTTCGCTCGCGGCGCAGCTGAAGGAACACAGCGTAAACCGCAAATACATCGCTGTTGTCCACGGCAATGTGGCGCACGATCACGGGACGATTGACGCCCCGATCGGACGGGATCCGAAGGACCGGAAGCTGTATACGGTCACAGAGCGCAACAGCAAGCATGCAATGACCCATTTTGTGGTGCTGGAGCGCTTCGGCGATTATACCTTGATGGAGCTGAAGCTGGAAACAGGCCGCACGCATCAAATTCGCGTTCACATGAAATTTATCGGTCATCCGCTCGTAGGAGACCCGGCTTACGGACCTTCGCGCAGCAGAGATATCGCCATGGAAGGGCAAGCACTGCATGCTGCTGTGCTAGGCTTCGTCCATCCGCGTACCGGGGAGCACCTGCAATTTGAGGCGGAGCTGCCGGACGATATGCGGAAGCTGCTTCATGTGCTAAAAAATCGATAAGGACGGGACGGATTTCCATGGAACATTTGATCAATCCCAAAGTAAAAGATATTCAAATCTCAGGGATTCGTAAAATATCGAACCTTGTCAGTACTTATAAAGATGCTTTGACCTTGACCATCGGTCAGCCGGACTTTCCGACGCCGCAGCATATTATGGATGCAGGCAAAGCGGCTATCGATGCGCATAAAACAACGTACACCCCGAACCCCGGGCTGCTGGAGCTTCGACAAGCGGCGGCAGCGTACGTATCCGGTAAATACGGTCTTACATACCGTCCGGAAACCGAGATTATTGTTACCGCCGGAGCCAGCCAAGCGCTGGATATTACGCTGAGAACGATCCTTGAAGAAGGGGCGGAGGTCCTCCTGCCCGGGCCTATTTATCCGGGATACGAACCGTTGGTTCGCTTGTGTGGAGGGATTCCCGTTTATGTGGACACACGGCACAACGGATTCAAGCTGACAGCAGAGCTGCTGGAGCCGCATATTACGGAAAAGACACGCTGCATTATTCTGTGCTATCCGTCCAACCCGACAGGGAGAGTGTTGAGCTCACAGGAGCTGGCAGACATCGCGGCACTCCTGGCGGACAAATCTATTTTCGTCATATCCGATGAAATTTATAGTGAACTTATTTATGATCAATCCCATACCTCGATTGCAAAGTATGATGGAATGCGCGAGAAGACGATTGTGATCAATGGCTTGTCCAAATCCCA
Organism: Paenibacillus rigui; assembly: GCF_002234615.1. Classification (GTDB taxonomy): domain Bacteria; phylum Bacillota; class Bacilli; order Paenibacillales; family NBRC-103111; genus Paenibacillus_S; species Paenibacillus_S rigui. The sequence continues at coordinate 275,652 of NZ_NMQW01000017.1, read as the reverse complement.
TTCGATGACCGGATGGAGAATCGGGTTTACCTTTGCTCCGGAATCGATCTCCCAGCACATGGTCAAGGTGCATCAGTACAATGTCACCTGCGCAAGCTCGGTGAGCCAATATGCGGCTCTTGAAGCGCTGACGAACGGTGTGGACGATGCTTTACCCATGAAAGAGGCTTATGTTGCCCGCAGAGATTTCGTTTATGACCGGTTGGTGCACATGGGATTTGAGCTTGAGAAACCGGAGGGTGCGTTCTACCTGTTCCCGTCCATAGAACGCTTTAAGCTGTCATCGATGGACTTCACGATGAAGCTTTTGGAAGAACAACGCGTGGCGGTTGTACCTGGGGATGCTTTCTCCAGCTTTGGGGAAGGCTACATCCGGATTTCTTATGCCTACAGCATGGAGGTTCTGGAAAAAGCGATGGAACGGCTGGCCGCTTTTGTCAGCAAGCTATAGTAGACGAAAAAGCTCCTACCCTTTGCAGTTTAAAGGGTAGGAGCTTTTTGTGTTCTTTTGAATTCCGCCCGTGAAGAGGCAAGCATCAGACGATCCCGCAGGTAACCGTGCTTATACGGATGTACCGGATTTCCAGGAAATATAATCACTGATCATGGTAATAGCCAGGTCAATAGCATCTTCCTGAGGCTCGATTTTGGCATGATGCAGACCATAGGGCGTATCAACGCCCAGCCAGAACATGAAGCCGGGGATTTGCTCCAGAAAATACCCGAAGTCTTCTCCTGTCATCGCTTCCGTACATTCGATCAGCTGAACGGAGCCGTTGGCTTGAACCCAATTCATAAACTCGCGGGTCGTTTCTTCATGATTGAACACCTGTCTATAGTTAGCTCCGTAGTCAATGTCCACCGTACAGTTAAACCCGGCTTCAATACCCGCTGTCAGAGACTCAATCCGCGATTTGACAAGGGTCATCGTTTCGGCTGACAGCGTCCGGATCGTTCCCTCCAGCCGGGCCTTCTCGGCAATAATGTTTTGTTTTGTCCCGCCGTCGATTTTACCGATAGTAATGACAGCCGAATCCAATGGATTGACATTGCGGGAGATAATCGTTTGAAGCTGACCGACCAACTGGCAGGCTGTGATGACCATATCGTTGGCATGATGAGGAAATGCGGCGTGACCGCCTTTTCCCGTCAAGTCGATGAACAGCTCAGATGTATTGGCAAATAAAATACCGGGCTTCGTTGCAATGGTTCCAACCGGATATTCCGGCGCGATATGCAGCGCCACAATTTGATCGGGCATCCAGTCCTGCAGCTCGGGTGCTTCCAGCATGGGCTTGGCACCGCCAGGCCCCTCCTCTGCTGGCTGAAAAATAAAGGTGATATCGTCGCGTATCGGATGTTGAACGAAATGGGTCAGCACGCCAAGCCCGATGGACATATGTACGTCGTGACCGCAAGCATGCATATATCCCGGATGAGTAGACCGGAATTCATAGCTTGTCTCTTCATTGATCGGCAATCCGTCCATATCCGCACGGTAGCCGAAGCGCCGAGTAGGCGCGGTTCCCTTAACGTGGACGAAAATACCTGTCCGCCAGGTGCGGACTTCGACACGGTCCTGCGGAAGCGAAGCGATATAGTTCAGCAAATACTGCTGGGTTTTGAATTCGGCGAAGCCGGGCTCAGGAATCTGGTGAAGCTCTCTGCGGATAGCGACAAAAGGGCTGGGGGAAGCCCCTGCCTGTGTAGAGCGCGTTGAAACTGTCATCGTGAAAACATCCTCCTTTCAATGGACAAGGATCCTACCTACTGAGAAGAGGCCCGGCGATGATCGCCGAGCCCCGTTCAGCACATCACCTTACAGGGTGCGCAGGTCTTGCAAAATTTCCGTTTTGGACTTTGTTTTGGCATCAACGGTTTTGATGACGCGTGCAGGAGCGCCTGCAACGACCGAATTTTCAGGAACATCTACGGTAACAACCGCACCTGCCGCTACAACGGAGCCTTTACCGATGCGTACGCCTTCGAGGATAACCGCGTTGGCACCTACAAGCACGTCGTCTTCGATAACAACCGGCTGAGCGGAAGGAGGCTCGATAACGCCGGCGACAACGGAGCCTGCACCGATATGGCACATAGCGCCGATCTTAGCGCGGCCGCCTACTACTACATTCATATCGATCATCGTACCGGCACCGATGGAAGCGCCGATGTTGATGGAAGCGCCCATCATGATGATGGCGTTGTCACCGATAGCTACTTTATCGCGGATGATAGCGCCCGGCTCGATGCGAGCATTGATGTTTTTCAAGTCTAATGTAGGAATTGCGGAATTACGACGGTCGTTTTCAACCACGTAATCTTCGATTTTGGAAGAGTTTGCGTCCAAAATTGCTTTTACGTCAGTCCATTCGCCGAACAAAACGCCGCTTTTTCCGGATACGAAGGATTGGATGCTTGTACCGAAATCGATCGATTCCAAGTCACCCTTCACATATACTTTCACTGGGGTTTTCTTTGTACTGTTCTTAATAAATGCAATAACTTCTTCTGTGTTCATTTCCAACATGGGTTATATACAACTCCTTATGTAAAATTACGCGTGCCTCGTTGCATCCGGACACCACGAAAACATTCTCTCTCTTTATAGCACAAAAGCCTTGTTCTAGCAATGTTGGAGGCGACAATGCTCGACAGTACTCTTGACATCGATTGTCGAACATGGCATAATACTCGTAACTGAATAGCGCCTTTAAAAACAGTCCCGAGAGGCTGGCAAGGTGAACGAATGGAAAGAACGGATTCTTTGGATAGGTCGAAGTCTATAGCTGTAGACGGAGAGCTCCAGGGGGATACCCTTCTGTCTGTATGTCCGCAAACCTTGCCCTCTGGCAAGGTTTTTTGTTTGTCCCATTACTGGAGCAGGAGGTCGAAGACCTTGGTGCAGGAAACAGAAAAAGAGCACGAGCACGTGCTGATGGATGAAACGGGCATGCGGCGTGCATTGACCCGGATAGCGCATGAAATTTTGGAAAAAAACAAGGGCTTTGAAAATTGCATGCTGATCGGTGTGCGTACGCGAGGCATCTACCTTGCAAGAAGGATTGCCGAACGGATCATGGAAATTGAAAATGTTCCGGTGCCAATTGGCGAAATCGATGTGACCCGGTACCGGGACGACAGGTCGGGCAGGCCAGAGCATACGAAGGAAGATGCCGCACCGGCTATGGACATTCATAATAAGAAGCTGATTTTATTCGATGATGTGCTGTACACGGGGAGAACGGTCAGGGCTGCAATGGATGCTTTGATGGACCTGGGACGTCCGCAAATGATACAGCTGGGCGTTCTGGTTGACAGGGGGCACCGGGAGCTGCCGATCCGTCCGGATTATATAGGTAAGAACATACCGACCTCGCGACTCGAAAGCATCGAAGTTCTGCTGCAGGAAGTCGATGGCATGGATCAAGTCGTTATAACCCAACAAAGGAGGCAAAACGGATGACAACATCATTGAAAGCTGCATCTGAGAAACATTTGTTAGGCACCAAAGGGATGAGCGCACAGGAAATTACGTCAATACTAGATCGGGCCGCTTATTGGGAACAATACCCCGTAAAGCTGTCCAATCATTTGCAGGGCCGTTTTGTGGCCAATATGTTTTTTGAGAACAGCACGCGGACGAGGTTTTCGTTTGAGGTGGCTGAGAAGCGGCTGGGTGCAGAGGTACTGAATTTTGCCGCAGCCGCATCCAGTGTGGCGAAGGGCGAATCCATCTACGACACGGTCAAAACGTTGGAGTCGATGGGGATCGACGCCGGAGTCATCCGGATGAAACCGAACGGCCTGCTGGAGGAGCTCGCGCAAAATATTCGCGTACCGTTGATTAACGCAGGCGATGGCAACAATGAGCATCCGACGCAGGCGCTGCTGGATTTGTACACGATGCGCAAGCATTTCGGCCACTTGCAGGGCCTGAACGTATCGATCATCGGCGACATTTTACATAGCCGCGTCGCACGATCGAACCTGTGGGCGCTGCAGGCGATGGGGGCGAAGGTAAGCTTCTGCGCACCGGAAAGCATGCAGGCGCCGGAGCTCGCCGCGCACGCGCCTTACATCGCGATGGAGGAGGCTGTGAAGGCCGACGTCGTGATGATGCTGCGAGTGCAGCTGGAGCGGCACGAGGGCGGGTTGTTCGAGTCCACGGAGGAATACCGTGAGGCGTATGGCTTGACTGAGGAGCGGGCAGGCCGGATGGCGCCGCACGCGATCATCATGCACCCGGCGCCGGTCAACCGCAACGTGGAAATCGACGACGCGCTGGTAGAATGCGAGAAGTCCAAAATATTCACGCAAATGAGTCACGGCGTACCGATCCGCATGGCGGTCATTGAGCGGGCGTTGAGCTAAGCGATAGGGTTAACAACAACTTTTAAATATAGAACGTGCAGGAGGCTGTCATGGGAATTTGGATACTGGACGCACAAGTGGTTGCTGAGGGCAACCAGCTGACGAAGCAGCATATTTTGATTGAAGGCAATGTGATTGAGAAGATCATCGATGCAGGCACAGGCGTGCAGCCGGATACGGCGGGCCACACGGTTGTCCGTGCAGAAGGCAAGCTCGTGACCCCGGGTCTGATCGATATGCACGTGCATTTGCGTGAGCCGGGCTTCGAGCACAAGGAAACGATCGCGAGCGGTACCCGCTCAGCGGCACGCGGAGGGTTTACGACCATCGCCTGCATGCCGAACACGCGTCCGGTTATCGATACGGTAGAGACGGTGAAATACGTGCTGGACAAGGCTGCTTCGGAAGGCATCGTGCGCGTTCTGCCTTACGGATGTATCACCAAGAACGAGCTCGGTCGCGAGCTGACGGATTTTGACGCGCTGAAGGAAGCGGGTGTCATTGGCTACACAGACGATGGTGTAGGCGTACAGAGTGCGCAGATGATGAAAGATGCGATGGCGAAGGCAGCCTCGATCGGCCTTCCGATTATCGCGCACTGCGAAGATAACACATTGGTAGAAGGCGCATGGGTAAGCGAGGGAGCGTTCTCCAAGAAGCACGGACTGAAAGCTATTCCGAATGAATCGGAAGCGATCCATGTCGGACGCGATTGTCTGCTGGCTGAAGCAACAGGGGTACATTACCATGTGTGCCACGTGAGCACTGAGCAATCGGTTCGCCTGATTCGCCACGCGAAGCAATTCGGCATTAAAGTAACTGCCGAGGTGTGCCCGCACCATTTAATCCTGTCGGATGAAGACATTCCGGGCATGGACGCGAACTGGAAAATGAATCCCCCGCTGCGTACGCCGAGAGACGTACAAGCATGCATCGAAGGCTTGCTGGACGGTACGATCGACATTATCGTAACGGACCACGCTCCGCACAGCGCCGAAGAGAAGGCGCGCGGCGTAGACCTGGCGCCATTCGGCATCGTCGGTTTCGAAACGGCGTTCCCGCTGTTGTACACGAAGTTCGTAGCGACCGGACAATGGACGCTGCAGTTCCTGGTAGAGAAAATGACGTCCCTGCCGGCTCAAGTATTCGGATTGCCATACGGCAAGTTGGAAGTGGGTAAGGAAGCAGATATAACAATTATTGATCTGGAGACAGAAAAAGAAGTGGATCCGAAGGATTTTCTGTCCAAAGGTACGAATACGCCGTTCATCGGCTGGAGTCTGAAAGGCTGGCCTACAACAACCATCGTTGGCGGTAAGGTCGTTTGGTCGGAAGCCTGATCGGGAATCGATCGGACGAAGCCTGAGTCATAGGTTAGACAAGGTAGAAACAGCATCACCAAGGGGAAGTTAACTGATAAGGAGTTGAAATCGATGCAGGCAAGATTGTTATTGGAAGACGGTACATTGTTTACCGGAAAAGCATTCGGTAGTGAAGGTGAATCGACGGGGGAAGTCGTTTTTAATACAGGAATTACAGGTTATCAGGAGGTTCTATCCGATCCGTCCTACTGCGGACAAATCGTGACAATGACTTACCCGCTGATCGGGAACTACGGGATTACACGGGATGACTTTGAATCGGTGCGTCCATTTATTCACGGGTTCGTGGTTCGCCGTCTTGAAGAAGTGCCAAGCAACTGGAGAGCGGAGTATTCGCTGGACAGCCTGCTGAAAGAGTACGGCATCATCGGCATTAGTGAGATCGATACCCGGATGCTGACTCGCCGTATTCGTCATCATGGCGTTATGAAGGGGCTGCTGACAACATCCAACAAGCCGGTAGCTGAGCTGCTGGAGCAGCTGAAAGCAAACCCGCTGATGACCGATCAAGTATCCCGTGTATCGACGAAGAGCGTATTCAGCGTACCGGGTACGAAAGAGCGCATCGTGCTGGTGGACTTCGGCTCCAAAAGCGGTATCCTGCATGATTTGACCAAACGCGGCTGCAACGTGGTAGTCGTTCCGCAAGACACGACGGCAGAGCAAATCCGCCGCTTGGCTCCGGACGGGATTATGCTGTCCAACGGCCCTGGGGATCCGAAGGATGTTCCGCACGCAGCCAAAATGATTTCCGAGCTGCTGGGCGAATTCCCGATCTTCGGTATTTGCTTGGGTCACCAGCTGCTGGCACTTGCTTGTGGCGCCGATACGGAGAAGCTGCCATTCGGTCACCGCGGAGGAAACCACCCGGTCAAAGATTTGATCAGCAATCGCTGCTATATCACTTCCCAGAACCATGGCTACACTGTAAAAGAAGATTCCATCGCCAATACGGAGCTGGAAGTCACTCATATCAATAACAACGATAAAACCGTTGAGGGCTTGAGACATAAGAAATATCCGGCGTTTTCGGTACAGTACCATCCGGAAGCGGCACCTGGACCATTTGACTCGAGTTACCTGTTCGATGACTTTATCGAATCAATCCGCAAATTCAAGCAGGATAACCCGCGTCTTCCAAAACAAGCGCAGCTATCCGCCGCTTCCAAGCTAGCCGGCCAATCCGGTGCCGCTGATGCATCGAAGGGAGAACTTCACTATGCCAAAAAATAATAGCCTCAAAAAAATATTAGTTATCGGGTCCGGTCCAATCGTCATCGGGCAAGCCGCTGAGTTCGACTATGCAGGAACCCAAGCGTGTCAAGCTTTGAAAGAAGAAGGCATGGAGGTTGTACTGATCAACAGCAACCCGGCCACCATCATGACCGATACGAACATGGCGGATAAAGTATACATCGAGCCGATTACACTGGAATTCGTTACCCAAATCATTCGCCAGGAGCGTCCTGACGGATTGCTGCCGACCTTAGGCGGGCAAACGGGCTTGAATATGGCCGTTGAGCTTGCACGCGCAGGCGTACTGGAACGTGAAAATGTGAAGCTGCTCGGCACACAGCTGACAGCTATCGAGAAAGCGGAAGACCGCGACTTGTTCCGCGATCTGATGAGAGAGCTGGAACAGCCGGTTCCGGACAGTACGATTGTTACAACCGTTCAAGAAGCGGTAGACTTCGCAAACGAAATCGGCTACCCGATCATCGTTCGTCCGGCGTACACTTTGGGCGGTACAGGCGGGGGGATTTGTGCTAACGAAGAAGAACTTCTGGAAACTGTTGCTTCCGGTATCCGTTACAGTCCGATTGGCCAATGCTTGATCGAGAAAAGCATTGCCGGCATGAAAGAAGTCGAGTACGAGGTTATGCGTGACGCGAACGACAACTGTATCGTCGTGTGTAACATGGAAAACTTTGACCCGGTTGGCGTACATACGGGCGACAGTATCGTCGTTGCGCCTAGCCAAACGCTGTCGGACCGCGAGTACCAAATGCTGCGTTCCGCATCGTTGAAAATTATTCGCGCCTTGAACATCGAAGGCGGATGTAACGTACAATTCGCGCTGGATCCGTTCAGCTTCCAATACTATGTTATCGAGGTAAACCCTCGTGTAAGCCGTTCCTCCGCGCTGGCTTCCAAAGCGACCGGTTATCCGATTGCCAAAATGGCTGCCAAAATCGCGATCGGCTATACGCTGGACGAAATTATCAACCCGGTTACGGGTCAAACTTATGCATGCTTTGAGCCAACGCTGGATTATATCGTATCGAAAATTCCACGCTGGCCGTTCGATAAATTTACGGCGGCTAACCGTAAGCTGGGGACTCAAATGAAAGCTACGGGCGAAGTTATGGCCATTGGCCGTACCTTTGAGGAATCGATTCACAAAGCGATTCGTTCCCTGGAAATCGGCGTTCACCGTTTGTTCCTGAAAGAAACGGATCTGCTGGATAAAGAGACGCTTGAAGCGCGTCTGGTGAAGCCGGATGACGAACGCATGTTCCTTATTGCGGAAGCTTACCGCCGCGGCTACACTTTGCAGCAAATTCAGGATCTGACCAAGATTGACTGGTGGTTCCTGCATAAGCTCGAAGGCATGATTCAATTCGAGGAAGAGCTGAAACAGCCTGAGCTGACTCAAGAGCTTCTGTTTGAGGCGAAGCGCAAAGGGTTCACGGACCGGGCGATTGCCGAAATCCGTGCGAATGCGAACACAGGCCTGAACTTTACGAATGAAGCCGACATTCGCGCTTACCGGATCAGCTTGAACCTGAAGCCGGTATACAAAATGGTTGATACATGTGCGGCTGAGTTTGAAGCGACGACACCTTACTACTACTCAACGTACGAGCAAGAGGACGAAGTCAAAGAAACGTCGAAGCAAAAGGTTGTCGTACTGGGCTCCGGTCCGATTCGTATCGGTCAAGGGATCGAGTTTGACTACTCGACAGTACACGCAGTTTGGGCGATCCAAGCGGCAGGCTACGAGGCGGTTATTATCAACAACAACCCGGAAACGGTATCGACGGACTTCAACACCTCGGACAGATTGTACTTCGAGCCTTTGTTCTTCGAGGATGTTATGAACGTCATCGAGCGCGAGAAGCCCATCGGCGTTATCGTTCAATTCGGCGGTCAAACGGCGATCAACCTGGCTGCGCCGCTGGCTAAAGCCGGAGTTCGCATCCTGGGTACGGATCTTGAAAATATCGATGCGGCGGAAGACCGTAAAAAATTCGAAGCGCTGCTTCGCGGCCTGGATATTGCACAGCCTCCGGGTGGCACAGTCACTTCCGTTGACCAAGCTGTCGGCATGGCTGCCAACTTCGGTTATCCGGTGCTTGTCCGTCCTTCCTACGTCCTGGGCGGCCGCGCGATGGAAATCGTTTATTCCGATGAAGAGCTTCTGAGCTACATGGAATATGCGGTGAAAATCAATCCGGAGCATCCGGTACTGATCGACCGTTACATGCTGGGGAAAGAAGTGGAAGTTGACGCGATCTGCGATAAAGAAACAGTCTTAATCCCAGGAATTATGGAGCACGTGGAAAGAGCGGGCGTACACTCCGGTGACTCCATCGCCGTATATCCGCCGCAAACGATCTCTGACGACATCAAACAGCAAATCATCGACATCACGACGAAGATTGCTCGCGGACTTCAAGTAATTGGCTTAGTGAACATCCAGTTCGTTATTTTCCAGGAGCAAGCTTATGTTATCGAGGTAAACCCTCGTTCGTCCAGAACAGTGCCGTTCTTGAGTAAAGTAACCAAAATCCCTATGGCCAACGTTGCTACGCGTATCATTATGGGTGAGAAGCTGGCGGATATGGGTTACGAAACGGGCTTGTGGCCTGAAGATAACTACGTATCGGTGAAAGTGCCTGTATTCTCCTTCGCTAAGCTGCGCCGTGTGGATACAACGCTCGGACCTGAAATGAAATCGACCGGTGAGGTTATGGGCCGCGATGAGAACTTTGCCAAAGCATTGTACAAAGGCTTGATCGGTTCCGGTATGAAAATCCCGCCAACCGGTTCCATTATCGCAACGGTTGCGGATAAAGATAAAGATGAAGCGATTGAAATTTTGACCGGCTTCTACAAGCTGGGCTACAAAATCGTGGCTACCGGCGGTACCGCGAAAGCATTGGAAGAAGCGGGACTTGTTGTAACTCATGTGAACAAGCTGAGCGAAGGCTCACCGAATATTCTTGACCTGATCCGCAATGGTGAAGCGCACTTCGTGGTCAATACGTTGACCAAAGGCAAAACGCCTGAGCGAGATGGCTTCCGGATTCGCCGGGAAGCGGTAGAGAACGGTATCGTATGTATGACATCCTTGGATACGGTAAGAGCGCTTTGGCATATGCTTGAGGCGATCAACTTCCAATCCAGACCGATGCCTGCTTTTAACTAATATAAGAATTACAAACAAGATTAGCACAGCAGCCTGTGAGCACATAGGAAGCTGTGCTAATCCCTTGATTAGGCGGGTTCGCTTGTACAACGGGTAGAGGAGGCGGTATTTTTCATGACGAAGATAACGAACGTAGCAGAGCGAATCATGGTGGCTCTGGATTATGCGGAAGCGAACGAAGCCCGTCAGCTGGTAGAGGCACTAAAGGGCATCCCGTGCTACATGAAGGTAGGGATGCAGTTGTTCTACAGCGCAGGCCCGCAGTTCGTGCTCAGCCTGAAGGAACAGGGATATAAAGTATTTCTGGATGTGAAGATGCACGATATCCCGAATACGGTCAAGGGCGGCTCCGAGAGCGTCACCCGGCTTGGTGTGGATATGTTCAACGTCCATGCGGCCGGCGGCAAGCAGATGATGGAGTATGCGATGGAGGGCGTAGACAAAGCGTTGAATGGATCAACGAACGCAGTGAAGCCGATCGTGATCGCCGTGACCCAATTGACGAGCACCAGCCAGACGGTGATGAATGAGGAAATCGGTCTCGCAGGAACGGTGGAGGAGGCAGTTCTTCGCTATGCACGTTTGGCGCAAGCGGCAGGTCTGAATGGCGTAGTTGCTTCGCCTCTGGAAGTAACGCGAATCAAGGAAGCGTGCGGCAGCGGCTTCGTCACTGTGACTCCGGGGATTCGTCCGGCAGGGGCGGCAATTGGCGATCAGTCGCGCGTCATGACGCCTCCTGAGGCTTTTGCTCAAGGAACCGACTACGTGGTTATCGGACGTCCGATAACAGGCGCAGCGGACCCTAGAGCGGCCTTGGAAGCGATCATTGCATCGGTGCAAGAAGTAAACTAAACCTAAATGATAATATTGGAACCGGAAAGGGAGATTAAACCCATGTCAACCAAAACGATTGTAACGAATCCTCAGCTGGCAGAGCAAGTGGCAGCGGCATTACTCCATATTCAGGCGGTTGCGCTTCGTCCGAATCAGCCATTTACTTGGACATCCGGACTCAAGTCGCCTATTTACTGCGATAATCGGATTACCATTTCGTATCCGGAGGTTCGTGAGCTGATTGCTGACGGACTGGTTGCTTTGATTCGTGAAAACTTCCCCGATGCGGAAGTGATCGCAGGAGCCGCAACAGGCGGTATTCCTCATGCGGCATGGGTTGCGCAGAAACTGAACCTGCCGATGGTGTATGTTCGCGACAAGGCCAAAGGCCACGGCAAAGAGAATCTGATCGAGGGCTACATCCAACCAGGGCAAAAAACAGTCGTTATCGAAGACCTGATCTCTACCGGCGGCAGCTCCTTGAAGGTAGCATTGGCTGTAAATGATGCAGGAGCCCAAGCCCTTGGAGTACTCGGCATTTTCTCCTATCAATTCGAGAAAGCGTCCGAAGCGTTTGCTGGTGCAGGCATTCCATTTGAAACGCTGACGAATTACTCGATTCTGATTGACGTAGCCTTGAAGCAGGGCAGCATTCAGCAGGCTGATCTGGAGGCGCTCAAGGCTTGGCGCTTGAACCCTAGCGAATTCGGTAAATAATTTGTACAAGCTTTGATAGATATAAAAGAAAGCTCTGAGTGACAAACACGAAGCCACGAAAAACGGGCGGAGTGGACGGAATCGTTCTGTAGAAGCGTAAACGCCCGGATTTTGGCCGCTATTAGCGGGTTGAAATTAATAAACCCGGGGGACAACAGCGACCGGAAGAATGATCCGTCCATGCAGCCGTAACTTTTTCAGTGGCCTCGACAAACGCTCGGGGCTTTTTTGTGTTTATACTTGCTAAGCTGTGGTAAAATACCATAAGGTGGAAATTTTGGCGGGGAGCAGAGAGGAGAGACCGAGTGAGTCAAATGGAAACAGAGCGACCGGGCAGGTCCAAAGCTATGGAAGGCCTTATAGCGGTTGTTTGGGGGATAGCTTTTATTATCGTCTATTTTTTATTCAACATTTTCTGGGGGCAAACGATAGCTTCCAAAACAGGGCTGCTTCTCCATCTCGAATGGAGCGATTTGACGCTGGCCTTTGCGGCCGCCATTTATGTGTGCCTCGTGGGCCTGCTGTTTTATTTGTATGGCCTGTTGTTTAGTGAAAAGGTTGCAGGCAGGGGGATGCAGCTGCTCACCGTGCTGCCATTGGTGCTGCTGGGGAGTCTGATCTGGCTTTTAACATATCGGAGTCTCAGCGGAGCCACGTCGAATTTGAATGATATGCCTTGGATGTTTTTTACTTTGTTTGCATTTTGGCTTGTACCGATTGTTGATTATTTGAAATTTTACATAACTGATAGCACATATTTGAAAGCTGCGGGTTTGCTGCTATCCCTTCTGCCGAGTACAGCCGCATGGCTGGGAATGATCAGGATGACGGGACTGCAGGGAGAGCGCAGGCTTCTCAGAGGTCTGCTGCCAGGGACAGCGGTTCCAGCGATGCTTCTGGCTTTGCTGTTCGGCAGTATGCTGCTCCCCCATCAGGCACCCTTTACATTGAAAACACTGCCGGTGCTTGACGGGGCCACAGCGGCCATTCCCTTCGGGAACATTGCCGTTCATGAGCTGACCGGTGTGAACAAGCCTTATGCCGCCAACGCGGTGCGGTTCAATACAACGCACAATGCTTATGTGAATTTAATCGAGAAAAGAGCGGATCTTATCTTTGTTGCCGGTCCCTCGGATGAAGAGACAGCGCTTGCAGCATCGAAGGGGGTGAAATTAAAGCTGACCCCGATCGGAAAGGATGCGTTTATCTTTTTGGTTCACCGCGAAAACCCGGTATCGAATGTAACGGTAGCCCAGCTTCAAGCAATTTATTCGGGTCAATTGACGAACTGGAAGGAGATTGGCGGAGCCGATAGCAGGATCGTTGCTTTTCAACGGGAGAAAAACTCGGGCAGCCAAACCTTTATGGAGCAAAAAATTATGAAGGGCCTGCCTTTCGCCGAACCCCCAAAGGAGAGAAAGGCCGGAGGTATGGGCGGATTGATCGAGGCGGTCGCCGATTACCATAATGCGGACAACGCGCTGGGCTACTCTTTTTATTATTATGCAAGTGAGATGAACAGGCGGGAGGAGGTCAAATTCCTTGCCGTTGAAGGGGTGGAGCCAAATAAGGATAACATCCGCTCCAAAACATATCCTTTCACTGCGGAGCTATTCGCGGTCACACGTGAGGACGAGCCTGAGAATAGTGCGGCCAATCGCATGGTTGCGTGGATATTAAGTGAAGAAGGCCGTCAGGCTGTTGAAGCCGGGGGATATGTGACGGCAACCCATTAAAACGACGCACGTTCCCATGAGAAAGGGGCTAGAGTACGGGGTGCTGGAGGCTCAATTGTCCATTATGGCTCAAATGAATGAAGAAGTGCGTTACAGTCGGATTTTTTCAGTTAGAAGGAAGCTTTCATACTGATGGAGGAGCGGAGCGGCCATGGTGGAGGAAGCTTACAAGCTTACGCGGAGCTATGGTCAACATCGTCGTATGAAATGGAAAAAGGCAGCTGAACCTGATGGGGTCCGGCTGCCTTCTTTTGGTGAAAGTCATACGTTATTTTTTTAACATTTCCAGGCGGTACACATACTCGAATAAAAATTCAAACGCTTCAAGATTGCGCTTCGCTTCAAAAGCGTTGGCTCCCCAGGCATAAATGCCATGCTTGCGCAGCATGATTCCTGGTACACGAGGTACAATCGCGCCTTCAACAAGCTCGGCTATGCGAGGAATGTCCGCGTAGTTGGGCAGGATCGGGATCTCAATCTGCGCTTCTTCATCCCAAATGTTGAATGCTTTGATCAGCTCAACACCATCGACAGGAATAGATTTACGCTCCCAGAACAGCTCGGACACCAGGTTGTTAAACACGGTGTGCACATGAAAAATAGCGCCGCAGCCCGTTGCTTTGTAAATCTCGCAATGGATCAGCGTCTCAGCGGACGGCTTTAATCCCGTTGCATCGGTAGGCTGGCCTTTCTCATTGACAAGGAGAAAATCCGAAGGAGTATTGACAGATTTATCTTTTCCGCTTGCTGTAATGGCGAACGTAAATTGCTCTGGGGCAAAATCACCTACACGAATGGAGAGATTGCCGCTGGTTGCCGGAAACCAGTTCCGGGCGGCCAGGATAGTTTTAATTTCGCGCAGCTCGGTAAAAGCCTGCTGCTTTTCTTCTAAACGAAGGGTGCTGCTCACCTTGCTTTCATCTCCTCTAACCGTTGAATAATATCGTGAAAATCATTGAATGGATAATAAGGCAAATGCAATTCCTCGCACAGGTCAATCAAGTGGGAACGGGCGAATACCGTGTCGACCAGCTTGGCCCCTTCAAAATCGGTAACACTGTCGCCAATCAGAATACGCTCATACTGCTCCGGGCTGTAGCTGCGAATAATCGTTGTTTTGCACATGCCGCAGCGTCCGTGTGTATCGCAATGGTCGTCGCAGGAATGCGGCCACAGGATTTCAATATGAGAACCGCTAAAATCACTACCGTTGCAGTAAATGTTCTCCTTAGGAATCGGAAATTCGGACAACACCGGATACACGAAGAAATCAATGCCGCCGCTTGTCACGAGAAACCGGACATTGTGCTGCTTGCAGTATTCCAGTAACTCGGCAAAGCCGGCCCGGATGGTTACATTGCTGATCGCGTAGTCAATCACTTCCTGCTTACGGGATGTCGGCAGAAGAGCGAACATGCTTCCTACGCCTTCACGGATCGAAATTTGCTTCGAAATGACTTGTTCGACCAGCACATCCCATCCCGGCGGTTGAAAATGCTTCATGATAGCTACGATGTTATCGTTGACCGTGATGGTTCCGTCAAAATCGCAAAAAATGATTTGCTGCCGCTGCGTACTCATTCCTTGATCCCCCAGGCCTCGATTGCCGCCTTAAGCTCCGGATGACGCTCGGCATAGGTTCTTAAGGACTCTCCTGCAAGACAAGCGTCGATCGCTTGACGGAACGCTTGTCCGCCCGCAATCGTGCCCATCGGGTGACCATGGATACCGCCGCCTGCATTTACAACCACTTGATCGCCGAAATCGCGGAGGATCAACGGTACAAGACCCGGATGAATCCCTGCGGAAGGTACGGGGAAGCTTGTTTTGAGCTTCAGCTCGGCAGCGTCACGCTGTTCGGCAGCATCTACTAGTGCACCAGCAGCTTGGAGCCGCGCCGTGCTCACCGTATAGTCGGAAGCCTTCTCCGTCAGCAGGACTTCTTTAATGGCCATATTCTCTTCTCTTGGCATCACAACGGAACCATAAGGAGAAGGGAACAGGCTAAGGTCAGCGCCGGCCAAGCGCAGCAGCTTGCCTAGCAATACGTTAGCGGAGATTCCGTGATGCGGGGATGGATAAAAGGCCCCTGCAAGCGCCGGATGCGCCATAATCGGTACTTTCACATCGGGATGACGGCTTAACTCGCTAAGAACGTCAAAGCCGTAAGCCAGCACGTTGAACAACAAAGCATTCGCTCCGGCATCTATAGCTTTACGGGCCTGATCCAGCAAGCTGAAGGTCGGTCCGGTCAAATTAACGGCATACAACAGCTTTTGGCCTGTTTCCTGCTCGGCTTGCGCAGCTGCCTGCATGCAAATCTCCACGCGTTTCTCGATAGGAGTCAGCGGATTCTCGAATAATATTTCGTCGTCCTTAATTAGATCGACGCCGCCTCTGGCTTGCAAATAAAATTGCTCACGCAAGGTGGAGAGATCATGTCCGATAACGGATTTGAAAATGCTCATCAGCAGAGGGCGATCCTGCACACCGAGGAGGCTGCGAACGCCCTGGATGCCGAACTTCGGACCCGGGAAGGCGGATAAGAAGCTGTCCGAGAAGGAGAGGTCAATCAGCTTGATGCGCCCGTCCATGGACAGCTTGCCGAATACCGTTACGAGCAGCGCCGGAATGTCGCGGCTGAAATTGGCGTCCGGATAAGCAATCTGAATATCGGCGTACCGGTCCGATGCAGGGGCACCAGATGCCGGTTCATGCTCCTGAACATCCAGAACAATGCCTAAGTGGCGCTGCATTTCCGCTTTCTTGGCTTCGGGCAAATCGGTCCAGCTGCCAACTGTCAAGCCTACGGCGATCCCCCGGGCTTTTTTGGTGAAATCTGCTTTTTCGTCAAAGCAGCGATAGGTTGCTACACAATATGAATTTAACAATCGTTACACCTACTTTAAATTAAATATGTGAATGGGTTATTTGGTTTCTACGGCAGCTGCCTGGGAGCTGATGGCATTTCCCAGTTCACCTGCGCGCTCAGCACAACGCAAAACTGCTTTCGTTACGCCTGTAGAAAACTGATGGGCATCCATCGTCTCCAAAGCGGCTTGGGTCGTCCCGTTAGGGGAGGTGACCTTGCGGCGAAGCTCGGCCGGGTTCTCGCCGGTCAGCTGGACCATTCTGGCTGCGCCAAGCACGGTTTGAACAGTCAGCTCTTTGGCTGCTTCAGGGGACAAGCCCCCTTGAATTCCGCCTTCGATCATGGCTTCCATCATGTAATAAATATAAGCCGGACCGCTGCCGGACACGCCTGTAACGATGTCCAGCTTCGCTTCTTCCACGACGGAGACAATCCCGGTAGAAGCGAACATGTCGATAGCCAACTGCTGCTGTTCGGTCGAGACCGAAGAGGAGAAGCTGATGCCGGTAGCGCCAAGTCCGATCGAGCTGGACGTATTCGGCATCGTTCGGGCGATAGGCTGCCCGGAGGTACCGAGAATCGTTTCCATTGTTGCCATGGAAAGACCGGCAATGACGGAGACGAGCAGCTGGGAGGGCTTCAACAAGGAAGCCAGGGACCGAAGGCCTTCGATCGCGTCCTTCGGTTTAAAAGCGACAACGACGATATCGGCTTCGGAGATCGCACGGTTTTTACTTGCCGTATCGGCAGCATAGCTGACCCCGTAGCTTTCTTGCAATGCGATCAACCGAGCCGTATCTTGACGGTTGATCACGGTAATCCGTGAAGCATCGCTATCCTTCTGGGAAGCAAGGCCGCGAACAATGGCTTCCGCCATGGAGCCGGCACCGACAAATGTAATAGAGGCTGTAGATAATGACATATTGGAAAATCTCCTTTGTATTGAACTCAAACAAATCAATGTTTTGAAATTCGATCGTTAACCGCGAATTTGTCCGCTGCCGCTGACAAGATATTTGGTTGAAGTCAGTGCAGGCAGACCCATTGGACCGCGGGCGTGCAGCTTTTGGGTGCTGATGCCGATTTCCGCACCGAAGCCGAATTCGAAGCCGTCGGTGAAGCGGGTGGAGGCATTATGGTATACGGCTGCAGCATCGACTTCCTGAAGGAAGCGGGCCGCATGCTCCGCGTTTTCCGTTACAATGCATTCGGAGTGCATGGTTCCGTGCTGGCGGATGTGCTCAATAGCTTCATCCAGTCCTTGAACGACCCGGATATTGAGAATGTAGTCATTGTATTCGGTATCCCAGTCTTCGGCGCTTGCCAGCTTCATGGAAGGTACGAGCTCAACCGAGGTTGTGCAGCCGCGAAGCTCCACCTTCAGCGCTTCAAAATGGTTGGCAACCGCCGCCAAATGCTGCTTCGCGAAGGACTCATGCACAAGCAGGGTTTCCATCGAGTTGCAGACGGAAGGACGCTGTACCTTGGCATTCGTTGCAATGTTCAGTGCCATATCGTATTGTGCCGATTCGTCCATATAAGTATGACAAATGCCGGCTCCCGTTTCAATGACGGGGACGGTTGCGTTTTTGACGACATTTTGAATAAGGGAATGTCCGCCTCTTGGAATCAAGACGTCGAGCAGGCCGTTCAGCTTCAGCATTTCATCGACAGAGGAGCGGTTAGGATCGAGGATGAGCTGAATCGCATCGGCAGGAACCTCGGAGCGTCCAAGCGCTTCGTGCAGCACCTCAACAATTCGTTTGTTGGAGTACAATGCCGCCGAGCCGCCGCGCAGTACGACAGCGTTGCCGGTTTTGAGACACAAGCCTGCCGCATCCACCGTCACGTTCGGGCGTGCTTCGTAAATGATGCCGATGACCCCAAGAGGTACACGGATTTTGCGAATGTGCAGCCCGTTAGGCCGGCTAAACTGCTCCAGCATATCTCCGATCGGATCCGGCAGATCTATCACTTGGCGAAGGCCTTCTGCGATGCCGGCAATCCGATCTTCATTTAGCGCGATGCGGTCAAGCAGCGATGAGCTTGTTCCATTTTCCTGGCCCCGGCGCAAATCTTCTGCGTTAGCTTCGATAATCGATGCGCTTTCGGCTACCAAAGCATCGGCCATGAGCAGCAAAGCTTTATTTTTTTGCTCGGTGGAGAGCATGCCCAAGCGGGGAGCGGCTTGCTTGGCCAGCGTAGCCTTTTGTACGACCTCGCTTGCAGTTGAAGTTTGGATAGATGATGTCATAGGGAGTTCCTCCTCTTGTTTGCTATGTTTATTCGACACTTGATCTTCTCTCAGCTTCTTCGTTAAAGCCTGGCGGCCAGCGTGATCCATTCATCACGGTGAATCACTTCGATCCGATGGATTTCGATCCGCTTCTGTACTTCTTCCGTACTGAGACCTGCGACGGCCTGCAGCTGCCAGCTTGTATAATTGACGATGCCGCGGCCGATGGGCTGCCGGTCTGCATTGACGACCTCAACCACATCTCCCGGGTGGAAATCGCCGGTGATTTCCTTCACCCCGGCCGGGAGCAAGCTTTTTCCTCCGCTGATGAGAGCGGCCTCGGCGCCTGAATCAACGGTAATTTGCCCTTGCGGCAAGGAATGAAAGCCGAGCCATTGCTTTTTCATCGGCAGGTTATGCTCGAACGTTTCGAAGTACGTTCCTTTGCCGCAATCCTCGACCGCCAAGGTTAAGTCCCCGTCCTCGACGACCCGGCCGATGAACACCGGTACGCCCCCGCGCATAGCAATACTGGCCGCTTCGATCTTGGAGCGCATGCCCCCGGTGCCTACGGAGGAACCGGAGCCGCCGGCGATCCGGTATATTTCCTCACCGATTTCCCGCACACGCTCAATCCGTTGGGCATTTGCATTTTTCCGCGGGTCTTCGGTATATAAACCGTCCGTATCCGTCAAAATGATGAGCTGCTTGGCACGCACCAGATTGGCGACCAACGCCGAGAGCTTATCGTTGTCGCCGAACTTCAGTTCATCAACAGAGACGGTATCGTTCTCGTTAATGATCGGAATGATGCGGTGACGGAGCAGCTCATCGATCGTCATGGAAGCGTTATGGACCCGCTTGCGGTTGGAGAAGTCGGAGCGGGTCAGCAAAATTTGCGCGACTCCGATGTGATGTGCGGCAAAGGCTTCGTGGTACGCCTGCATCAACAGCGCTTGCCCGACGGAAGCGGACGCTTGCTTTTCATGCAAATTTTTGGGGCGGCTTACATAGCCCATCTCCCGAAAGCCTGCTGCGACAGCGCCGGAAGTAACCAGCAGCACTTGAAAGCCTTGGCGCTGAAGTTTTGCGAGCTCTGACGCGAAAAAGGCGATCTGTCTTCGATTCAGCCCCCCCTCATCGGAGGTCAGGGAACTGCTTCCTATTTTGACAACGATGGTTTGCTGCGTTTGCATGAATCGATCACTTCTTTCTTTTGACTGCGTAAAGTATTGAAAAAACACAAAAAGCCCCCGTCCTCTAAGGACGAAAGCTTTACCTTCCGCGGTACCACCTTAATTGATGTTATATACAACATCCAACTTTATACAAGCCTTAAGTAACAGCAAGGCATAAGCCGTCCAACTCTTCGTTGGCCGTTCCGGGGCGGGTTCGGAAGCTGTTCGCGGTAAATTCTTTCAGCCGGTGGAATTTACTCTCTGGACACGTCAAAGGCAACCTACTAATCCCATCATCACGTTTGGGTTCATTTCAACTATTTCCTCTAAGCATAGCACGGCGTGAAGCAGTTTGTAAAGGTTCGGGCATCACGTGTCAAGCGAATAGATTCAGCTTGGCGATCCGTTCGACCGCTTCCTGCAAACGCGCTTCCGGTGTCAGAAGACCAAGCCGGACATAGCCTTCACCGCTATCCCCAAAGCCGATGCCCGGAGCGACGACAATTTTGGCTTCCTCCAGCAATAGATCGGCAAGCGAAGCGGAGGTGTGTCCTTTTGGTACGGGCAGCCAGGTGAAGAACGAGCCCTGGGAGCGGCTGGCTTTCCAGCCAATGCTATCGAGCGCCGTATATAACGCATCCCGCCGTCCCTGATACATAGCAAGAAGATCCGTAACGCAATCTTGGGGTCCAGTCAATGCGGCGGCCGCGGCGGCTTGAATGCCTCCGAACAAGCTGCAGTAGTAATGATCCTGGATCAGGTTGATCATCCGAACCACTTCTTTATTCCCCAACGCAAAGCCAACGCGCCAGCCGGCCATATTATAGGTCTTGGACAGCGTGTAGAACTCGATGCCCACTTCCTTAGCTCCCGGCAGCTGCAGGAAGCTGATCGGCTTATGGCCGTCAAATCCAAGGGCGCCGTATGCGAAGTCGCTTGCAACAACGATGCCGTGTTTTTCCGCGAAAGAGATCGTTTCTTCGTAAAAGGAAGCAGGTGCCGCGGCCCCTGTAGGGTTGTTTGGATAATTAATGAACATGAGCTTCGCCTTGTTCAAATCGTCGGCGGCAAGCGCACTGTAGTCCGGCAAAAAGCCGTTGGACTCCCGCAGCGGCATAAAGGCCATGCGCGCACCGGACAGAGCGACACCGGACCAATAATCCGGATACCCTGGATCCGGAACCAGGCAAACATCCCCTGGGTTCAGAAGGCATTGGGCGATTTCGACAAGTCCTGTTTTACCGCCGAACAGGATGGCTACCTCGGTTTCCGGATCCAGATCTACATTATAGTCCTCCTTGTAGCGCTGCGCGACGGCTTGCTTCAAGAACAGGAAGCCATTAAAGGGCGGATAGCGGTGGTACAATGGATTTTCGGCGGCTTCCTGCAATGTTTTCACGATATGTGGCGGGGTCGGTTGATCGGGATTGCCCTGACCCAGGTTGATAACGTCATGGCCTGCTGCAATTTGTTGATTCGCTTTGGCAACAAGCGTTGCGAAAAACTGCGTGGGCAGCCCCTTCATACGCTCGGCTGGCTGGATGGGAAAGGCGGAAACTCGGGAACTCATCTATAGTCACTCTCCATATGTTTTCGTTAGTGTGGCCGACAACGCGGGCTAGCATTAATGTAACACGAAATACAAGCAGATGTATAGGAGTACTCTGCTTATTTGCTTTTCTTTGATTGAAATGAATAGTAAAATGATAAAAGAAGCAGTTTCACATGTCAACATAATGTTTCATTGAATGAAACATGTGAGTGAGAGAATAGGAGCGGGGCATTGAAGTTCAGGTCATGTTGGACTATGATAAATTTATTATAGAAGTATATATAGATGAGATAAAGGGTGAAAGCGGTATGTCAAGTCAAAAATGGAATGTAGCCTTACTGCAAATGGATATTGCCATCGGTGAGCCGGAACGCAATTTTGCAAAGCTGGAATCGTTGCTGGAGGAAGCTGTGAACCATACCGTCAAGCCCGACGTTATCGTCATTCCGGAGATGTGGAACACCGGCTATGCGCTGGACCAAATTCACGAGCTGGCCGACCGGAACGGAGAGCGGACCCAAGCATTGTTGTCGGCTTTCAGCGTGAAGCACGGCGTCAATATTATCGGAGGGTCTATCGCCGAGAAGAAGAGCGAGGACATCTTGAATACGATTTACGCGTTTGATCGGGAAGGCAAGGTCGTCGCGGACTATTCCAAAATCCATTTGTTTCGTCTCATGGACGAAGAAAAATATTTGAAAGAGGGAAGCCGTGTCGGACAATTCGAGCTGGACGGTGTTTCCGCCGGGATGATGATCTGCTACGATATCCGGTTTCCTGAGCTTGCCCGCAAGCTGGCTTTGGGAGGCGCACAGCTGTTGTTCGTGCCTGCGGAATGGCCGAACCCGAGATTGCATCACTGGCGTACACTGTTGATGGCGCGGGCAATCGAGAATCAGATGTTCGTTATTTCCTGCAACCGGGTTGGCATCAGCGGGACGACGGAATTTTTCGGGCACTCGATGGTGATAGATCCTTGGGGTGAGGTATTGGCCGAGGGCGACGGGACGGAACAAATCATTCGTGCCGAGATAGACTTAGGGCTGGTGGCTGAGGTACGGAGCCGGATCCCGATTTTTGAAGACCGAAGACCCACTTTGTACTAATAAAATGATGAAGCAGTTTAAAAGAAAGGGCAGCCGTGACCTGATGTGGTCGGCTGCCTTTTTCTTGTTGTGTGGTATGCTGGCGCAAAGTGGCGGGTTACGACGCTGCACTTCAGCTTCCTTCCGAGTCGTTCGGCCGCAGCTGTCGAACCTCCGTCTCCCATTGCATCTCCATGATTTCGCGGAAGGTGTTCATAAAAGCCTCCACTGCCTTCGACAGGTACCGTCCTTTGCGGTAAGCAATGACAAGGGTGCGGGTCGGCCTCTGCTTCAGCGAGAGGTAAGCGGGGGCCAGCTGGCTCCAGCCGCCGCGAGACACCATATGGGGTAC
The DNA here is from genome assembly GCF_002234615.1 of Paenibacillus rigui. Classification (GTDB taxonomy): domain Bacteria; phylum Bacillota; class Bacilli; order Paenibacillales; family NBRC-103111; genus Paenibacillus_S; species Paenibacillus_S rigui. The sequence continues at coordinate 252,902 of NZ_NMQW01000017.1, read as the reverse complement.
GAACGCGATGCCCATGCCGGCGGCAACGAGCGATTGGACGGTTTCGATATTGCTGCTTTCGAACACGATATTCGGAGCAAAGCCGGCATGCTGGCACAGCTCAAGTGTAATTTGGCGGAAGCCTTGACCTTTTTTCAAAGCGATAAAAGGCTCATCCCTCAGGTCCTCGATGTCGATCTGACCGTGCTGCGACGCTTCGACCAGCCTGTGCTGACGCGGCAGCGCGAGCATGATTTCTTCCTCGATCAGCGGCTGATACGTGAGTGATTCGTCCAATAATGGGAGCGAAAGCAGGCTGATATCGATTTGACCATTAGCCGTAAAATGCTCCAGGTTGGCCGTTGTCTCCTCCATAAGCGTAATTTCGATCTCCGGGTAACGGGACTGGAACACCGGCAGTACAAAGGGCAGCACATGCGCCCCGGTAATCGGAAGGCTGCCGACAACGAGCTTGCCTTTGCGCATTTGGGAAATGTCATCCATCTCCCGCTTCAGCTGCTCGACCATGTCGAGAATCGCTTGAGCTTTATCCACGAAGAGCGAGCCTGCATGCGTGACCTCGACGGAGTTCGTTGTCCGCTGAAACAGCAGGACGCCGATTTCTTTTTCCAGCTTCGAAAGCTGCTGGCTTAAGCTCGGCTGGGCAATGTGAAGCTTCTCCGCGGCACGGGAGAAGTTTTTGTCTATGGCGATTTGCAGCGCGTATTGCAGCTGTCTAAGTTCCATTTTTTACGGCTCCGTTTCTATATGAATTTCAATCTGATATATGATAGAATCAAAAGGTCTAAGCAGCTTTGCAAATGTTCTTATTATATTTTCCTATTAAGCTTATAGATATTATATCTTGGAACAATGAATAAAGAAATGCTAGACTATGCACAAAGGATGAATTGATTATCATTCATGACTAATGAGGTGAATCTGATGGCAAAAACAATGTTCGAGAAAATTTGGAACAATCACGTAATTCATCAGGAAGCAGGCAAACCAAGCATCATTTATATCGACCTGCAGCTGGTGCACGAAGTTACGTCTCCACAAGCATTTGAAGGGCTTCGCTTGTCCGGCCGCAAAGTGCGCCGTCCGGATCTGACTTTTGCAACAATGGATCACAACGTTCCTACGAAAGACCGCTTCAACATCACGGATCCGATCTCCAAGCAGCAAATCGACACTCTGTCGCAAAACTGTAAAGATTTTGGCGTGACCCTGTTCGACCTGGACAGCATCGATCAAGGCGTTGTTCACGTTATGGGACCTGAGCTGGGCTTGACTCACCCTGGTAAAACGATCGTGTGCGGCGACAGCCATACTTCGACTCACGGTGCTTTCGGCGCGTTGGCGTTCGGTATCGGTACTTCCGAGGTGGAGCACGTTCTGGCTACTCAATGCTTGCAGCAATCCAAAGCGAAAACATTGGAAGTTCGCATCAATGGCAAGCTGAACCCGGGCGTAACGGCGAAAGACTTGATCTTGGGCGTTATCGCAAAATACGGCACAGACTTTGCAACCGGCTACGTTATCGAGTACACAGGCGAAGCTATCCGCAACCTGTCCATGGAAGAGCGCATGACGGTTTGTAACATGTCCATCGAAGCAGGTGCAAGAGCCGGCCTGATCGCTCCGGACGAAGTGACTTTCGAATACCTGCGCGGCCGTGAATACGTGCCACAAGGCGCTGCTTTTGACGAAGCGGTAGCTGCATGGAAACAACTGACTACAGATGAGGGCGCAGTATACGATCGCGTTGTTGATTTTGACGCTGACAGCCTGATTCCGCAAGTAACCTGGGGAACGAGCCCTGGTATGGGTACAGACGTTACGGCACTGGTACCGGATCCGCAAAGCTTCCCAACGGAGAACGAACGTAAAGCCGCTGAAAAAGCGATCGAATATATGGGTATTACACCAGGCACTCCAATGACGGATCTGGCTGTGGATTATGTATTTATCGGTTCCTGTACGAACGGACGGATCGAGGATCTTCGCGCGGCAGCAGCCGTAGCGCAAGGACACCAGGTTTCCTCTAACGTAACGGCAATCGTTGTACCAGGCTCTGGCCGCGTTAAAATTCAAGCGGAAAAAGAAGGCTTGGACAAAATCTTCACTGAAGCGGGCTTCGAATGGCGCGATGCAGGCTGCTCCATGTGCTTGGCGATGAATCCGGACGTATTGAAGCCGGGCCAACGCTGCGCATCCACTTCTAACCGTAACTTTGAAGGGCGTCAGGGACGTGATGGACGTACCCACTTGGTATCTCCGGCTATGGCCGCTGCTGCAGCAATCAAAGGACATTTCTATGATGTTCGCGATTGGGAATTCAAAGTGAAGCAAGAAGCTTAATTCAATCTTTTTTAAGTGAGGAGACTAACGACATGGAAGCTTTTAAAAAGCATACCGGCCTGGTAGGTCCGGTGGACCGCGTAAACGTAGATACAGATGCGATTATCCCAAAACAATTTTTGAAACGGATCGAGCGTTCCGGTTTCGGCCAATTCTTGTTCTTCGAATGGCGTTTTGACAAGCAAGGCGAGGTGATCAAGGAGTTTTCCCTGAACCAACCGCGTTACCAAGGCGCTTCCGTTCTGATTTCCCGTGCGAACTTCGGCTGCGGATCCTCCCGTGAGCACGCTCCTTGGGCGATTCAAGACTACGGCTTCAAAGTGATCATTGCTCCGTCTTATGCGGACATTTTCTACAACAACTGCTTCAAAAACGGCATCCTGCCGATCAAATTGAGCGAAGAGCAAGTCGAAGAGCTGTTCCAACGCACAACGAAGCAAGAAGGCTACCAATTGACCGTTGACCTGGAAAACAAAAAGATCACCGACGATCAAGGCCTGAGCATCGAATTTGAATTGGATGAGCACCGTCGTCAATTCTTGCTGCAAGGCTTGGATGACATCGGCTTGACGCTTCAGCATGCGGACAAAATCGCAGCTTACGAAGCGGCTCACCAAGCTCGCTTGGCTTATAAATAAGAAGATTTCACGAAAGCTGTCTGAGCGGTAACCTGCTCGGGCAGTTTTTTTATTTTCGCGTTAAAAGCCGGGAGAAGAAATGACTTCTGCGGTTTATGCATAGGATCTCTATAGGAAGAAGAGGGTCAAGATATGGAGGGACTATGCTTCGACTTCCATTTCCTGTATGGTATAGCTAAGGGAGCTGCAAAATTACTTGAGAGATGGAAAGGAGGATGGGAATGAATTTCAAAACTGAAAAAGAAAAAATGCTAGCTGGGGAGCTTTATCTTGCCTCAGACCCGCAGCTAACAAAAGATCGGGAGAACGCCAGAAAACAGACTCGTTTGTTTAATCAAACACTGGAAACAGAGCTTGATCAACGTACCGAGCTTCTTAAACAGCTTTTTGGTTCCACAGGTGAGAACCTCTATATCGAACCGACGTTCCGCTGCGATTATGGATACAATATCCATATCGGCAATCATTTTTATGCCAATTTCGACTGTGTTATCTTAGATGTGTGTGAAGTTCGTATCGGTGAATATTGCTTTATCGGACCCGGTGTACATATTTATACGGCTACACACCCCATAAATCCGTTTGAACGGGCCTCGGGGGCAGAATTCGGCAAGCCTGTTACGATTGGAAATAACGTTTGGATCGGAGGAAGGGCCGTTATTAACCCAGGCGTTACCATTGGCGATAATGTCGTTATAGCCTCTGGAGCCGTGGTGACAAAGGATGTGCCTGACAATGTCATCGTTGGGGGCAATCCTGCCAGAGTCATTAAAACCATCGAAATCAACTGAACCTTCGTTAAGCGCTGAAATAAGGGCAGCGGCTGGCTAAGTTGCGTTTGCCGGTGTCTCGAAACCTTGATAGAATATCGCAATGTCCATGAAGCGCAACCTCGATCCCTGGCAAATAATAAAATTGGTTATGACTGCGGTCTTCGAATGCCAGTCCTGTTAACCATGATTAATGAACCTAAAAATATGTCCATAAAAAAGTGAAAGAACTGATACCGATCAGTTCTTTTTTCTATTAAGATAGAGCTATCCATTCACGGAAGAGAAGGTGGGTTGAATAGTGAAGCCATTACCCCCAAAGAAAACAGTTCTTACCCTCATTGTTTTGTGTATTTTAATGACAGCTTGCAATAGTGAACCGCAAGGAAGCCAGTTCACCTCCCAGCCTATAAAGACTACAACCAAAATAACATTTTGGACACCATTTAGTGGAGGGGATGGCAGTTTTATGCGGGAGCTTGTAAACCAATATAATCAGGAAAATACCGAGCATGTTTTCGTAGAGCTAACGAACAATAATTCCGACGAGTATTACACGCGGCTTCCAACAGCAATTGTGACGGATGAAGCACCTGATGTTGCAATTATTCATGCTTCACGATTTGCTCAATATGTGCCAGCCGGTTTTCTTACAAATATCCAACAAGCAACTACGGAGGCAAATGTTAACTGGAATGACTATAATACAATGATTTTGAATAAAACGACCGTGAACGGAAGTCATTATGCGATTCCCTTAGACACCCATTTTGATGTGATGTATTACAACAAGAAGTGGATAAAACAAGCGGGGCTATTGCGTGAGGATGGAAGCTTAAACTTAGAGCCTGGTGAAGAGGGATTCATACAATTTCTAAGAACACTCCAGAAGCGTATTCCTTCAAATATCGCTCCATTGGCATTACCGAACACTCGATCGGATGCCTATTGGCTTTGGTGGTCATTTTATAACCAAATGAATGATGGTGGGCAGTTTTATGGGAATGAAGGGAATTCATTGAATATTAACAATGGACCTTCCTTGCGAGCGCTCAATTATGTCAATGAGCTATATACCAGCAAGTTGATACCACCGGATTTGTCCGATACTTTTTCAATCTTCCAAGCAGATAAAGCGGCCTTGTTAATATTGGGCGTATGGTCGACAGGCGCGCTTGAATCGGAATCGTCTTTGGATTTGGGAGTAGCACCGATCCCTCTTATTTATGACCATCCTGCTGTGTGGGGCGATTCCCATACAATGGCGTTTCCAGCGCATACGAAGTCCGACCCTGCTAAAGTTGTCGCGTCTATTAAATTTGCAGACTGGATTTCAAAACATGGCGATAGCTGGGCCAGAGCAGGACATATTCCCGGCAATCTGAGCGCGTTGAAGTCAAAAATGTTCACGGATCGACGCTTCTCCTCAATTTATACAAGTGAGGTAGATCATGTGACGTATTTTCCAGACCATCCCTTCCAAGGGAAAATTAATGATTTCATTTCTTCAGAAATAGCTAAAATGCTGCATCAGTCAGAATCACCTGAGGATGTGCTGCGAAATTCGCAAAATCAGATCACTAAACAGATTCAAGAACATTTTGGAGAATAGCACGATGACACCTAATCAGATTCTTAGCCGATTTGCTAATTTACGGCTTTTAACAAAAATGCTAGTGATTAATTTAATAGTCATTTTACCTTTACTTATAGCTAGCTTATTCGCTTATTCCAGTTATTCAGCATCGATAAAAAAAAGTGTAGGAAAATATCAAGGGGATGTTGTACGTGAGTTGACGACAAACCTCGATACGTACATGAATGAATTGAATTTACTTACTATGATGCCATACCAGTCGCCGGAGATCATGCGGTTTTTGGCTGCTTCCCGAAGTGAGGGGGCACCTTTGACGTTAGAGGAGAATACGACGATTGGCAGTTTTGTTAATCATGTGCTAGTGAATGGGAGGGTGAATGTCACCAGTTTATATTTATACGGCACCAAGGGCTCATCCTATGTCCTTTTACCCGAAAGCATTGCTACAACATCAAGAAAATTGGAGAAAGAGCCGTGGTTTGAGCGGATATCTGCTTCATCTAATAATTTGAATTACTTGGGTCCACATGAAGTTAACTCTAGTAATGGCGTGAAATCGCGAGTCATGACTGTCACCCGTAAAATTAAGAGTATCCAGACTGGTAAGCAAGTGGGGTATTTTGTCATTGATGTACCTGTTTCTGCTATTGAAAATAGAAGTAACCATCTCGCTACTTCAAATTTTGGGAATATTGCGATCGTCGATGACGAAGGACGCTTAGTGTACAAAGACAGTTCACTGGATGTTACGGATACCTTAATCCGAAATTATCAGGGTACAGGAAGCCTTGTTGTCCATTCAAAGGGCAAGGAAGAGCTATTGACATATAACACCTCAAGTCTAACGGGTTGGACAACGATTGGAATAGTTCCCATGTCATTGCTGTTACAAGACACGGCTAACGTTCGAAATAATATTATATTCATTGGTATTGGATGCTTATTCTTGGCGGTATTAATCTCCATTTGGCTCTCATTACTTATTACTCGACCAATCAGTCAGCTAGGGAATTTAATGAGAAGAGTAGAAAATGGTGACTTGGCTGTAGCTGTACCGGTTCGCAACAAAGATGAGGTAGGGCAATTGAGCCATACCTTTAATGTGATGGTATCGAGGTTGAGCGATTTGGGCTATAAGCTGTATGAGACTGAAATTCGAGAGAAGAATTCCCAGTTGGCCGCTCTGCAAAATCAAATTAATCCGCATTTCCTTTATAACACATTAGGAAGTATCAGCATGTATGCGGAGATTCAAGGAAATCGTGAAGTTGTTGAAATGACAAACAATTTAAGTCATCTACTACGTTACAGCATTAACAGCGATCAAAGCGAGGTACCTCTTCAACAAGAACTCGGGCATGTCGAAGGGTATATGGCCATTCAGCTGATTCGATTTGAAAATAAACTACACTACGAGATTGAAATAGATCAATGGTTGCTGTCTAGTCATGTAATCCGTCTTAGTCTGCAACCAATTGTGGAGAATTGTATTATTCATGGTTTTGGCAGGGCCAGAGGGCGAGGGAGGATTCGCATAATAGGGACCAAGGAAGGTAATAGCATGCTGATTGCAATTGAAGATAACGGTAAAGGCATGAATGCTGCCGAGCTTCAAACCCTTCGTAATAGACTTCAATATGCGTCACTGCCAGAAGGTGCAGCAGGGGGCCATGGTATCGTCAACGTACATCGAAGAATCGTTCTTCGTTATGGTTCTGCCTTTGGTTTATTCATTACCAGTGAACCCATGCAGGGCACAAAGGTAATCATAAAGTTTCCATATACGGATAGTGGCAAGATCTCATCAGAGGAGGACAACTAGATGCCAAAAGTATTAATCGTGGATGATGAGTCTATTTTCCGGAAAGGGCTTCGTCATATGATTGCGGAAATGCAAGGAGAATGGAAGGTTGTCGATGAAGCGGAGGATGGCATTGAGGCACTTGAGAAAATAGAACAGCACCAGCCTGATTTCGTGATTACGGATATTATGATGCCGATTATGAATGGCATTGAATTACAGTATATCTTGAAAGAAAAGCATGCCAACATACAGGTTATTGTGATGAGCGGATATAGTGATTTCGAATATGTACGTGAATCATTGCGGATGGGTGCTAAGGATTACTTGACCAAGCCAATTGTACGTAAGGAGTTGTATCGGATTCTAGATAGTCTTCAATCAGAATGGTTGTCTATAAAAGAGCAAGAGACAAGCAAACAGATGGAGGAAAGGCAAGCAAGGGAACGATTACGACATCACATCCTGAGGGGATTGATGGATGGCAGTATCAGCCATGAGGAGCTTGATTTAATGGATTACGTAGGCATTCAGCTTCCGCATGCATCGTATTGCTGCTTGTTAATTAATCTGGATCGTGAATTTATTGAAGATGAGCGTTATTTTCGTGTGAATCCCGCGTTATATTCCCTTTTTATTTCCCAATTTATTCAGGAATCTGTGGAAACGGGATGGACTGGCTATGTGTTTCCGATATCAGATACAAAAGTCGTGACATTGCTAAATTATGAGACGACACCCGAAGCCTATACGCATGTGACATCGTGGGCGAAACGTATATGCAAAGAAATGAAGAATATGAGCAATGTTACGATCACCATTGGACTTGGCGCAGAGGTGTTCGATATGGAGACGATTTCCCAATCTTACGAAGAAGCAGAGACAGCGCTTCTCTACCGTCTTGTGACGGGAGGGGACCGCATTCTTACCTATGCTTCGGTGAAGGGAAGCAAAGAAGTTAAAATGAACACGTTGACTTCGGATTGGGCTCTGTTGGATAAGAGTATTGAAGATGGCGATGCGGTGGAAACTAGACTTAAAACGAGGAAGTTTGTCCGTAAATTGTGTGATGCCATGACATCGCCTGAAATGGTACAGCAACAAATTTGCGCCATGTTGCTCCACTTTTATGAGCTTGCAGTCAGGCTGAATCTCGTCAAGGAGTGGCTGCAGCATGCAGAAATTAAGCGTGTGCTGGAACAAATATTGTCCACAACGACCATGTTCGAAATGGTGGAAACCTGTGAACGTTTATTAGGGAGACTGAGTGAAATGGTACATCAACGAAATTCGTCCATCGAGATCAATCCCATTGATACGGTTGTTCGCTATGTCGATGAGCATTACAGCACGCCAATTACTTTAAGTATGATGGCGGACAAAGTGTATCTGAACCCATCGTATCTGAGCACTCTTTTCAAAAATAAGCTAGGTATCACTTTCGTTGATTATGTGACGCAACGCCGGATTGAAGAATCGAAACGATTGCTGCTTGCATCTGAGAAGAAAATCGTGGATATCGCTAAGGCGACGGGTTTCACGAATTTGCGTCATTTCAATCGGGTATTCCGAACTTTAACGGGTCAGACACCAGGGGAGTATCGAGACAGCGTGTAGACAAGGTGTCATTTCAATAAAAATACGTCCTAAGGAGCTATACGCTTCCAAAGAAAAGACATCATCCCCTCCCGTATGATAAGGATGTACCAAGTAAGTAGATAGCTTAGGGAGGGTTCAACACATGAAAAAGAATTTGATTAAGATTAGCACACTAACGATAGCATCTTCCATTTTGTTATCCGCATGTGTTTCTACAACAGACACGAGCAGCAGTACCGCAACGGATGCACCGAAAAGCACAGCTGGAACGGAAGCTGCCGCTTCAGGCAAGAAAGTGAAAATTACGTACTGGACACCATTTAGTGGTGGTGACGGGGATTACATGAACGCAATGGTCAAGAAATTTAATGAAGAAAGCGCTGACATTCAGGTCGAGCAAGATCCGAGTAAAGCAGATGACTACTATACGAAGCTACAAACCGCACTAGCGGCTGACAGCGCACCTGATGTAGCTATTGTACATTCCTCGCGATTGCCACAATTCGTGCCGACGGGTTACTTGAATACACTAGACGATGCTGCTAGTCAGGCCGGCGTAAACTGGGGAGACTACAACCAGACGATTTTGAAATCGACTATTTATAATAGTAAGCATTATTCCGTACCTTTAGATACACATGTTGTCGTTATGTACTACAACAAGAAATGGTTGCAACAGGCTGGCGTATTGAAGGACGGCAAGCCGGATATAGAGAAAGGTCCAGAGGGCTATGTGAAGTTTTTGCAAAAAATTAAAGATAGTGTGCCGAAAGAGATTGCTCCATTAACGGAACCGAATGTGCGCACGGATTCTTTCTGGTTGTTCTGGTCTTGGTATAACCAAATGAACGATGGAGGCAAAGTACTTTCTGATGACGGTAAAAAATCAGTTTTGGACAACCCAGCAGCACTGAAATCGATACAATTTGTGAATGACCTATACAAAAATCAATTGATTCCGCCAAACATTGATGATGCGTTCAAAATGTTCCAAGATGGCAAAGCTGCAACCTTAATTACAGGTGTTTGGGGAACAGGAGCTTTTGAGGCTACGAAAGATCTGGATTTCGGCGTTATGCCAGTTCCAACCTTATATGATCACCCAGCGGAGTGGGGCGATTCCCACACATTGACACTGCCAAAGCATAGTAAGGATGATCCTGCGAAGCTGAAAGCGGCTGTAACTTTCGCTAATTGGATTGCGCAACACGGTGCAATGTGGGCGGTAGCTGGACATATCCCTGCTGTTGATAAAGTACTTCAATCGGATGATTTCAAGAAACTGAAATATCGTTCAGATTACGCAGATGCAGGCAAAAGTGTAGCCTACTTCCCGCGCAGCGACAAGTGGGGCTTGATGAGTGATGCAATTATTAAAGAATTCGAAAAAATGACGATTCAGAAGCAAACACCGGAAGAGGCTTTGAAAAATGCTAGTAAAGCTGTTGATGGGATTGCGAATAAGTAAGTAAATAAGTAAATAAGACAAGGTTAGGTCCGCGGATAGATCACCTGTTGCTTCGAGGTTCATCGGTAGGAAGAGCGGGCCTGACCTTCTTTTGTATAATCCGCATTGAAAGGAGCGGCATCCATGCGATCAACAACATATGAAAGAAAATCATGGGGCATCGGATACATCATGGTGCTCCCTTACTTCTTATTCTTTGTCCTTTTTTCCTTAGTTCCTATTTTCTTTGGACTCCGCATCAGCTTTTACGATTGGGCGCTGCTGGGTACTAAAAAATTTGTTGCCTTCAAAAATTATCATAATCTCCTTATAGATAAAGAGTTCTGGATCTATACATGGCATACGTTTATGTTCGTTATTATTTCTGCGCCGTTACTTGTTTTGACAGGGCTCGCGTTAGCGCTTCTGATCAATCAAATCCGCAAATGGCAATCTTTTTTCCGAGCCAGTGTATTTTTGCCGATGATGTTGTCGGTTTCGGTAATCTCCACGATTTGGGTTATTTTTTTACAGCCATACTCAGGGTTACTAAGTCAATTGCTTAAGTTGGTTGGTTATCAAAAAGAAATTTTCTGGATCTCGCAGCCGATTCTTGCTTGGGTTAGTATTATCATAGCCACAGTATGGTGGACGGTTGGTCTTGTTTTTATTCTATATTTAGCAGGCCTCCAGGACATTCCACAAACCTTCTACGAAGCTGGACAAATCGAAGGTGCATCACGCTGGCAAAGTTTCCGCTTCATCACACTGCCTTCGCTTTCGAGAGTTACATTACTGGTAATCGTACTTCAGACCATTGCCTGCTTCAAAATATTTGGGCAATCCAAGCTTATTACAAGCGGCGGACCTGCGGGCGGTACGAAAACAATCGTCTTTATGATTTATGAAAAAGGCTTTAAAACGTTTGATTTGGGCTATGCCTCTGCCGTCTCCATTTTGCTAATGATGATCATCATGATCATTTCTGCCCTGCAATTCAAGTATATGCCTAATGAGAACTAGAGGAGGTCCTATGGAACGGCTTTATCGTTGGATTATTCGTGTATTAGTTTTGCTTGTTACAGTCGCTTTTTTGTTGCCGATCGTGTATATGATCGCGTTATCGTTCAAAACGGAAGGTGTACCTTTTCTACAAAATGGGACTCTCCAGCTTTCCCTTGTTAACTATCGAAAGGTTTTGTCCGAGGCACCCATCTTCCACTGGATGTTGAATAGTCTGTTGGTTGCCACCATACAGACGATTGTGATCGTCATTGTGGACTCCTTAGCTGCATTCGCGATTTCTCGCGTGCGATTCCCAGGCAGCAAGTGGCTATTTCTGTTATTCCTGATGGGACTTATGATTCCTGGAGAAGCAACGCTCATTCCGCTGTTTCTCATGATGCGAGATTGGGGGCTACTTAACAATTTGGCTTCGCTCATTCTCCCAGGTATCGCTAGCCCATTCGGTATTTTTGTGTTAAAGCAGTTTTTTGACGGACTTCCGAAGGAATTAGAAGAAGCAGCACGCATGGATGGGGCGGGATATTGGCGCATATGGTCTTCTATTTTCATTCCATTGTCACGTCCAGCTTTTGCAGCGCTGGGTATCTATTCGTTCTTGGCGGCTTGGAACGATTTCTTGTGGCCGCTCGTTTCGGTTTCTAACAAAACATTCATGACTATTACATTAGGTTTGCCTAACTTTCAAAGCTCTTATATGCAGCAATATTCGCTTCCAATGACTGCCAATACACTCGCAGCTATTCCGCTTATCATTGTGTTTATTTTTTTCCAAAAGCAAATTATTAAGGGCATTGCCTTTACGGGAGGAAAAGAATAATGATGTCTTGGCAAAAATGGGGGAGCACGGTATTGACGCTTTTCATTGCTTTATCAGGAATTAACGTGGGGGCATCGAAGGTAGAGGCGGTTGGTGTAGCCTCTCTTGTATCTGGGGCTTATACCTTAGCACTGGATGATCAAGGCTCAGGGCACTATGGTGTAGGTATTTACAAAGGGACTAGCAAGCTCGATGAGCAGGTTAATCCCTTATCCTTACAAATAAAAAGTGCAGCTTCGACGGAAATTTCTTATCAAGGACCCTATACAAGTTGGGCAAACGCAGGGGGGGTAATTACGGCAACGGGGAGTCTGACCACAAGTAACGGGAGCCGATTCGACTATACAGACCAATATACGGTGCAGGATGGCACAGGTGCGTTCGTAATGTCACGTAACGTGAATGTAGCTGTTGTAAATAGCGGGGATAAAGGCTTTGCAACCCGCTATGCGTTATACCCGCTCTCATCGACAAGTCTTACGGATTACAATATGTTTGCCCCAGGCAATTGGTATAAACAAAATAGCAATGTGGTTTCTGGAGCGTTGGCGAGTAATTACGCGGATGAAAACTTTTTCATCAAAGAAACACGTCTTCCACTTCCGATGATGGCGATGCAGACGGCTAGCTCGGGTGAATCGTTGGCCTTCATTCACACTAATGCAAATTTAAGCTCTGTTCAAAGTGAATCCAGCGAATCCTGGCTTGTAGATGCAGGGTTTAAATTTGGTGCCATTGGTGTTAAGAAATCACCTCGTCCCACATTAAATTATATATATCCAAGCACCGAAGGTGATAAAAATTACTACGGTAATGACCAGAATGGTTTGCTTCACTTGACAGGGCTCGTTCGACGCAGCCATCCCGTGCAAACGGGCGTTAGTCATTCGTACTCTCTGGTTATAAAAGTAGGGCAAGATACGGACTTCTCGACTACGCAAGGAAGCGTTTGGAAATATGCGTACAACCTTTATAATCCAACAGTGAATTATATTGATGCGAATACGATCTACAATAATGACTTATCTTATTTTGGTGCCAAATATCAGAGCTTCGCTAATGGGGCTAACGGTCTTCCCTGGAGTTCTTTAACGAGAACAAGCGGTGATACGGGCTATCATTTGCAATCCGGTTTCGTGGGTCAACAGACCAAGGTCGGCTGGGAGATGATTCGTGACGGTTATAAGAATAATAACGCAAGCAATCTGAGTAAAGGTGTTGCGATGATCGACTTCTGGGCAAATAGCTCTATGACAGCTGCAGGTATTCCTCAAACGGATTTCTTTAGTGATACAGGACTATGGGGTTCTGACCCCCTGTTTCTTCGGACCGTTTCAGATGCGGCCGAAGGAGTGCTTGATGCTTATAATACGGCTTATGCCCGAGGAGATTATCACGACAACTGGATGATCTATGTGCAGAAATTCGGTGATTTCCTAGTCACGAAGCAAGCAGCAGACGGCTCATGGGCAAGAAGCTATAACATCGATGGTACTGTCCAAAATGCAGGCAAGTTCAATACAACAAATCCGATTCGTTTTCTTATAAAATTGTATTTGGCTACGCATGATCCGCGCTATTATACGGCAGCCATTCAAGCAGGAAACTGGTCGCTGACGAATGTCGATCAAACCTATAGTTACGTGGGTGGTACGCCTGACAATAACAATACGATGGATAAAGAAGCTGGAATGATGGCCTTGAATGCTTTTAACTCCCTTTATGATGTAACGGGAGATAGTAAGTGGTTAAGTGCAGCAAAGAACGCGGGAAACTATGTTCAAAGCTGGACATTCGCTTACAACTATAACGTGTACCCATCAACACGTTGGGCAGCGAATGGCGCTGTATATCCATCGTGGTTCAAAGTAGATTTGGGTGCAAATTACAGTATTAGCCGAGTTGAAACGATGTTTGAGTATGGAAATGTGTATTACAAGTACAAGATTGAAACATCTACTGATAACACGAACTGGACGACATTTATTGATAAAACCGGTAATACCGCCAGACCCGTATCCATGGGCTATGTGGATAATGGTACAGCGACTGCGCGTTATGTACGCATTACAATTACTGGAGCAGAAGGTGGACCATGGCCAAGCATCTACGAGTTCAAAGTATATGATGGTTCTGGCTCTAACATCGCGCAGGATAAATCGGCAACGGCATCCTCGGAGCAGGATGCAGCGCACAATGCCGCCAAAGGCGTTGATGGCGTGGTCACTTCCGATCTTAAGAGCCCTTGGCCGTCAGCAGGCTTGGTGGGGCAAAGCCTTGTCGCAACCGGACATTCGTATACAGATACGTTTATGATTAATGGTCCTGCGGAGTTTTACAGATTGTACGTAAGTACGGGAGACGCACAATACCTCAGCTTCGCTAAAATTCTAGCGAACAATGCAAATGCGCCGACCGATTATGACGGACGACTTGGCTACCAGTTCAAAGCATTGCTGGGCGAAGGGATTATGGGGAATAATTTTACGGAGTATTATGGCTTGGAATGCTTAACTTGGCAATTAGCTGTGCAATTGGAGTCCATCGCGATGCTTGAGGATATGTTCGGTTACAAAAATATTGATCAAATCGAAAGCAATTTATCCAGCGGACAGAAGCAGATGCTGAGCCACCTAAGTTATTTGCCAGGTGGCACTACGCCGGCTACGCAAATTACCAATGGCAAAGTGTATAAGATCGTGAATCGGAACAGCGGGAAGTTAATAGATGTCCAAGGTGCATCAACAGCTAATTCCGCTAATATTTCTCAGTATCATGATATCAATGGCACAGGCCAGCAGTGGAAAGCGGTTGACCAGGGGAGTGGATACTGGAAGTTCATTAATCTGAATAGTGGCAAAGCGATTGACGTAGAAGGGTCCTCCACAGCGAACGGTGCGAATATTTCCCAATATACTGACAATGGATCTGGTGCGACGAATCAACAATGGACGGTTACCGGCGTGGGCCAAGGCTTCTGGAAAATCATTAATCGAAATAGCGGTAAGGCCGTCGATGTGGAAAGCTCTGGCCGAGATGACAGTAGGAATATAAGCCAATTTACGGATTCAGGGACTCCTAACCAGCAATGGGCATTTATCGAAGTACCACAACCCGTGAGTACACTTACTAATAATGCGATTTACAAAATTGCAAACAAGAAAAGTGGGCGAGTTATCGATGTACAAGATGCATCAATGGCAAATTCCGCTAACATTCGGCAGTGGCATGATAGTGCGATAACGGCTCAGCAGTGGAAAGCGGTCGATCAAGGTAGCGGTTACTGGAAGTTCATCAATGTGAACAGCGGCAAAACGATTGATGTAGAAGGGTCGTCCACCGCAAATGGTGCAAATATTTCGCAATATACCGATACGGGATCTGGAGCTGCGAATCAACAATGGCAAGTCGTGAGTGTCGGCGGTGGTTATTGGAAGATCGTCAACCGTAACAGTGGAAAGTTGATTGATGTAGAAGGTGGTTCAACGATAGATGGTACAAATATCTCCCAATATCAAGATATGAATACGGCTAATCAGCAATGGCTGTTCAGTTCTTCACCATAATATGCACCCTAAATAAGGCATCATAAGCGGGGCGAATTTGTAAAAACTCAAATTCATCCCGCTCTGCTTAAGGAGATGAAGGCAATGATACGGAATGAATATCCGCGACCGCAATTTGTAAGAAACGAATGGATGAATTTAAATGGGGAGTGGGCGTTTGAATTTGATGATAACCGGGTTGGTGAGCAGGCGGGGTGGGGAGCTGGTAACCATCCGTTCACACAACAAATTCAAGTTCCCTTTTGTTACGAAAGCAAGCTGAGTGGTATAGAGGACAAAGGGGTTCACGATGTTGTCTGGTACCAGCGGTCATTACGGCTGCCAGATGACTGGAAGGGTAGACAGGTTGTTCTACACTTCGGAGCAGTAGATTATGCTGCATCTGTTTGGATAAACGGACAATTTATAACGAAGCACGAAGGTGGGCATACCTCATTTTCTGTTAATATAACGAATTCGCTTCATGCAGGAGAAAATGTGCTGGTTGTTCGCGCAGAAGATTATGCGCGGGATTTGAGTTTGCCGCGGGGCAAGCAATATTGGAAGGATAAGTCGGAGGCGATATTTTATACGCGAACGACGGGCATTTGGCAGACGGTTTGGCTGGAGGCAGTCTCTGTGCTTCATTTGGATCATGTGAAAATGACACCTGACATCGATCAGAATACGGTCCAGTTGAGGACTTTTGTCAATGGATTAGAATCTTGCATGGGTTCAGATGTTAAGCTTCGCATACGGGTAAGCTTCAAAGGTGAGGAGCTTGTTGAGCAGGTCATTCGCATTCATAGTAACATTGATAATTGTACCGTGCAATTACCGGATTTCGACTATCATTTCAGCCGTCCAGATCGCTGGTGGACACCTGAGCATCCGCATTTGTATGATGTTCATTTCGAGCTTAGTCAGAATGGGCAGATTGTGGATCAGGTTACTAGCTACTTCGGCATGCGCAAAATTTCTGTGGAAAAAGGAAAGCTATGCCTAAACAATCATCCGTATTTCATGCGATTGGTTTTGGATCAAGGGTATTTCCCAGAAGGACTCTTGACAGCACCATCGGATGAGGCGATACGTCAAGATGTTGAGTTGACGAAGTCGATGGGCTTTAATGGAGCTCGCAAGCATCAAAAGATTGAAGACCCGCGTTATCTGTATTGGTGTGACCGGCTTGGTTTACTCGTTTGGGGAGAAGCGGCGAATGCCTGCGCTCTTAATGAGACCTACATTCGCCGCTTGACGCAGGAGTGGCAAGAAGCAATCGAACGTGATTACAATCATCCGTCAATCGTAGCCTGGGTACCGCTCAATGAAAGCTGGGGCGTACCGAATATTTTGACGGATGCAAGAGAGCAGCATCATGCCAATGCAATGTACTATTTGACCAAATCGCTGGATCCGCACCGACTTGTCATTTCCAACGATGGTTGGGAGCATATGACATCTGATCTGTTGACTATTCATGACTACGAATGGCGGGAACATGTACTGATAGAACGTTACCGCACAGTCGATAATGCAATTCAGTCAAGACCAGCTGAACGGCAATTACATGTGGGGAAAACCTTATATCAAGGTGAGCCCATCCTTGTCTCTGAATTTGGTGGCATCGCGTACAAGAAAAGCGAATGGGAAGGCTGGGGCTATTCCGGCGCAGATAATGATCAGGACTTCCTTCAGCGATTGGCCGCAGTCGTAGACCCGTTAATCGCATCCCCCGTCGTGCAAGGTTTCTGTTACACGCAATTAACGGATGTGGAGCAGGAGATAAACGGATTGCTGACCTATAACAGAGAACCTAAAGTACCTTTAGAGGATATTCGAAAGATAATCGGCGCATTAAAAGAAGAAGGTTGAAGAAGATTTAAAAATAATAATAATCGCCCCCCTTTAAAATATGAACTTAGCCCCGCAGCCCTTTGCTGTGGGGCTAAGTTTATTATTAATGTTAATGGAGATCTGTCCTGAATGTGCAAGAACAAATTTGATTATGGATCACCGTAGTTCCCCCGGATTTTGTTCACACTGTAATTCCTGGCTAGGGAGTACGTCGACAATCAAAATGGATGATCTCAATTACGAATTTCAAATAAAAGCAAAAATGCAGGTTCGATTCCAGTCAGACCCATCATATCTTTTATGCGCCTCTGGCGGAATTGGCAGACGTAGCGAACTTAAAATTCGCGGTCGTAAGACATTGAGGGTTCGAGTCCCTCGTTGTGAAGTAATACGGAGAACAAAGCAATCACTTGCCCAATCGTTGCCAGAATCGAATTGACCTTGCGCCTGCCAAATACATTTGCCAGGCTTCGTGTCATAGCTGAAATTACAATAAGTCTTCGCCCCAATTATGATAACTCTCCTCTTTTTCGTGTAGGGAAGGAGCAACGCTACTAGTTAGCTAATAAATAAAGGTTCGACCAATTGGAGACCGTAGAGGTATAAGGGATGCGTGTGCCTTTTTTGCGTCTTCTTTTTTGTCGTTCCGAAAAAAGCGACCGTAGGCACACCCCTTGCTCCGGATGTCTCTCAAGGATTCATCATTCACCTCTCTCCTATGTTTCGTCTCCACCCACCCCCCTCATCCGATATTTTTCTACCCTGCTTCTTATGAAATTCCCCTTACTGAAAAGGCGTGAAGTCTATAGAATGAGGTTAGAAACGAAAGGGGAGAGTAAGAACATGAAAAAGATAACGAAAGTAAGTCTGGCTATGTTAGCTACAGCGACCATGCTTGCAGGATGCGGAGGCGGACAGCAGGCTGACAATAAAGGGGCTGCCGCAGGCGGTGGTTCCAAAGAAAAAGTAAAGCTTTCCGTATGGCACAACTGGACAGGCCAGGACGCGAAAGCGATCGCTATGCGTAAAATTTTGGATGATTTCCAAGCGGCTCACCCGGAAGTGACATTGGAAGTAGAAGGTCTTCCGACAGACGGTCTGAAAACTCGCCTGCGCACCGTAGCTGCAGCGGATGAAATGCCGGATATGTTCGTGATGTGGCCTGACGCCATGACGAAGGAATTCGTGAACGGCAAGCTGCTTCAGCCGGTTGACGAGTTTCTAAACACCAAGCCGGAATGGAAAAATAACTTCATCCCGAATGCATTGGACGGCTTCACGGTAGACGGCAAAATTTATTCCGTACCGATGAACCTGGCACCGAGCTCCTTCATTTATTACAACCAGGCGATTTTCGACAAGTACAATGTGAAAGTGCCTAAAACATGGGATGAGCTGAAAACGGCGATCGATACGTTCAACAAAAACAATGTGATTCCAGTAGCTTTGGGGAACAAAGCGAACTGGGTAGCACAATCGACAATTTTCAGTACAATCGGCGACCGTGTGACCGGTACGGATTGGTTCTTAAAAGCAGCAACGCAAAACGGAGCGAAATTCACAGATCCTGAATTCGTGAAAGCCTTGACGGTGCTTCAAGATTTGGGCAAATCGAAAGCGTTCCAGGACGGCTTCAACAGCATTGACGAGAATCAAATGATCCAGCTGTATACACAAGGGAAAGCGGCTATGTTCATGGATGGCGGCTGGGCGCTCGCAAATCTTGTAAAAACCGCTCCAAAGGAAATTCTCGACACAACCCATATTTCCGTACTGCCTCCGGTTGACGGCGGCAAAGGTCAGGCTCAATCGACTGCAGGCGTTGTAGGGACAGGAATGGGTATGAGCAAAAAAGTGTCCGGCGCACAAAAAGAAGCGGCTTTGCAGCTGCTGTACGCCTTGTCCGGTCCTGAAGGACAAAAAGCAACCTTGGATAGCAGCACGCTGGTCAGCTACAAAATCGATGTAGATAAATCCAAAGCGCATCCGCTGTTTGTAGAGCTGAACGAGCTGATGAAGAATGTGAAAATTACACCGGTATACGATTCCAAGCTGAGCTCTGCTGCAGTTGAAGTAATCAACAACGGTCTCCAGGAGCTTCTGATGGGCGGCAATCCGGAAGCGATTGCCAAGAAAATTCAAGATGCACAGGCGGGTGCTCTCGGTAAATAAACCGGTAACTCCCCAATTACAGCAGCCCTCCCTCCCGGAGGGCTGATTATTTGAAAGGAAGTGAGATTCGTGACTAATACATTGAACGTACGCCGGTTTGTCATCCTCGGCTTACTTCCCGCTTTAGTAATTTATACTTTATTTGTTTTTGTTCCTGTTATCTGGTCCGCTTACTACGGCTTCTTTGATTGGAAAGGCATCGGAGAGGCCAAATTCATCGGATTAAAAAATTATGTGGAAGTTATCCACGATCCGGTATTTTGGAGGGCACTCAAAAATAACGTCATTTTTGTATTAGCTTCTGTATTAGGGCAGGTTCCCTTAGCTTTAGTGCTTGCTATTGTGCTTTATAAAAGTAATCCGCTTCAGCGGTTTTTACGGTCTGCGATCTTTATGCCGATGGTCATGTCCTCCGTTATTATCGGGATGATCTGGCAGTACATTTACCATCCGCAAATCGGGATTCTGAACTTTCTTCTGGATGCCATAGGCTTGGGAAGCTGGAAGCTGCAATGGCTGTCCGATGCTCATATTGCTATCTTTTCGCTGATCCCTCCGTTGTTGTGGAGCTTTGTCGGATTGTATCTGATCATCTTTATTTCAGCGCTTCAGAACATTCCAGGAGAGATTCACGACGCGGCACTGATCGATGGTGCAAGCGGCGCGAGAAAAATGGTTTCCATTACTTTGCCGATGATCTGGAGCACCGTACAGGTCGCGATTATTTTGTGCATTTCAGGCAGCTTGAAGTCGTTCGACCTGGTGTATGTCATGACGAAGGGTGGTCCGGCGCATTCGACGGAGCTTCTCGCAACATATATGTACAACTCGACGTTTTCTTCCTACCGTTACGGCTACGGAAGCGCGATATCTACATCCATCATTATTATCAGCTTGCTCTTTATCGGTACCAGCCAATGGCTGACCAGCCGTAAATCGAAGCAGGAAGCGAAAGGAGGGCACGCCTAATGAGCGGAGTCATGGTGCAAAAAACATCGGTATCGCCCTATAAATCCGGCAGCGGAACCGCAAAAAAATGGAAAAGCGCGATTTTCTGGACACTGCTGACCATCTACGGTCTGTTAACGTTATATCCGCTATTTTGGCTGTTTATCAGTGCCTTCAAGACGAATGCCGAGTTTATGAACCGGCCCTTCGGGCTTCCGGAGGCATGGCAGCTGGATAACTTTGCGAGAGCTTGGAAATCTTCTAAGATGGGAACAGCTTTTGCCAATTCCGTAATTGTGTCTGTCGTTTCGCTCGTGTTTACTTTATTTATTTCGGCACTGGCCTCCTTCGTCATCGCCCGGCTGAAATTCAGGTTCAAAGGCTGGATTATGGGCTTTTTCGTCGTTGGGATGCTGATTCCCATACACAGTACGCTGGTGCCTTTGTTCATTTTGATGAAGCAGATGTCCGTTCTGAACACGTACTGGGCGCTGATTCTTCCTTATACGGCCTTCGCGCTGCCTACGGCGATATTCGTGCTTACCGCATATTTGACCTCGGTGCCGAAGGAGATTGAGGAAGCCGCATTTATTGACGGAACGGGACTATGGGGTGTATTCTTACGCATAATGCTGCCCATCTCGCTGCCGGCGCTGTCTACCGTTACAATTCTTAGCTTCCTGCATTCGTGGAATGATTTCTCGTTTGCGTTGGTCTTTATCAGTAAATCGACCTTGAAGACGCTGCCGTTAAGCATTGCCACCTTTGCAGACGGCTACCAGACGGATTATGGTCTAACGTTAGCGGCCATGACTATAGCGGTCATTCCTACAATCCTAGTCTATTTGGCTTTCCAGGAGCAAGTAATGAAAGGGATGACAGCGGGAGCGGTGAAGGGCTAAAGACTTTCCTGCAATGGAGGATAGATTTCAATGTGGCGTTGGCTGGGACTCTCCTTAGGACGTAAGCTGTCTTTTATCATGCTTGTAACTACGCTAATCCCCTTGGTATTCCTTGGGGGTTTTGCGTATAAAATCTCATCTAACATTACGGAAGAGAAGACGGAGCAGGCAGGTATCGATACGCTGCGCCAAATGGACGCAAACCTTCGCTTCATGCTTCAGGACGTCGAGAATTTGTCGATTACATTGATCGGGCAAAGTGATATCCAGCAGTATGTGAACCGTACGGATCAGGACGTAGCTACTCAGACCCGAATCATAGCTTTTATGGCTAATCTCGTCAGCTCGAAGGATTATATATTGAATGTCACGATATATCCGGCGAATGCGAACCCAACCTTATCCACGGCTACCATCTACAGCTCCGACCTGGACCGTATTGTGAGGATCCCCGACATCGAGTCGAAAATGTGGACGGAGCTTTACACGGTCGATACGTATAACGGAAGGTCGAAGGTGCTTTCCTTTATTCGCCCGCTTCGCAGTGTGAACAACTATCAGACATTGGGCTGGCTGTCGATCTCTCTCAACGAAAAGGCCATCTCCCGCTACTGGTCGCAGCCGAAGCTCGGTGACGGTCAAGGCAATGTGGCACTGCTCAACGAGAAAGGAAACGTGGTATCTGCAACGGAATCGCAGTGGCTGTCGGAGCCGTTCGATTCCTTGTATCCCGGCGTGAGAGCAGGCATGCATTCGGCTTACGGGACGATGACCTATGGCGAGCAGAAGCATGAGAAGAAATCGATGCTTTATTACAAGGAGGCGTTAGTCGGATGGACGTTGGTCGGAGTCATCCCCTTTGAGCTGTACAGTGCACAGAACCGGTATATTTTACAGCTGACGGCGATTGCCGTTCTCGTCTCCATCCTTGCAACGGTGGGCATCGTATTCTTTGTAGTGCACCGGGTGACGAATCCGCTGCGTGCGTTGACCCGACTGTTGTCGAAGGTCAATCCCGAGGAGCCGCTGCCTTTATACACGACGGGGACGACGGATGAGCTGGGGAAGCTGGCGGAAAGCTACAACATGCTGGGATCGCACATTGAGAAGCTGAAGAAGCAGGTGATCCGCAACGAGGCCCGGAAAAAGGAAGCCGACATGAGGGCGCTGCAGGCGCAGATCAACCCGCACTTTTTGTATAATACGCTTTCCTCGATTCATTGGATAGCTCTGCTGACGGAGGAGAAGCGGATTGCCGATATGGTCGGGGCATTAAGCGACTTTTTGCGGTTTAGTCTGAATAAGGGCAAGGAATTTTGTCCTGTCCATCAGGAGCTGGCTCACATTAAAAATTATGCGCAGGTCCAGTCAATCCGTTTTCCTGATAAGTTCGATGTCGATATTGTTGTGGATCCGGAGCTGAGGGATAAGTTTATGCTGAAGCTGCTGCTTCAGCCTTTGGTCGAGAATGCGATGATTCATGGCGTGCAGAAGAAAGAGGGCAGAGGCATGATCACCGTTTATGTGGAGCCCAAGGGAGACCATATGAGCTTTCTGGTCCTGGATGACGGGATCGGAATGACCGAGGAGCAGCTCGCGCTAATCAAAAAAAGTCTGCAGGAGCCGGCGGATCAACAGGATTTTTCCGACGTCGCCAGCTATGGATTAAGGAACGTGAATGAGCGGCTGCAGCTGCATTACGGACCGGATGCGGGTTTGCTCATCGAGAGCAAGCCGAACGCAGGAACACGAGTTTCCTTTACCATACCGTTCGTGGAAGGAGGGGGAAGCCATGAAAATCATGATCGTGGATGACGAGGTCATTATTCGTACGGGACTTGCCAAGGTCATAAAGTGGGAAGAGCTAGGTCTTGAGCTGCTGGAGCCTGCCGAATCGGCAGAAGAGGCGTTGGAGCGGCTTGAGCGGGAACGCCCGAATATATTGCTGACGGACATCCGGATGACGGGCAAAACCGGTCTTCAGCTTGCGGAGGAAGCAAAGCGCTTGCTCCCTGAGCTGGAGGTCATCATTTTGTCCGGTTACGACGACTTTTCCTATGCGCAGCAGGCGATCCGGTATGAGGTCAGCGATTACTTGCTCAAAACGAGCCGTCCGGAGGATATTATCAAGGCGGTGTTACGCGCAAAGCAGCGGGTGGAGGAGAAGTGGACGGCCTACAGCCAGGACCATTTCAAGCAAAAAGAAGTGGTCAACCGGTTGTTCGAGCGTTGGATCGTGAACGGGGAAACCGGGGTCGTGGAGTCAGGTCTGCTTCCTGCTTATTTCCCGCGCTTGTTGGGAGACGGCCACAAGAAGGAGCTCTGGTTTCAGATGATGATTGTCACGGCGGAAGGCTGGGATGATTCTCCGGTTTCAGGATCTTTGCTGCATTTTGCCGTGGAAAATATGCTTCATGATCTGATGCCCTGCGAGACGCTGCTGGAAAAGAAGCGAATTGTGATCGCTTTTGCGTCAAGCAGCGGTGCTGAGGAAAACAGCCGCCAGCTCCGGTCTTTTTTTCAAAAGATCGAACGCTTGTTAAAATGCAAGCTGTTTGCCGCTCTGGGCCAGCGTGTCAGCCGTAAAGAAGAGCTGCATGCGTCCTTTCTTACGGCGGATGCCGCGTTCGGGTATCAAGCTTTGATTCCGGACAGTGTATGCGATTATACGGACATCGTTCAGCGCAGAGGCGGGAAAACGGTTTGTACGCATGAGGAGGAGCTGGAGCTTTCTTCCATATTGCTGGAAAATGATCCGGTAGCGCTGAAGGGCTGGGTGAAGCGGCTCGTTCAAGAGCAGCTGGAGGATCCGCAAATGACACAGGAATCGCTGGAGGCCTTGATTCATTCGGCAGCTATTGCTGCACATCGCTGGCTGGCGCGGGTGCTTGCCGCCACAGGCAGGGGGCAGACCGCAGAGGAGGGCGCGGTTGCGGGACATTTGCAGCTTAAGCAGTCGGTACAGCCGAAGGACGCACTGTTCCAAAGATTGTACTCGATCATGAAGCTGTATCATCATCAGCTTGCCGAGGGGCAGGCAACGCATGCACAGAAAGCGATGGCCTACATTGAGGAGCATCTGGGACAGGATGTCGGTCTGCAGCAGGTGGCCAAGCATGTGCATTTGCACCCGAACCATTTGAGCGAGGTGTTCAAAAAAGAGACGGGCATGACGTTCGGCGATTACGTTACCCGGCAAAAAATTCGCAGGGCGATGGAGATTCTGACGGTGTCGCCTGCCAAGGTGAGCGAGGTTGCCGCCAAGGTAGGCTACGAGGACGTCAAATATTTCGGCCAGCTGTTTAAAAAATATACTGGCAAAACACCAAGCGAGTTTCGTGAGGAAGCCGCTCAGCATACAGGACAAACATCACCCTAGGGGAAGAGGGAGCAGGACGATATGGAACTGAAAAGTCTTTGGAGAATTCAACATTTTGAGGTAGGCCAGGTCAGACCGCAGGAGCTGTCTTTTCCTGGTTTGGACGACCGTTTCTGGATTACGGCGAAGGTGCCTGGAGATGTGCATTCGGCTTTAATCGAGAGAAATATTATCGAGAACCCGTATTTTGGACATAACGATGCCAAAAGCCGCTGGATCGAACAGAAGGAGTGGTGGTACCGGACCTCCTTCGATTATGTGATTGAGGAGGGCAGCGAGGAGAAGCATGAGCTGATCTTCGAAGGGCTGGATACGTTCGCCACCGTTTATTTGAACGGGCTGGAGATCGGGAATACGGACAATGCGCTGATGGCCCACACCTTCGATGTAACGAAGGTCATTCGTCACGGGTGGAACAGCATCGCCGTCAAGTTCGATCCGCTGTATTTGCACAATAAGAATAAAGAACAGTTCCAATGGTCCTCTTATACAAAGGAGCGTCCTTGGCTGCGTAAAGCGGCGATGAACTTCGGCTGGGACTGGGGTCCGCGGATGGTGACTGTAGGCATCTGGGGCAAGGTCCGTGTGGAGCGGTATTCGGCTGCGAAGCTGGACAGCGTGTATGCCCGCACTTTGCAGGCGAATGCGGATACGGCTTTGGTTCGTACGGAGGTTGACGTGACCTCGTACCGTAAAGGGCTGGTGAAGGAGTGCATCGTGCGCCTGCTGGACCGTGAAGGACAACCGGTTGCCGAGGCGAAGCTGCCTATCAGTGGAAAAAAAGCGGCGGCAGACCTTCAGGTCACTGCGCCTCAGCTGTGGTGGACGCACGATTTGGGTGAGCCGTATTTGTATGAGCTGGAGGTTGCGCTTCTGGCGGACGGAAAGCAGGTAGACAGCTACAGGAAGCCGTTCGGCATACGTACAATCGAACTGCAGCTGAAGGATGCGGAGGGGCAAAATGCATTCGCGTTTATTTTGAATGGGGTCAAGCTCTTCGCCAAAGGCTCCAACTGGATTCCGGCGGACAATTTTATTGGGGCTATAACGGATGAACGCTATCGTGACTTGATCGATTTGTCGATTGAATCCAATATGAACATGCTGCGCATCTGGGCGGGGGGCATCTATGAGACCGATGTGTTCTACGATGAATGCGACCGCCGCGGCGTATTGGTGTGGCAGGATTTTGCATTCGCCAATGCATTGTTCCCGGATTTTAATAAAAATTTCATGGATAATGTGCGCAAAGAAGTGGTATACAATGTCAAAAGACTGCGCAACCACGCGTCATTGGCCCTGTGGTGCGGTAATAACGAGATTGACTGGCTGTACGATATGAAATCTTCCGAGGGCAGCATTACGACGCCATTCTATGGCGAGAGCATCTACCATGAGCTGATTCCCGAAGTGCTTGAAGAGCTGGATGACAGCCGTCCTTACTGGCCGTCTTCTCCGTTCGGAGGCAACGATGCCAATGATCCTGACGTGGGAGACCGTCATAATTGGCAGGTATGGCATGGTTCCGTCTACCCGCGCAAGTTCGGCGACAAGCCGATACTCGACTACAGCATTCAAGGGGTCACGTTCAAAAATTATAAAAATGATTTCACGCTGTTCAGCTCCGAATTCGGCATGCATGCCTCCGCCAACCGGTATACGCTGGAGAAAAATATTCCGGACGGCCAGTTCTACTGGGGCAGCGTTGAAATGGCATACCGCAATAAGGATACGAACCATCAGAAGGGCATCTTGCTGATGGAAGGGTTCACCGGCATTCCGAAGGATATCGAGGAATATATGAACTTCTCGATGCTGACGCAGGCGGAGGGCTTGAAGTATGGAATCGAGCATTACCGCCGCAACAAAAAACGGACGAGCGGCTCCCTCGTCTGGCAGCATAATGACAGCTGGCCGGGTACGAGCTGGTCGTTAATCGACTACGAGCTGCTGCCGAAAGCTTCGTTCTATTACGCCAAGAAGTTCTATCATCCGCTGTTGTTGACGATAGACCACGAGCCGGAACAGCCGCTGCATGTCTGGGTTGTCAATGACCGCGTAGAAACGTACGATGGCCAAGTGCGCTTGACGGTGTATGATTTTGCAGGCGTGCCACTCTACAGCCGCTTGTTCGATGCATTGGTTCCAAGCAACGGATCGGTGCAGCTTGGCAGCCTTCCGGAGGCCGATATATTGAACGGCCGCTCGCCGGAAGAGGTCGTCATCAAGCTGACGGCCGAAGGGTTCGATGCGCCGGATAATGTCTACTATTTGCGGGATCCGAAAGATTTGCGGCTGCCGGCTGCTTCCTTGAAGGTGGAGGCGAAGGAGTCTGAGCAGACGGTAACCATCACTGCCGAAGGCAGCCATGCCCGTCTCGTCAAAATCGATTTGCCGCAGGGCAACATTCGATTCAGCGATAATTTCTTCGACCTGCTGCCGGGTGAGACGGTTACCGTTCGGATCCGTGATCCGAAAGGGCTGCCGGTTTCCTTCGCCGGGTTGAAGGTATCGGCTTTGAATGTGAAGTAAGATGATAGCAATAGACTCTCCTTGGTCCATTGACGAGGGAGAGTCTATTTTTTATAGGGAATCGCTTCTGCAATCCCTCGCGTATGCGCTTGGAATCCAATGGTCCAAAAGGTGACGATCATTCATTCCGCTGGAAACCATCATGTTGAACACCGATAACTCTCAATGCGGTTCCAAGCCGGTTCCAACAAACTGCTGAAGGTCCTGTTCTTGCCTCAGCCGGTACTGCTTGGGGGATACGCCGTATTTCTCGCGAAACACGCGATGAAAATACGAGTAGCTGGCAAATCCGGACGTTTCTGCGATTTGCTCCAGCGTCATTCCGGTGTAGGTCATGCGTTCAATCGCAGATGAGAGCCGAATCTCCAAAGCGTATTGGATGATGGTTTTGCCAAAGCACTCCTTGAACAGGTGGACGGCCCGGGAGACGCTTAAGCCGACATGGATGGCGACGTCCTCTACCTTCAGCGGCAGGAAGGCATGCTCCTCAATAAAGCTTTTCATTCTTGATGCGAGGAAGGAGCTGCCCTGAAAGGTACGCGTTTCCGATATAGCTCTGTCGATGTGCAAACAAAGCGCACGAAGCAGATAGTCGGAAAGCTCTTTATTTTCATCTTCAAACCGGCGCTTCTCCAAAATAATTTGACGCCACAGCGTGAGCAGTCTTTCATACGCGGCGATGCGGACCTTTTGCGGTTTTTTCCCCTTTGTCCACCAGGAATCCAACCAGTCCCCTTTGCAGAAAATGTAATAATCTCCGCTCGAGATGACCGTATGGTTCAGCTTATTCGTATGCTCATCGATCCGAAGCTCGTAAGGGTCCCCGGGCTGAATCAACAGCAGGTCTCCCTGCTCCATGGTATGCAGAAGCCCTCTAACATAAACTTGGGAGCTGCCCTCGGTTTGCAGGCGAAACAAGTAAGAGGGGACGCCCTCCTTATGGCTGTTCTGAAAGGGCTGGGCATGGTAGGAATAGCCGCAAGTTAAAATAATGGAAGACATCGGCGAAAGCTCCTTTTCGAATTGCATTCAAACTCTCCTCCACGATAGCAGCTGCTCATGGAAAGAACAACAATAGGCTTAACTGATTTTATAGCCAAATAGTTCATGGTTTAACCACATCGTTCATAGCTATTATAGGGCATGTTTGATTAAAATAGAATCAAATACATCATTTCTATGGAGGTAGTGAATCAATGAGAAGAATGGGTATTGGTTTACAGCTTTATACCGTGCGTGAAGATCTGGCCAAAGATTTCCGCGGAACGCTTCGCCGTGTCGCTGAAATGGGCTATGAAGGCGTTGAATTTGCCGGGTATGGCGGTCTGCCTGCCGAAGAGCTGAAGGAACTGCTGCAGGAATTGAACTTGAAAGCCATCGGCGCCCATGTAAGCCTTGCCAATATGAAAGCCGATTTAAATAAAGAAATCGCTTACCTGCGTACGATTGACGCTCCTTACCTGATCTGCCCTTATATTGCCGCAGAAGACAGGGAGAATGTAGAGGCATGGAAAAGCCTGATCACCT
The DNA here is from genome assembly GCF_002234615.1 of Paenibacillus rigui. GTDB lineage: Bacteria > Bacillota > Bacilli > Paenibacillales > NBRC-103111 > Paenibacillus_S > Paenibacillus_S rigui. The sequence goes on along the minus strand of NZ_NMQW01000017.1, from coordinate 224,002 downwards.
ATTTTGCGCAAGCCGGCGAGCAGGTGAAGGCGCAGGGCCTTCAATTCGCATACCATAATCATGCATTCGAATTCGAGATGAAGGTGGACAATCAATACGTATTCGACGCGTTGTATGCCGCTGCTTCTCCTGAAGCGCTTCAGGTTGAGCTGGATGCCGGCTGGGTCCAATTCGCCGGTTTGGATACGCTGCAATATATTTCGAATTATGCGGGACGTCTGCCGCTGCTGCACTTGAAGGACTTCAAAGGTGTCGTAGACGGTCAGATCAACACTGTAGAGCTCGGCCGCGGCGAAATCGATCTGCCTTCCGTTATCCAAGCCGGTTCTGATGCAGGCGTGGAATGGATCATCGTAGAGCAGGACCGTTGTGCGAACCCTCCGCTGGAGAGCGTAGCTACGAGCTACAACTGGTTGAAAGAAAACTATTTGTCCAAGTTTTAACTTTATAGAATAAGAGAGACAAAGGAGTCGACTAAGAACATGAGTAAAATTAAAGTGGCGGTTGTGGGCTGCGGGTCCATTTCCAAGCATAGACATATCCCTGAGTATGCAGCAAATCCGAATGTCCAATTCGTTGGCTTCTGCGACCTTATCTTGGAAAGAGCGGAGCACTATGCGGAGCAATACGGGGCAAGAGCTTATACAAGCTATGAAGAGATGCTGAAAGCAGAGAAGCCGGACGCTGTAAGCGTATGTACACCGAACGTGCTGCATGCCCCTTATGCGATTGCAGCTGCGAATGCAGGCGCTCACGTGCTGGTTGAGAAGCCGATGGCTACGAATGAAGCGGATGCTTTGGCCATGATCGAGGCCGCTAAGAAAAACGGCGTTTATTTGATGGTCGGCCATAACCAAAGATTGATGCCTCCGCATCAAAAAGCGAAAGAGATTTTGCAAACAGGAAAATTGGGGAAAGTCCTATCGTTCCGTACGTCCTTCGGTCATCCGGGACCGGAGCGTTGGAGTATTGATGGACGGGACAGCTGGTTTTTCCGTAAGGAAGAGGCGATTATGGGCGCAATGGGAGATTTGGGCGTTCATAAATCCGATCTGATCCGTTGGCTGCTGGATGACGAGGTTGCTGAAGTGGCTGCCTTCGTAAACACGCTGCATAAGGAAGGCACCGATGTTGACGATAATGCGACCTGCGTGCTTCGTATGAAAAGCGGTACGATCGGTACGCTTGTTGCCAGCTGGACGTACTACAAGGGCGGAGACAACAGCACCGTTCTGTGGTGTGAAAATGGTGCGATGCATATCGGTACCGATCCGGTGGATCAAGTTATTGTCGAGCTGCGTGACGGCTCCGTAGAGAAATACCAAGTCGGTGCGATGGCAACGAACGAGAAGCAAGTGGCGAGCGGCGTTATCGACGCATTCGTGGAATGCATTGTCACGAATACGCCTCCTAGCATTTCAGGCGAAGAAGGCTTGAGATCCTTGAATGTGATTCTGGCTGCCTTCGAATCCCAGGATTCAAAAAAAGTGATCCCGTTATCCTAATTCGTACTTTATACGAAGCGAGTTGCTCCGTCGATCCGACGGCTGTCGGCTCGCTTTTTTTTCATTTTCCAGGTCAGGTTGTGTATAATACGGTCAGGGGAAAAGATTCATGAAATATACCCGAAATGGAACGGCTATCATGGTTATAATAGAAAGTGTATGGGATGATGTTGCACTAGGGGGGGAATCGGCATGCAGTGGAGTAAAATTGGGGTTATTGGAGCCGGTACGATGGGACAAGGTATCGCCGAAATGCTTGCCAGTCAGGGCATTGAGGTGGTGCTGATCGAGCGAACCGTGGAGAAGCTGGAGCAGGCTTGGGAGCAGATTGAAATCAGTCTGGACAAGCAGCTGGACAAGTGGGCGATTACGGCGTCGGAGAAAAAGCTGATATTATCAAGAATACATAAAGAAACCGATATTACTAAGCTTATTGATTGCGAAATGGTGATCGAGTCGATCAGTGAAGATTTGGAGCAGAAGAAGCAGCTGTTTCAACAGCTGGATGCGCTTTGCGCCCCTTCGATTATTCTCGGAAGCAATACATCAACGCTCAGCTTGACCGAGATTGCGGCAGCGACACAGCAGCCGGAGCGGGTGATCGGGATTCATTTTCTGTACCCGGTGTCGAAAATTCATCTGGTTGAAATTATTCGCGGCTTAAAAACATCAGATGAAACGTTCAAAGTGACCAAGCGTTTTGTAGAGGATACGATTCAAAAACGCGGTATCCAAGTGTATGAATCGCCCGGATTTGTAACGACACGTCTCATCTGCGTACTCATTAATGAAGCGATGCATACGTTATCCGAACGGGTGGCCAGCGCGGAAGATATCGATTCCGCCATGCGAATCGGCTATGATTTTCATTACGGTCCATTGGAGATGGCCGACCGGTTCGGACTCGATTCCGTGCTGGTAGCGATGGAACGTATGTTCCGGGAATTCGGCGATGTGAAATACCGCCCATCCGTACTGCTGAAGCAAATGGTGCGTGCCGGGCAGCTGGGAACGAAAACGGGTCAAGGCTTTTTCCGCTATGACAAGGAGGGAGGCCGACTATGAAAATATTAGTCATTAACGCAGGAAGCTCTTCTCTTAAGTTTCAGCTCTATGAGATGGAGAACGAATCCGTGCTCGCCAAAGGCAAGGTCGAACGGATCGGGATGGATTCCGCCATTTTGTCCTACGAGCCGACAGGCAAGAATGAAATCCGGCAGGTCGAGGAAATTTTGGAGCATACCACAGCTATCCGCAAAGTGCTGGATTGGCTCGTCCATAAAGAGGAAGGCGTGCTTGGCTCGATTAAGGAAATTCAGGCTGTAGGCCATCGGGTCGTCCATGGGGGGGAGTCCTTCTCCAGCTCGGTCGTTGTGGACGAGGACGTGAAGCAGGAAATCAAGCGGCTGTTCGACCTGGCACCGCTGCACAATCCGGCGCATTTGCTCGGTATTCACGCGGTAGAAGCCAATATGCCGGATGTGCCGCAGGTGGTCGTGTTTGATACGGCGTTTCACCAGACGATGCCGTCGCAATCTTATTTATACCCGGTACCCATGGTATTATATAAGAAGCATAAAGTACGCCGTTACGGATTTCACGGCACTTCGCACGCTTATGTGAGCGATAGGGCGGCCAAGCTGATGCAGCGGCCATTGGACGAGCTAAAGCTGGTCACCTGCCATATCGGCAACGGCGCCAGCTGCACGGCAGTGCTGAACGGCAAATCGTACGATACCAGTATGGGGATGACTCCCCTTGAGGGCTTGATGATGGGAACGCGCAGTGGAGATATTGACCCCGCCATTGTGCCGTACACGATGGGAAAAGAGGAATTGACGATCGGTGAGGTCAATTCAATGCTGAACAAGCACAGCGGACTGATGGCGATCTCAGGCATCAGCAGCGATATGCGGGAAATTGTGCAGGCGATGGGAACCGGCGACCGAAGCGCAACGTTGGCCTTCGAAATGTACGAATACCGGCTGCGCAAATACATAGGCGCCTATGCAGCCGCCATGAACGGGATCGATGCGATTGTATTCACAGCGGGCGTTGGCGAGAATTCGGCAGACCTTCGCGCGGCTGTATGCCGAAAGCTGACGTTTCTCGGGCTGGAGCTTGATGAGGAGGCGAACGAGCGACGTTCGGGTGAGGAAAGACGCATCTCCACGGATAGCTCCAAGGTACAGGTGTGGGTCATACCTACGAACGAAGAGCTGGTTATCGCACGCGATACGCATCAGTTGATTTCGGATCGCATAGATGTAGTATAATGAGCAGGTTACTCTAAAGATTCGGGAAGGATGAAGCCCTAACCATGAGCCGTAACTTATCCATGATTCGTGATGTGAATCAGCATAAAGACGATTCTGTAACTATTGGCTGCTGGCTGCATAACAAAAGGTCCAGCGGCAAAATCCAGTTTCTGCAGCTGCGGGACGGCTCCGGCTTCATTCAGGCGGTCGTCGTCAAGAGTGAAGTGCCTGAATCCGTCTGGGAGGCGGCGAGTCAGCTGACGCAGGAGAGCTCGTTGTATGTGACGGGGACGGTTCGCGAGGATACACGCAGCAAGGGCGGGTATGAGCTGACGGTTACGGGGATTGAAATCATTCAGATTACTGCGGATTATCCGATTACGCCCAAGGAGCATGGGGTGGACTATTTGATGGATCACCGCCACCTCTGGATTCGTACGCCGCGGCAGCGGGCCATTCTGGTTGTCCGTGCGCAAATTATTCGGGCGATTCAGCAGTTTTTTGACGAGCGGGGCTTTCAACTGATCGATCCCCCGATTTTGACGCCTTCTTCCTGCGAGGGAACGACGAACTTGTTTCATACGAAATATTTTGACGAGGATGCCTATTTGACCCAAAGCGGTCAGCTTTATATGGAAGCGGCCGCGATGGCACTTGGACGGGTATATTCCTTCGGGCCGACGTTTCGGGCCGAGAAATCGAAGACACGTCGTCACTTGATCGAATTTTGGATGATCGAGCCGGAGATGGCCTTCGTCACACACGAGGAAAATCTGGAGGTGCAGGAGCAGTTCGTCTCCCATATCATTCAGTCGGTGCTGCATAACTGCCGCAAAGAGCTGGAGGTGCTGGAGCGGGATGTGACGAAGCTCGAACGGATACAAGCTCCTTTTCCACGGATTACGTATGATGAGGCGGTGCGGTTCCTGAAAACCAATGGTCATGAGTTCGAGTGGGGAGAAGACTTCGGGGCGCCTCATGAGACAGCAATTGCGGCAAGCTATGAGAAGCCTGTATTCATTACGCATTATCCGACGGAGATTAAAGCCTTCTATATGAAGCCGGATCCGAACCGGCCCGAGGTCGTGCTGTGTGCGGATATGATCGCCCCTGAGGGCTATGGTGAAATTATCGGCGGCAGCCAGCGGATCGATGATCCGGAGCTGATGGAAGAACGGTTTCAGCAGCATGAATTATCCAAAGAGGCGTACCAATGGTATATGGATTTGCGCAAATACGGCACCGTACCGCATTCCGGCTTCGGACTCGGCTTGGAGCGGACGGTTGCCTGGATCTGCGGGCTGGATCATGTGCGGGAGACGATACCTTTTCCAAGACTGCTGTACCGTCTGTATCCATAGGGGTTCGGGGAATTCACGCAACGGATTTCCTACGGCAATGGGATAACGGCAAAGATCACCGTATACCCGGTTTTGGGCAATGAAGAGGAGACACGGAACTTATGATACGAAGCGATAAAGAACGAAACGAGCTGCAGGCAGCATTCGTAGCGGGATGGCGAAATGGAAATGTGGGGATCCCTTATCTCCTGCTGACTTATTATCGCGAACTGAAGCTGTCTGAGGTCGATGTGATGCTGATGATTCACGTGATGGCGATTATGGAGAAGGAACGCAAGGATTTCCCAACCTTGGAGGAACTGCAGGGAAGGATGAGCATTCCGCCGGATAAGGTTATCGCCACCTTGCAAAAGCTGTTGAAGGAAGGCTTGCTGACCATCGATGAAGGTATGGATCCGGTCAGCGGGATGCAGAATGAAAAGTACAACTTCGACCCGCTGCTGGAACGGCTGGCAGGCTGTTGGATGGAGGAAACCGCGAAGCGGCAGGCCAAGGCGGAGCCAGCCGTGCGCAAAGATATTTTTTCGATTTTCGAGAAGGAGTTCGCTCGCCCTTTAACCCCGATGGAGCTTGAATCCATTACAGGCTGGCTCGATAAGGACGGCTATCCGGAGGAGCTTATTTTGGCGGGACTGAAGGAAGCGGTATTTGCGGGGAAGGTCCATTTTCGTTATATTGACCGGATTTTACTTGAATGGAGCCGCAACCGGATCACGACGGTCGAACAGGCAAAGGAGCATTCCCAGAAATTCCGTTCCCGATAATCGGGTTAAATAAACGAAAGACAGTAACCTCCCCTTGCGGGACAGGATTACTGTCTTTTCTTTTTTAGCTGCTGCAGCCTTACACGGATAGATCCTGCTCAAATTGGCTCGTGTAATAGCCGTACCGTTCCGGCTCGGACTGCATTTGCTCAATCTGATAAATTCGCTGCGGCAGCGGCGGGTGCGTTGAGATCAGGCGACTTAATGTGGTAAAAAAGCCTCCGGCTTCTTTGCTGGCTTCATAGATATAATCTGCAATGTTGACTTCCTTGTATAACGCTCTGCCGATGGCAAGAATGGTGAGGCCATGAATAGCAGCTTGTGCATTGCCCGTGTAAGCTGCCGCAATGCGATCGCATGTGAACTCGCATGCTCTGGAATAAGCCTTCCCAAGGAAGGGCATCCATAAAGCGGGCAGAATTAGCAGCTGCTTCGTCATATGCTTTCTCTTGATATGGGCCAGCTCATGCGCAATGACATAGGCCAGCTCATCCTGCTCCGTATCCGATAATTCAAATAAATTGGAATACAGCACAACGAAATTTCTGCCGAAAAAGCGGGTAGCGAATGCGTTTAACATGCCGTCGGATTGTAAAACATAAACATCAGGCACAGGTGTAATCTCCATTTTCTGGCATAGCTCTAGTACTTTGGCGTGGATGTGGGGGAACTGACGCTCTGTCAGCTTAATCCCGTTGTTTTTGATGTGACCCAGCATGAGGCCGTGCAGGATGCAGGTTACTGCCAAGCCTATCAATAAATAAAATATACCTAGAAGCGATATGCAGAGAAGCACATACACCACGATGCTGAAGATCAAGCAAATGGTGTAATAAGTATTTTCGTTGCTGTGAATCAGTCTTGGATTCATGTTCGGTTCATCATCCTTTCGTTATAATCAAGCCTCCGCTGCATGGAGCGTGTGGGGGACAGCAAGTATTAATATAAATGTAGTTTTCTAATTTGTCCATAATTTACCACCAAAATGGTTGAAAATAACTATTGTTAAAGGAAAATAACCTATTAGATTGAAAATTATTAAGATCTTGGTTGAAAAAAACTTATTAAAACAAAAGGATCTACATATTATGCATAACTAATATGTAGATCCTTATATTTTCCGGACTGAGAAAAAAATGCATTAATCGAGGATCGATCGTTACGAACGAGCAGGATAGTTCAGGATCATTCGCGGTGAACCGTATCATAATTAAGGCGAAATTCAGGTGCCTTTACATCGCCCAATCAAAGTGCTACGATGTAAACATGACGTTAACGTTATATTTTATCGTAAAAGGAGTGATCGATCATGGAGCGCATGCGCATCGGAGAGTTGACAGAACGAGCCGGGGTTACCCAGCGCACGGTCCGTTACTACGAGAGCATCGGACTGCTTCCTTCAGGCGAGCGCGAAGGCAACGGTCATCACTACTACACGGAAGAAACGGTCACCCGTCTGCGGAAAATTGATCAGTTGAAAAAGCTTGGCTTAAGCCTCGAGGAGATTCGGGACGTAATCGAGCTCTACTTCACGGACCCTAGCGGAGTGCAGCCGAAGCGAAAGGTTCTCGGCCTGCTGCGCCGGCATCTGGCGGATACGGACGAGAAGCTCGAAGCGCTGCGGCAGTTCCACGCCGAACTGCAGTCCCATATCGAACGTTTCGAGAGGTGGCTCGAAGTCAAAGATCGAGAGTAATTTTTTTTGCAAAAAACATGACGTAAACGTCATGTTTTGGGAACTTCGGAGGAGGTTATATTCATGAGAGAAAACATTGGGTTTATCGGACTCGGGCTGCTCGGGCTGCCCATCGCTGCCAATCTGCTCCAAGCAGGGTATACGCTGACCGTATACAACCGCACCGCGGACAAAGCGGTGCCGCTCGTTGCCCAGGGCGCGCTGCAGGCGGCCCATCCCGCCGACTGCGTGACGGCCGGGGGTATCGTCGTCACCTTGGTGTGGGACGATGAAGCATTGGAAAGCGTCGTCAGGAGCGAGGATTTCCTGGAGCGACTGGGGCCGGGCGGCATACACGTGTCGATGAGCACGGTGTCGCCGGATATGGGCAGGAAGCTGGCGGATTTGCACGCACGGCACGGCTCAGTCTATGTAGAGGCGCCCATCTTTGGGCGGCCTGAGGCGGCTATTGCCAGGCAGTTGTGGATTCCCGTAGCGGGCCCGCAGGAAGCGAAGGAGCGAGTACGGCCGGTGCTGGAGGCGATGGGAGCCAAAGGGATCTTTGACTTCGGCGAAGAAGCCGGTACGGCCGTGCTCGTCAAGTTGATCGGTAACTTCCTCATCGTCTCCGCCGCACGCTCGCTGGAGGAAGCACTAGGAATGGCCGAGCGTGGCGGGGTCGATCCCAAAGCGGCGGTTAACATGCTTACGAGCACTCTGTTCGCTGCCCCAATCTATCAAAGCTATGGCAAAATGATCGCCGAGAAGTCAACAACCATCTCCCAAAGCAAAATTCCGCAGAAGGATGTCAGCCTCTTCCTGGCGGCGGCGCAAAACGCGCAATTCCCCGCTCCGCTCGCGGGTCTGCTGCTCGATATGCTTGAGGGCGGAGACCGGAGCAGACATTAGAATGAGCCGATTCGCAAAATTAGAAGGGGCTGTCCCAAGGTCACGAAAGTGATCATTGGAAGTCGGTCATTGACAGGAAAAGCTCAGTCTCTGGCGAGCTCCCAATAAAATGCTCTAACATTTCGTGTGTACTTGAGCATAAGCCTTTTTCATTTGCTCTCGTAATTCTTTGTTTTCTTTTTCCAGTTTCTTTATTTTACGTTTTAATGCTTCAATGAGCACTTTCATATCTGCAGAAAATACTGGACTTATCGTTCCTGAAAAGTATATACTGTACCTACGGAAATGGAGGGGGAACCATGGGACGCTACAAAGAGTTTGATAAAGAAGCGGTGCTTCATAAAGCGATGCTCGTTTTTTGGAAGAAGGGCTACGAAGCGGCAAGCATTCCCGATTTGCTGGAAGCTATGGATCTTAGCAGATCAAGTCTGTACGAAACGTTCGGGGACAAACAAACGCTTTATATCGAGGCGATCCACTGGTACAAGAAGTGGAAGCAAGCCAAACGGGACATCCTCGTCAATTCGACATCCGCAAAAACGGGAATTCGGCAGTACTTCGAGAACCACATCGATTCCGCCTTGGACGGCGAGTCACCGAAGGGCTGTCTCATTACTAATGCAGCCGTCGGCATGGATTCGCCAGATGAGCAACTGAATGCGTTGATCAGGGAGCGGTTTGACGAGTTGGAGAAATCCTTCTACGAGCTTCTGCGCAAAGGTCAGGAGACCGGAGAAATCATGCCTGAGAAAGATATCAAGACTTTATCATATCTGCTCTCCAACCTGAATCATAGTATAAATATCGTTACGAAGGTACAGGGTGACCGCAGCAAGATGCAGCAGATGGTAGAAATGGTGATGGAAATGCTATAAAAATTTTTTTTGTACATTCCGGAACGACTGTTCCGAAAAATTTCTGGTGAGTAAAGGGGACTTTCTATGCATTCAGCTTCCATTCCAACGGAAAAATCGGTTTCGCCATCGCTGATTTTTATCCTGGCAGCCGCTTGCGGTATCATAGCGGCAAATCTTTATTATGCTCAACCATTGATAGGTTCCATCGGTTCGACCATCGGGCTCTCCTCCGGGGCTGCCGCACTCATTGTTACGTTGACTCAAGTCGGCTACGGGATCGGCTTGTTATTTATCGTACCGTTGGGAGACATCCTGGAAAATCGTAAGTTGATCCTTTCATCATTGCTCCTTACAGCCGCCGTGTTAACAATTGCAGCTGTAATCAAAAGCGCCATCCTGTTCCTCACCGCTTCACTCGTGATCGGAGTAGGTTCCGTAGCAGCACAAATCCTTGTGCCGTATGCGGCTCATCTTTCGCCTGAAGCCGTGCGCGGTCGCAATGTGGGCAACGTCATGAGCGGGCTGCTTCTGGGGATTATGCTCGCACGTCCCATTTCAAGCTTAGTGGCGGAGTATATGGGCTGGCGCGCCATATATTTCATCTCCGCAGCATTGATTTTCGCGCTGGCTTTTGTATTGGCAAAGGCACTACCCTCAAGGAAGCCTTCGACCGCTACAGCTTACCCGGCGCTGCTGCACTCCATGCTGCATCTACTTAAGGCGACACCGGCATTGCGCCGAAGGGCAATTTATCATGCCTGTGTATTCGGAACGTTCAGTTTGTTTTGGACTACAGTTCCGTTGGTATTGACAAGTCCGCCGTTCCATTTCACTCAGAAGGAGGTCGCTCTGTTCGCATTAGTCGGGGTAATGGGGGCAATTGTGGCGCCAGCGGCGGGCCGTATGGCAGACCGTGGATGGGTTCGCCCGGCTACGGGATGGGCTTTGGCCATCGTCATCTTTTCCATGCTGCTTCCCTTGCTGGTTCCATCAAGTTCTGCACTCGCAGTCCCCATCCTCGTAGTTGCGGCGATTTTACTTGACATGGGGGTTTCCGCCAACATGGTTCTCGGGCAGCGGGTGATATTCTCTTTAGGAGCGGAATTTCGCAGTAGGCTTAACGGTTTGTATATGGCCATATTCTTTTTAGGGGGCGCTATCGGCTCAGCGACAGGGGGATGGGCTTACGCAACGGGGGGCTGGGAGGCGGCACTGCTGATCGGAATCACCTTACCGGCCATCGCCATGGCGTATTATGCGACGGACTTTTCGAAATTAAGGAAGGAAAATCTCATTGATTGAGAAGCACAGTTGAGTAATCCACTTCTAAGCTAACGAAGAACTTTAGTTCAAAAAATTGGCTTTTACCACTTTTGAGCAATATGCAGCTAATGGATATGCTCCCCATACGGTAGACAGGTGAAATAATAAAAACCTGATACTGTAGGGGAGCATTTTTGTTCATATAAAGAAGTATAAAGTCCAGAGACGTTAGCTATTATCCAGTAGATTGAGAGCGGCCGTACAGGCCTCAAAGCTGCAGCTAAAACGGCATGGACGTTTGATACTTTTTAATAATGGTCCAATCCGTACCCATCTTTATTGACATAAGTGCACAGCCGCCAGGGTAGGCTTTGGTTACAGCATCAATAAGAGCAGCTCAGGATAGCGAACATGATTACGAAATCGTCTGTAAAATTCTAACTATTTGTTCTTCGAAATTAGAATTGTCTACCGTATCTAGATATTCAGATTTAAGCAATTGATACTGTTTCATATTATAAAAATCAATAATCGCTTGTTTCAAGGTGATATCGTACTGAATAGAAAATGATGGATCCATGAAGCGCCGCAACACAGCGTCATCTTGAACCATAAATAGCACAGCATTCAATCTGTTGAAAATGTTCTGATTCATCCCGGATTCAAAAAAGTTTTGTAAATTTTTATTTCGATGTTGTTGGGCTGCTGCAAGATTCTCAAAATGGTGAGGGTAAAATTCTTTGAGATCCTCTAAGAACAGATCAGATATATATGTGACACAGATCAAAGATTGTAGAAACGTTAATTGAAAACGCTCGGCAAAAGAGATGTTATCATCTTTGACATCGGTATCGGATCCTCGCAAGTAATTAATGTAATATTCAACAACCTGTTGGATGATTTCATCTTTGGATGAAAAATGCTTATAGAGTGTCACTTTGCTGATATCCATATATTTAGAGATATCGTCCATTTTCAGTTGGCTGAATTTGATTCTTCTTACAACAGGCTTTATTTTTTCAATATATTTATCGACGCCTACGGCTTTTCTCACGAATGTATGCCTCCTTTGATACTTATCCATAATATTATATCAAAATCGTGGTCATTACAAACGACATTTATAAATATAATTAAATTAACAAAATATATTAAATTAGTTTACTTTATTAATTCCTCGTTGTATAATCGACCCTGTAACAAATATCCAATTACGAAAGGAGGAAGATTCAAACACGCAGTCTAGTCACCGAGCGTAACTAAGCTACTCTCGACTCGGATCGTGAACAAACATGGCCACATCACGGCCGCAGTCCTTAGCGACGTGCGTCACTGAAGGATATCAATGCGCTGGCCGACCGGATGAAAGCAGAATTCGGCACGATTCGTGCTCAAATCGGGAAATTTGTTCTCAAGAATTAGCACGACCGGCGCAGGCGCTTCAACCATCGTCAAGAGACAAAACGAAATCGAAGAGGAACTTGGAGTGGAGCGGCTTCCATTTCTCAAAATCATATCAAAAAAGGAGAAAACACAATGAAAATCACAGTTCTAGGCTCACTCGGCAATATCAACAGCAGCTACCTTCCACGCCTCATCGCAGACGGCCACGATGTCACCGTCATCACAAGCTCCAAAGATCGTATCGCCGACATCGAGGCGCTCGGTGCCAAACCAGCGGTCGGCTCAAACCGCGACATCAACTTCCTCACCCAGGCTTTCGCAGGCAGCGACGTCGTCTATCTCATGATTTCAGGAATCAATCCGGTCTCCGGCATCGACATGTGGCAGACCGCCATCGAGCTTTCTGAAATTTACAAGACCGCCGTGCAAAACTCAGGCGTGAAAAACATCGTCAACCTCAGCTCAGTCGGTTCCGACAACCCGAACGCCGGCATCCTTTACTTCTATCATTTTGCAGAAGACGCGCTCAACTCGCTTGAAGGCGTGAACGTTGCTCACATCCGTCCTGTCGGCTTTTACAGCAATCTTTTTGCCGACATGCAAAGTCTTAAAACCCAGCAAACCCTCTTCAGTGCAATCTCAGCCGACACTACGCAAGGCTGGGTCAGCCCCGTTGATATCGCGGACGTTGCTTACGCTCTGATTTCCCACACCCCAGCGGGGAAAAGCGCGAAATTCGTCGTGAGCGACTGGGCTACAGGCAACGACTGGCTCAAGGCTCTAGCTGAAAATGGTATCGAAGCCAAATACCAACAAATCCCCGTCGAAGCTCTCGCAGATGTTATGAAAAAAATCGGTTTCCACGAAGACACCGCCGACCGCTTCGCCCAAATGAACCGCGCCTGCGAAAACGCCGACGAATTCTACACTAGTCTCCGTGCGACCGACTTCCACTTCGGCAAGGTCAAGCTCAGAGATTTCGCGAAAGTTTTTGCAGATGTATATAAAAAATCAGTTTAAACAGTCGGGGAGACTGTTTAAATTTGCAGATAAAAAAACGCGCCTAAGCGCGTTTTTTCTTTCGTGCCGCTCGTGGTCATTCATTGATCAGTCAGGGAAAGGAGAATTCACGATGTCTACACCTCTTCAGGAGAAATCTTTAACGCTCGAGAACACTGGACCGCAAGTTGATCCCCGGCGCTGGTACGCCTTTGCGGTCATTTTGCTGCCGGTTCTGGTCATCCAGTTGAACACGTTTATGATTCAGGTCGCGCTTCCCTCCATCCAGAACAGCCTGCAGGCGAGCTTCTTTGAAGCGCAGCTCATCGTATCGGGCTACTCGCTCGGTCAGGCTGTGGCGATGATCATCGGCGGCAGGCTCGGGGATCTGTACGGCCGCAAACGGATGCTGCTGACCGGAGTCGGCGGGTTTACGCTTATGTCTGCCTTGGGAGGTGCGGTATCGGATCCTGGGCTGCTGATTGCCGTCCGCATCATTCAAGGACTAACCGCGGCTGTTACATTGCCCCAAATTTTGTCCATCATTCACACCACCCTGCTTCCGAAGGAAAAAGGGCTCGCATTTGGCATATACGGCGCGACGATCGGCGTCGGGTTCACGTTCGGCCTCATCATGGGAGGATTTCTGATCGACTGGAACTGGTTTCATCTCGGCTGGCGCACCGTATTTCTATTCAACGTGCCGTTCGGTTTGCTTGTCCTGATGTGCATGCCACTTGTACCCGAATCGCGCGGGGCCGAGTCCCGCAAGATCGATTGGCCCGGCGTGGTGCTGCTGACGATAGGCCTGTTTCTACTCGTTTATCCGGTATCGGAAGGGGCGAAGCGGGGATGGCCGCTCTGGACGTGGACGGCTCTTATTCTGGCGGTGCCGGTTCTGTTAGCCTTTGCCGCGGTGCAGAACCGGAAAAAGAAAAAGGGTGGCCTACCCCTGGTCGATTTATCTATTTTCCAAAAAAAGCTGTTCCCTCTCGGGCTGCTGAATGTGCTGGTGCTATTTCTCGGGATGATTTCGTTTTTTGTCGTCTTAAGCTACTACCTTCAGTATGGTTTGCATGAAGATGTGCGAACAACGGGCCTTGCCTTTTTGCCGGTGGGCGGAGGTTATTTTCTGACCTCTTTGTTATCGGGGAGAGTCGTTCGGCGATGGGGCTCCGCCGTGTTGAGGACGGGAGCGCTCGTCATGGCCGTCTGCAGCTTTCTTCTGATCGGCTCGCTGCATCTGGATGCCACGCAGTTTTTCCATATCCGTAACATCCTGCTTCTACTCGGTTATGGATTGGGACTCGGATTGGTGACTGGGCCGTTGGTCAACGCCGTCCTTAGTGTGGTTCGCCCTCAAGATGCCGGCACCGCTTCGGGATTGTACAACACAGTGGCCAACCTAGGCAATTCGCTCGGGGTCGCCTTGATCGGCTTGTTGTTCTCCGCCTCGCTGCGTCATCCGTTGGCAGAAGCGGCTTTGTCAGACTATACGCGAGCCTTCTCCAGTACCTTGATCGCAACTGGAGGACTCTCCGTTGCCACGTTCGTATGTCTGTGCTTGCTGAGGCCACAACAGCAGGTGTGAATACATTTAATTCGCTTAGCCTCGATCAGAATTTTTCCAGCCATTGAAAGTGAAAGCTTCCCTTTGGATCAAGCCGTTCGAACGTATGCGCCTCAAAATAATCCATCTGGGCCTGCAGCAAATTAGCTGGCAGTCTCACCGAGCGGCTGTTGTCATAATAAGCCAACGGGCAGCATTCCTATTGCCGAGCATCTTAAGAACTGCTCAATAGGAGCACTTGACTTATTTATTAAACATAGTTATTCTAGATATATAAAGTCTGTTATTGAGGCGGCGAAGGAATTATTCTCAAGCAACCGACTATGCCCTTCATGCGATGCTATATCTCATCATGTCAGATTCCGATAAGCCTGTAGGAGTTCAAATGCTTGCTGAGAAGCTAAGTGTGTCGCGAACTTGCTGTCTAAGATGATGGCACAACTCGTTAAAGCAGGATTCATTCAGTCTGTTTCTGGTGCAAACGGCGGGTATCGTCTCAGACAGCAGGGGGAGGCTGTTTCCTTTCTTGATCTTGATGTCATCTAAGCGATCGAAGGTACCGCTTCTTTGTATGAATGCAGCTTTATGCCGTGTAATTGTAGATATAATTAGTTGATTATATCGATAATATAAACACTAAAAGAAGGATAACCCAGACGGATCATAGTGAGAGTACGATGGATATGATAATTGTCGTCCCTGTTAAGAAATTTAGGAGTTAAAGCGATTAAAGAAAAAGGAGATTAAGAGAGCATGAAAATTTTGATTACAGGTGTTACCGGATATATTGGAGGTTCCGTAGCTAAGGCGTTGTTGGATGCAGGGCACTCGGTTTATGGATTGACACGCAATGCTGACCAAATAAACGAGCTCAAAGAAATGGGCGTGGAACCTGTTATTGGGTCCCTGGAAGATGCACAGCTTCTGACTGAATATGCGCAGCGGAGTGACGGCGTGATTCATACGGCTGATGTCGGACATCGCGCGGCAGTCGAGACGTTTATCAGCGCTTTGCGCGGGACAGGAAAGCCATTGATTCATACCTCCGGTTCAGGCATCGTTGGGGATGATGCCAAGGGGGAATATGAAAGTGAGCAGACCTTTAATGAAGAAACACTAGTGGTTAGGGACCTAGAGCTGATTCGCATCAATGAGTTGGTACGTAAAGTAGGTGTGGAACAGGGAGTACGAGGCATTGTGATCGTACCGTCCATGGTTTATGGAACTTCACTGGGGCTTCCAAGAGAGAGTATTCAATTGCCGCTAATTGTAAAAAAATCGAAAGAAATGGGTGCAGGTGCCTATATCGGTAGAGGGCGTAACCGCTGGTCCAATGTACACATTCAAGATTTGGCCCAGCTGTACCTGCTTGCGTTGGAGAAAACACCGTCCGCGTCTTACTTTTTTGCGGAGAACGGGGAGGAGTCGTTCAAAGATTTGGCCCGGTATGTGAGCGAAACCCTTGGATACGAAGGAAAAACGGTCAGTTGGTCCTTGGAAGAAGCCGTCGCAGAACTTGGTCTTCTTGCTCAATATACACTTGCGACAAACTGCCGGGTTCGCGCCGTACATGCTCGTAACTTGCTTGGCTGGAAGCCTGAGGGCGAATCCATCCAATCCTGGATTGCCAATAATGTAAAATAAGTAATGGCTGATAGATATTAAAAGTCTATTAAGGTTGTAATTTTGAAAGAGGGAGGTTTCTGAACATGCAGAAACATGCGAATGAAACGTATGATGTCGTAATTGTTGGTGGCGGCCCTGCAGGACTCAATGCTGCTTTGGTATTGGGGCGTTCACGTAGAAGCGTACTGGTGATTGATGAAGAATTGCCACGAAACCGAGTGACTCGAGAGTCTCATGGTTTTCTAACAAGGGATGGGATTGCTCCTGCTGAATTTCGAAGAATTGCTAAGGAGCAAATATTAAAATACCCTTCGGTCACATTTCAGTCCGATATTGTAAAATCAGCGACCGGACGTGACGGAGATTTTCATCTCCACTTGGAGAGCTCTGAAGTTGTAGTCCGTAGCCGGAAGATCTTATTTGCTACGGGGATGAAAGATGTATTGCCTGATATTGATGGGCTTTCCGAAGTGTATGGAACCAGTGCCTTTGTCTGCCCCTTTTGTGATGGATGGGAATTGCGTGACAAGCAGATTAGTGTAATTGCCCCGAATGATTTGAGTTTGCATTTCGTGAAGATGATATCAGGATGGACCAAACATTTGACCCTACTCACCCAGGGTTCACCATTCTTGTCTCCCGACCAACACTCGGAAATACAGCTCCATGGGATCGTAGTTATCGAAGATGAAATCAAACGGATTGAATCGCTAAAAGGATATGTGAATCATATTACCTTCCGTTCCAATCCGCCTGTGAAATGTGAGGGGATTTTCTTTCTCCCAACTTTGATTCAAAGTACAGATGTTTCAGAAAAACTGGGGTGTGTGTTGTCAGGCAACGGGCCCGTTATGGAAATTGATACTGATACAATGGGGAGGACGAATGTTTCGGGCGTGTACTCGGCAGGTGATGCATCTGGAGCTCCTTTTCAGTTAATATCGGCCGCATCGAGTGGGGCAACAGCAGCCGCTGCGATTCAATTGGATTTGTTGGACGCAGAGTGGAATCGTATTCAGTAATGGAGAACGATAGTTATCCTGCTCATAAGTAATAGGGTTGCTCCCGCAATCACGGGAACTTCAAAAAGCCAGCCAGAGAGGCTGGCTTTAAGCCATTCACCCTGTTTAAATGTAGCCTCTTAAATAGCTTGTCAGATTGGTTTCATTGTTAAGGCGTAACTTTACCGGGTTCCTTGTCATGAAAAGGAGCACTTTATCATGCGAATAGCCTTGCTTATTCACCTCATGTAAGAAGATGGTTTGAATAAAGATTCGCAAATTATCCTCATTGAAGCTTGCGTCCTCCTGTAGTCTATCATTTACGAAAATTATAAACTTCTCCGTTTTCCAATATTCAAGAAAATCATATTTATCCTGAAAATGCGAATAGAAAGTTGTTCGATTTACAGAAAAATATATCGTCGGGAACGAGCCTCATTTTCATAATTCCAGACGATATGAAGGAAAAATCAGGGTCTCGATTTTCTTTCCCAATGTGGAACAAAAGAAAGGAGCATGGTATCCTTTATTCGTCCAAAAAATTAAACGATTGAATCGTCGAATCAGGGGGGAATGCTGTGAAACATGAGGTCACGGCGAATCTTGCAGCTGAATTTAAAAAAAATCAGAAGGTATTAACCGCTATCGGAGATGAGACCAGGCAAGCCATACTCATGGCCTTGATTCAAGGACAACAAGATCCGGGAATGCGAGTGGGTGAGATTAAGGAAAAAACCCATCTTTCCCGTCCAGCGGTATCCCATCATTTGAAAATATTGAAAGAAGCGCAAATTATAAGCCTTCGTAAAGAAGGGACTATGAACTATTATCATCTAGACGCCAAAAGCAAGCTCAAGTCGCTGAAAAATCTCGTTGATCAGATCGAGATGCTTCTTTCACAATGCGAATAACCCAATTGGGATTATTTTTTTATTGAAACAAGGGAGGGAACGCAAATGAACAAAGTAATCGAAGCGGTGAATGGCGTCAAAATTCCCCAATTGGGCTTTGGCGTGTATAAAATAAAAAAAGGAGAAGAATTTGAAAGGGCGATTCGCGAGGCTATTCGAGTCGGTTATCGTCATTTTGATACGGCTAAAATATACGGAAATGAAGAAGCATTAGGACGAGAGCTTCAAAAAAGCGGGAATCCTCGAGAACAATTCTTTATTACCTCAAAAGTATGGACCACTGACCTCGGCTATGAAGCGACAAAAAGAGCCTTTGAACAAACCTGTAAAAAACTAAATGTAACGTACCTTGATATGTATCTGATACATTTTGCCGGCCCTCGTTATCTGGAAGCATGGAGGGCCTTGGAAGAGTTATATTCGGAAGGGAAAATAAAGGTAATAGGCGTTGCGAATTTCGAGATTCAGCACCTTGAAAATGTAATGAAGCATTCCAAGATTCCGCCGATGGTTAATCAAATCGAGACTCATCCGGAATTTCCGCAAAACGAATTGCACGATTATCTTGCTCGGCATCAGATTTTACATGAGGCATGGGGGCCGTTGGGGCAAGGGAATAAAGCGCTGCTGGGACGTCCGGAGTTGACCGAAATCGCCCTTCATCATGAAAAGTCAGCTGCTCAAGTCATCTTGCGTTGGCATCTGCAACGGGGGATTATAGTGATCCCAAAATCCTCAAATCCCCAAAGAATAAAAGAAAATAGTGAAATATTCGATTTTGAATTAACCGAAAAAGAAATGGAAACAATCGATCGACTGAACACGGGCAAAAGGTATTCGGTAAATCCGAACGGTTATATGGTTAATCCATTTTATATTAAGATGTTGAAGCTTTTTATAAAATAGCTTGTGCAATTGCTCAATATAAGAGGCAGTCTACGATTTTATTTTCCAAGTCAGCAGACTGCCTTTGGATAGGCGAAATTTAATTTCAGCTTGAAAATAGACAGACCTGTATGTATAATTAGCTTAAGGAGGATGTGCAATGAGAAAAGGAAAGAGAGACCACATATTGTCTGTCGCTTCCGAGCTGTTTTATAAGCAGGGGATACAGGCAACAGGCGTTGACCAGATCGTGGCCGAATCCGGGGTTGCCAAAATGACACTGTACAATCATTTTCCATCCAAGGATGACCTGGTTTCCGCGTATCTTGCACGCAGAGATGAGTTATGGCTGGAAAACTTCGAAGCCAGGGTCCGGGAGCTGGGTAAGTCGTCAGGCGCTTCGCTGCTTGCCTTGTTCGATGCTTTGGAGGAATGGTTCCGTAAGCCGGACTTTTATGGCTGCGCGTTTATTCATGCGGCTGCGGAGTTTTCATCGGTATCGCATCCGTTTCATTTGGCTTCGCAGAAGCATAAAGTGAAGCTGCTGCAATTTATTCGTACCTTGGTCCGGGAAGCGGGTGTCAAGGAAGAAAACCGTACGGAATCGTTGACGAATGCGCTTTTTTTGCTGGTGGAGGGGGCGATTGTGACAGCGATGGTTCAAGGAGAGCCTGCGGCTGCGCTTCGCGCCCGTGAGACGGCACAAGACTTGTTGACTATTTATTTATCTAAGGAGTGAGCGGGAATGCAAACGATTATTAAACCCCCATTTACATTGGAAAGTGCCAGAGCCAAGGTGCAAGCGGCGGAAGACGCATGGAATTCATGCGATCCTATTCGGGTGTCTCAAGCCTACTCTATCGATTCGGAGTGGCGTAACCGGGCAGAGTTTTTCCAGGGACGCGAAGCGATCCAGCAGTTTTTAACCCGTAAATGGGAGAAGGAGCTGGACTACAAGCTGATGAAGGAGCTGTGGTGCTACACCGACAACCGGATCTCGGTCCGTTTCGAATACGAGTGGAGAGACGCGGCGACCGGTCAATGGATGCGTACCCATGGTAATGAGCATTGGGAGTTCGACGAGGAGGGGCTGATGCGCCGCCGCGATATGAGTGCAAACGATTATCCTATTGAAGCTTCTGAGAGAAGATATGTGAGGTAGGTTAGTACAATTCTATGACATGATGCCTGTGTAAAATAAAGCTGCGGTTCCGTTCTCTTATCGGGGGAAGGGAGCCGCAGCTTTTTTGCTAGAAACCTGGAGGACCATACGCTCATCCGCTGCCCGTGCTCGTTCACAAAAACTTAACGGACGTGTCATACCGCTGCTCGGGCGTGCATAGATTAGGATCAAATGCGCTTTGTTAATCATTTTAACTAATTAAGGTGGTGAACCATTCCATTGATCGGTCGGGGTCAAACGGGCAATACGAAGTTGGTCAAACAAATGAACCGCGAAGGTATTCTTCATCAGCTGAAGGAGAACTCGAGGGTATCGAGAGCGGATTTAGCCAAGTTGACGGAGCTGAGCCGACCATGCGTTTCCTCTTTGGTGGATGAAATGATTAGGGAAGGCTTAATTCATGAAGTAGGGGTTGGGGAGTCAAAAGGGGGGCGTAAGCCGATTTTGCTGGAGTATAACTATCAAGCCTACGGAGTGGTTGGAGCTGTATTTGAAGGAAGCACGATGCAGCTGGCCATTGCCGATTTGAAGGGGGAGGTCTTGTTCCAGTATCAAACGCAGTTTACTTGCCCGAAGGATGGGGAGAAAGCGATCCGAAGTGTGGAGCACGGGCTCGCAGAGCTGCTGTCACAGAGCCGGTTCGATAAAAGCAGGCTGCTTGGCATCGGCCTCGGACTGCCTGGCATTACTCAGCGCAGAGACGGTACGGTCAGCTACGCTCCAAGCACAGGATGGATGGGGTTGCCGGTACAGAGAGAGATTGAACAAAGACTAGGTCTGCCGGTCATCATTGACAATGATGTCAATCTGATGACCCTGGGGGAATTTCATCAGGGGGTTGGCAGAGGCTGCTCCAACCTTGTGTACATGTATGTAGGTACCGGGATCGGGGCAGGGATCATGATCGGAGGGCAATTTTACCGTGGGGCTATGGAAGCAAGTGGGGAAATCGGCTATATGATGGTTGGTCCGTTGGGGCAGCGCGGGTATGGGGAATTTGGTGTTTTTGAAAATAACTACTCCGTACCGGCCATCCGGAACAAAGCGAAGCGGCTCCTTCCTTCACCGCAAGAAGATATAAGCATTATCAGGCAGCTCTTGGATCTGTCGCATAATGGTTCCGATGACGCGCGCGAGCTTCTAGACGATATTTATAAGCATTGGGCTTTTGGCATGGCCAATATAGCGTGCGTCATGGATCCGGAGCTGTTGATCCTGAGCGGTGAGCTGGTCCATATCGGGGAGGAGGGGATTGCTGAGCTGCGGCACATGCTTGCGGAATGGATTCCATCAATTCCCCGATTGAAGATGGCGTCGTTAGGCGAGCAAGCCGGCATTATCGGAGCCATACACAGTGCGTTGGAGGCATTTCCCTCAGCGAGGGGGACGGAGATGCTTGTGAAGTAAGCTTTTACTGGCGCAAAAACTCAGCTGATGCTTACGATGCAAGTTTTGTTACACAAAACTCAGTGGACGCTTACGAAGCCAGTTTTTACTGGCGCAAAAACACAGTTGATGCTTACGATGCAAGTTTTGTTACACAAAACTCTTAGGAGGAATAAACGATGAAACAACTTTTCAAAAAGCGTACGTCCTGGTTTACCGGAACGGTTCTCAGCCTGGTCATGCTGGCAACAACAGCCTGTGGCGGAGCGGCACCGACGTCTGCGCCGGCGAAGCCCGCTGATAAGCCTGCAGCGGAAACGCCAAAGCCGACGGAGGCGCCGAAGCCCGCAGAGAAGCAGAAGCTCGTCATTTACACCGCCAGAGATAAAAATGTCGTCGACGAGATTATCCCGAAGTTCAAGGAGAAAAACCCGACAATGGATGTCGAGGTGCTGACCATGGGGGCGCAGCAAATTCTGGAGCGGGTACGCGGGGAAAAGGCGAATCCGCAGGCTGATTTTTGGTGGGGAGGCACCCAATCCGCTCTGATGACTGCTGCCAATGAGAACTTGCTGGAAAGCGTCAAGCCGAGCTTTGCAGATAAAGTGCCTGCGTTATACAAAGACGCTCAAGACCGGTGGTATGGTGAGATGCTGCTGCCCGAGGTCATCATGTACAACTCCAAGGCATTAAAGAAGGAGGACGCACCGAAGGACTGGGACGATTTGCTCGACGCGAAGTATAAGGGCAAAATCATTATTCGCGGCGTGTTGGCCTCAGGAACGATGAGAACAATTTACTCTGCAATGATTCACCGTCAAGGAGCGGCCGATCCGAAAAAAGGCTACGATTGGTTGAAAAAGCTGGATGCGAACACGAAGGAGTATGCTCAAGATCCGACCAACCTGTATTTGAAGCTTGCCCGTGAGGAAGGCACGCTGTCGCTATGGAATTTGCAGGACATTATGATTCAGAAAGAGCTGCAAAAACAGCCGTTCGATTTTATATACCCGGCAAGCGGAGCACCGATCCTCGTAGATGGAGTTGGAGTCGTCAAAGGCGCCAAAAACATGGATGCGGCCAAAAAGTTTTATGAGTTTTTGTTTGATGCCAAGCTTCGTGTGGAATTGGCCGAGAAGCTGTTCCAAATTCCAACGCGGACGGATATCAGCAAGGATACGCTGCCGGCATGGCTGAAGGGCGTTGAATTGAAGCCTATGGAGCTGGACTGGACTGTTATGGCGGAGAAAGAAAAGGACTGGATGCAGTACTGGGATGAAAACATTAAGGGGAAAGGGTCCAAATAATGACTGCAGGCGGAGTTTTCTCCGCCTCTAATCCTCACGGAGGGAGGTACCTGCGTTTGATTGATGTGACATTGGAGCATGTAAGCAAGCAGTTCGGCTCGGTTAAAGGCGTTGAAGGTATTGATATTCACATCAAGCCAGGCGAGTTTTTTACTTTTCTGGGCCCCAGTGGATGCGGCAAGACGACGACGCTTCGAATGATAGCCGGGTTTTATTACCCGAGCGGGGGCCGGATTTTATTTGGCCGGGATAACGTGACGACACTGCCCCCGAACAAACGGAACACCGGGATGGTATTTCAAAACTACGCATTATTTCCCCATATGACGGTCTTTGAGAATATAGCCTTCGGGCTGCAGGTGAGGAAGGTGCCGAAGCCGGAGCTGATTCAAAAAGTGGAGAGGATACAAAAGCTCGTTCACTTGGAAGGCTACGGCAGCCGGAGGATCGATCAGTTATCAGGCGGGCAGCAGCAGCGTGTTGCCTTGGCAAGAGCGCTTGTCATTGAACCGAACATTTTGCTGCTGGATGAACCCTTGTCGAACCTGGATGCCAAGCTAAGGGAAGAAACCCGCCTTGAAATAAAACGGCTTCAGATGGAACTGGGAATTACGACCATTTATGTCACTCATGATCAGGCGGAGGCTATGGCTATGTCCGATCGGATTATGGTCATGCAGGGTGGGATTGTTCAGCAAATCGGCAGTCCAGAGGAAATTTATCATCGTCCGGTGAACCGGTTTGTCGCTTCTTTTATAGGCGAATCCAATCTATGGCAGGGGACGGTGGTAGCCTTGGAGGACGGAGAAGCGGTGCTGCGGTTCGACTTTGCGCCGGAGCTTCGTCTTAGGGGACTCATACACAATGCAGCCTCTGCCTGTAAGCTGGAAAAAGGGGCTTCCGTTACAGTGTCCATTCGTCCGGAGGCCATTGTTGAAGCCTCAACAAAGCAGGATGAGGCAGCTTCATTAACAAATACGGTTCAAGGAAAAGTAACGATCTCAGAATTTACAGGCGTGAGCGTGAACTATTTGGTACACATCGGGGATACCCCTCTGAAGGCCATGTTTGTCGGGATAGGACATCACGTCAGGCAGCGCGGTGAAGAAATCGTTTTTCATATACCGAAAGAAAGTATTTATTTCTTAGGATAGGGTGGGGATCCCGGTGAGAGAACAAAATCCAAGCTCAGCTTCCGCCCTGTCTAATCGGACCTGGTCTGCGATAACCTCTTCCCGCTATTTCATTTATGTTTTGGTCGCTCCGCTGTTTCTTGTGCTGCTCGCCTATGTAGTCTACCCGCTGTTTCAGACGTTTGTCCAGAGCGTACAGGTGCAGGAGCAATTTACGCTAAAAAATTATGCGAAATTTTTCAGCTTGGAGCATACCGCGAATTTAGAAGCGCTATGGACCAGCATTTATATCTCCGTACTTAGTGTAATCACATGTGCCATCGTTGGGGTTGCCATGGCTTTTCTATTGGAACGGTATGAGTTTCCCGGAAGAAAGGTGCTTACCGTTCTGGCGATGGTCCCGATGGCGCTGCCTCCCCTCGTCGGGGTGCTGTCTTTTACGTTCCTATATGGAGAAAGCGGCATTATTCCGCGATTCTTGAAGCTGCTGTTCGAGCTGGAGCAGGTTCCTTTCTCCTTGAAGGGTGTCTGGGGCGTATTGATGGTGCATACGTTCACGATGTACACCTACTTTTATATGACGGCCTCTACAGCGATCAAGGGCCTGGATCCCTCCCTTGAGGAAGCGGCCTCGAGTTTGGGAGCGGGACGATTGTACGTATGGCGGCGTGTGATTCTGCCAATGCTGACGCCGGCGATGATCGCCTCATCCTTGCTGGTGTTCATGATCTCGATGGCCTCGTATACGGCGCCTCTGATTTTCGGTATCGAGCGGACCATGACGATGCAAATTTATTTGTCCAGGACGAACGGCAATCTGGATATGGCTGCTGCGCAGTCAACCTTGCTAACCATCGTTTCGATCTTGTTTCTGATGATCATGCGTTGGTATCAGGGATTGCGCAACTATCAAAATATGAGCAAAGGGGTCAGCGTTCATCGAACCGAGGTGAAGAGTACGGCAGGCAAATATACGGCGATGGTATTATCCTTCATCGGGGTTATTGTGCTGCTGCTGCCGATCCTGGTGCTGATCCTCATTTCCTTCTCCAAAGACGCCACATGGACGACGCAAATATTGCCTCCGGCCTACACGGTAGACCATTACATCAAGCTATTTACGGATAGCAAGACGTGGCGCCCGATTGGCAACAGCTTCAAGTTGAGTTTTATTGCGACGATAGGCAATGTCATCTTTGGGGTTGCCGCAGCTTATGCAATGGTCCGTATGAAATTTAAAGGCAAGACGCTGCTGGATATCTTGATCATGCTTCCGTGGGCGCTGCCGGGTACGGTTGTCGGGGTCAATCTGATTACGGCGTTCAGCCAGCCCTCGGTGTTCAGCTTCAATCAGGTGCTCATCGGCAGCTTCTGGATTCTTCCGCTTGCTTATTTCGTGCGTCACCTGCCCCTAGTATTCCGTTCGACCTCCGCTACTTTGATGCAAATGGACGGCTCGGTCGAAGAAGCGGCCCGTAATTTGGGAGCGTCCTGGTGGTACAGCTTCCGAAGGGTTGTCTTCCCGATGGCTTTAAGCGGGGTGCTGGTCGGCACGCTGCTGGCTTTTGTGCAAGGCATCGGCGAATTCGTTTCTTCGATTTTATTATTCACGGCCAAAACCGCACCGATTTCCGTCGAGATTTTCCAGCGTATGTACTCCTTTGAATTTGGCACCGCTTGTGCTTATGGCGTTCTGCAAATCATTCTGATTGTGATCGTGCTGTTCATTTCAAGAAAAATCGCAGGCGATCAGGCAGGCACAGCGGTCTAAACTCCGCTTCAACCGGTCATATCGTGGGCGTCCACGTGATGATAGCTGCAGGCTTTCAATGAAGATTGACCTGCGGTCATAAAGCTGCCGAGGCTACAACAATGTAATCAAAGGAGGAGTTAACTTGAGGCTTAGGAAAACGAGCTCGACAATGCTTTCGGTCATTACCAGTATTGCGGTAGCGGGCAGTCTTCTGTTTCCGTTAGGGGCACAGCCGGCCCAGGCGGATCGGGGGATTGTAGACCTGTGGAAGTCCATTAAGCCGCTAACGACGATAGCCAGCGCCATGAATACGGGAGCTCACCCGGATGATGAGCATAGTGCCACGTTGGCATATCTCTCCCTGGGTAAGGGAGTGAACGCGTTCAGCGTGATTGCGAATCGGGGAGAAGGGGGACAGAATGAGATCGGCAGCGAGCTGGGCAACGCATTGGGCATTATACGGACCCGCGAGCTGCAGGAGGCATCCAAGGTGACGAATATTACGCTTGGCATGCTCAGCGAGGATATCAACGATCCGATATTTGACTTTGGCTTTTCGAAAAGCCCGGATGAGACGCTGGCCAAATGGGGCGATTCCGTTGTATACGAACGGTTCATCCGCAAAATACGGGAAGACCGGCCGGACATCGTGTACCCGTCCTTTTTAAATGAAAACTCCACGCATGGACATCACAGAGCCATTAACGTCATCACCGTCAGAGCCTTTAAGGATGCGGCCGATCCGAACGTATTTCCTGAGCATTTGCAAAAAGGGCTGCAGCCATGGCAGGTAAAGAAGCTGTATGTGCCGGCCAGCTCAAAGGATTACAGCGTTGTCGTCCCGATCGGCGACTACAATGAAATCTACGGAGCTTCCTATCTGCAGCTTGGGGAAGAGTCCCGCTTCATGCACAAGAGCCAAGGGATGGGACGCAACTATGATGAAGGACCGGCCAAACCGGACTTGTTCAGCAATTATTATAAGCTGCAATCGAGTACGACAGCCTTGAAAGATAAAGAAACGGACTTCTTTGACGGCATTGCCTATACGTTCGAGGATTTAGCCAAAGAAATCGATACCAAGGGCAAGGACAACAAGGTGACAAAGGATTTGCGTGTGCTGCAAAGCGATTCGGAGAAGGTCATCGCAGCTTATCCAAGCTTTGCAGGAGTTGCCAAGGAAGTTCACGCGATGAAAGCCGATGTGCAAAATGCGCTAGCCGATGTAAATGCATCGAATCTCGACAATGCCACGAAGGTGGATTTATTATATCGGCTGCGTGTCAAGGAAGAGCAGTTGAATAAAGCAAGCATGGAGGCCGCATCGGTCGTAGCCAAAGTAAAGCCGGCAGCCGGAGAGCTTGTCGCAGGCCAATCCGTGCAAGTTGTGGTTACCGCGTTTAACGGTGGGACGCTGGAGTTGAAAAATATCAAGCTGGGCTTGAATGTTCCGGAGGGGTGGACGGCTAAGCCTGCAGGCGCAGTCAGCTTTGATAAGCTTGGCACCAATCAAACCGTCTCCGCTGCTTACGATGTATCGGTACCTGCGAATGCGGCCGAATTCAAGCCTTACGCTGCACCGGTGTTGACCGGCAACGTAGAGTACCAGGCTTTCGACACTACCACCAGGCTTAAAGTGACTCCTCAGAATGCCGTAGCTGTCCTGCCGCCGTATTCGATGTCATTGAGCCCGAGTGCAACGGTGCTGAACACGCTCAAAACCGGTGAACCGATTCCGGTGAAGGTGACGGTCCGCAATTATACGCCGGGTGCTTCTAAAGCGACCGTTTCCTTGAATGTACCGGAAGGCTGGACGGTAGAGCCGGCCGCGGAGGAACTGAGCTTTGCAGCCAAAGGGGAAACCAAATCAGTCGCTTTCTCGGTGAAAGGCTCCTCCAAGGTCGAACCGGGTAAATATACGGTGAAGGCCATTGCGTCGAACGGGGGGATTCAAAGCACCGAGGGGGCTCAAACGATCGAATACCCGCATATCGGCAAAACGTATATGATCCAGCCGGCTGAATTGAAAATTCAGGCTTTTGAGCTTGAAGTGCCGGAACAATTGAAGGTCGGCTATGTGTCCAGTGGCTTTGACAATATTGACCAATATTTAAGCCAGCTAGGTGTCCAGGTAACGAAATTGGATGCGAAGGATATCCAGTACGGCGATTTATCCCAGTACGATACGATTGTGCTTGGCATCCGTGCCTATGCATTCCGTCCTGAGCTGATCCCGAGCAACCAGCGGCTGCTTAGCTATGTGGAGAATGGGGGCAATCTGGTCGTTCAATATCATAAGCCTGAGGATAAGTGGACACCTGAGCTTGCTCCTTATCCGATTAAAATTGGGGCTCCGCTCATTGAGTGGCGCGTGACCGACGAAAGCTCCAAAGTGACGATGCTTGCACCGGAGCATCCGATGTTCAACTATCCGAATAAAATTACGGATGCGGATTGGGATCAATGGATTCAAGACCGCTCCGCCTACAATCCATCGGAGTGGGGCAAGGAATACACAGAGCTGATTTCTAACGGGGATCCGGGAGAGAAAGAATTTACCGGCACCTTCTTATCCGCTCCTTACGGCAAAGGCATCTACACCTACAGCTCCTTGGTTTGGTATCGTGAAATTCCAAGCCTCGTTCCGGGCTCGATCCGGATGTTCGTTAATATGATCAGTCAAAAGCAATAAATGAAACGGCATTCGGAGGGCTTCTTGTTTCTTTAGGAAGCCCTCCGGGTGTCTGCCATTCTTAGGAGGGAGCTTCCCGATGCACGTCATTGAAGTTCATGGAAGGGAATTGGAAGGAGTAAAGGCCGAGGCTCAATTCGCCGTCCTTCCCTTAGGCTCGGTAGAATATCATGGGCCCCATTCCCCGCTCGGTACGGATATCATTCTGGCCCAAGGCTTTGCAGAGCATGTGGCTGCGGAGCTGCGGCCCTTGATTTATCCTACAGTTTCATTTACCAGCTGTCCGGGCAAAACAAGACATTACCCCGGAACGATCTCGGTTCGGCCCTCGGTGTATACCGAGTACTTAACGGATATCGTTGAAGGAATTTGCGAGCTGGGACTCCGCAATATCGTCTTATTGAATGCCCATGATGCCAACATGGGACCTTCCCGCACCGTGGCTGAGGCCGTTACCGGCCGCTACCCGGACGCCAGTTTTCTTCTTATTAACTGGTGGCAGATGGTGTCACTAGAGTTCGCAGAGCAGGAAGGCTATTTTAAGGGAACAACCGGAAGGGGACATGGAGGTCCTTATGAAATGTCAGCCGTCAAAGCGTTCCGGCCTGATTTGGTTACCGTGCAGCCAACCGATCCCGATTTGACTTCAAAGCCTGCTTTAGCCTCGCTTCCTTATATATTAGTAGAAGGCACACCCCAAGGCTGGAATGGTTATACAGGCCAAATCAGCCAAACGTCCTTTGAGGCCGGGACAGCGATTGTGGAAGAGGCTTCCCGCAATATGAACCGGTTAATACGCAGCTGGCTGGAGAACAGAAAAAGAAAAGACGGAGAGGACGGTTAACCGTAATGGGATATAAAGAGCGGTTATTGAGCAGCGAAGGCATCTCGTTTCCGGGCAAAACGTATGCGGAGGTTGTGCTGGAGCCTGCCTTTAATGAAGCGAAGCAGCATTTATTAGGGCCGATGATGGCGATTAATAAGGCTCATTTAATTATGCTGCTGGAGCAGCAGCTGATTACCGAAGGCGATGCGAAGCATATCGCTAGAGCCTTGCAGCAGCTGGATCTGGCTGCGCTGCAGCAGGCGAAGTATTCGGGAGCATTTGAGGACTTGTTTTTTCAAGTGGAGCATGAGCTGCTGGAGCATGCGGGGGAGATCGCAGGAAATTTGCATTTGGCCCGAAGCCGCAATGATATGGGCATTTCCATCTATCGCATGGTTCTTCGGGAGAAATTGCTCACAACGCTGTCCTCCGCCCTGCACCTGAAGGAGCATTTGCTTCTTTTCGCAGCAGATCATACCGAAACCGTGATGATCGGTTACACGCATACGCAGCAAGCTCAGCCTACAACGATGGCTCATTATGTGAGTGCGGTCGTTGATTCCTTGGGCAGGGATATTCGCCGCATGACTGCTGCATACGCCAATTGCAACCGCAGCAGCATGGGGGCCGCGGCTTTGACAACTTCGGGATTTCCCGTAAGCCGGGAGCGGATGATGGAGCTGCTGGGCTTTGACGAGCTGATAGAAAATTCTTATGACGCCATCGGCGGGGCGGATTATTTGGGGGAAACAGCTTCAGCCGTCCAATTAGCGGCGATCAACCTCGGACGAGTTGTTCAGGATCTTTTGTTATGGTGCACGCAGGAGTTTGGGGTGTTGAAGGTTGCAGCGCCCTATGTCCAAATCAGCTCGATTATGCCGCAGAAACGCAATCCGGTTTCACTGGAGCATCTTAGGGCCTTATTGTCGAGCTGCGCAGGCAATGCAGGTACGGTGTTAACGATGATTCATAATACGCCGTTCGGCGATATTGTGGATACGGAGGATGATATGCAGCCTTACGCATGGAAAAGTCTTGATCTTATGGACAAGGCATACCGCTTGCTGGCCGCCGTCATCGGGACGATGGACGTCAATCAGGAAGTATTGAGGCAGCGGACGCAAGAAAGCTTCGCAACGGTAACCGAGCTGGCAGATACGTTGGTAAGGACGGATGCGCTTTGCTTTAGAACGGCTCATCATATTGTCAGCGGTGTCGTGAACAAAGCGGTGCAGGAGGGGCTGGCAGCTCATGAAATTACACTGCCGCTTGTGAATGAAGTGGCTCAGCTTGTCATTGGGCGTAAGGTATCGCTCGACCAGGAAGCTTTGGATAAGGCGCTGGATCCGGTTCACTTCATTGAACTGCGCTCGCTTCTCGGAGGACCCAATCCTGCGGAAATGAGTCGATTTATTGAGTCGCGCAAGCAGCAGCACAAAGTCCACGAGCTGTGGCTTCAACGAGCTCAGGATCAAAATGAACGTGCACTGCAGCATCTGGATCAAACTATATTAAGTTGGAGCCAATCGTCGTGATGGAACGGATAATCCGAATTCCTTTATTGGCCGTGGACGGGGGCGGAACGAAAAGCCAGGTTGTTTTGATGGATAAAGCAGGTAGCCTGCTGGGACAAGGAAGAGGCGGTTCGTGCAATTATCAAGGCGTTGGCAGGGATGCGGCAATCAGGGAGCTGTCCAATGGGATTCATGAGGCTGTACGAGATTGGGCGAAGCGACAGTCTGCCGAATATGCGGAAGCAGCTTTATCGTTAGAAATCGAATGTGCCGTGTTTGCTCTGGCCGGCCTGGACACTACGTATGATCGAAATATCATCATGGACATCGTGAACGAAGCCTTAGTTCAGCAGTCCGTTCAAGTGAAGAGGCTTATCGTTGAAAATGACGGATTGTCCGCCTTGCTGGGAGCTGCGTCAGGAACTCCGGGTATTCTCGTCATCGCAGGAACCGGATCGATCGTATATGGCATTAACGGGTCAGGGGACTCAGCCAGATCGGGGGGATGGGGGCATCGGACAGGCGATGAAGGCAGCGGATACTGGATAGGCAAGCAAGCGGTCACGGCCATGTTAAGGGCCCACGACGGCAGAGGAAGGGCGACCCGCCTGGAGGAATGGATATTTCCCCATATGGGGGTCAGCCATCCCGAACAATTATTTAATTGGATATACGGCAACGACTACTCTGTGGAGAAGTTGAGCGACCTTTCCAAGTTCGTTAGTCTGGCTGCTGCAGCCGGGGACAGTGAGGCTCACCGGATCCTTACAGCTGCAAGCGACGAATTATTTATTGCTGTCAAAGCGGTCATTGACCGGCTTCAGCTGCGGGATATTCCCTTTAAGCTCATGCTGCAAGGCGGCGTACTGCAAAATGACACCGTGATTCGTCACCTTTTGACTCAACAAATAAGGGCATACGCGGATAAGTCTCAGCTGGAAACTTTACACAATGAACCGATATTCGGTATTACTGCGATGGGGTTATCCTATTTGAATGCCGGCCTGGAGCAGTGAGCTTGAAATGATCTCCAATCCATAATGCAGGGAGCTGAAGGAGCATGAGTAAAAAATGGTTATTCGTCTTTGCCCATCCTGATGATGAATCCTTTGCAGCTGGCGGCACGATGGCCAAAGCCCGTCACAGCGGGCATGAAGTTTACCTAATTTGTGCGACTTCGGGGTGCAAGGGGAAATCCGGGGCGTTTCAGTTCGATTGCCGGGAGCAATTGGCTAGGCATCGTGAGGAGGAACTGAAGGCAGCCTGCGCTTTTTTAGGCGTAACGAATATTGTATTATATCGTCACCCTGATGGAGCCCTGCACGAGCAGGGGCTCGACTCATTGGCGGAGCAAATCAAAGAGAGCATACTTGCCATACAGCCTGACATCATCGTCACCTTTCCACCGGATGGCGTCACAGGTCATCTTGACCATATAGCCATTTCCAAAGCAACGGAGCTGGCTGTGACCAGGTCGGAGGGGAAGTATCCGAGCGGAGGTCTGCCTGCATTCTATTACAATTCGATTCCGCACTACTATGATCATTGCAAAGAGTCCGGACCTGAAGCAACGTGCTGCATAACGGCAAAGGTGGATATAAGTGAGTTCCGCCAACATAAAGGAAGGGCATTGCAGGCGTATAAGAGCCAGATTTATTCGGTTAATCGGGCGTATCCGGGAGTCATGCATGCCGATTACACAGTCATTGGTAATTACGAATACTACACATTGGTTCGCGCCAATGGTCAATCCATAGAGCGGCCAACGGGGAAGGACTTAACCCGGCTGCCTACGCTGGACCTGATTTAGAATGAATTGAAGTGTAAATGAAACATCCCGTAAGACCCTAGGAGCTCTTGTCAATAAGGACTCCTATGGGTCTTATTGTGCTTCATTGGGGCAATTGCACCCTATTTTATTTTCGAACCAATTTGTAACCTTTTTCAAATTTAATTCGTCTATAATATGGTAGTAATGGTCTGATAGATACATATAAACGTAATTCTGGCAGGAGGGATCTTATGTTACGGTGGCTTCAATCGGCGAAAAGAGAGCAGCAGGCAGCAGCGGCCGATCCCGAATCCCTGCATAAAGATTCCGCGCAGACGGATGCGCCCGTACGGCTTTTGAGCGTATCCGGCGTGGAGCGATCTTTCCCGGTAGGCGGGCAACAGCTGCCTGTGCTGAAAGGCATTGAGATGTCTTTGTATCCGAACCAGCTGGTGATGTTAAAAGGACGCTCCGGCTCGGGGAAAACGACGCTGCTTAACCTGATCGGGGGATTGGATCAGCCGAACAAGGGGGAGATCATGTTCAAACATTATCCTTTCCACTTGTGCAGCGATGATGAGAGAACCTCGATACGGCGCAAGGAAATGGGATTTATTTTCCAGTCGTTTGCTCTAATGCCGCTGCTATCGGCATGGGAGAACGTAGAGCTTGCCTTGCGGATGGCGGATGTCCCCCGCTCTGAATGGAAAGCTCGAACCGCCCATTGCCTGGAGCTCGTCGGGTTAGGCAAACGGATGCATCATCGCCCATTCGAGCTGTCCGGAGGAGAGCAGCAGCGGGTCGCTATCGCCAAGGCGATTGCGCACCGTCCCAGTCTGCTGTTAGCCGATGAGCCTACGGCAGAGCTTGACTCCCAGATGGGTGCGCAGGTCATGGCCGTGTTCCGAAGTATCATTCAAACCGAGCAGGTAACCATCTGCATGACTACTCACGATCCGACAATGATGGAGGTTGCCGACCATGTATACGAAATGGTGGATGGAAGGTTTATCCATACACAGACGCCTGCACAAGGCTGAAAGGCCATCCTTGATCAAACCAGCAGCAAGGCATGTCCTGAGAAGAGCGGGCACCCCCCTTCTTGTCACCATGTGTCTGGTAACGATGGCCTTCGTAAGCACAGGCTGTTCACTGCTTCCCAAGGAAGACGAGGAAGAAGCCCTTCCTGCCGTGAATCCGCCGAAGCTGTCGAAGAAGCCGGAATTTACCGTGAAGACCGATACGCTTGAAACCAAGGTTCGGGGTTCCGGCAGATTGATGGCGACCAAGGAAGAGGATCTGTATTTTACAGATGATGACAATCGAAGAATCAAGAATATACTTGTCAAAAGCGGCGATAAAGTCGAGCAGGGGCAGCTGATCGCAGAGCTGGACGTGTCCGAGCTGGAAAGCCAGCTGAAGCAAAAAAGGCTTCAGACACGCAAAGACGAGCTGACCATGATCGAATCGCTTCGCAAGGCGGACGAGATGAGTGCCGAGTCGCTGGAGCAGGCGAAGATCGATTTCGAGCTGAAGCGTGAAGAGCTGAACAAGCTGGAAAGCACCTTGGCGGGAGCCAAGCTGACAGCCCCTTTTGCCGGAACCGTCGTCTCGGTTTATTTAAAGAAGGGCGACACGGCCAAAGCTTATGATGCGGTAGCCACGATAGCGGATTTATCTCAGCTGACGGTCGTCGCCTCGCTGAATACGGAGGATGTCAAAAAAGTCGCGGTCGGCATGGAAGCCGTTGTCGATATTAACTCGGCCGGTCAGCATAAAGGCAAGGTGCTGCAGCTGCCGAATCCGAAGGAAGCCTCAACGAACGGAAATGGCGGTACCGGCGGATTGCAGGGAAACAACAACGGCCAAGGCAAGCCTATCGATTCCATCGAAAATTACCTGGTCGTCACCCTGGACGCATTTCCGCAAGGGCTGAACCGCGGTACGCCGCTCAGTGTTTCGGTTATTACCCAACGCAAGGAGAAGGCGGTTACGATACCGTTATCGACCTTACGGTCGTATTCCGGACGCAATTATGTTCAGGTGGTGGACGAGCAGGGCAACAAGAAGGAAGTGGACGTGGAGATTGGACAGCAGACGGCGACGGACGTTGAAATTTTGAAGGGACTAACGCCGGGGCAGAAAGTAGTGGGCCGCTGATGTCGATGCTGCGGTTTTTATACCGCAAAATGTGGAACACCCGGTGGCTCACGTTAAGCTCGCTGCTCGGACTGATCATGGCGGTTGCGTTTACGACCAGCATCCCGATGTATGCGGACGGATCGCTGAAACGCGTAGTATCCAAGTCGCTGGAGGAAAAAAACGGCGGTCTCCCTGCAGGATCCGTGCTCATCCGCTACCAGGCGTCAGGAAACGACCGGGCCGATCTTGATGCGCTGCGTGAGGTCGATCAATACATACAGAATGAACTTCCGCGTACGATCGCTTTTCCCTACGAAGCCTATGTCAAGAGCTATTCGATCCGCGCTTCGCAGCTGTCGCCCGACGATCCGAAGAAGATCGATCCGAGCAAGAAGCGCCAAATGACCCTGATGGCACAAACGGGGCTCAAGGATCAGATTGATATCAAGCAGGGACAATGGTTTTCCGATCAAGTGAAGAACGGCATCGTGGAGGCCGTCATGATGGAAGAAGCGATGTACCGCAACGATATCCATGTCGGTGATGTGTTTAATTATCCGATCAGCGGTGGGCTCGGGATTGCTCCGCTGAAAGTGAAGGTCGTCGGTACGATTCAGGCGAAGCAGGGAACAAGTCCTTACTGGTTTCAAGGTATGGAAGGGATGCTCAACACCTTCTTCATGAGCGAGACCGGGTTTGATGAATACATCATACAGCAGAAAAAAATTCCGCTTAATTTGGCGAATTGGTATTATGCTTTCGATTTGCGCAACATTCAAACAAGTCAGCTTTCTCCACTCGAGAGTAAGCTGGAGCGTCTGGACATTACATTGTTTCAGAAGCTGAAAAATACCCGGGTGGATGTGTCCTTCATCCCGCTGCTGCAGGAATTCAAGACACAGAGCCTGCAGCTGCAAATTCTTCTGTTTACTTTGGCGGCGCCGATGATTGCTATGGTCTTCTATTATATTGTTATGAACGCCCGCCAATCGCTGGAAAGGCAGCGCGGTGTGATAGCGGTACTGCGCAGCCGGGGTGGCAGTACGCGGCAAATCATAGGGGTCTATGTACTGGAGGGACTGCTGCTGGGTGCTGTCGCAATCATCATCGGACCGATGCTTGGTTGGTTCATGGCCAAAAGCATCGGCTCCTCCAGCGGCTTCTTAACCTTCGTGGACCGGAAGGCGGTGCCCGTCGGGGTTTCCCGGGAAGCCCTGCTTTACGGCGTGTTGGCAGTACTAATAGCTCTCGGAGCTAGCGTGATTCCGGCAATTGTTTACGCCCGTTCCTCCATCGTCAGCTATAAGCAGAAGCTGGCGCGTTCAGACCGTAAGCCTTTTTGGCAAAAATGGTTTCTCGATGTGCTGCTCATCGCGCTTGTAGGATATGGCTATTATTTATTTGATCAGCGGCAGCTGCTATCCGCTCAGAC
The DNA here is from genome assembly GCF_002234615.1 of Paenibacillus rigui. Classification (GTDB taxonomy): domain Bacteria; phylum Bacillota; class Bacilli; order Paenibacillales; family NBRC-103111; genus Paenibacillus_S; species Paenibacillus_S rigui. Next base: position 187,875 of record NZ_NMQW01000017.1, on the reverse strand, counting down.
CGGCTTGACCACGGATCAGCTGCAGGTGCATCCGTTGTTGTTTTTCGTACCGGCGCTGTCGATTATCGCGTTCGGATTGTTTTTTCTGCGCATCTTTCCATGGCTGCTTCGCTTGTGGAACTGGCTCGGACAAAGGTTTCTGCCTGTACCCGTCTACTTGACCCTTACCCAGTTATCCCGTTCGGCGCAGTCGTACTACCCTTTGATGCTGCTGTTGATCCTTACCCTTGGTCTCGGCGTGTATAATTCATCGGCAGCGAGGACGATCGATATGAATTCGACGGATCGTATTCTGTACGCCTATGGAACGGACGTGATCATGCAGGCGGTCTGGGAAGGCGTATCCGACGAGCTGTCCCAGGATGTATCTGGGGGGCAGGATGGGGGCGTCAGCGGCGGTACAGGCTCTGGAGGCCCCACAGATGGTGGCAAAGGCGGCACCGGAAGCGCCGGGTCCGGAGCCGGCGGAGGAACACAGAGCGGGGGAGGCAGCCCCGGCATGGGGGCAGCCGGAGGGAACGGCCAGGAGCCGCCGCCACCCAAGCTGAGGTATGTGGAGCCACCTTTTGTTGTGTTCCAGCAGCTTGAAGGTGTCGAGCATGCGGCACGGGTGCTTAGAACCAAAGGAAATGTTGTCGTCTCCGGCAAGTCGCTCGGTCAGGGGATGCTGATGGGGATCGACAATGTCGATTTTGCCAAGGTCGCCTGGTTTCGCAAAGATCTGTTTCAGGTTCATCCGAACCGTTACTTGAACCTGATGGGGACGTACGAGCAGTCGGTTATTATTCCGACTTCCTTCGCAGAGAAGAATCATATCAAGGTCGGGGACCTTCTCAGCATCTCGATCCAACAGCAGCTCGTGGAATTCGTCGTTGTGGCTGCCGTACCCTATTGGCCTAGCCAGTACCCGGAGCAGATGCCGTTTTTTATCGCGAATTTGGACTATATTTACGATCAATCACCGGTGACTCCCTACGAGGTCTGGCTGAAGATGAAGGAAGGAGCCAAGGTGGCACCGCTGCTGGAAGCGCTAAATGCCAAGCAGATCCAGATTGCAAGCGTAAAGGATGTACGCAACGAGCTGATCGCTCAGAAGAAGCATCCTGCACGCGGCGGTGTCTTCGGTATTTTAAGTCTCGGCTTCCTCGTCTCGGTTCTGGTGTCGTTAATCGGATATATTTTATATTGGTTTTTCAACTTATCGAGCCGTGTCGTTCAATTCGGCGTGCTCCGGGCCATGGGCTTATCCCGCAGGCAGCTGACAGGGATGCTGCTGTTGGAGCAGGGGTTTACCGCGGGGTTGTCTATCGGACTTGGGATAGGTATCGGCAAGCTGACCAGCTATTTGTTTCTCCCGTTTCTGCAAACCGCGGAGAATGTGAAGACGCAGGTGCCTCCGTTCCGCGTTGTGTTTAACGCCAGAGATACGGACCAGCTGTATGTAGTGGTGGCCTTTATGATGCTGACGGGTGCTCTGCTCTTATTCCTGCACATCCGCAGGCTGCGGGTACATCAAGCTGTGAAGCTCGGAGAGGAGAAATAAACGATGATTTCGTGTGAAGAGCTGGTCAAAATTTACAAGACCGACGACATCGAGGTCGTCGCGCTCAAAGGTCTCAATATTTCCGTTGCTCCTGGTGAAATGATGGCAATTATCGGCAACAGCGGCAGCGGAAAATCCACCCTGCTCAACATTCTGGGCGGCTTGGACCGGCCGTCGGCAGGCGTTGTTCGGGTAGGGGATTGGAATTTGCTCAAGATGACCGATGAGGAGCTGGTAGAGTACAAGCGCAGTACGGTCGGGTTTATTTGGCAGAACAATGCCCGTAATCTGGTACCCTTTTTGAGCGCCTTGGAGAATGTTGAAATGCCGATGATGCTGAGCGGCCAGTATGATCGCGCTTATGCGAAGCAGCTGCTGGAGTGGGTCGGTCTGAAGGAGCGCATGGGCAACAAGCTGCAGCAGCTGTCCGGCGGGGAGCAGCAGCGGGTGGCTATCGCGATATCGCTTGCGAATAAGCCTTCTCTGCTGTTGGCCGATGAGCCGACAGGCTCGGTGGATACCCAGACTTCGGACCGGATCATGGATATTTTCCGCAGATTGAACCGGGAGCTGGGTGTGACGATTGTCATCGTTACTCATGATATGGCATTGGCAAGCAAGGTGGATCGGGTTGTAGCAATCCGAGACGGTATGACCAGCACTGAATTTATTAAAAGAAACCCGAATCTCGACGATTCGGACCCGGGTTCGGGTACTGACTTGGAGCCGATGCATGATGTTCACGAGGAGTATGTGGTCCTGGATAAAGCCGGAAGGCTGCAAATTCCAAAAGCATACCTTCAGGCGCTTCAAATTGATTCGAAGGCATCGATGGAATTCGACGGAGAGAAGATTATGATCCGTTCTCCGAAATCATTGTCCGCAATGCAAGAAAAAGTTGAATCCGAAAGAGGCTAAGGAGGGGTTCCCTAATGAAACGTTGGGCAAAAAGGGCGGCATCGGTCACCTTATGTGCGGGACTTGCCGTACCTGTATTGGCAGCCTGTTCCCAGACGGCAAGCAATGACAGCAAGACCGAGAGAGTGCTTCGTGTGGCGACAAGCTTCGGCTATGGGGACGATGAATATTTCCGTCAGCAATTTACTGAAATTTTTGAATTTGCGAACCCGAATATTAAGATCGAAATTATCCCGACGCTGGATGACAGTATGCGCTACGGAAGAATGGACCCGAACAAAAAGCAGATCGATCCGATGGATAAGCTGAAGGAAGTGATGCAGGGGGACAACCCTCCCGACATCGTGATGGTTTCCTACGATCAGCTTCCGGAGTTGATCACCAATAATATGCTGACCCAATTGGATCCGCTCCTCACGAAGGATAAATTTGATACCTCGGATATGGTTCCTGCCGTGATCGAAGGGTTGAAGAAGGCGGGCGACGGGAAGCTTTACGCTCTGGCACCGACCTTTAACTCCTCCGCTTTGGTGTATAACAAAAGGATGTTCGACGAAGCGGGAGTGCCGTACCCTAAAGATAAAATGACGTGGGAGGAAACCTTCGATCTCGCCAAGCGGCTGGGGAAAGGGGAGGGGGAAAATCGGAAATACGGATTTTCGTTCTCGCCGCAGCCGATGGGCGATCTGTTTTATGCCATGCAGCTGTATACGACGCCCTTGCAGCTCCGTATGTTTGATGATAAAGGCGAGAAAATGACAGTCGATTCCGATCAATGGGAAAAGGTTTGGAAGACCATGCTTCAGCTGAAGCAGGATAAAGTGGTGCCGGATCAACAGGACCCCTCCATGATGAAATCCCGGATGATGAATGCGAATGGAGAAGACTTTAACCCGTTCCAGCACGATGATTTTCTATCCAACCGCGTGGCGATGACCCTTATTAATTACGGCCAAATCAACCAAATCACGAACGCCAACAAGAATGCCCAGAACTATAAAAGCTTCACTCCGATCGATTGGGACGTTGTTACACTGCCTGTACACCCCGAGGCGCCGGATGTAGGCGGCTATATGAATATGAACGGTATTATGGGAATCAATGCGAAGGCGCAAAATTTGGAGGATGCCTGGAAGTTCATCAAGTTTGTCAACGGTGAGGAGTGGGCCAGGCTGAAAGCGAGCAGCTCGTATAATATTGTGGCCCGTAAAAAATATATTAAGCCGAAGGATGGCGTTCAGTTCCATATGGAGGCTTTTACGACACTAACCCCGGCTCCGCAGCAGGACACCAAAATTTATCGTGAAAAACCGAATATTTATCAGGTTCAGGAAATCGGCCGCCGATTATTTAATGAAGTGTCCCAAGGGAAGCTTCAGGTACGGGACGCATTGAAGCAATGGCAGACCGAAGGGGATGCGATGCTCCAGCAAATCAAAGAGAACCCGAACGGGCCGATCAACTCCGCCCAAGCAGTTCCTATAGGATAAGTGGGTTTACCTACTAAAAAGAGCAACTACAGAGAGGATGTTAAATATCATGGTATGGAACAACAAGGCTGCATGTGTCTGGCTGCTGTCTGCGGCGCTGACTTTAGGGTCCGCCGTACCGGCGTTGGCCGATGACGGCAGCAGCTCCTCTTCTTCTTCAACAGGCTCCAATTCATCGTTGTCTACCGGATCGGCGCCTGCTTTGGGTCAAATCAATTTGAACGGAGACAGCTTCTTTGAAGTGAAAAATGTATACCTGCTGCCTGAGAAAGGCAGTAAAACGGTCACCTTCACGATCAGTGTTCACAATGAGAGCAGCAGCGATTTGCTGTTTATCGACTACTGGATAAAGCTGAAAACCAAAGACGGCAATCAAATTTCGGTTCGCGTGCTGCCCCAGGATAAGGAAAAGAACCGCATTACCGCCAAATCGGTGCAGGATATAAATTTCTACGCAACGGTCAATGAAACGACCGAACTGAAAGATCTTGTTTTTGAAGTGATCAAATGGGACTTCAGCCAGCCCAATTTTGAACGAAGCATGGGTGAGGTTCCGGTTCCCGAAGATTATTCGGTTGTGACTCCGGTCTCCGAGCCGCACGTCATTGAAATGTCAGGTACACAAATGAGGACAACAGTCAAAAAGGTTCTGATGACCAAAAACGAGAAAAATGTGACGCCTACTGTCATATTAAAGCTCGAAAATGTCGGAAACCGAACGGCTGCTGTTCCGGCCTATCAATTTTTAATCCGCACCAGTCAAGGCTACTTGTATCCGTTGGATGCCAAAAATCTGAAGGATGTCTCCATCAATCCTCAGATGGATAAAGAAATCGAGCTGTCCGGATCCGTTCCGGCTTCCGTCAGCAGAGAGGGCTGGCAGCTTGTTATTGTGCAGTATGCATCGGATATCAAGCTGAATGTGCCAATTGCTTATTTTAATCTGCCTCCTGTTTCTGAGCCGGATAGCGTCGATTCCAGCAGAGAGTATCCTTTTTCGAATAAGGATGGTACCTATACAACCAAGCTGAACTCATTTCAGCGTCTCCCCTGGGAGGATCAGGACATTTTGACGGCTAATCTGACCCTGCTGAATCATGGAGAAGACGCGCTGCCCCTGCCTGAATTAACCGGATATTTCAAGCTGGATGATTCGATCAAGGTTGAGGCAAAGCTGATTCAGACTGATAAGGTGATAGGCTTGCCCAAGGATGGCGCGGTCAACTATCAATTCATCGGTAAAATTCCTTATACCTATACATTTTCTACGGTCAAGCTGGTCCTTCAGGAGAAGACAGGTGAGAATACGCAGGAGGATTTATTGGATTTCGTCCATCGCTCCGAGCTGCTGAATGTTCCGTATTACAATGTCGGCGAAGCGGTCAAGGTGGCAGGCGTCGGACGCAGCGCCAGCTACAAAGTGAGGGCGGTAAATACGTATGCCGGCGATACGTCCGATATGTTTACGGTACAGCTTGAAGCAACGAATATGGAGAAACGGTTTACTGATGTTTCGAAGCTCGTCGCACAATTTAAGACTTCGGATGGCATTGTATATCCTGCAGCCATTACTGAGATAAAAAATAAAGTCAGCCCGGGAGGCGCGGCGTTATTATTGCTGTCGAGCGAGGTGCCCAAAGGCTTCCTGACCTCCAATATGCATGCACTTATTGGAGAAGCGGTGACAGAAGGCAAATTCACCGAGCTGGATGCGAAGCCTGACGCCTATGTGAATGCTTCTGCTTTATGGCTGCCTTCGGAAGCGTTTACTGTACAAAACCAACTGAAAAATATAGACTTGTACCCTTACAGCTTATCGATTGGAAGCATCAATACATGGCTCGATCGCAATGAATTGAGACTCACCTTCGATTACGAGCTTACCAAGAATGCACTGGTAGAATCCAATATGGAAGGCCGCAAGCTGATATTTGGCTTTGAGGATGAGAAGGGCAACAAGGAATTTACAAAGGAATTCGACTTTAAAGATTTTGATGTATTGCCGCCGGATGCTTCTACGAATGCGGATAACACCACCACAGATAATAAAATCAGGCTGGGCAAGCATGAGAAATTTCGTATTACGAATCAGGATGACGATCTCATCTTTCACTTGGAAACGTTGAAAACGTATAAGCTGAGCATCTATGATTCATTCCAAGGACATAAGAAGCTGCTGGCTTCCCAAAAGATTGACTGGTTTTCCACCACGGATTAATTTTTTGTATTGGGCCATGATGATGTAACAAAACATCGTTTGAAACCGTCTTTGCTATGTGCGCGTAAGCAATAGCAAAGGCGGTTTCTCCATGTTCATCGTTCATTCCCCATTTCATTTGTTAAGTGTTGATTAAATTTGTTCAGGACATATTGACACTTTTTTCCACGCGCATTATGTTATTATCGTTAACAATATTCTTAACGATGATATCAGAGGAGACGACTATGAGAGTACCCACGGATTTTACTGACTTAAAGTTGAACATAAGCAATCATATGTCTCTTTCCTTTGAGAACGACGGCTTCAGTCCGTTGGTCGGTAAAATTTTTGCCTACCTGTTGTTCTCTCCCGCTCCTGTCAGTCTACAGCAGATGGCTGATGATCTAGGGGTAACGAAGGCTGCGATTAGTGTGCAGGTTCGGACGCTGGAAAGGCACAGCATGTGCTACAAGCTGCCAACGAACAACGATCGCAAAGATTATTATTACATAGCGGATGACTTTTGCATGACGGGTGTGAAATCCAGTATCGAGAAATTACGCCGGATCCAGCAGCAGATCGAGTTTACATTAAAGGTGTTTGCTACGATCGCCGAGGTGGATGAACAAGAGAAGCCTTCCTATGATGCGTGCAAGCGCAGATTTATTGAGATGCAGGCGCTGTACGAGATTTTTCTGAAGCGATTGGACGGATTGGAAGAGGAGTGGGACGAACGGAAAAAAACGTTATTTCTTTCTTCGTCTCAATAAACTGCAAGCAGGCCGTACGGAGTTTTCCTTTTCCTTTAAATCCAAATTATTGAAGGGGAGATGACGAAAGATTCGTCTAACTATCGTAGCCCATGTGATGGAGGAGTAAACCAATGAATAAGCTTACACAGTTTTCTATGAAAAATATAACAGCGGTCATGATCATTATGTTGCTGTTGTTAGCGGGAGGGATTTACACATCCACTACCTTAAAGGTAGAGAGTATGCCCGACATTTCCTTTCCTGTCGTTTTGATTAATACGCAGTATACTGCACCTCCAAAGGACGTGCTCGAGGACATAACCAAGCCGTTGGAGAAGGCGGTTGCCGGGCTTGAGGGAATAAAGAATTTGACTTCCACCTCAAGCGACAACTTCTCGTCCATCGTGATCGAGCTGGAGCAGGATAAGAAGCCCGACGATGTCAAGAAAGACGTAGAGAGCTTGATTGCGAACGTCATCCTGCCCCAAAGCTCGGAGAAGCCGAAGGTACAGACGATGGGCTTCGCCTCGGAGCCGGTCTACTACTTGTCCATTTACGGCAACAACGGGATGAGCCAGCAGGAGCTGGACAAAATTTACAAAGACGTGATTCAGCCGGGCTTTAATACGATCAAGGGGATTGACCACCTGGATTCCATCGGGAATCAGGAAGCCGTTCTGACGATGAAATTGGATGCCAATGCATTGGCTAATTATGACTTGATGCCCGGGCAGGTATCCTCTAGCATACAGTCGGCACTGAAAACGAGTCCTGCCGGTTCCGTTGATTTCAACGGGAATGAGCAGATGGTTCGGGTCAAGAGCGATTTGAATACTGTGTACAACCTTGAAAATATGAAATTGAATACCGGATCGGGAGATACACTGCTGCTGAAGCAAATTGCCAAAGTCGAGGCGATTACGGAATCAACGTTCCTGTCCCGGCTGGACGGTAAGCCTGCGATTGGTGTGAACCTGTACAAAACGAAAAGCGCCAATGCGGTTGAGTTTGCAGCCGAGGCGGATAAATTGATGGAAGGCTGGAAGAAAGAGTATCCTAACCTGGTTTTTCACACGATTTATAATAGTGCCGTCGATATTAAGCATTCGATTAACGGGATGGTTCAGGAAGGCGCACTCGGCGCTGTGCTGGCTTCCATCATGATTCTTCTGTTTCTGAGAAATATCCGGATGACGATGATCGTTCTCGTCTCCATCCCTTTATCCATCCTCATCACCCTGTTGTTCATGGGGCCGTTGGGCATTTCCTTGAACATTATGACCCTCGGCGGTATGGCTATTGCGATTGGCCGGGTGGTTGATGACAGTATCGTTGTTATTGAGAATATTTACACAGAGCTGCAGAAAGCACAGGAACGCAACGAATCGGTTATCAAGCTGGCTACCTCCCAGGTAGCGTCAGCCATTACTTCATCTACGATCACCACCGTAGGTGTTTTCGGCCCGATTGCTTTCGTGAGCGGGGTGCTCGGAGAAGTGTTCCGTCCCTTCGCGATCACACTGGTTGTCGCATTAATGTCCTCCTTGCTGGTGGCGTTGACAGTCATCCCGATGCTCGCAAAGCTGCTTGTTATGAAAGGCAAATCCAATGCGCATCATGATGAAGAGTCACTGGGTAAGTTTTCCAATGGCTACAAAAAGACGCTGATCTGGTCTCTGAACAATCGCAAAAAAACAATTTTGCTTGCCTTTATCTTATTTATTGTCACGATTGTCGCAACCGTTCCAAACCTTTCTACATCCTTTATGCCTGAGAGCGAATCGGATAAAATGATGTATTTCACCATTAAGATGCCACGGGAAACGACAATCGAATCGATGGATGCCAAGGTGAAAGAAATTGAGGCGATTATGCGGGAGTCGAAGGATTCGACAGGTGCCCCAACGTTCAATTACGTAGAGTCGCTAATTGGTTATAACAACTCGACGGATCGGATTCCATACAGATCCTCTATCTTTGCAGAGGCTTCGGCTGCATCCAATGCAAAGGGGATAGTAAAAGAGTATAAGGAAAAAATCGCTTATACGCTGCCTAAAGGCTCTGAAGTGGAGGGAACGTTGATCTCCGGAGGCGGACCATCGTCAGGTGGAGCGGATTTCTCCTATGCACTGAAGGGTGACGACTTGCTGCTGCTGCAGCAGGCCGCTGCGATGGTGAAGGATAAAATGAAGGAATTCCCGGAGCTGACCGAGATTAAGGACACGCTGAGTGAATCCAAGACTGAGGTCGAAATTAATGTGGATCAAAATAAAGCGCGCCTGTACGGCTTATCCTCCGCGCAAATTACAGACACCGTCAGAAGCTGGCTTGCTGAAGAAAAAATCGGTGATTTGAAATTTGACAACACGACGTTTAAAACCAAAATTATGCTCGACAAATCGTTCAAAAATTCGGTTGAGAAAATCGGCCAGTTCCCGATTAAAACCTCCTCCGGAGCCACCATTCATTTGGCTGAAGTGGCAAAAGTGCGTCAGGTGGATGCTCCGGTATCCATTTCCCGCGAACAGCAGGTGCAGATTGTGAAGGTCAATGCCAAAATTGACAGTGCGGATAAAGGCGGCGTAAGTAACAAAGTAGGAGCCGCTCTAAAAACGCTAACCCTTCCCGACGGTGTAAGACCGGAGGTCAAAGGGGTTACGGATGACATCCAAACCAGCTTTATGCAAATGTTTGTTGCGATGGGCGCTTCCATCTTCATTGTTTATCTGGTTATGGTATTGGCCTTCGGTAACGGCAGCGCACCGTTCGCCATATTGTTCTCCTTGCCTCTGGCAGCCATCGGCGGCCTGCTAGGGCTGTTTGTAACGCATGAGTCGGTTAATATTACCTCGCTGATCGGCTTCCTAATGCTGATCGGTGTCGTGGTAACGAATGCCATCGTATTGGTGGATCGGGTACAGCAGCTTAGAGAAAGCGGACACTCCGTCCGCGAAGCTTTGATCGATGCGGGAATGACGCGGCTGAGACCGATTATTATGACAGCCGGTGCTACGATAATTGCCCTGCTTCCGTTAGGCTTGGGTCTTTCCAAAGGGACGCTGATTTCCAAAGGCTTGGCTGTCGTTGTAATCGGCGGATTAACGACCTCTACCTTGCTCACTTTGGTTATTGTTCCAATTATTTATGAAATGATTGATAACACCAAGCGGAAGATAGCAGGTCTTTTCAAGAAAAAGTCCCCCTCGGTCATTGAGACCAACGCTACGACTACGAATTAATACAGACCTAAAGTCGGGTGTACGCGAAGCGGAACCTTCCATCGCCCGACTTCCAAGGAAAAGGAGAATTGTCAAATGAACTTGAACCACTGGAGCCCAAATACAACAATCAAACATAGCACCAAGGTCATAGGAGCGGTGATCATTACATCGGCCCTGCTGGCAGGCTGTACGTCCGCCCCGGCCGCACAGCCGAGCACCCCATCGGCGGAAGCGCCGCTGAAGGTTGTCAAGGCAGCCAAGATTGAGAAGAAATCGATCGGCGACCCGCTGGAGCAGGTGGCTGACGTCGTTTCGTCCATACAGATGGATGTTGTCACCAAGGCATCGGGAGATGTACTGGAAATATTGAAAAAACGCGGTGAAATGGTGCAAAAGGGCGACGTCATCCTGAGGCTTGATCCTACCGACGTTCAGTTGCAAAAGGAAAAGAACCTGATTGGCGTCAAGAGTGCGTCCCAACAGTTGGATAAGGCGAAGGAGGATCTGGTCAACTCTAAGGAGGATTTGCAAAACGCCGTTACCAAAGGCGAGCAGGCCGTCAAGGACGCTGAGAAAAATTACGCGAAAATGCGTAACGATTTCGATCAGGGGCTTGTGACCAAATTCCAGCTGGAGCAGCTGGAGACCCAGCTGAAAAATACACGCCTGGACCTGGAAAGCAATAAAAACAAGCTGAAGACATTGGAAACGACCAATTCGTTGTCACAGTATCAGACCCAGCTGGAATCCTCCAATCTGGGGGTTCGTGAAGCGGATCGTACATTAAATAATCTGGAGCTCAAAGCCCAGGTGAACGGGGTGATTACCGATCTCCCGGTAGAGGTAGGTATGACGCTGTCCGCCGGGTTCAAGGTGGCTCAAGTACAGCAGCTTGACCCTATCAAAATTAAAGCGGAGCTTACCGAAGCCTCAGCTCAGCTGATTAGAGGGAAGACAGAGCTGATGTTCTATATACCTGGAAGCACGGAGAAAATGAAAGGGAAGGTCAGCTATTTGGCGGATGTCATGAGCACACAAACCAAATCGTACCCGCTGGAGCTTGAGATTTCTAATGCGGATACGAAGCTGAAGCCGGGAATGAAGGTACAGGTTTTACTGACGGAGGAGAAGGATGAAGTTGTCGTAACGGTTCCTACACTGAGTGTAGTGCGTGAAGCCGGAGACACTTTTGTATATGTATTGAATGGAGACATAGCTGAGAAGCGCAAAGTGCAGCTGGGTCGTTTAAATGAAACGAATCAGGAAGTGTTGTCCGGAGTGAAAGAAGGAGAACAGCTGATTGTATCCGGACAAAATCAGCTGAAGGATAAAGAAAAAGTAAAGCTGGCTCAATAAAGCTTTGAAACGGACTATGGTCAAGAAAGTCTCTCTTCTTCGGAAGAGAGGCTTTTTCTGTTGAAGATCCATAGATAGGAAAACCTTTTGACAGAAGGAATCATATCCTGCTAGTAGCTGCAAACTTTATGGGAGCCAGAAGGGGCGATGCCGCTATGAAACGTCAAGTACACAGCCAGGAGATTAAGGCCGCAGTTTACCGCAAGTTGACTGAGCGCGGAGTGGAGGTCGCAGATATTGCTAGGATCGTGCTCGAAATGCAGCTGCCCTATGACCCGAATCTTGCATTGGAGGCGTGTGTTGAATCGGTTCATGCCGTGTTGAATAAGAGGGAGCTTCAGCATGCTATATTGGTAGGGATTGAGCTGGATATATTGGCCGAGCAGGGCCGGCTGTCCGAGCCTATTCAATCCATCATCGAATCCGATGAAGGCTTATTCGGCTGCGACGAGACTTTGGCCTTAGGTTCCGTCTTCGGTTACGGAAGTATAGGGGTAACCACCTTCGGCCATTTGGATAAGCGTAAAGTGGGCATTATTAAACAACTGGATACCAAGTCCGGAGGCAAGGTGCATACATTCCTGGACGATCTCGTCGCTAGTGTTGCCGCATCGGCGTCGAGCCGGATCGCGCATCATTCCAGAGATGACGAGGAAAGAAACGCTGATCCGTAACGAGGATATCCAAGGTTCTTTTTGTCAAATAAGGAATTCTCATTTTGGTTATGCTACAAAGGAAAGGAAACCGATCACAGATTACACAAACGGAGTGAGCTTATGATGAACTGGGTCTATTGGGGCAAATTATACGAGAGCAAATTCCAGGCAGGCTGCCTGGCGAAGCGCATGGAAGAAGATTGGTGGATTTACGGCTATGAATGTCCACAGGAAGTAGAAGTGTTCCGTTCCAAGAAGGGAAGATTTGGCGTTCGCTATATGGTATAATTTTTTTGTTGACATTTCATTTTTATTTGTTGTACAATAAGTTTCGTCGCTATGAGAGGCTATCATACTAACGCGGGGTGGAGCAGCCCGGTAGCTCGTCGGGCTCATAACCCGAAGGCCGCAGGTTCAAATCCTGCCCCCGCAACCAATACATCCAGGGCCCTTAGCTCAGTTGGTTAGAGCGGTCGGCTCATAACCGATTGGTCGGGGGTTCGAGTCCCTCAGGGCCCACCATAAGATGTACAAGCATTGCCATTAAGATCTGAATCAGATCTTTGCCGGAGTGGCGGAATGGCAGACGCACTGGACTTAAAATCCAGCGGTAGGTGACTACCGTACCGGTTCGAGTCCGGTCTTCGGCATAAGGAATTACATAGCGTACTCAACGAAATTCTGTGAGACTCATGCATTGGTATGAGCATCACAGAATTTTTTTGTTGTGCGGCAAACCGAAATCGATCCGAGTACGTTACCTTAACTGAGCATGATAAATTATCCATGGATAACTCGGGAGGTAGGTAACGTTATGATGAAAAAGAAGCCGCAAGCGGCAGTGTGGATGCTGGCAGGCTCCTTGTTACTCAGCAGTGCTTTTCCGGCTTGGGCGGCGGGGGTGCCCGCAGCAAGTACAGCCAGAACGGATGCGCAGATTGCAGAGGAGCTGGGTATTTTACAGGGGGACGGAAGCGGTGTAACGGACAGCTATTTGTCCAAGACGACAACGAGACTTCAGGCGGCCATATTGTTCCTGCGTCTAAAAGGTCTGGAAAGCGCCGCATCCGGCTATAAGGGAAGCGACAACTTCTCGGACGCAGGTCAGGTTAGCGAGGCGAATAAGGCCGTTCTAAGCTATCTCAAGGCCAATCCGCAGCTGGGCTGGACGGGAACGGGAAGCGGGAAATTCGAACCAGGCGAACACATTACAGCACAACAGTACTACAAGGTGCTGCTGGAGGCTTTGGGCTACAAGCAGGACAACGATTATACATATGACAATACGCTTTCATTCGCCGAAAGTATGGGCCTTTCCCGGGTCGCTAAGCTGGGTACCCTTCGCAATGGCAATATCGCTACCGCTACCGTGGAAGCACTGCCTGTGAAGGTGAAGGGGGGAGAGCAATCCTTGTTGGCTGTATTGGTTTCTCAAAAGGTCGTGGATGCGGCCAAGGCGAGCCTTGCCTCTTATACATCCATAGGAATCGCCGATCATGCTCAGATCGGCTCCTATCTGGTGGATGGCACTGGCAGAACCTTATATATGTTCATGAAGGATTCTCCGGGCACTAGCGCTTGCAAAGACCAATGCGCTGTGAATTGGCCCGTATTCTATGCCGATAACCTACGGATCCCTGCACAATTGAATGCAGCGGATTTTGGAGCAATGACCCGGGAAGACGGGGCGAAGCAAACGACTTACAAGGGAATGCCTATGTATTACTACATCAAGGATACGAAGCCTGGCGATACGAATGGGCAAGGCGTAAATCAACTTTGGATGGTATTTAACCATTCGGGTATTACGGTAGCCGAGAAGGAAGGCATCGGCAGCTATTTGGCGGATGCCAAAGGAATGGCCTTGTATATGTTCACGAAGGATAGTCCTGATAAAAGTGCATGCAAAGGTAACTGCGAATCGGCTTGGCCGATATTTCATACGGAGCATCTGCCGGTGACGGGAGAGCTAAGCACTTCTGCTAATCATTTCGGAACCATAACACGGGAGGATGGCACCAAGCAAACGACCTTCAAAGGAATGCCGCTTTACTATTACGTAAAGGATCAGCAAGCCGGGGACGTATGGGGGCAGGATGTGAACCATGCTTGGTATGTGATTGATCCGAAAGCTTCGGAGGAGACTCCTTCAAATTCTCAGCCTCAAGCTAACGCGTATTCCATTGAAATCAGCCATTTTGCTTTTTCTCAAACAGAATTGACGGTTGAGGCCGGCTCGACCATTACGTTTACCAATCAGGATGATGTCATGCACAATGCGGTTTCTGATGCATTAAATGCGGATGGAAGTCCCGTCTTCGAAACGAAGCTGCTCGGGAAAGGGGAGTCTGCTTCAATTACTTTAACCCAACCGGGAGAGTATACGTATTACTGCAGACCGCACCAAAGCCGGATGAAAGCCAAAATTATCGTAAAATAGCATTGGTTGCAGGAAGCCTGAAGGTGAGAAGAGATTCTTGCTGGAGGGCTTTTTTCTATTGCCAAATGGAATCGATTGGTGGAAGATAACTATACACCGTTACTTAGAAATTCTGTTTCCTAAACTGATAGAGTTCTTAGGGACTCAGGGAGTGCCGATCGCTTGCAGCCATATTCGGATGAACAATTGATGCAGCTCATTAAGGAAAAGCAGAGCTTTGCGCTTCGCATTTTATATGATCGTTATGTACGTCTGGTGTACTCCTTTGCCGTAAAGTCCGGAGGAGATCCGCAGTATGCCCAGGACATAGTCCAGCTTGTATTTACGCGGCTTTGGACGATGGAGAAAGGGTATGATCCAGACAAAGGGAAATTTGTGAACTGGCTGCTTACGGTAACAAGGAACATCGTGATCGATCAGCTGAGAAAGCAGCGAAATGAGAATACGACCGTCTCCTACGATGAACGCACCCTGGATACAGGACATTCCCCTATTCATGGGCGTGATGAGCTGGAGGATGAAATTACTAGACGATTACTGAAGGATGAAATCGAAGCTGCTTACCGGCACTTATCCGCAAGCCAAGTTCAACTGATTAAGCTGCTCTACTGGGAAGGCTACACCCTGAACGAAATTGCCGGCCACATTGGAGAACCGCTAGGCACAGTCAAAAGCAGGCTGCATCAAGCGTTAAAAACACTGCGTAAGCATCTGACCCTTGCAGAAAGGAGTGAACGGCCATGACGGAATCAAATTCAACCTGCGAGCTGCTGCTGCCGTATTTCTTGAAGGAGCTTTCGCTTGAAGCAGCTGCCGCTTTTGAGCAGCATCTCGATTCATGTCCGGCATGCAAGGAACATCTGATCGAGCTTCATCAGGTATGGCAGGCTCTTCCTTATGCTTTGGATGATGTAGAGGTTCCTGAAGCGATGAAATCGCAAATGCTGGAACGTATTATGGATAAGCTCGGACTTGAGGATGACGGGGACCCATTGCCGCAACCAACGCCGCTGCGTCCCTTGCCAATAGAGAAGAAGAGGGTTCCGTGGTACCGCAAACAGTACGTTCCCGTTGCAGCAGTCTCGATTATAATGTTGGGGGCGGCAGCTATCTGGGGCTGGGGCGGCTTGGAAAACGTCGTGAGGCCCAGCGCTCCTGCCGTTCAACAATATGTGCTCAGGCCCTTCGATTCTTCCATGCCCGCCGCCAAAGGGACCGCCTGGATCGAACAAAAGGGAGACAGCAGGAAGCTTGTGGTCAAAATGAACGGGCTTCAAGGAAACGCCGGGGAACAAGCCTACCAGCTATGGGTGATTAAGGAAGGCAAGCGCTACAACGGCGGCACATTCCGTCCGGATACGAACGGGAATGCGGTATGGACGTATGATTTGCAGGCGATCCAAGGCTCATTTGAAGCGTTGGGCATTACTTTGGAGCCGGATGCGCAGGGCGTCCAGCCTCGAGGTAAAAAGGTGCTGGGCACCTAAGCGAGCCGACGAAGCTTCGCAGCAAGAAAAATCCCCTTTCTCTTTGTAAGGGCCGGAGGAAGGGGCAAGCGACAGCTATACTTTTTCGTTATTATATTCCATCATGGAATCTATCTCAATGGTCAAGCAGCCTGTCTCTGCATTGTGGTGCAGCTGGGGGATGTCCTTATCGTAAAACCATCTTTTATGTACCGGATGTCCCGGCTGCTCTACAAAATAAAATATATTTAAGTCCCTCGCACAGCCTTTAAGCTGCTGTACCGTTTCGGCATCGACTTGCTCGATAACAAAGCTCCACCCTCTTGGGCATTCCGCCAGTTCAAACGGCTTCTGCGTACCGGATACGTCCAGCAGCATACGGCTGCCTACGGCATGTTTGATATACAGCTTGTTCGTTCTTTCATTCAAATCGGGCATGATCGCACGCTCCCGTGTAAATTTGGATAATGATTAAGGCAGGTCTATAAGCAGCAGTTGAGCACCTTGTTCGGTGTGCAGGTCAAGGGAGGACAGCTCCGTAATTCTCGCAGCATCCCGTCTTTGCAATGGCGTATCGTCATTCAGGCTGAGTGCCCCTTCGATAACGAACACATAGATTCTGCGTCCTTCTTGCTGAGTGAACCGGAGCGATTGACCGGCATCCAGCTCAGACATATAGATCGTCATATTCTGATGAATATGGGCAACGCCGGGACCGGAATTGTCGGATACGACAGGCAGGAGCCGGTTTTTCATTTGTGCTGGGTCATAATGGCTTGTTTCGTACGATGGCTCCAGCTGACGCACGTTTGGAGTAAACCAGATTTGCAGAAGCTCCACTTCTTCGTCCGCCGGGTTCACCTCGGAATGGATGATGCCGGTTCCCGCCGACATGCGTTGAACGCCGCCGTAGCTGGTAATAGCGGTGTGGCCTGTACTGTCCTCGTGTTTCAATTGACCGCGGAGAACAATGGATACGATCTCCATCTCCCGGTGGGGGTGGGCTCCAAAGCCGCGGTGTCCTGCTACAATATCATCGTTGAACACGCAAAGCGGTCCGAATTCGGTGTTTTCCGGGTCATAGTAGTCGCCGAACGAAAAGCTGAAGTTGCTTTGCAGCCATCCATGATCGGCGGAATAACGGGATGTGGCAGGGTATACTTTGATCATGCTACCTCTCCTTTTGAAATATCGTGTACAATATCTGTTCCACTTCACTATATCGAAGAAGGAGCCGCTTTTCAAATCAAGCCTCTCAGCTATTCATCGAGCAGTCTGGATTATGGTATGATAGGAAGGTTGATTTGAGATCATACGGATGAAGAATCGGAAGGAGTCGTAAAGTAGTGGCGAAGAAAGCCAAAATTGATGAAATCCAAACGCTGCGTGGATTGGCGTTTTTGGCCGTGGTGCTTCAGCACGCCATTGGCCATTATGCTTATGTGCCTGAAGCGGGGCTGGCGGACGGCACCTTGCTGGGGGTGTGGCTGATCTTGGCCAAATTTGCCGTACCGATGTTTATTTTCATCACCGGACTTGTCTTGTTTTATAATTATCCCGATGGGGTTCCTTACGGGCCTTTTCTGCTAAAGCGGTTTAAAGATATCGTTCTGCCGTATTTGTTGTGGTCGCTCATCTATGCGTTTTTTTTCGGGGGGATACAGACGATCAACGGATCGAATGTGCTGCAAATACTCCATGACTGGGCCACCGGTAAAGCGTCCTATCATCTTTGGTACGTTGTGATGGTCATTCAGCTGTATGTATGCTTTCCATTCGTTCAGAAGATCGTGCAGCGGGTCTACCGTGCGTTGAATCACAACCCGGGTGTGCTGCGTTTCGGCTTTATCTTGCTGTGTGTAGGCTACGTTTGGCTAACGGGACAGATCGGCGAGATTAGCCGGTGGGCGGAAGAACTTCATGTGCCGCTGCTAACCCCGCTATTTACCGAGTATGCGGATCGAAATGCGTTCTACTTCTTTATTTATTTTCTGCTGGGCGCGGCGGCAGGGCTGAACTTTCAACAATGGAAGCAGCGCTTATGGAACGGGAGATATGGCTGGATAGGCTTGTATGCGATCGTATCGTCCATACTGATGTACCGGATTGTGGCCAGCTTTGGCGAGCCGGTTCATATTCAGTATAATGCTACCCTATTGCTGCAGCCCTTCATGGCGGTATTTTTACTCGTTTCCGTATTGGCTGTAGGAGTCATTGCTATCGCTTTTCATCAAAAAGCGGGCTCCAAGCCGATCGCATGGATGGCCTTCATCGGACAATATTCGTATGGAGCTTATTTGGCCCATGCGTTCATGCTGACCTTCAGCACAGCCGCAGCAGATTGGCTGCTTCCAGACTCGAATATGACGTTGCGGACAGCCGTGGCTTTCGTGCTATGCTCTTTGCTGTCACTTATCCTGGCGAAGCTCCTTGGACGGTTCAGGATAGGCAGGCTTTTGACAGGAGCACCGGCACCGCGTAAGGCGAATGCGTAAAGTCATATCGTGCTTTACAGGAATCCTTAGAAGTTAATCGAGCAGACAAGCCCAAAAATAAATTGCTTACGGGACAGGCAGAACCTTGGGAGGAGCGGTACGCGTTGCCTCTGGGCTACATAGTATACATCAACTTAAGTGTTGAGGTGAAAACTATGAGTGGCAAAAAGGTTAAGAAAAAAAGCACACCGCCGTCCAGTATGGATAAAAACAAATTCAATATGAAAATCGTCACCTCTGATGTGTGCAGCCGGTGCAGGAAGTGTGAACGCGGCTTGCGCTACCTCGAAAAGATGTCACAGCCGGGTGCCGTCGGCAAGGGGGTTCCTTGCATTTTAACGAAAGGCAAAGCCTATGTTTAATGAATAACCGGGGGTCCGTTCTGCGCGGACCTTTTTTTTTGTTGTGCCCAATTGAGCCTGAATATGATAAAATTGGAAGCAAGTGTTCCGGCCTGCATATGGGAACTCTCATTCAATACATCGAAGGAGCATGAGCTATGGACGAAAGAACATTGAAAAAGGCTCTCATGAACACGCCGTTTTCTTACCCGCTGGTGGAAGGCAATCCGTTGAATTTGAAGGTAACGGACCCTCGATTGAAGGTGAAGTGCTGCTACATCACGGTTGTTACCTTAGGCGAGGGCAATACGAAAGAAGTATTCATTAAGCCGGATGCGACGTTTATCGTAACCAGAGCCACTTACAATTACGGGACCTATGAGCTGAAAGTAAATCGGGAAATCGAAGGGGATTCGGTGACCTATGAAGAATTGCCTCAACACATCGGAGAGGAACATATGAACTTAATTGACGAACGGCTGCATTTTTATTTATACAAATCCATTTCAAAGCTGTAATCTGTTAGCAAGCCCTGTTTCAGAAATACGCCTTCCGGTTAATGAACGGTAACCTATCTGAAATGGAGGCGAAGACAGATGAAAAATATTTATTACGTATCTGTAGCGTCTGCAACGATTGAGGATAATAAAACGCTGGCGGATCAAGCGAATTATGCCTATGAGTTTGTAGTTGAAGCGAGAGAAGACGAAATCGCCATATTAAGGGAACTGCTGGAGGCCTATACAACGGACATGGAGAAGACGTTCGCGAGAGCGCCTGTGCCGTATAAGTCTTCGGACCATGATGCCGCAACCGAGCAGCACAATGAGCGAATGGTGAACTTATACTCTTTATTGTACAAGCTGGGCACCCCTGATACGCAGAAGCATATAGAACGAATGGGGATCATGGAGAAGCTGAAGCATCCGGACTACCAACATGAAGGCTATGAAAATGAAGCCAATTACTAGGTGAAATTGAAAATAATCATTCGAAATAAGCTGCGGGACGAGCTCTCGACAGCTTATTTTCTTTTTCATCGAAAAAATTGAAAAATATTTCAAAACGATCCCTAAATTTCGAGCATCTTTTTAAAGGGATTAGTATATAATCCAACGTACTACCAATAAAAAAAGAAAACCAACAAGAATAGGGAGATGCGAATGTCATATGTAAACCATCTGAATTATGCAAACAAGAATGGAAATGTATATTGCTGCTTGCGGAACAAAATTGTACAACTCGGCGAAGAGCAAGTGTCCAACTACTGCCGCGGCTGCACCATGTTTAACGGTGTAGATGCACAATATACACATGTTCAATGCTTTTGGAATGATTCAAGAGAGCCCCAGGATGAAGAGGTGCATGTCGTTCATGATCCGCAGCTCGAATTCATGAGCATGCAGTCGCGGGATATTCGATGCGGATAAGAGTGAACGTCTGTTGAGTACTTCTTATATAACCGGATAACGGATCAACCATCCTAGGAGGAGATTGTTATTTTGAGGAATCATCACAACTTTCGTGTACAAATCAAATGGTTTATGAATGAAGAGATTGAATCTACGATTAAAAATTTAGAAACAGGCATTATTAGCAGAGATCAAGCGATCGGGAGCCTGAATACGGTGTTTCGTATCGCATCGAAAATAGAGGATAGCAATTATATGGGGAAAATTTGCAGAATCATTTCTCATATTCGCAGCTCCACAAACTATTTCCGATTGTTTAAAGTATATCAGAAGGCGTTTATGGAGGATGAAATTCAGAAGGCCAAAGAAATGTAAACTTGTGGTGGTGAAGACACAGATTCCAAGGAGTCTGTGTTTTTTTACAGAAAAAATCCCTGTCGCGTCGATGGCAGCGACGGCAGGGATTACGTGATATATGTTGAATGTGGGATCAACATCTCTTATTATAGGAGGCAGTTATTAAAAATGGCTGAAAAAAACCTTAAAATAAAATGAAATTGGAGTGAAGTTTTAGATGAGTGAAATAGCCAAAACTCCGCAGCCGCCGTACTATGCCGTTATCTTTACTTCGTTAAGAACCGAAGGGGAAGAAGGGTACGGGAAGATGGCGGATTTGATGGGCGAGCTGGCCTCGCAGCAGCAAGGATTTTTGGGAGTGGAGAGTGTACGGGATGAGAATGGAGTTGGAATAACCGTCTCCTACTGGGACTCACCGGAAGCGATTCAAGGCTGGAAGGAACATGCCCTGCATCGGATAGCGCAAGAAAAGGGGAAAAGCACCTGGTATAAGTCATTTGGACTGAGGATTGCAAAGGTGGAGCGGGATCGCTTTTTTGGGGAATAAATAAACAGAATCTGACAAATCCTTAGAGGGTTAACTCTCAAGGAGGTGTGTTGCGCATGGCACAGGAGGATAAGCAGCTGGAGCAAAAAATACAGGAAACAGCCGAGCAGGTACAGCAGGTTACCCAAGCAACAGAGCAATTGGCTCAGGAGGTCCATGTTCAACAGCTGGAGCAAATTCAACAGCAGGTGGAACAAAATTCACAGCAGCTTGAGGAGCTGCAGTCTGCCGTTGACGGATCAGGCGCACAATCGAGGTCGTCGAGATCAGGCTCCGATTCGAATTCAGACTCAGAATCCAATGCGGATAGTTCTTCCAGTCAACAGCAGTAGCATCACTTTGAGAAGGGCCGGGATATTCCTGGACCCTTCTCTTTACTTTGGGGGTGTTCCCCGAATAGCGAAAGTGTTAAGATAAGTAAACATATACAGCTTTAATCCAAATCTGATATGAATACAAAGTAACTAAGGGGATATGGAGATGGCAAAGCAGAAGGTGGCCAAACGTCCGACCCGGGATGAATTTGTTCTGGAGGAGCTCGGAAATCAACTGGTGGAGGCCAAACAGGAGAAGGCCGAGATCGTGCTGACGGTGTGGGGATGGGAGGAGCCGGTTCGCGGTCTGATTACCACGATGGACTCGCGTACAGGCAAGGTACATATTGTTAGGGACGGGGAGACCGTCAAGGTTCCTTTCATGGATATTATGAAAGTCGATTATCCCAGAGATTGAAAAATAGCATACTGCTGCCCTCACATTCTTGTCCTTTTCTCATAATCTATTAATAGATGAAGTGAAAGGATGTGAGATTCCATGAGCATGTATTGTTTGTGCAAGCGGTATAAGAATAGAAATGTTCGAATTCGGACCACTAACGGTAAGATCTACGTAGGCACGATTGTCAAAGTTGATTCAACTCATGTCTGTATAGATACTTCCTGCGGGCGAGCAAGAACTTCAATGCTTGGGTTCGGCTTTAACCCCATTATAACCCTTGCATTATTTGATTTATTGGCAATTGCTCTGCTTTTCTAAATCCCCTGCAGGGGATTTTTTCTTTATAAAACAAAAAAAGCCTAATTACTTAGGCTTTTTTTGTTTCTGTATGACCTGTGCTGGGTTCGAACCAGCGACCCCTACCCTGTCAAGATAGTGCTCTCCCGCTGAGCTAACAAGTCGTATGAAGTTGTCGTTTGTTTTAGCGACAAGTAATAATATACCAAGGTATTTGAAGGTTGTCAACATTTTATCTCAAAAAAATTTTAACATGTAATTTAAGATGATCTGTCGACCTCCGGTGCAAAGTTTCAAGAGCGAACGAGCAAATCCCTATGTTATAATACTAGCATAACTTATCTGTGGAAAGAGGGCTCAACATGAGGGAATTTCAACGTTCTTTTCAACCATTACATATGCAGCAAGCCGAGCAGGAGCATATTCAACATTCGTCAATCGATTGGGGTGACAAAGAGTGGGGGACCCATCGATTTCATATACGGCAGCTGATAGAGCACAGCATCGGTCTTTTGAAAGTAAAAGACCAAGTTATCGTGTTGGGGGCGGGAACTCACGGTGATGTGGATCTTCCCGGCCTAACGGAGCACTTTACCGAGGTAACCGTAATGGATACGGAAGACAATGTGATTGAAGAAGTCATCGGGCAAAGCGGAGGCCTCGCGTCCGGTCGAATTAAATCGTTTACTAATATTGATTATACGGGGCTGGACCAGATCCAGTTCTATGAAACGTGGGAAGAAATGCTTCTGAATCAAGCTCCTGCGGCGGAGATGGCTGCTTTTATAAGAGAGAGTGCATTTCGTGCGAAGCGCAATGATGTACTGCCTCAATGGAAAAAAAGCTTTTCGCTGGTTATTTCCTCTTCAGTGCATACGCAGTTGTTCTATATCCATGCATTGACCCAGTTTGCAGGCTATGCTTCCCAATATGCGGAGCAGGACATCCGTCAAATTATCGACGCGTTGTCTGCCTTGCGTAACAGCTTGGTCACGGACTATAACCGACTGCTCCTGTCTTTGCTGAAGCCGGATGGGCGAGTGATCATGTGGTCGGATATGATTCGATTGGATTCGAGCAACCAAGCGTTGCTTGACGGGCTGTATGGATTGCAAACGGAAGACGAGCGCATCCGGTATTTATTCCGGGCGTTCGGACAGTACGGGATGGAAGCGGCTGTGTTGGGACTCAAAGATTTCCACGACCAACTGAGCCCCTCCACACAAATGTTCAAATGCTGGGTATGGCTGCAAAGCCCGGAGAAGCAGTATATTACAGCGGGATTTTCTGCAAGCCCTCGCGGCTAAAGCACCGAAAGTAGGAGGCAAGGTTATTGAACATGGAGCAAAGTCCTCAGCTGAATGAGCTGCTGCGGCAATATTTTGGGGACAGTCATTTGAGCATCGCATGCAAGGAAAGCGGAGTAAATAACACTACTCTTTTTGTAACCCATAACGGAAGCACTTATGTGCTTCGAATATATGATAATCATGCCGACGTGGATAAAGTGAAATTCGAGCTGGCTGTATTGGAGCAGCTTAAATCCCATCAGCTCTCCTTTCAAGTTCCTGAGCCCGTACCAACGTTAGATGGAGAGCTCTACGGCAGGGTATCCCCAGGCAAAATTGCCGTGCTGTTCCGTTATATCGAAGGTGAGCGGGCAGACTTGGCAAAGGCGTCTCACGTCTATCAGATCGGTAGGGCGGCAGGAGAATTGGTGACGTCGCTGGCTCAGGTTCGTGTTCAGGCGGAAACGGCATATGAGCCGTATTACGAGCTGTATGCGGTGCATCCGCTTGTTACACCGGATAAATTAAACGAATGGATCGATTCATTGCTGGAAGGCAATCAAGCGCGGGAAGCGGAGCTGCTCCGTGAGGCAATTCAACAATTGGAGCATAACATGCCACGGCTTTTGCAGCTGCCGTTTCAATTGGTTCATTCCGATCTTGTTGGCGGGAATGTGTTAAGTGACGGAGGCCGGATTTCTGGCATACTGGATTTTGAGTTCGTGACATCGGACTTGCGTGTAATGGAAGCAGCGGTTTTTATAAGTGAGCTTGTTCGCCATCATCGTCAGCATTGGGAACTGATTGAAGCTTTCGTACAGGGATACAGCACGACAGCAAGCTTGAGCAACAGTGAAATTGAGGCGCTGCCGCAGCTTGTTTTATTGCGAAGCCTGGTGTTATGTATTCATTTTTTGGGGAGACATTGGGCTATTGGCGATCAGGTGAACAAGCCGGAGGCGTTTCTTGCCAGCTTTGCAGAAGTACATGCATGGCTGGAAAGCCATAAAGTCCAGCTGGTCGGGCTTTGCAGAGCAGAAATGGAGTTGAATTGAAATGAAGAAGCTATACAGTCAAATGTCTCTTGCGGAGCTGGAAGCGGAGATGATTGAAATTTTGGAGTCGATTGGGAAAGTGGAGTTTCCAAGCCAGAAAGAGCAGCTCGAACGCAAATATTATACGGCCAAGGCCTATACTTTGAATTCAGCGGATTTTCCGCCGGGAACATACAAGGTGGAGGGCTTCGATGAACCGTTAGAGCTTCAATACATCAATGGGATTATGGGTTGGGGGATTCAGGGCAACGATAAGGAAGCCAGCTTTCCGTTATCCATGCTTACGAGAATTTAGAATGGCATACAAGACGGCGTTCCGCTCTTCAAGAAGCGGGGCGCTTTTTTAGGTCTGCTCATCTTTATAAAAATTTAACACGGTGGAATGCTATTTTATGGTAATATGGGCTTATGTTTGTAAGCGCTAACAACCTATTGCTGAGGAGCCGCTGCGATGAGAGGAATAACCTTTAGAAAAAGGTTTCTAGTCAGGCTGGAGACGGGTTTAAGCCCAATAATTGGATTCCGTAGTCCGGTTATGAAGCGAAGAGCCGGAATGCTGATTTTTCTGGTGCTGACGTGCTGGCTAGGGCTGCTGACCTTGGACAGCCAGGCAGGAGGAGGGGCTCCGATTGCTATGTATCTCAGCCCAGAGGGAATTCAATTTGAAAGCTATAGCAGCATGTGGGGCGAGGAGCGGCTGAAGGGATTATACAGCACGCTGCTCGGTTGCGGCCATGGAGTAGAGCTTTCGGATTTGAAAAAGGTGATCCTTTCACCTGAAAAAAGTACAGGGAAAAGCGGTTCCCGAGTAGGTCATTACGATAAAACTACCCGTACCATTCGTGTATTTGAGGTAGAAGCCGTTCCGGTGGAACGCATCTTCATTCATGAATATGGGCACCATTTTACATATTACTGGCTTCACCAGAAGGAAGGGATTTACCCCGATGAGCTGATGGAGTCAAATCAATGGTCGCAAATAAGACAGCTGGGCGGTTACCCGGTCCGTTGGCAGGACAGCAAGCTGCCTTATTCCCATAAGTGGGAGCCTGATGAAATTATGGCTGAGGATTATGTGCTGTTATTCGGCGTCGGGATTTACCCTCCACCTGTCAGTCCCAAAGAAGTTGCCTATTTTTTGCGTCAGGAGAATGATTATATCCCTATGGCGGAAACGATTCCTGCTCTCAGGAAATACTGGGAAGAGGCGGCTGGGTTGGAGGCAAAAGAATCACTCCGCGTCCCCAGGCTGCTTCAGTGGGAACACTTGGTGGAGGAACAAATATCCGAAGAAGCTGCGGAGGGAACTGATGCAGTAGACGAAGTTTCAAGAAGGTTCCGTTTTCAGTTCTCCTCGGTGGCTGTTCATGAGGAACAAGAAATTCAATATGGAATTCAGCTTATAGGATTTAGCAATCAGGGAGGGATCCCGGCTAAACTAGGGGGAGGAGTCGTGACAACCGGTAGAGGAGCTGTGGAGGCTACGCTGGATCTAAAGCCCATGAAGGAGGAGCTGCATTCCTTTTATGCACAGCTTCAAATCTGGGCGCTGGACCCGCAGGGCAAGCAGTTCATGTATACGCCGCTCCATGCCAACTGGTTTGAATACAACGATGACGAGCAGCGGCTGAAACCGATCCCTTTTCCTTTCGAACGCCAACGTCTTCCAAGCCTCCTGCAAAAGGAAGGGATGAACCATTGGCCTTTGGTACAACTGTTTATCAACGGAAAACCCATCACAGCGGTTCGGAGGCATGATGATCAAAACGGTGTACTATACATACCTGTGAGGGTATTGAATGAAACGGAGGAATCCGAAGCCCCGAAGCCAGCGGCGCAATCGGCTACGGTACGGTTTCATCAGCATGAGGTCCAGGTTCAAGTGAATCAGGATCAGGTGATAGTTGATGGTACAGCCAAGCCAACTCAGCGGAAAATACAAAGCATGGACGGTGAGCCCGCTATTTCAGTGCAGGATGTAGGTCAGCTATTTGATGTGTCCATTCAGTGGAATGAACCGGATAGTGCGCTGCTGTTGGAGGCATTATAGGGAAACGATTCCTAGGACCTGCAGGCGAATAGAAAACGAAAGGTCTAAGGATCATAAGACAGAGGTGATTGCATGAATCGAGCCTTTATCACGGCGTTGACAACAATTGGTCTTGCACAAGTTGTGAAGGTGCCTGTCCGGTATGCCGAAACAGGGAGATGGAACTGGATCGACATGCTGAAGACAGGGGGCATGCCAAGCTCCCATTCAGCCGGCGTAGCGGCATTAGCTTCGTATGTCGGCTTTAAAAAAGGGGTTTCTTCGGTCCATTTTGCGATAGCCAGCATTTTGAGCTTGATTGTTATGTACGACGCGATGGGGATTCGCAGACAGGCGGGCAATATTGCCACCGAGGTCAATGAACTTGAAAATACGATTGTCTGGCTCGCGGAGCAGCATCCCGAACTGGTTCACGAGAGGAAAAGAAAACAGCTTGAGGAACGATTGGGCCATCTCCCCGAAGAGGTGCTTGCCGGAGCCATGTTAGGCATATGCACGGGGGCTTTGAGCTATGCATTGGAGTCAAAGGCTTAGAAAAGAAAAAAGAAGCGCGGCGAGGATCCTTGCGGGTCTCAGCCGTGCTTCTTTTGCTTTGAATGCCGCTAAATGGATACGTGTCTATCTGCGGCGCTTTTTTCATTAGGAACTACCCTTGGGGGCGTATCTTGGGAAGCAGTCGGCACCGTAATAATGAATTTTGTTCCTTTGCCCAGCTCGCTTTCCACTTCCATCGTTCCTTCGTGGTCTTGTACAATCTTATGACATATCGACAGTCCAAGGCCCGTACCCGAATCCTTCGTCGTATAGAAAGGAAGGAAGATTTGGTCCAGCTCTGATTCCGGAATGCCCTTGCCTGTATCCGATACTTCGATTATGGCATGCTTTTCGGAATACATCAGCTTGATCCGAACATAGCCTTGATCCTGCATAGCCTCAAAAGCATTTTTGATCAAATTGAGCAGCAGCTGCAGCATCTTATCTTGATCCATCAGCATAAATATCGGCTGGGCTGTATTCTGAAATTCAATATAGTGACCCAGCCGCGCTGATTCGGAATCCAACAAGGAAATAACTCTGTGAATGCAATCTTGAATGGAATGAACCTTGAACTGAGTCGCATGCGGCTTCGAAAACTGTAAAAATTCCGCGGTCAGCATGCTCATTCGCTTGATTTCGTCCATAATCAGGTCATACCATGGGCGAATGTTGAAGTTATCGGCTTTGGACAATTGCAGGAAGCCTTTGATCGTCGTCAGAGGATTCCTGATTTCATGTGCCATGCCGGAGGCTAACTCCCCTACGACTCGCAGCTTTTCGGAACGCAGCATGTGCTCCTCCCGCTTTAACCACGATTCTCGCTTCATATTATACAAGGTATTCTCCGCATTCGAGATCAAGTCATCCTTGGTATAGCCATCAGTAGGGTAGAATGCAAGGCCATAGTTGATTTCGATACCGGTCAGCTTAGGAAATTCGGAAGCCAGCAATAAGGAAATGCTGCTTTTGGTTTGTTCTACTTCCTGCGTCTCCAGGACAATGGCAAATTCATCACCGCCATAACGGCAAATGAAGAGGGCCTCAGGGAACATAATTCTTAGCAGCTGTCCGGCCTGCTTCAGAATCCGATTGACTCCGTTAAAGCCGTTCGCCGTGTTGTGCGATTTCAAATCTTTACAATCCATCAGAACCAGTACGATCGGGCGTCTGGCGTTGACCAGATGCTCCAGCTGGCGGTGACATTCTTCATAGTTATATAGTCCTGTCAGCGCGTCATGGGTGCTAAGATGCTGCTTTTCATTATCCAGTAATTGAGTCTGATTCAGTATCACGTGAATATAACGGTAGTACAGAATGGCTAGAATGAAGCAGCTGATAGAGCTGAACAGCAAGGTAAATACCTCATAGGATCGAATCTCAATATGCGTGAAGGCGACCAATGCATACAGGGTAATGTAAAGTAAACTTATTGTTGTTGCTCTCGCAGGGGTCTGGATTCTATAAAACTGCTTGCCCATTTGTGCGAGATAAAGAGGCAGGCACCAGTCCATAACGCTTAATTTGTGAAAGATGACGAGCGTAATAATTTGAAAAATAGTATAAGCGGTATTGGCTTTGTTGCGCCTATCCATAAAATGAAGCCCTATGTAAATGATTCCGGTCCATATGAGCAGCAGCGGGGTCGGGGTTTTGGCAAAGTAAATGGAAGAAGTGCAAATAACGGACGTGTATACGAATAAAACCCAGTTATAGCTCATGCTTTCATACTCCTTATCACATAATAGGAATGAAAGGTATCGAATAAATGGAATTCTCTAAAATCAAACCAATTCCTGCTAGGCCGCTTGGAATTTAAAGGCAGCATGTATAAAATCTTCTTTAGGTTCTAAAAATACATTCGTAGACGGTCTCACTTATAAGACGGCAGGGAAGAACTAAAAACAAACCAGTGTGTAAGGAGGAAATCCTATGCGCGAAAGCTTCATTGCAGTACAGAAAAATGGCGACGGTGATATTATGGCTTTCAAAACGTCCAGCGGTCGTGTGCTTCAATACGATCAAGCCCTACAAGAGGTACAAAGCGGCAGCATTCAGGGAGTAAACGTTTTCAAAGGGAAAGATGGAGATTCTTACATCCGTGGTGACGCCGATGGTGATCCGACCAATAATCTGGATAATTTACCGATGTTCTAATCCATCTGGCAGCAGGGAAGGCATAGTGAAGAGAACCTCATGTTGTTTTTATGCATAAAAACCTGACCCCCTTCGGAGGTCAGGTTTTTTTATGGGAAATCATACAGCCTGTGCTGCTCAATAAAGTTCATGTTTCCTGTTCTGCCCATATAGCTGTCTTTAGTATCGTCGTAGTGCATCAGGAGAAGCTGCTGCTGAACAGACTCAGGCAAGGTCAGCAAATCATCCAGGCTGGCATGAACTAAACCTGGTGATGTCAGCTGACAATCATGCAAAAAGTACTCGCATTGCCGTGTTTCGTATAGACGAACCAGCAGCGAATAATCGAATACCGTATCGGAGCTGTAGAATACCTTATCGTTAAATAGCAGAGCAAAACTAGGCTTCCCAGGAATGTGCACTGTCGCTATTAATTGAACTCGCAATCCGGGAAAGAGTTGGATAGGTGTCGTATCACGAAGAGCAATGACTTGAAAATAATCGTTCAAGCCATGAAGACCCTCTGACGGATTCTCTAAACCACCGCGAAGGCTATGATTCCATAGACTGTCCAAAAGCGGCGCCGGAACGAAAAGCTTGATTTGCTTCTGGTAGGTGTATTTGAATCGGAAGGCAAATTCCTCCAGGCCGCCGACATGATCGGCATGAATATGCGTAATGAGGATTCCATCGATATCATCCATCGGTACTTTTAGCTCATGCAGCGCCCGGGGGGCGGTTGATCCGCAATCTACCAATAGCTTGAACCCGTTGCTGTATACCAGTGCATTATTGTTATAATATTTTTTTGAAAAAGCACTCCCTGTGCCGATCATTTGGATTTGCAGACTCACCACAATCCTCCACTCCTGGTTCCGCTGACGCTTTATGTCATAATAAATCTATCATGCTTGAGACATTTTTTTCAAGTCATATTTACAGGTTCAGGTAAATTCATTTAAGAAGAAACACGCGATGGAGGGGAGTCCAAAGCATGCCGGAATAGTAGGATTTAGGCAGGGGATCGTCAAAGTTATTTGGCACATTTTGTATGAATATGTAGAACGGATTCATTTTTATAACTATATCTAGTTTGAGTTTATTATTTTTTTTGTTTTTTTGAAGAAACGAGCGCAACTCTTCGCAGCCGATGGAGTATAAGGTAACAGAAGACTAAGAACAAGACATAATGGAGGTTGCAGAAATGAAAGTGCCACGGCTACGGGTACTAACACTGGTGCTCTCTCTTTCGCTGTTTGGAACTGCGGGGACACTTGCCAGCTCAATGTGGGGCGACTATGAAGGATTCAGCAAGATTAAGATGGTAATCAATGATGTGGAGAAGCAAGTCGCCGACGGCGATGCACCTGCATTTTTAATTAAAGGCAATACCGTTTTCCCTGTACGCGTGTTGTCCGAGTCCCTGCAATCGCTGGTTCGTTGGGATAACAATTCGAAGACCGTTTCGATCTACAAGCCGAATGTACATATGTTTGTTGCAGAGAAGGTGAATGACGACTATTCGATCAAATCTCCTTTTGGGAGAGTTCCTAAAGGCAAGAAGATTGATTTTGCCGTTTTTGCACAGGTGGACAGCCTGAAGACGCCTTTTTACTCGTTCAAAATTGCGATTGAAACGCCTAGTGGCGAACAAGCTGTGGCGCCTCACGAAAAAATTGTAAATGGTCAAAAGGAAAACTTCTGGTATCCGTGGCCCTTTAGTGTAGCCTTCAATGAAGCAGGGGAGTATACGATTACCTTCTCCATCAAGCTTGATGAGAACGGGGATTATACCGTCGTATCCAAGAAGGTTATCGTCTCCGAGTAATTTCGGAAAGACGCGGCTTAAGGCCTAAGCTGCATTGACCCGAAACCATGAAACGTGTTAGTATACAAGGGATGAACATTACATAATGAAATGAGGTTTTCCCATGAGCGATCACGTTCACGGACCAGATTGTGATCATGACCACGACCACGACGATGATATTTTCATTGTAACCGATAAAGATGGCGTAGAACACGAAATGGTTATGGTTTATACTTTCGAAGCGAACGACCAGCCATATGCAGTACTTTTGGATCGTAACGACCCAGAGGCGGACGGAGTCATTTTCCGCATTGAGGAAGAAGACGAGGACGCTTTTCTGGCGAGTATCGAGGATGAAGAAGAGTGGGACCGCGTCGTTCAAATCTACAATCAAATTGTAGAAGAACAGGAAAAAGAATAGGCGTGACGATAAAAACCCTTCTTAAATTAAGAAGGGTTTTTCGTTCACAGCTAAGAAAGTATAAGTTTTACAACTTCCATCTACCATGACAAACGCGTGCCATCATAAAAGGTGGCGAAGCCGTTTATCCTTGGCAAGCCGAATTATTTTCTAGGATTAAAATACATAATGCGTCCATTAAACAAGTGCAGCTCCGTTTTCCAAAGCTTGGCTAAGTACTTGCAAAATTCATTGCCTTTGGCCTTGTCGCCGTGGGTGCTGTCTTCGGGCAGTACGACTTGGATGTAATGTTTCTCCGATTCTCCATCCTTGCTGGTGCCGGTACCCATTACGATATATTTGTACAGCGGATTCGTACCTTTCAAATAAAACCATTTGCCTTCTGCTTCCGGTTTATTCTCGATCGTGTAGGGGAAGCCGGCATCATCGTATTCCCAACCAAGCTGCTTGCCCGTTAGCGCCAACTGTTCTTTATAATGGAGCAGCTGTTGCTTGAGTTCATCCAAGGATAACGCGGATACGGTAGAGCCCTCTACAAACTTAATATATGCGCTTTGCGCCATGGTAGACACCTGCCTATTATGGACTGGAAAGGTTTTCATTGAAAGCGAAATGATTCCATGAACATCATAGCATTATGAATCCGGATTGACAATAAGGACGAACTGGTAACCTATCGCCTAATGAAGAATCCATAGAAAAAAGAAGTGGAGAGAGGTTGATTCTAATGAGTAATAAAAGATTAGCAGGTTATATGCTTGTGACCGATATGGACGGGACGCTGCTGAACAGCAGCAAACAAATCAGTGATGAGAACCGCAGCGCCATCGAGAGATTCGTAGCACAAGGAGGACTTTTTACTCTTGCTACGGGCCGAATCGCTTCCTCGGTAAAACGGTTTGCTGATACGCTGCCTCTAGGGGCGCCGGCCATCATATATAATGGTGCGATCATTCATGATTTTACAACCGGTAAGCCGGTGTGGCAGCGTACCTTGAACAAGGCTGAGGTAAAATCGGCGCTCAAGCGTGTTATGGAGCGATTCCCCGAGCTTGGAGTGGAAGTGTACAGCGGGGAGGAGCCATATTTTCTCCGGGAAAACAGCATGACGGATCATCATCGGAGGATGGAGCATTTCACAAGGCCGCTTACGCAAAATATAGAAGAGCTGACGGAGCCTTGGTTCAAGGTGCTTACAGCATGGGAGCCTGCCAGATTGGACGAGGTTCAAGCCTATGTCTTCGAGCATGAATCGCAGCTGACCTGGGTGCGTTCCGATGATAAATATTTGGAAATTTTACCGGATGGGGCGACAAAAGGACATGCGCTGGAGCACCTGATGGAGCTGGTAGGAATCGAGAAGTCCAAATGCATCGCCATGGGCGATCATTTGAACGATCTGGAGATGATCAAGCGGGCAGGCATTGGCATCGCGGTAGCGAACGCGCATGAAACCCTCTTGGAGGCATCGAATCGAACCTGCTGCCATCATAACGAGCATGCGCTTGCGGATGTTATCGGATGGCTGGAGCGGGAAGCGGCCGAGGCCAAATCATAAAGGCTGAGTATAATCCAAAAGAACCTCCTCCTGCAAACTTGTATGTTTGTGGGAGGAGGTTCTTGGTCTATGGCTTGGATAAGAAAGTTTAGAAAATAGCCTGGGTTTCTACGATAACTTTTACATTCTCAATGCTGCGGTCTTCAGGTCCTTTGACAGGCAAACCAACTTCCACATGCTCTGTGATGTAGTCGATCAAATCCTGTGAAATGACTTCACCAGGCAGCAGGATTGGGATACCTGGCGGGTAAACATATATAAATTCAGCAATGATCCGGTCTGCGGATTCCTTGAACGGAATAATCTCGGTATCGCCATAAAAAGCGTCGCGAGGAGTCAACGTAAGCTGCGGGATTTTTGGAACCTTAATCACAAGCTCCGTAGCCGGTCTCACGTTATAGTTTTGGCTGGACAGCTCACGAAGCGCATTAAGCAGCGTGTCGATATTTTCCTTGGTGTCCCCAGGGGTGACCAGACAAAGAATATTGTACATGTCGCTTAGCTCGACCTCGATATTGTAATGCTCGCGCAGCCAGTTTTCCGCATCGTACCCGGTGATCCCCAAGTGACGGACATGGATGTTGACCTTCGTCGGGTCATGGGCATAGGTGGCCTCAGTGCCGAGAATTTCCTCGCCAAAGCAGCTCAGTCCGGGTATTTCATTAATGACCTCGCGGGCATGCTGGGCCAGTTCGATAGCTTGCTCCGCCATCCGTGCCCCATTCAATGCCAAGTGACGGCGTGACGTATCCAGGGAAGCTAACAAAATATAGGATGTGGACGTGGTCGTCAGCATACTGATAATGGTCTTGACGCGGCGGGCATTGATCCGTCCCTCTCTTACGTTCAAAACAGAGCTTTGTGTCATCGAGCCGCCCAGCTTGTGGACACTCGTTGCCGCCATATCCGCTCCCGCTTCCATTGCGGAGACAGGCAGCTTATCGCTGAAATGAATGAGTACGCCATGAGCCTCGTCGACAAGCACGGGCATGTTGTAGCTGTGCACAAGATCAACGATTTCTTTCAAATCGGCGCAGACGCCGTAGTATGTCGGATTGATGACAAGTACAGCCTTAGCGTCAGGATGTCTTTCCAAAGCTCTTTTCACCGAGCGGGTCGTAATGCCGTGGTCGATTCCGAGATTTTCGTCACGTACCGGCGAGACGAACACGGGCTTGGCTCCTGCAAAAATAATGGCGGCCATAACGGACTTATGTACGTTACGCGGCACAATAATTTTGTCCCCTTCGGAGCAGACGGTCAAAATCATTGTCATGATGGCGCCGCTCGTCCCTTGGACGGAAAAGAAGGTGTGGTCTGCGCCGAAAGCGTCTGCAGCGAGCTGCTGTGCTTCCTCGATGACGCCGGTCGGTTGGTGCAGGTCATCAAGCGGTGCTATATTAATAAGGTCGATGGACAGTGCATTGTCTCCGATAAATTCGCGGAACTCCGGGTCCATCCCGACTCCTTTTTTGTGGCCTGGAATATGAAACTGAATGGGGTTGCGCTCTGCGTGCTGCTTTAATGCAGAGAACAAGGGAGTGCGATGATGATCCACTGTCATCCCTACCTTTCTGAAGAGTGAAATTAGTTTCAATCAAACTCTTACTATGCTACCCATTATTGGACAAGGATGCAAGCGGTTTTTATAAAACCTTTGTAAATTTTCAGGAGAATGCCGCATATCGGTCATGAAGGGGGAGAAGAGGGCGGGAATTGTACACGGTTTTGTCGATTTTGTTAATCTTCAGACGATGATTTCCATGGAGAAATAAGTTATGTTAGGATAGGAATATACATATTATTGGGGGGCTTTGAACGTACTATGAAAAAACAGCTGGCCATCATTGCGGTACTGCTGATGACGATATTTATCGGCTTTGGTATTATTATTCCCGTGCTTCCCGATGCAATAACAGGGTCTGGCGCCAGCAGCTTTCATCTGGGGATGCTGCTCTCGGTCTATTCGTTGGCTTCGTTTCTGATGTCTCCGATTTGGGGGGGCATTTCCGACCGGGTTGGCCGGAGACCGTTAATTATGATCGGTACGTTAGGCTTTAGCGTCAGCTTCTTCTTGTTCGGCATTGCGGGCGATAACTTGGTGCTGATGTATGTGTCGCGTATTTTGGGAGGCTTGTTCTCCGGCGCAGCAACCGCCTGTGCAGTAGCTTATGTAGCCGATATTACAACGGAAGAAAACCGGACTAAGGGGATGGGCCTTGTAGGTATGTCCATCGGTCTTGGCTTCATCTTCGGCCCGGCCGTAGGCGGTATATTGAGTCAATGGGGCTACAAGGTGCCTTTCTTTACATCCTCGGTTATTGCGCTGGGCACATTCGTATTTGCCTTCCTGATGCTGCCGGAATCGCTGAGTGAAGAGAAACGACGGAAGCCGCAGGAAGCCAAGCCATCACGATGGTCTGCTTTTGTCGGTTCCGTCAAATATTTGTATGTGCTTTCGTTTTTCGTGTCGTTTACATTAGCGGGTTTGGAAGCCACGCTGCTCTTGTTTGAAAAAGTTCAGATCAGTGCAACCTCACTCCAGCTCGGTATTATGTTCGCCATTAGCGGAGTGGTAGGGGCCCTCATTCAGGGGGGCGTCGTCCGGAGATTTATTAAACGGGGCGATGAGACCAAAGTGATCGGCATCGGGCTGGTGCTGTCAGCCATTGGCTTTGTACTGATCTTGTTTTCTACCAATCTGACTACGGCTTCAATCTACCTGTCAGTGTTCGCCGCAGGGAATGCGCTGATCCGTCCTTGTGTGACTTCCTTGATTACTCAGAAAACGAAGGTGGGACAAGGTGTTGCTTCAGGCTTGAGCTCCTCTATGGACAGTCTGGGAAGAATCACAGGCCCGCTACTGGGAGCGGGTATTTATCAGTACAGCATGCAGCTGCCGTTTTATATCGGTGCCGTGCTTTCGTTGGCGGCTTTATACCTGCTGTACCGATTTGTCGCAATGGACAACAAGGACTCCCAGCCTCTGGCAAGCTAGCTTGTTCGTTTGTTGTTTCAGGAAACATAGCGCCGTTCGGAGGGAACACTCAGCACTTAGCACTCAACACTCCCTCGAATAAGAAAGCCGTCGGTTCATTCCATAGGGGATGAGACCGGCGGCTTTGCTGTTTATTCTGAGGGGTGAATGAGCCTGTATATCACGGCCACGGCTTCACCGCGCGTCATTTTTTGATCGGGGCGGAAGCTTCCATCTTCATAGCCGTTGAACAGTCCGGCCTGCTGAACTGCGCGAATCGCATCGTTGGCCCAGTAATCGCCGGTGACATCCGTAAAGGCCGTGCCGTCCATGGGCTTGAGGATCTCGCTGCGAGACAGAATGGCGGCAATCTCCGCCCTCGTAATGGTAGCCTTAGGTCGGAAGGTGCCGTCAGGGTATCCGTTAATGAGTCCGTATTCTACGGCCGTAATAATATAGGTTAGATTATCCTTGCCGATGTCATTTAGATCCGTGAATTCGGACACGGTGTTGTTGGATAAGAACAGCTCCTTGGATTTTACGAAATAACGGACAAACTCGGCACGGGTAATATTTTGATTCGGCTTGAACGATAGGGTGCCTTCCGGCTTGTTTTTGTAGCCGTCGATATATTTTTTGTCGAAAAGCTCTTTAATTTCATTTTGTGCCCAGTATCCTTGGATATCATTAAATTCCGTTGCGGATCCGTTCAGAGCCATAATATATTCGCTTACAGCCTTATATTCTGCCTCGGTTAACGTCCCGGGCGCATTTTGCGGCATCCGGGTGCTGATGAAGTCGTAGGCCTTGTCATAGGTCGGGAACTTTTTGTTAAACTGCGCGCTGACAAGCGAAGGATATTTGCCGGCACCCTGGCCTTCGGCGGCATGGCACGACAAGCAGTGCTGCTCATAAACGGCTGCGCCAGTTTCCGGGTCTTGAATAGCTGCGGCTTGAATGATATCCGGTTTCTTCATATGATCATATAACACTGCGCCTCCGCTCATAGCAGCCAAGCCCAGGAAAAGCAGGGAGACGCGACGAAGGTTCGATTTGAGCCGCATGGGGCACCGCCTTTACAATCGAGGATAAACCTAATTATATATGAAAACCATGACAGAAGTGTGAAAAATATTACATTTTTTAAAGCAGGATTCGACGCAAAAAGACGAAGAAAAAACCGCTCCTCCGATAGGAAGAAGCGGTTCCTCTGGTTACATATGCTGGCACAGCCGGGGACAGTTACGGGTTCTTCGCATTGTTCAAAGACGAGTCATCTCCGCGTTTATGATCGACCATTTTCTCGATCCATGGGGTCATCTCATCCTTGATCTTCGTAATCAATTGGTCTTTGCTAATCCCTTGAGCCTGAGCGATCTCGGTCAAAGATTTGCCTGCTTTAAGCTGAGTCTGGAGCTGATCCTCCGTCAGGTTCAGCAGGGCGGCAAGCTTGTCAGGCGCAGGTATGCCTTTGTTCATCCCGTGGCCCTTTCCTCTGTGGAACTCGCCAAAGCCTTTATGGTTTACCATAAATTTCAGATGGCTCTCCATATTCGCTTTGATTTTGTCCGCTTGCTCTTTTTTCAGCTTGCCAGCCTGTACGGCCTCATCGATCTTCTTGCTGCGCTCCACTTGAAGCTTGGCGATCAGATCAGCTTCGCTGACGCCCTTCTCTTTGGCTATTTCGACCAATGACTTGTCTTTCATGGCGGCAGCTAAAGTATCCTTATCGATACCAAGAACGGCAGCGGCCTCTTCCGTTAAGCTGGACTGCGCACTCATCCGGCCATTTCCGTCTTTGACGAACGGCTTGGCCTGCCCGTCGCCCTTGTTGTGCTTCGACTGCTTGTCATGAGCCTGCGTTCCTTCGGCTTGCTGCACCGCGGTTGTATCGGTGGTCTCGGCTTGTGCCCGTTGATTCGTCGTGTAAAGTACCCCTCCGCCAAGCAGTAGCGCGAGAGCCAAGCTGGTCACGATTGCTTTTTTACTGGAAAAAGGTTTCATTTCGCATGTCCACCTCTCACATTTGTTATGGGATATGTAACCAACTATAGCATAGACAGGAATGCTTATCGAAATCTAAATAGAAGCTGAAGATAACCTAAATTTTTGTGAAGGTGCGCCCGGACTAGTGTACCGCGTTCATCGCTATTTGATACAAAGGCATCAAGGTTTGGACGGCCTGCTCGGTAAGCTTCATAAAAGCGTCGCCGTCCGCAACAACCGGGTTATCCGACATGAGCTGCAAACCGATCAGCAGCTCCGCCTTCTTCACATCGCGGAATCGGACAAGGGCGGCTTCCAGCTCCGCGTCCGTTAGTTCACGCAGTGTTTCCGCGTCCTTTTTCATATGATCGAATGAAAGCATGTATTGGCTGGGCAGTATCGCCTTGATTTCATCGAGACGGTCAAGAAACTTCTGGGCGATGATTTGCTTGTTCGGAAGCTCATAGATCAGTGCAAGCCAAATGAAAACGCGATCCTCGAACAATCCTACCTGGAAATGGGGATACTGCTTGTAGCCGCGCTTGTTATGGCAAACGGCCATCCATGTATCGACGGGTGCATTGACGGTTCGCCGGGCATGCTTGGCAATATGGAGATGCATCTCGGACCCTGAAAGGACAGCCGCTTCTTGAACCAGTGTCTCACCGATCGCTTTGAATTTGGGCTGGATGCGGGATTGAATGCCTTCCATGCGTCCTTCCAGACCTGGAATGGTAAATACATCGAAATCAGCTTGGGTAAAGCCTTGAAAAGTTGCAGTCACAGTGAGATCCTCCTACCGATCTATGAAGTAAGGTATAGTGTGAAAAAATGGTTAACCGGATATGGTTACTATATCATATTGCAGTCTGTTGAGGCGAACGGGATATCGGATTTTGTCGACGGCCCCAAGCTGACCTAAAAAAAACACAAGTAAGAAGAAAGGGATTCCATTGTTGTAACCTGTGAAAGTCATTAGGATAAAGGTATACAAGGTGCAAATGGCTAACGAATGAGAAGGGGGACCTGTACACAAAGTAAAAGCATAAAGAAAAGCTGACCTCACCTTGTCGAATTCTAAAAAAATGACAACTGGAACCAAATTCATTCCATTGTTTGGGGCAGACGGTCCTTTTACAATGTAACTATCATGAAAGCGCTGTTACTATGGCGCGCAGCTTCACACTCATAGGGAGAAAAGGGGTATTGGAATGAAGAAATGGATGAAGGTAGGTATGGCTTCGGTCCTTGCGGTCACAACGCTTTCCGCGTGTGCCAAATCACCTGAAGCACCGGCAGCAGAGGGCGGCAAAAGCAACGAGAAAACCAAATTCTCCATCTCGATGCGTACGCTGGCATTTAACTATGTGGAAAAGTCAGCCAACATCAACGAAGACAAGTGGGTAAAACGACTCGAAGAGAAAACAAATACAGATCTGGATATCGTCCTGGTGCCCCACAAGGAATTCGAGCAAAAAATGGCGCAAATGTTTGCCACCAATGACATTCCCGATGTTGTACAGGGCAGCGGGGGCATCGCAGGCAAGGAAATGGCGGGTTCCGTTCAGGCGGGCGTATTCATGCCTTTGGACGATTTGCTGCAAAAATACGGACAAAACCTGTTGAAGAAGATCCCGAAGGAAGCTTGGGCCAAGCAAACGTTCCAGGGCAAAATCTATGCGATTCCTGAGTTTTTATCCAATCCTTCCCGCCGCGCCACCGTCATCCGCAAGGATTTGTTGGATAAAGCGGGGCTTCCGGTTCCAAAGACAGTGGATGAGTACTTGAACGTGCTGCGCAAATTCAAAGAAATGGGCGTAGAGAATCCGTACCAGGGTCGGGAAAACTTCAAATATGCCGATACGTTCTTCGGTCCGTATGATGTGTATCCTTACATGTCGATGTTCATGCAGCAGGGAGATCAGATCGTTCCTAAGTTTTTCAACAGCGAGAACATGATGAAAGCGCTGCAAACCTACAAAACCATGTTTGATGAGGGCTTGATCAACAAGGAGTTCGCGACAATTAACCCGACGATATACAAAAACTCCATCCTGGCCGGGAAATCCGGGATCTGGTCGATGAATGCGAACGAAGTACTGCAGTGGGAGCAGCAATTGAAGGCTAACATGCCTACGGCCAAGCTGGAGGTAATCCCTTCGCCAATCGGTCCGGACGGCAAAGGCGGTTCATATTTGTATAACTCCGTTACCCGCGCGTACTTCATCAACAAAAATGTGAAAAATGCGGAAGGCATTATTAAGTTCTTCGACTGGATGCTGTCCGATGAAGCTGAGAAATTTTTCACGTTCGGTGTAGAAGGCGAGAATTACACGATGGATAACGGCAAGATCAACTACAAAACACCTACGGATCCTCAAGCCGTCGATGAAGAGCGCTACCGCCAGGCATTCTTGTGGATGGTTCAGGATACGACATACAACAAAGGTACGCTCAGCTTGACTGAAGACGGTAAGAAGCTGATGAATATTTATGATACAATATTGGCAAAAGAAGGACGTGACGGTATCCAATTCGATCCGCGACTGGAGTCCTATGTGAAAAATCCGGATATTTCTCCGGAATCCGACTACGCGGCACCTGTGCTTTTGCAGCATATGGTCAAAATGGTATATGGCAAAGAGCCGATTTCCGATTGGCCTAAAGTGTTGGAAGAATGGAAATCCAAGGGCGGCAAAGACGTAATTAAAGAAGCAACCGATAAATTTAACAAAAAAGATCCGAATGTGACCATCAGCATGCCGCGCCGTTAACCATAAGTCATCCAGGCGCAGGCTTATGACATTCGCCCAAAAGCTCCTCACGCTTAACGGCGTGGGGAGTACGTTTTTAACCATTACATCCAGGGGGCGTTCCTATGTACAAAGTTTTGATTGCAGACGATGAACCGATGATCCGTAAAGGGCTGGAAAAGCTGATAGGGCAGTCAGGACAGCCCTTGGGCAGCCTGCGTCTGGCTGACAACGGATTGGAGGCGCTGCGGCAAATCCGAGAGGAGCGTCCCGATTTCTTATTTACCGACATCCGTATGCCGAAGATGGATGGGTTGGAGCTGTGCCGTCAGGTGGCGGAGCTGGACCCGGACATTCAAATCGTGGTGGTGTCAGGCTACAACGATTTTGAATATGCCCAGAAATGCCTGTCCTACGGTGTGAAGGAATACCTGCTTAAGCCCATTAGCAAAAAAGCCGTGGAAGCGGCGTTGTCCAAGCTTGTGCACCTGCATGCGGTTCAAAAATCCCAAGCCTTCGTTTCCGTCAAACGGCTTGAACAATGGGTAGGTACGGCCGAAGCAGCGGTATGGTCCTTGCAAACCGCGGCACTGCGGGAGGTACTGGAAGAAGTGAAGCAGGAGCTGCGCTCGTGCAGGCTCAAGCTGAGCCATCTGCTCGACGTGCTGGAGGAATTTTCAGGGCTGCTGTATCAGAAGCTGAACACGCGTGATGTCTTCGCGTTTACCGAACGATTGCAGCTGCACGATGTGGCAAGCGAGGAGGAAGCTTGGAGCCGGTTTGAGGATAGTCTTGAGCAGCTGCTGGAGGGCTTGAAGATCAAGCGCAAGGGGAAATTGAAGGATCCGGTAGAGGAAGCCAAGCAATATATTGAAGAGCATCTGGCGGAGGATGTATCGCTTGAGGAAGTGGCGGAGCGTATCGGCCTGAACGCTTCGTATTTCAGCCAGCTTTTCAAGCAATCAACCCAGGAAACCTTCGTTCAATACCGGACCCGGCGCCGGATTGAGCGGGCCAAGAAGCTGCTGGCGCAGCCGCATTATCGCATTACGGATATTTCCGGTGAGGTCGGCTATGCAGATCATCCGCATTTTACAAAGACCTTCAAGAAGTATACAGGGTGTCTGCCCTCCGAGTACCGGAACAAGCTGGGGATTGAGTAATGAGGAAACGTTCACTTTCCGCGCAAATTTTCAGCTATTTTCTCATTGTGATTGTCCTTTCGGTCGCTTCTTTGGGCGTCGTTTCCTATCTTCAATCCTCCCGTGCGCTGGACGGTCAGGTTGAGCAATATATGGAGCAGATGATTGAAGGCGCAGCCTACCAGACGGATATTTATTTGCAGACCTATGAATTGTTAAGCAATGCATTCTCATCGAATTCGGATGTCAGGGCTTTTTTTGAGATCGGTGCGGAAGATTCGTACGAGTATTATTATTACTCGGATCAAATCAGAAGATTTGCCCTGAGCTCGGTGCAATCGATCGTCACACTGTATAAACAGCTGAATGCCATCTACGTGGTCGGTCAGCAGGGCAGGGCCTTTATTTATGACAATCAAAATTTTCTGATTCAGGACACGAATATGGTCAGCGAGAAATATAACCAGCTCATGAGCCTGATTCCGAGCAACGGCAAAATCGTGCTGCTGGACATGAGTCTGCGTCCTGAGGATCAAGGCACCGTGGTGACGATGGCTCGAAAGGTGCGCGGCGCCGCTTATGATGAGTTCAAAGGAATCGTCGCTATCGAGTTCAAGCTTCAGGAGCTGGCCAAAATTTGGGACCGGGTCAATATCGGTAAGGAAGGCTATTTCTTCATTCTGGATGAGAGCGGAAATGCGATTTACCTTCCGCCCAATGTGAACCCCGGCAAGGATGCGCTCAAGGAGCTGTCCAATCATTTGAGCACTAGCGAGAATAAAGTTTTTACTTCGAAGTTTAATGGGGAAAACCGGATGTTCGTGGCCCGAAAGTCGGATTACTCCAAATGGCAGCTCGTCGTGTCGATGCCGGTGGAGGAGCTTCGCAAGCCGATCTCTACGATCCGGACGACGACAATTGCTGTTGGATTGGCTACGCTGATCCTGGCGCTCTACTTGGCTTATCGGTTCGGACGCTCCATTCTGGCTCCGATTCGGGAGCTGAAGGACAGCATGAGGGAGACGGAAAAGGGGAACTGGCAGCATATCGAGGAGATCGGTCGTACCGATGAAATCGGAGGCTTGATTCACAGCTATAACCTGATGGTGACCCGGCTATCTCAAATGATTGATAAAGTATACGCAGCCGAGCTGCAGCAGCAGAAGGATGC
Source organism: Paenibacillus rigui (assembly GCF_002234615.1). Lineage (GTDB taxonomy): Bacteria > Bacillota > Bacilli > Paenibacillales > NBRC-103111 > Paenibacillus_S > Paenibacillus_S rigui. The sequence continues at coordinate 144,785 of NZ_NMQW01000017.1, read as the reverse complement.
ATTGCAAATCCAGGAGGCCGAGCTGGAAAGGCATCGGGCCGAATTTCAGACACTGCAAATGCAGATTAATCCGCACTTTTTGTATAACACGCTGGAAACGATCAACTGCTACGCGATTGTACAGGATTCGCATGAGATTACGGAGATGGTCGAAGCGATGGCATTCATGCTGCGTTATTCGATTCAGACGAATCTCGAGGAAATTACTGTGGCCAACGAGCTGAACCATGTTCGGAATTACATGATTATTTTACAGCACCGGATTGACCGCGAGTTTGAGATTGACGTGATCATTCCGCCCAACCTGCTGTTGGAAAAAATGGTTCGGCTGACGCTGCAGCCTGTGGTGGAAAATATTTTCCAGCATGCGTTCCCGAATGGGATTGAACCGCATCATGTTATTCGTATCGATGCCGTGAAAAAGAACGGCTTGTTCCAGGTTATCGTTGAGGACAATGGGGCCGGCATTTCGTTGGAGCGTCTGCAGGCATTACAGGAGAGGTTAAAGCTGAACCGCTTGTCGGAGGAAGAGTTTGCGAACGGCAATCGCCGTCGCGGTGGAATTGGTCTCATGAACGTCCATCGGCGCATTCAAATGGTGTTTGGCGAACAATATGGATTGCAGGTGGAAAGTGTTTGGGGACAAGGAAGCCGTATCATATTGAACATGCCTGAGCAGTCGAATCACATCAAATTATAAAACCTATGGGGAGGAATTGTACTATGAATACGCAATTAACTGGAAAAATCGCTTTGGTGACAGGCTCGAACGCAGGAATCGGACGGGGGGTCGCGCTGCTGCTTGCAGCGAACGGAGCAAAAGTCGGCGTCACTTATTTGAATAATAAAGAGCAGGGCGAAGAAACGGTTGCGCTGATTCGCCAAGCGGGAGGCCAAGCAGAACTGTTCCAAGCCGATGTGACCGATCTAGGGGAAATTGACCGTTTGGTGAGCGACGTGGAAAAAGCATTCGACGGTACGGTCGATATTCTCGTCAACAATGCGGGACATATGGTGAAGCGCGTGCCTACGGCGGAAATGACGGAAGACATGTATGACAAAGTATTGAACGTGAATTTCAAAAGCACTGTTTTTATGTGCAAGCGTGTGCTGCCTGGCATGAAGTCCAAAGGCGCAGGCCGCATCGTGAACATGTCTTCTGTCGCGGCACATAACGGCGGAGGTCCCGGTTCCGGCATTTATGCAGCAAGCAAAGCGGCGGTGACGGCCTACTCCAAAAACTTGGCCAAAGAAGTCGCCGGCCATGGCATTACGGTCAACCTCGTTTCGCCTGGCTTTATCGGTCAGACGGCATTCCATGCCACCTTTACGACGGATGAAGGACGTAAGGCTACCGTGAACGGCATTCCATTGCAGCGTGAAGGCACGCCGGACGATGTGGCAGGTGCTGTGCTGTATCTCGTTTCCGATCTGGCGGCTTACCTGACTGGGGAAACGATCGAGATCAACGGGGGGATGTTCATGCGATGAGAATATCGGAGAAGCTTACAACCACAGCATGGGCCCCCGGCCTGCTGCTTCAGCTGAAGGCGGAGCTCGATGAGCTCTCCGCCAGAGGCAGCCTTAACATCCCTGAGGAGCCCGGGGGATGGTGGCATCAATACGTGTGTCCCCACCACCACACGGAGCTTCTGTTTGACCCGGCCGAACGCGACGCGCATGCGTTCGGCTGCCCGCACGGCTGCCGCATCGAGGGAGACGCGTACCGGGGCGCATGGCTGGTGTTCAAGCACCAGGCCATTGCGCGGTACGCGCTCCAGGCGGCAGCGGTCTTCGCGGGAACGAAGGAGCCGGCTTACGCGGATCTCGCGAAGCGGATCCTCGTAAGCTATGCGGCGCAGTTCCCGCTGTACCCTGTGCATCCCGATGCGCAGCCGTGGATGCTGAAGGGCCGCGCGTTCCACCAGGCGCTGACGGAAGCGATCTGGGCCACCACGCTGCTGCGGGCCTACGTGCTGCTGCAGGATGAAGGCGTGGCCTTCACCTCGGAGGAGCAGCGCCATATGGATACGTTCCTGGCTATGCTGGAATCCAGCATGACGCAGTATCGCTACATCTTGATTCACGAGAAGAAGAATGCCGAGAACAATTACACGGCATGGCTGAATGCAGCGCTCTCCTGCGTGTATGCAGCGCGTGGAGAGGTCGAGCCTTTGAAAGCGCTTATCGAAGGCGAGGGCGGGTGGAGACACCATCTATCGATAGGTGTGAAGCCGGATCATTTTGAATTTGAAGGTGCGACTTACTATCATATTTTTGTGCTTAGGGCTTATCTAATCAGCGCTGAAATGGCGGAGCGGTTCGGAATCGACTTGTATCATGAAGAAGGACAGCAGGGGCAAAGCATGCAGGGGATGTTCGAGGTGCTGATCGGATTGGCCGATACGCAAGGACTGCTGCCCGCCTTGCATGACGGACCGATGGCTCGTCTGCCTTTTGCCAGAGAAATCGCGGAAATTATGGAGATCGGGCTTTCCTATTATGCGAATGTGGCGCTGCCCGCCTCGACGCTCGTGGAACCGGACACCGGTGTGAGCGCATATGCGGCTTTGCTAGGTGAAGTGTATCGGCAGATGACGGGGGAACGCCGCCGCAGCACGCTGGAAGCACTGATGTACGGCGAAGGCGACGTCGAGCTCGCGCAGAGCATGCCGAACCGAAGCTCGCTCTTTCTTGAGCATTCCGGTTTCGTGGCAGGGCGGATAGCCGGCAACAAGCTATCATTCCTGGCGGATTTCGGCGAGCATGGCGGTTCTCACGGCCATTACGACAAGCTGCACTTGAGCTTGCACCATACAGCAGGGGCACTGTCCCCGGATCTCGGAATGGTTCCTTACGGCTCTGCGCTTCGCAAGGCGTGGTTTGCCGAGACGGCAAGCCATAATACGGTTTCCGTCGGCGGAGCTTCTCAGGCGCCCCATCAAGGCTCGTGCAAGCGGTATGAAGCGACACCGGAATCCGTTTCTGTCTGGCTTCACTCCGAAGGGGCTTATGAAGGCTGTCTCATGGATCGCCATCTTCACTTGACCCCTGATTGGCTGGTGGACTGGTTCGAGGTGTCCCTAACCCGTGAGAACACGATGGACTGGTGGATGCACGCGCTGCAAGCGCCCGAGGGCGTTGAAGGCGGCTGGCTGCCGACGCAATTGAATTCATCGGAGACAGCCGTCAGTGCAGCTGGGGAGGCAGCTCCCGACGCTGCAGGCTATGATCTTGTTCGGCTTCAAGGAAGCTATCACCAGGATGCGGCTTCGGACCGAATCGTCCTAAGGTACGCTGTTGGCACGGAAGCAGAGGCTTCTTATGTATACCAAACCATTGCTGCCATACCGGATGCCAAGCTGCTTTCCATCGAAACACCGGGTACCTCGATCGATCCGAGCCGGCCGTTAAGTGGTCTCTTACAGCGTCAGCAAGGCAAGCACGGTAGATTTATACAAGTTTATACCGTCGGTGAGCCCGCCGAGCTGGAGTGGATACCGGCAGGTACCGGGAACGGAGCTTCTCCGCGCTTGATTGTACGGTCCGGATCGAAAGAAATCGGCTATGAATTGCATCCGGAGCAAGGATTGACCGTGTTACGGAGGATCGGAGCATGAGTACAAACCCGCACCTAAGCAGACCTTTATATCAGCCGCAGAGCGGCGTGTTAACCGTGCAATATGTCCCGAATGAACAGACCGTTTTATTCGAAAATCCGCCGCGGTTTACATGGATCCCCGCACAGCTGGAGAAAGACAGCTATGTGTTGCAGTATTCCGCATCGGCACAATTCGAGCCGGATGTGACGGTGACGATTCAGCCGATTGCTTTTAACCTGTATACGCCGGAGCATGCTTTGGCGCCAGGCACTTATTATTGGAGGTATGCGCTTCTCCTCTCCGATGAGGAGAGGGTTGAAGCGGGGGGAGCGGAGCAAACGGAGTGGAGTCTGATACGCTCCTTTACCGTACCCGAGGGACTTCCGGAAACACCGCTGCCGAGCCGCGAGAATCGGTTTGCGGCAGTTTCTGCTGCCCATCCGCGTCTCTGGCTGCAGGCGGAAGAGCTGCCGAATTTCCGCCAAAAGGTGAGGCTGGATCCTTCCTTTTGCGGCTGGGACGCCTTCTATGAGCGATCCGTCAAGCCTTGGACGGAGCGAGAGCTGATACCGGAGCCCTTGCCTTACCCGAATCACAAACGGGTAGCAAGCCTATGGCGTCAAATGTACATTGACTGTCAGGAAGCGCTGTATGCCATTCGCCATTTGAGTGTCGCCGGGGTCGTGCTTGAGGATGAGGCCCTGCTGGAACGGGCCAAGACGTGGCTGCTGCATGTGGCAGCATGGAATCCGGAAGGGCCAACCTCCAGAGATTACAACGATGAGGCATCGTTTCGCGTCGCGGGAGCTCTGGCATGGGGCTACGATTGGTTGCATGCCTATCTGACTGCAGAGGAACGCGAGCTTGTGCGGGCCATGCTGCTGAAGCGGACGCATCAGGTGGCTTTTCACGTGATTGACCGTTCCAAAATTCATCAGGTTCCGTTCGACAGCCATGCCGTCCGATCGCTTTCTTCCGTCCTCGTCCCTTGCTGCCTGGCTATGCTGGGCGAGGAGGCACAGGCCAACGAGTGGCTGGATTACACGGTTGAATACTATGCAGGCCTATACTCCCCTTGGGGCGGAATGGACGGCGGCTGGGCGGAAGGACCGATGTACTGGACGACCGGGATGGCGTTCGTTACCGAAGCAATAAATTTGTTGAAGAAAACGACCGGCATCGATTTCTATCAGCGTCCGTTTTTCCGCAAAACCGGTGACTTCCCCTTGTACTGCTTCAGTCCGGATACGCTTCGAGCCAGCTTCGGAGATCAGTCTACCCTGGGAGATCCGGTCAGCTTGAAAACCGGCTTCAACATTAGACAATTTGCAGGAATTACAGGAAATCCATTGTACCAATGGTACTTTGAGCAAACGAAGCAGACGGATACCGGTTCGGAAATGAAATTTTACAATTATGGCTGGTGGGATTTCCGGTTCGATGAAATGATGTATTTGCATGATTATCCTTTGGTGGAAGCACAAGCCCCAACGGACATCGAGCCGGTCAAATGGTTCCGGGATATCGGCTGGGTGGCATTCCACTCGCACATGGATCAGCCGGATCGGCATATCATGCTGCTTACAAAAAGCAGTCCTTATGGCTCGATCAGCCACAGCCACGGGGATCAGAACGGCTTTCTGCTGCATGCCTTCGGTGAGCCTTTGGCCATTGAGAGCGGACATTATGTAGCCTTTGGCAGCACCATGCATATGAACTGGCGCAGACAAACCCGTTCGACGAACTCGATTCTGATCGATGGTATTGGCCAATTTGCAGGAACCGACAAGGTGAGAAACATGGCGGCCAGCGGCAAAGTGGAAAGTGTCGAAACCCACAAGACGTATACGTATTCCCGTTGTGATGCGACGGCAGCCTACGCAGAGCATGTTCCCTACCTGCAGAGGTATGTTCGGGAGCTGTACTTTGTCCAGCAGTCGTATATCGTCGTGGTAGACCACGTGGACTTGGCGCAGCCGGGGCGGGTGGATTGGCTGTTCCACACGCTGTACGAGATGAAGCTGGACGGACAGTCCTTCAAGGTGAGAGGACAGAAGGCGGACATGGAAGGAAGGTTCGTTTATAGCTCAAGTGGAGACCTGCAGCTGTCCCAAACGAACGTTTATACGGATGTCGATCCGAAGGAAATCGAAGGCTTAAGCGAGCAGTGGCATTTGACTGCTTCGACGAAGGCGGCAGATCGCCATCGCCTTGTCACGCTCTTGGTGCCTACGCCTAAGAATGAACCGAAATATGTGTCCTTTTTCATGGATGACCAAGGCCATGGCGTGCATTTATATTTTACCGATAACGGTGTCACGCAAAAAGTCGAGGTTCCGAAGCTATAGCGATCAACGGGGTCGTTTCAGCCCCCATTCCTTGCTCGCACTGTTGACGCGGCAAGGCTTGGGGCTGAACGGCCCGAATTTAATCGGGATGAGGGATGATGTAAGCATGAACCGTAACCGTAAGCGGAAAGCATCTGGGTTCAAGAACAAAGCATGGATAATTGCCGCGTTAAGTCTATTGATTTTGCCCCAAACCAGCTATGCCTTCGATTATTCCTCCTACAAAGGCCTACAGCTTGTCAATCCGTCCATGATACCGCCAGAATCGAAAACATCCGATCAAGATAAGAAAATCGATGGGTTACAAAGTAAACTAAGCGATCCGGCTGTGCTACTTGGGGCTTTGCCAAAAATGGAAGCGCATCCAAGTCTCTGGTTTACGGCTGACAAGTTGCCTGAATACCAAGCACGCCGCCTTGTCAAAGGATCTTATTATGAGCAGTTGTGGATGCAGCTGAACACCACGATTGACAGTACCTATGGCCAGCTCGACTATGCCGATCCCAAGCTTCACGAGAATGACCGGAGCCGCGGGGCCAAGCTGCTTGCTTTTGCCTACATGATGGTCAAAGACGATCCACAGACAAGCGACGAGCGTAAGCATAGGCTGCTGAGGCAGGCGATTGCTGCCATTACGCATATGTACACGGGCACTGTAGCCGAACGGACCAAGGATGACGGGGACATTTATTGGGCCACCTATTTGCAAAATTACGCTGAGGCCTATGATTGGTTATATTCCGAGCTGTCTGCCGGCGAGGAGCAGGAAGCCCGCGGCCGTCTGAAAAAAGAAGCGCAGTTTATCGCCGACTGGTTAATCACGCCGCAGCCGCCGCGACCGCATAATCATCGGTCCAAGCCTGCTTTAGGCTTAGGCACGGTTGCTCTTACCTTATCGCAGGAGCCGGAGGCCCAGTACTGGCTGAATTTGGCAATAGAGCGGACTTATAACACGTTTGATTTTCAGTTCAGCGCCGACGGTATTTCCCGCGAAGGGGCGCATTATGGACAATTTACGCTTGTGAACCTGATTCCGTTCTTATGGCATTATAAAAATACAGTCGGATTCGACGCTCCCGACGAGCTATCGCCACAGCATCTGATTAACCAGGTGCAGCCCCTTTTTGAATGGGCGGTCAAAACAAGAATGGGCAACGGCTGGCTGCCCAACACGGAAGACAGCTATGTGAAGCCTTACGCCACGCATATGGCGGCAGGGTTGTATAAATCGACACCGGCCCCGCAGTACGGCAAGGAGCTGAAGCTATCGGAGGTACTGCAATGGAGCTACAAAAACACGCATATCTATTTGCCCGACTATACGGGAGCCACGTCCCAATATCAGATCGGAATCGATGAATATCTTACATACGACGCTGCAATTGAAGCTAAACGGCCAACCGTGTCCCGAACGATGTTTATGAACGGCGGGATGAATCCGGATACAGGCAAGCCATACGGGGGCAATGCAATTCTCGGAAATCAGTGGAACGGGAAGGAGGAGGAGGGGGGGCAGAATACGCTCTGGCTCATGCTTAACGGTACGCCTGAATCGGATAATCATCAGCATCAGGATCAGCTTCAGTTTGATATCTATGGGCAGAATGCCTTATTCGCGACCGATACCGGATACGGCCAGTACAGTGCCTTCAATTCGTACCTCAAAACGCCCGCAGCACATAACCTGATTACGATGAATGGTCGAAGCACCCGCAATGAGACGGATCCTTATCAACCGCTTCGCTCCGCATACGAAATCGATACGGCCCATTTTGACTTTGCCCAAAAGGAGGGCGATTTCGTTGCGGACGATAAGTCCGTGATAGGGACGCATCGCCGGGCCGTCGCCTTTCCGGGACAGCAATATTTTGTCGTTGCGGATCAGGTGAGCTCCCGGGCCGGATCGGCCAGCTTTGACATGTATCTGCATAGCTTGGGTGCGCTTCGCTTGAATGGAAACCATGCCGAATGGTCGATTACGAAGGCAATGAATCCCGAGTTGACCGAGAAGCCTCCGGGGGATAAGGAAGCATCGGTTCCGAATTACGGTTTGCAGGAAGCCAAGCTGGACACCTTTATTTTCCCGTCCAATGTCCCGGTTCAACCGAAGGATGGAGTCATCAGCTTGTTCAAAGAAGATATCCGGGATACGTATATCCGGGTTCCGGCTCAAACGGACCATGCCCAGTACCTGACGGTTCTCGTACCGCAGCAGTTGGACCAGCCTGCACCGTCTGTCCAAGATTTAAGCACGGACAGCTATACCGCCGCAAGAATCAGGATTGGGCCTTCCGAGGATACGTATCTGCTTCACGATCAAAAAGAAACGAAGTCCGTCGCAGCCGGACATCTACGCTCTGACGCCGGCTTTGCCTGGCTCCGGGAAACAAACGGACAAGTTACGGATCTGATGCTGCGCGAAGGGCAGATGGCATCCGTCCAAGGTAAAGCCCTCGTACAATCCTCTGTCCCGGTGACGCTGACACAGCAGATAACGGCTTCGGAAATACACGGAACCGTATCGGATTTACAGGATAGCGCCGAGCTATCCATTGGGATTCCGTCAGGCCGGCAAGTCGTTAGCGTAAGCTCGCAGGAGGGGAATGCCATTCCTTTCACTGTGGTCTCGGGCCAGGTTCAGTTTAAGCAGAGCGTCTCCGGTGCTTACCGGATTGCGTTGGCGGAATCCGGAGTATCGGCCCTTCCAACGGCAGATCATCCTGCTGCGGCGTTTACTGCGGATGCCTTGTCGGGATATGGGGCGAGGGGGACGGCAGAACGCAAGGTTCAGTTCGATGCGGCCGCAAGCTCCGGTCAGCAGCTGACGTACAGCTGGAGCTTTGGGGATGGCACCTCTGCAGAAGGACTGCATCCCGAGAAAACGTACCGCACCTTCGGTACGTTCCTCGTCAACTTGACGATTACGGATGAGAAAGGGCGGACGGACAGTAAGACGATGCTTGTAGATAACAAGGATCCGAACCAAGCGCCCGTCGCTGCATTTACGACGGATGTGAGCGTAGGACGCCCGCCGTTGACCGTACATCTGAATGCGGCAGATTCTTACGATCCGGACAGCTCACTTGGCGATCGAGTCCGCACTTATAGCTGGAATTTCGGCGACGGCAGCCCGGTGCTAGCTGGGGAAGATAAGCTTCAAGCAGAGCATACGTATGAGAAGGCAGGCTCTTACACTATTACGCTGACGGTTACGGACGAGCTGGGGAAGGAAAGCCAAACGACGACTTCGATTGAGGCAGGCAGTGCGTACGGTTATTTCGTGGCGGATCTGAAGCAGCCGGAGGATGAGAATGTATACGTTCTGCTGGAGGCTGAACAAATTACGTACAACTCCAGTACGGGGGACGATCAGATTTCGATTGTACCGGATCCGAAAGCTTCCGGCGGAGCCTACGTCAAGGTAGGGAGCCAGGTGCCGGATGCCACCAGCAGCAAGATTCTCGATTCAGCCTATAAAGATACGCTGCCTGCTAATAAAATACCTGAAGGCACCCCTTATGTCGAGTATGAGTTCAAGGTGAAGCACGCCGGTGCTTACCAGGTTCATCTTTTCTCCCAGGGAGCTTCCACAACGACTGCAGGCTCGCTATTTATTCAATTCGACGGGTCGGATTTAAAGCGGGTGACGCTTAAAGATAACGATTGGAAGCGGGCCTTCGATAACACGCAATTTAATCTGGATGAAGGGACGCATGTACTTCGCGTTTACTCCCGCAAGGGAGGAGCGGATTGGGACCGGGTGCTGCTCACGACAGACGGCATTACCCATACCAAGGTGCAAAGCACGCTAATTCCGGTTCTGGAGCCGTCCCACCCGGTACCGCCTCCGGAAGTTCAGTCATAACCTGGTGTTGAAAAAAATACAGCCCTGTTTCCGTTAATGGAACACAGGGCTTTTTACTGACTTCGAAGAGCAGGTTTCTGTTTGATCGGAAACTTGTAATATAAAAAAAGCATCCCTATTGCTTAGGGCTGCTGGAAGTGTTACAATGAATTTTGCTATGTATTCGTTTGGAAGTGAACCCGTACATTAATATCCTAATAAGATTATATCACAAGGAAACCCTCAATGTCAAATGCAATTGAAGATTGGTTTTGCACAAGTATACTCTGGTAAAGGGGCGATTCGGTGAGTTTGACAAATAAGGATTGGTTGGAAGAGAAGCAGCGGGTGCAAGAGGTTATCGGCAGCATTGAACAAAGGATAAGACAATTAGAGGCTGAGACCGGGGAAGTGAAGACGGAGGTTGTTGAGATCCGCAAACATTTCTGGGATGAAGTGACGGTGAACTTAAGCACTTCGGAGGATATGATAGAAACCCATTTCAGCTTGCGCCAGCAGGCTGAGGTATTGTCTGAAAGAGAGCGAAGCTACCGGCAGGCGGCTGCCACGCTCAAGAAGCTGAGACGGCTCGTTCGTTCTCCGTATTTCGGGCGCATCGATTTTCGGGAGGAGGGAAGCGGGGAGTCATCGCCCGAACCGATTTATCTTGGTATCACTTCTTTCCGGGATGAAGAGGGAGACCGTTTTCTTGTTTATGACTGGCGTGCCCCTGTATCCAGCTTGTATTATGACTATCCTCCAGGTCCGGCAAAGTATGAGACGCCTGGCGGCGAAATTACCGGAGAGCTCCTCTTGAAACGTCAATATGTCATTCGTGACGGCGGCATCCACTGGATGTTTGATACCGGGATTACCATTGGAGACGAATTGCTTCAGCAGGTGCTGAGCCGGAATTCGGATGCTCAGATGAAGAGTATTGTAGCCACGATCCAAAAGGAGCAAAATCAGATTATCCGCAATGACCGGAGCCGTCTGTTGATCGTGCAAGGTGCAGCAGGAAGCGGGAAAACATCCGCCGCGCTGCAGCGTGTCGCATATTTGCTGTACAAATACCGGGGTCATTTAACAGCAGACCAGATGGTGCTGTTTTCTCCGAATCCGATGTTTAACAGCTATGTTTCCACCGTACTGCCAGAGCTCGGCGAGGAAAATATGCAGCAAACGACGTTCCAGGAATATTTGGAGCGGCGGCTGGGCAAAGATTTCAAAGTCGAGGATCCCTTCGACCAGATGGAATATGTATTGACAAGCGAAGGGCAGCCAGGTTATAACGGCAGGCTGCAGGGCATTGAATATAAATCTTCCGACGATTTTTTCCGCGTGCTGCTTGCTTATAAGGATCGACTGGAAGCCGAGGGCATGCTGTTCAAGCCGGTGAAGTTCCGCGGCAACAATATCGTATCGGCTGCGCAGCTGAAAGAAAAGTTTTACGAGTATGATTCTTCGATCCGTTTGACGAATCGAATTGTACTGCTCCGGGATTGGCTGTTGAAGGAAGTGGCCTCTTTCGAGCTTACGCAGCGTAATGAGCCGTGGGTAGAGGAAGAGATTGAACTTCTGGAGCCTGAGGATTACCAGCGTGCCTACGCCAGGGTCCGAAAGATGCAAAAGGACAAGGAAGAAACCTTCGATGATTTCGAGAAGGAGAAGGAGCTGTTGGCCAAGGTTATCGTTCATGAACGGCTAAAGCCGGTACGCAAACGGCTGAAGCAGCTTAAATTCGTTCATGTTCGCGCTTTGTATCGTCAGCTGTTCACGGACTCCCAGCTGCTTGCCGAGCTGATGAAAGGCACGGGAGGAACGATGCCGGAGCTATGGTCCGACATTTGTGAAGCTACGATCGCAAAGCTGGAGCAATCCGAGCTTTCCTTCGAGGACGCGACGCCGTATTTGTTTCTGCTGGAGCTGGTTCAAGGCTTTCAAACCAATACTTCCGTTCGCCATGTAATCGTCGATGAAGTGCAGGATTATTCCCCGTTTCAGCTTGAATTTTTGAAAAGGCTGTTTCCCCGAAGCCGCATGACAGCGCTTGGGGATTTGAATCAAGCGATTTATGCTCATGGTTCGGCATTGGGCGAACTGGAGCCGTTAACGAGGCTGTACGGGCCGGACCAGACCGAGCTGATCCGATTGACGCGAAGCTATCGGTCTACAAAAGAAATCGTTGAGTTTACCCGCGGTATGGTCCCGGGTGGGGATGCGATTATCCCGTTTAACCGGGCCGGGGCGAAGCCGGAGGTGATGGCAGGCGCAGGCAGAGAATGGCTGCATGAGGCAATTGCTTCACGAATCGAAGCGCTGCGTTCCGATGGCTGTGAATCAGTCGCCATCATCTGTAAGACGGCAGGGGAGAGTGTGGAGGCTTTCGCAGCCCTGCAAAACCGGGTCGCTGGGCTTCGCCTGGTAACGAAGGATACCCAAGGCTTCGAGCAGGGGGTTGTCGTCATTCCCGCCTATTTGGCTAAGGGGGTAGAATTCGACGCGGTGCTTATCTATGATGGCTCGAAGAGACGATACAGCCGCGAGAGTGAACGGAAGCTGTTCTATACAGCTTGCACCAGGGCGATGCATTTCCTGTACGTGTATAGCCCGGATCAGGATTTAAGTCCGTTCATTACTGAACAAAAGGCAGATACGTATGTCATGATGCCGGGTGTGTAGTCAGGCTTGCAGCCTCCAATTGCTCCTGATGCCGAAAAAATCCCCCTCTATCTGTTTCTTCAGATAGCAGGGGGATTTTTGTTGCTCACTTCCCAGAGGTTTATCTCATTTACCTTGCTTTACCTCATCCAGCAAGCTCAGGTCAAGGAACTTGCTCAAGTCGAGCTCTTCCTTCTTCACATCTTTAATATATCCGGCATCAATGGAAACCTTCGCCATTTCTTCGATAGCTTCTTTGTTTACATCTGTTGTTAAGTTCAAGCGGGAGATTGCGGCTTTAATTAATGCGATGTCCATGCCTTTGCCGCTCAATGCTTTCAAGCGGTTGTTAATAAGCTCATACGATTTGTCGGGATTTTTCTTGATAAAATCGATTGCATCCGCATTGGCTTTGATCGCGCCTTTCGCCATATCGCGGTGCTCCTTCAAGAACTTGTCGCTCGCTACAAGCAGGGTCAACGGATAGTTCCCGTTGTTCGGCGGGATTTTATCCCAATCGACGATGATCTTGCCGATCCCTTCCTGCTCCATCTGCGTACCCCATGGCTCAGGAATCAGCGTAGCATCCACTTCCTTTTGACGCATTGCAATCAGCGTATCCGCAGGGGCGCGGGCAATCAGATTCACACCGGATTTATCGGTGGTCACATTGATGTTGTTTTGCTTCAGCAGCAGGCGCAGAGAGATTTCATTCGTGCTTCCTTTGGTAGGAATCGCAACGGTTTTACCAACCAAATCTTTTACGCTGGATATACCCGAATCTTTTCCTGCTACAAGTACGGCACCGCCGTTGTTGGAGCCGGAGATGATACGGAAATTTTTGCTTTTCAGAAACTGGTTGGTGGCAGGACCAGGGCCTACGAAGCCAAGATCGATTTCACCGGTTGCCAAGGCTGTGGAGAAGTCGGAACCGTTATCGAATGGTGTGACTTCAATTTTCACATTCTCGCCCCAATATTTCTGGAACAGGTTTTGCTCAAGCGCGATGTAGCCGGGGGCATGCGTAACGTTTTTGAATATTCCCAGCTTGACGGTGGAGGCTGCGGCGGTTTTACCTGGAGCGGCGGAACCGTCTTTCGCAGCTTCTTCTTTTTTGCCGCAGGCCGATAAAACCAGCACAGTGACTAACAACAGAGCTAACAACAAGGATCCAGTCTTTTTCATAAAATGATTGACACTCCCTTTTCCAAAAATCTATTTATTTTTTCTGCCCGGCCAAGCCGTAGCGGATCAATATCGTATCCTCCAGCTTCTTGAAGCAAAAGTGGTCGGACAGCGTGCCCAGCACCGCGATAATAATAACGATAGAAAGCATAAGTGCAGTATCTGCCAGGTTGCGTCCGTCCTGCAGCAGTTGGCCGAGCCCGACGCCTTTGGCGATCAGCTCGCCCGCTACCAAGGCGCGCCATGCGAAAGCCCATGCTACGCGTACCCCTGTAATCATGTGCGGAAACGCCGCAGGAACCATCACCTGATAAAACATTTTAAAGCCATTGCCTGTTCCCATCGTCTGAGCCGCCTTGATGTACAGCGGAGGGATGTTCATGATGCCGGTACGGCTTGACATGGCCATCGTCCAGGTAGCTCCAAGCGTAGTAATGAACACGACGGAAAAGTCGTTCATACCGAACCAGATAATGGAGAAGGGGAGCCAGGCGATACTAGGCACTGTCTGCAGGGCAACGACTAGAAAGCCGATGGTATCGTCCAGAATACGGTATCTCGCGAACAGGAAGCCTAGCACCGTTCCGATAGCAATGGCCAGCACGAAGGCGGTTAACAGACGTCGTATGCTTTCCAGCGTGGCTTCCAGTAATTGTCCGTGGACGAAGCCGTCATAGAACGCCTGGAAGGTTTGCAGGACGGAGGGGAACTTCCAGCCCCAATCGAATATTCTATATCCCGCTTCCCATGCTATCAGAATCAGAACCAGAAAGATGGTTCTTCTTAATGCTGTACTCATCGCCGATTTCCTCCTTTACCACTTTTTCCAGCTCATCCGCCAGAGCTTCCATAATGCTGCTTTCGACGTGATGGAGGACGGGATCGGATAAATCGCGAGGTCTTGCAGCGCGAACCGCAAATTCCTTCTTGATCGTTCCCGGGCGGGTGGACATCACAAGGACCCGATCCGATAAAATGACGGCTTCACGAATATTATGCGTAATAAAAAGGATCGTTTTACGCGTTCTCATCCAGATCTCTTCCAGCTCTTTATGCAGGATCAGCCGGGTTTGCTCGTCAAGGGCGGCAAAGGGCTCATCCATGAGCAAAATTTCCGGATCCATCGCAAGTGCCCGCGCAATGGCTGCTCTCTGCTTCATGCCGCCTGACAATTCATGCGGATAGCGGTCGGCGAATTTACTCAAGTGAACGGATCGGATTTGCTCCATTGCGAGCTCCTCGCGTTCTTTTTTACCGAGGCCTTTCTGTTTTAGCCCGAAAGCTACGTTATCGAGCACTGTGAGCCACGGGAACAGGGCATGCTCCTGGAAAACAACAACCCGGTCGGGACCCGGCTTGCTGCAGGGCTTGCCATGAACGGTGATCGTTCCTTGCTGAGCTTGCTCCAAGCCGGCTACCAAATTCAATAGCGTTGATTTACCGCAGCCGGACGGTCCAAGCAAAGAAACGAACTCTCCTTGCTGTATCGTTAGCGATACATTGTCGATCGCTGTGAAGGCCCCGCCTTTGCGTTGATGAAAGGTTTTACTTACATTTTTAATCTCGATCAAGGTGTTCACCCCTTTTTGAACTCACTTCTTCATCCTTTTAATAAGATCCAATTCAGCACTTCAAAAATGCCTTGGAAAAATCGATAATAATAGTAAAGTGTTTTCTTATACCAACCTATTTTATCGGAATTGAGTACTTTGTCAATATAAACTTTGAAAGAGGGATTTTGTCGCTTCGTGGCGAATCAACAAGTTAGCAGGATTTGACAATACCAGGCAATTGAAATGCGAAGAAGAAAGGTTGGAAGATCGTGATGAAGCGTTGGAAGCGTGTGATGTTGATGGGTTCGATCCTTACAGGTACGTTTACCGCGGGGGTGTTTGCGGAAGATGTGCTCCAGCGGGTGGAAGCCTACTTGCGCCCGGACTTTAACATTGTAGTGGACGGGAAGCCTGTTCAGCTTGAAGGGCCAACCCTTGTTTATCAAGATAAAAGCTACCTGCCACTGAAGGAGCTGGGCAATTTGCTCGGCGCCAACATTTTATGGAAGAATGAGAATAAAACGATTTATATCAACAGCCGGATCAATCCGGAGCAAAAAGACCCCGATATCAACGGGGTGTATGAGGAAATCAAGCTGCGTAGTCCTTATGCTCAGACCGTCAGCTATCTTGGTGCGGAATATCCGCTGCTCAGCACTTATGGGGATATAAACAGCACGCAGCTGTACTACAGATTATCGGATATCAAAGCGATGGGCATCAAGACCGACGGGTTGACCTTGGCTAAGGAAGTATTTACGAATGTGTTCTATGTCAGCGAGTCGGAAGTGAAGAAAAAGTGGGGTCAAGGACCGACGCCGAGCCGAACGTCTACAAGAGATAACGTGCTCATCACAGGCGAGCTGAACCAGGATAAAATCAAGGTGCTTCAGGATTATGTGAAAAATACGCTATCTTACAAAGTTAAGGATACGCAGTACTTCACCAAGCCGATTATTATGGACAAGATCGACGGGGAAGACCGTTACCAATACCTGTACTATCAAACGATCTATTTGAAGGATATCACGGTGAATCATTACTACTTGTCAATCATCAGATTAGGCAAGGACGGTTGGGGGGATACGCTGACGTATACGATCAACGCGGACGAGCGTACGGATATAGAGAGCAAGTACCAGGAGAAAATCAATAAACAAGCCAACGAAGCCCAGCAGACGCCGTAACAGGCTTTCAAGCTTGCCTGGAAGGAGCAGGAGATCGTCTCATCCGAGACGGTCTTTTTTTCTATGCTCCTCATATGAAGCGCCCGACTTGTTATTCCTCCATTAAAAAATGGTTAAAATATAAAGAAAATAGTCAATAATCCAAGTTGCTAAATCATATGATTCATAATAAGATAGAATTAAGTAACTGAATTGTCTGAAAATTCTATCAAAACCCGGTTGAGTCAAAGAAAGCGTTGACAGATCGCTATCAGGACACAGAGCGACACAAACGGGGCGGGGGTAATGCACCATATCGGGAGGGGATTGCCGTGAGTAAAAGTCATGAAGTGGAATATTGCAACCTTGAGTTACGATTTGACCGTCGGCTAATCCGCAACTTCATTAAAGCTTTAATTCAGGAAGGTTATTCTCTGTACTGGAACGAGAGCGAGCAGCAATTTATTGTATCGATTCGAACCGGAAGAAAATTGGTGAAGCTTAAATTTCAGCGCATCGGCGAACGATATAAAATTGTCGGCAATTACTCCTTCAAGGACGAGAAGCTGGCTGAATTAATGGAAAAGATGATTGGGGATACCCGTGGTCACGCTGTTGTCAAAAGATTTAAGGATCGTCAAATTCTGATCGAGAATATTATGTTCGGCGAAATTATCCGGATGGTGGAAATCTCGGGGGTGGAGCATAAGGTGATATTCCAGAAGGAACCTGTCGTGACGGTGGAGGAAATGATGCAAGCTTTTCGTTCGAAGCGACCCGATGAACGTATTCCGGTGCTGCGGCTGGAGCTGGATTACGAGCTGGCTACCCTGCACGATGCACTGAATCTTGGGGATGTGGACGCGGTAAAGACGAGCAAAGAAAGGTTGATGGAGTTAAGGCATGAAATGCTGCAATTGGAAATGTAAATGCGAAGTATGAATGGGTCTGTGTAACCTTACACAGGCCCATTTTACGTATCATGATCCGCAGCAATCAATGCAAATGAAGCATATAAAAAGCAAAAAAAGTTCGTTGTTAACGTGTGCAGCTATGTGGTATGATACAGCTTGAGGTGGTAGGATTGAGCGTTACAATCAAGGATATCGCCAAGCTAGCCAATGTGTCTCATACAACCGTCTCCAGAGCGTTAAACGACAGTCCGCTAATTAACCAAGAGACGAAGGAACGAATCCGGCAGCTTGCGGCCAGTTTGAATTACACTCCGAATTACAACGCCAAAAGTTTGGTCCTTGACCGATCATACAACTTGGGCTTGTTTTTTTCAACTCTTCATACCGGTACGTCCGCAGGTTTTCTTTATGAAGCCATTAAAGGCGTCAATGACGTGATTAAAGATCAGTTCAACCTGATTGTCCGCGGGATTGACGATTACAAGAGCTTCGAGAAGGTTAACCGTAAAAGCTACGATGGTATTCTGGTGATGAGTCAGAGCTCAACCGACCAATCTTTTATCGAATATGTATCGGAACGGGAAATCCCGTTAGTCGTGTTGAACCGTCCCATAGATAATGTACAGGTTATGAACTTGATCCCGGATGATCAGAGCGGTGCGTTTCGACTTGTCGAGTATTTGATCGAGCAGGGACACAGGCGCATTGCGATCATCGAGGGGAAAGAGAATTTCAAGTCTACCCAGGCTCGCCGCGACGGTTATATCGAAGCCATGGTCAGACATCAGGTGCCGTTGAGAGACGACTACAGA
This sequence comes from Paenibacillus rigui, assembly GCF_002234615.1. Classification (GTDB taxonomy): domain Bacteria; phylum Bacillota; class Bacilli; order Paenibacillales; family NBRC-103111; genus Paenibacillus_S; species Paenibacillus_S rigui. The sequence goes on along the minus strand of NZ_NMQW01000017.1, from coordinate 126,700 downwards.
ATGCACGGGAATTATGATTTGGAGAGCGGCTACACGGCTATGACCCGACTGCTGGAGCTTGAAACCAGGCCGACGGCTGTTTTTTGCTGCAATGACGACATGGCGCTTGGGGCGATTAAAGCGATTACGGAGAGCCATCTCTCGGTACCCGGCGATATTTCGGTTGTCGGGTTTGACGATCACATGTTTTCGGGCTTCGTTACCCCTGCTTTAACCACCGTGCGCAGACCCATTGAGGATATAAGCAGAGAAGGAGCGCTTAAGCTGCTCAGCTTTATAGAAACCAAGCAAATGGTAAAAGAAACGATCTTTGTCCGTACGGAGCTCGTGATCCGGGATTCCGTCAAAACCATAACAGGAGGCTTACACTCATGAGTATTTTGAGAACAGTGCTTGAAGATATTCCAATTCCGCAAATGGTGCGCATTCGTCAAAAATTCGATGCAACCCGTTTGGACAATTTGGCCGAGGTTTTGGAAAAAGAATTGCAGCAGCCGGGTGCTATCGACCGGATTAAGCCGGGTCAGCAGGTAGCGGTTGCAGTGGGCAGCCGCGGTGTTGCGAATATCGCCCTGTTCACCAAAGTGACGATTGACGCCATCAAGCAGGCCGGAGGCCATCCATTCATCGTTCCTTGCATGGGCAGCCATGGGGGTGCAACTGCGGAAGGGCAAAAGGATGTTTTGCATCATCTTGGTGTTACCGAAGAAGCGATGGGCGCACCGATTCGTTCGTCCATGGAAGTCGTCAAAATCGATGAGCTGCCTAACGGGCTGCCTGTCTATGTGGACAAAATCGCTTCCGAAGCGGACGCCATCGTCGTGATTAATCGCGTGAAGCCGCATACTGCGTTCCGTGGACGGATTGAGAGCGGCATTATGAAGATGATCGCTATCGGGCTTGGTAAGCAAAAAGGGGCTGAAGCTTGTCATCAGCTCGGATTTAAATACATGGCGGAGAATGTGCCTGCAATGGCCACAATTATGATTGAGAAGCTTCCGATTGTCTTCGGTGTTGCTTTGGTAGAGAATGCATACGATGAAACCTGCCGTATCGAGGTGCTGCCGGCCGAGCAGATCGAGGCGCGCGAGATGGTCCTGCTGGAAGAAGCGAAAGCCCGCCTTCCGAAAATTTTGTTCGACCAGATCGACGTGCTGGTGATCGATTACATCGGTAAAAATATTAGTGGTGACGGGATGGATCCGAATGTAACCGGCCGTTACCCGACTCCCTATGCGCACGGCGGACCCGATGTATCGAAGATGATTGTACTGGATTTGACCCCCGAAACGAAAGGTAACGCGAATGGGGTAGGCACTGCGGACTTTACGACACAGCGTCTGGTCGATAAAATGGATAGAGCGGCAACGTTTGTCAACGGCTTGACTTCGACGGTTTGCGCACCGACCAAAATTTCCACGACATTGGATAATGACTTTTACGCCATTAAAGCCGGGGTCAAAACATGCAATATTTTGGATTATACAAAATGCAGGCTGGTGCGTATTCAAGACACGCTTCACCTAGGGGAAATCGAAATTTCGGTTAACCTGCTGGAAGAAGCAAGAAAGCACGCTGATATCGAAATTTTGACGGAGCCGTACGACCTCCAATTTGACAGCGAAGGGAATTTAGTGAAATGAGTTTGTCTTTGCAAAAGCCGTACATCATTGCGGCCGATCTGGGTACGACCAGCACCAAGACGCTGGTTATCGACAGAGACGGTCGCGTCCTTGCATCCCATTCCATCGAGTATCCGTTGTACACGCCAAGACCGGATATGGCGGAGCAGGACCCGAATGAAATATTCCAGGCTGTACTAAACGGGATTCAAGCGGTTGTAGCCAAAGCGAAAATTTTGCCGAGCCAGGTGCTTTGCGTTTCTTTCAGCTCTGCAATGCACAGCTTGATCGCAGTTGACCGCGACTTGAATCTTTTGACCCAATGCATCACGTTTGCGGACAACCGGAGCGTGAATTACGTGAAGGTGCTTAAGGAACAGCTCGACGGTCACCAAATCTACATGAACACGGGCACTCCACTGCATCCGATGTCCCCGTTGTTGAAGCTGATGTGGTTCCGGGACAACCGTCCCGTTATTTTTGAGCAGGCCCATAAGTTTATCGGAATTAAGGAATATGTGTTTGCGAAGCTGTTCGGGCAGTTCGTCATTGATTATTCGCTAGCGAGTGCTACCGGCCTGTTCAATCTTCGCCAGCTGAAGTGGGACAAGCAGGCTTTGGAAGCATGCGGGGTCAGGGAGGAGCAGCTTTCCGAGCCGGTCTCCACAGTGCATCGTGTGCAAGGCATGAAAGCGGAATATGCTGCAGCTATGGGACTTCATGCAGATACTCCGTTTGTCGTCGGCGCATCTGACGGCGTTCTCGCTAACCTTGGTGTCGGTGCGTTTGAAGAAGGCGTCTACGCTGTTACAATCGGTACGAGCGGTGCTGTGAGAGGCGTCGTCAGAGAGCCGATCACCGATCCGAAGGGACGGTTGTTCTGCTACGCGCTGAAGGAAGACTTCTGGGTCGTTGGCGGAGCGATCAATAACGGCGGAATCATGTTCCGCTGGGTACGCGATCAGCTGGCTACGGCAGAAGCCGAAGAAGGACGCCGCAGAGGGATGGACCCGTACGATTATTTGACTTCGTTAGCGCAGGAAGTGGCGGCAGGCTCGGACGGGCTCATTTTCTTACCGCTGCTGGCGGGTGAGAGAGCGCCCTACTGGAATGCGAATGCACGCGGCGTATTCTTCGGATTGTCGTTGTACCATGAGAAGAAGCATATGATCCGTGCAGTGCTGGAGGGCGTTGTATATCGTATTTACTCGGTACTTAACGCATTGGAGGAATTGTCCGGGCCGACTAAAGAAATTCGGGCTTCCGGCGGGTTTGCCCGTTCCAAGTTCTGGCTGCAAGCGATGGCGGATGTGACCGGAAGCTCTGTTGCCGTTCCGAACTCGATTGAGAGCTCCGGATTAGGCGCGGCTCAATTGGGACTGCTTGCCATGGGTGAGATCAGCGACTTCTCCATGGTGCATCAATGGATGCAGATAACGCATAGCCATAAGACGAACACCGAGCATTACGAGTTGTATCAGCAGTTGACAAAAATTTATAATCGTGTGTACCATCAGTTGAAGGACGAATTCGATGCCATTGCCGCATTTCAACAGGCACACACCAAATAAATCGTTGTGGGTTGATACGACCTCTACATGCCATGGACTTATGAAACCTTAAGGAGGATCACCATGAATTTATTTGATTTGACAGGAAAAACGGCAGTGATTATTGGCGGAAACAGCACATTAGGCGGCTCTATGGCTGTGGCTTTAGGCGGGCATGGCGCTGATGTGGCTATTGTCGGCCGCAATCAGGAGAAGTCCGAAGCAGTGAAAAAACAAGTGGAGGAAGTGGGCGGTAAGGCCCAATGCTTCTCCGCGGATGCAACGAATCCGGAAGATTTGAAACGCGTCCTTGACGAAGTGCTGGCATGGACGGGACGCTGCGACGTCCTGATGAACTGTCCCGGGATGAACAGCCCTACTCCTTTCTTTGAGCTCAAGATGGAAGAATGGGACGCCATTATGGAGGTCAACCTCAAAGGCGTTGTGCTAGCTTGCCAAATTTTTGGGAAGTATATGGTTGATAAGGGTGAAGGCGGAAGCATTATTAATATCTCTTCTGTTTCTTCCGAGCCACCATTGTCCAAGGTGTTCACGTACTCGGCATCCAAAGCGGCCGTTAACAGCGTAACGAAATTTTTGGCTCGTGAGTTTGCGCCTGCGCGCGTGCGTGTCAATGCGATTATTCCGGGCTTTTTCCCAGCTGAACAAAACCGTAAAATTTTGTCTCCTGAGCGTACAGCGTCCATTTTGGGTCATACCCCGATGAACCGCTTTGGTGAGGCGGAAGAACTGCAAGGTGCGGCAGTCTATTTGGCAAGTGACAAAGCTTCCAGTTTTGTTACAGGCTCGCTGCTGCGCGTAGATGGCGGCTTCGGCGCAATGACCATCTAATTTGTCATTTTGTTTGCAACGATACAAAAAGAGAGGAAGAGAAACCAAATGTCGAAACAACAAGTTGGCGTGATCGGATTGGCGGTCATGGGTAAAAACCTGGCATTAAATATTGAAAGCAGAGGATTTACAGTATCCGTCTACAACCGCTCCCGCGAGAAAACGGACGCTCTGCTCGAAGAATCCAAAGGAAAAAACCTCGTTGGTACATACAGCATCGAAGAATTCGTAGCTTCTTTGGAGAAGCCTCGTAAAGTGCTGATCATGGTACAAGCCGGTGCAGGCACGGATGCTACAATCGATTCCTTGATTCCGCATCTGGAAGAAGGCGACATCATCATCGATGGAGGCAATGCTTACTTCCCTGATACCCAACGCAGAAACAAAGAGCTTGCCGCTCATGGCTTGCGCTTTATCGGCACAGGTGTTTCCGGCGGTGAAGAGGGTGCATTGAAAGGGCCTTCCATTATGCCAGGCGGACAAAAAGACGCTTACGAATTGGTTGAACCTATTCTTACAGCCATTTCTGCCAAAGTTGGCGGAGATCCTTGCTGCACTTACATTGGACCGGACGGTGCGGGCCACTATGTAAAAATGGTTCACAACGGCATCGAGTACGGTGATATGCAGTTGATTTGCGAAGCGTATCAATTGTTGAAGGATGTATTGAACGTTAGCACGGAAGAGCTGCATGAGATTTTTGCAGAGTGGAATAAAGGTGAGCTCGACAGCTACCTGATCGAGATCACAACCGATATTTTCACCAAAAAAGATCCGGAAACCGGCAAGCCGATGGTAGACGTTATTTTGGATTCCGCAGGCCAAAAAGGAACAGGAAAATGGACAAGCCAAAGCTCCCTGGATTTGGGCGTGCCTTTGTCTATCATCACTGAATCCGTATTCTCCCGTTTCTTGTCCGCTATGAAACAAGAGCGTGTCGCTGCGAGCAAGGTGCTGAGCGGGCCGAAAGCATCCGAATTTACAGGGGATCGCAAAGAGTTTATCGAGGCGGTTCGCAAAGCGTTGTATGCAAGTAAAATTTGCTCTTACGCTCAAGGCTTTGCTCAAATGAGAGCGGCATCCGAAGAATATAACTGGGGATTGGATTACGGCAGCATTGCAATGATTTTCCGTGGCGGCTGCATTATTCGCGCCCGTTTCCTGCAAAACATCAAAGACGCCTATGACCGTAACCCGGAGTTGAAAAACTTGCTGCTTGATGAATACTTCAAAGGTATCGTTGAAAACTACCAAGATGCTTGGAGAACGGTAGTAGCTGCAGCAGTAACACGCGGTACGCCGGTTCCAGCCTTTGCTTCCGCGCTCGCTTACTACGACAGCTACCGTACGGAGCGCTTGCCTGCCAACCTGCTGCAAGCACAACGCGACTATTTCGGTGCACATACGTTCCAGCGTTTGGATAAAGAAGGATCCTTCCATTTCAACTGGATGGAAAATTAAGAGTTACCGCTTGCCATGCGGCTTGCGCGGCTGCAGTCCGAAAGAGGCTTCATAAATCCAGTCTCTCAGCCGGTCTGCTTCAAATTCGAAGCCGCTGCGACGGTGAATGAGCATCAAGGATATTTCGGCAAAATATCGAAAGTTTTGCATTAAGCGTGGTTGGGAAAGATCCGCAAGTCGGGGATCTTCTTCAGCCACCTTTTTTTTAATAAACTCCAGAATCCATACGACGTCTTCTTTGCACAAGGGATGAGCCGGATCTAACAATTGCTCGAGCTTTTGCTGCGCGGGATTGGGGTAGGAATTGTGCGATTGAGATAGGGCTGAATGCGTCAACGTTTAATCTCTCCTTGTTCAAGTGGCTTTGGTTATTACCATCATGGCGGATAAGGTTGGAATTTATTCACATTTCATCCTATGTTTTTGTGGCGAATTGTATTCATCTTATAAAACATGTGATATGATTAGAAGGTTTATTTGATCGTAGAACAACCGCGAGATTTGAATTTAGAGGCAGAGGTGCGAGAGTAATGAGTAAATCCAATATTGTATTGGTAGGTTTCATGGGAACAGGAAAATCAACCGTAGGAAAAGAGCTGTCCAACCGGTTGGGCTGGACCTTTACAGATACCGATACACTGATTGAAGTGCAGCAGGGCATGCCGATTAGTGAAATATTTCGCCTGCATGGGGAGGCGGCCTTTCGTAAAGCGGAAAGCGATGTAATTGAAACGGTCCTCAAGGGAGAACGCCAGATCATATCCACCGGAGGCGGTGCGGTTTTGGCTGAGCAAAACCGCACAAATATGCTTCAAGGCGGGTTCGTCGTGGCATTAAGCGCTTCGGCTGAAACCATAATTCAGAGAGTAAGCCAGGATCAAACCCGTCCTCTTGTGCAAGGTAACGTCGAAGAACGGGTAAAGACGCTGCTGCAAACGCGCAAGCATGCTTACGATTTCGCAGAGCTTATCATAGATACCACTCAACATCCGGTCTCCGCCATTGCGGAACTGATCATGGAGCACATGAAGAAATAGGCGGATTGGATTCCGCAGCAGCTTAGAGCGTTTCCCACTCCAGCATGCCGCCGCTCATATTTTTAAGCTTGCTGTACCCTTGTGCGGCTAAGAAATCGTAAGCTCTGCCGCTGCGGTTGCCGCTTCTGCATACAAGAATGGCTTCCTCCTGCTGAGGGATTTCGGACAAGCGGTCCGGAATTTGCATCAAAGGGATGTGTTTCGCGCCAGGGATCATGCCTTGAGCGACTTCATCGTCCTCCCGAACATCGATGATAATTAAGCTTTCACCTTGCTCCAAACGATCTTTCAATTGCCGAGGGGTAATTAGCTGCATCTACAATAAACCTCCTGCCTGGGGCATTCTAATAGTAGGCTGATGACCGTTTATCGGTTATCCAACCTACTTGTGACCATGATATCGACAAATCGCCGTTGGTGTCAACTTCGCGGTTTCCAACCCCAGCCGTGTATGGTAAACTGGCTGTAACCTTATCGTAAGTTGTCATTATTGCGCATTATTTAGCGGAACAGGAGAGATACATATTCATGAAAGCTATTGTAAAACCGACAAATCAATTAGAAGGTACCATTAACGCGTTATCTTCCAAAAACTACACGACCCGTTACCTGCTCATCGGAGCCTTGGCGGAAGGGACTAGCACGATTTATTACCCGGCTCACAGTGAGGATAGTGACGCGATGCGCCGTTGTATCCGCGATCTGGGCGCTATTGTTGAAGAAGACGATGAGAAAATGACAATTCAAGGCTTCGGAAGTCATCCGAAACATGTGAAAGAATTGAATGTAGGCAACGCAGGCGCGGTTCTACGTTTTCTAATGTCTATTGCAGCTTTCTGCCCTGAGCTTACTTTTGTAAATACGTATCCTAATTCCTTGGGCAAACGTCCTCATGATGATCTGATCGTCACCTTGCAGCAAATGGGCATTGAAGTAGAGCATCAGGAGGGCAAGCTTCCCATCACGATTCGCGGAGGCAAGCCGCGGGGAGGCAAGCTGACCGTTTCCGGTAACATCAGCTCGCAATTCCTTAGCTCCTTGCTGTTCATGACTCCACTGCTGGAGGAAGACAGTGAAATCGAAGTGCTTCATGATTTGAAATCGAAAATTATTGTGGGCCAAACGCTGGAGGTTATCGCTCAAGCCGGTATCCACATTGAGGCATCGGAAGATTTGATGCACTATAAAATTCCTGGCCGCCAAAAATACCAGCCGCAAAAATATGTTGTTCAAGGAGACTACCCGGGGTCTGCAGCGATTCTGGCTGCTGCCGCGGTGACGAACTCGGATGTAAAAGTGCTTCGTTTGGAAGAGACGAGCAAACAGGGGGAAAAGGCTGTTGTCGACGTGCTTCGTGACATGGGTGTCAATCTGACTCATGAAAACGGCGTCGTCCATGTGAAAGGAAATCAGCAGCTTAAAGCCGGCGAATTTGACGGAGACCACTTTACGGATGCCGTACTAGCTATGGTCGCCGCTGCCGTATTCGCAGAAGGCACCTCCCGGTTCTATAACGTTGAGAACTTGCGTTACAAGGAATGCGATCGCATTACCGATTATTTGACCGAGCTGCGCAAGGCTGGAGCCGATGTGGAAGAGCGCCAAAGTGAAATTATTATCCACGGTCGTCCACAGGGGGTAGAGGGCGGCGTTGAAATCAACGCTCATTACGACCATCGCGTCATCATGGCATTGACTGTGGTCGGGCTGCGTTCCAAGCAGGGACTTGTGATTAACGATGCGCATCATGTTGCCAAATCTTACCCTCACTATTTCGAGCATCTGTTATCGTTGGGTGCTCAAATTGAGCTCGTAGAAGAATAAGGTTCTCTCGTACCCTTTGCTTGGGGTTGGGGCAAAATACACAACAAGTGAGTTGAGCTTGATGAAGGTATTGTGGAAAGGAATTCAGGTCACTCTCGGTTTTTTTCTGGTCGGAGGCCTTCTTTTCGCAAGTGCGGTATTTTCCATCCTGTTGTATGCCAAAATAACCGGACAAGCCTGGTTTGATCAATCCTCTCAAATTGCCTATGCGGAGTCATCGGGGAAGCCTGACTCGAAAGCCAAGGCAGCGGCTCCGGAAGCTCCTGTGCCGCAGCCGCCATCAACCTCGGCTATGCTGCAAGCACCCGTTGTGAATCAAAGGCCTGAGCTGCCTTCCGGCTGCGAAGTGACAGCACTGACTATGCTGCTCCAGTACTATGGAATCGCTAAGGACAAGATGGAGCTTGCCGCGGAAATGAAGAGGGATACGACTCCGATCAAGAGAAACGCAGACGGCTCGATTGCTTTTTGGGGGAATCCGAATACAGGGTTTGTAGGGGATATCAGCGGAGCTTCCAAGGGGTTTGGCATTTACCATACAGCACTCTACGAGCTGCTGCATGCCTATGTTCCGAAGGCGGTCGACCTCACACAACAGCCGTGGGATAAGCTCGAGCAGCAGCTTAGAGAAGGGATCCCGTCCGTGGTATGGACAACGATCGACTACCAGGTGCCTGATAAGTGGGTGGTATGGGATACGCCGATCGGACCGATTCAGACTACTTTTATGGAGCACGCAGTACTGCTTGTCGGATTTGATGAACATAACGTATATGTGAATGATCCATTGAGCGGGAAAAGCCAAGTCCAGATTGACAAAGCACAGTTTATTTCCATTTGGGAAGCGATGGGACGCCAGGCATTATCCTATAAGAAGTAACACGCAAAAAGGAGCTGAGCCTTATGTCATTTGAAAATCCGTCTCGAGAAGAGATAAAACAATTGTTAGTCGCAGCCAATCGGGTTGCTGTCGTAGGCTTATCCGATAAGCCGGATCGTGTGTCTTACATGGTATCGGAAGCCATGCAGAAAAAAGGGTACAAGATTATTCCTGTGAATCCGAATGCGACTGAAATATTAGGGGAGATCTGCTATCCATCGTTATCAGATATCCCGGAGCCTGTCGATATCGTCAATGTGTTCCGCAAAAGTGAGCATGTTGTTCCTGTTGCAGAGGAAGCTGTGAAGATCAAGGCGAAAGTGTTCTGGCTGCAGCTAGGTATTTATAATGAAGAGGCAGCTAAAATTGCTAATGCCGGAGGCCTGAAGGTCATCATGGACCGCTGTATCAAAGTGGAGGACTCCATTTTGCTTCCGGGAGGCAAATAATTTGTTTCGTAAAAACATCCATTCCTATATGCCCTTATATTTGGTGCTGGGGCTTCATGAACAAGAAGGCCGCTCCGCGTTGGAGATCGCAAGAGAAGCGATTGCGGGAGGAGTGACTTTCGTTCAGCTAAGGGAAAAAAACGCTCCCCTGAGGCAGGTTTTGGAGCAAGGAATTCAATTAAGAGAGCTATGCCGGAATCACGGTATTCCTTTCGTTGTGAATGATCGGGTTGACGTCGCTATTTTGCTGGATGCGGATGGTGTACATGTCGGTCAGGACGACCTTCCCGGCCTAGAGGCGCGAAAGCTGCTGGGAGATGACAAGATAGTCGGGATATCGGCAGGTACGTTGGAAGAGGCCGAGTGGGCGATGGAGCAGGGAGCCGACTATTTGGGTGTTGGAGCAATTTATGCCACGTTTACGAAGCAGGATGCTGGTGCCGCTATCGGTACCGATCTTCTACGTGAGGTGAAAGGTCGCTGGAACATTCCCGTGGTAGGGATTGGCGGCATAACTCGCGGCAACGCGCCAGAAGTTATGGCTGCGGGTGCGGATGGTATTGCGGTAGTGTCAGCGATAACAAAACAATCAAACCCTCAGATCGCCGCTTCTGAATTACGAGGCATTGTGGATAAAAACAGGTTGCTTAACCAACAGCTTCCATAAATAAATTAAATCCTCCTTAGAAACAATAAGAAAGGCTTCTGGAAAGGTATCACAACTGATGAACCTATTCCGAAGACTTCCCTACTTCCTAAGGAGGATTTTTTACATGTATCAGAACTACCAACAAAACAATTTTCAGAATCAAATGGGTTCAAATGTAAATTCCCAATACCGCGGTTTGGAAACGAAGTATCAACCGATCGGTTATGTGCAATCCCAGTACAACCAATCGTTGAACCCTAGCTTCAGCAATCAGTTCCAAGCCAGCAGCAATCAATATTCCAGTTTTCAAAGCCAGGCTCCTCAATCCTTCCATACAGCGAACTACCGTGGAGACCAACAGGGTCATGATGCTTATTTGAGAAGCGATTCTAATCAGCCTGCGCAGAGCCAATTTTCCGGAAACTACATGAATCAAGCTCCTTCCTTCAGCAGCTTCGGTTCTTCTTATTCCAGCCCATCCTATACACAGCAAAACCCGCAAGCCTATCACACAGCCAGCTACCGTGGGGATCAACCCGGCCATGACGCTTACCTCAGAAGCGATTCCGCCCAACCGGCCCAAAGCCAATACGGTATTGGCACAGCGAGCTACAACTCTTTCAACACAGGAATGGGCAGCTCTTTTGGCTCCTCTCAAGCGTTCGGGCAACAGCAGCAATTCCAAAATCCGCAAGCCTATCACACAGCCAGCTATCGCGGCAACCAACAAGGTCATGACGCGTACCTGAGAAGCGACTCCGCGCAACCGGCTCAAAGCCAAATGGGTACACAAAGCTTTGGGTATAACCGGTATCAGTTTTAATTCAATGTCTTTCATATAGCGAGCCGTCAGGCTCGCTATCCTTTTGTGCTGCCGCCGATGAAGGTTATATGGAACAGAACACAGGGCATTCTGAACGTGGCGGGCTTATTTGAGACGTTTGACAAAATGTAAGATTGGCCTTACCATCGAATAAGAAAGGGGGGAGCGGTTGGTTTGAACTGGATGGGAAATTTGCAGCAGTTAGGCCGGTCGTTAATGCTTCCGACCATGACGATACCTGTTGCCGCCATACTACTGAGACTTGCAGCACTGCCGTGGCAAGATGTACATATGTCCCACTTTGGGGACATACTTTTGTTTTGCGGGAATACCATTTTTACGTATTTGCCCATGATATTTGCTGTTGGCGTCGCGCTGGGCTTAACGGAAAGCTCCGGTATTGCAGGAATGTCCGCGTTGATTGGTCATTTAATGTTTATACAGGCAACAAAGCATTATTTAGGTGATGCATTCCATCTTGGCGTACCTGGCGGGATCTTGATCGGGCTTATTGCGGCAATCCTGTATCATCGGGTAAAGCATATTCAGCTACCGGAGTACATTCAATTTTTTGGCGGCCCGCGGATGGTTCCTTTGCTGATGGGCTTGTCCATTTTTGTGCTCAGTGCAATTATTATTGAAATAGGGCCTTTTCTGGAGCGATTCATGGAAACGCTCTCGACTGCAATCATCGGGCTGGGCGGATTCGGTACGTTTCTGTATGGGGTTATTCACCGGCTGTTGGTGCCTTCAGGCCTTCATCATGTCTTTAATAATTTCTTCTGGTTTCAGCTGGGAGCTTACCAGAAGCCGAGCGGGGAAGTACTGTTCGGTGATTTGCCGCGTTATTTCGCTGGCGATCCGAGTGCGGGCTCCTATATGGCCGGCTTGTATCCGATCATGATGTTTGCTCTGCCTGCTATCGCTCTGGCTATTATTCAAGAGGCGAGGGAAGATTTGAAGCCCAAAATACGTGCTACGTTTTTGACGGCAGCCTTGGCTTCTTTTCTAACCGGGGTAACCGAGCCGATCGAATTCGCTTTTCTTTTTGTAGCGCCGTACTTGTTTATTGTGCATGCTATTTTGTCCGGCCTATCGATGTGGTTAGCCTATGCGTTAAATATTCATCACGGTTTTTCGTATTCTGCCGGGGCTATCGATTACGTTATTAACTATCATTTATCCCACAACGGCTGGATGCTTATTCCTCTAGGCTTGGCTTACGGTTTTGTGTATTACTTTTTGTTTAGCTGGGCGATCCGCCGATTCAGGATTCCTACGCCTGGCAGAGAAGAAGGATCACAGCTTGAAGAATGGGCAGGTGATATCCCGTACCGCTCCCCGTTAATTTTACAGGCGCTGGGCGGCAAGGAAAATATTAAGAACCTGGAGGCGTGCATTACACGTCTTCGCCTGACATTGCAGAACGACAAATTGATGGATGTCGCTTCGCTCAAACATTTGGGGGCGGCAGGGGTCATCAGTTTGGGCGGCGGTAATGTCCAGGTTGTGTTCGGAACCTACTCAGAGCTGATTAGGGAAGAGATCAAGAAGGTGATAATGAAAGACGTACAGCAGGTGTCCTTTCATTCCCCAATGCAGGGACGTATGATTCCTTTGGAAGAGGTGCCTGACAAAATTTTTGCAGGAAAGCTCGTAGGCAATGGTGTTGCGTTTATGCCTGACAAGGGAGAACTGGTCGCACCGGTAGCCGGGAAAATCATCATCTTGTATCCTACCCTTCATGCTGTAGGTATCCAGACAGACGAAGGCCTGGAGGTTCTACTTCATATCGGGATCGATACGGCCCAGCTTCAAGGGAAATGGTTTACCGCAGCGGTCAAGGAAGGCGATTATGTGGAGGTAGGGCAACTGCTGGTTCGCTTTAATCTGCAAAAAGTGAAGAACAACTGTAAATCGCTGGCTACACCTATGATCATCACGAATATGGATAAAGTGAAATCGTGGAGCTTCGCACCGTACAAATCGGTGAAAAAAGGACAGGCATCCGTCATGTCCGTTGTGATGAAAAGCGAAGCGGCCACAGGGGGAGGGAACGCTTTTGGTTGAGGGAATCGGTGCTTCATCTGGCATTGCCATGGGCAAGGCCTTCGTTATACCTACGTGGGAATGGGACTTTCCGGAGAAGCTGATAGATGTCACGGATTTAGCCTTTGAATTCGAAAGACTTTACGATGGCATTCGCTCCTCCAAGGATGAAATCGAGAACATTAAGCAGGAATTCGTTACAGTACTCGGAGAAGAACAAACCTCCATATTCGATGCACACTTAGCGATTTTGGAAGATCCGATCTTCATGAATGAAGTTCAGGGAATTATGCAGCGTCAGTATAAGGCGGCTGAGGTTGCGGTCAAGGAAGCGATTGAGAAGTTCGTCAATATGTTCGATCTGCTCGATGATCAATATATGAAGGAACGTGCCCTGGATATTAAGGATGTCGGCAATCGGCTGCTTAAGCATCTGCTTGGGGCATTGGAAGAAACCTTGCCGCCCAAAGACCAGCCATACATTTTAGTCGCCAAAGAGCTGTCTCCTTCGCAAATGGTTCATCTGGATATTAACCAGGCGCTTGGGATTGTCACGAATCTGGGGGGCAAAACATCCCATGTCGCAATTATGGCACGAGCTATGGGGGTTCCTTACGTTCTGGGAGTGGAAGGAAAGCAGGGTACACCTATTCAAAACGGGGACTTCTTGATTATCGACGGCGATGAAGGACATGTGTTTATCAACCCCACCGATGAGGTAATTGAACAATATAAAATTCGTAAAACGATCTGGCAAAAAATGCACGACAAGCTCCAGACGCTTGCTCCGGTTCCGACCCAAACACAAGACGGGGTTGTGTTCCAGCTGGCAGCGAATATCAGCTCTGTGAAAGAGCTGGATCAAGTGCTGAGGAACGGCGCCTCCGGGGTCGGCCTGTTCCGTACGGAATTCATTTACATGGACCGGGACAGCCTGCCTCCGGAGGAAGAGCAGTTTTCGGTATACCGGCAGGTCGCCGAAAAGCTTGGAGGCAAACGGGTCGTGATTCGGACCCTGGATATCGGCGGAGAAAAGGCGCTTGATTACATTGCCCTCCCTGAGGAAGAAAATCCTTCTTTAGGGTACCGTGCCATTCGGATCTCACTCGATCGAACGGATTTGTTCAAAACACAGCTGCGAGCGATTCTAAGAGCAAGCCATTACGGTAATATTCAAATATTATATCCGATGATTTCTTCGTTGGAGGAGCTGCACAAAGCCAATGAGGTGTTGGAAGCAGCCAAGCAGGAGCTTCGGGCTGAAAAAATCCCGTTTAAGGCTAATATTGAAGTCGGGATTATGATTGAAGTACCTGCGGCTGTAATCATTGCCGATCTGTTGGCTGCAGAGGTTGATTTCTTTAGTATCGGTACCAATGACCTCGTACAATATATATTGGCTGTAGACCGTATGAATGAAACTGTGGCTCATTTGTATGACCCGTTCCATCCAGCGGTGCTGCGTATGCTTAAAACAACGGCTACAGCAGCGCAGGCGAACGGCATTCATGTCAGTGTTTGCGGTGAAATGGCCGGGGATATCCGGGCGCTGCCGATTTGGCTGGGGCTTGGAATTACGGAGCTGAGCATGTCAGTGCAATCGATATTGCGTGTAAAGAACAGCTTGCTGCAAAGCCGGTACAAGGAAAGTGCCGCGATTTGGGACGAGCTGCTTCGCTGCACGAGCGGTACGGCTGTATTGGAAGTGCTGAATCATCATTCGCATCAGGATGTTCTGACATAACGATAAAGAGAGAATATGGGATGGAGGAAGTTACAATGGAATTAAAAGGCTGCAAAGTGCTTGCTTTCGTTGATGAGGAATTTGAAGATTTGGAAATGTGGTATCCTGTTTTGCGGTTACGTGAATCGGGTGCTGAAGTTCATTTGGCAGGTCCTAAAGCCAACACAGTGTATCACGGGAAATACGGTGTGCCTTTGACAACGGAATACAGCGTGGAGGAAGTCAAATCGGAGGATTATATCGGGTTGTACGTGCCGGGGGGCTGGGCACCGGACAAGCTGCGCCGCTATGCGGATGTCCTTCGTCTAACCAGGGAATTTCATGAGGCGAAGAAGCCTATTGCTCATATATGTCATGCGGGATGGGTACTGGCAAGCGCTAAAATCTGTGCAGGCTATACGATGACATCCACACCGGGGATTAAAGATGATCTGGAAAATGCAGGAGCGATTTGGGTAGACCAGGAGGTTGTTGTGGACAGAAATATTGTCTCCGGGCGCAGACCTCCCGATTTGCCGGCTTTTACGAAAGAATTCGTTAGGGTGCTGGCTGAATTTACGTCAAAATAATTTGAAGAAGCATTGAAGTCGTTAGGGGCGATGGAATGAAATTCATCATTCATTGGCTTCCCGTCGTTGTCTGGATGGGGGTCATCTATTATTTGTCCGCGCAAACGGGATCCGATATGGACGGGTGGCTGAGCATTGTGCATCAGTGGTTTCCTTCCATGAAGGATTTTGACTGGGGTCATTTTATTGCCTATTTTGTTCTTGCTCTCACCTTTGCCTGGGCGCTGTCAAGTAAGCGTCTGACGTGGAGGCGGAAGCTAATTGTCATTCTGCTCTGTGTCCTGTATGGGCTGACAGATGAGTATCATCAGTCCTTTGTTCCAGGCCGTACGCCTGATCTGATGGACTTGCGCAACGATGCCATTGGAGCCGCACTTGCTATGCTACTGCTGACTTTCCCTCCCCTCCGCAGATGGCTTGAACGCGGTCACTGTGTTAAATATTACTAGCCTCGGATCAGCAGGAAAATGCCTCCCAAGATAGAATATTTGATACGAGAAGATATGAGGTTAGGGTTGTATGGAAAGAAGGAGTGGTTTCGGTTGCAGAAGCATTGCAAGTGTGGCAGCTCGATGAGTATCAGACTGCGGACTGTCATCTATCAGAACAAAGTAGAAATAGAGAATGTACCGATCTTTTCTTGTGATTCCTGTCAAAGGAGCGAAGTGTTCGCAGAGGTGAAGCCGGAGCTAACAGGCATTATCGGACAGCTGGGCAGCTTGCCCGAGAAGCAGCAGCTTTCCTTCCATCACATCAGTGAAATTGCTTGCTTGATGAAAAGAGTGACGGAGAAACAATACGCCTCCGCTCCTGTGGAGAAAATCGTTGAGGATCGGATTAACGAGCTGCTGGACCTTTTGCTGCTGGCTCAATCCCTGAAGGATGAGCCATGGATTGCGGATGTCCGCAAACGGTTGGAGCAAGTGGCCAAGCACTCGGTATCGGTCAATGATTTAGCTTGACGGATCGAATCTTTGAAAAGCCTTCTGCGTTGCAGTTGGCTTTTTTTGCATTTTTTGATACTATACATGTAAGAACATGCCGAATTCATTGCGCAAAGCCGTATTTTGTCGTATGATAAGGCTTAATAGCTTATGATCGCAGCATTATACATTTTAATATATTGGAGAGAATGACCGTGACTGTAACCATTTATGATGTAGCCAGAGAAGCAGGCGTTTCCATGGCAACCGTTTCACGGGTTGTCAACAATAATCCGAATGTGAAACCCCAGACACGCAAGAAAGTATTCGAAGCCATTGAACGTCTTGGCTACCGGCCAAATGCGGTTGCCAGAGGGCTAGCCAGCAAGAAGACGACAACCGTTGGCGTGGTTATACCGGATATATCGAACTCCATTTTCTCTGAAGTGGCACGTGGTATTGAAGATATTGCCAACATGTATCATTACAACATTATTTTATGTAATGCGGATAAGAAGAAAGAGAAAGAAATCCGTGTTATCAATACGCTGCTTGAGAAGCAGGTGGACGGACTGCTGTTTATGGGCGGCGCCGTGACAGAAGAGCATTTGCAAGCATTCAAAACCTCCTCCGTACCGATCGTGCTTTGTGCAACTACAGATGAGAACAATACGGTTGCATCCGTGGACATCGATCATGAGAAGGCAGCCTTTGACGCAGTATCCTTGCTGATTCAGAACGGCCATCGCCAAATAGCGATGATTTCCGGGACGCTGCAGGATCCGGCAAACGGTTTTGCACGTTACCAGGGCTACAAGAAAGCGATGGAAGCGGCAGGCCTGCCTATCCGCGAAGAGTATGTTCGTATCGGTAACTATAGATATGAGTCCGGCTTGGAAGTGACCAAGCATTTCCTCGAGCTAAGTGATCGCCCAACAGCGATATTCGCTGCAACCGATGAGATGGCTATCGGCGCCATACATACACTGCAGGATAATGGACTAAAAGTACCGGATGATATTTCAGTCATTAGCGTGGACAACATTCGTATGGCATCCATGGTGCGCCCGCAGCTTACAACGGTTGCTATGCCGATGTATGATATCGGAGCGGTATCCATGAGGCTCTTGACCAAGCTGATGAATAAAGAAACGAAAGAAGCTTCAGAATTGATGCAGGTGGTTTTACCGCATGAGGTCATTCATAGACAATCGGTGGCTCATCGTTCATGAGCCTCTTTCTTTTGTTAGCCATGCTAGTTTAGGAGGAGTACAATTTGTTCGGTAAAATTGGCGTCATTGGCGCTATGAAGGAAGAGATAGAGCAGTTTCAACAACACATGCAGGATGTCCGTGTGACGGAGAAGGCAAAGATCCAATTCACCGAGGGGACGCTGCATGGGAAATCCCTTGTACTTTGTAAGTCGGGTGTGGGTAAAGTAAATGCTGCGGTCACGACGCAAATATTGATCGACACCTTCGGGGTGGAAGCGATTATTTTTACAGGCGTTGCCGGCGCGGTAGATCCAGAGCTGAATGTCGGAGATATCGTCGTATCATCTGAGAGCCTGCAGCACGACATGGACGTGACGGCGCTTGGTTTTCCGCGAGGCACAATTCCTTACGAAGAAACCTCGTTGTTCGTGGCCGATGAGTCGTTGCGAGAGCTGGCCGCGCAGGCAAGCCGGGAGCTGTTTGATGGGCGAGTGAAGGTTGGCAGAGTCCTGTCCGGTGACCAGTTCATTGCAAGCCGTGAAACGGTAGCGACGCTGTACCATGAGCTGCAAGGGGCCTGTACGGAGATGGAAGGGGCGGCCGTGGCACAAGTGAGTGTAATGAACGCTATCCCGCACGTCATTATTCGTTCGATGTCCGACAAGGCCGATGGCTCGGCACATGTGAATTTTGCGGAATTCACCGTTCAAGCCTCTGAAAATTCATATCGCATCGTAGACTATATGCTGAAGCATCTGTAGATTGAAGAAGGAGAGAAAGAACAATGACAGTAACAATGGATCAGGTTGTAGCACTAGCAAAGCACCGCGGCTTTATTTTCCCGGGCTCTGAAATTTACGGCGGTTTGGCGAATACATGGGATTACGGTCCTTTGGGCGTAGAATTGAAAAACAACATTAAGCGCGCATGGTGGAAAAAGTTCGTACAGCAATCCCCATACAATGTAGGTTTGGATGCAGCCATATTGATGAATCCGCAAGCGTGGGTCGCTTCCGGCCACGTTGGTAATTTTAACGACCCGATGGTGGACTGCAAGCAATGTAAGGCGCGTCACCGTGCCGATAAAATTATCGAGAATGCGCTCGGTGAAAAAGGAATCGAGATCGTTGTCGATGGTATGACGTTCGATCAAATGATGGATTTAATGAAAGAACACCACATCGTTTGCCCGGATTGCGGAGCGTTCGATTATACGGATATCCGTCAGTTCAATCTGATGTTCAAGACTTTCCAAGGCGTAACCGAGTCGAGCGCTAACGTTGTCTACATGCGTCCGGAAACAGCACAAGGCATTTTTGTTAACTTCAAAAACGTGCAGCGGACGATGAGAAAGAAGCTGCCTTTCGGTATCGGACAAATCGGCAAAAGCTTCCGGAACGAAATTACTCCTGGTAACTTCACATTCCGTACGCGGGAGTTCGAACAAATGGAGCTTGAATTTTTCTGTAAGCCGGGTGAGGATCTGCAGTGGTTCGAATATTGGAGAAGCTTCTGCTTCGAATGGTTGAAGACGCTTGGACTGAAGGAAGCGAATATCCGTCTGCGCGATCATTCGGATGACGAGCTGTCCCACTACAGTAATGCGACGACGGATATCGAGTTCAAATTCCCGTTTGGTTGGGGTGAACTGTGGGGTATCGCGGATCGTACGGATTATGACTTGAAGCAGCACATGGAGCATTCAGGCGAGGACTTCAATTACATTGATCAAGAATCGAATGAGCGCTACATTCCTTACTGCATTGAGCCTTCTCTGGGTGCGGACCGCGTTACGCTGGCGTTCCTGATCGATGCCTATGAGGAACAGCAGCTAGAGGGCGATGACAGCCGAACAGTGCTTCATTTCCATCCGGCGCTTGCCCCTATTAAAGCGGCGATCTTCCCGTTATCGAAGAAGCTTTCTGAAGGTGCGCAGCAAATCTTCCAGGATTTGTCCCAATATTTCATGGTGGATTATGATGATACCGGATCGATCGGTAAAAGATATCGTCGTCATGACGAGATCGGTACACCGTTCTGTATCACGTATGACTTTGATTCGGAGCAGGATGGTCAGGTGACGGTACGCCACCGCGATACGATGGAGCAAACACGGATGCCGATCAGCGAATTGAAAGCATTTATCGAGCAAAATATTCAGTTTTAATAAAATTGGCTGGCAGCAGCGTCTCGATTTTGAGCGCTTGCTGTCAGTTTTTTATCGGAAGCCTTTCTCTCCGCCGGTCGTGCAATAGACGGATAACGAAAGCTATACCTCCGATGACTCGGAAGCTTATAAATTCTGGCGTGGTAAAAAAATAAGCCGGTCTAACATGCTTGCTTCGCGTGTTAGACCGGCTTTTGCTTTTAAGGAACATAAAGCAGCGCAATATCTTTCGTTTGCCGGTTTTTGAGGGTAATTTCGTCACGCCGCGGCATCGGCGTCCAGACATCCTTGTTGTCGAGCCAGGTAACGGGCAGCTCGACCGGGCTTTCAGGCTGCCACTGCGATAGCCACGCAGACGGCAGCCCGAGCGCCTGCTCGTGCTCGAGCTGGGCGACCAAGGGATGGTCGCTCAGCTCGAGCCAGAGCAGGCCCCAGGCGCGCGGAACCACGCGCCAGATGTCGTAGCCGCCGCCGCCCAGCGCGACCCAACGCCCATCGCAGTGCTGATGGGCGAGCCGGTGGATCAGCCGCGGCATAGCCTTGTAGATGTCCATGCTGCAATGGACATGGGAGAGAGGATCATAAGCATGGGCGTCACATCCATGCTGGGATACGATCAGATCCGGCTGGAAATGTGCCGCGACCCGGGTCAGCACCTCCTCCAGACATTCCAGCCAGGAGCCGTCTTCTGTGTACGGCTCGACGGGAAGGTTGATCGAGGTGCCGAAGGCGGTGCCCTCCCCGCGCTCGTTCACCGCTCCGGTCCCGGGAAATAAATATTTCCCGGTCTCATGGATCGATAGCGTGCATACGTCGGGCTCGCTGTAAAAGCTCCACTGCACACCGTCACCGTGGTGCACATCCGTATCAATATAGAGAACCCGGGCGCCATACACTTGTTTGGCATGCTGTATGGCCACAGAGGCGTCATTGTAGACGCAGAAGCCCCACCCCTTGTTGGGCATGGCGTGATGCAGGCCTCCGCCCAGATGAAGGGCGTGCCCGGCTTGTCCGGTCATCACTTCATCGACAGCCCGGATGGAGCCTCCCACAATCGCCGCTGTGACTTCGTGCATATTCGGAAAGAAGGGAGTATCCTCCGTATCCAGCCCGTAAGCCCCGGCTTTAAGTATCGCGGCTTCCTCCGGCGACGGTGCGCTTAACGCTTTGACTGCGTTTACATACTCAGCGCTATGTATGGAAAGGAGCTGCTCATCCGTTGCTGCCGCAGGCGCAATAATGCTGCAATCCGGCAATGCTCCCGCTTTGCGGAGCAGGTCAACCGTCAGCGTAAGTCGTTTTTGATTGAAGGGATGCTCTTCATTAAACCGGTAGCCGGTTTCCTGTTCATCGTATATAAAAACAGGTGATTTCGTCATTCATTCCGCCCCCAAAGCTTGTTGCTTATCCTTAATACATAAACCTTTGCTGAAAGCGGATGCGGTCAAACTGCTCCACAGATGCAAGAGGAACATGCTTGCCTATACGTACCATCAGGCAGTTCGCAGGGTGCGAGCATATTTCCGGATCGTCTGTGGCAAACCAGACCATGTCCACGCTTTTCATAAGCTTTTCCATCATATTTCGATAGTCCCATACGGATAATTTGCTTTTTTCCAAATCCCAGTGCCAATAATACTCCGTTGTAAAGGTAATCATATTCTCTAATTGGCCGTCTTCAAAAGCGAGTTGAATCATTTGCTTCCCGAGTCCAAGCGTCCTGTACTCATCTGCGACTTCGATGGCCCCAAGCTCGATCAAATCCTGCATTTGGCCTTGAGACCAGCGCTCCATCTCATCCGGGTAATGAAAAGTGACATAACCTACGATTTCATCTCCGTGACGTGAAAGAATGATGCGTCCTTCGGGTAGCTCCGCAATTTCCACCAGCGCCTCAAACTGCTCCTTTGGGCGTCGGAACGCATCCAGATCGGGATGCATGCGAAGCTGTCTTAATTGCTCGGGAGGGACAGGGCCTTCCACCACAATGGATGTGGAATGATGAAAGGGCACAAGTCGGGAATGATATCGTTTTATATGCTCCATAGGCCTGGTGTCTCCCTTCCAGCGAACCAGCAGCGCTGCTGATTCGTCGTACGGTGGTGTCACTCGTACTTGTCTGATACTATAACAAAAAAACGATTCCAAGAAAAGAAATAGTGGAATAAAATAGTTCTGTGGTATAATATTCGATGTAGAAAAAACGTTTGCATAAGTACCAATTGTAAGCGTTTCAAAAAAAGACGGATTTGTTGAACTTGGGAGGTAGCAGAATGGACCACGCGAATATTGAAAGCATTGAACCCGTTTCCACCACATCAAACATGAAAAATTACGAAGAAGAGCGTGCTCAGTTCAGCTGGGAGGCTATCGAAAAGCAATTCACTTGGTCAACAACAGGTAAAGTAAATATGGCCTACGAGGCGATTGACCGACATGCAGAATCTGCAAAGGGCGATAAAATTGCTCTTTATTACAGCGATGATAAACGAGATGAGAAGTATACGTTTCAAGACATGAAGCTGCAATCCAACCGGTTCGGCAATGTACTGCGCAAGCTGGGGATTGGCAAAGGGGACCGCGTCTTTATTTTCATGCCGAGAACGCCGGAGCTGTATTTCTCCTTGCTGGGTTCCATTAAGGTCGGCGCCGTGGTCGGACCTTTATTTGAAGCGTTCATGGAGACCGCTGTACGTGACAGACTGCAGGATAGCGGAGCGGTAGCTATTATTACGACGCCATCCCAGCTGCCCCGCGTACCGGTGAGTGAGCTGCCTGAGCTGAAGCACATTATCTTGGTCGGCGAAAACCTTGACTTGGCGGAAGGCCAAGTGGATTTCTATAAGGAAATGGAAGCTGCATCGGATGCATTGGAGATCGAGTGGGTGGACCGCGAGGACGGCTTGCTAATTCATTACACTTCAGGCTCCACGGGCAAACCGAAGGGCGTATTCCATGTCCACAATGCGATGCTCCAGCATTATTATACCGGCCGCGTCGTGCTGGATTTGCAGGAAGAAGATGTGTATTGGTGTACCGCCGATCCTGGCTGGGTAACAGGAACGTCCTATGGTATATTTGCTCCTTGGCTGAACGGGGCGACGAACGTGATCCGTGGGGGCCGTTTTAGCCCGCAGGATTGGTACCGCACGCTTGAGAAGTACGGAGTTACCGTCTGGTACAGCGCTCCTACCGCTTTCCGTATGCTGATGGGAGCAGGGGACGACGCGGTGAAAGCGTTTGATCTGTCCAAGCTGCGTCATGTCCTTAGCGTTGGGGAGCCTCTCAATCCTGAGGTGGTCCGCTGGGGGATGAAGGTTTATAACCATCGTATTCATGATACTTGGTGGATGACGGAAACCGGCGGTCAGCTGATTTGTAACTATCCTTGTATGGCGATTCGCCCGGGCTCCATGGGGAAACCGCTTCCGGGTGTTGAAGCTGCTATTATCGATGATGCAGGCAACATTTTGCCTCCTTATCGGATGGGGAACCTGGCTATCAAGACTCCATGGCCTTCGATGATGCGCCAAATTTGGAACAACCCTGCAAAATATGAGGAATATTTCCGTATTCCGGGCTGGTATATTTCCGGCGATTCCGCTTATTGTGACGAGGATGGATACTTCTGGTTCCAAGGCCGTATCGATGATGTGATCAACACGGCAGGAGAACGCGTAGGTCCTTTCGAAGTCGAAAGCAAGCTGGTTGAGCATCCGGCTGTAGCTGAGGCAGGGGTTATTGGTAAACCTGACCCGATGCGCGGAGAGATCATTAAAGCGTTTATTGCTTTGCGTGAAGGCTACACACCGTCTGAAGAATTGAAGGCGGATATATCCAAATTTGTCAAAGTCGGTTTGTCGGCTCATGCCGCTCCTAGAGAAATTGAATTCAAGGATAAGCTGCCCAAAACACGCAGCGGTAAAATTATGCGCCGTGTGTTGAAAGCCTGGGAATTGAATTTGCCGACCGGCGATTTGTCTACGATCGAGGATTAGGATTAGGCTAATAAAAGATTTGGCTTAAAATAAAGAACAAAGAACACCCTACCGACGGCAGGGTGTTCTTTTGTTTGATCGTTTGAAACGAAAGGTTAGGTAGACAACAGTTTATTTTTTATATTTCACGATGACGGATGGCTTCGATTCCCCGACCTCGTTTACAGCGACGACTTTATAATATCCCTCATAATCGGAGGCATAGTAACGGAATTCCGTTCCGCTCGTCACGCTGCCAAGCTTCGTGAAATCACCCTTTTCCTTCTCGTTGTAATAAATGACGTACTGCTTTATCTTATCTTTGCTGTCATTTGCTTTCCAAGTGACGACAACACCCGCCCCGCTGGATTTGACGGTTACGCCCGAAGGTGCAGCTGGTGCTTCTTTGGCTGGAGTGCTGTCTTTGGCACCGTTATTGCCGTCCGGTTCTTCTTTACCTCCCGGAATGACTGCCGTCGTTCCGTTCTCATCCGGGGTCAGAAAGAGGAGGTCCACGCTGGCGCCGTCAGTATAGCCTGCTTTGCTCGGCACCGATTCCTTGCCTGCTACGTCGACTGCGGTGACGTAATAGCCGAATACACCGCTGCCTCCGATGGAGTCCGTAAATTTCGTCTCTTGACCTGTGCTGATGACCTTTCCGCTGACTTTCTGGAACGATCCCTTATTGGAGGAACGATAGAGCCTGTAACCGACGACGTCGCCGCTTTCGCTTGCTTGGAAGGTAATGGTACTTACACCCGCCGCGTGCGTCGCTACAACCGTTGTAGGCGGTGTAGGCGCTTTTCCGTCATCGACACGGGGATCCGTCTCGGTAGGGGCATCCTGATCGTAATCCGTAGGCAAATAGTCACTCAGGGACATTCGCTTGTCACCCGGCACTTTTTGTAGTGCAGCCTGCAGCTCCTTCATGATCTGTCCAATCGATTTCTCGCGTTTGATCACGGTTTTTTCCGTGACAAAATCAGAAGGAGTGGACTCCTGGGCAATGTAATTGATGCCGTTATATGAAACGATAGGCAGCTTGGTGAGGACATTGTCCTCCTCGGTCGGGATATATTTTTTGTTAAATAAATCCGTGACCAGCTTGCCTTCTTTGGAGATTGCTTCACTCGGCAGCTTGCCTGAAAGCCCGGAAACGGTCATTTTGACAATCGCATCGGGACGGGTGAATTCTTTGGTCGTAAAATATTCCGGCTTCTTGTCGATTGCCGCATCTATGGCCAAAGCCCAAATATTTTTGGCTCGGCTTGTTCCGCCGGACGCTTTGCTGAGCTTATAGACAGGGGAGTCATAGCCTGCCCATACCCCTAACGTAATGTCCGGTGTATAGCCCATATACCATGCATCGGCATCATCTTGGGTGGAGCCCGTTTTTCCGACAATAGGCACCTTTCCGTAATGCTTGAACTTCGACATCAAATCGCTTGCTGTTCCTGCAGTGACGACCGTACGCATCATATCCGTCATCAGGTAAGCCGTTTCCTCCGAGAACAGTGTCGTTGGCTTCAGCTCATGCTCATACACGGTTTTGCCGTTGGAATCTGTAATTTTGCGGATCATGAACACGTCGTTATGTACGCCCTTGTTGCCGATGGTGGAGTAGGCACCGGTCAATTCTTTGACGGATACACCGTTGCGCAGTCCGCCGATCACGCCGGTCTGAGCTGTATAATCTTCCTTGGCAATGCTCGTAATCCCCATTTTTTTGGCAAGGTCCCACGCTTGGCTTATGCCCACATCATTAATGAAAAGCTTGATGGCAGGAATATTGTATGAGTTATTCAATGCTTGACGGGCCGTCATTAACCCGTGGTATCGATTATCCCAGTTTTGAGGAATATGATAACCCTTGGAGCCGTCCTTCAAAATAATCGGCACATCATCGATAATGGAAGCCGGTTGAATGGCGCCCTTCTCCAATGCGGGTACATAGGCGGCAATGGGCTTCATCGTTGAACCGGGCTGACGGTACGCTTGGGTTGCGTGGTTCAGCTGCTCCTTGAAGAAATCCCGGCCTTCGATCATCCCGAGAATGGCTCCTGTTTTGCTATCCATCATCACGGCACCGATTTGCTCGACACCCTTCGTTTTATCGTCAGGCGTAAAATTTTTCGGGTCCTCGGCTATGGCATGCATAGCATCATAGATGTCCTTATCGATGGTCGTATAAATATGATAGCCGCTGCGGCTCATTTGAGCCTGAACATTTTTTAAACCTTCGCTGTATGCATCCGGATTGGCTTGCGGATCCAGCTTCGGCTGCTGTACGGACAGCAGTGCCTTCGCCGCTTCTTTCTCCACTTCGATCATCAAATAAGGATAGGTGGAGTAGGCTTTCTTGGATGTCTCGGCAAGCGATCCGCGAAGATCGAAGTTTAGCGCATCCTGATACTGCTGCTGATCAATCTTGTTCTCTTCGAGCATGCGCCGCAGAACCAGCTGCTGCCGCGTTACGGCCCGCTTGAAGGCCGCGCCGTCAAATTGACCTTTGCTCGTAAACGTTGAATAATTGCTTGGCTGTTGAGGCAGACCTGCAAGATAAGCGGATTGTGCAATATTCAGCTCGTTCAGGTCACTGATATTAAAAATCCCTTTGGCTGCCGCTTTGATCCCGTACAGGTTATAGCCCGAGGAGCCGTTGCCGTATGGAATCTTATTCAAGTAAGCGAGCAGTATTTCGTCCTTGGACATTAACCGTTCCATGCGCATGGCAAGGAAAATTTCCTTCGCCTTCCGGCCGTCCTCACGATCCAATGTCAAAAACACGCGACGCGCCAGCTGCTGCGTAATCGTGCTTCCGCCGGTTTGAACATCTTGTCTCAGCAGCTTCTGCACGACGGCGCGGGCCAGACCCTTGAAATCAATTCCGTTATGCTCATAAAATTCGGTGTCTTCTATAGCGAATACCGCATCCAACACCTGCTTGGGAATATCTTTCAATTCGGCTAGACGCCGGTCTTCTTCAGATCGCAGCTGACCGATAATGGAATCGTCATTGAAGTATACGAACCCGGTTAGAGCATTTTCCTGTATTTGGGTAGTCATCGATTCTTTACTGCGAATCGGATCATCCTTGACCAGCGCAGACACATAGCCGAAGGCGGCGCCCCCTCCGATAAAGCCTGCGATAATACCTGCGATAGCCATCCATTTCAAAGTGATCAACGTATATTTGCCGATACTCCACAGCACTTGTTTGACATCGCGATTCTTTTTCTCCATCTCCATACCGATAAAAATTCCTCCCGATTTTGGAAAACATACCTATCCATTATAGCATAAAGCTCGTAGGGGTGGACACTTCCGTTCCTTAAGAATCCATAACATTCCGTTTGACAACGTAAACCGACTTGTGTTATAAAATTTGTAATCGAATATGATAAATGCTTTGAAGGATTGTTGACGGGTGAGAATTCAGTTCCCATCATGCAGTAGATCAGGGATTCATGCTTGCAGAGAGCCGGTGGCAGGTGCAAACCGGTACTTGGCCTTGATTCGAATTACCATCCTGAGCAGGGGAGGGGAACGCGCCATGGGCGTCAGTAGCTTCCAACCGGGTTTAACCCGTTATCCATTTGAAGTGAAAGCTTGTCTCGCTGCCGCACAGTCGCCTTTTTAAGGAACTGCCGGGCACTTGATGGCTTTAATTAGGGTGGTACCGCGAGCATAGCCTTCTCGTCCCTTTGTGGATGAGAAGGCTTTTTTGTATTTTTCAGAAGAGAGGGAGTAGAGGCGAATGAATATTTTACAGGAACTGCAGTACAGAGGATTGATTCACCAGTTAACAGATGAAGAAGGACTAGCCAAAAAGCTTAGCGAGGAACCGGTGGTGTTATACGCAGGCTTCGATCCGACAGCGGATAGTCTGCATATCGGGCATTTGCTGCCGATTTTGTGCTTGAAGCGGTTTCAAATGGCAGGTCATTTGCCTATCGCTCTGGTGGGTGGAGGCACAGGCTTAATCGGAGACCCAAGCGGTCGCTCGACGGAACGTTCCTTGAATACGCAGGATGTGGTGGAGGAATGGACAGAGAAGCTGCGTGGCCAGCTTTCCCGCTTCCTGGACTTTGATTCCAGTGTCAATCCGGCACGGATGGCCAACAATTACAATTGGCTGGGCGACCTTAATGTCATCACATTTTTGAGGGATATCGGCAAAAACTTCTCCGTCAATTACATGCTCGCTAAGGACAGTGTCGATTCACGTATCGGCAATGGGATTTCATTTACGGAGTTCAGCTACATGATTTTGCAGGCTTACGATTTCATGAGACTGAATTCCGATGTGAATTGCAGCTTGCAGGTGGGTGGCAGCGACCAGTGGGGCAACATCACGGCAGGACTTGAACTGATTGGGAAGACAACAGGGAACAAGGCCTTCGGATTAACGATGCCGCTTGTAACCAAAAGCGACGGCTCCAAATTCGGTAAAACCGCTGGAGGCGCCGTGTGGCTCGATCCGGACAAAACGTCCCCATACCAGTTCTACCAGTTCTGGATCAATACGCATGACAACGATGCGGTGAAGTTTCTGAAATATTTCACCTTCCTGCCTCATGAAGAAATCGCCCGTCTGGAAGCGCAAGTCAGCGAAAGCCCGGAGAAGCGTGAAGCGCAGCGTGTGTTGGCAAGAGAAGTGACAGAGCTGGTGCATGGCAAGGAAGCGACAGACAGCGCGATTAAAATTTCCGAGGTGCTGTTCAGCGGCAACGTAGACACTTTAACCGGCCGCGAAATCGAGGATGCGTTCCAGGACGTTCCTTCTACGGAAGTGTCAGGCGAGATTGCTCTAATCGATCTGCTGCTCGCGGTGAAGGCAGCTCCTTCCAAACGCCAAGCGAAGCAGGATATTGAGAGCGGCGCAGTTTCTTTGAACGGAACGAAGGTGACCGAGCTCGATAAAGTACTGCAGCAAAGCGATCTGCTTGAAGGTAAATATATCGTGATCCGCCGCGGCAAGCGTAACTACTACTTGGCAAAGTTTGTGTAATATTAAAGGTTCAAATGTAAAATAATAGAGGCTGTCCCTTGATCTCCGGTTTGGAGGCAATTCAAGGGCCGGCTTCTTTGTTTCTATCATGATTTAAACATAAAAAAAAACGCCCTCCGTAATGGAAGGCGGTTTGCAGAACAAATATTAACGGCTGTAGAACTCGACGATTTGTTTCTCGTCAATTTCTTGAGGCAGCTCGGAGCGCTCAGGAAGACGAGTAAATTTACCTTCGATCGAAGCGTCGTTGAATTCCAGGTAAGCCGGCAGGTAGTTGCGGTTAGCCAAAGCTTCTTTAACGGAAGACAAGCCGCGGCTTCTTTCACGAAGACCGATAACATCGCCAGTGCTTACGATGTAGGAAGCGATGTCTACTTTTTTACCGTTGACAGTTACGTGACCGTGGGAAACCAACTGACGCGCGCCTGCACGGGAGTTAGCCAAGCCCAGACGATAAACCAGGTTGTCCAAACGGCTCTCAAGAAGGATCATGAAGTTTTCACCGGCGATCCCTTGAAGCTTAGTAGCTTTGTCGAACAAGTTGCGGAATTGTTTTTCGTTCATTCCGTACATGTGACGAAGTTTTTGTTTCTCTTGCAGCTGAATACCGTAGCCGCTCATTTTTCTGCGTTGTCCCGGACCGTGTTGTCCTGGAGGAAATGGGCGTTTCAATTCTTTTCCAGTGCCGCTTAGGGAGATGCCCAGACGACGGCTAAGTTTAAATTTAGGACCTGTGTAGCGTGCCATGTATAATGTGCTCCTTTAAAATAAGATGGTGGATGTGTTTGTTTCCTCGGGTGAAGCATGTGCTCGATTTTGTTTGAAGCCCAAGGGTTGTCCTTAAGGCATCTGGCAAGAAAGTTCAGCCGCTGTCCTGCAAGCAACAAAATCTGTGAGGGTGACACAGGCTTCCACCATAAGCACAATTCCTTTGTGAACAGTGCTCATTCTCGACTTCTAATTTTATAAGACTTCACCTATCCATGTCAAGTGTCAGCCCTGATTTTATTAAATTTATCCTTGCCTTTGGCAAGAAGGGGAATGGTTTTGTGAATTGAGGTGAAGAAATGGTACAATAAGACGGTGTGAAGGAGGAGAGTTCTGTGGGTAAATGGAATGTCCATCACTTGTCCGATATACTGGATTCGTGGGGGATTATGGGGCATCTGGCAGGCGCGCTGCTGGCTTATGTACAAACGCTTGTGCCGTTTGTGCCTTTTGTCGTTGTAGCCGGGGCTAACGTGCTGCTATTCGGTTTATGGCTTGGGTTTCTCGTCAACTATGTGATGTCGGTTCTGGGGGCCATAACCGCCTTTTGGTTTGCCCGCACCTATGGGAGGACCTGGGTGGAGAAAAAGCTGGGAAAATATCCGCAGCTCGCCAAATTCAATGAGAGGCTTAAGCGCAACGGTTTTTTATACATAGCCATTGCCAGGGTCATCCCTGTGCTGCCTTCCTTCGCAATTAATCTCGGAGCCGCTGTAACCAAAGTGAAAGGAAGAGATTTTTTCCTTGGAACGGTGGTCGGCAAACTGCCGATGATTTTTCTCGAATCGTTGATCGGGCATGACTTGCTTTATTTCCACCATAATAAAGGAAGACTGCTTTTACTGCTGCTTGTATTCATCATTCTGATGCTGATCGGCAACCGTTACAAACGGAAGTGGTTTGGCAGCGACAGCTGATACGGTGTAGGGTATATTATAACAAGCATCCACAGTTTATTTTATTTACGAAAGGGAGTCGATTAAAGCTATGAGAGATCCACGTATCCAAACACTTGCACACAACATTGCAACCTATTCCATAGATGTGAAGCCCGGGGAAAAAGTGCTGATTGAGATGATCGGTTCCGAACGCGAGCTTGTAAAGGCGCTAGTAGAGGAAGTGTACGCAAGAGGCGGGCAGCCTTATGTCGAATTGATCGATCCTGCCGTACAAAGTGCGCTCCTTCAGTCGGCGACGAAAGAAC
Organism: Paenibacillus rigui; assembly: GCF_002234615.1. GTDB lineage: Bacteria > Bacillota > Bacilli > Paenibacillales > NBRC-103111 > Paenibacillus_S > Paenibacillus_S rigui. Next base: position 95,927 of record NZ_NMQW01000017.1, on the reverse strand, counting down.
AGATTGAGCACTGGGCAGAAATGGACTTGAAACGGATGCAGGACATGAGCTGTTATGTGGCGATCCGTGCGGGAGAGAACGTCAGCGAAATGTCCGATGTGCCTGAAGCCCAGATGAAGCTTTACCAAACCTATTACAGCAAGCCGGTGCATTTGGAGCAAAGAGTCAAGAAGACACGGTGGGTCGTCATGCGCTACCCGAACGGTTCGATGGCACAGCTGGCTAACATGAGTACCGGAAAGTTTGAGGATTTTTACTTTGACGTATGCAATCTGGACTACGCCAAAATGTCGGATGCCATGGACCCGCTGCAAGCCTTGATGAACCGGACGGACCGCGTACGGATCGTATCGCCGGGAACGGATATTTCTTTTTCCATTAAAAATATCGGCTCGGTGAAATGCTGCGGTAAGCGCAATATTCCCGACGGCGAGGTATATACTGCGCCTGTGCGGGACTCGGTAAATGGAGTTATCAGCTATAATACGCCTTCGGTGAAGTCGGGGATTACGTTCGAGAACATCGTGTTCCGTTTTGAGAACGGCAAAATTGTGGAAGCGACGAGCAACGATACGAAGCGTTTGAACGATATTCTGGATTCTGACGAAGGGGCACGCTATATCGGCGAGTTCAGTCTTGGCTTTAACCCATACATTTTGACGCCGATGAAAGATACGCTGTTCGATGAGAAAATTGACGGCAGCCTTCACTTTACTCCGGGGCAAGCATATGAGCAGGCGGATAACGGAAACCGTTCCTCCGTCCATTGGGATTTGGTGCTCATTCAAAGGCCGGAATACGGCGGCGGGGAGATTTATTTTGATGACGTATTGATTCGAAAAGATGGGCGGTTCGTCATTCCCGAGCTTGAGGGATTAAATCCAGAACATTTGAAATAGTTGTTGCGTGTTGTAACTTTCCAAGGTAAAATCTAAAAAGAAAGCGATTTACATATTCCAGTTATTGATCCGCATGGAGGGATTCCAAATGTCAAGTGCCAATAATGCAGCTATCGTAGAAATTTCCCAAACTGCAAACAAATTCAGATCCTCTATCGTTTTGCAGTACGATAACAAGTACATCGATGTAAAAAGTATTTTGGGTCTATTCACTACATTGTTGACTAGCAGCAACTATGATCTTCACGTTCACGGCCCTGATGCCGAAGAAGCTAAGAAAGCAATGGCAGAAGTGTTCGCGAAGCATAATCTGCAAATCAACAGCATTCAAGACTAATGAGGTAAAAGCGGCATCCCACGGCATAAGTGGAGATGCCGTTTTTTATTAGGATGCGCTCTCTTGTGTATTGCGTCAATTTCGTCTAATATTAAGCTATGAACTCGTACGTACAGGGGGGAAAAGCTTGATGTCATCATCCGATTTGTTACTAAGCTTATCGCAGAAAGCACTTCATCTTCTTCAAGAGGATGCGGACAAAATTGAAAAGCTCATCGAAGTACAGATGGAAAACTTGGCTACACGTAAATGTCCTCTGTATGAAGAGGTGTTAGATACACAGATGTACGGGTTATCCAGAGAGATCGATTTCGCCATTCGTGCTGAGCTGATCACTGAAATTGCCGGCAAGCAAATCATGATGAAGCTCGAACGGAATTTGGCTCAGCTTTATGAAGCACTGAACAAAAAAGAGTAGCCTTCTTCATTGAAGGTTACTCTTTTTTTTGAAAGTGCTACACCAAGAAGAACGCGATACCAAGGATGCAGTAAACGACGAGCAGCAGCACACCCTCATACCAGTTGGTCGTTCCATCCTGAGAAATTGACTTGGCAATAATGACGGATACCCCAATCGCAACCAGCTCGAAGGTGCTGAACACGATATTCATCGTTTTTCCGAAGAGCAGGGAGACGAGCACTAATACGGGAGCAACGAACAGGGCGATCTGCAGTGAGCTGCCTACGGCTATCTCCACAGCAGCGCCGATCTTGTTCTTGCGTGCCAGCATGATGGCTGCGCTATGCTCAGCCGCATTCCCTATGATCGCGATCAGGAAGGCACCAACGAACAGCTCGGAAAGCCCGAATTGATGAGTAATGGTTTCCAGTGTCCCAACCAGCCACTCACTGACGAAAGCAACCATGGCGGTGGCAACAACCAGGAACAAAATGGATGTGCGCTTGGACCATGCTGCTTCGCCGTGCTCAACGACCTCGTCGGCCAGCTCATTCTTATGGGTTACCATGGAGAACAGCAGCCAAAGCAGATAAGCGACAATCAAAATGATGGCAACTAATATGCTCAGATTCAATGTTTCGTTCGTCGTCAAGCTTTTGGTGAAGGCCGCCGGAATGAACAAGGCAATCACCGCAAGCAGCATGAGCGAACCGTTATGACTGGCCAATTTCACATTAAATTGCTGCTCTTTGAACTTCAAGCCCCCCACCAGGAGACTGGCGCCGAGAACAAGCAGCAGATTTCCGATAATGGAGCCGGTAATACTGGCTTTTACGATGTCGAACATTCCGTCTTTGACGAGGAAGATAGCAATGATCAATTCCGCAGCATTGCCGAACGTTGCATTAAGGAAGCCACCCAAGCGTTCTCCGGCGTAATGAGCGACGCTTTCGGTCGCTTTGCCAAGAAAACCGGCGACAAAGATGATGGCAATACAGGAGATTATAAACTGCATCGTAGCTGAGAACAGCCCCGAGTAATGGGCGAAGGCACTCAGCGCGAAGCTGGCGATAAGCCCGATGGTGTACATGCGTTTCAAAACTCTCACCTCTTATGGTAAAGTATACCTTATCTGAATAAAACCTATTCTACTATACCCATAATTTGGGACAATGTAAACAAGGAGCGTGTTCCTATGGATTTATTTTTGGCAGGAAAAACAGCTGTAGTGACGGCATCCAGCAAAGGACTTGGACGAGCTGTTGCCGAACAGCTTGCAGCCGAGGGTACGCATTTGCTTTTGTGCAGCCGGAGTGAGGAGGCTGTGAAGGAAATTGCGGAGGAAATCCGTAAAAAGTATAAGGTGAAGGTTGAGGCCATGGCAGTGGATCTGAGCCAAGTGGCGGATATCGACCGGCTCGTTACTTATGCAGGAGATCATTTTGGCCGTATCGATGCGCTGGTTTGCAATTCGGGAGGACCGCCAAGCGGGAGCTTCCTTAGCTTTGACGATGCGGCTTGGGAGAAAGCTTTTATGGGCAATCTAATGAGTGTCGTCCGATTGATCCGCGGCTTTCATCCTTTGCTTAAGGAGCGGGGAGGACGGATTGTCACCATTGCCTCGACTTCGGTAAAAACGCCGATTCCCGGCCTCGTGCTCTCGAATACGTTTCGCACCGGTGTGCTAGGTTTGATGAAAACTTTGTCCATGGAGCTTGCGCCGGACCAGATTTTGTTGAATACCGTTTGCCCGGGAAGAATTATGACGGATCGCATCGTCGAGCTGGATTCGGCCCGCGCAGAACGAGAACAAAGGCCGGTGGAAGAAATTCAGGAATCGCTCGTGAAGGATATTCCGCTGGGACGGTATGGTGAGCCGCACGAATTGGCTTCCATTGCGGCTTACTTGCTCTCGCCAAGGAACAGCTATATGACGGGCTCTGTCTTCTATGTGGACGGCGGCGCAGTGAAGTCTTTATAGCAATCATCGCAGCTTGAGCGGTTCATTCCGTGTTTGCCGGAGGTCAATTTCGTTACTTCGACAAAATTAGTCAAAGATATGGCCCACGGGTCACCGCCCAAGTTGCTTTCCCTGGGGGAAGTCATTACAATATAGCTATAACCCTCTAAGGAGTGATCCGTATGTCCGAAGAAATTCAAACTGGTCTTATTCGCATTTCAGATGATGTTGTTTCGACAATCGCAGGGTTAGCTGCACTGGAAACTCCTGGGATCGCCGCGATGTCGGGAGGGATTTCCGAAGGTTTGGCCAAACGGCTTAGCGGTAAAAATGTACAGCGAGGCGTATCTGTCGAGGTTGGACAGGTGGAAGCGGCCATCGATTTGCGTGTGATCGTTAATTACGGCTCCAGAATTCAAGAGGTCTGTCGTGACCTGCAGCACAATGTGCGGGAAGCTGTAGAGAATATGACCGGCTTAACCGTCGTTGAAGTGAACGTGAAGGTTGAAGGAGTCGCTTTCCGCGAAGAAGAGCCTGCCGTTGTGGAAGATCCTCATCGCGTGAGATAAGACGGATGGACTATCCGCGTTGTACATATGTATGAAAAAAGAGAGCTGATACTCAGATCAGGCTCTCTTTTTCGTTTCTTTTTCTTTATCCGGCTTGTTGTAGGCTCTTGATATGCTTAGCAGAATGCCTATACTCGAAAGTGTCACCAGCATTGAAGATCCGCCGTAGCTGATCAGAGGAAGGGTTACCCCTGTCAGAGGTATGCTGCCTGTGACGCCGCCCAGATTAATTAGTGCTTGAATGGCAATCATGCCTATAATTCCGACACTCATTAAGGTACCGAACGTCTCCTTGCAGCGAATAGCAACAAACAGGCCGCGCCATAAAAAAGCCAAGTAAACGAGAAGAAAAAACGTGCTTCCAATAAAACCAAGCTCTTCTCCGATAATGGAGAAAATGAAGTCATTATGGGCTTCCGGGAGATAATGCAGCTTTTGGATGCTTTGTCCGAAACCGGCTCCGACGAAACCTCCGTGGCCAAAGGCATAGAGGGATTGGATAATCTGGTAACCGCTTCCTAATGGGTCGTTTTCCGGGTTCAGAAACGTCTTGAACCGTTCAATCCGGTAACTGTCTCCATTTGTTTTGATGAAATATGCGGTAATCATCAAGGAAAGCACACCGGCACCTGCAATGCCTAAATAAAACAAATGCTTTAGATTGGCCCCTCCCGCGACGATAAGAATGGCCACGATAAGAGTAAGAATCATCAGAGAGCCCGTATCCCCCTGCAGGGCGATTAAAGCAAAAATAAATCCGAAGATAGCAAGGGCGGGTAACAAGCCGGTTTTGAAATCACGGAATTTGTCTTCTTTTTTGCTGATCAGAGCCGCCAAATAAATGATGATTGCCAGCTTCGCAAATTCGGAGGGCTGAATCCCGAAGCCTCCGATATTGAACCAGCTCTTCGCACCGTTCACTTCTTTACCGATGACCGGGACCAGCAGGAGCAAAATAACGACAATGACAAAGCCCGGACGAATCCATTTCTTCAGGAGCCGGTAATCGACGTTCATAAAAAAAAACATGGCTACCGTACCCAAAGCAATAAAGATCCCCTGACGCGTCACAAGATACCACGGATCGTTTACCGTTGTTTTGGTAAGGGGATCAAGGCGTGTATACGCCATGCTTGCGCTGAATACCATAGCCAGACCGAAGCAAACTAATGCAAAGGTTAAAAAAAGCAGCAAAAAATCCGGTGTACCTCGCCGTGGGGAAGTCATGATGACCTCCTCCTTAGTGAGACAGTTCGGTTTTTAGCTGGGAAAGCTTGGATGTAGCCATTTTCAAAATTTGATCAGGAATCGGCGATTGATAGTCCAGGCCGTGAGGGAAAGTTGCTTTGCCGATGTAGACGTCTTCTATGTAAAGAATTGCATAAGGCGACTCAAGTTTACCGGATTCTGTCCGAGTATTTACACGCAAAAAGTAGTCGCTGCCTGTCGTTTTGTCTTCGAGTTTCAAATCGTATGTAGCGCGGGTGTACTCCCACTGCCAGCGAACAAAGCCGAGCTTTGCGCTTACTTCATCCAGATGGGCCAGATCGCTTTTAAGCCCTTTTACGCCATTGTTTTCAATAATCACTTTGAAGCCCTCCTAATAAAAGTCAAGTCCATTAAAAAAGCTTCCTACCTATAGAAGCTTTTCTTATCCATGATAGTATGTTTCCCAAAGTTGTGCAACCCTATTGCAAAATGTACAGGGGGAAGTTGGACGAAAGTATGATCATCTTGTGACACCTTCGTGACAGATAGATGAAAGCCGGCAGCATATTTGGTAAAATGAAAAAAAGAAGCGGAGGGAAGAGCCATGGAACAATTGTTGGAAGCGGTAGAGAGGCTTTACCCGGACATGGTAGGCTGGAGGCGGTACCTGCATCAGCACCCGGAACTGTCCTATTGTGAGAAGGAAACCGCCATATTCGTGGCTCGCAAGCTTCGCGAGTGGGGGCTTGAGGTGCAGACCGGTGTCGGAGGACATGGGGTAGTCGCACGTTTGAAAGGAAACGGCAGCGGCCCTACGGTGGCGCTTCGTGCCGATATGGACGCACTGCCGATTCAAGATGAGAAGCTTACCGAGTACGCATCGAAAGCAAAAGGAATCATGCATGCCTGCGGACATGATGCCCATACATCAACTTTACTCGGGGTGGCCAAGGCGATGTCTGAACACCGGTCCCTCCTTAAGGGCGATGTCGTTTTCTTGTTCCAGCATGCAGAGGAGCTGAGCCCTGGCGGTGCTAACAGTATGATAGAAGCGGGAGCGCTTGACGGTGTAGATTATGTTTACGGCATTCATTTGTGGACGCCTCTTCCGGTAGGTACGGCATACAGCAGATCGGGTGCCATGATGGCTGCGGCGGATGAGTTTGAAATTACCGTAACAGGGAAGGGCGGGCATGGAGGCTTACCGCATGAAACAGTCGATAGTATCGTGACGGCTTCCCAGCTGGTTGTAAATTTGCAAACGATCGTCAGCCGCAATGTAAGCCCCACGGAGCCTTGTGTCGTATCCGTGGGCTCCTTTCACAGCGGCACCAGCTTTAATGTCATTGCGGAGACCGCAGCATTGACCGGAACGGTTCGGACCTTTGATCCCGAACTGCGCATGGAAGTGAAGAAGCGCGTGGAGGAAGTAGTCGAGCATACCTGTCATATGGCCGGAGCCGATTATAAGGTGGATTACAAATTAGGTTATCCTCCGGTTATCAATCATGATGCGGAGGTAGAGCGTTTTTTTCGAGCCGGAAGCAAGGTGGTGCCCTGCGAACCGCTGGCGCTGGTCATGGCGGGGGAGGATTTCTCTTATTACCTGCATCACCGGAAGGGATGCTTTATGTTCGTTGGTGCGGGGAACAAGGAGAAAGGCATCATTTATCCGCATCATCATCCCCGCTTTGATATTGATGAGACGTCGATGCTGCACGCTGCCCGATTATTCGTCAGTATGGTGATGGATTGCCAGAAGGGTTAGGGCTAGATACCGTTATGTGTTAATATTTCAACGCATGCGTATCGCCGTTTCGGGAAAATCTATGTCTGCGACGAAATGACTGCGTGCGGATTGTCGCTTGCACCTGCTTTCGCCAGCAACTCTTTTTTGGGAGGGATTTTCTTTGAGCCGAACGTTAAAGGAAATCATGACGACGGATTGCTCAACCGTAACCTTGCAGGATAATGTGTATGAGGTTGCAGTCAAAATGAAGCAGGAGGATACCGGTTTTATTCCTGTTGTGGACGGGAAAAAGCTGATCGGCGTCATCACGGACCGTGACTTGGTTATCCGCGGCTTTGCAGCCAAGAAAGAAGGTTCTACGGCTGTCAAGGAAGTCATGAGCAGCAACCAAATTACAAGCGCGACACCGGAGACTACAGTGGATGAGGCGGCCAAATTAATGGCCAAGCAGCAAATCCGCCGTCTGCCGGTCGTAGAGAACGGTAACCTCGTGGGGATCGTATCGATCGGTGACCTGGCCGTACGCGATAAGTTCGAGGATGAGGCCGGAGAAGCATTGAGTCAAATCTCGGAAAAAGACAAAGTAACGGTCTAATATTATTTTCTGAAAGCAGAAACAGCCTGAGGGAAATCGTTCCTCTGACTTCCGTTGTGAAGCAGAGAGAACGATTTTTTTTGTATTTATGCTATTGTATTGTTCACGTGTGCATTATATAATGAGGTTGAGCTTGAAATTGCTTACATAGCTCTTATGATCAATGAGAGGCAGGGGAACGGAACGAATGGAAAAGGTGCGTATTGGTATAATCGGTATGGGCAACATGGGTAAGGGCCATACCGACTATTTTTCGAAAAATGAAGTTCGAGGCGCTGAATTAACGGCTGTTGTGGATACGGATCCAGCCCGGCTTGAATGGGTTAGAAGCAATCACGGAAATATGAATATTCAATTGTTCGATAATCTGGATGCATTTTTTGCTTCCAAAGCATTTGATGCCGTATTGGTTGCAACACCGCATTATGATCATCCGGCTTCTGCCATTCAAGCATTCAACCACGGCTATCATGTTCTTGTGGAGAAGCCTGCTGGAGTATATACCAAGCAAGTGCGTGAAATGAACGAGGCGGCGGCCAAATCCGGTAAAATCTTCGGAATTATGTATAATCAGCGGACGAACCCACTCTACCAGAAGCTTCGCGATCTGATTACTTCCGGTGAGCTTGGCGAGGTACGCCGCACGAACTGGATCATTACGAACTGGTACCGCTCCCAAAGCTACTACGACAGCGGCGGCTGGCGCGCAACTTGGGCGGGCGAAGGCGGCGGCGTCTTGATCAATCAGGATCCGCATCAGCTTGACCTGTGGCAGTGGACGGTTGACATGATGCCTACACGCGTTCGCGCGTTTTGCGGCTTCGGTAAGTACCGCAACATTGAAGTGGAAGACGATGTAACCGCTTATGTGGAGTATGCGAACGGCGCGACAGGCTTGTTCGTAACCACAACAGGAGAGGCGCCGGGCACGAATCGCTTCGAGGTATCGGGTGATCGCGGTAAAATTGTGATTGAGGATGATAAGCTGACGTTCTGGCGTCTGCGCGTATCTGAGAAAGATTTTAACCGTGACTATAAAGGCGGCTTCGGTTCTCCTGAGTGCTGGAAATGCGATGTGCCGGTAGTCGGGGCTCCCGGCCCTCAACATAAAGGCATTATGCAAAACTTTGTAGATCATATTTTGAAAGGCACTCCATTGCTCGCGCCGGGTGAAGAAGGGATCAAGGGCTTGACCTTGTCCAATGCGATGCATTTGTCCTCCTGGACGGATAACTGGGTTGACCTTCCAATCAATGAAGACTTGTACTATGAGAAGCTGCAGGAGCGAATCAAGAACTCCACCTATCAGAAAGAAACAAAAGAGCTTCAAATGGATGTTAAAGGCACGCATTAATGAAAAAAGACGACTGACGGAGGATTCCGTTGGTCGTCTTTTTTTCACGGACAAAAGGGGCTGATTGCCGGTTCATTATTTTTTCTTTTCAAAAGCTTTGTCATAATCCTTCCATAGCCCTTTGCTGCCTTTGCGCGCTTCTTCCTGATCCTGCTTGAACTGATCGACATATTTGACATTTGGCGGGAAGGTAGCGATGCGAGCGTAGCCCTCACGAACCAGGGTGCGGTTGAACATTTCATCTCCGATCCACACATAGGCAAGCAGGCGACCGTACTGATCCTTCTGCTCGACATCCCATTCCAGCTCCACTGTTTTATTTTCCAGCTTTTTCTTCGTAAAATCGGAAGCTTCCTTGCCGTAAAACATGACCGGCGTGTTCGGTTTTTTCGTCTCGGGTGTATCGACCCCGATCAAACGCACCTTTTCCTTTTTTCCATCCCGCTTGATTTCGAACGTATCTCCATCGACGACCCGTTCAACCTTGGCTGTCTCCCGACCCGATTTGGTGGATGCAGGACTGTCTTTACAGCCCGCAACAATACTGAAAAGCACCATCACACATAAAAGGGCCGTTATGTACAGGATCCCGCGTTTATTCAACTTGTGCTGCCCCCTCTTTTGCATACTGTCCATTCCTACGTAGCGTAGATTAAACCAATTCCGAACCCTTGTAAAGGGGTGAAATGTTTAAATCCCAACCATTCCCCTCATACTAGAAAGGATGGAAATGGAAAGGAGCCTCCCAGATGGATTCGAAAAAGCCGCTTATCGTCCAGAACGATTTCACTATATTATTGGAAGCCCGACACCCTGAATTCGACACGGTTCGCGCTGGTTTGGCGCGTTTTGCCGATCTGATGAAAACGCCTGAACATATTCACACCTACCGGATGACCGCGTTGTCCCTTTGGAATGCCGCAGCGGCCGGGATGAGGACGGAGGAAGTGACGGATTTTCTCGAGAACAACGCGAAATTCGGCGTTCCGCTTGGCGTGAAGCAGGATATTAAGCGATTTATCGAACGGTATGGCCGCATTCGTATGGAAAGCTTAGGGGAAGATTTGCTTCTCATTTCCGACGACATTGAGGCCATCAAGGAAATGGTCTCTTTTAAGTCGCTGCGCTCCTATGGACTCTGTCAAGTGAATGCGACCACCCTCCGGTTCTCCTCGTCGTTCCGGGGGGCATTAAAGCAGGAGCTGCTGAAGCTGGGCTATCCTGTGGAGGATTTGGCCGGCTATACGCGCGGCGAACAGCTGCCGATCCGGCTTCGGCGGGAAAGCAAGGAAGGCAAGGCGTTTCAGCTGCGCGACTACCAGGCCTCGGCCGTCGATTCGTTCTATCGTGAAGGCAGCCTGCAGGGAGGCAGCGGCGTTCTCGTGCTGCCTTGCGGAGCGGGAAAAACCGTCATCGGAATCGCCGCGATGGGCAAGCTTAACTGCGCAACGCTTATTTTAACTACGAACAGTACGTCGGTCCGCCAATGGAAGCGGGAAATTTTGGAGAAAACGGATGTCACGGAGGACATGGTGGGCGAATACACAGGGACCAAAAAAGATGTCCGGCCTATTACGATCGCAACCTATCAAATATTAACCTATCGAAAGTCAAAGGATGACCTGTTCGTGCATATGGATTTGTTCAACAAGCGGGATTGGGGGCTGATCGTCTATGACGAGGTCCATCTGCTGCCTGCACCGGTGTTTCGGGTGACGGCCGATATTCAAGCGACACGCCGTCTCGGGCTGACGGCAACCTTGGTCCGGGAGGATGGCCGGGAGGAAGACGTGTTCTCGCTTGTCGGGCCGAAGCGCTATGAGATGCCATGGAAGGACCTGGAGAACAAAGGCTGGATTGCCTCGGTAACCTGCACCGAAGTCCGTATTCCTCTGCCGGCGGCAGAGCAGGACATATATCGCTGCGCAGAGGCAAGGCATCAGATGCGTATTGCGAGCGAAAACCCTGATAAGCTGAAAATTGTTCAGGAGCTGCTTGCCAAGCATGCAGGAGAGCAAACGATCATCATCGGTCAATATTTGGATCAGCTGAAAGCTGTGGCTAAAGCCATTGGAGCGCCTCTTATTACCGGTGAGATGCCGCATGAGCAGAGGGAGGAGCTGTACGGGCTGTTTCGACGGGGAGAGCTGCACACAATCGTCGTGTCGAAGGTTGCTAATTTTGCCGTTGACCTGCCGGATGCGTCCATCGCGATTCAAATTTCCGGCAGCTTCGGCTCCAGGCAGGAAGAAGCCCAGCGGCTTGGCCGTATTTTGCGTCCAAAGGCGGAAGTCAATGCAGCCAGCTTCTATTCCATCGTCTCATCCAGTACGAAGGAGCAGGAGTTTGCGCTGAACCGCCAGCTGTTTTTGGTGGAGCAGGGATACCGCTACATCATTGATGATCGTGAAGAGGCTGTGGTCAGTGCACCTCCCTTTTCCCTCGAAGCAGAGCAGGCTAACAAAGTAAACCGTGTGAGTTCATTTATGGAGCCGGAGGAGGCAGGCACGCCGTGAATACGAAGTACTATGTAGCCAGAATGCCGCAGGAGCTGAGATCCCAGATCGAGGCTGAGACGGTGTACTATACTTGGTTGAAGCAAGGGGAAACCTTGGAATCCATTCTGAATGATCCGGACAAGATGCACTTTCTCTACAGCCAGCTTTCGGTTCGGGAACGGAAGGTTCTGATGCTGATCGTCAGATCGATTGGCTGCGAGTCTTTTGACACTTCGCGATTGGAAAAGCTGGCGGCATCCGGCATGTCCGGGGCCGACGCGAAGGTTGGTTTTTTGCAGCTGGTCAAAAAGGGCTTGATTTTTCCATTCCGTAAATCATGGGGCGAGCATGTGTATGTGATGTCGCTTGATGGACTCGGTCTGTGGCAGCGCGTGCTCTTTCCTTTGCCTGGAATGGGAGAGGAGCCCTTGCTTTTATCAGATGAAGGGTCTCTACACATCCAGCTCACGGAATCCAACGGGCCCGGGCTTGCGCACGATCTGTTTCAGGCGTTAGTGTTTATAGCTCAGAACGATGTGAAATGGACGAAGAACGGAACCATAAACAAAAGACAGCTGCAGAAGCTCAGCGAGCTGCTGACGCTTCCGGATCCATGGCTCGAAGGGGCGGGGATGAAATATGCTTATGTCGACATATATTCTCCCAAAATCGCCTTCCTGATGGAGCTGTTGACAAGATTGGAGCTGCTGGAAGGGCATTCGGATGGGCTGCTGCTGCACCCTCTGAATCTGGAACGTTGGCTTTCCTTGAGCGAAAAGGAACAGAACGATACGCTATATGCCATATGGAAGCAGGCCGCTTTTCCAGGAGCCGTCTGGCTTCAGCACGCAGTGAGCCTGCTGGAACGGTCGGAGGAGGGCGGTTGGATTCGATCGACCCGCATTCTGGACTGGTTGTCTCAACAGGGCCTGAGGCATGGCGGAGAGGGAAGCAGAGAGAGCATGTCTCCGTTTCCGTTAGAGGATGCCGAAGCGCTGCTGCAACTGGAACGGCAGTGGATTTACCCTCTGATTGCGTTTGGCTGGATGGAAAAAGGCACGGACTCGCATGGAGTCCCGCTGTATCGTTGGATAAAGCATCCGATCAAGCCGGCCGGACCTGTTGGCGGGGGGGCGGGGATCTCCTCTTCCGAGGAGGGAGAGGATCAGGAACGCTTTTATGTGCAGCCGGATTTTGAACTGCTTGTTCCGCCGGAGGTTGGCTTCGCTGTGCGCTGGGAGCTATCCGTGCTTGCGGATCTGCATAAATCGGACCAGGTTTCTCTTTATAAGCTAAGTAAGGAGAGCTTGCAGAGGGCGATGGAACATGGGCGGCGTGCGGAAGAGGTAATAAACTTCCTTGAACGTTACTCCCTATACGGCGTTCCCGAAAATATCAAGCTGACGATTGCACAGTGGGCGAAGCCTTTCGGCAAAGTAGGGTTGGCCCAGGTCGTCCTGCTGCGATGCCTGGATGAGGCGGCAGCCGATGCCGTCCGCAAGCTTCCGGGAAGCGGAGAATGGCTGCTCGAGCCGGTAGGTCAGCTGGCCTGGATCGTCAAGCCCGATCAAGTAAAGAAAATTTCGGAGGCTTTGACCAAAGCAGGCTGGATGCCGGGCAAGATCGCGCAGCTGGATGGAGCAACGGGCCCAAGCCGCGGCACTGAACTTTTGAAGCCTGACTTTGACAAAAGGGCGCTTTCTTCTGCAGATCCAACCCATAATTGGCTTTTCAATAAAGGCTTTATTTATTCACGCCATGGCCTGGGTTATTTTGAAATGGAGCCGAGACTTCCGGAAATCCGGGATCTTTATCCAGATTTAAACGGGATCCCTACCGGGTGGGTGAGGGATTACAGAGCTTATCATGTCTCCACCCGCAGGGAAATGGTCGAAAAGGCGATGGAATGGCGCGCCGGTTTGCAGGTGCGCTACAATGGTCAGGATCATCTCATTGCCCCTCGCAAGCTTCAAGAAACGAGAGGAACCTGGAGCATGACCGGTCTGGAACAAACGGAGCAGCAGGAGGTTTGCTGGTTTCCGGAAGAGTGGCAGGAAATGAAGATGATATTGCCAGGCATTAATGATAAATATTGATGCAACAAATGCGTCTCAGGTGTGGTATGATAGACTTGTCAGGAGCAGTTATCCGTATCCGGACAATCCAAGTAAGGCAGGTGCTGTTGATGGCAGTAATTGAGGCTCCAACATTAGATATGTCTGCCATTCTGATGCAGGCATACGATTTAGGTGACATGATTAATGTTTCCGCGGAAACGGCGGATTATTTATATTGGAAGCGTCGCAAGGACGAGGATCCTCGAGTGCACGAGCTGGTGAGACAGTTTAACAAAAAGAAAGAGCTGTTCGAGGAATGTCAGCGCTTCGGTCATTTTCACCCGGATTATCACGCGGCATTGGAGCAGGCCCAAGCTATTCAGAGTGAATTGGATAGCTTGGAGACAGTACGCGGCTTCAAAGCGGCCGAGCAGCGGCTGGATGAGCTGCTGTACATGGTTTCCGAGACGATTGCACGGAGTGTCTCCGACACCATTAAAGTGCCGAGCAATGATCCGCTTGCGGGTGGGGGCAGCTGTTCCACCGGTGGCTGCTCCAGCGGCGGCAGCTGCTCCGGCAGCTGCGGTTAATCGAACAAGGCCTTCCTCTTCGAAAGGAAGGCCTTGTTAACCATTATATGCTTTTGCTGTGTACTTCCAGCTTCAGCACAGGCTGCAGGCGTCCTACAACCGCCTTTTGGCAGTTGACGATTGGCGGCTGTTGGAATTCGCTCAGCGCCTCGATTTCATGCTTTTGAAGAAGATCAAGCTGGATGAGCGCTTCCATGACGGCTGGATACAAAGCCCGCATCGAGCCGTCCTCAATTTTTACGGCAATACCTAAGCCTTGCTCCGGAACGGTCAGCGCGAATACGCCCTCCGCTCCCATCTTACCGATCAGGCGGCCCTGGGTCACCTCGATTAACCGGGTATCGAATCTCCCGCTTCCGGCTACATAATACGGTTCATTGGCAGCGCTTTTAATAATTCGCTTACACGCTTGTGCACGGGCATCCGGCAAGTCTATAGGCTGACCCAGCCTGGCATAGGCGTAAGCAAGCGAGCTGATGGGAACCGCGAATACGGGAACCCCGCAGCCGTCGGTGCCCAAGGTGATTTGACCGGCGGGAATGCCCGTCATGTCGGACATGATATGCAGCATTTGCTGCTGGACGGGGTGCTCAAGGTCGGAGTATTGACCGGTGGACCAGTGTCTAAGCAGAGCCAATGCCAGCATGCCGGAATGCTTGCCGGAGCAGTTATTCCGCAAGGGTGTGAGCGGGATTCCTTGGGCCTTCAATCGTTCGGCCGTCGGTTGATGGTATGGCTCATGCACTCCGCATAATAACGCAGACTCGTGGAGTCCAAGGCGTTCGAGTATGGCGTCAGCCGTGGCAGCGTGAGCGTCCTCCCCGTTATGGGAGGAACAGAGCAGGGCAACCTGCTTGTCGTTGAAGCCGTACGCCTCGGCCCCTCCCGCTTCCAATAAAGGAATCGCTTGCAGCAGCTTGGCTGTGGAACGGGCGAACGTGTAGTGGTCCGGATTCCCGGCATAAGCAACCGTGTGTCGGTGGATATTAACAACAGCGATATGACCGCGGTGAATACTTTCCGTCAGCTCGCCGCGAACGGCAGCCACGAGGACTTGTGATTCTTTGTCATGGTAATGCATCATGAATTCCACCTTTTTTAGTCAGCAACGTAACTATTCATTTTATTATAGAGAGAAGGTCTTACCTATGTTTACCGATCGCAGCGGACTGATTGTGTGGATCAGCGACAGCAAGGCGGCATCCAAGCACTTGGACCGTTATGGCAGCGTTCATTTTATTTCCAAAAGATTACATTATGCAGCTATGTACGTTCATACAAGCAAGCTGGACGAAACGATGAAACAATTGCAAAAGCTGCCTTTCGTCAAGAAGGTGGAGCGCTCCTACCGCAATGAAATTAAAACGGAATACAGTAGTAATATGCCGGATAAAACGAGATTTTACACCTTATAAAAGGGAATGGCAACCCTTGCTATTCTATAATGTATGCGCAGCGTAAGCTTCTGGATCCCAGAAGCTTTTTTTGTTCGAATAGTCAAGGTGCCGACCGGGTTTCTAAAGAATTTTTAATTTGGAATCTACTAGCAAATAAAGTAAAATAGATATGACTACTATCTTGTACATAGGTTTAAAGGACTAATTTAATAGGCTGGGGGTTGTGGTTAATGAGGGATAAAACGGTAGAGCGTTCCACCAACTGCGAGCCGTCTTCTATTGCTTTAGGAGACAAAAATATAGCGGATATCGTCATCACTAATCATGCCAAGATTCGCTGGGCGGACCGGGTTGAGAGCCAGAAGACCGGTTTTGTGGATATATGCGATTTCTTATGGAGCCGACTCCGTGAAGGACAAATGAAGTCCTACTATAAAAATGGTGAGGATGTCTACGTAGTTGAAGACGATTTGGTCCTCGTAGCCGAGTTTACGGATTATCATCCTGCGGATCAGGAAATGAATGCGCTTCACACAGGCTCGCCGTCCTCGCGCAAACCGCTGCATCGGATGATCATCGTCACTTTTCTGGGCCGGATGTCCGAAACGATTGAGCTTCGCGACTTGAAATCATACTATTCCTGGCTGCGCCACTCCCGCCGGATGACCTTGATCAAAAATAGCAGGAAACGCAGGTAACCAGCCGTGTTTAACTAATCATCTCCTTACGTAATCCAGAGTATACCGTGTTCTCACGGCGTACTCTTTTTTAGTTTTACCATACGTTGGCGAAAATACTTAAGCTCAGCTTGCCGGCGCAATTTTTTTGCGAAGGAGAGAGTTTTTTCTCGTTCATTGTCAATTGATGAATTTGCTTACTTTCGAGGGATTTTTTCTTTTGCTATAATAGGTCTACCATGCAAGTTGGAGGGAACCCCGTTTATGGCACTTAATTTTCATCAGCTCCACATTTTTCACACGGTTGCGGAGAAAGGCAGTTTCTCGAATGCGGCTCAGGCGCTGCACATGACGCAGCCCGCGGTCACGATGCAGGTGCAATCCCTGGAGGATTATTTCGGTACAAAGCTGTTTAATCGTTCGACCAAAAAAATTGAGCTATCCGAAGCCGGGCGCACCTTGCTGCCGTTTGCTAAACGGAGCATCGATCTGATGAAAGAAACGGATGTCAGCATGTCCAAATTTACACATATGCTGGAGGGACGACTGCATCTGGGAGCAAGTATGACCGTCGGGGAATATATACTGCCCCGGCTGCTGGGTCCTTTCGGCAAGGAATATCCGAATATTTCGGTAAGCTTAAAGGTAATTAATACAAGGCAAATATTGGACGAGATTTTGAACCACCAACTTAACTTCGGTATCGTGGAAGCGGAGGTGCATCATCCGGACGTCCACACCGAGGCTGTGATGAACGACGAGCTGGTTCTCATCGTTCCGCGCGAGCACCCCCTAACGAGGTTCGACAAGGTTCCGATGGAGGAGGTGCTCAAATATGCGTTCGTCCTTAGAGAGCAAGGCTCGGGGACGAGAAGGGTGATGGAGGAGCAGCTGGAGCAAGCGGGTTATCAGGCAGCCGATATGACCATTGTGATGGAGCTCGGGAGTACGGGAGCCGTCAAGTCGGCAGTGGAGGCAGGTCTCGGGATCTCGATCTTGTCCCAATCATCCGTAAAGCATGAGGCGGCATTGGGTGTTCTTCATGTTAAAATGATAGAGGGCGTCCGTTTCTCGAGAAGCTTCTATGCCATTTATTTGAATTCTACGATTCTTCCAATATCGGCTGTAACATTCGTGTCCTTTTTGCGGGAACGGGACTTAGGGCAGTGGCTGTAGAGAGGAACAAGCTTCAAACCCGTGTCAGCCGTCCGGGTTGATTTACTAAATATATAAACTGTCTTAATCCTAAGTTAACTATTCCATTTTACACTGAAAAAGGATGTGAACGGAGCTTATGCAATATGCAGATTTACATACACACACTTTAGCCTCGGACGGCACTCAGCCGCCGACGGAAAATGTCCGCTTGGCTTTGGCAGCAGGCCTTGGCGCCGTTGCAATTACAGACCATGATACAGTAGCGGGTATCGAAGAAGCATTGAAAGCCGGGGAGACGATGGGAATCACGGTCGTTCCCGGAGTCGAAATCAGCACGGTAGCCGGAGGGACGGATATCCATGTGCTGGGCTATTTTATCGATTACCGCAGCACACAGCTGCTGGATCGGCTGGAGGAGCTTCGCAGAACGAGAGACCGCCGCAATGAGCTGATTCTGGAGCGGTTGAACGAGCTGGGGCTGCAGCTCACGATGGACGATGTCATCGCCTCTCTGAAAGTGTCCAAAAAAGCGGATGAGACCATAGGCAGGCCGCATATTGCCGACGCTCTGGTTCGCAAAGGGTATGTCGGCTCGATGTCGGAAGCATTCGACCGTTATTTGGGCAAGGACGGGGCGGCTTATGTGAACCCTCCCCGAATTGAACCGCAGACGGCGGTTCAGTGGATACGAGAGGCAGGCGGCGTACCGGTCCTGGCGCATCCCGGACTCTATGATCAGGATGGCCTGATTGCCGAGCTGGCAGAGCAGGGCCTGGCGGGGCTGGAAGTCTATCATTCGGATCATACACCGGAGCAGGAAGCGCATTATTTGGCTATCGCGGAGCGGCTAGGTCTGATTGTCACCGCAGGCTCCGATTTTCACGGGGAGCGTAACGGGGTTGTGTTTCACGCGCCGATCGGTGCAAGAAAAGTAGAAATGAAGGCTGTGGAGCAGCTAATCCAGGCAAAGGAGAGCCGCCCATGAGCATTCGTAAAGCGATTATTCCTGCTGCCGGTCTTGGCACCCGGTTTCTTCCCGCCACCAAGGCGCAGCCCAAAGAAATGCTGCCGATTGTTGACAAGCCGGCCATTCAGTATATCGTAGAGGAGGCCATTGCTTCCGGTATTGAAGATATTATGATTGTAACGGGCCGGAATAAACGGGCGATCGAGGATCACTTCGATAAATCCATCGAGCTTGAGATGATGCTGGAGGAGAAGGGCAACCAGGAGCTGCTTCGCATGGTGCAGGCGGTATCGAATTTGGCCGATGTGCATTATATTCGTCAGAAGCAGCCGCTCGGTCTCGGTCATGCGGTTCTATGCGCGCGCAAGTTTATCGGCAATGAGCCGTTTGCGGTGCTGCTGGGCGATGATATTATTCAGTCGGAGCCTCCGTGTCTCAGGCAAATGATGGATTTGTACGACCAGACGAACACGTCGGTTATTGCCACGCAGGAGGTACCTTGGGACGATGTGAACAAGTACGGGATTATTTCTCCATCGGCGAACAAGGTTCCTTTTCAGTACATTGACGATCTTGTAGAGAAGCCTGAACGCGCGCAGGCTCCGTCGAATTTGGCGGTCATCGGGCGCTATATTTTGACTCCTGAAATTTTTGGCATTTTGGAAAGCTGTGAGCCGGGACGCGGCGGAGAGATTCAACTGACGGATGCGCTTCGCATTTTGAATCAAGAGCGGCAGATGGTCGTTTATCCGATTCAAGGAAAACGATACGATGTCGGGGATAAGCTCGGTTATATTGAAGCGACCATTGAGATTGCGCTGCAGCGGGAAGATCTCCAGGGCAGCTTAAAAGCCTATTTGCGCTCATTAACCGATCCTTGGAGGAACGAACCCGAAAGCTAGCCTGCAATGGCGCGGCAGGAGGGGCATATGGGAGAGAACGTGGCAGTCATCGGTACGGGTTATGTAGGTTTGGTTACGGGAGCTTGCTTTGCTGAGATTGGTCACAAGGTCATCTGCGTGGATAAGGATCAGCTGAAAATCAAGCGCTTGGCCGAAGCGCAAATTCCGATTTATGAACCGGGCTTGCAAAGGATGGTTGCCGAACAATTGGAGCACGGCCGTCTTGCCTTTACTTGCCACCTCCCAAAGGCTGTGGAGGCATCGGATATCGTTTATATTGCCGTAGGGACGCCATCCCTCGATAACGGCGAGGTGGACCTGTCGCAGGTGAAAGAGGTCGTGACGCAAATAGCCGAAGCGATAGAGCGAGCATCTTCCTATAGAATCGTGGTGATCAAAAGCACCGTGCCTGTCGGTACGGCGAGACGAATGGAGCAAATGATCAGGGAGGGAGCGCCGTCGGCAAATTTCGCTGTCGTCGCCAACCCCGAATTTCTCCGCGAAGGCTCGGCTCTTCACGATACTTTTCACATGGACCGGATTGTTATCGGCTGCTCGAATACGGAAGCCGGGGAGCGGATCGGCAGATTGCATGAGCCTTTCGGCGCGCCTGTGCTGTATACGGATAGAGAAAGCGCCGAGCTGGTAAAGTATGCTTCCAATGCGTTTCTCGCAGCCAAAATCTCATTTATTAACGAAATGGCGCATGTTTGCGATAAAGTAGGTGCTGACATTGAGCTGGTAGCCCGGGGGATGGGGATGGACCGGCGGATCGGCAGCCATTTCCTGCAGGCCGGCATCGGCTATGGAGGCTCTTGTTTTCCAAAGGATACGAAGGCGCAGCTTCGAATAGCGGAGGACGTAGATTACGATTTCAAAATTTTACGTTCCGTCATCGAGGTCAATGCGCTGCAGCGGGAACGCTTCGTTCATACGATTGAGCGTGCGCTCGGGGGCAGCGTCAAGTCCAAACGGGTCGCCGTCATGGGGCTCACCTTCAAGCCGAACACGGATGATCTCAGAGACGCTCCCGCCTTGGATATTATCTCTTCACTGGTGGATAAAGGCGCGGAAGTGCGGGCTTACGATCCGGTTGCTCTTAGCAAGGCGGCTCCGCTGCTGCCGCAGGCAAGGCTTGTCGAAGATCCGTATGAGGCGTTGCAGGGTGCAGATGCCATGATCATCACAACGGAGTGGGACACCGTAAAGGCGTTGGATTACACGAGGGTGAAGGGGCTTCTCGCCCATCCGATCGTGATCGACGGCAGAAACTGTTTCCCGGTGGAGCGGATGGAACGCCTTGGGTTTCGGTATGTGTCCGTCGGACGGCCGGGCTCGGCTGTAGAAGGGAATGCTTGACCTGCCGCCGGAAAGGCACGCAAAAGAAAAACCTTGCAGGAACCGACGGATTTATCGCGCCGGACTGCAAGGTTTTTTCTGTTTATTTCACACTGACCGGCATGCGCTTCAGCGCTTCCGAATCCGGGGTAACGAACAGCGTCTTCTGGTGGTCATAAATGACGAAGCCCGGCTTGGCGCCGCTCGGCTTGCGAACATGCTTGATCAAGGTGAAATCAACAGGCACCTGGCTCGATTCCTTCGCCTGGCTGTAGAAGGCTGCAAGCTGCGCCGCTTCGTGCAAGGTCGCCTCGCCGTATTGCGGGCTGCGGATGACAACATGCGATCCTGGAATATCCTTCGTGTGCAGCCAGGTATCGGCGGATTGAGCGAGCCGGTTAGTTAAATATTCATTCTGGGTATTGTTTTTCCCGACATAGATCGGAATGCCTTCGCTGGAGGTGAAGCAGGAGAGAAGCGGCTTCTGATTCGCCTTCTTTTTTCGCGCTTTCTTACTTCTGTCGCGAATATAGCCCTGTTCGATCAATTCCTCGCGAATTTCTTCCACATCTCCGAGCGATGCCGTGCCCAGCTGCTGAAGCAGGCTGTCAAGGTAAGCTATTTCCTCATGGGTCTGCTCCAGCTGCTGATGGACGGCAATCAGGCTGTTTTTGCTTTTTGTATATTTCTTGAAATATCTTTGCGCGTTTTCGGATGGGGTCAGCAGCGGATCCAGGGCAATGGTCACCATACGCTGGTCCTCGTCATAGTAATTGATGACTTCAATGGCTGCGGCGCCTTTTTGAATTTGGTGCATCGATGCGGTCAGCAGCTCGCCCAGAATGCGGAACTTATCCGCATCTTGAGCTTCGTCCATAGTTTCCTGCAATTTTTCCAGTTTTTTAACATTTTTGTTGCGTTCATTTTGCAAAAAGCGGAGCAGGTCGGACACCCGCTGCTTCACGGTATCCCGCTCGGCTTTATCGCCGTAGAAAGCCTCCAGGCACTCGCTGACGGTTGGGTAGCGGGTAACCTGCCCTTGGATATGGGTTAATTCGATAATGGAAAAATAGGACTTGCCGTTGGACTCGCGGTCGCAAATATGGGGCTCAATGCGGCCTTGCTGAAGCCTGGTAACCAGCTCCTGAAACGGCTCCCACAGATGGGCTGCATTCGCCTCATTGGTATGGGCAGCCGTTAGAGGCGGCTGCGTGCGGTACACCAGCTCTTTAGCCACGAGCGGACTGAAGCCGCTAATGCGATTGACGATGCGCTGCTCCCATGTTTCTTCCTGGTTCCCGGCGCTTTTCGGTGCGCGTCCCTCTAAAAGTGATTCGGCAGCTTCCTCAGGCTCCGGGAGCGGCGAAGTAAGCAGTGTTACAAAGCTTTCCTTCGTGAGGCCGAAGGGAAGGGCTTTGTGCTGCTCGGGAGGCGCGGTATAGCGGCTTCCCGGCATTACGATCCGGTAGCTGCTGATGGCTGGGGTGACGTGGTGGATGCCGTCGATGATCGTGCCGGCCGTCGTATCCAGCAAAATGATGTTGCTGTGACGTCCCATGATTTCGATAATGAGCGTTTTGCTGCTGACATCCCCGAGCTCATCCCTCTGCCGGATTTGCATATGGATAACTCTTTCCATACCGGGCTGCGTCACGCTTTCGATAATGCCGCTTTCGCAATGCTTGCGCAGCAGCATGCAGAACATAGGGGCTTCCATTGGATTAAGGAAGTTTTGGTCCGTGAAATGGACTCTCGGATACGTGGGATTTGCTGAAATCAGCAGTTTTTTATTGCTGCCCTGCGCTCTTAGCTGAAGAACGATATCATGCCCTGAGGGCATGTGTACTTTATTAATGCGTCCGCCTACGCAAGCTTGAAGCTCCTGCACTAGGCTGTGGACGACGAGTCCGTCTAACGACATAGCTGTTACAACTCCATTCATGTACTGCGCAAAATGTGATGAGATCTTGGATTCCACTCTCTATCATGCCATAATTTCGGCAAAAACTTAAGTCCGTTTTCTTTTGATACGTATTTGTTCCCTTCCTTCTGTGCTAAATTGCGGCTTGTCTGAATAGACATGATGTAAGAGGCTGTCCTAGTGGAGCGGGGCGGGGCAGGATCAGAACAACCTTTTCTAGTGCCTTTTGGGAGGGAATAAGCAGATGGCTGACAAGCAGTGGTATCAAATGACGGCGGAACACATTTTGCAATCACAGCAAATCGAACCGTCCAAAGGACTTTCAACCGAGGAAGCCGGAAAGCGATTGGAGGAGGCGGGCCGCAACGAGCTATCGGAAGGCGCGAAAATATCGCCGGTCGCTTTGTTTTTGAACCAGTTCAAGGACTTCATGGTTCTTGTGCTTATGGGGGCGACCCTCATATCCGGACTGCTCGGGGAGTACCTTGATGCAATTACGATCGTGGCAATTATTATTATGAACGGGATTCTCGGCTTCGTGCAGGAATTCCGCGCGGAGCGTTCTCTTCGCGCCTTGAAGGAATTGTCCGCTCCGAACGCCAAGGTGCTCCGCAACGGCAGTCTGGAGCAGCTGCCCGCACGGGAGCTGGTTCCTGGGGATATTGTGCTGCTGGAGAGCGGGGACCGGATCCCGGCTGATTTGCGTTTTATTGAAGCGAACAGCTTATACGTGGAGGAGTCCGCTCTCACCGGCGAGTCGGTACCGGTCAGCAAGCATACCGAGGCGCTCTTGAACGATGAAGTGCCGCTCGGCGACCAGCGCAACCTGGGCTTTATGGGGACGATGATTACGCGGGGAACCGCCAAAGGCATTGTCATTCGTACCGGAATGCGCACCGAAATGGGTAAAATCGCTGATTTGATTCAGAGCACGGAATCGATGGAGACCCCGCTTCAGCACCGTCTGGAGCAGCTCGGTAAAATATTGATTATCGTCGCGCTTGCGCTGACAGTCGTTGTCGTCATTGCAGGTATTGTTCATGGACAAGAGCCGTACGGCATGTTCTTGGCCGGCGTCAGCTTGGCGGTTGCCGCAATACCGGAAGGGCTTCCAGCTATTGTGACTATTGCTTTGGCGCTCGGAGTGCAGCGCATGATTCAACGTAAAGCGATCGTGCGCAAGCTGCCCTCCGTTGAAACGCTGGGCTGCGCTTCCGTGATTTGCTCGGACAAAACCGGAACGCTGACGCAAAACAAAATGACGGTTACGCATTTGTGGGTGAGCGGGGATATATTGGAAGTGACGGGTGACGGCTATGATCCTCGCGGGGATATTCTCCAGCAGGGAGGGCCGGCGGACATACGAAACAATCAGATGCTGCGGCGGCTGCTGCAAGTATCGGTCCTGTGCAATAATGCCTCCTTGTTCGAGGAGAAGGCCGAAACGAAACGGAAGAAGCAGGCGGAAGAAGAGACGTCCGGGATCTGGAATATTAAAGGCGATCCGACGGAAGGCGCCTTGGTTGTTCTTGGGGCCAAGGCAGGGCTGACGCATCAGTCGATGGATGGATTGTACCGGCGTATCGGAGAGTTTCCTTTTGACTCGGAGCGCAAGAGAATGTCGGTGCTGGTCGAGCATCAAGGCGGACGGATGGTGTGCACCAAAGGGGCGCCCGACGTGCTGCTGCAGCAGTGCAGCTACGTGCTGTGGGATAACCGCGTCATTCCTTTTACACAGACGTTGAAGCAAAAGGTGCTGGCGGCCAACGAAGGCATGGCCAAAAATGCACTGCGTGTGCTCGGTCTCGCTTATCGCGAGGTGAAGCCGACGGAACGCTGCGAGGAGGAATACGAGGTGGAGTCCGGCCTCGTGTTTGTCGGGCTGACGGGAATGATCGATCCGCCGCGCAAAGAGGTTCGCGATGCTATCGCCAAATGCCGCAAGGCAGGTATCAAGACCGTGATGATCACGGGAGATCATCAATCGACGGCAGAGGCGATTGCGCGGCAGCTGGGCATTCTTCCGTCTACGGGCGGGCTTGCGTTGAACGGTCAGCAGCTGAGTCAATTGAGCGACGATGAGCTCGATGCCCGTGTCGAAGACGCCTATGTCTACGCAAGGGTGTCTCCGGAGCATAAGCTACGCATTGTCAAAGCGCTGCAGCGCAAAGGTCATGTTGTTGCCATGACAGGCGACGGCGTGAACGATGCGCCTGCGATCAAGGCGGCGGATATCGGTATCGCAATGGGGATTAGCGGCACCGATGTATCCAAGGAAGCGTCCGCACTGGTGCTGAGCGATGACAACTTCGCCACGATCGTTGCGGCTATCGAGGAAGGGCGGGGTATTTACGAGAATATTCGCAAATTTATCCGTTACCTGCTTGCCTCGAACGTCGGCGAAATTATGACGATGTTCCTCGCCATGATGGCGGGCCTGCCGCTGCCGCTCGTGCCGATTCAAATCTTGTGGGTCAATCTGGTTACCGACGGGCTGCCCGCGATGGCGCTTGGCGTCGATCAAGCCGAGAAGGATTTGATGCAGCAAAAGCCTCGCGGCGCGCGCGAAAATATTTTTGCCCGCCGGCTGGGCTGGAAAATTATTAGCCGCGGCATATTGATCGGCTTGTGTACGCTGGCCGCGTTCTGGATCGTGCTCGGGCAAGGTGCGGAGGGAGACGCCGCTGTATTGGTGAAAGCACAGACGGTTGCTTTCGCGACGCTGGTTATGGCGCAGTTGATTCATGTATTTGACTGCCGCAGCTCGCGTTCGATCTTTCACCGGAATCCGCTGCAAAATATTTATTTGGTGCTCGCTGTGCTTTCCTCGCTTATCCTGATGCTGGCTGTGCTTTATATTCCGCAGCTGAGCCCGATCTTCAAAACCGTTCCGCTTCATTGGAAGGATTGGATCATCGTTCTTATTTTTGCAGGTATTCCTACGTTCCTTATGGGATTTGGCAGTGTCATGAGCAAGCCGGCGAAGAAAAAAACGCTTCGCTATGGCAGCGCCAAGCCCGCGGCAAGATAATTTTAAGCGAGAAACCGGTTAGCGGGTCCAAAATCCGTGAGCCGGTTTCTTGCTTTTTCGCCCGATTTAGCGTAAAATTTGGCGGAAAAAACTATGCATAACCAGCTATTTGCGTTATGATAATGGCTAAACCGAAGTAGAGAGCAAGAGATAGGATGGAAAGCAGGGGAGCTACGATGAATTTTACTAAAATGCATGGTTTAGGAAATGATTTCATCGTCGTTGCGGGCGAGACACAGCTGCCGTCGAATGCAAGCGAGCTTGCCAAACGATTGTGCAGCCGTTTTTTCGGCATCGGAGCGGACGGTTTGGTATATATATTGCCTTCGGATATTGCGGATTTCAAGATGCGCATCATCAATTCGGACGGCTCGGAATCCGAGCAGTGCGGTAACGCGATTCGCTGCGTAGCAAAATATATTTACGATCACGGCATGGTGGACGCTTCCGTCCGTGAGCTGACGGTCGAAACGATAGGTGCGGGCGCCCAAAAGGTGCAGCTTACTCTGGATCATGGCAAAGTGACCGCAGTGCGTGTGGATATGGGCGCTCCCATTTTGCGCGGCACCGAGGTTCCGACTATGGTGGATCAGGAGCGGGTGCTTAACTACCCGATTGAAGTGGACGGAGTCCGGTTTCATTTTACGGCCGTATCCATGGGGAATCCTCATTGCGTCATCTATGTGGATGATGCAACGCAGTTTGATTTGGGGCAGTGGGGGCCGAAGCTGGAGGTTCACCCGATGTTCCCTCGCCGTGTAAATGTAGAGTTCGCCACGGTGAAAACGAGAGACTACATGGATATGCGCGTTTGGGAACGCGGAGCGGGTCCTACGCTTGCTTGCGGCACTGGTGCCTGCGCTACCTTGGTTTCCTCGGTATTGAACGGCCTGTCCGATCGGGCAGCTACGGTATCCTTGAAAGGCGGCGATTTGTTCATTGAATGGAGCGAAGCCGATAATCACGTGTATATGACCGGTCCTGCCGAACAGGTGTTTGAGGGAACGGTATCGTTATAAGTTATAATATTTATTTTTCTATGGGAAAGGCGGGACGGAAGAGGATGAAGCTTGATTTGAGAGAAGCGCTCCGTCAGCACATTTTGGTAGGCGACGGGGCCATGGGGACGTATTTGTATCAAATGGGCTTTCCGGTCGGCATTTCATATGAGGAGCTCAATTTGCTCAAGCCGGATGTCATCGCGGATGTACACCGCCGTTATTATGAAGCCGGTGCGCGCATTATTGAAACCAATACGTTTTCGGCCACCCGCGAGAAGCTGTCCAAGTACGGGCTGGAGCAGGAGGTCGAGGCAATCAACCGTGCTGGAGTCACTTTAGCCCGCAATGCGGTTGGATCGGACGCCTACGTCGTGGGTGCCATCGGCTCGATCCGCGGCGGCAAAAGAAAAAATGTCCGCACGTCCAAGGTCAAGGAAGATTTCCGTCAGCAAATCGAGGTGCTGCTGGACAGCGGAGTCGACGGTTTTTTGCTTGAAACGTTTTATGATCTCGAGGAGCTATTGCTCGTACTCAAAACGATTCGCAAGCTAAGCGAGCTACCGGTCATTTGCCAGTTTGCCACTGAAGGCACAGGGACGACACAGGACGGGGTATCGCTTCCCGATGCGTTTGCAAAGCTGAAGCAAAGCGGAGCCGATGTGGTCGGCTTCAACTGCCGCAGCGGTCCGAACGGCCTGCTCCGTTCACTGGAACGGGTGACGGGCTTGAAGGAGGAGCTGCCTTTCTCGGTATTCCCCAACGCGGGGATTCCGGATTACGTGGACGGGCGTTTCACTTACGCTGCCACGCCGCAATATTTCGCAGAGACAGCACTCCGGTTCGCAGATTTGGGCGCACGGATTATCGGCGGCTGCTGCGGGACGACACCGGAGCATATTGCCGCCATGGCCAAAGCGCTGGAAGGGTATACACCTCACTTGGCAAAGCCGTCTGCCGATGCTTCTGCAGCAAGGACGGCAGCTCCCGGCGTGGAGAAGGCTGCAATGGTACAAACCGAGCCTGTACTTACAGTGGTCAACGGATCGGGCTCCGCAGACGATGCAGGGACGGAAGAGCCGAATATCGTCGATTTGGTAAAGCAGCGCCACACGGTGATCGTAGAGTTGGATCCGCCGCGTGATTTGGATATCGAGAAGTTTATGCAGGGTGCGCAGGCATTAAAGGAGGCGCATGTCGATGCGCTGACGATGGCGGATAACTCTCTTGCGGTAACCCGAATGAGCAATTTGGCGTTAGGTTACCTGGTGAAGGAGCAGACCGGTCTTCGTCCGTTGATCCATATCGCTTGCCGCGACCGCAACATGATAGGAACGCAATCGCATATGATGGGGCTTCATGCGCTTGGCATTGATCATGTGCTTGCTGTGACGGGGGATCCGGCGCGGTTCGGCGATTTGCCCGGTTCGAGCTCTGTTTACGATTTGACTTCCTTTGAAATTATCCGCATGATTAAGCAGCTGAACGAAGGCGTAGCTTTTTCAGGAAAAGCATTGAAGCGCAAAGCGAGCTTCATCGTCGGTGCGGCATTCAATCCGAACGTGAAGTATTTGGACAAAGCGGTTCAACGGTTGGAGAGGAAAATCGAGGCTGGCGCCGACTATATTATGACCCAGCCCGTTTACAATACCGAGCTGATCGAGAAAATATATGAATCGACCAAGCATTTGGACGTTCCGATTTTCATCGGCATTATGCCGCTGGCGAGCGGAGGCAATGCGAACTATTTGCACAACGAGGTTCCGGGCATTCAATTGTCGGATGAGGTGCGTCAAAGAATGGGAGATTTGAAAGGCGAGGAAGGGCGCGCCATGGGCGTACAGATCGCCAAGGAGCTTCTGGATTGCGCGATGCAATATTTCAATGGGATCTACCTCATGACTCCTTTCTTATCCTACGATATGACGGTGAAGCTGACGAATTACGTCTGGGAGAAATCAGGGCGGACAGTTTCCACTTGTACCCATTAGCAAAATGAATTAATATAGAATAACGGATGTGAATGCCATGGCTATCAGTATGACCGGATTCGGACAAGCGACCCGTTGTTTTGCGGGATATACGGTTCAGATTGACGTGAAGTCCGTTAATCACCGCTATTGCGAGATTGTCGTCCGGATGCCGAGAGAATGGCTGAAGTACGAGGATTTGCTGAGGCAAACCGTACAACGCAAAGTCAAACGTGGGCGGGTGGACGTATTCGTCACGATAGACCGTGACACGACCGCGTCCCGGTCTGTTGAACTGAATTGGCCCTTGGCGCAAGCCTACCAAGCCGCTGCGGAGCAATTGAAGCAACACTTCGGGCTGAGTGATTCGTTATCCATTCGCGATTTTTTGCAAATTCCCGAGTTGATAAGCTTTCAACAAGGTGAAGCTGCTGCGGAAGAGGAACTTCTGCAAGAGTTAACGGCTTGTGTGGAGGAAGCGACGGATCAATTGGTGCGGATGCGTGCTGCGGAAGGCAATCATCTGGCTCTGGATACGGAACAGCGTATGCAGGTGATGAATGGCCTCGTGGAACAGGCAAGGCAGCTGGCGCCGCAGGTGGTTGCGGATTACGCCTCGAAGCTGCGTGCCCGCATTCAGGATTTGCTGCAGCAGCCGGTCGTTGACGAAGCACGCCTGGCTACCGAGGTAGCGCTGCTTGCGGACCGGGCCAATGTAGATGAAGAAATGACCCGTTTGCAAAGCCATTTTCAACAATGCAAACAACTGCTCAGCTCATCCGAGCCTATTGGCCGGAAGCTGGACTTTCTTGTGCAGGAAATGAACAGGGAAGTGAACACCATCGGTTCGAAGGCCAATCATGTCGGACTCACGACGCTGGTCGTGGACATGAAAGCGGAGCTGGAGAAGATGAGGGAGCAGATTCAAAATATGGAATAAGCGCAGGTATAGCTTTCGGGCAGCCCGCTTACAATGAATTTATGAGTTATTCGCGATGTGGCTTCCGAATCGGTGGCTCGTCTTATGCGTACATGCGGCTTCTCTCGGGAAGCTTGGCAGTGCTTACGATGCAGCTTCCTTCGGAAAGCTTAGCAGGTGCATACGAATTAGCTTTCCGAAGGAAAGCTTGGCAGACGCTTACGAAGTAGCTTTCCTTTGGAAAGCTTTTAGGAGGAAAAGGATGGCTATCAAACTTATCAATATCGGTTTCGGCAACATTGTATCCGCGAATCGAATCATTTCCATCGTGAGTCCGGAATCCGCGCCCATCAAACGGATTATTCAAGAAGCACGCGACCGTCATATGCTGATTGACGCGACTTACGGCCGTCGTACGCGCGCGGTTATTATTACGGATAGCGATCATGTCATCTTATCTGCGGTGCAGCCTGAAACGGTGGCCCATCGACTTTCCAATAAGGACGATGATCATGACGAGTAAGGACAGAGGGATATTAATTGTACTATCAGGACCGTCCGGTGTAGGCAAAGGCACGGTATGCAAGGCGCTTCGCTCCTGTACGCCGGAGCTTATCTATTCTGTATCCGCTACGACCCGCGAGCCGCGTGAGGGCGAAGTGGAAGGTGTGAATTATTTTTTCAAGAGCAGAGAACAATTCCAGCAGCTCATCCATGATGACCAAGTGCTGGAATGGGCTGAATATGTAGGCAATTATTACGGAACCCCCCGTAAATTCGTAGAGGATACGCTGAATGCCGGCAAAGATATTATTCTGGAGATTGAAGTTCAGGGTGCTTTGAAGGTAAAGCAGAAGTTTGCGGAAGGCGTCTTTATTTTCCTGCTTCCTCCGTCGATGGACGAACTGGAGAACCGAATTGTAGGTCGCGGCACGGAATCCGAGGAATCGATTCGCAGCCGGATGTCCGTCGCGATGGATGAAATTCGCTTAATGGAGCATTATGACTATGCTATCGTCAACGATCGTGTCGAGAATGCGTGCTCGCGCATCAAATCGATCATCGAGGCGGAGCATTGCCGTAAGGATAGAGTAGTAAGCAAAATCAAACAATGGATGGCAGAGGTGAATTAACATGTTATACCCTTCAATCGATAAACTGTTGGACAAAGTAGACAGTAAATATTCGCTGGTTGTGGCGGCCGCTAAGCGCGCAAGGTTGCTGCGTGACGGTTCCAAAACGGAAGTGCGCAACAAGCGCTCCCACAAATTCGTAGGTCTGGCGTTGGAAGAGATTTATGAGGATCATATCTCTTACGAGAAGCTGCCAAGTAAAGAATTGATAAAGTAACACCACTACAACAACCCTCGGGTTGTTATTTTTTTCTCGAATCGAGGTGGCGGAACGGATGCTGAAGGGAAAAACGATCGTTTTAGGAGTCAGCGGGGGCATTGCCGCATACAAAGCGGCTGCTTTATGCAGCAAGCTGGCACAAGCGGGTGCTGACGTTCGAGTCATTATGACCGAATCGGCAACCAAATTCATTGCGCCGTTGACATTCCAAACATTGTCCCGGCACGATGTGATTGTAGATACGTTCGATGAAAAGGATGCCTCGGTCGTTTCTCATATCGATTTGGCGGACCGGGCGGATTTGGTTGTGGTAGCCCCTGCGACAGCGAATATGATAGCCAAAATGGCTCATGGACTGGCGGATGACATGCTGAGCACGACTTTGCTTGCGACAACGGCTCCTGTTATGGTAGCACCCGCTATGAATGTACATATGTATGCCCATCCGGCTGTGCTGGCGAACATGAGTACGCTTGCGGCCCGTGGGGTTTTGTTCGTGGAGCCGGGAACCGGACAGCTGGCCTGTGGCTATGTAGGCAAAGGGCGGCTTGAGGAGCCGGAGCAGATCGTGAAAGCGATCCAGCGTTATTTTAACGATCAGGAGCTGCTTCGGGGGAAGAAGGTGCTCGTCACTGCCGGTGGTACGGTGGAACGGATCGATCCGGTGCGCTATCTGACGAATGATTCCTCCGGCAAAATGGGATTTGCCATTGCGGAGGCCGCCCATCTGATGGGGGCAGACGTTACGCTTGTCATGGGCAAAACGTCGGCGATGCCCCCGGAGGGCATTCGCACTGTGAAGGTGGAGTCAACGCAGCAAATGCTGGATGCCGTCGTGGCAAGACTGCGGGAGATGGACGTCGTCGTGAAAGCAGCGGCAGTGGCGGACTATCGTCCGGTTGAGCAAGCAGAGCAAAAGATCAAGAAAAAAGAAGAAGCGATGATACTCCAGCTGGTCAAAAATCCGGATATTTTGCAAACGATCGGATCGATGAAAACGTCGCAATTTATTATAGGGTTCGCAGCGGAAACGGAAAACATCGACGAATATGCATTGGACAAGCTGAAACGTAAAAATTGTGATCTGCTCGTTGCCAATGACGTTACGCAGGAAGGGGCCGGCTTCGGTACGGACACGAATGTGGTGCGTATTTATGATGGTTCCGGCTTGGTTGAGGCGCTGCCTGTCATGACGAAGCGGGAAGTGGCCAGACAATTGTTGATTCTTACGGTGCAGCGGATGAAGAAGGGAGAACGGGCGAACTGATGTACGCAAAAGTCATTGTGGATGTGCCGGCCAAGCAGACGAACCGTGCCTTTGACTACTCCGTGCCGGAAGCACTGCGGGATTGGGTGGCAGTCGGCAGCCGGGTGAGTGTGCCGTTCGGTCCCAGGAAGCTGCAAGGCTTCGTGGTGGAGCTGGATGACCGCTCCGTGATGGATCCGGCCAAGGTCAAGCCGATCGCTGAGATCTTGGACTTGTCTCCCCCTTTGACGCCTGATTTGGTTCAGCTTGCCCATTGGATCAGCCAGACCTACTTGTGCCACGAGATTACGGCGCTGCAGGCGATGATTCCGGGCGCGCTGAAGGCGAAATATGAACGGCATGTCCGTGTGAAGGACGATTCGATGGGGCAGGAGCGCCCCATGTCCGGTTTGTCCGGGAATGCGGTGGGGCAGCACAGCTTTCTACTGCCCGCTCAACAGGAGATCATCCGGTATGTAGCCGCTAAAGGCTCCGTTGAAATTGAAGCGCTGCTGCAGCGGTTCAACTCGGAAGGCAAGCTTATCAAGGAGCTTATGGCGGAGGGATATTTGCAGGAAGTTCAAATGGTCAAGGATCGGATGACTGCGAAAAAAGCGCTGACGGTGTTCCCGCCCGACGACCCGGAGCAGCTGCGGGCATGGGCAGAGCAGCTGCCTTCAAGGTCGGCCAAGCAGAAGGAAGTGCTGGAGCTTTTGGCCGAACGGCCGGTGCCTGTCAAGCTGACGGACCTGTTGAACGAGCTTAGCATTTCTGCGGGTACGGTTAAAAGCCTGGTTGAAAAAGGCTGGCTGGAGCTCCGCGAAGTGGAAGTCCTCCGTGACCCCTACTCGCATCGTTCGTTTCAGCGAACGGTGCCGCTGTCTTTGATGCCGGAGCAGGAGCAGGTGTTTCAACGCATTTCCCGTCCGGTCATGGATCGCGAGCACCGCGTATTCCTGCTCCATGGGGTGACCGGAAGCGGGAAAACGGAAGTATACCTGCAATCGATCCAAACTTGCCTGGATCAAGGCCGTGAGGCTATTGTTCTCGTGCCCGAAATCTCGCTCACGCCGCAGATGGTGGAGCGGTTTAAGGGACGGTTCGGGGATCAGGTCGCTGTGATGCACAGCAGGCTGTCCCATGGCGAGCGTTATGATGAGTGGCGGAAAATCATGCAGAAGCAGGTGCGGGTCGTGATTGGGGCGCGCTCGGCTATTTTTGCGCCGTTCACCCAAATCGGGCTCATCATTATTGATGAGGAGCATGAATCGTCCTACAAGCAGGAGGAGAGCCCGAAATACCACGCACGCGACGTAGCGATTGCCCGTGCTTCGCAGCATGATGCGGTTGTCGTCCTTGGCTCCGCCACGCCATCGCTTGAAAGCATGTACGGTACGCTGCCGGAGTACAAAGCCGAGGCTGCCGCACGGGAAGATTCAAGCCAAGCTAGATTCAGATCAGAGCAGCTGGATCTTTTCGGTGCTTCAACGGAAGCAGGGCATCCGGCTGCTGATAACAACAGCCAAGCTCGATTAACCGGGCGGCGTGTTCCTTTTGAGCTGCTGACGATGCACAATCGGGTAGAGGGAAGACCGCTCCCACGCGTGCATATCATTGATATGAGAGAAGAGCTGCGGCAAGGAAATCGTTCGATGTTCAGCCGTGACTTGTATAAAGCGATTGAAGATCGGTTACACAAGAAGGAACAGACGGTTTTGCTGCTGAACCGAAGGGGGTATTCCACGTTTGTTATGTGCCGCACGTGCGGTTATGTCGCGGAATGTCCTCATTGCGATATTTCCTTGACCTATCATCAGAGCTCGCGGGCGATCCGCTGCCACTATTGCGGCTACGCAGAACGCGAGCTTACCGTATGCCCAAGCTGCAGCAGCGAGCATATACGCCATTTCGGGACTGGGACGCAGCGGGTTGAGGAAGAACTGACGAAGCTGTTCCCCGGTATCCGGGTCATACGGATGGATGTGGATACAACGACGGAGAAAGGCTCTCATGAAAAATGGCTGACCCTGTTCCGCAACCGCCAGGCGGATTTGCTGCTCGGGACGCAGATGGTAGCTAAAGGGCTTGACTTTCCGCATGTGACCTTGGTAGGGGCGATAGCTGCGGATACGGTCTTGAACCTGCCTGATTTTCGTGCGGCGGAGCGGACCTTTCAGCTGCTGACGCAGGTTGCCGGTCGCGCAGGCCGCCACGAGCTGCCCGGGGAGGTATACGTACAGACGTATGCTCCCGAGCACTACAGCATTATCAGTGCAAGCCGTCATGATTATCAAAGCTTTATGGAAAAGGAAATGACCTTGCGCAAATTCCATGAGTACCCGCCGTTCCACCGTCTCATCCTGATCACTTTATCGCATGAACAGGTCCCCCTGCTGATGCGTACCGCGGAGCTGTTAGCTTCCCGGATTAAGGAATTGGCGAAGGAGCTTCAGCCGATGCCTGTTGAGGTACTGGGCCCTGTGGCCTCGCCTATCTCGCGAATCAAGGATAGATATCGATTTCAATGCATGATAAAATATCGGGGGGAAGCGTCCATTTCCAGGCTTGTGCATCAAGCGGTGGCGGGCTTTGAGGAGCTGGAACGGCAGCAAAAGCTGACGATCAGCGTCGATGTCGACCCTCAGGTGCTTATGTAGCTCCTAAATGCATGCTGTTCCTAACGAATAGGGATATTCATATACTTATTATTAATAAAACAGGGATACCGAGGAACGTGTCCTTTGAAGGAAAGGTGTGCTTATTTATGGCTATTAAAATGATTGTGAAAGATCCGGATCCGGTACTGCGTGAGGTGTGCAAGCCGGTCACGAAAATTACACCCAACATTATCAAGCTGCTCAATGATATGGTAGACACGATGTACGATGCGGAGGGGGTTGGCTTGGCGGCTCCGCAAATTGGTATTTTGAAGCGGGTTATTGTGATGGACTGCGGAGATGAGCATGGCGGTTTGATCGAGCTGATCAACCCGGAAGTCTTCGAAACGGAGGGCGAGCAATTCGGCCCTGAGGGCTGCTTAAGCATTCCGAACATGACAGGCGATGTAAAGCGGGCGCAGCGAGTGAAAGTGAAAGGATTGGACCGTGACGGCAAAGAAATCGTCGTGGAAGGCACGGATTTGCTTGCACGCTGCATTTTGCATGAAGTCGATCATTTGAACGGCGTGCTGTACACAGACTTGGCGGAAAAAATGTACCGCAGTGAGCCGCAGGGCGGTGAAGTATGAGAATCGTTTTTATGGGCACGCCGGACTTCGCCGTGCCTTCTTTACAAGCGCTGCTGGATAGCGGCAGAAACGTTGTCGGCGTTGTGACCCAACCGGATCGTCCGGTTGGGCGCAAGCGTATTTTGACGCCTACGCCTGTGAAGGTGGAGGCCGAGAAGCACGGCATTCCCGTGCTGCAGCCCGAGAGGCTGCGCCGGCCCGAGTCAGTTGAAGCCCTGAAGGCGCTGCAGCCGGACTTGATCGTGACAGCGGCCTACGGGCAAATTTTGTCCAAGGCGGTGCTGGAGCTGCCGCAGCACGGTTGTATCAATATCCATGCTTCGCTGCTCCCAAAGTATCGCGGAGGCGCGCCGATACATCATGCCGTCATGAACGGCGATGCCGTAACAGGCGTCACAATTATGTACATGGCTGAGGGCTTGGATACCGGGGATATGATCAGCCGGGTTGAGGTGCCGATTACGGATGAAGACACAACCGGTACCATGTTCGACAAGCTTAGTCTTGCCGGTGCCCAATTGCTGCTGGATACGCTGCCTGATTTGATTGCGGGCAGGATTCAGGCGGTGCCCCAGGTCGAAGAGGATGCGGTGTATTCCCCTAATATCACCCGGGAGCAGGAGCTCATAGATTGGAGCTCGCCGGCATTGGCGATATGGAATCAAATCAGGGGACTGAATCCGCGTCCGGGTGCTTATACGTTATGGAACGGCGACGTTCTCAAAATTTGGGGCGCCGGCAAGCCGGACAAGGCTGAAAGCAGCGTATCCGGCATGGAGCCCGGTACTGTCGTCCAAGTGTCGGACAAGGGGATCCGGATTGCAACGGGGGCCGGTATTCTTACGGTTACGGAACTGCAGCCTGCCGGGAAAAAAGCGATGGATGCCGCGCAATTCGTCCGCGGAGGTCAATTAGAAGCAGGAACGGTGCTCGGACGCTGATCGCGGCACGAAATTAGGAGGCATACTTCATTGAATAAAAGCTTTGAGAAAACAAAGGGTCAAGGCGGAAGCGGCGCGGGGAAGCCTAGCAAAGCCGGCAGCCGCAGACCGGCCCCATCAACGGGCCCTGCCCAGAAGAAGGGGAGCGCGAGGGAAGCGGCTTTGGAGGTTCTGGTCCGCACGGAGCAGGATCGCTCCTACAGCAACCTGCTGCTGCACCAAACATTGCAAAAATACGGTCTCGACAAGCAGGACGCCGGATTAACGACGGAAATCGTCTATGGAACGATTCAGCGGATGAATACGCTGGACTATTTTCTGGAGCGCTTCGTGGCCAAAGGTGTTGCCAAGCTGCAGCCGTGGGTTCGCAGCCTGCTGCGGCTCAGCTTGTATCAAATGATGTATTTGGATCGCATTCCGGAGCATGCCGTTGTCAATGAGGCGGTTAACCTCGCCAAGAAGAAAGGGCATCAGGGCATTTCGGGCATGGTCAACGGGGTGCTGCGCAATGTCATCCGTCAAAAGGATACGTTGAAGCTTCCGGAGCATCTTCCGCCAGTGGAACGTATCGCGCTCGCGCACTCTCACCCGGATTGGCTGGTACGCCGGTGGATGAAGCAGCTTGGCGAGGAACGGACGGAGCGCATTTGTGAAGCCAATAATGTGCCGCCCAGGGTTAGCCTTAGGGTGAATACGCTCAAGCTGAGCCGTGAGGAGCTGATTACCCGCTTGGTCGATGCAGGGCTGCAGGCGGAGCCGTCCGATCTGGCGCCGGCTGGCGTTATTGTCCGCGGTGGAGGCAACATGGCGCTGACCCCATGGTACGCTGAGGGCCTGTTTTCCATTCAGGACGAGAGCTCTATGCTGGTCGCGGAAGCGGTCGATCCCCAGCCGGGGGATAAGGTGCTGGACTGCTGCGCCGCTCCGGGTGGAAAGTCGATGCACATGGCTGAGAAGATGGGCGACCGCGGAGAAGTGTGGGCCTGCGATATTCATGAGCACAAGGAGAAGCTGATTGCCGAGCAGGCCGAACGATTGGGCCTGAGCTCCGTGCGTACGCTTGTATCCGATGCCCGTAAGCTGCCGGAAAGGCTCCCTGAGGGCACCTTTGACCGGATTTTGCTGGATGCACCGTGTTCGGGGCTTGGCGTCATCCGGCGCAAGCCCGATATGAAATGGAGCAAGACGGAACAGGAGCTGGACGATATTTGCGTCATCCAACGGGAGCTGTTGAATCAGGTTCACAAGCTTCTTCGTCCCGGCGGGGTGTTGGTCTACAGTACATGTACGATTGAGCGCGGGGAAAATAGCGGTATGATCGAAACCTTTTTGCAGGAGCATCCCGAGTTTGAGATGGATCCGTCCCAGCCGGAGCCGCTGCAAATTTATCCCTATGAGCATCAATCGGATGGATTCTTTATCGCCAAGCTGCGCAAACGAGCGTAATGATGCGATTTATGATAAAATAGGTTGAAATCTTTACAATTACATGACAACGGGTTGTGATAAATAAATGGAACTGAAAGAACCGAAAGTATTGGCAGCTGCAAAACCGTACGCATACGATTTGACGCTCGAGGACTGGCAGGAATGGATTAAAGAGAGCGGCGAAGCGGGCTTTCGCGCGGGCCAAATTTTTGACTGGCTGTATGTGAAAAGAGTTTCAAGCTTCGAAGAGATGACGAACCTGCCGAAATCGCTCCGCGAAAAGCTCGTCGAGCAATTCGATTTCGTTACTTTGTCCGAGGTGGCGAAGTATGAATCCAAGGACGGAACCGTTAAGTTTCTGTTCGAGCTGGCGGACAAAAATGCGATCGAGACGGTCATCATGAAGCATAGCTACGGCAACAGCGTGTGCGTGACGACGCAGGTCGGCTGCCGCATCGGCTGTACGTTTTGCGCTTCGACACTGACAGGGCTGAAGCGTAACCTGACGCCAGGGGAAATTATCGCCCAGGTCGTCAAAGCGCAGCAGCAGCTGGATCCTACCAATGAGCGCGTTAGCAGTATCGTCATCATGGGGATTGGAGAGCCGTTCGAGAACTACGATGCGATGATGAAGTTTCTGAAGGTGATGATTCATCCGAAGGGACTGAATATCGGGCAGCGTCATATTACTGTGTCCACCAGTGGAATCGTGCCGAACATTTATCGTTTTGCCGAGGAGAACACGCAGATCAATCTGGCGATTTCGATCCATGCGCCGAATGATACACTTCGTTCCAAGCTGATGCCGGTGAACCGCAGATATCCTTTTGCTGAGCTGATTGAAGCCTGTCAGTATTATGTTGCGAAGACCGGGCGGCGAATCACGTTTGAATATGCTCTTATGGGAGGCGTGAACGACCGTCCCGAGCATGCGGAGGAATTGGCTCAAGTTTTGAAAACATTCCCGATGGCTCACGTCAACCTGATTCCCGTGAACTTTGTTTCCGAACGGGATTATGTGCGTACGCCGAGGGACGATATTTTTACATTCCAGCGGATTTTGGAGCGGAATAAAGTGAATGCGACGATTCGCAGGGAGCAGGGGAGCGATATTGCTGCAGCTTGCGGACAATTGCGGGCGAAGCATATGGAGTCGGGTGCGAGGTGAGGAGAACATGTTGAAAACAGCAAGTCTAACGGATGTCGGCCGTGTTCGGACGGTTAATGAGGATCGGATGCTTGTCCAAGAAAGCTTGAACGGCTTTGTTCTGGCTATTGTAGCCGACGGGATGGGGGGCCATCAGGCAGGGGATGTTGCGAGTCAGATGGCTGTGGACCTTATTCGCGACGCCTTGCAAACGATCCCTTTCGGGGCATCCGTAGAGGAGCGTAAAAGCTGTATTCAAGCTGCCATTGAGTCGGCGAATGAAACGATATTTCAGTTTGCCTCGGAGCGAGAAAACTATCATGGGATGGGAACGACGGTTGTTACCGTGCTTGCCGATGAACAGTCGGTTGTGATCGGGCATATCGGCGACAGCCGTGCCTACAAAGTAAATGCTGACGGCATGGAGCAGCTGACCGAGGATCATTCGCTCGTCAACGAGCTGGTCAAAACCGGTCAGATAACCCGGGAAGAGGCGGGCCATCACCCCCGCCGCAATGTTCTGACCCGGGCGTTAGGTACGGAGGCGACGATTGAGGTCGATACTGCGGACTGGGTTTGGACCTGCGGAGAGGTACTGCTTCTCTGTAGTGACGGTCTTAGCGGCTTGGTCAGCAATGATCAGATGCTGGCGCTTGTGAATGGGGCGGGAACGCTCGAAGACCGGACCCGCCTCCTTGTCGAAGCCGCCATGTCTGCAGGTGGCGATGATAATATTACCGTGGTGCTGGTCAGCAACATTACCGAACCGGATCGTGCTGAAGATCATTTTGACGGTGAAAAGAGGTGATGATGGATGATAGGTAAGCAGTTGGGAGGCCGTTATGAAATTCTCGAGCGCATTGGCGGCGGCGGCATGGCTATCGTGTATAAGGGACTTGATATTTTATTGCATCGCCATGTGGCTGTCAAAGTGCTGCGTCAGCAGTACGTGCACGACGAGGAGTTCATTCAGCGTTTTCGAAGAGAAGCGCAAGCCGCGGCGTCATTATCCCATTCGAACGTAGTCAGCATCTACGATGTTGGCCAGGAAGAAGACGTTCACTACATTGTGATGGAATACATCGAGGGTACGACATTAAATGAGCTGATCAAAGAAAAAGCGCCGCTGCAGGTGGAAGAGGCCGTTCATGTAGCCAGCCAAATCTGCGACGCGCTTGATCATGCGCATCACAATCAAATCATTCATCGTGATATCAAGCCTCATAACATTTTGATCGGCAAGAACGGCAGGGTGAAAGTAACCGATTTTGGTATTGCCCGGGCTGTGACCTCCTCTACAATCACGCAAACCGGCTCGGTTGTCGGCTCCGTGCATTACTTTTCTCCCGAGCATGCCAAAGGGACCTTTACAGGCGAGCAATCGGATTTATATTCGCTCGGTATCGTCATGTATCAAATGCTGACTGGACGCCTACCTTTTCTGGGAGAAAGTCCGATCAGCGTAGCCTTGAAGCATTTGCAGGAGGAAGTGGAGGACCCGCGCAAGGTGAATCCGCTCATCCCGCAGAGCGTGGAGAACATTATTTTGAAGGCGATGCGGAAAAATCCTGCGGAACGATACCGCTCTGCGAAGCAGATGCTCGAGGATCTCGACAGCTGCTTGCAGCCGCATCGCCGCAATGAGGCCAAGCTTAACTTCCTCGACGAGGACGAGCTGGATGAAGAGAAGACCCGGGTTATTCCAGCGATTCGTCCGGGGCAATATATGCCTCCCGTCAGCGACGAGGAAGACGATGAGACCGAGAAGCGCGGAGATACGGCTGTGGCCGGAAAAAAGAAAAAACGATGGGTGAAGCCGGTCGTATGGATTGTTGTCCTGCTCGTCATCCTTGGCGCGATGTGGTACGCCATCCCGTATTTGAAAACATTTAGCAAGATTCAGGATGTCGATGTGCCGACAGTGGTTAACAAGCCTTTAACGGAAGCCCAAAAGATGTTGAGAGATGCCAAGCTGGACTATGATGTCGTGCAGGAAACGTCCAAGGACGTTCCGAAGGATACTGTCATTCGTCAGTCTCCGATGGATATGAAGCTGAAGCCGAATAGTAAGGTGACGCTCTATGTGAGCAAGGGTGTGGAGCTGCAAAAAATGCTTAGCCTGACAGGTGCGCAGTTAGCTGATGCCAAATCGAAGCTGATGAACATGGGGATCGCAGGGGATCGGATTGCGGTAGATCAGCAATTTGTCGATGAAGCTGCGGGAACCGTAATCCAACAAGTCCCGGCGGCCAACGATGACATTGATCCTTCCACGGTGAGTGTGAAGCTGACGGTCAGCAAGGGCAGAGAAACGTTCAAAATGCCGGATCTGGTCGGTCTAAGCGAAGCTGAAGCGCGTTCGCGGATTACGGTTAGCAATTTGAAGCTGGCCAAGGACGGAATCAGCGTAGAGCCAAGCTATAAACAGCCTAAGGGGAAAGTCATCAAGCAGTTCCCTTATGAGTACAATGATGAGGTTTCCCGCGGCGAGGAAATCGGATTGATTATCAGCTCAGGTCTTCCGTCGGATGCAGGGCCTATGACGATTCAAGTGCCCATTAAGCCGTTGAAGGACGGCGCCGCATCCACCGTCAAAATTTTGTTGAGCGACGCGACGAACGATAATACGCCGGTGGAGTATAAAACGATACCGAACGTAACCAAGGCGACGACAACAGAGGTGAAGCTTGTCGTTGCACCGGATAAGACGGCGACGATTCAAGTCAAAGCCGATAATACGCTGACCGATCTGTTGACTGTGACCTATCAGGATTATCAGGCACAGAAAAATGGCAAGCCGTTTAATCCGGTTCCAGCCACGACCGGTGCAACGACACCTCCTGCGGGTGGCGCGACGCCGACGACCACAACGCCGGCCGGCAGTACAGGCAACGGAACGAGTGGGACCGGAGGCACCGGCGGTGCAGGTACCGGAACGGGTGCTGGAACCGGCTCCGGTACGCAGGGGGGTACCCCGGCAACGGGAAATGGAACGGCAACGCCGGCCAGCACGACGACTACCAAACCCAAATAGCACAGGAGGCAGAAATGAATGCCAGCCGGTTTAATCGTAAAGGCGCTTAGCGGTTATTACTATGTACTCTCGGAAGAGGAGCAAACCATGTCCTCCGTCTCGATTCAATGCCGTGCCAGAGGCATATTCAAAAAACGCGGCATTTCTCCACTCGTAGGGGACAAGGTGATGTTCGAACTAACGGAAAACGGGGAGGGGATGGTCGATGAAATCTTACCTCGGACCTCGGAGCTGGTTAGACCCCCCGTTGCGAATGTAGAGTTGGCGGTGCTTGTATTTGCAGTGCAGGAGCCGGCTTTAAACTTACAGCTTCTGGACAAGTTCCTGGTGCATACGGAAAGCGCGGGGCTCGACACGATCATTTGCTTGACCAAGCAGGATCTGGTGGATGCGGAGGAAGAATTCGCCCAAGAACCGGCCGGAGGGTCCGTTGAAGGGGCTTCAATGCAAGATTCTGTTAAAACCGAGATGAATGTGTCAACCATGAACGATGTGGTTCAACTGTATGAATCCATCGGTTATCAAGTGGTTGTGACGAGCGCAAAATTCGGCATTGGCATCGATTCCGTCATTGAACGCTTGGCCGGACATATCAGCGTCTTTGCCGGACAGTCCGGCGTAGGCAAATCGTCCCTGCTGAATGCAATGGTGCCGGGACTTCAGCTTGAGACGAATCAAATCAGCATGAAGCTTGGCCGGGGCAAGCATACGACACGGCACGTAGAGCTGATTCGTCTTCAGAACGGGGGGCTCGTTGCGGATACGCCGGGCTTCAGTTCCCTGGATTTTTTGCAGATTGAGGAGGCGGAGCATTTGAGTGATGCATTCAAGGAGTTCCGTCCATATGCTGCCGAATGTAAATTCCGCGGATGCCTTCACCAGCAAGAGCCTGGCTGTAAAGTGATTGAGGCGAAAGAGCAAGGGAAGATTGCACCTTCCCGGTATGAACATTACTTGTATTTCTTAGGGGAAATTAAAGACAGAAAACGGAGGTACTGACATGCTGCACATTGCACCGTCTATTTTATCCGCGGATTTTTCCAAGCTTGGCGCCGAAATTGCGGACGTGGAGCGCGGGGGAGCGGATTGGATTCATGTGGACGTCATGGATGGCCAGTTTGTGCCTAATATTACCATCGGTCCTCTGGTTGTTGAGGCGATCCGCCCGCACACTGCGCTCCCATTGGACGTTCATCTCATGATTGAGAATCCTGACGCTTATATCCCGACCTTTGCCAAGGCGGGGGCAGATTTGATCTCGGTTCACGTAGAGGCATGCCGCCATCTGCACCGTACGCTTCATTTTATAAAAGAACAAGGGGTGAAGGCCGGTGTTGTGCTCAACCCGGCAACCCCATTAAATACAATCGAGCATGTGCTCAATGATTCGTTGGATCTGGTGCTGCTGATGACTGTAAATCCCGGCTTCGGGGGCCAGCAGTTTATTCCGGAGATGCTGCCCAAAATCGCGAGGCTGCGTGAGATGTTGAACGAGCGTGGTCTCTCTCATGTCCACATTGAGGTGGATGGAGGGATCAATGCCGACACCGCACGCCAAGTAACGGCCGCTGGGGCCAATGTGCTCGTAGCCGGCAATGCGGTGTTCAACACGAGTGATCGTGCGCAGGCGATACGGCACATTCGGGGCGGGGAGTGACGTACGCTTGAGATTCCTTACGGTTCTAGGCTACAGCCTGCTGTGCGCGGGTCTTCTCAGTCTGTTCTCCAACATTCAGGATATGCTGAAATATTTATTTTCGCTAGGCGCTTTGTATGTAGGGATTCAATTTTTCAGAAGGCACGAGGGCCGCGGCATACGGATCGCTTTCGTAGTAACGACGATTGTGCTGTACTTCATCATGGCTGTGTTCTATGCCATATATTTGACCGTTAAGTCCGGGCAGCTGCCCGCGCAGGCTTAACTGGGATTCGCACTTATTGCATCGTAGCGTCATAAATCGGCTGTCCGCCGCATAAACATGGTTACAAAAGTTTCGGCTTTTGTAGCCTTTTTTTGTTTTTTGGTCAGTCGCCAAAGGGATAGGCACGTTTTCGAGAATGCCGAATACAATAGAGTATCAATGGACTTTGTGCTTGAGGGATGAGGAGCACGGACTGGAAAATGAAGGCTTTCCCACGAAATTGGAGGAGGGGTAGAAATGAAATTTTACACGATCAAGTTACCGAGATTTATCGGCGGGTTTGTCAAGGCGGTACTTAGTACCTTCAGCAAAAACTGACCGTACCGGATTGTATACTTAGGGCGGTCGGGGAAGCGCAGCAAGCGAAAAACGAAGGATACGTTTCGCAGACTAGAGCCCAATGCAGCGGAGGGATAAACGGTCCTGCCGTCTTACATGCTTGCGTGAGCAGGCGGCTTTCCAAGAAGCATCGGTTTCAGACGGGTACCTTTGTCTATGTATTGCGAAGCTTAGCTTACCGAGCCTCTGCGATATAAATTGGCACTAAAAAAAGCACCTGAGGCCAGGTGCTTTTTGTCTATCAGCGGATTAAAAATTACACGCGAGTAACTTTTCCGGATTTCAAAGCTTTCGTGCTTACATAAACACGCTTCGGTTTACCGTCCACCAGAATACGAA
Source organism: Paenibacillus rigui (assembly GCF_002234615.1). Lineage (GTDB taxonomy): Bacteria > Bacillota > Bacilli > Paenibacillales > NBRC-103111 > Paenibacillus_S > Paenibacillus_S rigui. The sequence goes on along the minus strand of NZ_NMQW01000017.1, from coordinate 51,435 downwards.
CTTTTTGAACGTTAACACCCCAAGTACGCTTCGCTTTATTGTTCGCGTGAGATACGTGGTTGCCAGTGCTTGGTCCTTTACCAGTAATGAAACATTTGCGGGACATTGTATTACACCTCCTTAAAAGCCTCGACGACTTTCGTATTGCTTGTCTTCGAAAGCGAACTCTCCGTGAGCAATTCCTAGAAAACACACTCAAATATCATATCACAGTGGAACAAAAGCCGTCAACGGCGCAAGGATGTTTTTATGCCGTTTTAACCAAAATTTATTTATTTCTTCCGGTTGATATAGTAGAATGAAAAATAGTCCATCCTAATCTATATCAAAGGAGCTGCGTATGATGGCTATTGAATTGGCTACGGAATATGGCAAAGTATATATAACGGATGAGGTTATTGCTGTGTTGGCGGGATCGGCAGCTTTGGATTGTTATGGACTGGTTGGCATGTCTTCGCGCAATCAATTGAAGGACGGCATTGCGGAACTGCTGCGTCGGGATAATTTGAGCCGGGGTGTAGAGGTTCATCGAAATGAGCAGGGATCGCTTTCCATTGATTTATATATCGTGGTTAGTTACGGTACGAAAATATCGGTTGTGGCCCACAATGTGCAGACGAAGGTAAAGTATGTGTTAAATGAGGTTGTAGGGCTTCAAGTGTATGCCGTGAACATTACTGTTCAAGGTGTTCGTGTAGCTCAGTAACGCTAAGAGGCGGTCCGGCATGGGAAAGGTCCGGACCGCTCCATAGCAGGAAGGGGAATGGTTTATTTGAGTAAGCGCTTAAACAATATGAATGGGAACGACTTTATCCGTATGGTGGAAAAAGGAGCCCGGCAGCTTAGAGAAAATGTGGACAATGTCAATGCGCTCAACGTGTTTCCAGTTCCTGACGGGGATACCGGGACCAATATGAACCTGACTCTGACTTCCGGTGTAGAAGAGCTGAGACGGCGTCCGTCCGAGCATATAGGTAAGGCCGCGGAAGCGTTGGCTAAAGGCTTGCTGATGGGGGCCCGCGGGAATTCAGGGGTCATTCTGTCCCAATTGTTCCGGGGCTTCGCGAAGGCTGTCACGGACAGCGCTTCAATTGACTCGGTACAGTTTGCCGCGGCACTGCAGCATGGAGTGGATATGGCCTATAAGGCTGTCGTGAAGCCGGTGGAAGGCACCATTCTTACCGTGTCGAAGGAGGCGGCGAAGCATGCCGTTTTGCAGGCCAAGCGGACTGCAGATTTGGCGGAGCTGATGAGAGAAGTATGGAAGCACGGGCAGGAGGCGCTCTCCAGAACGCCTGATTTGCTGCCGGTGCTGAAGCAGGTAGGGGTCGTGGATGCCGGCGGTCAAGGGCTGCTGTATATTTACGAAGGCTTCCTTCAGGCGCTGCAGGAAGAGGGCAATGCAGAGGAGGTTTCGACAGCTGACGGCAGTTTCGCCGGGGGTCCGGGATTTACCGGAAAGCCGGTCATTGCCCATGCCTCCGAAGGACATGGCACGGCAGAGCCTTTAAGGGCACAGGCTAAGCTTGCGACAGAGGATATCGAGTTCGGCTACTGCACCGAGTTTATGGTGACACTGAGCGGCCGCAAACCTGGGAGCCGGGCTTTCGACGAGCACGAATTTCGTCAGGAGCTATCCAAGCTCGGGGATTCCCTGCTCGTTGTAGCGGACGATGATTTGGTCAAGGTGCACATTCATGCTGAATATCCCGGCAGTGTCATGAACCATGCGATGACTTATGGGGCTTTGAGCCGGATCAAAATTGAAAATATGAGAGAACAGCACACGCATCTTTTGCTCGAAGAAGCGGCGGAGCTGTCCGGTCGCGTCTCTGCAGGAGTATCGGTGTCCGAGCCAGTGAAGACGTTGAAGCCGTACGGATTTGTTGCTGTATCCGCAGGGCCGGGAATTTCACGGATTTTGAACAGTCTCGGTGTGGATCAGGTGCTCCATGGCGGGCAGACGATGAATCCGAGCACGGAGGACATTGTCAAGGCAGCTTCTCTTGTTCAGGCCAAGACCGTGTTCGTGCTTCCGAACAACTCGAATATTATTTTGGCTGCCCAGCAGGCGGTTGATCTTGTGGATGGCAAGCAATTGATCGTTATTCCGACGAAGTCGATTCCTCAAGGCATAGCAGCCATGCTTGCCTTCCGGGAGCAGGCGGCGGCAGACGAGAATGCCGACTTGATGGGGCAAGCTTTGCTGCAGGTGCAGTCAGGTCAAGTGACCTACGCCGTACGGGATACGCAGATGGATGATATGAACATCAAACAAGGGGATTATATCGGCATTCATAATAGTAAAATTGTTGCTGCGGATCCGGACTTGCTGGCCTCCGCGCGAAAGCTGGTGGACAGCCTTGTAGCCGATGGCGCGGAAATCGTGACGGTGTATACGGGTGAGGATGCCTCTGAGGACCAGACCCGTTCGCTCGTGCAATATATCGAAGAGACGTATACGGACCTGGAGGTCGAAGTTCACGCCGGCGGTCAGCCGCTTTATTATTATATTTTATCTGCCGAATAAGCCGCTTTCGGACAGACATTTATCTATAGATTGAGGTGGATGGATTGGGTCAGGTTCGAGTAGTTACGGACAGTACAGCCGATATTCCGGTGGAGCTGCAGGAACGCTTAAACATTGAAATCGTGCCTTTAAAGGTACATTTTGGAACGGAGACTTACAGTGACGGGATCGATTTAAGTCCACAGGCGTTTTTTGCAAAGCTGGCCTCGTTCCCTTCGCTGCCTACGACTTCGCAGCCCTCTCCCGTTGAATTTCTGGACATTTATAAAAAGCTCGCCGCGTCTTCGGACGCCGGCATTGTGTCGATTCACTTATCCTCGGGATTGAGCGGAACTTATCAAACCGCCGTTTTGTCCAGCACCATGCTTGAAGGGAAGGCGGATTTGACCGTAATCGATTCCAAATCGGCATCGTATGGTATCGGTATGCTCGCTGTGGCTGCGGCTGAAGCGGCCATGGCTGGAAAAAGCAAGGAAGAGATTGTTGCATTGGTCGAAACGATGCGCCGGGAGATGCGGCTCTATTTTCTAGTGGACACGCTGGAGTATCTTCAAAAAGGAGGGCGCATCGGCAAAGCGGCCGCATTGGTCGGTTCGCTGTTGAACATTAAGCCGATATTATCCATCACTGATCAGGGTGAAGTGTATTCGGTCGATAAGGTTCGGGGACATAAAAAGGCGATGGGGCGCATTGTGGAGATGCTTCAAGCCGACTTTGCCGGAAAGCCGATTCATGTGACTGTGGCCCATGCGGACACGCTGTCTGCGGCCGATGAGCTGAGCGGCTTGTTGAAGCAGCATTTTGAGGTGAAAAGTATGCAGTATACAACTATAGGGTCAGTCATTGGAACGCACGCCGGTCCCGGAGCCGTCGCTGCCTTCGTCAGTCCGGCATAATGGCCTCTATCGATTTGTATCAAATTCCGGTCAAAGAGGTACACGGGGTCAAGGGGAAAAAGCCCGAGGAGTTACTGACCCTGGGCATCGCATCCGTGGGAGACCTGCTCGACTACTATCCTTTTCGTTATGAAGATTACACGCTGCGCGACCTGACGGAAGCGAAGGATGGAGATAAGATTACCGTCCAGGCCACCGTTGTCGGGGTTCCGCTTGTACAAATGTACGGTCGGGTCAAGTCGAGATTAACCTGTAAAATGATGGCGGATCCGTTATTCATCACCGCAGTCTGGTTTAATCGGCATTTCTTAAAGGATCAGTTGAAGGCGGGGACAGACATTGTATTGACCGGAAAATGGGATCAAAAAAGGCTGCACCTTACCGTATCGGAGTCCGAATTTCCGGGGAAAGGGACTTCCCAGATCGGCACGCTGCAGCCTGTTTACTCGGTTACCGGGGCTTTGACCCAAAAGTGGATGCGCCAGACGCTGAAGCAGGCCTTAACGCAATACGGCGGCCTTATTCCGGAGGTGCTCCCCCAGGAATTGCTGGCGAAATATGATCTCATGCCGCGCAAGCAGGCGGTTGCCTTGCTGCATATGCCCGGCTCGATGGAGGAAGGGCAGCGGGCGCGCAAGCGGATGGTATTCGAGGAGCTGTTCTTGTTCCAGCTGAAGATGCAAGCCTACCGGGCTCTGAATCATGATCGTGCGGACGGCGTTGCGCATCCGTTGGACATGCCGTTGGTGCGGGCTTTCGTGCGGGCGCTGCCATTTACTTTGACCGAGTCGCAAAAAAACGTGCTGGCCGAAATTCTTCATGATTTGCAGCAGCCGTTCAGCATGAACCGCTTGCTTCAAGGGGATGTAGGAGCCGGGAAGACAGTTGTCGCCGCCTCGGCGTTGTACGCGGTTGTAAAGGCCGGTTACCAAGGAGCGCTGATGGTACCGACGGAAATATTGGCAGAACAGCATAAACGGTCTCTGGAGCGGCTATTCGAGTCTTACGGCATCCAAGTCGCGCTGCTTACGGGGAGCTTGACGGACCGCCAACGGAGGGATGTACTGGGTGCGCTGCAAATGGGCATGATTGACGTGGTCGTCGGTACGCATGCGTTAATTCAGGAGGATGTGTTCTTTCGGAAGCTCGGTCTTGTCGTAACCGACGAGCAGCACCGGTTCGGCGTCAACCAGCGCAGCGTTTTGCGGCGCAAAGGCTTGAACCCCGATGTGCTGACGATGACAGCGACGCCGATTCCACGGACGTTGGCTATTACGGCGTTCGGCGATATGGATGTATCCACGCTGAACGAGCTTCCCAAAGGGCGCAAGCCGATCAAGACGTACGCCGTCACACACGATATGCTGGACCGGGTTTTGGGCTTTATTCGGCGCGAGGTGGCGGAAGGGCGTCAAGCCTATGTAATCTGCCCGCTCATTGAGGAATCCGAGAAGCTGGATGTGCAGAATGCGATCGATGTGCATGCCCAAATGCAGTTTGCTTTTCCTGACTACAAGGTGGGGTTGCTGCATGGCCGGATGACTCCCGCGGAAAAGGACGAGGTGATGCGCGAGTTCAGCGCTAACCGGGTTCAGGTTCTGGTGTCGACGACCGTTATCGAGGTCGGAGTCGATGTGCCGAACGCGACGCTCATGATCATTTATGACGCTCACCGCTTCGGTCTTTCACAGCTCCACCAGCTTCGCGGACGCGTAGGCCGGGGGGAGCATCAATCGTACTGTGTGCTGATAGCCGATCCGAAGAATGAGGTCGGCAAGCAGCGGATGAAGGCGATGACCGATACGAACGACGGCTTCGAAATCGCTAGACGCGATTTGGAGCTGCGAGGTCCGGGAGACTTTTTCGGAACGAAGCAGAGCGGCTTGCCGGATTTCCGGATCGCCGACATGGTGACCGACTTTGAGGTGATGGAACGGGCGCGGGACGATGCGGCGGAGCTTGTACGGAGACCGGATTTCTGGACTGCCGCCGGCTATACGCTGCTGCGTGAATTTTTACAGCGGGAGCACATTACGGACAGCGAATTGCTGGATTAACACCTATTTGCGGTTCATGGCAAGATTATAGGACACATGTCCGAGCCCTCCGTCATAAACTTACGGTGAGAGGTTTGCAGCAACTCCAATTGGATGAGCATACCTGTATCCCCAATATCCGTTATCGGAGGTGTTCGTGACATGAGCTATCAGAAATACGGATTCGATCCTGCATTTGTGGAACGCGTCAAGCTGAAAATGAAAAATCCGGATACGAAAGAACGGATTAAAATGATTTTGCAAGGTGTGACGAAGACGGATCTTCAAGATCGCGTGAAAGTCAGAAGGTTTGTCGGGATGCTCTCCAAGGTGCTCGGAGAAAGACCTACGGATCAACAGACAGAACATATGGTGAATTTCGTCATCTCACAAAAAATTGATCCGAATAACACGTTTCATTTGATTAAGCTCTGGGGCATGTTTCGTTGACAAAGCTGTAAAAAAGCAGACCTTCGGGTCTGCTTTTTTCAGATTCCGAGGTCAGTTTCATCTACTTCGTCTATCTTAACCCAACGCATGCCAGCTTCAAAGACGGCGAAGCCTTTGTATCCTTGCGTTCGGAGCTGAAGGAGACAGGGTTGCCATCTCTCTCTTTGAAAGTTATAATTTTCATAGAATTTCCAAGAGAGGGAGGAGCTTCTCGTGCAGACCAGAGAGACACACGCTGATGCAGCGGATAAGCCGATGACTCGCAGGCAGCTGCTTGCATCGATGGGAGCTGCGGGCGCTTTATTCGCTATAGGCGCAGGATTTACAGGAGAGACGGCCTATGCGGCTTCTTCTACCAAGCCTGTTACAAGCAGCATTCCGTTCTACAATGTAAAGGATTTTGGAGCATCGGGTACGGGCAGGCTTGATGATGACGATACAGCCTATATCCAGTCCGCTATCAATGCGGCGGCTTCTAGCGGAGGCACGGTTTATTTTCCTCCAGGCAAGTATGTCATTCGATCTACCATTTTTGTGAAATCGAAGGTTCACCTGCTAGGCGATGGGGCGGAGGCGACCGTTCTAAAAGCAGAGGCGGATAACTTGCAGATGCTGCTTTTCGGAGGGAGCGCCAGTCACTGCTCGATCGAAGGGTTTACCTTTGAAGGAATCGGAGTGCCCAACGGGACCTTATTTTCCGCTGTGGAAAAGGGCGTGACGATATTTGAAGCCTCTCATATTGCAATCCATCGTTGTGTGTTCAAGTACATAACGAACGCGTTATGTCTTACTCGTGCAGATCATGTCTCTATTACGGGGTGCACCTTCACCTTTATATTAGGCTCCGATAGCCTTTACGAAGGCTATGGTATTGTGGTAGAAGGCGGGAGCAATCATACGATCATCGGGAATCATTTTAAAAATGTATACCGCAACTGCATTTATGTTACAGCCGGAAGCACTTATTCGATCATTGCCAGCAATGTGATGGAACAATGCAAGGACAGCGCCATTCTATTATCTTCCAAGCTGACCTCTTGTGCGCATCATTTGATACAAGGGAATATGATTTCTGCCGCTGGGCTGGGCTCAACCGAAACAAGCAGCTCTTACGGTATCCGGTTGAAGGATGCATGCAGCTTCAATACGGTTACTGGCAATGTCATATCGCAGCCGGCTTCGGGAGGCATTCAATTGGATGCGGAGGAAAATGCCGGTGATGACAAGCCTTACGGCAATGCGGTTACGGGAAATACGATCGATGCTGCCGTGCGCGGCATAGCGGTGCTGAACGGTGACGGGAACAGCATCAAAAGCAATGAAGTCCGCAGAGCTGAAATCGGCGTGCTGATCGATACGATCGGGGAAGGGAGCGGTTCCCTGGCCAAAGGCAATGTGGTTATGAACAACAGCCTTTTTCAATGCTCGACGGCCGCAATTAAGCTTGGATCGGCTCGCTGCCAGTCGAATTCCGTATTCGGCAACGCCGGGAGCGGCAATGCTGAAGGGTTAAAAGACAGCGGTACGGACACGGCTACGTCCGGGTTCTAAATCCATTTTACTAGCGTCCTCCTTGTACAGGAGGGCGTTTTTTGTGTTTGGCGTACCAGGGGCACGCATCTTTTTAGCCTTGTGAGGCCGAGCAGGGAATGCAGATATACGTCCAATTTGGAGCCTAAATTATTAGGATAAGCATCTATTGCACCCTATCAGGCATACGTTATGGATGTATTCATATCAAATCTAAAGTGGAAAGGGACGATTGCAAATGCCTCAAAATAAACGCTCTTACCAACAATCCCCTCAACATTATGGAATGCATCATCAACAGTGGATGCACCACCACCCACATCACCCGCACCCGTATCCCCCATACTATCATCCGTATAGTTACCATCCTTATGTTTATCATCCTTACGGGTATCACCACCATCCTTACCATCACTACGGACATGGACATGGGCACGGGCACGGACATGGACATGGTCATGGTCATGGAACCTATGGAATGGGTCAGGGCTAATAAAGAATACTGACAAGGTCCGTCGGGGAGCTTGCTCCTTTGATGGGCCTTGTGGGTGGCCCCTGATGGATGTATATCCATTCATCATAAAAAGATGGTAACGATCAAATTTATGATTGATACGACCAAAATGATGATTTATAATTACATATGTTCAGATTAGATGCAATGGGGTACATATGGGTTCAGGCTCAAGGTAGGGCCGGACGATGTCGCATCAAATATATACGGTACGAGTACATACGGTACAAGCTGTTCCCGGTCATTCCTGTAACTTGGCTATAGGAGAACTAGGAAAGCGGTTGAAAGGATAGGTGCGCTTATGTCGCTGCTGGAAGTGAAAGGGAATCAATTTATTTGGCATGGAGAGCCGGTGCGGCTTTTATCAGGGGCTATTCATTATTTTCGCGTCGTTCCCGAGTATTGGAGGGACCGTCTGCTTAAGCTGAAGGCTTGCGGCTTCAATATTGTGGAAACCTATGCAGCCTGGAACGTTCATGAGCCTAAGGAAGGCAGCTTTTGCTTTGAAGGCATGGCCGATATCGTCCAGTTTATTCAATTGGCCGGTGAGCTGGGACTGCAGGTCATTGTCCGTCCAAGTCCCTATATTTGCGCGGAGTGGGAGTTCGGAGGTCTTCCCGCTTGGCTGCTTGGTTACCCGGATATGCGTCTTCGCTGTTCGGATCCGTTGTTTCTGTCTAAAGTGGATGCTTACTATGACGTTCTGCTGCCGAAGCTGAGACCGCTGCTCAGTACGAATGGCGGTCCCATTATAGCGATGCAGGTTGAAAATGAATACGGCAGCTATGGCAACGATAAACGATATCTCGAACATTTGCGTCAAGGGATGGTCGATAGGGGCATCGATGTTTTGCTGTTTACGTCCGACGGCCCGACGGATGAAATGCTGCAGGGCGGCACGCTGCCCGGCGTTCTGGCTACAGTCAATTTTGGTTCAAAAGTAGAGGAATCGTTCGCCAAATTCAGGGAGTACCGTCCCGATGAGCCGCTCATGTGCATGGAATTTTGGAACGGCTGGTTCGATCATTGGATGGAGCCCCATCATACCCGCGATGGTACAGACGTAGCTCAAGTGCTGGATGACATGCTACAGGCAGGCGCATCGGTCAACTTCTATATGTTCCACGGAGGAACCAATTTTGGTTTCTACAGCGGCGCCAATCACATCCAAGCCTACGAGCCTACCGTGACCAGCTACGACTATGATGCTCCCTTATCGGAATGGGGCGATGCCACTCCGAAGCTGGAGGCCGTACGACACGTGCTGCAAAAATATACCGGTGAAACCGGCGCTGCGCAGGAGGCGTTCCCCGATCCGCTGCCGCGTAAGCGATACGGGGAAGTGCGTCTGACCCGTCGTTCCCGCCTGTTCGATCAACTGGATGCTCTTGGTCCACGGGTGGAAAGGACCCATCCGGAGCCGATGGAGAGGGTAGGGCAAAACTATGGATTTATTGCCTATACGACCTTCGTCAACGGCCCGCGCCGCGGACAGGAATTATGGCTGCAGGAGGTCCGCGACCGCGCGCAAGTATTTATGAATGGTGTGCCGATCGGCGTTGTCGAGCGGTGGGACCCTAAGCCGCTGAAGGTCGATATCCCGGCTGAAGGTGCAGAACTGACCTTGCTGGTTGAAAATATGGGGCGCATCAACTATGGTCCTCTGCTGCGCGACCATAAAGGCATTACCGAAGGCGTGCGGCTGGATAATCAGTTTTTGTACGGCTGGACGATTCACTCGATTCCGTTGGATACGTTGGATGGATTGTCGTTCCAGCCGATTCCGGACGATGCAGCTGGGGTGGCGGAAGCCGGCCCGTTCTTCTATGAAGGCTTCTTCGAGGTGGACGAGCCTGCCGATACGTTCATTCGATTGGACGATTGGACGAAGGGTCTGGTGTTCATCAACGACTTTAACCTCGGGCGCTATTGGGAGAAAGGGCCGCAAAAAGCTCTATACCTGCCCGGCCCGCTGCTGAGACAAGGCCAGAATCGTATTATCGTGTTCGAGCTGCACGGACCGCGTGAAACGGTCGTACGGCTGGACGATACGCCTGATCTTGGCGAAATCGCCAGTGTGGACCCGTCTGTTCTCAGCTTCACGACAGAAGAATAGCACTTAGGGCGGCGGCAGCTGGAGGCTTATTCACCTGCCGCCGCTTCTTTATCTTGGTGATAAAGCCTGCTTCTGGAACGCGATCGTTCATCTTCGAAGGGCCTCGGCAGAGGTTTTTTCAATAGCTGTAACCAAGCTTCGGGCATACCTGCCGATTCGGACACTGACTTCAGCTCGTATGAAATCCTTGGTCATGACAACCGTATCCTCGTGGCCGCGGCACACATAGCGGTAGACGAGCTGGCTCTCCTCCTTGGAATGCTCGTACAGACGAATATTTTGTTCCACAAGCATTTTTTTGAATTTTTGGACATCCCCCCGAATGTGCCCGGCCAATATTTTGGCGGCGGCCGCATAAACAGTTTTGAGCGTTTGCGACGACATTTCAATGGTTCTGCGGTTTTTTTCCACAATGTGAAGAGCGACGGGAAGAAGGATGCAGTCGCGCATCAGCTCAAGCTCTTTTTTGGTGGGAGGTTCACGCTTTAGAGAGGGGGTGTTGTTTTGAACCGACATGGATTGCTCTTTGTGCTGCGGCAGCATCATCCGGCTTGATTCCCATAATCCATTGCCTTCCAGCTTCTTGCTCATTTATAATGCCCCCCGATTTTTTGTGATCTCGCCACAGCCTGCCCCGAAGTCGTTACGGACGAGGCCCTTACAATAGAAGCACTGCCAAACCGCTCCTTAATTCGATCCGTGGCCTGATCCAGGGATCTCCGCTTCACCTGATCTTCAAACAGTGTCAGCTGATAGCTTTGGTCATCCACCAGACCGCTTAACATGACGCCAACGCGGCGTACAGGCATTTGGTCCCAGTACCGGTAAAACAACGCTTTGACCGCCTCGAAGACGGCATTCGTATTGTTCGTCGGGTCCGGCATCTTCATTTGCCTGGAGAAGCCTGTCGGCGCCTCGAACGGGCTGCACATACAGCTGATGGAAACGACGCCTCCCATATACCCTTTGCGGCGGCAATCGCGGCATACTTCTTCCGTGAGCTCGAGCAGCACGGTGTTGACCTCGGTGCTCTCGAGATAATCCCGCGGCAGCGTCATCATATGGCCGATCGATTTGGGCGGCGTGTTGAACGTTCCGGGGGTGACAGGAGAATCGTCCAGTCCGTTGGCTGTTCGCCACATGACCTCTGCGTGAATATCGCTTTGCTTCCCGAAGTGCGCGCGGAACCGTTCTTTCAACCGGGGGAGAGGCGTCTTGGCGATATCGCCGATCGTATACATGCCGAGTCTGGCAAAATGCGCGGTCATCCGGGAGCCGACGCCGAACATTTTATGGACCGGCTCCTTCCACAGCAGCTCCTCGACACCGGATTTCGGCAGCACGAATATGCCGGTTTGATTCTTTTTCGCCCAAATATCCGTCGCAATTTTAGCCAAAATTTTATTGGAGCTGATGCCGATGCGGACCTTAACGCCTGTTTGCCGCAGCACCTTGTGCTGAATGGTTTGCGCGATCGTCAACGGGTCTCCGAGCATCATGATACTGCCGGAGACGTCGAGAAACTGTTCATCGATAGAGAAGATTTCGACGAGATCCGTATATTCCTTATAAATTTTTGTAATCATGAGAGAGACGTCAATGTAATGCTGCATCCGGGGGCGCATGACTACAAGCTCAGGGCATTTGGCGAGCGCCTCGCCCAGCCGCTCTGCTGTCGTGACGCCGAGCTTTTTGGCGAGGGGACAGGCTGCCAGGATGATTCCCGAACGGATTGCAGGGTCCCCGGCTACCACAACGGGCTTATCGAAGAATTCGGGATGGTCTGCCTTTTCCACACTGGCATAGAAGCTTTGGCAATCCGCAAGAAATATAACCCTTTCACGGCTTTCGCTCATGTGTCCCGCCTCCGTATATTCATCAGCATGGTTAGCAGCTCTGCTTTGACCAGGCTCCGCAGCATGTGAAATTGATGGATGTAGCCGCGAACCTTGTATTCGACCTCGATGCCCAGTGCATTCGTTTCCGTATTCAGAATGGTAATGTGCTGCTTTCTCATCTGATTTTTCAGGCTGTAGAGCTTCTCATGAATGGTCTGCTCCACGCCTTTTAGATAAGAAATGACGTGATGGTAAACAATTTTATCCTTGTACAGAGTTAATTCCTCGATATCCCTGGCCAACATATCCAGCAAAATGGGCAGTAATGTGTAGTCCTTAACGAGTTGGATGTCATGTTCTGTTTCGAGTCTTGGGTTTATCGTCATACTTTACACCACCATAATGCGAACGTGTATTCGTATATATTATATACAGAACATATGTTCGTTATGCAAGTGAATTTTTTGGAAATTGGGATGAAGGAAAATGAGAAGAATGACCTACGCATCTTTTCGGGAGCTCACGCGTATTACATACATCGCGATTTATATCGCATTACACAGGTAGGGGAAAGGAGCATGCGTTTGGCTCGCTTGGAATATCGTTTATATGAAGAGGGCGGCGATCTGCCGCTGCTGTATTACTACGAAGACATAGAGCGCGAAGAAACGGCTTTGCGGTTCGCCTGTGACTACCTGGTCAAGGATGGAAAGGTTTATGAAAAAACGTCCTGCGCGGTAGAAGCCGGCTGTTATGTTATTTATGTCAAACCGGCTGAAGATGAACGGCCGATGCCGTGGGGAAAACCTGCTTTGGAAGGGCATCGCGGGATGTGCATGGAGCTGCGGGAGTATCGGGATACCGGGGACGATTACCGGTTGGTTCATACGTTCCGATTTCTGGATACGCTGGATGCCATGCTTCATCTGCAGGCGAATTATTTGTACGTAGACGGTCAAGAATGGTACCGGTCCTCCGCTGAAATCGATGAGGAACGTGAAACCTTTGTTTATTATGCCGTTATGACTTGATCGTCAAAGCAGCAAGTTTTGCCTACGGCAAAACTCTTAGGAGGAAAGCAAAGTGGAACAGAACAGGTACGGGAAGACGCACAAGCTGGTCACTCTGTTCGTGGCCGCGGCGCTGGTTGCGGGGACCGGGTGTTCGAACACGAGCGCAAATTCAAACTGCGTCGATCAAAATAACGACGGTTATTGCGATAATGGGAGCGGCAGCTCATCCTCGTCATCGTCCCGCAGTTATTTTCGTTCAGGCTCTTCATCAAGTCAAGGGGGAGAGGATGGCTCCTCGGGAATCTCTAAAGGCTCGTCGTCTTCTTCTCATGGGGGGATCGGCAGCAGCTCGGGCTCCAGCTCAAGTTAAAAATCATCAGGAAGCTCGTTACAAGCGATATTCCGAAATTAATTCAGCGTACTCCAGGTACGCTTTTTTTGTTGCTGCGGCTTTGATGTCCGATGTGCGTAAAGCCCGCCAAGCCGCTTAAATACTGATGTTTTCCGGTATCTGAGCTATTTGGAGAGGAAGTTAAATAAAGACGATTGTTTGTTATTCGACATCGAACGTATAATTTGCTTAACGCTAGCGGGAACGATTCTGCAGCGTGCAGCAATGGGCATAGATTGGACCGATCGACAAAATTAATGCGCTTACATGAGAAAGGCTTTCGTCGAAGGGGGCACCCAAACTGAAACCAGAACTGCAGTTTTATCAGGCTGAACATCAAAAAATGTAAACGTTGTCAAGCGAGGTCGAAGCAATTGCAGGATGGTTAACTCGAGCCGTATGGGATACAGCACCCATGCAAAATAATCATTAAAGGAGTTAGTGCCTAATGAAAATGAAAAAGAAAAAATGGATTGCAGCTATGGGGGCTGTCACAATGGCGGCAGGTTTGCTGGCAGGCTGCGGCGGCGGAGAAGCACCGGCCAAAACGGATGCACAAACAGATAATAAAACCGCTGCCAAGGAAGACACGACGCCATTGGAATTATCGGTTGTTATTCCTCAGGTCGGAGACATTCCGGCGAAAGGCAATGTGATCGAGCAGCAGATTGAGAAATATACGAACACGAAGCTAAGTATTCAATGGGTACCAAGCTCGACTTATGATGAAAAAGTTAACGTCATGATCGCGGCGAACGACCTGCCCAAAATTCTTAGAGTCAACTATATCCCTACATCGATCAGCGCTATGCAATCGGGCCAATTTTGGGAATTGGGGCCCTACCTGAAGGATTACAAAAATTTATCGGCACAAAATCCTCAATATTATGAAAACATTAAGGTGGACGGTAAAATTTACGGTATTCCGCAATTCCGTGAAATCGGCCGTAACGCTATCGTGTACCGGAAAGATCTACTCGATAACTTAGGTCTGAAAGTACCTAAAACGATCGATGAGTGGTACAACACTTTAAAAGCGCTAACATTAAATGATCCGGATAAAAATGGAAAAAATGATACTTACGGTATGCTGCTCGATAAAAAGTATAACGATGGCACGGCTTCATCCTTGACACGTTTTGCCGTCGCTCAAGGTGCTCCGAATCGTTGGGGTGTGGACAGCAACGGCAAATTTACGCCGGAATTCGTTACCCCTCCGTTTGTTGAGACTTTAAAATTGTTCAGAAAGCTGTATGCTGAAAAGCTGATCAATCAGGATTTCCCTGCTTTGGACGCAACGGAATTGGAGAAGCAGTTTGAATCCGGCCGTGCCGGGCTGAAAATTAACAGCGTAGCTACGAACGCTACGGGCTTGCAAGACCGTATCGTGAAAAACGTACCGACAGCGGTTATCGATGTTACGCCTTGGGAAGGACCGCAAGGATTGAGAGTAGCGGGTGGAACAGGGAACAACGGTATCCTCGTTATTCCGAAATCGTCTGTAAAAACGGAAGCCGAGCTGAGACGAATTTTGACCTTCATGGATAAATTGTTCGATCCGCCGATGTCCGTATTGCAAAAACGCGGTATTGAAGGGACACACTACAAGAAAGTTGACGGCGGCATGGTCGAGTGGGTTGATTTTACGGCGTTTAACCGTGAGGTGAAGCCTTACCGCGACAATTTCCTGAACTTTGAAACCTATAACGTTCCTGTGGTAAAAGATACACCGCTCGGCATGAAGGCGACCAAAATGGAGCCGGACGGACTGAAATACTCTGTGGCTAACCCTGCTTTGAATCTAACGTCCAAAACGTACTCCGAGCGCGGAAGAGATCTGGAGCTCATGATCACAGATGCGGAAACGAAATATATCGTAGGCAAGCTTGATGATGCGGGCTGGCAGGCAGCGGTTGACGCTTGGCGTAAAGCAGGCGGCGATAACCTGATCAAGGAATATGAAGAGTCTTACGCTAAAAACAAGAAATAATGAAAAAAAGGGAACAGGCTGCCTTCGGGCGGCCTGTTTCTAGTTGGTAGATAAGAAAGTAGAAGGTTCACAACTTTCGTCTACCTTGACAAACGGGTACCATCATACACAGATGGCGGAGCCGTTTATCCTTGTATGGGAATATTGCCCAACGGCTTTAATGCGGTTATACTAACCCTATACCACACAAAGGATTGAAGAGATTTGACCTATCGACAGAACAGGACTTCCATTTATGACCGGCTTCAATCGGATGGAGTGTTTACTTGGGATCATATCGACGGAGAAGAGTACGCCCTGGCCTCGGTCATCCCGTTGTCCGACGAGCTGCACAGGCAGCTGCATGAGGCGGCGCTAGGGCTGTCACGTCTATTTAAGAAGACGTTGAAAATTGTTCAGCAGAACGATCAGCTGCTGCTTCAGCTGGGCATACCCGAGGCAGCGCTGGAGACGGTGAAGCTGTCTATGAAGTCGGAAGCCCCGACCGTGGTGGGGCGGTTTGATTTTGCCAACACGCCGGAGGGGTTGAAGATGCTGGAGCTGAACAGCGATTCGCCTACATCGGTGGTAGAGGCGTACTACGTAAACGGCGTGGTATGTGATCATTACGGATATACGAATCCGAACCGGGACTGCGGCGGCCATATTGAAGAAGCATTTTCATCGGTGTTCAGGGAATATCAGGAGCAGGGGTACGCCTGCGAGTCTATTTTTTTCACTGCGCTCGGCTGGCATGAAGAGGATGCGGGCACGACCCGGTATTTGCTGCAGCAGTCGAAGCTTCCGGGACGGTTTATCGATCTGTCCTCGCTGCGCGTATACGAGGATAGGCTCTGTGCGCTGGAAGGAGAGGAGCACGTTCCTGTAGATATGCTGTACCGGCTGCATGCGCTGGAGAAGCTGGCTATGGAAACCGATACTGACGGATATCCGACGGGGGCGCATGCTTTGGATCTAGTGGCCCGGCGGAAGACGGCTATCATCAACCCTCCGGAGGCCTTTATCGTCCAAAGCAAAGCTTTCCAGGCGCTTGTATGGGGGCTGCATGAGGCGGGTGAGTTTTATACAGCCGAAGAGCATGCGTTGATCCAAACCTACATGCTGCCGACGTATCTGGAGAACAAATTTATAGGCAGAGCGTCCTATGTCACCAAGCCCATTTATGGACGGGAGGGCGGCGGCGTGACGATTTTTGATCAAGAAGGGGATTGTGCCGCAAAGGACGAAGGCGAGTACTATTGGGAGCAGCCGATGGTGTACCAGCAGTTCGCCGAGATGGAACGGATTTGCGTGGAGACGCTCAAGGGCGAGACGGAAGGGTACTTATTGTGGGGTACGTTCATCATGGGAGGGCAGCCATCCGCTGTTGTGGCCCGTTTGGGCAACCGGATTACGGACAACAATGCTTATTTCCTGCCCATACGATGTGAGAAAGACTAAAGAGGGGGAACACGAGTGGCACAGCTTGACGCAATTGTTAATTTTTTAATTTATTTGGGGATTACGGTCCCGCTGCTGGGTCTGGGCATTTTATTTTTTACATGGACGACGCCTTACAGTGAATTCAAAATGATCCGGGATGGGTCCGAAGTGACGGATCCGGTCAAAGTAGGGGCAGCCCGGGCGGCCGCTTATGATTTGGGTGGGAAAATATTAGGCCAGACCGCGGTGCTCGCTTCAGCCGTCTACCATTCGGTAGGCTTGTTAGATCTCGTGGTATGGGGCTTGCTCGGTATTGCTTTTCAAATTATTGTATTTTATTTATTCGAGCTGCTTACGCCGTTTAAGGTACTGGCTGAAATTCCGAAAGGGAACGTTTCCGTCGGACAGTTCTCCTTCTGTCTTAGTCTGGCATCGGGGCTGCTCATGGCCTCTTTAATCAGCTATTAATATGGAGCTCGACGATCTGTACACATCCTATAAGCCGCTGCTTCAATCCATCGCCTACCGGATGCTAGGGTCGATTACGGATGCGGAGGATATGGTTCAAGATATCTTCGTAACCATGCAGCACGTACCTGTCGAAGATGTGCGTCATATCAAGGCCTATCTGGTCAAAATGATCACTAACCGCTGCCTGAATACGCTCAAATCAGCCAAAAGGAAGCGAGAAGTGTATGTAGGCCCGTGGCTGCCTGAGCCTGTTATTCAAGAGCTGATCCCCTCAGGGTCCCCGGAGGAGCAGGTAGTGCGCGAGGAGACGGTTTCCTTTGCCATGCTTGTTATGCTGCAGCAGCTTTCGCCTATGGAGCGGGTCGTTTTTTTGCTGCGCGAGGTGCTCGCCTACGATTACGGGGAAATTGCGGAAATGCTCGACAAGTCGGAGGCGAATTGCCGGAAAATTTACAGCCGCGCCAAGCCTAAGATAGAGCGGCTGCACGGAGAGGAACATGTCTCCACTGAGGCTTCTTCTTCGGATCGGTTCGTATCCGCATTTGTTCAAGCGTCCAGGTCAGGCAACTTCGAGCCCTTCGTGCAGCTCCTGGTTGAGCATGCAACTCTTGTGAGCGATGGAGGAGGAAAAGTTCGTGCGGCGATTTATCCGATACAAGGCAGACTGCGTATCCAGGCATTTTTGGAGGGGATTTACGGAAAAGGTACGTTTGCAGCCGAGCTTCGGCCGGTACGGATCAATGGAGATGCAGGACTGCTTGTAATCCGTGAAGGGATCCTCCATATGGCCATTTGTTTTGGTGGAGCCAGCACATCCTCCGGGATGGCGGAGCAGGTTTACTTCATCCTGAATCCCGATAAACTGCAGCATATTCGATAAGTTTCATTCCATTTCTCCTATGTTGTCACAAAACAGTGTGGCCGGTTGTCTAAGATATCGAAAGACAGACAACATACCAAGGGAGAGATTCAGATGGAACCAAGAATGAATGCACAAAAAGCGAATCCGGAGGCTTATCAGACGATGCTGAAGCTGGAGCAATTTATGGCTTCTACCGGTATCGATAAGAAATTGTATGAGTTAATCAAAATTCGCGCTTCACAAATCAACGGATGCGCCTTTTGTCTCGATATGCATACCCGGGATACGCGTAAATTGGGAGAATCGGAGCAGCGGATTTACTTGCTGAACGCTTGGCGTGAAGCTCCATTTTACACGGAGAAGGAGCGGGCTGTGCTGGCCTTGACGGAGGCGGTAACCCTCATTTCCGAGGCGGGTGTGCCGCAGGAGGTTTACGACAACGTTCGTGCGCATGTGGACGAGAAGGAATTCATGGCTTTGATCATGGCGATCAATACGATTAACTGCTGGAACCGGATTGCCATTTCGACCTCCATGGTACCCGGACAAATATAATGCAATAAGAACTTGGCACCCTAGCCTGATTGTTCAGGAGAGGGTGCTTTTTTTGCTATCCCTTTGTCTGAGCAGATGAAGATTGGGCGAATTATCGTTATACGGCACAAAATAGATGTTATTTTATTTAACATTAACATGACACGATACTATAGTAAGGGAGAACCAATAGACAGGAGGGAGCAAGACGAATGTGGAGAGAAACTAGAAAAAGAAGGAAAGCCGCTTACGGATTGACCATTGCTCTGCTGCTCTGTTTTATCGTAGGATGTTCTCCCGGGGCTCCTCAGGCTGCATCTAAGGAAACGCCTAAGGAAGCCGCATCTGGAACCAAAGGGGAAAGCGTCCCCGCGTCGACCGTTAAGCCTCCGGTGCCTGTGAAGCTTATTACCGCCTGGTTTGCCAAAGGAAATGACGGCGGCTTGTTCGCCGCGCTTCAACAGAACTATTACAAAGACAATGGCATTGACATCACACTTCAGTCGGGCGGTCCAGGCATTTCCGCGCTGCAGATTGTTTCATCGGGAAAGGCTGATTTCGGCATCAGCTATGCGGATGACATTTTGAAGGCGAGAGAACAAGGGATACCGGTCGTCGGCTTGATGACGACGTTTCAGGTCGATCCGCGCGTGCTCATTTTCCATAAAGGAAACAACATCTCGAAATTTGAAGACATCAACGGGAAAAAACTGTTCGTCAGCTCAGGCGTTATGTACTGGGAATATGTGCGAAATAAATACCATTTGGATAAAGTAAATCAGATCAATTATACGGGTCAGCTTGCGAATTTTATTTCCGACAAAGACTCGCTCAATCAGGGCTATATCTCGAACGAGCCCTTCGTGCTGAAGAAGCAGGGAGTGGATGTATCTTATCTGAAAATTGCCGATTCCGGCTATGCCAATTACGCTAACATCTTGTTCACAACGGAAAAATATATTGCCGAGCATCCGGACGTCGTGGAAGCGGTAGTGAAAGCCAGTCAAAAGGGCTGGAATTACTACAACGACAATTATGAGACGGTGAATCCCCTCATCCATCAATACAATCCGGATTTGCCGGTGGAAAATTTGAATAACGAAGCGAAGACGCAAAAAGAATTGATCGTCTCCGGAGACGCAGCGACACATGGAGTGGGGTACATGACGCAGGAGCGTTGGACTACGCTGCAGGGCCAGCTGCTAGAGCTTGGGATATTGAAGGAAAAGCAGGACGTCACCAAGATGTTTACGACCAAGTTTTTGCAAACGAAATGATATCCACTCACAGAAAAAAGCCGCTTAGCTGCGGCTTTTTTTCTAATTTCGCAATGAGGCTTTCTAATTCACTCACTCTGTTACTTTTTGACGGGGTTCACCTTGCTGTACGTCAGCAGCTCGGATATGGTGACAAACCGATAGCCTCTTTTCTTCAGCTCGGGCAAAATCCGTTTCAATGCTTCTACCGTTTGGGTAGGCCCTTCAATATAATCATGGAACAGCACGATATCTCCATTTTTGGTATGATTCAATACCCGATCCGTGATTTTGCCGACCCCTGGCGTTCGCCAATCCTTCGTATCCTGATGCCAAGACCACATCACGACCTTGTAACCTTCCTCTTTGGCAACGGAAATCAACCGTTCATTAAAAATACCGCCGGGCGGGCGAAACAGATGACATTTTTGTCCCGTAATGCTGTAAACGAGCTCTTCTGTTTGGTCAATTTCTTTTTTGATATTCATTTTTCGGCTCAGGTAGGCATGGCTGTATGTATGATTGGCTAATTCGTGCCCTTCCGCCACTTCTCTTTTCAACAGCTCTGGAAAGCGCTCCACCTTATTGCCCACAACAAAGAAGGTTGCTTTGGCATCGTACTGCTTCAGTAGATCCAGAATCAGAGCGGTATGCTCCGGGTGTGGACCATCATCGAAGGTAAGGGCAATAATTTTTTCTTCCGTGGGCACTTCCCAAACGACTTCTCCCCGGGATTCGTAATAATTACGGTCCTTTTTCGGGGCGGCCGCGCTGCTTGTCGGCAGTAATAATAAAGCAAGGACAGACACGGTAATGGTTATACCGGACCAACAATATCTCATCTGCTTCTCCTCCAGGCTGTAATAAGCGCAATACAACTAAAATTTCCTTTTGGAGATAAAACTATGCATGTCTTTCCGGCTGCATCGGTGCAGAAGTAAAAACCTTCCTGATATAATGATTCAATCTGGATTTGATCTCCAGCTTGGCCATGTCTTTACTTATTGTGAATTGACCGCGCCGACCGTCGAACAGATAGGGGTAGTGAATATATATCCCCTCTTTTTTCTGGTGGGTATCGATAACGGATATGTTAAGTTCCTTAAGCTGGAGGCGGACACGCTCCAGATCTTTGCGCATTTCATGAATTAAAACAGATGCGGTCGCCGCATAAAGTGCTTTTAAGGTGTATTCGGAACAGGCTATCTCCATGCGGTTTTTGTTAACTATAGATATGACAATGGGCAGCAAGATGTAGTCCCGAATGACATTTAGTTCTTCTTCCATGTTCATGACACTCACCTCAATGATCATTATATAGGAACTAGTGTTCGTATTTCAATGATATTTATACAATAAAACAGAAAAAAAGAGAAGGATAGGCTCCTTCTCCAAAGTGTTGAGGCTTATTTTATTTTAAAAGGGCGAAAAGAATTAGGATGACGACGATGAGAGTGACCACACTCAAAATAATTTTTAAATAATTACCGGAAGTATGTTCGGTTGATGAGGCCGTAACTTCCGTCGTATTGTTTTTCATAGGTACATGACAATACTTGCACAATAACCAATCATCCTCTACCTTCTCGTTGCAATTAGAACAGATTTTGAATGCCATTTCTTTCACTCCAATCTAATGAGATGTTGTAAGTGAATCATAGCAATACTTAACATTATGTTGCTTGAACTGTATTATTAATGCTCAAATTGGAACAAAGTACAAGCTAAGAATGCGGAAACGAGTATAGTTCACCTGCCAAAGAGAAAGAGTAGGCACCAACCGGGTACATCCAGCGTATCCTGAATTAAAAATGAAGGAAGGCTACATCATGCGTCAGCTGGATTCTATTCAAGCTCAACAAAAATATCTGGAGCATTCATCCTTATCCGATCATTTCGAACGACTTAAAACCGTTTATGCGAGCAACGCCCAATTGTATTACAAATACGCGGAGCTTCAATATTTTCATAAATCCCGTGCCTTTTATTACCGTAATTTCTTTATGGCGCCCGTCACGCAAGCCTCTATGATGACAGGGATCTAGGTGTTTATATTCATGAAATAAGCGGATTGAACAAAAAAGCGCTGTCCAGGTGCTTTTTTTGTTTTGCCCAAAAAATCGGCTGCACTTTTTTTTGTAATTATTGCGGGCATGTACGGCACAAAATATGGTAATATATACACAACTAACGGGAATGGAATTTAGCATTCATAAGGAGAGAGGAATAATGGGTACAGGCATTTTAGCCATTTTTATGGTTCTTGCGGCTTCGCTACATTTTATTAGTGCGAGCGATAACAGCTCAGCAGTACAGAACCAAAGGACGGTTGAACAGAGGGTCGAGCTAAATGAAAGTGGGAGTACACAGCAACCGGCGAGTAGGAAGCAATATGCAAGCCCTCCGGAGATGAGTATTGATGCGAGTAAGTCCTATCGGGCACTGGTGAAAACGAATAAAGGGCAGTTTACGATAGAACTATACGCAAATACAGCGCCTGTCACGGTAAACAATTTCGTCTTTCTTGCAAAAGAAGGATTTTATAACGATATCATATTCCACAGAATTATAAAGACATTTATGATCCAAACCGGGGACCCTACAGGAACAGGGAGAGGGGGCCCGGGATATGCATTTAAGGATGAGCTAAGCTCAGAGCATACCTATGAGCCAGGTATTGTAGCGATGGCCAATGCGGGGCCTAATACCAACGGCAGCCAGTTTTTTATTTGCACAGGGGAAGACAGCAAGCATTTGAACCAAATGCCGAACTATACGATCTTCGGAAAAGTAATTGACGGTATGGATACCGTTGTGCGTATTGCTGATACGAAAGTGGAAAAGGACAAAAAAACCGGCGAAGCCAGCTCTCCAGCGGAAAAGGTGATCATCGAGTCGATATCGATAGCTGAGGGGGAATAGGCCGCCACAGAAGGAAGTCAAACCGAATAGCATGCCGATCGAAAATAGGCTCGCGTAATGGTTCATCCGGCACGGGGCCTTTTTAAACTATTATTTTTCTACGAGCGCATACCCTTGACTTTTACCGCTTTTCAAACGATAGGAAGTACAGGAAGTACTTGCGATGCCGAATAAAACCTCAAGCAGACATAACCTTACCTCAGCTTACGAATCCTATTAGGCAGGTTGTGACAAAATGGTATTCGTTGCATTCATAAATCGGAGGCGATTGTTCATGGCAGATGAAAAGCGTAATTTAATCGAAGATATGCTCATGTTACGGGTTAAATGGCAGGCGGATAGCGAGTATCCTCCTAAGATACAGGCTGCGTGGTTGGAAGCGGTAGAAAGAGCTATTGCAGCGGAGGAGAATCAGAGATTATTGATAACGGCTATGGAGCAAATAATGGAGATTTCCGTAAAGGGTGCCAGGGATAGTGAGAAAATTCTTGAAATTGCGGAGCAGGCGGTCCGTAGGGTCAAATATATTTCTTCAAAATAAGCCCTCATTTAAGAGGGCTTAGGCATTAAAAAAATCTAGACAATAAACTGGATTTAAGTCGGAAATAAACAAGAAGAATAATGATGAGGTAAATAATTATTTCTCTCCATATAACTTTTGGATGATGAGAGACTCGGGCTCCAACATCTCGATCCCAAGTGGTTATTCCCAAATCATGTTTAAGATTTTGATAACCATTCAAATTTGTTAAGAATGCCGCAATAGGAATACCCGCACCTTGCCCTCGCCACCAAACGAGAATACTTCGACGAAATGCTGCCTTAAAATTTAGTTTTGCCCCATCTTCTGTGCGTATCTTTATACCCAAGGCCCATTTCCCCGGAGTAGTACCTAAGAGACCAATCATGAAAGCTTCATATGGAATTAGTAGAACTAGCAGTATGAGTCCTAGAATGAAATTGCTAATCGTTTGTAATGGATCATCTCTCCCTAAAAAGCTCAATGCAGCTCCGGCTATAGTCCCTAGAATTAATAAGTCAAGGTATCTTGCCCAATAGCGCACCCAAGGACGAACGAATGGCTTAATTTCTTCGTTATCTGTACTAGACATTGCTTCCCCCTATTATTTTCACTAGTATAATCCATTTTATTACAAGAGCAGCAATTTTGGATATACATTTTTGGATGGTTATCTCTCCTCGATGGGCCAAAGAGAGTTCAGTCAGAAGAAAGTACAGTCTAACCCGAAAAGAAGATAAGTTTAAGATCGTAAATTAGTTTTGCACTGGACTGGGCTCGTCTACTCAAATCAGAATACAGTAAATCGCACAAGTAATTGCTTGAAATGTAATAGTATGGTAAAATTCCTTGGGCATATCATACTAGATATATTAGGAGCTGAGACCCATGAGAAAAGGGATACTTTCTATTCTAGCAATTGCATCAATGCTGGCTGCTTCATCAGTAGTTACAGCACATCCTGGAAATACGGATGCAAATGGAGGTCACTACTGTAGAACGAATTGTGCTAAGTGGGGATTACAACAAGGCGAATACCATTATCACAATGGGGGTAAGGCAAGCTCATCATCATCCTCGTCCTCGCCATCACAAGCAACACCTACTTACACGGCACCAAAAGAAGAGATACCGGCTGGCCACATAAAAGTGCAATTGCCATCCTTCAATGTAGTTGTAAATGGGCAGCAAGTAACGAATTCAACATCAAAATACCTGGTAATTGAATATAACGAAATTACTTACTTTCCAATGACGTGGAATTACACTCAAGCGTTAGCTCTTGATACAAATTGGAACAGCGATACTGGATTTGTTGTTAGAAAAACCGACAATAAAGCTGCTAAATTAAATATAGATTATGGTACGCCTGCGTCTAAGCTATATGCAAAACAGCCTGACTTTAACGTATTTGTCAATGACAGTTGGGTTGATAACTCGAATGAAGAGTATCCTGTTTTAGTTTTGAACGATGTTACATACTTTCCGATGACATGGAAATACGCTGTTGAGGAATTCGGCCTTACGATCAAATTTGAAAACAATACATTTTATATTTCAAAATAAATCATGCGGAGACGGCCTCTATCGGGTCGTCTCTCCTTTTATGTAAAAAAGGGCACATGGCTGTGCCCAGGTCCGAAATGTTATTGTCGAATAGCTAAAATATCACGAGGAGGGATTCCCGTACGTTGGATCTGCTGGATCTGAGAATTTGTAAGGTTGCGTCCTACTAAAATTAAAGAAGAAGTTAGATTATTGAAACTACCTAAATTAGATACGGTTTGGCTTCCACGAAATACGCGAATGGACCCCTGGAACTTAATTCGTGAAAACAATACCAGTGTCACAGAATCAGTGGTTGAAGCATTTCTTAGACGGAGACTGGAAAGCAAGTTATCAAAACGAAATGCTCCCAAATCTCGAATTGCTACACCCCCATGTCTAAAAAGAATCCGTCGATTTGTAAAATTATTGCCGGAGAAAAGCTGGAGCCTTACATCTTTGTTTGCCAATCCTATCATCCCTTTCTATTGGAATAATATATTCTATGATAGATTCAGGGAAATGTCTGGACTGGACACGTACAAAGGACGAAACTACCGTTCAGGTATGTAAAACATGATGAAACTAAAAACGTTGAAATAAGAGGTTTATTGGACTTTGAAAGTCAGGCAAATATACTTCAAGAAATTAACTTAGCTATAACAAATGCGATTCCTGCCGCTACCCCTCCCACCAAGGTTGTTTGCCAAGCACTTTTACTTGGCTTAGATCCGGTGAATTTTCCCTTCACATAACCAAAGATAAAAAGTGCGATTAATGTAACAATAACGGAAAGGATCAGCGCTGAATCGGCATTTCGAATAAATATGTAGGGAGATAAGGGAATAATGCCTCCTACAATATAAGACAAGCCTATCGTTAGAGAACTATTCCGAGCCCTTTTGGGTACTGGTTCCTCAAGCCCTAGTTCGTATTTCATCATGAAATTCACCCATCGGTCGGGATCTTTACTAATGGACTCTACGGCAGAAGTAACGGTTTCCTCGGGCAGGTGCCACTCCCGCAAAATGTCTGCAACCTCTTCCTTCTCCCGGTCGGGCAGCTCAATCACTTCCCGCCGCTCACGTTCCAATTCGGATAAATAATGTTCTTGATCCGTGCGCGCGGCTAAATATCCGCCTAGCCCCATGGCAATAGAGCCTGCTGCAATTTCGGCCATTCCGGCAACGACGACTAAGCTTGTGTTTGACAGGGTTCCCGATAATCCGGCAGCAAGGGCGAAAGGGACAGTCAATCCATCCGCCATTCCGATCACGATATCCCGGATAAGATCCGGAGCCAGGAAATGTTTTTCCTCATGTTTCGCAGGATGTTCTTGTTGCATTGGACTCCCACCTTTTGGCTGATTTGGATAGAGGTTCGGGCGATAATGAAAATCTTTGTCGATCCCCTTAAAATGACACATGCTGCTGTCTTATTGAGACAGCAGCATGTGATTCTTAATATGAAATATGTTATTCGAAATTATACCATATATTAAGCTTGTATATCCAGATTTGCTCCTATGCCCGTGCTCTGCGCAACAGCTTTCTTCTGCTGCTCGTTAGCTTTCTCAGAAGCACTTTCATTCGCTTCCTCCGATGCAGATCCTTCAACCTTAGAGATTTGTTGAACTTTTTGTAATTGTTCTCTGGCTTGTACATTCGATATTTGCATTGTCTCACCTCTCTCGGTTCAGGTTTGTTAGCAGTATCTGGTTGTCATTTGTACTCTAGCATTTATAAATGAAAATTCACTGAAAATGTGATGTGAATTTAAATCCTTTTGAGCAATGAGCAGAAAGACGACTCCTCATTCAGGGGGCCCTCCACATGCCCATCAGTTTGGGGGATAGTTTATCTTAGCTTGTGCAATCGTGATGTTTTCTTTGGGTTGAGCAATGCTGCGACAATAATTCCAGTACGGCTTCATTTGGCATCTCCTTTTGGTTCAGGCTGACGACAAATTGGCACCCTGTGTAATCAGCAGAGCACTTGAATTTCAATTGCTGAACTTAGAGGAACACGAGTGGGAAATTATTTTCGGGGAGCGGTTGTTTTTAGCAGCACCTGCGGGTGAAAGGGATATAGAATGTTCATAAGGGATTCTTCTGCATGGACTAAGGCCAGTTAATCTTTACGAATAAAAAGGTATATAATCAGGCCAATAATTGGGAAGAACAACATTCCAAAGAGTACAATAAGTGCATATTCTTGACTCTTACCTCTTCTTAATGAATCACGGTAAGCCCATATGCTTAACACAATATTAAGTACAGTAAGCAAGAGCCATATGCTAATTAAAGCAACATTAACAAAGACAAAGCCACCACCGGAAGACATGACATCACCTCATTTTACGAATCTTATTATGTATAACGCCAAAAATTGGAAATAGTTGCAATATTGAAGCGAGGGTGATTGCTCAAGGCAGATGAAAAATGGAAACTTAGTGGAAGATATGTTGTTTGTTACGGGTTAGGTGGAGGGCTGACAGAAAGTGAGTATCCTCAAAAAATACAAGCAGCATGGTTGGAGGCTGTTGAACGAGCTGTTCTGACTGAAGAAAATGAGCCTATGCTGATAGCAACGCTGGAACGAACTGTGCCATTGCAAGGGACCCTCCTACATTTGAAGGGAGAACTAAAAGTTATTTCTTTGTGAACCTACAGATTGCAAATAAAATACTACTCAGAATGAGAATGAACATGATCTTTTCAATTATATTGGACCAATGAAATGTTGTAGCCTTTTTATTAAAACCAAGAAACATTATGATAACAAGTACAATTGGTCCGTAAAGGAAAAGTCTTTTCATGCGGCTCCTTTTTCACTTTCAAATTGTTTTGTGTGGTTATTTAAACCTCTTCAGGCTCATCCATAAACCATGAAATGTAAGAGCACTGATGACAAACCAGAATTGTGGCATTACGGTTCGCCCAGTCTAAACCTAAGAAGGTAGCCCCTCTTGAATTTAGTTGCCGGTAATCTTTATCAAAAGTATTGTTTCTGCAGCAAGGGCAAAGAATCTTAGTGTTTCCCACGTGATATTCCATATAAACACACCTTTCAATTTTTTAAGTGTAATACGTTAGTCTCTTTCGTTCGCTTCTTCCCCCTCAAGAAATTGCCACATCCCATCTTCCTCGTCATGAGATACAAATAAAACAGGCCGTTCCTTTGTCATAATAATCTGGGTTGTTATTACGGCTACATTTTCGGGATCCTCAAATGGCCAAGTTGGTACCATATACGACATCCTCCACTGTAAATTCCCTTTAACGAGGCTAGCGGACCACAGTGTGTCTGCAGCCTTGTTGTGTTATTTATTGAGCTAAAGTGCCCTGTTAGTCATAATAACGAAAGAAACGGAACCAAGAACTCATCTGTTCCGTTTTCAACAGTAATTTTGCTGTTGAGCGAATAGGGGCTTAATTGGCTATTAAGTTATAGTTCTCCGTCGTAATTGATCTAAGTATATCATAGATAAACCACTTTCACTTTCCTATAAGCAAGCATTTTTAGCAACAAGAAAACAAATTCAGCATGTTCCTCTAATCCTGCTTCAAATGATTTATGAAAGTTTCTCCACTCTATTATAAAGGGGGGAATTAACCCGAAACCTCCACTTAAATAATCCTTAAAGCTTTGTAGGTTAGCTCCATAATAACCAAAAGGACCATTAACTGCTTCGCCGATAGCAATGAAAAATGACTCAATATGCTGAATAAACTCCCCATCAATTGTAACAACTTGATTTTTTCTAATTGTATGAATCTTGCGATCTTTTAAACGAATAACCTGTAACCAGCCTTGTTTTTCTTCAAGTGTACTGGTTTTCCATTGCCCAAGTTCATTAGGGTTATCACGTAGTTTTTTCCAAATTTCGTAAGCAAAAGGCAATGGACTTTCTAGGAATTTTCCTACTATTTCGATTGGTGTATCTTGTGAAATCTCCAATCGGTTTATTTTCAATACTTTATTTGGACAGAAATAATAACCTCCCAATCTCGTTCCATCCCTACTTAAAAAATCGAGATGGAGGTTTAAAAGCTTAATTGTTGGTATCTTAATAAATGCTTCTGATACTGTAAATCCATATAAAATCAGTTTTGAAGAAGCATCATAGTCTGGGTTAGGTAACTCATTTTGTAGTCCCCCAACTTCTTTACAGAAGCCCAAAATTTTATTGCTTTCATCGTCAATAATCGAAAATTTGTTACCCATGGAATCCCACCTTTAACTAGGTTACGGAGTATACATTTCCATTAACGAAAAAAATGGAACCAAGTGATAGTAGGTCCCGTTACTCTGCAGCACTATGAACAGTTTTATTTATTCAAATTCATAAAGAAATTCTGCATAATGTCCAAGTCCATCCAATATTGCATATTCAACTTTGTCTGGAAAAACATCTATTCCCCTATCCATAAAAGTTTTAATGCACATCTCAACCCACTGCAACAATTCATCAGGAAGACGATATACAACAAGCTCCTCATTTGATTTAACATAATTATTGGCTTTCCGCCAATAATTCCAGCTGAATGAACTTCATAAATAGCCCCTGTATCCTCTATTTTATGTGTTTGAGGAACAGTTATGAGAGGAAATGCATTTGCGCCCTCAGCTAAAACAATACCGAAATTATTGATTATAAAATCTTCATTTTTAGAAGTTGTCATCAGGCAAACCGTGATTAGGCATTTAAACGTTTATGATTTTGATGTGCAATAGAAAGCATCGCTATATAGAATGGTTGTAAATTGAACTTTTTTCCGAATTCAAATTTGTAGGAAGACACCTGCACATTTGTTGCTTTATAAACAGGTGACGTTATGTAGTGGATAGTTAACTCGCTATCATCAAAACCAGTTCCTGCAGTCTCCATAGTTACCTCATAGATAGAATCCAAATGAATTGAGGCAATTCTTGTCTTTTTACCTGTGACACCTTGATGGTCAATAAAGATCAGACGCTCATCAGTAACAATAAAAGAATCCCGAACAAGTTTAAACCCCATTGTGATTTTCTCTTGGGGCATGAGATAACCTCCGTATTGACTTGTCAGTTCTTGAACAGAAACTTCAGAATAATTACCAAACAAACCACCCAATATATTAGCCAATTAAACTCCTCCTAATTGTATAACAATATTTTTTAGTTTTTACAATTCAATAAAAATCATGGAAATCCTTCCTGAACCGTTCTCTGAGTTAGGAATAAGCCGCGAAAAAAAATTATTGTAGGATCGGCACACTTCTTACTTAGCTATTCTCTAAGGATTTCTTGAAGTATGTGCGGATCCACCACCAATTGCTTTGCAAAATCTTCTAAAACAAATAATTCTTCAACACAGCTTATTACACCATTCGTATAAAACGTGGAGTGATGAAGTCCTAATACATATCCAATAATTGTAGATCTCATCGATCTGATGCATGGTTTGTATTGGCACTCACGATGCTCCTTCTCGGGCGGTATACGCTGATTCTGTTAATGCTCTACCTGACGCTTGATCGTGATCGTTGCATTGTCACGCTCGACCATACGTGCATCAGGTGATCATTTAAGACAAGATTTTTTTGAGCCAGTCGACCTAATTTCTAATTATTCAATGAGGTGGCGAGAGATGCCAAGTATACGTGAACTGGAGATTAAGACTGGTCGTAGTCGAAGAGGTGTATTAGAAGTACTGAAGACATTAAATAAAGAAGGTTATATTTGAATGGTCTGAAAGTTCGCCTGAAAAAATCATCCTGATTGAGGCGTGGGAGAGAGGACCTGGCTATCAATTCAAATCTTCTACGTTTAACTCAAAAAATTCACCATACACTAATTAGATTAATCTTTGCTTTCTTAAAGTCTCAATGTTTAGGAATGAGAGCTCAAAAGAAAACAGACCTTTTTTTTGGGGAAAGGTCTGTTTTTAATGTTAGCTATTGATTTAAATTGAAGCAATTAGTTCAATTTGGTAACCAATCGGTAACCAAGTCGATGAAAACACCTCTGTTATATAAGTTTTTTTGAAGCTGTTATATATCGTAAACCTTTATGTATCAAGGGTTCACCGAAAACTGTTCCATAAAATAATTTCGGGGCCCCTTGCGGAG
Source organism: Paenibacillus rigui (assembly GCF_002234615.1). Lineage (GTDB taxonomy): Bacteria > Bacillota > Bacilli > Paenibacillales > NBRC-103111 > Paenibacillus_S > Paenibacillus_S rigui. The sequence goes on along the minus strand of NZ_NMQW01000017.1, from coordinate 20,487 downwards.
CCCCTCATGGGAGAGGAGGTTTCTGATTTCTGACCGCTGCTGTTATATAGCGAAAAACCTTGATTTATAAGGCTTTTTTGAAAAGGAGTACCAATCCATTCTAATCAAATTGGGGACGGTTTGAGCAATTTCGTCCTCAATTCGTCCCCAATCCGTCCCCAACAAAGTTCCCCAAAATCACGCATTTTTCTTTGTCTTTTGAAACAAAGTATCTAATTTTTGAGCTGCTGCAACATCCGCTGATTGAATGACATGACCATAAGTATCCATTGTTGTTGAGATTTTAGAATGACCAAGCCGGTTAGAGATGATCTTAGCATGCACACCCTGATTGATAAGCAGGGTAGCAGAGGTATGGCGTAGGTCGTGGAAGCGAATGTATTTAAGCTGCGGATGACGGTCAAACAATTCGCGCCACCATTTTGTTGGCCGATTCTGAGCGAGAGGTTTGCCATCCCAGGAGCAGAAAACAAAATTATGCTCCCCGCCTTGCCATCTGTCATTAATTTTCAAGCGCTCTTTTCGCATGTGTTGCTGAAGTTCCTTTAGTTCTTCAACAATAGAATGGGGGAGGGCTATTTTTCGAACGGAGCTCGCTGTCTTCGGTGCCTTAATGAGGGGCTTTCCGTTTATATACATAGGAATAGATTGCTTCACTTCAATAATGCCATTTTCAAAATCAATATGCTTCCATTCAAGGCCGATCAGCTCGCCGCGGCGCATGCCCGTAGTTAAAGCCAATGCGATAAGGGTCCTAAGTCGTATATTTTCATTCTGAAGGGCTTCAAAAAGTTCTTTGACCTCTGCCTCGCTATAAACATTAAGCTCACTCGAGAGAGCCTCTTTTGGCTTTTTCACCCCATTCATTGGATTCTCTTTTATGACTTTCCATTCTTCTGCTTTAGAAAAAATGCTGCGTAAAACACGATAGTTGTAAACTATGGTTGCGGATCCTAAAGCGCCATCTCTCCCATCCATTCGATTACCTGCGCCCGCAAGCTTATCGAGATAGTCTATGATGTGTAGCGTCTTTATTTTATCCATCCTTAAATGTCCGAAGTGTGGGTTAATTCGCTTTCTTACATGGAGCAGGTAATTGTCGATCGTTTTACCCTCCAGGTGCTTTTCAACAAACTTTGTTTTCCACTCCTCCACGAAGTTGGAAAAAAGCATTTTGTCGGGGGCGATGTACTCGCCTGCTTCAACCTCCATTTTAAACTTAGCAAGTTCTAGATCGAGATAATCTTGAAGTTTTCGTGTGGTCTTTAAAAGCTTTTCATCGTCTATTCGTATGGTCTTTGACTTCTTAAGTCGTTTGCCCATTGAATCATAGCCGGATTCAATAATAAGTCTGAACGAATTAGTTCCACGTTTTTCAATGCTCGGCATTATGCTCACATCCTTAAAAGGGAATATATGTTCGTTGTTGGGGTATAAGAAAAGCTAATCGCAATGGAGCGATTAGCATCAGGAACAACTTAATTATAATACACGGTAACCTATTTTTCTAACACAAAAGCACAGTTTGCCCTAAAAAAATACTCATCACCAATTTTTACTGCCGTATCAGTTATTTTTTCAATTAGGCCGGCGCCAATACGCTCTTTACCAATGAAGACAGCAACCGGTGTTTGATTTAAAGCTGCAGTATGAAGCTCGATAGAGGAGGTAAGGGGCTTGTATGCTTTATTCATAAATTCACCTCGACGAACATTATACTACATTGGAATAATTGTGTAATTATGAAAACTATATCCGATAGAATTTTCTAACATCCATCTGCAGTAATTCCTCTAAATCGGCAATTTGGATTATAAATTGCTCTACCTCATCCAATTGTAATTTGTGAAGTTCTTCATGATTCCGAATGCGCCGTAAGATATGGGCTAAGTCTATGCCAAAAGAACCCGGGAAGTCCGGGTTAACAGTGAGGTCATCTAACTGAATTGTGAGGCCTACAGTATCCTCGTTTATCTCCTCCAGATAGATCCTCTGAAAGGGAGATTCAATGGGAATGTAGACCTTTTGACGGTTCCATTCTATACCTCTACGGCCAAAGGAAATGAACATCCAGATGGGAGCTAAGACGTCATCATGGTAGTCATAATATACAGAAATCTTGGCCATCTAGAGCGCTCCTTTTCTGGCCTTAATATGGCTTAGTTTGTCAATAACAGCCCTAGCTATCTGAGACTGCTCATAACGGACTTTGACCGGCATTCTACTCATCAGGAATTGATGATCCATACGAGCTTGATTAATTCTCCTTTGGATTTGTTCAATCCTTTTCTCGATAAAACGGACTGACAACTTGAACTCTTCGGAGAGCACCTTTATATAAGTCGGGAAATTCTTTATCTCTTTGAATTCCTCGAGCATATAGGCCGGCATGGCTGCGTACAGCTGAAAGTGGGCAGCCTGGATCTCTTGTAGTTCTTGAAAAGCCCGCGGCATAGAGTTTTGATTGCCAACATGCTTAATGGGGTGGCAAAGTTCGTGAAAGAAGTGTTCACGTTTTTGCTCTTCAGTTAAGTAGCCGTGAAGGAGAATAAGGGAGTAGTCCTCATCCCAAATGGCTTTAGATTCTCCTTTGGTTGTTTTTACGGTGATGTTGAAGATAGAGGCAATGTGATCAATGTCCAAATCGGAAGCATAATGGATCCCATTTTCTTGGTACTTCTTGCTGATCCAGGTTTCAAGATCTGTTGGTTTGTAGTAGTGTAGTTCCATTGCAACCTCCTGTGAAAGCATCAAATAGGAACATATGTTCCATTTTAATGTAAAAGAAAAGCCCTTTGAGAGGGCATAATATATTTTAGCAGAGATTTAATTATATGGAAACTATTTGTTAGTAATTATTGCACTACATATTAATCTAAACTAGTAAATACAAAATCATTATCCTGGCTTATTGAATTTATCTTCCAAGTATTTTTTTCTTTGACAAAGTCAAATCTATACTTTCTATTTTCCTTTCTCCAATACTCAATTACATATACACTGAATAAGTTGTCCTTATTTTTAATTGGTATTGAAAGTTCAGACGCAATGAAATCCACAACATTTTTATTTCTAAATGTTGGATCAACTTCCCATGATTTTTTTAAAATATCTGGAGAAATGAGTTGGTAATTATTCTCATAGTAATTCAAGGAAAGTAAACCCACAAAGCCAGTTGCATTTCTAGATAACCTATAACTATAAAAATTTTCTACAGTTTGAGCTACTTCTTTATCAATTAAATCAAGATCAAGATTGGAATCATATTTTTTTATTTTTATTTTCTTTTTCTCACTCCAAGTTTCAATAGATTGTATTTTTGAAGTGGGTATAGTTATAGCATTACCACCATTGTATCCTATAAAGAAATCTTTAGAAAAATCAAGAGCTAAATATTCATTGACAATTCCGTCAGCAGTTGTAATTCTGGATACTTTGGTGACGCCGTCCCCATTATTATATGTCATTATGTTTAATATCTGCGAGTTTAAACCATATAAGTAAAGACTAATAGCTATTGTCGTACCGAAAATACAAATAAAAAGGATTTGGGTAATATTATATTTGATTTTTCTGGAATCAATAAAATTTATTGTATGGAAGTTATTATCCTTAAAACGTGAGAAAACATCCCTAACAACATCTTTGTCCTCCAAACTATACATCTCTTTTGAATAATGGTTTGTAATACTGCTATATAAATCTGTTCTTTGCTTTTCATTAATCAATTTATAGTAAGCATTTATTGAAAATAGCATGTATATTGAAAAATAAATAATATAGGAAATATCAATTTGAATCGTAGCGTTAAAAACCTTGTACGAAAGGATAAAAAGCAATGTATTAATTAGAAATGAATAGGGCATAGCCAATATCATGAACATAACAATTGATGAATAACTACTGCCAAAATGTATTTTTTCTTTTTTTAATTGATTTTTTTTGTTTTTATGAGAATCAACAATTTGAGTATCTTTAATTTTTGATACCTTAATACTGTTTGATTTTCCAAGATAAAATGATATTTCTATTCCTTTTGTAAACCTTTTGTGTTCGATAGTTTCGTTTTCTGTAGGATTATCTATTTTAGTTTTTTTTATTTTTCTGAAAATATTCTCTATATCCACGCTCTTGTAAGCCCATTTGAATGAGTATGCGAAAAGAAAAGAAATAACTAGTATTACCAAACAAAAGATGCCATTTAATATATACTTCTCTTGAGATACAGGTGAAGTTTGTGAGGCGGAAATACTAAAAGCTTCAAAAACATACAAACTAAAGTTTCCTTGGACGTATAAGAATCCGCTTAGGTAAATAATTAACGGGAATAAAAGATAGTATTCCTTTATTACTGTAAATATCCTTGATAACTGATTTCCTTCTTTGTTTGATTCTTTAGACATATAAAAAATCCATCCTTTTTCGGTATTATTGAGGTAAAGTGGTTATATATACCCGGGTATAATACCATATTATAGTAGATTTCGGAATTTTTCATATACTTTTTTGGCGAATTTTGCTATTTTTATTCATAGGACTCATAAAAAAATTATGGAAGGCAAAAAATTATGACTAACTGGTACGGACTAACCCCTGGAGATACAATCTATAACGATCAATTACGTGCAATATTCCAGTGCTCTCCACAAGGTGGAATGAGGAGATCTCTTAAGAAAAATGCTCTTGTATTAATCTCAAATCACGTTGAATCAACCTATGATGACCGTTGGATTAATGATGTACTTCACTATACCGGTATGGGAATGAAGGATGATCAGAGCCTTGAGTTTATGCAAAATAAAACACTCAATGAATCCAAAACTAATGGGGTTGATTTATTTCTTTTTGAAGTCTATAAGGAAAAACAATATACATATCGAGGTAGAGTGGAATTAGCTCAAACCCCTTATCAAGAAGAGCAATTAGATGAAAATAAAAATGTGAGAAAAGTATGGATATTCCCGTTAAGATTAATTGGTGAGGATCGATATTACCATCCAGCCGAGATAGTTGTCCAAGAAGCAAAGGCTGTTCACGAAAGAAAGGCAAAGCGCATGTCAATGGACGATCTTAAGCAGAGGGCAAAACACGCCCGGAAGACCTCTTCAAGAAGAGAGGGAACGGTAACAACATACGACCGTGATCCGTACGTTACTGAATATGCCAAGCGCCGCGCTAACGGGAAATGCCAATTATGCGAGCAGCCGGCACCTTTTAAAAATAAGAAAAACGAGCCGTACCTGGAAACGCATCACGTACAATGGCTCGCTCGAGGTGGAGAAGATAGCATCGAAAATACGGTTGCACTCTGCCCTAACTGCCATAAGAAGATGCATGTTTTGGACTTACCAACTGACGTTGCGAAGCTCACAAGTAAGGCAAGGGAGGAAATACTTCATGAAGCAGGTTGATGTGGTTGGTGCTGTAATTGTAAATGAAAATGATGAAATCTTATGTGCGCTTAGGTCTCAGGAAATGTCTTTACCAGGCCTTTGGGAGTTTCCAGGGGGGAAAATCGAACAAGGAGAAGAGGCTAAGGTAGCCCTTGTTAGGGAGATTAAAGAAGAGCTGCTCTGTGAAATTAAGGTGGGTGAATTAATCGCTGACGTTGTTCATGAGTATCCGAACATTAAAGTCCGGTTAATTACTTATTTCGCTAAAATAACTTCGGGAAAGCCTGTAGCCACTGAACATGAGAAACTAGAATGGATTTCTCGTACCGAGCTAGCGACACTGAAATGGGCGCCAGCAGATATTCCAACAGTAGAACAAATTCAGACCTAAGGTGATTACATTGTTAAGCAAATTTTTTACTAGAATTTATTTTGCCTTATCTGGTTTTAAGAACAATGTAAAGAGTCTGAGCAAATCAGACTTATTAGATGATGATGGTTATGTTGTATTAAAGACCAATATCAACGATATAGAGGAAGTATTTAATAGAATCAGTTACCTTTTTGAAGGTGGATTTGATAAAGATGAAATTCAGCATTTAATCGGTATGATCGGAAGGCTGGCCCTAATGGAGTCGGTTAAAGCTAATTACAATGTTTACTACAATCAAGAATTAATGGGCTTATTAATTATAGTACATATGGATGAACTTTTAAGCCCTAGTGTGTACTTTTTGAGTGAGGAAAAGCTGACACGTAAGATTCAATTAACAATAGAAACACTGACCGACCCTGAGAGCTTGTTTTTTCAATGATGTGATAATACTTAAATTAAATTTTTAGAGGTGGATAATGGCTAATACCAATGTATATACGCACGCAGAAACGATCTCTATCCCATCTAGTCACGGGCCTAATGTAAATTACCTTGTTACTTACGGGTTTGTTGATTGGAAGAAGGATGGGAATCTAAGGCCTGCAGTTTATGTTTTAATGGAATACAACGGGCGTATATCATATCAAACGCCGGCTCATATAACTACTGATAAAAATGCAGATGGAAGCACTGATTTCGAGAAGGTCATGGATGCAATAAATCAATTGAAAATTAAACATAAGTTGTAATCATGAAAGTTATTATTTTTGCACTGGTCGTTTGTTTAATTGTTCTTACAGGGAGTATTAAGGACCATAAAACAGAAGACATGGTCTTTCAAGCAAGCATAGCATTGGCACTCTGTTTGCTTTTACTGTTCGGGAGAAGAGATAAACAGAGCACAGATGATTTCATTACCTGGCTAAAAAGAAATGCCGTTCAATTATTAGATAATAAAACACTACAATACAACAATGTCGATATTTCCCTTGAGACTGTACTTGTACAGTACCATTTTTGTTTTTCATTCGGTTTTTTCTCAAATCGATATCCGTCTCGATACTGGATTACTGAGTATCATCTTACCCCGTTAATAAGTTTGTTCTATAGTGCCATTACTGTGGTATTTGGTTGGTGGAGCCTACCGACAGGTCCATTCAGGGCTATATATACAATATATAAAAATGCGACTGGTGGAGAAAAAATTAGAATTAGACAACTAATACCAAAAGTTTATTACATAGCCCCTAGTGTCAAAGTAAAAGACACTAAATCAATCGAACTTTAGAGGTCACCATGAACTTTCTTGATAAATGGTTAAGTATCATTCGTAACTGCAGCTACGATAATACCTATAAAATGGCTTGGGCCAAAGCAATTACTGAAATTGCAATCGAATCCGATTTCTCTGAAGAACAGTCTACAATTCATTTCAGGGAAATTGCGAAGAAGGTAATCAAGTATTACTGGGAGCAGACGATCTTCTTTAACCTCCAGCAGAGCCCTAATCCATTGAAGCCACCAGCGATTGTTTCTACGGTCAAAGGGCTAATTAAGGATTACCAGGAGAAAACAGGTAGCCTGCAACCGGTGAAATACCTTAAGTCGAACCTGGAAACTATCTGCCAGAACCAGTACGAAAGAGCCGTAAAACGGACTGTCGCAGATTTAAAGAAAGATGTAAGCCATCGGTTCATTAAGCTTTCTGGAGCCGCTATAGAGGGAGTATATGAGTATGAGCTCGGCTCGGATTATCTCACAATTCCTTCAGCCAACTTAAAGCAGCTCAAGGATAACAGCATTGTAGTTTTTGAGTTGATCAATTACCGATGGGCACAGATGTTAGAAGGTTTTAATCATTCCCCGAAGATATGTAAAAAGGTAAGGATTATTGAGGAAGATGAGATCCCACGTAAACCATTAGGTAAGTTTAGTAAATACTTGGACGTAGAGAATGGAAATCACATTTGTTTCATTTGCAATAAAGTGATTGATTCTAATGAAACACCTTCAATCGATCATGTGGTTCCCTGGTCGTATTTGTACTCCGATGATCTGTGGAACCTTGTATATGCTCATCGCAGCTGTAACAGTAGCAAATCGAATGTCATTCCTTCTGAGAGTGTAATTATAGATCTGGAAGCAAGGAACCTGAGGCTGCTTAATGGGATACGAGCATCCGGACTGAAAGAGGATAAGCATATATCTGAACTTGAATTTGCAATTCAAAATAATCTGGTACGGAAATTCTGGATTTCATGCCAGGGATAGGTGGAGAAAATGAAAACCTATAACAAACTTATTCGTGATAAAATTCCCCAAGTTATGGATTCAAAAGGGGTTACATATTCCATCCGGGAGCTGGACGATCAAGAATATGTTGAGAAGCTTAATGAGAAGCTGCAAGAGGAGCTGGACGAATATTTAATGGCCGACCAAGAGGATCAAGTTGAGGAACTTGCGGACTTGGTTGAGCTTGTCTATGCCATCCTGGATAACAAATGTGTAAGTGTTGAGGAGTTTGAAAAAGTAAGGTTGAAGAAGCGAGAAGAGCGTGGCGGGTTTGAGAAGAAGTTATTTTTATTATCAACAGAATAGTTATATTTGGTACACTCCGTGGAGGGCTCATTATGATATATGAAGACGTTACTTCTGCAGTATGGGTAGCAACTGCGATAATGACATACAACGAATATGTTCGAGGCAAAAAAAATAATTCTTTGAATACGGAGAATTTTTATTTCAAACAGCCAGAAATTCAAAAAGCAGCACAACAGCTTTGTTCCAAAGAAGTTCAGAATGCGAGGATTTCCCAATGGTATAACGGTGACCACCAAGGAAGTAGTTATAATTTCTTGCGCTCTAATGGAATGTTAAGAAGATTGAGTTATAAGAATGAGTTCGGTGGCGTAAAAGAAATACCTGTTACTCTAAACCATGATGATGTTATAGAAACAGATGAAGGTCCAAAATACATCTATGAGTTAATTGAATTTGTAAATAATGAGTATGCACAGTTAATGCTGAAAGGAAATAACTCTAAAGTGAAGTCCGATATCAGATTTAAAGAAATTTTAGATTTTCTTCGCGATCATGGTGGGGAGTACTATAAGTCCCAAGATAAAATAGTCGATGAAAATCAGAAAAAGGAAATGCTAGATTTACGCGATTTGGCAAGAAATATTGGAAAAGAGTTTGTGGGAGTTGGTCATCATTTCGAACACCTGGGTTATACTTTTGATAAAATCACAGCTTCTAAATGGCTAGATGGTAGCGGAAATGGTATTCGTACATATTTTTGGATAGAACTTAAGGATCCGCAAAAGTCAGAGTCTCCGACAAGTATTTCAATTTTTGCAGAGAAGAAAGATAGTCAGGTTAGATACAGGGTTTCATTAGAAATTAAAGATAGTAAATGTGAAACTAAAGATTATGAGAGACATAATCAATTCTTAGATATTCTTAATCCCGAATCTACAAACTTCGAATATTTTGTAACTTTTAAAAGTAATCAAGATCCAAAAATTATTTCAGCAGACGAGGTTAAAAGCAGTATAGAAAAAACAAAAAACAGGGAGTACCACAAATTAGAAATCGGAAGGAGTTTTGGGTATGACCAAGTTCTATCAATGGATAATGCCCAGCTATTAAATGCATTTTCAGAAGCAATAACAGAACTAGAACCCTACTATAGAAAAGCAGTTGAAGATGGAACTGATGAGCAAACAATTGCTAAGGAGGAAGTTGCATTGAATGGAACAAGCCCCTTTGAAGATAGGAATATAATCCTTTACGGTCCTCCTGGTACCGGGAAAACTTATAATACAGTAAAATATGCTGTTGCAATTATCGAGAATAGCAGTCTCAAACAGATTGATCAAGAAGTCAAAGATTTTGGTTATAACCAAGTCTTTGATCGTTATAAAGGGTATAAAGACAAGGGCCAAATTGCATTTACCACTTTTCATCAGTCCTATGGCTATGAGGAGTTTATTGAGGGAATTAAGCCAGTTATCGACGAAGAACATACGGGTGAAGTTAAATACTCTTTGGAATCCGGAGTGTTCAAAGGTTTTTGTGATGCTGCCTCAAAATTGAAAGTCGTAACAAACAACGATAACTCTGATATGATTTCTGGTAACCCAACAATTTGGAAGATTTCCTTAGAAGGTGCAGGAGACAATCACACGAAAAGAGAGTGCTTTAGGGATAATTGCATAAGAATTGGATGGGATCACTTGCCTGAACAAATCGAATATGAAACAGTTTGTGATTCAAGTACTGTTCGAGACATGCTTTTAGACTTTCAAGATAACATGAGCATTGGTGATGTTGTTCTCTCTTTGTATAATAAGTCTACTATTGATGCAATTGGAATTGTGACTGGAGAGTATATTTTCGATAATAGCCTAGGTGATTATAAGAGAAAAAGAAATGTAAGATGGCTTGCTACAAACATTAGAGAAAATATATATGCTCTTAACGGAAATACAAACTTAACAACTCGAACGTTATATAAGTTAAACAGAATTAATTCATCTGATCTCATCGAAATCATCGAAAAATACCAAGACAACTATACAAATACCATCAGTGTTGAACGTGAGGTTAAAAATTACGTTTTTATAATTGATGAGATAAACAGGGGAAATATCTCTAAAATTTTCGGTGAACTTATAACTCTAATTGAGAAATCAAAGCGACTTGGTCAAGAAGAGGAATTAACAGCGATACTTCCATATTCTAAGAAAAAATTTGGTGTGCCGGATAATGTTTATATTCTAGGGACAATGAATACTGCAGATAGATCTATCGCTTTGCTGGATACGGCACTAAGAAGACGGTTTAAGTTTATAGAGATGATGCCGCAAAGCGGTGTGCTTGACAGTATTAACGTTTCAGATATCAAAGTTAGTAAACTGCTTGATATCATCAATAAAAGAATTGAAGTGCTCTATGACAGGGAGCATATGATTGGACATGCTTATTTTATGGATCTTAGAGATAACCCTTCGATAGAATGCTTGGCGAACATCTTTAAAAACTCGATAATTCCTTTACTACAAGAGTACTTTTATGAGGATTATAATAAAATCCAACTTGTACTTGGAGATATGAATAAGATCGATGAGCTGAAATTCATCAAAAATACAAAAGTGGATTCAAAACTTTTTGGCAATATCTCAGAGATTGATGCAGATAAAGATGTCTATCAAATAAATGAGGAAGCCTTATTAAATAGTGAAGCCTATGTCCAAGTTTATGAATATTAATTCATGGTGAATACATTGAAAAACTACTATGTTATAAAAGAATATGATTCGTTGGTCAGGGACATTTCCGGAGTGCTCCCCCCTAATTTAATATCAATTCCTGCAAAGACCTTTGATGAATTAGAGAACTTTATCATTTCCCATAAGAATGACTCAGGTGCCGATGCTTTAGAGCTAATGTCTATATCAAGCAAAAAAGGGATAGGTAAAGTTATAAGCGCAAAGAACTATGTGGGTCTTGTACAAATGAGTGATGGTACAAAAATTGAAATACTTCCTAAAATTTACGTAAAAGATCAGTTGCAGTCTGAAACCATCACCAGGAAAATTTTTTTGACAATGCTTAAGTCTTTAAAGAACTTCGCTTTTAAATCCTTTAACAACTCTAGTCTTGGAGTAATGAAGAATAATTTGTATGAAATTTTTATACAAATGTTTGTTCAGGAAGCACGAGAGGTAACAAAGAGAGGAATCAGGTCAAGTTATATTCAACATGAAGAAAATGAGAAATTCTATAAAGGGAAAATTATTTTTAACGAACATATTAAGAGAAATATAGTTCATAAAGAGCGTTTTTTCGTATCTTACGATCTTTTTAGTATGAATAGGTCAGAAAATAGGATTATAAAGACCACATTAAAAAAGCTACTGAATTTATCTAAGGATTTAAAGAATATTAAAGACATAGAACAATTACTTATTTCATTCGAAATGGTTGAAGAATCAGTTAACTATGAGAAAGACTTTGCAAATATAAAGCTAGATAGGAGCATGAAGGAATATCAATTACTGCTTGAATGGTGCAAGCTATTTTTATTGAACAAAAGTTTTACCACCTTTGCGGGTAAAAGTGTTGCCTATGCACTCCTATTTCCTATGGAAAAAATTTTTGAAGCATATATGGGAAATGTTATTAGTAGGCATCTTGGATCACAATATAAAATTAAACTACAGGATAAATCCTATCATTTGTTTGACAAGCCAAAGCAGTTTAGCCTGCAGCCGGATATTGTTTTAGAAATAAATGACTCAGTTATCGTTATGGATACGAAATGGAAATTGTTAAATAGTTTATATTCTAACTATGGAATATCCCAGGGGGATATGTACCAAATGTATGCATATTCCAAGAAATATAATGCTAGGAAAATCTTTTTATTGTATCCGTTACATGATGGTGTCACAGGTCAAATTGAAGAAGGATTATCATTTTATAGTAACGATCAGGTCGAGGTTTATGTTCATTTTGTAGATTTGCAAGATATTAACCATAGTCTGAAGCAGATCTCTAAGAGGATGAAGATTGATCAATGAATTATTAGGTAATACAGGAGTGTAGATTCAATAAAATAATCCAAGTACCTTTTATCTTAATCTATTAGGTACTTGGATTTATTTTCATATTCATCAAAAAGGAAATCTTGATTTTTTTGTAATATTTAACTAATCAATTAGAAGGACACAAGCAATTCTGTGTCGAATAATGTTTAATGAATAATTAGGATTAATAATAGACTTCTTTGTCTTTGGAGGATGTAGTAAAAATGAGTACAACAAAAGCTGATATAAATTTTGAGAAAGACCTATTTGAAGCAGCTAATCGCATGCGGTCAACTGTGGCCCCTGCAGATTATAAACATATAGTTTTGCCACTGATCTTTTTACGTTATTTGTCTCTACGGTATGACAAGCGTCGGCAAGAATTGGAGAAGCAACTCAGTGATCCGAGTAGCCCCTTATATTTTGAAGATGAGGAAATGCGTAATGAAATTTTAAATGACCGTGACCAATACATAGCGGAACGCGTGTATGTACTTCCGGAGGAATCACGTTGGTCTTACATTGTAAAAAATGCGAAGCAGCCCCAAATTAAAGAGATTCTCGATACAGCGATGAAAAAAATCGAAGACGAGAATGCTGATCTTGTCGGTGTTTTGCCTCGCATATATCAATCAACAAACCTGCCAACGGAGAACTTGGCATCACTAATCGAAATTTTCTCTCGAGACGCGTTCAGTTCTTCTAACGATGAATCGGTAGATGTCTTGGGTAGGGTATTCGAATATTTCATTGGCAATTTTGCCTCTAGTGAAGGCAACCGTGGCGGCCAATTTTTCACTCCTAGTTCAATTGTAGAATTGCTTGTTGCTATGTTGGAACCGGAATCGGGGACAGTGCTGGATCCGGCGTGCGGCTCAGGTGGCATGTTTGTGCAATCCCAAAAATATTCTGAAAACAAGCAGGCACTCTCGTTCTATGGACAGGAAAGCGTGGATCTAACCGTTCGTCTAGGGAAAATGAACGTGCTTATGCACGGAATCAATGCTGATATTCGTCTAGGTGATTCATTATTAGAGGATAAGTACAAGGACATGAAGTTTGATTTTGTAATCGCTAATCCGCCGTTTAACATGAAGCAGTGGGGAGCGGAGAAAGTCCAAAAGAAAGACCCACGTCTTCTAACGGATTATGACAAAGCTGTAACCGACAGTAACGCCAATTATATGTGGATGCAGCACTTCCTTTACCACCTTAAAGAGGGCGGGACTGCCGGTTTTGTTATGGCAAACGGAGCGATGACGACTAATAATACTGGCGAGAAAGATGTACGCCAGAAGTTGGTCGATGAAGGTTACATCGATTGCGTCGTACAACTACCGGAGAAGTTGTTCTTTACTACAGGGATCCCGTGCTGTCTCTTTTTCTTAAGCAAGAACCGTAACGGGGAGAAAGGCTTCCGTGCGCGCAAGAACCGGGTGTTATTCGTTGATGCCAGGAAGAAAGGAATCATGGTTAGTCGAAAGCAAAAGGCTTTATCAAAAGGGGATATTAAAGAGATTGCTGCTGTTTATAGTGCATATCGCAATCTAGAAGAAGCATTTAATAACGTAGAGGGTTTTTGTAAAGCAGTAAGTATAGATGAAATTATTGATAAAGATTATAAATTGACTCCAGGCATTTATGTTGGAACACAGGTGGAAGAACTAGACGAGATACCTTTTGAAGAAAAAATGGATGTTTTAATAGGACTACTTCGGGAACAATTTGAGGAGTCAAACCGGTTACAAGAACGGATTGTTCGAAATTTGGAGGGGCTATTATGACCAGAAGTATACTTAAACTTTCCGAGGTCATAAAAATTCACCATGGATGGCCGTTTAAAAGCGAGTATTTTTCGGAAGAACAGAATGGCAATCCAGTTGTGGTGAATATTGGTAACTTTAGGTATGATGGGGGCTTTCGATTTGAAACCACTAAAATAAAGGAATATACAGGTCAGTATCCTAAGGAATACGAATTAATACCATCTGATATTTTATTAGTTATGACATGCCAGACTGCTGGAGGAGAAATATTGGGGATTCCAGGTAGAATCCCTGATGATGGCCGTAAATATCTGCACAACCAAAGGCTTGGAAAAGTTGAAGTGTTAAGGTCAGATCTTATTGATAAGAGTTATTTATACTGGCTTTTTTTATCAAAGGATTTTAATAATTTCCTATTTCAAAGTGCCTCCGGTACTAAAATACTTCATACAGCTCCAACTAGAATTGAGGAATACACAACAAGTTTTCCAAAAATTGAAGTCCAGAAGCAAATTGGGAATATCCTCGACTCGCTCAATGCAAAAATAGAAATCAATCGTCGCATGATCGAAACCCTCGAACAGATGGCGTTAACTTTGTATAAGCATTGGTTTGTGGAGTTTGGTCCTTTTCAAGAGGAGGAATTTCATGAAATAGAGGAAGTAGGGACAATCCCTGCTTGCTTCGAGGTAACAAACATTGGATCTGCAGTAAAAGTTCTTGGAGGTGGAACTCCGAGTACAAAAGTAAATGAATACTGGGAAAACGGTGAGATAAACTGGTTTTCACCAACGGATTTGACTTCATCTAAAACATTGTTCGTAAATAAATCAGCTAAAAAAATAACCGAAATGGGGCTAAATGAAAGTTCTGCAAAAATGTTTCCGGCCTATTCAGTAATGATGACCAGTAGAGCAACTATTGGTGTAATTGCAATAAACCAAGAGCCAGCTGCAACAAATCAGGGGTTCATTATTCTTATTCCTAACGAAAGATACTCGGCATGGTATTTGTTTTTATGGTTGAAATTCAATATGGAAAAGATTAGATCGATTTCAAATGGAAGTACATTTCTTGAGGTTAACCGTTCCAATTTCAAAGCACTACCAATACTGAATTCGGAAAGAGTACAAGAGTTTAATAAAAAAGTAGAGCCGTTATTTGCCCAGATTAAATTGCTAACGAATGAAATAGAAACTTTGATGAATACAAGAGACTACTTGCTTCCCCGACTTCTTTCTGGAGAAATTGAGTTGAAGGCAGCAGAGGAACAAGTCGAGGAGGTGTTATCAGTTGGTTAACGGACTTTATGAAACGGACTTCGAGGAAACGACAATTGAACGACTCAGAAACATTGGATACAATTACCTCCATGCTATGAACCTGTTCGGTCGTTCCTCTCTCAGTGAGGTCGTGCTTCGTGAACGATTGGAATCATTCCTAAAGGATGGATATCCAGAAATCCCGGATCAGCATATTTCTTCTCTTGTGTCTCACTTTACTGATCCGGATGGAGTTACGCTACTTCAACGTAACCAGAGATTTCATGAGATGCTCACTAAGGGCATCGATTTCTCTTACGAGGAGAATGGCGAGCAAGTCTTTCATCATGTTACCCCTATCAACTGGGAAGAGCCTTTGGCAAACGACTTCCTTGTCGTAAATCAATTGTCCATTGAAGGTAAGATGCCGCGGCGGCCGGACCTGATTATTTACATCAACGGTTTACCACTTGTCGTGTTTGAACTTAAAAGTCCGTACAGTGAGCAGGCAACGATTGACTATGCTTATAACCAGATCACTAATTATACCTATGATATCAGTCAACTGTTCAACTATAACGCTTTTTCGGTCATCTCCGACGGCACCCAAACGCTCCATGGCATCCCGGGAGCGCCGTATGAGTTTTATGCGGCATGGAAGTCTATTGATGGTAAAGAAGTAGATAATCATATCACGAATTCCATGCGAACAATGATCCAAGGGATGTTCGATAAAGAGCGTCTTCTCGATTACATTCGTAACTTTATTACTTTTATGAAAGATGGCAGCAAAGAAGCTATAAAGATTGGTGCAAAGTATCATCAATACTTTGGTGTTAGGTTTGCAGTGGAACATGCTGTTCGCGCAACCCAGCCAGAGGGTGACCGTAAGATTGGTGTTCTTTGGCACGCTACAGGCTCAGGCAAGTCTTTCTCTATGCTCTTTTTTGCAGGGATTTTGTCCCGGCATCCTAAAATGGAAAATCCGACGATTGTCATCCAGGTTGACCGGGCAGACCTCGACGGGCAACTACATGAAACATTCCTACAAGGTGCTTCTCTTGTTGGAAATGTTCATCATGCCGAAAACGCGAACGAACTACGGGAACTTCTGCGTAACGAGGCAGGCCAAATCATCTTCTCCACGATCGAGAAATTCCGATTGAAGGATGGAGAAGGTGAGTTCCCAATTTGTTCTGAGCGCAGGAACATTGTTGTCATATCCGATGAAGCACATCGTACCCAATATAGTTTCGACGGCTTTGCAGGCAATCTCCGTCGTGCCTTGCCGAATGCCTCACACGTTGGATTTACCGGTACACCAATAACTTTCGCGGACCGGAATACGTTTGAGTTATTCGGCAATGTAATCCACATCTACGACATGCAACAGGCTACTCTGGACGGTGCAACGCTTCGGATCTATTACGAGTCTCGCCTTATTCCGCTTGATTTAGAAAACGCCCAGCTTGATGAAGAATTTAAACAGATCGTAAGTCAAGTTGGAGATGGCAAGTGGGATGAACAACGAGCCAAATGGGCAGCGCTTGAAAAAGTCGTCGGAACCTCCGAACGATTAGAAACACTAGCAAAGGACATCTTGAACCATTTTGGAAAGGCGGCATCTCCAGATGCCAAGGGAATGATTGTTTGTATGAGTCGTGAGATCTGTGTTGCTCTTTATGAGAAAATGAGGGCCATTGAAGGATGTCCTCCGATTGAGATCGTAATGACTGGTGATATCGATAAAGATCCGTTTACCTGGAGGGAAAAACAACCTGGCAGTGATTATTCCCATATTAAATCGAAAGAAGAGCAGGATGCTGTTAAGGCGAAACTGAAGGATCCTGCAGATGCTCTTAAGTTCGTTATTGTTCGTGATATGTGGTTGACCGGTACCGATATTCCACCACTGACGTACCTTTACGTTGATAAGCCAATCAAAGGTCATGGTCTCATTCAGGCTATTGCGCGCGTCAACCGGGTCTATCCCGGTAAAACGGGTGGGGTGGTCGTCGATTATATCGGCATAGCCGAAGCCCTTAAAGAGGCGACACATAAATACACGCAAGGCGGAGGTAAGGGGAAGCCGGCTGGTAATATTGATGAGGAGGCGGTGCCGATCTTCTTCGCGTCGCTTGATGTGGTCCGCGCTTTTATACCAAAAGGTATGAATGTAACCGATTGGCGTTCAAAACCGAAAGTGGAGCGCGAGGATTGGATAGCTGATCTTGTCGGCCATTTGATGGGGCCGGATGAGGATGCTTTTCTAAATGCTCAAGCAAAGTTAGATAAGGCTTACCAACTCGTTAAGCATCTTCAACCGGTAATTTCTCATGCTAACGATGTTCTTCTCTATGAAATTGCAGCAATACAAATTAAGAAGTTTAAGATTAATGGGGGCGATGGAAAGCCCAAAAAAATTGAACAAGAGTTAAAAAAATTGATCGATCGGAGTATCGGTGCTAGTGAAGAAGTAATTGATTTATTTGAAAAAGTGGGCATTGAGAAGCCGGACATTTCGATTCTTGACGAAGCATTTCTCGCCGATTTCGAGAAAAAGCCTCACGTCGATCTTCGATTGAAGTTAATGCAAAAATTGCTCGAAGAAGAAGTATTCTATATGCTCAGGCAGAAGTATACCCTGGGCAAAGAGATAAGTGTAATGCTAGAGAATACGATTAATGATTATCACAATCGTGTCATTAGTGCGGCTACAGTAGCACAAATGATGGTAGAGGCCAAAAAGAAAATAGAAGAAGAGCGAAAAAAGAAAGAAGCACTTGGGTTAACAGATGAAGAAATGGCATTCTATTACATTGTTGAAAACATGGGTAACGATGCATTTTCCAATGACTTTGTTGCTGGATTAATTCGAAAAGTAGTGAGCGCTATGAAAAAGGAATTCCAAATTGACTGGACCAACCCGCATCGACAGGACATTATGGCTAAGGTTACTTTGGCGGTTAAATTCGTGCTTATGCGGGAACAGATTAAAGGCGAGCAGCTATCGTTCTTGACTAGTGCTATTGTTGAACGAGCAAAAGAAAAGTATAAGGATTGGCCCATCGAAGCTTAGTGCGGATATAGACGGTACTCTTAGGAGTGTCGTCTTTTAATCTTTCAAAGTCATTAAGTGCCTGGTATTGCGTTTAAAGTACGAAAACATCCAAGAAAAGTGGTGTATAGCAATTGGAGCAGAGCAATAACTTCTTTGATGCTTATCTTACGGAAATTATTAACGATCTTGATTCTTATACAAGATTAACATTACTTGGAATGATGTTTATGAACAATAAATTAGCAGAAGGGGAAAGTGAACCCTATTTTCGACAATTAAAACCTTTTTTACAGAAGGAAAAAAACAATAATTATTCTTATATTTATAATTTGGCCACTATTCGTTTGTGGGGAATTTTGGAAGCCCTTGTCGATGATTTTATTATTCATCTGCTAGAGAACGAGGAGAGAGTTAAGTCAGAAGAACAAATAAAGAAAATTAATGGACCATTGATTGAGTTCTATAATATGGATAAGAACGAACAATCCATATATTTACTGGATTGTTTAAAACAAAACCAAAAAGCTGGCATGAAGACGGGGGTTGGAAGATTTGAATCTATACTGAGTTGTGTAGGGCACGGTGGATTTATTGATGACCATGTTAAAAATGCAATTTTTGAACATTCACAAATTCGTAATGTCTTAGTTCATAAAAATGGAAAAGCAGACTCTAGAATTCTATCAAATTGTCCTTGGCTAAATTTAAATCTTGGACAGGAAGTTAATGTAACAGAAGAACAATTCAATAAATATAGACTTTCAATATCATGGTATATTCTTGAGATAATGAACCGTGCAAATAAATACCAAGGATCAACGATTGATAATACACTTCAAGAGTTACAAGAAAAAGCACTTACAAGTTTCAGAACATTAAATTAATCAATCATATAAATGCTGATTTAACATTTAATAAAATTCAAGAAATCTTGGTTCCTAAGAATAGGAGATATTATAGAATTGAATACTCTTTATCAGTTATTTTTTCTGGTTAAATCAAATCCAATAGGTTCAGCTATTCTAACTTTTATACTCACCTTTATGATATGGCTTTATAAGGAAAACAAGGCAATTATTCAAAATGAAAATAAAATAAATTTTGACAGTAACCGGAAAACGGCAGCTCATTATGGTCAATTAGAAAGTGTTATCTCCCTTAATATTGTAACTCCTAGTGAAAAGAATGAACAAAAATTATTTGATGCACTAGGAAATTGTAGTCCATACTACACTGATGATTTAAGAAAAGTAATAAGAGATTATTATTCGGATCACAATTCGAACAAGTTGCAAGTAATTAATTCGCTAGTACAAGTAGAGATAGACAAACTAAATAGAGAAGCTACTAAATATATAATTGAATATAAAACAAAAGATTTTTCTGATTTCCTTATTAAATTATTTAGACCAGCCATTCCCATCTTTTATATGGTTGTATGTTCAATTATTGTCAGTATGTACTTTATTATGTGGGAAAGTGAAGCGTCGAGCTTTAGAAGACTAAATATTATTTTCTCGGGTTTATCATTAATTTTTGGGGGGCCTTTATTTATTTGGTTAATTCATGATTTGTTTGAAAAAATTTTTAGAATTAGGACTTTTATTTTTTATGGTTCATTACTTTTTATTATTTTAATGCCAATAATCTCAATGATATTTGTTAGTTTTGGAATAATAGGTTTTGGATTGCAATTAATTGCGGTAGTATTTTTATTTGTATATTTAAAGAAAATAAAGGTTATCTCAAGGATATGATCACTTCCCTTAAAATGTTAACAAGACGAATTAGCGTTATCTTAAAGAATAAAAAGAAAATATGAAATAATTATTAAATACGATACTCCGATGGGTGTCGTAAGGGTAGGTGCGTAAATGGATCCACGCATGGAGATGGGAAAAACAGATCTATACCAATTGCATTTTTCTCTTGAGTCTGTAAAATAGTTTGTGTAAACTCTGTCTTTTATAACCATCTGACGGTGCCGACGATTAGAGAGGTGATATACTGGTCGACTCGTGTATCAGCTTTCACTA